>CAVZGU010000010.1:0-256035 GCA_963774865.1 uncultured Gammaproteobacteria bacterium
CCGTGCTCGGCGCGTACTGGATGAGCTGGATTAGTTCGTTCTCGAACACCACGCTACCCGGTGTCGTGGCGAGGTTGCGGCCGACTTCGAAGGCTGTCTCGTCGGTTGTCAAAATGCGGCCCTTTGCGAAGTCCTGCAAGAAGAGCCGCATGCCTTTAACCAGGCTCGCACCACCGCTTTGCAGCGCCATGTGCAGCGCCTCGGGATTGGTGGCCAGGTAGTTGGCCGGGCTGAGCGCGTCGATCACCTGGCGCAGCACGAAACCCCATTCGGCCTTGCTGCGTTCATCCAGCGGCGCCGCCTCGAGCGTCTTGCTGAGCAGTGCGGATTGAGCCCGATAGGCGCGCATGAGGCCGTCGAAGCGCGGGTCTTGGCGCCGCCGGGCGGCGCCGACTCGCCCGTCCGGAATTACTGCACCGCCGTGCATAGCGCCGGCGCCGGTTGCGGTGCCGGACCACCACGCCGTCGCCTGCTTCAGATGCTCCTGTTGCCACACGGCGGCTGCCCCGGCCGCGTGCAACCAGGGCATGACGGCGGAGGTCATCGCAGGCCATGCATCGCTGCTGCCCGCAACGGTTCCGAACAGGCGCAGCATAGTCTTTTGGGCAGCCAGCAGATCGATAAACCATTGGGTCGGATCGGTGTCCGGGCAGGCATGAACCCTTCGCAATAAGTGGGTGGCTGAAGCTTGAACTGGGCCGGGGCGGATAGTAACTATAAAAGCCCTATCGCGCGTGACTGTGCGCGGAATATGCGATACGACGCTCAGTGGCGATCCATCCGCCGAGCGGCAGGCCGAATCCCAGGCCGACGTAACCCGAGGCGTAGATCGACAGGACCAGTGCGCGGCGCCTGACGGGAAAGTAGTCGGCGAGCAGCGAGTACGCGGCCGGCGAGGCACTCGCCTCTCGATCCCGACGCCGATGCGTGCCAATGCCAGTCGCCCGTACAGCCGGCGATCCCCGACAGCGCCGTCATGGCCGACGATACGCCGAGCCCTGTGGCAATCAGTCGGCTGCGGTACCAGCTATCGGCCAGACGACCAAGCGGGATGCCGAATAGTCCATAGAACACCGCGAAAGCCGTTCAGTACATAAAGCCTAGCTGCTGATCACCGAGCCTAAGATCGGTTTTGATGCCCTGCGCCAGGAACGAAAGAATGCTGCGATCGATGAAGTTCAGCACATAGACTAGGGACAACACCCCGAGCACGTACCACGCGTAGACACCAGTCCGCTCGCTTCGCGACAGTTGCGCCGTCGCCAGAATCGCGGTTGCGTCCAGTGAAGACGTAGACGGCCGGGGGTGAGATGCTACTGCCGGCGGCTCAGAATGCTGGCAGGCCGGCAGGAGAATGCTCGTCGCAGCAAGAAAAACTAACGCAAAGCAACCGCCGCGTTACAAGGTAGCAGTGCCGTTACTTACCGAGCTTCATCGCGACAAATACGGAAACATCTCTGATCTGCCAAGGCGTCAGCGACTTGGAAAAACCGGGCATTCGGGCGCTCTTGCCGGAAATGACTGTACTCGCAACCAATTCCGGAGAAACTACACTCGTGATATCCGGGCCACCACCGTGACCACCCCGCCCTTCGTCGCCGTGACAAGCCAGCACACGTGCGCGAACACTTGGGCACCGGCCGCAGTGTCCGCGTCTTTAACCGAGACTGTCACCGCCTTCGCCTGGAGCGATTCCGGCCGTTCCGAGGGCCCTAGAGTGCCGTCAAGAGAAAACAACCACACACTGTCGCCCCCCGGACTGCCTGCGAACATGTCGCCCGCCGAGCAAATAACAACCTTCTGGTCCCTCCGTACCGAACCACGCTTGCGGTCGCATTAACTCCGGCGCCGGTCTGGTACTCCAAAAGCACATCCCCATTGCGGAATCGAGGGCGACGAATCCGCCGTCGTTGCGGCCAAGAAATACCAGGTCGCCCGCCGTCGCAGTCCAGCCGCTGTAGCAACTGTCCTTCCACCGTTGACGCCAGAAATCTTGTTCGTGCGCATGTCGACAGCGGCGAAGATGCCGGTGAGCGGAATTCGGCGTAACCTATACGCCGCCCATGTACTTCGTTCCGCTCTTCGGGTCGGCAGCTTCCGCCACGACGAAACGGCCCATCGCGTCGTTGCCACATACGAACAGGCATCCTTGTCGTGGGTCGTACCAACTCGGCGGCCAATTGGTGCCGCCCACATGGACTCGGCTTGGCCATAACAGGCTCGCCCAGAAGGGCGTAAAAATGCGCCCTTCGTTGATGAGCCGAAAGCCCGCTGGCGGCATGTCGATAGAGTGCGGGACCACGGAGTCTCCAATGGGATGCGGCTGCGACGCGGCCGTCCTTGGCGGGGTCTTGTCACGGGCAGGCTCATCGATCCCAATCAGCGGCTTGCCCGTCACGCGGTCGAGAATGTAAACCCAACCGGTCTTGCCGATTTCCGCAAGCGCTTCGCGCGTTTGCCCATTTAGATCGATATCGAACAGCACAACCGGATTTGATGCATCGTAATCCCACAAGTCATGATGCACTTGTTGATAGTGCCAACGGTATTTTCCGGTCTTTGCCTCAAGCGCAACGATGGATACCGAAAACAGGTTATCTCCCCCGCGAATTCCACCATTGAAATCGGCACCTGGATTACCCGTCGAAAAATAAAGCAGGCCATGGTTTTCGTCGACTGCAGGGGTTTGCCAGACCGTTGCGCCGCCGAATCTCCACGCGTCGTTGTCTTCGGGCCAGCTCTCATGCCCTACCTCGCCGGGACCGGGAACCGCGTAAAACGTCCAGACCAGCTTGCCACTTCGGGCGCTGAATGCCTTTACACGACCGCGGGTCGCAAATTCGCCTCCCGCGAACCCCGTGATGACCATTCCGTCGTAGTAGAGAGGCGCGCTGGTGATGACGTAACCGTCCTGCCAACGCTCCGCCTGGACAGACCACACTTCTTTGCCGGTATGCTGGTCCAACGCGACAAGCTTGCCATCAAGACGCCCCAGATAGATTTTTCCCTCGCCGATTGCGACGCCGCGACTCGTCCATCCGCAACAGACCGTCGTGATCAGATTGTCGAGCTTCGACTGATAAACCCAGATCTGCTTGCCGGTCTCGACGTCGAGCGCGAACACATCGTCGGCGCCAGTCGGGACATAGACCACGCCGTCGTGGACGATCGGTTGTGCTTCGCCAGAGTAAGGCGGGCCGACGCCCGAACCGTTCAGATGGGCTTGCCATTCGGCCTTCAGCTTGGCGACGTTGCTAGAATTGATTTCCTTCAGGGGCGAATAGCGCTGGTTTAGCACGTTACCGCCGTTCGTCAACCAGTTGTTAATGGGAAGTTCTGTCAGCTGCTTGCCAGTGAATGCAGGGGCCTCGCCTGCGTTTCCAGTCACCGAGGTCAACGTTAGACACAACAGAATAAGTGATCGACACATAGCGACGCACCCGGGGAGTGACCCTCTCGGTTCGCGACAATGCGCCGCGAATCCTTGAAACGCCGCTGAGCTTATGACGGATTAACCTGGCTTACCACCGCGCCCTCCGGGTGGCCCATTGCACTAACCACACGGTGCCCGCCAGCTCTGCCGATCGGCCAGTTGGCGTTCGGCTCATCTCCCGGAAAGGCTGTTACCAACCTCGGATAGTCCTCGCCAATTTTCACAATCCAAACCGTTGTCACCCGGGCTTCCCGTCCCGACGGCCGTCGCAAGATGTGGTGCAATCTAATGCGCGCGCTCGTATTTGAGCTCGCCCGCATCGATGGCCAAGGCGAGCTGATTCTGCTGCGGCGGCAGCGGGCAGGTCGCGAAGTCCGTGAATGCGCACGGTGGATTGAAGGCTTCGTTGAAGTCGACCTCGATGCGATCCGCATTGGGCAATCCGACGTAGAGAAAGCGGCCGGCGCCATAGGTCTGCTTGCCCCTCGTCGCATCCGAAAACATCACGAACAACTCACGATCCCCCGGCGCCTCCAGAATCGCATCCAAGCGCCAGGAGCGCCCCTCGCGCTCGAATACGATGGCCCCAGGTGATGTCATCTCCTCCGTCATACCCAGAATATTGACGATCGGGATGCGGCGCTCGGGCACATAGGGCTCGAAGCGCGCCCGGATATGCCAGTCGGCGCGAAACGGAAAATACTGCAGACCCTTGAACTGCAATCGGTTCGGGCTGACGCTGTCTCGCACGCGAATGCCCAGATGGCCGGCCCGTTCGATCAGCATGAAATGCAGTGAGCCTGCGACGAGCTCCGTGGGTTTCTCATCGACGTCGGATACCAGGTCGATGCTCGTGACCGGCTTGCCGAGATAGGTCATCGCCTTCGAGGCATGCGCGACATATCGAACGCGGCCATTCGTCAAAACGAACGCACCCGTGTCGGCCGCTAGGGCGGCATCATCCACCGAGAAAGCTCGGTCCGACGCCCGGCCGAAGCTGTTCTCGCCGTCCTTGAGCCAGTACAGCGCGATGGGCGTCAACCAGCCCGTTTCGCTGGTCAGCGACGCCAGGCGCTTGGCACGCCAGTCGGCGATTCGGGCGTACTCGTCCTGCAAATTCTCGGCCGCGGCAATGCGCAGGGACATCGCCGCGGTTAGCGCTACGATCGCTGCCGCCGCGCGCATGAGCCCATCGAAAGAATTCGAACGCATCAGAGTATTGTACAGATTGCTGTTCATTTGCAGCGACCGGAGGCGTCCGCAATGGGTTTCAATCCGGATCACCGCTACGGCGCGAGTAAGGCCCGCTTCTTCGGCGCCTTCGGATTCCGCCGGGAGGCATGGGAGGTGCTTCGCGATGCATTGTGTGAACATGGCCGCCGTTGGGAGGTCAAGATAATGACGGAGACAGGTTTCGGCCCACGTTATGAGGTTCATGGTGAATTGGAGACACCGGATGGCCGCCGCCCACCTATCTGTACCGTTTGGCAGTTGGACGCGGACCAGACAGCGCCACGGCTTATCACTGCGTATCCTTCGGAGGCATCATGATTAAAGAACACGACTGCGTCGTGCTGACGAGCGATCTGCCCAGTGCGGGTCTGCTGTCGGGGGATGTGGGAACGGTTGTCCACATCCATCGCAATGTCTCCGCGTACGAGGTGGAGTTCGCCACCCTCACCGGAAAGACGATCGCGGTCGCCACTGTGCTGCCATCGCAGTGCCGGCCCATCGGCCACCGCGATATCAACCACGTGCGCGAGGTGCACGCAGCCTAATCGACCCACCGCGGGAAACTCGTGACGGAGGGGCAATAATGGGAAACCATGGGCTCCGGCCGTACTCAGCGCACCGAATAGCGGCCCAAGAGAGGTATATCGGCCCTGCGACAATGATTTTATGCGGGACGAAGCGGAGAAAACACGAGCATACCGACCTCGGTCATCCGCTGAAGGGACGGACCGCGGTGCGATACGCGATGCCATCGCCCAGGAGGTGGCTCTGCTCGCCACGCTTGACGCCCAAAGGGACGAGTCGAAGCACCGTCTCACCGCCCTTCGAGCGGAATTGGCTGCGAGCGCGTGCTCGCTGAGGCGAAGGCGCGCTACCTCGTGGGGCTGACTGCGACTCCACAACGGCGCGACGGGCACCATCCGATCACGACGATGCAGCTTGGGCCCGTCCGCTTTGTGGTCAATCCGAAGAGTCAAGCAGCACAGCGACCTTTCGCCCATACGCTCGTGGTCCGAGAGACCGGCTTCAAGACATTGCGCGAAGAGTCGGCGAGCATCCAGGACCTGTACGCCGCGCTCGCAGCCGATGCCAAGCGCAACCAGCTTATCCTCGATGACGTAATCAGGAGCACTCGAACAGCGGCGTTCCCCAATTCTGCTTACCGAGCGTAAGGATCATCTCGAGTACTTCGCGGCGCAGCTGTCGAGAATCGCACGGCACGTGGTGGTGCTCCAGGGAGGTATGAGCCCCTCAGAGCGGCGCGAGGTGAAACGGCAGCTCGCGGTCATCACCGACGCCGAGGAACGAGTCGTTATAGCCACCGGCCGTTACATTGGCGAAGGCTTCGACGATGCGCGGCTTGATACACTCTTTTTGGCGCTGCCGGTTTCGTGGAAAGGAACGCTGATCCAGTACGCGGGCCGGCTCCACCGTCTCCATAAGGCAAAGCAGGAAGTCCAGATCTTCGATTACGTCGACCGTGAGGTTCCTGTGCTGTGGCGAATGTTTCAGAAACGCCTGCGCGGTTATCGTGGTCTCGGCTATGCGAGAGGCGAAGCGCCCCTGGGACTTGGGGATGCGAGGGATGACCTCGTTGTCGAGTATGACGAGGGAGTGCTGCGCGCGCTCAAGGAGCGGGACGACTTCATATGACTGCCAGGAACGCGCAAGTGGCGACAGGCTTCCGGGCCTCACCAAGGCGAGGCTCGCCGAGATGATCGAGCGAGCGACCGTCGATGCCTACGGGGACTCCGAGCAGATTACAGGCTGGCTCACAATGATTGAAGAGAACCTGGCGGTGCCCTTCGAGACGAAGATGCTCGGCGTCCCGATCACTGTCGAGCGCGTTCGATCTCGATAGCGGCGAGCAGATTGTCGCGATTTGTAGACGCGGGCGAGCGCGACAGTCAGTCCCAATCATCGATCTGCCGTTGCCGACGCCGCTGCCAGATGGAGCGGAATGGATAGAGGCCTACCGCCACTGGCGTGCCGAAAGTCACTTTCCGGGAGTCCCATAGTGAGCGAGTACCAGTACTTTGAGTTCCAGGCTATCGACCGGCCACTGAGCAAGAAGGAAATGACAGAACTGCGCTCCTACTCGACACGGGCTCGAATTACGCCTTCGAGCTTCGTCAATGATTATTCCTGGGGAAACTTCAAGGGCGATGCAGATGCATGGATGGACAAGTACTTCGACGTGTTCCTTTACATTGCCAACTGGGGTACACGCATTCTGAAGTTGCGGCTGCCTGATACTCAGATGAGCGCAAAAACTGCGCGACTCTACGGGGTTGGTGAATGCGCTGCAGTGCGGGTGAAGAACGGCAACGTGATTTTCAGCTTCCATTCCGAAGACGAGGAAGGTGAGGACTCCGTCGAGAGCGAAGGCTTGCTGGCATCGATTATTTCAGTCCGGTCCGAACTCGCTCGTGGTGACCTTCGAGCGCTCTACATTGGATGGCTCCTGTGTGCGCAAAGGGGCGAGTTGGAGCCCCACGATCTCTCGCCGCCTGTGCCGCCCGGTCTTGCCAAGCTGAGTGCGTCGCTGACGAGTCTTGCGGAATTTCTGCGCATCGATAGGACCCTCATCCGGGTCGCGGGAGAATCTGCGGCAAAGAGCCGAACTGTCGCCGACCTCATGCAAAATCTTGAAGCAGCGCCGCGAAAGCAGAGTCGCTTTATCCGCCGCAGATTGAACATATGAGTCGGATCACAGTGGATAACCTCGCTGCGGCGATCCGCAAGGTTCGCGGCATGAGCGTGAAGGAGAAGGAAGCGTTGGCCGACGAAATTTATCTGCACCAACCGCATTTATTGGCTTCCTGCTTGGTTCAGTCGAGGCTCGGCGTTGAGCCGGCCGCCGATCGAGTTCCTGCTCAATATCCTGCTCGTGTGCTATCAGTCCATGAAAGAATCAGGTTTGCAGTGGCCCGTCATTACCAAAGAGGAGCAGGAGCGGCAAATGCAACGCTGGATCGGCGCGGTACAGTTCTCGGAACACGCAGCAGGCTCCGCCGCGGACGCCGCTCGAGAGCAATACGCCAGTCAACATCCAGAGCAACCGCTGCTAGCATTTGTCCTCAGTGAAACGAACCAATGGCTGGGCGCGATTTCCGAGCGTAACGCGGAGGCGGAGTCCGACAAGTTCGTTATGATGGCATCCATGAACTTAGTGAACTGCATCGCGGGTGCTCCCGTTTCATTAGCATTCCATGGGTAATACCTGGATCGTCGACCTTCGGCACTATCTCGACCCCTCGGGTGCGTTCGCCAATATGCCTACCCGTGCGAGACTACTCGCCGAGTACTTCGCCAGTATCGTCCTCGATGCCACGGCCAACCTTGATGACGAACCCAGCGTCCGCTGTCGCCGACGTCCGGGACGGCGCCGTTGCACCGGCATCATCATGTCGTATCCCAGCGCCGATGAACTGGAGCGCATTCATTGGCACTGCCCCGTTTGCAACGACAACGGATTCATCAGCGGCTGGCAGGACACGCTCTGGGACGGGTTCGCGGTAAACGAAAAGGCTAATTAGGCGACGTCAACTACGCTTCCCTGATCACTTACTTCCGATCACCCGACACTCCGATATTTCGTCCGAAGTATCGGGGCGATTTTGAAGGATTCAAAGAGCCCATAAGTCGCTGTTTTTATTGCAAATGGTGGCCAGGGAGGGAATTGAACCCCCGACACGCGGATTTTCAGTCCGCTGCTCTACCAACTGAGCTACCTGGCCAATCGGGATTGCGTATTAGACAGGCGCGAGAGCAAATGGTCAATGAAGGATTGATAAATCAGCGACTTACGCGGCCAGCGACTTACGCGGCGGTTGAGTCGGCGTGAACAAGACTATCCAGGGCGACTCGCGGTAACCGCGGCGACTAGATAAATCCATATGCCAAACAGGATGGAACAGCTCAAGAACTACGCGCGAAGGCGATGGCGTATGCGATTGCTACCGAGGTGTATTACGATTGGCTGGGGATCACTCCCGTTGATCGTTCCTTGCCAACTGTCTCTTGAATGAAATCCAAAACTAAAGACAGCGGGAAGCTGCGTATCGGCGATGACTGGAACGCGATCCGGATCATCGCGCTCTCACAGAGCAATCCGTTGAAAGCGATTGCCGAATTCGTCGAGAACTCGATCGATGCGCACGCCAAGACTATCACCATTACGCGCGGCAAGGAGCACGGCGCACACTACCTCGCCATCAAGGATGACGGCGACGGCGTGCCGCGCGATGAGGAGGGGCTCCCCGACTTCAAGTACGTGGCCACGCACATCTGTGATTCGATCAAGCGGCGGCTGAAAGCGGAGGGTCATGGGACGGGGCTCCAGGGGGAGTTCGGCATTGGTCTCCTGAGTTTCTGGACCGTGGGCGACACCTTAACCATGACGTCGACCGGCACCGATCAGAAGGCCTACCAGATGACGATGAGCAAGGGGGACTCGCGCTACGAAGTCAATCCGAAACGCTTGTTGTTCGCGGAGAAGGGCACGGAGCTCAAGATCTCCCCGCTCCTCGAGGGCATTCGCACGCTGAGCGGCGAGAAAATCCAGTGGTATCTGGCCTCCGAGCTCCGTGACCGGATTCGCGACTCCAAAGCCCGGGTGACTGTGATCGACAAGCTCGCCCGCAAACAATACGAGGTGGAGCCGCGCCAGTTCGAAGGACGCCTGCTGCATCAACTGCCGCCTATTCGTACGACCTACGGCGACGCCTATGCGGAGTTGTATCTCGCCGAGCCCGATGAGACCGCCCGAGTGGCGCTGACGCGGGTCGGAACCCGAGTGATCGAGGATTTGTCGACGCTTCCCGGATTGGAGCACTCCCCTTGGGTCTCGCGCTACGTCCAGGGGCTCATCGATGTGCCGTTCCTCAATCTCACCCCCGGCACGCGCTCAGGAATCATTCAAGATGAGCGCTATGCGGACCTTGGTCGAGGCCTTGATGCCCCTCGAAGCGCACGTCAAGGGCTTGATCGAGGAGCAGCAGCGCGCCGAAGAGGAGCAGGCCAGCCAACAATCCTTGAAAGCAATTCAGAAGGCGTTCTACGAGGCCATGCTCGCGCTGCCGCGCGAAGAATACGACTGGTTCGACGTGCAGGTCCGCGCGCGCCAAGAGGGTCAGAACGCGCCACACACCAGTCCCGGGGGTCTCCCCGCCGGGACCGACTGGGAGGCGATGCTGCCGGGCGTATCGGAGCCCAAAGCCGAGTGATTCACCGCAGCGGCAATTCTTCGACTACGCGGGACCGCTATTCAGCGTCGTGGTGTCGCCGGCTGCGAGCACCACACCGCTCAATGAGACGCGAAAGTTCCGGGCACTGCCGCGGGATCGCTCGCGGCGGCGCGTGATCGAAGATCTGACATTCTCCTGGGAGCTCATCGACGGCGAGGGCACCCTGGAAGGCGTCACGAATCAGGAAGTGGAGTACCGAGCCCCCGGCGTGCCCGGCCTTGCTCGCTTGAAGGTTACCGTGGCACAACGCGAGGTCACGGTCACTGCCGAAGCACTGATTACGGTCACTGACAGTCTGGAAGGCGCGATGCCCCCCGCCGTCGTCAACACGCGGGGCTTGCCGGGCTACACCTTCGAGCGGGCCGCCGGAGAGCTCTGGCGCTGCCGCTTCGACGTCGAGCGCAACATCATCGTCGTCAACAGCGGGCATCGGGATTTCGTGTTTGCGACGCGGAATCGGGCGCTTCAGCTTCGTTACCTTGTGCGTCTTTACGTCAAAGAGCTGGTGCTGAAGAATTTTGCCGGGACTGGCTGCCGATCAATTGCTCGAGCGCATGATCGAACTGTCGTTGTATGCGGAAGAGAAGTTGAAGTCCGGGTAATGGGTAATTATTGGAGCATCCATCTGCCCGATTTCTTGGCCGACAATTGAACGATCGCGGCGTATTCGATCGCAGCCAAACTCATATCACCGTCTTCTCCGAGACGCTGCAGCTTGGCCGTCGTTATCGATTGTCCTCGTATGATGCGTCTTATTTGGAGCTCGCACTGAGAACCGCATTGCCACTGTCGACTCTGGATCAAGACTTGCGGCGCGCAGCCACGAAGGCCGGCGCTAAGATCTTCAAGCCCAAATGACGACCGCGATTCGTCGCGGCTCGCTCTCCTCTGCCCGTCTGGCGACCGTGACGTCGACCGGTCTCCTCGGCGCGACCCGATCATCTGTGGTGCAATTTCACCAGCTCGGCAGTGCGTACCGGAATCCGCACAAGCCGCGCCGCCCCTTGCTTCGCAACACTGAGATGAGCCGAGTCGAATCTCCACAGAACGGCAGCCAATTGAGCCGGCACAGCTTCACCCGGGCGTAGCGCAACCGCCGTGTGGGCCGGGGCGGCCGGTGGCTTGGCCGAAGCCGCAGAGGCAACACTGGCGACGAGATAGCTGATCCCGGCGCCCTGCGCAGTGGATGCCGTGAGCGAGTAAGTCAAAATCAAATCGAGCGGCCCGGTGATCTTGCCGAGTGCCACGGGATCATCGGTGAAATAAGTCTGTGCCGTACTCAAGCTCGTGAAGGTTTTCGTCAGCAGATTCGTGGCGCCCTCCGCGACCGTGAAGGTCAGGCTCTTGAAGCCGCTGTTATAGGCGCCCATGGTGAGCAGCCCGAGCGTGATCGAGTTGGTACCAGCCAGGTTGTACTCATGCGTATTGTTCGCCGTGTAGGTGTAGCTTCCCGTGCCGGTCGCGTAGTTGGCGCCCAACACGCCCGCCCCGAAGATGCTCGAACCGCTCGAGTGAAGCGAGTTATAGACGATTGTATTGACCGTGGGGCTCGCCAGATAGCTCGTCTGCACGGCCGCCGAGGGCAGGCCCATCGCCTCTGCATACGCGGCATACCCGTTCGAGGAGTTCGCAGGATTGCCGAACCAGTACCCGCCGACGTTGGCCTCGGTGAGGGATTTCACTCCGCCCTTGTTGGTCGGAGCGCTGGCGCTCGCCAGCACCGTATCGGTCGCCCCCGTCGCCGCATTGGCCGCCGTGCCGTTGGCGACAGCGTTCCCCGTGGCGCCTGTGGCGGTCGCGACAGCCTCTCCCGTGATGGTGCCGATCGAGGTCGTGTTGGCGGTGGCCGCTCCGCTCCCGCCGACACCGCCGCCGTTCAGCGATGAGGCCGTAGCGTTTGCAGTAATCGAACTGTCGCTCGACTGCGTACCGACCGCCGTCGCCGTGGCCGTCGCTCCTCCCGGCTTAGGCCCGGTACCACCCGTCGCGGTGGCGTTGGCGTTGGCGGTGTACGGGGAAGTCAGGTCCGAAATCGCCGTCGCCGCGCCCCCGGTGCCGCTGGTGACATTGCCGCCGTAGGCGGTGGTGGTTCCATACAGTGACGGCGTGCCGCTGGCCGTCGAGGTGAGGTACAGCGTCGCCGTAGCGGCTCCCGCCTTGCCCGCGGTGCCGCTGGTGGTACCGCCGCCGCTGCCGCCATCGGCGTAAATCGATGCGTCGATATATGAGGCGGACGCATCGGTATATGCGGTCGTGCCGGTGCCCAAGTTCGAACTGGCGGCGCCGCCGGCGCCGGCCGCCGATGTCGCCGAAGTGCCGCCGGCCCCGCCATAAGCGTCCTCATACAAATACAGCGAACCGGTCGTGGTGCCGGAGACCGCATTGGTGATCGTCGAGGCTCCGCCCGCACCGCCCTTTGCTCCCGAATAGCCATAGCCGCCGGCGCCGCCGCTCTGGGAGACAATGGCTTCGGTCGTCCCAGAGCCCGAGGTTGCCGTCGCTTTGCCGGTGCCCGTGCCGCCGGCGCCGCCGCTCTTGCCGCTGCCGTAGCCATAGTTTCCGGAACCGCCGTCCGCAGTGCTATCGGCATAGCCGGTGCTTGCGCCGCTCGCTGCCGCCACTGACGTGGCCGTCCCTGCGCCACCCTTGCCGCCGGATCCGGAGACAGAGGAGGTATTGCTGCCCCCGGTGCCGCCCTCGGCCGTCGCATCGACAGTCGCGGCGGCCGCGGTGCTCGTGCCGGTGAGTGTCGCCGTCGCCTTACCTCCTGTCGCTGCGGTCGCCGTGCCGCCGGTGGAGCCACCCGTCCCGCCGTAGGCGGCGCCGGACATGCTCAGCGCATTGGTGCTCTTGACCACAGCGCTGACCGTGCCGGTGCCGGCCTTGGCCGCAACCCCAGTCCCTGACGACGTTCCACCGCCGCTGCCGCCTTCGGCCTGCAGGGTTACGGACAGCGAACTGGCCGTGGTATTGGTATACGGAGTCGCCGTGGTCCCCAGCGTCGAAGCTGCCCGCACCGCCGGCGCCGCCCGTCGATGTCGCCGAGCCGCCGCCTGCTCCACCATAGGCGTCCTGATACAAATACAAGGTGCCGCTCGTGCTGCCCTTGGCCGCATTGGTCAGCGTCGATTTGGCGCCCGCACCGCCATTGGCCCCCGAGTAGCCATAGCCGCCGGCGCCGCCGGTCTGCGAGACGGCGGCTTCGGCTGTCCCGCTCGCCGAAGTGGCCGTCGCCGATGCCTTGCCCGCGCCGCCGGCGCCGCCGCTGAATCCGCTGCCGTAGCCGTAGCCTCCGTTGCCGCCTGCGGCAGAGGCGGAGACTGTCGCGCCGGCTCCGGTGCTCGTACCGGTGAGTGTCGTCGTCGCCGTACTTCCTGCCGTTCCGCTCCCACTGCTGCCATTGGAGCCGCCCGTACCGCCATAGGCCGTGCCGTCTAGGCTCAGCGAACCGGTGCTCTTGACCACACCGCTGACCGTGCCGGTGCCGGCCTTGCCCGCAGTCCCGGACGTCGTCCCGCCGCCACCGCCGCCATCGGCGTACAGGTTCACCGTCAATGAACTGGCTGTGGTATTGCTATATGGAGTCGCCGTGGTCCCGAGCGTCGAGCTCGCTGCGCCGCCGGCGCCGGCTGTCGATGTCGCCGAACCGCCGCCGGCTCCGCCATAGGCGTACTGATACAAATACAGCGCACCGGTCGTGCTGCCGCTGACCGCATTGGTCAGCGTCGAGGCGGCGCCCGCGCCGCCGGTTGCCCCCAAGTAGCCATAGCCGCCGCCGCCGCCGCTCTGCGTGGCAATGGCTTGGGTCGTCCCGCTGCCCGAGGTTGCCGTTGCCGTTGCCGCGGCCGTGCCGCCGCCGCCGCCGCTCTTGCCGCTGCCATAGCCAATGCCACCGCCGCCGCCGTACGCGGTGCCGTCTGCATATGCGCTGCTGGTACCGCTCGCCGTCGCCGCCGCCGACCCGGTCGCGGCGCCACCCGCGCCGCCGGATCCGGAGACACCGGAGTTATTGCCGCCGCCGGTACCGCCCTCGGCAGTGCCGGAGACGGTCGCCGCGGCTCCGGTACTCGTGCCGGCGAGTGTCGTCGTCGCCGCACTTCCTGCCACACCGTTCCCGCTGCCGTCAGTGTAACCGCCACTCCCGCCGTAGGCCGTGCCGGTCAAACTCAACGTCCCGGCGCTCTTGACCACAGCGCTGACCGTGCCCGTGCCGCCCGCGGCCGCAGTCCCGGACGTCGTCCCACCGCCCGTGCCGCCCTCCGCCTGCAGGCCCACGGTCAGGGAACCGGCGGTGGTATCGGTGTACGGAGTCGTCGTGGTCCCGAGCGTCGAGCTGGCAGTGCCGCCGGCGCCGGCCGTTGATGTCGCCGAACCGCCGCCGGCTCCGCCATGGGCGTACTGATACAAATACAGCGCACCGGTCGTGCTGCCGCTGACCGCATTGGTCAGCGTCGATGAGGCGCCCGCGCCGCCCGTGGCCCCCGAGTACCCATACCCGCCGCTGCCGCCGGTCTGGGTCACAGAGGCTTCGGCCGTCCCACTGCCGGAGGCTGCCGTTGCCGTGGTGCCGGTGACCGTGCCGCCGGCGCCGCCGCTGAATCCGCCGCCATAGGCGTAGCCACCCGTGCCCCCCGTCGCTGTGCTGCTGCTGGTCGCAGAGTTGGCACCGGTCGCGGTTGCCGAGGCGGCGGCGCTGGCGCTCCCGCCTTTGCCGCCGGAAGCGCCCGTGCTACCCGTGCCTGGTGTTCCGGAACTCCCGCCCTGGCCGCCCTGCGCGGAAGCCGAGGCGGCGGCAGTACCGGAAGTGGGGGCCGTCTCACCCACCGTGGCCGTGGCGCCGCCGCCGTTGCCTCCGGCGCCCGCATTCCCACCTGTAGGATACCCACTGCCGCCGGCGCCCCCGGTGCCGCCGGTCGCCTGAGCCGTATTGCTCGAGTCCGTTGGGGTGACCGTGGTGGCGGTCACCGTCTGGCCAGCTCCGCCGGCCGTGCCGTTCGGCGACCCGGATGTGCCGTTGATGCCGTTGGTGCCGGCCGTGCCGGTGGCCGTCACCGTTCCGGCGAAGGCCTGAGTGGCGGCAAGCGCCAACAGCAAGGGGGGCGACCAGCGCAACGCCGCTTTCACCGCATCTCTTAAGATTGCATTCGCGCCTACCACAGATGCCGAGCATCGCCGACCTGACTCGTTGCCCATGACGCGTTCCCCTATGTAGCTTTTAATTCAAGACGATGTATCCGCACTTCGAGGCGACTTCATGGATCCGGCCGCAATTCGATGGACGCAAAGGAGCAAATGCGCCGATCAAGCCTCCGTCGATCGGAAGATTCGCATCATCGGGTAGCAATTCGTTGGACGGTCGGGCGAGGGCAGCTCGAGTGAGCGAGTGGCTTGCCCCGCTGTTTATCCAGGACGCCCGCCGCGCAAGCTGCAAGTTATTATTGGAAAGCTCGCCCGCCACTTGGCACCTACCGCGCTCTATTTTTATCGACTTGCGATGCGCCCAGAAGGATGCGTCGCTCAGTCAATTTCCATGAGTTTAACAGTCTGAAAGCTATGCCTAAGATCGTTTGATTGATCGCCAATTAGACATAATTCCAAGATATTTTTCAAATCCGTTTTGAAGGCGCGAATTGTGAATTTTCCAGCCTCTTGCGCAACGGCATGCGCCATCAACCGATTATCCAACCGACTTAAAGCGTCGTCGCGATTTGCACATAGATTCCGTGATCCTGCCAGCTGCCCTGGTCCGCATTCACGAAGGCGGGATGGATCAGCCGCAGCCCGTACGCGAGGTCGGCTTGGACGTGCGGCCATTTCAGCCGAAGTGTCAGGCCGTACGAGGAAAACGTGTCGGCCGACTGGCCGACATCATGTCCCGTCGCCCAGTCGAAAAATGTCCCGAGCATCACGCCCGGACGCAGCGAGGTCCCCGCATCCGGCAACGCAAGCCAGCGAAAATCGAGATTGGTGTTCTCAACATTGGAGGCGAGGAACTCATCCTCCCGAAAGCCGCGCACCGAGTTGATGCCGCCGATTTCCAGCGCGTGTAGATCCGAGATCTGCGAATCGGTGCGCTGGACGGTCGCGCGCGATTCCAACTCGAACGGCGCATGAGGGAATTTCCACAGGTCGTGCAGTTGGCCGATGAAGACGAAATATTTCTGATCCGGCAGCGGATACGAGACCGCTCCCGACGGATAATCGTGCAAATCCGCGTGCAGCAGTGTGAGTCTGACGATCAGATACTGTTGCGCGGATCGGTAGCTGTAGTCCGGGATCAAGCGCGCGGTCAACGAACGTGTGGATCCTTCGGTCAACCCCGGCACGAACGACGGCAGCGCATAACCCGTCGTCGACTCCCGCTCGTTGGCGATGCTTGCGCTCAGGTTGAATTGCTGCCGCAGCGAGCCCCATAGGGATTCGGTGAGCTTGAGTTCCTGGCGTTCGATGGTGCTGTCGATGAGCTGCGCGGACTGCGGCTCGGCGCTCTGAACGGTATAGATTCTCGCCGCCGATAGCGATGCCAGGCTGCCGTGTGGTCCAACCGGAAGCTGCCAGTTCAAGCCATAGCCGATGCCGCCGGAAAATTCGATCGGACCGGATACATCGGCATCGACCTCGTCGCCGAAGCCCGTCAAGTCGCGCACCTGTCCGCCGATGTCGTATGCCTTCTCCCCGATCGAAGGCGGGCGATAATCGTTAAGCGCGAGCGACAAGGAATAGGGCCGGGCTCGCTGCACATCCACGTCCAATATGGCATCGCCCGGTTCCGCTCCGGGTTCGACACTCGAGGCCACCCGCGCGAACAGCGGATCGTCCGACAGACGCTGGAGGCGCGCGCGCAGCACATCCGTATTCAATGTTTCGTCGTCCTGCCCGCGCAGGCGATCGACGACGTAGGAAGAGCGCAAACCGTTCTGGCCATGCACGCGGATATCCTTGACCCGCCCTTCGATGACCAGGAAGCTCAGCACGCCGTCGTGGTACGGTGCGTCCGGATCCAGAACCACGCTGGAGTTGATGTAACCGTGGTCGGTGTATCGATGCGTCAACGCATTGCGCAGATCCTCGATGTCCGCGGCGCTCAGATCGCGTCCCAGATACGGTGCCGCGACTGCCCGCAGCGCGCTCACGGATAACGCGCGATTGCCTCGAAATGAGATCCGATCGACGCGAACCGACTGTGACTTCGGCTCATCGCTCCCGGCGCCAGTCAGCCCCGTCGAATTGAATGCAGGATCGGGAGCGGCTGGATCGGCAGGGCCTGGCGTTCGTGCGAGGCTCGCGTCGAGCAACACAGCCGCGCAAAGGCACACCAACATGCGCATCGATGGCGCTCGGCGGCACGGCACGATCTTCATCCCTAGCCGGTGAGCATCAGAGGCTTCGGCAGCCGGGCCGGCAGTTCCTCGCTGAAACGCGCATCGAGCTCGGCAGCGCTGGGTATCTGGGTCATGGCGAGCTCCACTGCGTATCGCAGGCTGCGGTGCCCGGCACGCTGACAAACACGCTCTTACCCGAACCGCCTGCCTCGAGCAGGCAGATCGTGCGGCGGGAATCCTCCGACAGCCGGGCAGCCAGTGCACAGCCGGCGGTCCCACCGCCCACCACGACGTAGTCGAACCCCCGGGCGACATCTGCCATCTGCGTCTCGCCGTTCCTGTTCCCGCGCCGCGACGGTGCGCGTGTGCGCCGATGATACGCCGCGGCAATGCGGTTTGAGTACGCGGGTTGCCTTAATATCGGGGTACGTCCGAACATGGCGCAGCGATATTGAAAATTCCAGGCTCAGTGCAGCGACCGTCGTGCCCGCACCGCCCGCCTTGCCCGGGATGCCCGCGGTTCGGTGAGCGCGGCATCGCTCCTGCCGCGTACGCCGCACTCGATGAGTTGGCGCGCGCCGGCGGTTTGCCCGGGGTTGCGGTGATTTCCGGGCAAACCGCCGGGTTTCGGCTCCGCGCGCGGCTGGCCATTCGGGGCCGGCAGGGTTCACCCAAGCTGGGACTGTTTGAGCTCGGCACCCACCGCGTGGTTCACATCCCCAACTGCAGTGTTCAGCACCCCCTGATCAATCGCGTCGCTTCCGTCGTGAGGCGCGCTCTGGTCGATGCTCGAGTGACCTGCTACTCGGACTATACCCATTTGGGCCTCGCACGCTACCTGCAGGTGGTGGTGGAGCGCAGCTCGCAAACCGCGCAGGTCGTGATGGTCGCCAACAGCGCAACCGCCGAGCCCTTTGCAGCCTGCTTCGAACTGATCCGCGAGCGGCTCGGCGGCGAGCTGCACAGCCTGTGGTTCAACGCCAATCGCGAGCGATCCAACACCATTCTCGGTCCCGACTTCCAAAACTGGTGCGGGCCGGCCGGCGTGGTCGAACGTTTTGGCGGGGCTGCGGTGCATTACCCGCCGGGCGCCTTCGGACAGAACAATCTCGACATCGCCCAGCGCATCATCGAGCACGTACGTACGCAGATCCCGGAGGGTGCGCGGGTCGCCGAATTTTACGCCGGTGTCGGCGCCATCGGATTGTCGGTGTTGACTCAGGCTTGCGAGATACGCATGAACGAAGCCGGCGCGCAATCGCTGCACGGGCTCGAGCTCGGGCTCGCTCAGCTCGACCCGGCGAATCGGGCCAAGATCTCCGTCTTCCCGGGCCCGGCCGGCGCAGCGCGCTTGGCTGCGTCCGGCGCGCAGGTGGTGATCGCGGACCCGCCGCGCAAGGGCCTCGATCCTGAGTTGACCGAATATCTGGGCGTGCACCCGCCCGAGCGTTTCGTGTACGTGAGCTGCGGGCTCGAGTCGTTCCTCGACGACGCCGCGCGCCTGACCTCGTACGGTAAGCTGCGTCTCGGTGCGCTCAGCGCATTCAATCTCCTGCCATTCACCGGGCACGTAGAAACCGTCGCCCGCTTCGAGCGCGCCTGATGATCAGCCATTCGGGCGCCTGCGGGTCCTCTAATTGCCGCTGCGTGCGGCGGCGGCGGTCAGCGTGAAGTAGCCAACCTTGTCATTCGAAGGAGATCCGTACCACATCCGTCCCTTGCGCATCGAGGAAAAATTCCCGGATGGTGTTCTCAGAGTGCGGGAACGGGTATTCAACGGTTTTGCCGGTTTTCGGATCAAAGCGGCCGAGGACATCCATGTTGTACGAGGAATACCAAATGTGATTGTCCGCGTCGATGCCGAGACCATAGGGAGTCGGCTCCGGGCCGGGCAATGGATACTCCGTGAAGGTTTGCGTCTTCGGATCGAATCGCCCGATTTTTCCCGCGTTGAATTCGCCGAACCAAACGATTCCGTCGGCATCGATCTGCATGCGCCGCGGAAAACAATCTCGGCGTCGGTGGGGTCCACAAGGACACTTTCAGGGTCTTCCAGTCCACCATGCCGATCTGACTGGTGTCGGGCCGCGTAAACCAGATATTGCCGTTGCTGTCTTCCTTCACGTCATAGGTGGAGGCTATTTCGTCGAAACGGGTGAATTTTTTGGTTTTGCGATCGAGCCGGGTCAGCGGGTTGCCCGGAGGCCCAGACATTGCCATCGGGATCGAAGCGCAGCGTGTGCTTGGATCCTGCGCCGTAGCCGAGTTTGCCGGGAATATACGCATCCTGGAACTCGGTTATTTTCTGCGTATGCGGGTCCCATTCTCCGATTTTGTTCGATCCCTGCTCGGTGAGCCATACCGATCCGTCCGCTGCGGGCACCGCCGAGTGAACGGCGGCGGTGCCGACATTCGGAACCGGAAAATCCTCCATCTCGCCGGTCTTCGGATCGAGCCGGCTGATCTTGTTGGCGACGCCAAAATTGGGGATCCAGAAATATCCGTTCTTGTCCGGAGCGCGCGCTGAAGGGCATGCGGCTCGGCTGACGGCATGTCGTATTCCACGTAAGCAATATTCATGGCCTCGCTGCTGATCGGCCGCACGGTGTCCTTATATCCCGGCGCTTCCTCCGGCGATTTCGGCAGCACGGATTTCTCGCCGAACAGAGCTGGTCAAATAGTCGGCGATGTCGTCCGCTTGCTGATCATTGAGCCGATCCGCCAATCCGAAACTCATCGCGGCCTGCATGTACTGCGACGCGGCCCCGCCAGCCCTCTGCATCGCGCGGCATCGATGCCATTCGGGTCTGAAATCCGTGGCAGGTGAAGCAAGTCGAGAAAATCTTGTCCTTCGCCGGTGACGCCGGCCACAGCTTGCCGGCCTGGTAGATGGAGATTTCGTTCCATCGCACCGGAGCTTTCCGCAACGACATGTCGAAGGAGGCGTTCTGGTCGGCCGCGAGCTTCACGCCGGTGACGCGGATCGCCACGGTAGCCCGCGATTTTGGTCGACAATTGATAATCGCCCGCCGGCAGTTTCTCCAAGCGGTAGTGCCCTTGGCTGTCCGACAGCACCATGAAGGTGATGTTGGTCTTCTTGTTCTGCGCCTGCACGAAGACGCCCTCAAGAGGCGAGCCCTCCGGGCCTTTCACGGTCCCGCTGATCGTTGCTCCATGACTGACCGAGCTGCCGCAGGCAACCAGGGTCACCAGAGTCAGGAATATGTTTCGTGGGTTCATGGACGCTGCTCAATCGCGAGAAGTGGGGCCGGTAATCATAACGCGGGCACCCGTCGGCCATGAAGGAGTCTTGGCGCCGCCCCGTCACCGGGTTACGTGTGCTACTGGAACCGGGTCGGCGGACGGCACGTTTGGGTTGCCGGTCACTGGGGGCCCGGCCGACCTTTGCTTGCCGCGCTCGCATCGAGCGCGTAAGGTTGCCTGTGGCCGTCAACAGCGGATCTCGTTGGCAGCTGAAATGGCCGCAGCGCTCGGCCCCCGAATCACAAGTTCGAGCAAAAAAACATGGGGAGGAACCGACAATGAAAATCACGTGTGTTGTATCCCGCCTGTTCCTGGCCGCCGCTGTGTGCAGCGGCGGGGCCGCGGCAGCATGGGAACGCGGCGAGGCTCTGGTTCTGGGCGACAGCGTTGCCTTCAGCTACATCGCCTCGGTGGGCTACGAGTACTTCTACACCAGGCCGGAGAACTTCATCGGCTTTCCCGACCACCTGGGCGGCCGGCTGAATCTCGAGTGGTGAACGGGAGCTGTCCCGGGGAGACCACCGGCAGCTTTCTGTCCACCACGGCGCCGGACAACGGCTGCAGGACCTTTCGCAGCCTGTACCCTCTGCACGCCAAGTACGGCTCCACGCAGCTTGCCTTCGCCACGGCGTACTTGCAGAACCATCGCGAGGTGCGGCTGGTGACGATCACGCTGGGAGCGAACGACGCATTGCTGCTGGAGGAATCCTGCGCCTCGACGCCGACGTCGAAGCGTGCATCGAGGCCGGGGCGCCGGCGGTGTTTGCCGCGTCGCGGAGAACATCGCCGGCATTCTCGGCGCGTTGCGCGCCGCCGGCTACAGCCGGGCCATCGTCGTGACGAACTATTACTCGCTCGACTACTCCGATGCGGCGGGAACGGCGCTCATGGCAGGTTTGAACGCGGCGATCGCCGCTCCGGCGATCGCATACGGGGCGGCGGTGGCCGATGTGTTCAGCGCCTTTCAGAGCGTGGCGGCCCATGCGGCCTTCGGCGGCAGGACCTGCAATACCGGACTGCTGAATCCGGACGTCACGACCAATACGTGTGCAACATTCATCCGGCTCAGAGCGGGCACCGGCTCATCGCCCAGACCATCGAGCACACCCTGCAGACGGCGGGGGAGCACTGATCGGCGGCGGGCTGCGGCGGCGGCCGGGCGGCGGCGGGCCGTCCGGCCGCAGGCAACGGGAGCGGCGCCCTTACGCTCGGGGCGCGGCGAGCAGCTGAACCCAGTACAGACCGCGCCGGGCCTGGCCCGCCGCATAGGCGATGCCCATCTCGGCGAATCTGGGGTCCATGATGTTTTCACAATGACCGGGACTGTCGAGCCAGCCGCGTACCACTTCCTCGGCGGATTTCGGTCCGTAGGCGATGTTCTCGCCCACCAGTTTTTCCCGATATCCGACGGCCTTGACCCGCTCCGCGGGTGAGCGCCCGACCAGATCCTCGTGTTCGAAATAATTGTGCTCGGCCATGTCGGCCGCATGTCCGTACGCGACATCCGCCAGAGTCACTGACAGCCGCACGGGCGGCGCCGGTCCAAACGAATGCTCGCCGCAGCGAGTTCCGCGCGCGCGCACCTCGTTGACGAGCTGCAGTGCGCGCCTCGCCAGCACCGGTGCCTGTGAGCTGGCCGGCAGCGCATAGGCAGAGGCGAGCACCAGCCAGGTGTCCAAGCCGCGGTGATAAACGCCGATGTCGCGCAGATGCCGGTCGCTCACCGTACGGCAGTTCGAGCGCCTGAGAGTTAGGATCGTGGAATCATCGGGGCCGGTAATATGTAAAGCCGCAGTGGTTTCCGATTGGTAGCCGCTGCGGGTGGCTGCCGCCGCGGGCGAGCGACCGGCGGCCCACTGTTCGGCCGCGCGGTCGAGGAGCGCATTGTGATGCAGCGGTCGAGCGGCGGGCAGGATGCCGCCGCAGCCGCCCTCTCGAAGCAATTGCACGGCAGACAAAGCGTCGGCCCCGGCAGTGAGCGCTGCCGAAAGTCCGCCGAACAGCACGACGAGGCGCCATAGCCGCAAATGTCGCAAGCGATTCAACAGCACCGCTCCTCGCCGTCCATCCTGCAGTTTCCAACGCGCGAGCGCGGCATCGGATGACCGCGCACGGAGAACGCGGTCACAGGATGCACGCGCTACGGGTCGGCGCGCGTGGAGCAGACCCGCCGGCCTATTTGGTCATCGCTCCCGAAAGCTTCTGCTCGATCAGATCGAGCAGGGCGCGGGTTTGAGGGTGCAGCATGGGGCTCCTGTGTCGTGAGGCGTCTGCTGATGCAGCGCCGGCCTAGGGTATCCTTTGCGCCCGTGCGTGTCGCTCGTGTCCGGTGGGGGTATTGATGACCAATGAAAGTGCCATCCGGCGCGAAGTGGGTGCCGTCGCGTTGATGTTCACCGGTTTGGGCTCGATCATCGGCTCGGGCTGGTTGTTCGGCGCATGGCGCGCCGCTCAATTGGCAGGCCCCGGCGCGGTCTATGCGTGGATCATCGGCGCGGTGGTCATCCTGTTCGTCGCGTTGACCTATGCCGAGTTGGGGGCCATGTTTCCGGAATCCGGCGGCGCGGTGCGCTACGGCCATTATTCGCACGGCTCGCTGGTGGGGTTTCTGGCCGGCTGGTCTGCCTGGATCGCCATTGTCTCGGTCATTCCGGTGGAGGCCGAGGCTTCGGTTCAGTACATGAGCTCGTGGCCCTGGACCTGGGCCCAGCGGCTGTACGTGCATGCCGTGCATGGGCAGGGGGAGCTCACCGCGCCGGGCCTGAGCATCGCGGCGGCGCTGGTGGTGGTGTACTTTCTCGTCAATTTTTGGAGCGTGAAGGTTTTCGCCGGCACCAACAGCGCCATTACGTTCTTCAAGCTGATCGTGCCCGCGGCCACTGCGATCGCAATGATATGCACCGGCTTTCATTGGGAAAATTTTCAAGTCGGCGTGCACGGCGACCGGCACATCGGCAACATCGCGTCCATTCTCACCGCGGTCGCCACCAGCGGCATCGTCTTCAGTTACAACGGATTCCAAAGCCCGGTCAATCTGGCCGGCGAGGCGCACAATCCCGGGCGCAGCATACCGCTCGCCATATTGGGCTCGATCGCGCTCAGCACCGTCGTGTACCTGATGCTGCAGGTCGCATTTCTCGGGGCCGTGGCGCCGGGGCATCTGCATGAGGGTTGGGCCGCGCTCGAATACAGCTCGCCGTTCGCGCAGCTTGCGCTGGCGCTGAACCTGAACTGGCTCGCCATCCTGCTGTATGCCGACGCCTTCGTCAGCCCGAGCGGTACCGGCACCACGTACACCGCTACCACCGCGCGGATGATCTACGCCATGGAGCGCAGCGGCAGCCTGCCCAACCTGCTCGGCCAAGTGCATTTGCGGTTCGGGATTCCGCGCCCGGCGATGTGGTTCAACCTGCTCGTGTCATTCCTGTTCCTGTTTTTCTTTCGCGGCTGGGGCAAGCTCGCCGCCGTGATCTCGGTCGCGACCATCATCACGTATCTGGTGGTGCCGGTGAGCGTCGAGGTACTGCGGCGCACGGCGCCCAATATGCACCGGCCCCTGCGCGTGCCGGGACTGAAGCTGCTCGCGCCGGTGGCCTTCGTGCTCGCCACGCTGATGCTGTACTGGGCGCGCTGGCCGCACACGGGCGAGATCATGCTGCTGCTGATTCTGCCGCTGCCGGCCTATCTGTATTACCAGGCGAAGAGCGGATGGCCGCATTTCAGCCAAAGCCTGCGAGGCGCATGGTGGCTGATCGGCTACCTCGCGGCGGTCGTGGCTCTGTCATGGGCGGGCAGCAAGGAGTTCGAGGGGCGCGGTTACATCGCCTACGGCTGGGACCAGCTTTGCGTCGCTCTCGTGTCGCTGGCGTTTTTCTCCTGGGGAGTGCGCAGCGGCTGGCATACGCCCGCGCTCGCGGCTGCCGAAAAATCGGATTGACGCGCGGCTTCCGGCTCACGCCGCTCACCGACAACCGCCGCACATCGAGGCGCGAATCAAAACCGCCTGCGCTCCGATCTGCTCATGCGGGTGTGCGCACGCTGAAGTGAGACTCAGGAGCGTGTCCCGTGGCTCACGCGGATTACTCAGACAGGCTCCTAGACCAGGACGCGCTCGCGCCGTGGCGTGTGCGCCGTTCCGCCGAGTTCACGGGCCGCCTGATGCCCGGAGTAGACCGCCGTCGCGATCAGCGCCGGCTGCAGGCAGTCGCCGATCCGTCGCACGGAGGCGGGCGGCTCCCCGTGGGCCTCTCCCGGCTCCCCGCCGCGCTTCCCGTCACCCTCACCGACGAGCGCCCGATAGAGCGCCTCATCCGGATCTCGCGAGGTCACCAGCACCACCGCCGACGCGGGAACCTCGTGGGTGCGGCCGCTGAACACACAGGCGAGCGTCGCGATCGCGCGCTCGAAGCCCGCCAGGACCATGTTGACTTCGATCTGCATCCCGCAGTCGATCATCGCGCGCTGGGTTCGCTCCTGTTCCCGCGTGTTCTGGCTCCAAGCGCCGGCGCGCCCCTCCGTGGTGACATACCGGACGCGGATACCTTCGCCCGAGAGCTTCAGCGCGATCACGGGCCCGAGATAGTAATGATCGTCGTCGAAAATGACCACCTCGCCCGCGGGCAGCCGGCCGGACAGCACGTCATCCGGCGTGTACACGGCGTCCGCATCGAGCGCGGCGATCGGCTGCGCGTACCAGCGCCCGACTCCGTCGCGCCGCCAGCGCGCACCGGTGGCGATGAGCACGTGGTCCGCCCCGAAGGCGCGCACGTCCGACGCCTGCATCCGGCTGTCGAGATAGAGCGCCACATTCGGGAGCTGGTTGATCTGGCCCAGGCGATAATCGCGCACGCGCGCCCATTGCGCGAGCCCCGGCAAGCCGGCTCTCGCGCGTGACGCGGCCGCCCGCCTCCTTGGCGGCATCCGCGAGTGCGACCTGGTAGCCTCGCTTGCCGAGGATGTGCGCGGCCTCGAGCCCCGCCGGACCCGCGCCGACGATGAGCACGGAGCCGCCCGTACCCGCGCGGCACTTGCTCCGGGTGCCAGCCCGAGCGCCACTCCTCGCCCATGGTCGGGTTCTGCGTGCAGCGCAGCGGCGATCCGCGGCAATCCTGTGCATAGCAGATGTTGCAGCCGATGCACTCGCGGATGTCCTCGAGCCGGCCTTCGCGAATCTTGGGCGGCAGGAACGGGTCGGCGATCGAGGGGCGCGCCGCGCCGATCAGGTCGAGCGACGCCGCGCGGAGCTGCCCGAGCATGGTGTCCGGCGAGGTGAACCGCCCGACGCAGACGACCGGCTTGCCGGTGAGCTTGCGCACGTACGCGACGCGGTCCTCGAGCGCGCCTTCGCCCACGAAGCGTGAGGTGCCCATCTCCTCGTCGTAATCGGCAATCACCACGTCCCACAGATCGGGCAGATGGCCGAGCGACGCCGACCACATCGCGCGCCTCCTCCGCGCTCAGATGCTCATCTCCGTGGCCGCTTGGCGGCAGAAGCGCACCGCGACCGCGCAGCGATCGCCGACGGCGCTGCGCGTCTCCTCGAGCAGCTCGCGCATCAGACGCATCGCGGTTCTCGAGCGAGCCGCCGTATTCGTCGGTGCGGCCGTTCAAGCTGCGCGACAGGAATTCCGAAACCAGGTAGCCGTGGGTCGGATAGACGTAGACGATGTCGAAGCCGGCCTTGCGCGCCCGCAGCGCCGCCTCGCGGTGCCAGCGCTTGAACTCGCGGATGTCGCGCCTGTCCATGCGCTGGGACTGCACCGGATCGCTGCGCGAGGGCGTCGAACGCACGCCCCAGCGGGGCTGTCGGGTCGAGAGGTTCGCGACGTAGCTGCCGCCGTGCCACAGCTCGATGCCGGCGAGCGCGCCATGCGCGTGTACCGCCTCGGCCATCGCGGCGAGATTGCCGAGGTCGCCGTCGTCCCAGAGCGAGGCGAACGGATAGGGATGATCGTCCGAGCTCGGATGGATCGAGCAGTACTCGGTGCAGACCACGCCCCAGCCGCCCTCGGCCTTCATCGCGCGCATCGCCGCCAGCGTCTGCGGCAGGGCGTGGCCCATGCCCGTGCAATGGGGCACCTGATAGAAGCGGTTCGGCGCGGTGACCGGGCCGATCCTCACGCTCTCGAACAGCGGGGCGTAGCGCGATTTTTCCAGCATGATCCGAATATTGCGTGCCTGCGCGCACAAAAGATAGGGGCCACGGAGGCCAACGATGCGTCACGAATCGGCGAGCCAGCGCAAACGGCGCGCACACCAGACGGTCACGCGGCCCGCAGATCCCGGCCTGCACTTCGGGCCGACCGCGGCCTACGAACCGCTGCCCGGCGAGGCCGCGAGGCGCCTGATCGATGCCGCATTGACGCTGCTGGAGGAATCCGGCGTGGCGTTCGATCCCGAGAGCGAGGCGCCGGCGCTGTTCGCAGCCGCCGGCTGCGCCATCGGCGCCGACGGGGTGGTGCAAGCTCGATCGGGCGACGGTCGAGGGCGCGCTCGCCTCCGTCGCGCGGCAGACGCGTCTGTGGGATCGAAACGGCGAGCACCATCTTACGATCGACAACCACCACACGTGGTTCATGCCGGGCATGACCTGCATCAAGGTATTCGATCTCGCCAGCGGCGAGCTGCGCCGACAGCATCGGCCGCGGATCTCGCGACGATCACGCGCGTGGCGGATGCGTTGGCCGAACATCGACGGCGTGTGCGTCGCCTGTAAGGACGTGGCGCACTCCGATATCCACGGCGAAATCGGCGAGTTCGCCGTCATGGCGCGCAATACCTTAAAGCCGCTCGAATACCTGTGCGAGAACGCCGCAATCGCTCGGGGTGGCGATCGAGATGGCGGCCGCGATCAGGGGCGGGCGCGCCGCGCTTGCGGAGAAGCCCTACTTCCTGCAGATCGTCACGCCTCTGCCGCTGAATTATGCCAAGCACGCACATCGATCAGGTCATCATGGCCGCACGCGCCGGCGTACCGGTGAGCGTCGGCACGCTGCCGATCGGCGGCGCTTCCTCGCCGATCACCGCCGCGGGCTGCATTGCGCAGAGCCTGGCGACGGATTTCGCCGGCATGACGCTCGGCGCAGCTGGCGCGCCGAGGATCCTTCGTCATCGGCAGCTCGGACGTCTACTTCATGGAGCCGGCAACCGGCGGCATCGGCAATTTCGTCCAGACATCGCTTGCCGACATGGTGATGTGCCAGGTGCGCCGCGAGCTCGGCATGCCTTCGTTCACCGGTATCGGCGGTCAATCGCGCCGCGCGCAGCTTCAACCAGGATGCGGTCGGGGAAGTGTCCTCGAACATGATGCAGACCTTCTACAGCCGGCCGGCAACCTGCGACTACCTCGGCTCGATCGACGAGGGCATTACCTATTCGCTGCACTCGCTGCTGCTGTGCAACGATCTCGCCGGGCTGCTGCGCAGCCTGTGGCAGGGCGTGGCCGTCGACGACGTGTCGCTCGCGCTCTCGCAGGCGAAAGCCGTCGGACCGCGCGGCAACTACCTGGCGCTGGATCATACGGCGAGCCATTGCCGCGAGCAGCTGTGGCAGACGCGCTATTTCGGCCCGCATCTGCCGACCAGGATGAGCGGGCTCGCGGACCGCGATCTGCGTCAGCGAATCGACGAGGACCTGCGCAGAATTCTCGATACGCATACGGTGCCTGAATTGCCCGCTGCGGTGCTTACCGAGATGGACGCGATTCGCGCGCGCTTCGCCGAAAGCTATCGGGTGGCGTGAGACGGCGCCCCCTTGCGCCGCATGCCGGCTCAGGCTACTCGAGGTCGCGGCACAGCGCGTCGCGGACGGCCGTCGGCAGCGGATTCAGCGAATGGCGGTAATTGTCGTGATCGACGCCTATGCAGAGGAACGCGCCGCTCTTCATCGCCTCGAGCATGGGGGGCGAGAGCTCGAAGCGCAAAAAATGCACCGCGGAAGTCTTCTCCTCGGTCTCGCGCTTCATATCCTCGTCGGCGACCGCGAAGACGCGCTCCATGTCGCTGACCCGCATCCAGCAGCGCTCCTCGACGCCGATCAATTTCTCGAGCGCCGCGCGCCGTTCGGCCGGCTCGGCAAATTCGATCAGCAGCGTGACTTTCCAATTGCTGCCGTCGGGGATCAGCGGATTGTACGCGTCCAGCTCGTCCTGTATGCCTTCGCTCTCGAAGATGCGCTCGGCGCGCAGCATCTCGAGAATCTGGTAGCGAATGGTCGTCCGGTCCTCGAAGCACCAGGTCATATTGGGCCCGACCTGCACGTTGCGAAGCCGCTTGTGGGCCATCACTTCGCCGCGCAGCCGCGGCCGCTCCTCAGCGTATTGCTCCAGGCTCATCAGATCTGCGCGCACCAGCTTTTGCATGTCGCCTCTACAATCCGTAAGCCATTCGCAGCAGCGTCAGCGGATGCGTCGGCGGCGGCGCGTTCTTCAGGCCGCTTTCGATCTGATGTCCCGCCATCGGACAATCGCTCGCATAGAAATCGGCGCCGCCCGCCTCGACGCGTTGAACGACCGGCCCGCCGATCTTCATGGAGGTGTCGCGAAATTCTCGCTTGACGCCGTAGGTGCCGTCGTGGCCCGAACAGCGCTCGATCGGCTCCACGGTGGTGCCGGGGACGAGCTGCAGGACATCGCGGGTCTTGAGCCCGATGTTCTGCACTCGCAGGTGGCAGGCCACGTGGTAGGAGATCCTGCCGAGGGGGCGCGTGAAATCGGTGCGCAGCAATCCCGCCTTGTGGCGCAGCGAGAGGTATTCGAACGGATCGAACATGTGCTCCTTGATGGCGGCGATGTCCGCATCGTCCGGGAACATCAGCGGCAGCTCCTGCTTGAACATCAGCACGCACGAGGGCACGGGTGCGACGATGTCGTAGCCGCGCTCGATCATGGCGAGCAGCGGCGGAAGGTTTTTTGCCTTCAATCCGGCGATCGCCTGCAGATCGCCGAGCTCGAGCTTGGGCATCCCGCAGCAATTCTCCCGCTCCGGCAAGGCCACCTCGATGCCGTTGTGCTCGAACACGCGTACGAGATCGAGACCGATGTCCGGCTCGTTGCGGTTGACGTAGCAGGTGGCGAACAGCGCGACTTTGCCGCTCTGCGCTGCGGCCGGCGGCGAGGGTGTTGCCGGTGCGGAGGCGGCTGGCGCGGCGGCGGCGGGCGCGCCGGAAGCCGCAAGCGCGCGCCGCCCGCGGAGCTGCTTGCGCAGCGTGTTCGACCGGTAGGGGGGCACGGGCGCGTCGGGATGCACACCGAGCGCGGCATCGAGAATCTTGCGGCCCACGGCGCTGCGATTGACTGCGTTGACGACCTCGACGATCACGGGTATGCCGGCGATGTTGCCGACCAGATCCGTCGAGCTCAGCACTTTGTCGCGCCAGCGCGTCTTGCCGCTGCGGTGCTTGACGGCCTTGGCGCGCAGCATCAGGTGAGGAAAGTCGACGTTCCACGGATGCGGCGGCACATAGGGGCATTTGGTCATGTAGCACATGTCGCACAAGTAACAGTGGTCGATGACCTTCCAATACTCCTTCTTGTCCACGCCCTCGAGCTCGCCGCTCTTCGATTCATCGATCAGATCGAACAGCGTGGGGAAGGCGTTGCACAGATTGAAGCAGCGGCGGCAGCCGTGGCAGATGTCGAAAACGCGCTCGAGCTCCTTGTCGAGCGCGCCGGCATCGTAGAATTGCGGCTCCTGCCAGGCGAGCGCATGGCGCGTGGGGGCCTCGAGACTGCCCTCGCGCCCTGATTTGCTCTGTCCCTCGGACACGATCTCTCCCACCGTAGCGGCGGGCCCCGGTCTTGGGGCCCGCTTGCGCTCAAGCCCCGGACGGGGCGGAGGCTCAAAGATTATCCAATGCCTTTTGGAATCGATTGGCGTGCGAGCGCTCGGCCTTGGCGAGCGTCTCGAACCAGTCGGCAATCTCGTTGAATCCTTCCTCGCGGGCGCTCTTCGCCATGCCGGGATACATGTCGGTGTACTCGTGCGTCTCGCCGGCAATCGCCGCCTTGAGATTCTGCGCGGTCGGACCGATCGGCAAGCCGGTGGCCGGGTCGCCGACCGCCTCCAAATACTCCAAGTGGCCATGAGCGTGGCCGGTTTCGCCCTCGGCAGTGGAGCGGAACACCGCCGACACGTCATTGAAGCCTTCGACGTCGGCCTTGGCCGCGAAGTACAAATAGCGCCGATTCGCCTGCGATTCGCCCGCAAATGCGTCCTTCAAGTTCTTTTCCGTCTTGCTACCTTTCAAATTCACGGCTCTCACTCCTTCCGATTGATAAATTCGGAGCTAATTTCGATAATTCCGCCGCGACGGTAGACCCCCGGACCGCGTCAGTCAAATTGGCGCTTTCTATCGGCTTGGTAGGGGTTTTCTATCGGCGCGGCATGTGCTGCGAGCGGTGGGCACACCTACGCTTCACCAGGTTAACCATTTGATTTGGCAGCATTTCCGATGCAGGATCGATCAGTGCACGAGTGCGGCCGGTGATCCTCATCGGTGCGGATGATGGAGTTGCGGATGTCGATGGCCTGATGCTGATGTCGATGCTGCGCGTGAAGGCGCTGCGCATCCCGCTCGCGCAACGAGACGACTGCGAAGGGCGTCGAGCATGGCTTGCGGGGGGGCGCCTCAGAGCGGGAGTGGCATCACTTCGTGCCGGTTTCGAACGTGCATCTTTTGCGCAACAGCGGGTGCATTTGACAAAGCGGGCGAAGGCGTTTCTTATAAGGCCATAACAACTTGGGGATTGCACGGGATGCGCCGTTGAACAGTGTCTCAGAGCGGGTCGGGGCGATCGATGTGGCGCTCGCCCATGCGCAGCGACTGCTCGAAAAGGATGCTGAGCTTGCCGCGCAACAGGCGCGTGAGATCCTGAGCGTAGTTCCGGGTTTACCGATGGCTCGCCTCATCCTCGGCGCCGCCCAGCGGCGCGCCGCGCGGCCGCAATCGGCTCTCGAGGTGCTCGAGCCTCTCGCCCTGGAGCAGCCCCAGTCCGCGCCCGTGCATCTGGAGCTCGGCATCGCCCGGGCCGAGGCGGGGCGCCTCCGCGACGCGGTCGCCGCCCTGCGCCGCGCCGTGCAATTGCAGCCCGCTTCCGCCGATGGCTGGCGCCTGCTCGCCGATTATCTGGACGCGGACGGCGACAGCGGCGGGGCCGATCAAGCCCGCGCGCACTATTTGAAGGCGGCAACCCAGGATCCGCGGCTGAGAGAAGCTGCCGCGGCGCTGGTCGAGAACCATCTGCCGCTCGCCGAAGCCCGCCTGCGTGCTCATCTGGACGCTTTCCCGACGGACGTCGCGGCGCTGCGCATGCTGGCCGAAGTGGCGGGGCGGCTGCGCCGGTATGCGGATGCCCAGGAGCTGCTCGAGCGATGCCTCGAACTCGCCCCGAGCTTCGATGCGGCCCGCCACAACTACGCCGTGGTGCTCAACCGCCAGATCGAAGCCTGAACTGGCGCTTCCCCAGGTCGAGCGGCTGCTCGCCAGGGAGCCGCGCAATCCGGGGTACTTGAACCTCAAGGCGGCGATCCTCGCCAATATCGGCGAGTACGCCGGGCTGTATCGACATCTACGAATCGGTATTGCGAGAGCATCCGCGGCAGCCGAAGGTGTGGATGAGTTATGGCCATGCGCTGAAGACCGCGCGGCGCCAGGAGGACAGCGTCAGCGCGTACCGTCGCGCGATCGCGATGGAGCCGACGCTGGGCGAGGCGTATTGGAGTCTTGCGAACCTCAAGACATTCCGCTTCTCCGAGGCCGACGTGCTCGCCATGCGCAGCGCCCTGAAGCGGGCGGATCTCGGCGAGCGAGGACCGCCTGCACTTCGAGTTCTCGCTCGGCAAGGCGCTGGAGGACGAGGGATCCTACGAGCAGTCCTTCGTGCACTACGCCAAGGGCAATGCCGTCCGCAGGCAGCTGCACCCGTACAACGCCGAGGAAGATGCGCGATTCGTGAGCGGCTGCAAGCGCCTATTCACGGCGGATTTCTTCGCGGCGCGCCGGTCGGCAGGCGCTCCGTCGGCGGATCCGATCTTCATCGTCGGGCTGCCGCGCGCGGGTTCGACGCTGCTCGAGCAGATTCTCGCCAGCCACTCGCTGGTCGAGGGCACCATGGAGCTGCCGGACATGCCGCAAATCGCGCGCGAGCTCGCCCATCGAACCGGCACGGAGCACGAGGCGCGATTTTTTCGAGGCGCTCGCCGCGCTCGAGGCACGAGGAGCTGCGCGGCCTCGGCGAGCGGTATCTCGCGTCCACGCGCGTCCATCGCAAGACCGGCGCCCCGTTCTTCATCGACAAGATGCCGAACAACTGTCTGTACGTCGGCCTCATCCAACTCATCCTGCCGAACGCCAAGATCATCGACGCCCGGCGGCACCCCCTCGGCTGCTGCTTCTCTGCCTTCAAGCAGCATTTCGCGCGCGGCCAGAACTTCACCTACGACCTTGCGGACCTCGGCCGCTATTATCGCGACTTACGTCGAACTGATGGCCCACATCGATGCGGTGCTGCCCGGCCGCGTCCATCGCGTATTCTACGAGTCCATGGTCGAGGATACCGAGGCCGAGGTTCGCCGCCTGCTCGACTACTGCGGGCTGCCGTTCGAAGAGCAGTGCCTGCGGTTCTATGAGAACCAGCGTCCGGTGCGCACCGCGAGTTCCGAACAGGTGCGGCAGCCGATTTTCAGGGACGGCATGGACCATTGGCGGCATTTCGAGCCCTGGCTCGGGCCGCTGAAAAAGGCGCTCGGTTCGGTGCTCACCAGCTATCCGGCCGTGCCGGACTTTGCGTCTTCGATTTGAATTTTTTTTGGGGATCGCGTCGATCAATTGAAACTGAAGGGAGCAAGGGAACATCATGACTCGTAGCCGAATCAATCCGGGGCGTCAACGCCCAAACGTCGCCGCCCGACCGCGCAGATCCGAGTACCGCGCGCTGCGCCGCTTGCCGCTCGCCTCTGCCATTTCGGCGATCCTGGCCGGCGGCGCGCCGGTGATCCATGCGGCAACGGCACCGGCAACGGAGGCCGCGGAGACCACGCTCGAAGAGGTCACGGTCACTGCGCAGAAAGTGACCGAGAATCTGCAGAACGTGCCGATCAGCATCGAGACGCTCGGCAACAAAAAGCTCGAGCAGCTCAATATCGTGAACCTCGACGATTACGTGAAGTACCTGCCGGGCGTCACGACCGTCAAGGGATTGGGCCAGGGCGGCAACGGCGTCGGCACGACCCATGTCTACATGCGCGGCATCGTGAGCGGCCAGGACGGCAACCACTCGGCCTCGCAGCCGACCGTCGGCACTTATTTCGACGAGCAGCCGGTGACGACGATCGACGGCACCGTCGACATTCATGTGTACGACATCGCGCGCATCGAGGTGCTCGAAGGTCCGCAGGGCACGCTGTACGGCGCGAGTTCGGAAGCGGGCACCGTCCGCATCATCACCAACAAGCCGGACCCGACTCAGTTCTCGGCCGGCTATGATTTCAGCGGCCAATTGATCTACAACGGCGGACAGGGCGGGACGGTCGAAGGCTACGTCAATATTCCGCTGTCGCCTGTGCTGGCGGTCCGCCTCGTCGGCTGGGACGAGCACGATCCGGGCTACATCAGCAACGTCGCGGGGACCAATGCCCAGGCCGGCATCGTGAACGGCCAACGGAGTTTCCCCACCTGGACCGGGGCGACCGGCCAGACGCTGAGCAGCACCCCCAGCAGCGACTACAACACCGCTCGAATACAAGGGCGGCCGGGTCGCGCTGGAGTTGGAATGCCCTCGAAAACTGGACGGTGACGCCCACGTTCATGGGCCAGCAGACGGCCGCCAACGGATTCTTCGGCTATGACCCGGCCGTCGGCAACCTGCCAGCTCACGCACTTCGGTCCGGAGAACTTCCAGGATTCGTTCTCGCAGAGCGCGCTGACCGTCGAAGGCAAGGTGAGTGACTTCGACATCGTCTATTCCGGCGGCTGGTTCACGCGCAATACGCACTCGATCGCGGACTACGCCGACTACTCGTACTTCTATGACAAGTACTACGGGTCGGGAGCGTTCTGGCACGGCAATGGAGCTACTCCCGGCAACCTCGGGCGGCCCGATCGAACCGCAGGAGTTCGTGATCACCCGGGGCCACTACACCAAGTGGAGCAACGAGCTGCGCGTCAGCACTCCTCAGGAGTACAAGGTCAAGGGGACTTTGGGCGTTTTTGCGGAGCGCCAGGTGCATGAGATCTGGGAGCAGTACACGATGCCGGGCCTCGACGGCAACCCGTACACGACCAATCCCCAGGGCTTCGCCGAGGCGCTGTCGATCCCGGGCGTCAACGGCAACACCATCTGGCTTACCGATGAGGAGCGGGTCGACCGCGACTCGGCCGGGTTCGGACAGGTGACCTGGGACATCACCAACGCCTGGTCGTTGACGGGCGGCATGCGCTTCTATCAGTACGACAATTCCCTGCAAGGGTTCTACGGCTATTCGGCGGCTTACGAGAACTTGACCGGCTACTTTCCGGGGCATGAACGCCTGCGGGCCGCACGGGCGGCCCGCTGACCCCGACCTACCAGCCGTTTCACTACGCGCCCTGCACCAACTTGAACGCCGACGTCTCCGCCAACGGGCACACGGAGCGCGCGACGCTCAACTACAAGTTCGACTCCGACCGCATGGTCTACGCGACGTATTCGACCGGGTACCGCCCGGGCGGCGTGAACCGGGTCTACGATCCGGCGATCAATCCATTTATCCGCCCTACCAGTCCGATACGCTCAAAAACTACGAGATCGGCTGGAAGACCCAGTGGTTCGGCGAACGGCTGCGGTGGAACGGCGCGCTATTCGTGGATGACTGGAACGACTTCCAGTTCACGTTCCTGGGCCCCAACAGCGTGAGCGTGGTTCAGAACGCGCCCTCCGCGCAGAGCAAGGGCATCGAGACCAACGTCGAGTGGCAGGTGAACAGTGCCTGGCTGCTGAGCGCCAGCGCCACGGCGATCAACGCGAAGCTGACGTCGAACTTCTGCGGGAGCTACATTCCGGGCACGGAGACGCTGACGACGAACTGCCCGACTCAGGTCAACGGCCCCTACGCCGATGGCACCACCACGACGGGTCCGCTGGCCACCAATGGAACCCGGCTGCCGGTCGTGCCTGATTTCAAGGCAAACCTCGTTTCCCGCTACAGCTTTCCGCTGGGGGACTATACCGCCTACGCACAGGCGGCGTATGTCTATCAGGATTCGTCCGTGCCGCTCATGTATACGTTTTTTTATAACACGCTTCCGTCGAGCGCGGGACCGCATCTCGGCGAGCTGCCGCCGTACAGTCTGGTCAATCTGGCGGCCGGTGTCGAGCGCAACAACATGCAATTTCAGGTCTTCGTTTCGAACGTGTTCAACAGTGAGGGAGAGTTGACCCGCTTCGCGGCGTGCACGCCCACCACGTGCACTCAGCCGTACGTCTCTCCGGTGCAGCCGCGGACTTTCGTGATCAAGTTCGGGCAGAAGTTCTAGAGAACGAGCGCGGATGTCCGGCGGGCCCCTTGTGGCCCGCCGGCTGGCGCGCGAGGTATTCATGCCGATGACGATCATGACTCGCGCCATCCTGCTGGCGGGATTGGCCGCGGGTGCGCTGGTGCACGCCGAACGCGCGCCGGTCCTGCCGCAGATCGATCTGCCGCATCCTTACTACTACCGCGAAATGTATCTGCCGCAATTGACCGGCGGCCCGAGCAGTCTCGCCTGGTCGCCCGATTCGGCCGAATTGATCTACGCCATGGCGGGATCCCTGTGGCGCCAGAGAATCGACGAAGCATCGGCGGAGCAGCTCACCTCGGCCGCGGCCTACGACTACCAGCCGGATTGGTCTCCCGACGGGCGGTGGGTCATCTACTGCTCCTATCGCGACGATGCGGTGGAGCTGTGGGCGCTGGACCTCAAGAGCGGCGCCGCGCAGCAGCTGACCCGCACCGGCGCCGTGAACACGGAGCCGCGCTTCTCCCCGGACGGCAAGCGTGTGGTGTTCACGTCGACGCAGTACCACAAGCGGTTCCATGTCTTCGTCGCCGATTTCAGCGACGGCAGACTCTCGAACGTGCAGCGCCTGACCGGCGAGCACAAGAGCACGCTGCCGCGCTACTACTACAGCGCGTTCGATCACGAGATCAATCCGGTGTGGACGCGGGACGGCCGCGAGGTCATCTACGTCTCCAATCGCAACCACATCTACGGCACCGGCGGCTTCTGGCGTACCGCCGCGACGCCCGCCGGCGCTGCGGATCCCGATCGCGACGCCCGGGAATTCCATTACGAGGAGACCAATTGGAAGGCGCGGCCGGACGCTTCCCCCGACGGGACGCGGCTGGTGTACAGCTCCTACCTCGGGCGCTCCTGGCACAACCTGTGGCTTCTGCCCGCGGCGGGCGGCGATGCGTTTCCGATCGCCTATGGCGACTGGGATCATGACGTATCCGCGCTGGTCGCCCGACGGGACGCGCGTCGCATTCATCTCGAACAAGAGCGGCACCACGGAGATTTGCTGGGTCAGGATTCCCGGCGGGCTCGTGCAAACGCTGCCGCCGCCCGCGCGCCGCTATCGACAGCCGATGGGGCGCCTGGAGCTCGCCTTGCATGATGCGCAGGGTCGCCCCGCCGCGGCGCGCATCAGCGTCACCGACGCCGCCGGCCGGTTCTACGCGCCGGCCGGCGCGTGGATCCATGCGGACGACGGATTCGACCGCAGCCGGCGGCCCTTCGAGCAGCACTACTTTCATGCGCAGGGCGCGGCCACGATCGACGTGCCCGCGGGCGCCGTGACCGTGCAAATCGTGCACGGCATGGAGCGCAGGATCGAACGGCGCCAGGCGGGCGTGACGGCGGGCCAGACGGCGAACATCGCGGTGAACCTGGATGAGGGCGCCTGGACGGTCCCGGACGCCGGGCACTGGGTGAGCGCGGACGTGCACGTGCACATGAACTACGGCGGCACCTATCGCAACACGCCGGCGCACCTCGCGACTCAGGCGCTCGCGGAGAATCTTAAGATGGTGCATGCGCTGATCGTGAACAAGGAGCAGCGCTTCCCGGACATCGCCTACAGCGGCCAGCAGCGCGACCCGGCCTCGCTGCCGGATGCCATCGTGATCCACGGTCAGGAATACCACACGAGCTACTGGGGTCACCTGGGATTGCTCGACATCGCGGGCGGCATCGTCCTGCCGGGCTACGCCGGCTATCCCGACACCGCCGCGGCGAGCCTGTATCCGATGAACGCGGACGTGGCGGACATTGGCCACGCCCGCGGCGCCCTGGTCGGCTACGTGCATCCCTTCGATGACTATCCGGAACCGCTGGCCAAGCCGAGCGAGGCGCTGACGAACGAGCTGCCCGTCGATGTCGCGATGGGGAAGGTGGATTACATGGAGATCACCGGCTTCAGCGACCATCGTGTGACCGCGCGGGTCTGGTATCAACTGTTGAATCTGGGATTTCGCATTCCGGCCGCCGGCGGCACCGATGCCATGGCGAATTTCGCGTCGCTGCGCGGACCGGTGGGCATGAACCGGGTGTACGTGCGCGTGCCCGACGGCGGGGTCAAGCCGCAGGAGTGGCTGGATGCGCTCAAGGCCGGCCGCAGCTTCGCCACGAACGGTCCGCTGCTGGGGCTGCGGCTCGGCGGCGCGGGTGTGGGCGATGAGCTCAAATTCGCCGCCGCCCAGCCGCGAGTCGCCTTCTCCGCGCATTTGCGATCGATCGTGGCCGTGGAACACCTTGACCTCGTGTGCAATGGCCGCGTCGTGCGGTCGCTGCTGCACGTCCCCTCGGACCACGCGGACATCGAGGGCAGCATCGCGCTCAGCCAGAGCGGCTGGTGCGTCCTGCGCGCCTCCACCGATGGCGCGCGCGATGAGGTCCTGGACAATTACGTCTACGCGACCACCAGTCCGGTCTACATGACCGTCGCCGGCAGGGCGCCGCGCTCGCCTGAGGATGCGAAGTACTTCGCGGCGTGGATGGACCGGCTTACCGAGTCCACGGCGAGCTATCCCGATTGGAACAGCGCGGCGGAGAAGCGCGGGGTGCTCGAGCGGATCGCGCAGGCGAAGGCGCGGTTCGTGGGCATGGAGTAGCGAAACCGCGGGCGCAGCACTGGGCGGGCGCCGCAGTGCGCGGGCGCCCGAGATTGGCGAACCATCCGGTGCGCCCCGGAATTTAAGCGGCGAGCACGCCCTTCGCCTTCGCGGTGTGCGTCGCGATCAAATCCATCAGCGCCGGCGAGAGACAATCATAGGGCTCGAGCTTCAGCTCCTTGAGGCGCGCGCGGATGGCGGCCATCTGCTCGGGCTTGGTCCCCGACTCGATGACGGAAGAGACGAACGCGGCGAAGCCGGGAGCCTCCCAGCCGCCGGCCTCGAGCAGCTCCGGATGCACGAAATCGAACCCGTAAAACGGGTGATTCTTGTTTTCGATGCGGCCGTACAGGTGCACGCCGCAGCCGCTGCAGGCATGACGCTGGATCGGCGCCGACGCATCGACGACCTTGAGCTTGTTGTCGTTGGCCTTCACCTGCAGCTTGTCGCGTGGCACCACGGCGACCAGTGAAAACATCGCACCGCCGGGTTTCCAGCATTTCGTGCAGCCGCATACGTGGTTGAATGCGACGTTGCCCGCGATGTGCACCGTTACCGGCGCCTGCGTGCATTTGCACTTGAGCGTGCCTCCGGAGTACTTCGGATCACCGGCTTTGACGCCGTGGTCGACGGCGGGGTGGATTTTTACGGTCATGGTGATGTGTCCTCGTTGGTTGATGAAGTGCGCCGATCAATAGATCGCAACGCTGCGGATCGACTCGCCCTTGTGCATCAGGTCGAACGCGTCGTTGATTTTCTCGAGCGGCATCTTGTGCGTGATCAAGTCGTCGATATTGATCTTTCCATCCATGTACCAGTCGACGATCTTCGGCACATCGGTGCGCCCGCGCGCGCCGCCGAAGGCCGTGCCTTTCCACACGCGGCCGGTCACGAGCTGAAAGGGCCGCGTCTGGATGACCTGGCCCGCGCCCGCGACGCCGATGATCACCGACACGCCCCAGCCGCGATGGCAGCATTCGAGCGCCTGGCGCATGATGTCGACGTTGCCGATGCATTCGAAGCTGTAGTCCGCGCCCCCACCCGTGAGCTCGACGAGATGCGCGACGAGATCGCCGCCGACTTCCTTGGGATTGACGAAGTGCGTCATGCCGAATTTCTCGGCTAGCGCCTTGCGCCGCGGGTTGATGTCGACGCCGACGATCCGGTTCGCACCCACGAGCTTTGCGCCCTGGATGACGTTGAGCCCGATGCCGCCGAGGCCGAACACCACCACATTGGCGCCGGCCTCCACCTTCGCCGTGTTGATCACCGCGCCGATTCCGGTGGTCACGCCGCAGCCGATGTAGCATACCTTGTCGAACGGGGCGTCCTCGCGGATCTTCGCGACCGCGATCTCCGGCAGCACGGTGAAATTGGAAAACGTCGAGCAGCCCATGTAGTGGTGGATCATCTGCTTGCCGATGGAAAACCGGCTGGTCCCATCGGGCATGACACCCTTGCCCTGCGTGGCGCGGATCGCCGTGCACAGGTTGGTCTTGCGCGACGTGCATGATTTGCATTGGCGGCATTCGGGCGTGTAGAGCGGAATGACGTGGTCGCCTTTCTTCACCGAGGTGACGCCGGGGCCCACATCCACCACGATGCCCGCACCTTCGTGGCCGAAAATGGCGGGCCACAGACCCTCCGGATCCTTCCCTAAGCGCGTGAATTCATCCGTGTGGCAAATGCCGGTCGCCTTGATCTCGACCAGCACCTCGCCGGTATGCGGGCCTTCGAGATCCACCATGGCGATCTCGAGCGGCTTGCCGGGCGCATAGCCTATGGCAGCTTTGGTTTTCATAGCGGTCTCTTTTCGTTGTTGAATGCGCGGGCGATCGGGCCACCCGCGCGAGCGGGCGGATGGCCGTGTATTGTATCCGCCGATCAGCCCCGGCGCATTTGCTTGTGCGGCGCAATTCACGGCCCCCACGGGCACTGTCGGCGATCGGCGGAGTGCGCGACAATGTGACACAGGCATTGCAGCGACGGCTGCGAATTAAAAAAAGGCACCTGTCGAGCGCCTCGCCCAGATGCCGGAGGATATGAAATTTATCGAACAGGATGGCGGCCTGCGGCGCGTGCTGAGCGGTGGAGTTGCGAAACGGTTTCCACATGTCCATGACCGCCAGGCGCACTAGTTGGGCCGGCTTTTCCCCAAGAAAGCGATAAAACTCATCCATGCTCGCCTCGCTGCGATCCGTCCCACCGAACCAGATGGGTCGGTGCCTTAACAGGTCGCTGACTACGATGCGGTATCGTGTCCCTTGCGCACGGAGATCTCGTCGATGCCGATCACCTTGGGTCGAGGTTTGCCCGACCGCTGCAGCTGCTCGCGCATGTATTGCTTCTCGAGCCGCTTGACTGTGTGCCAGTGCAGGTTCTGCTCCTCGGCCACGTCCTTGATCGTGCTGGTGCGACAGCGCTCGCCGATGTAGCGGGCAAAGCGCTGGCTGTGCAGGGCGTTCTGCAGGAAATCCTCCAGCCGCTCGCGCTTCACGGTGCCGCACCGGCGAATGAAAAAACATGGTGAAAAACGCTCCCGTTCTCCCCGTCGTCGCCCTGGGCATGTTCCTTGCCGCGGTCGGCGCCGTCCGCGTGTCGGCGGACCAGACGCCGCCCGATGCCGCGAAGATCTCCCCGGTGGCTCTGGTCAGGGCCACGTCGAAGGGGAAGCTCGCCAATCCCTACCAGGACACTCAGGCAGACATCGTCGCTCAAGGAGAAGCGCTGTTTCAGCGCTACACCTGCAGCGGCTGCCACGGCCCCGCCGGCGGCGGCGCCCTGTGTCCGCCGGTGACCAACGAGATCTGGGTGTACGGCGGCGACGATGACACCCTGTTCCGGCTGATCGCGCTCGGCAGCGCCGAATTGCAAAGTCAGGGCTACAGCCGCACGGGGCATGAGAGCATCGTGGCGCCGATGCCGCCGTTCGGCGCCGTGGTCCCAAGCTCCGACGACCTTTGGAAGATATTGGCCTTCATCCGCGCGCATTACGCGGGCGATCCCGCGCACAAATTCGGCGCCCCCGCTGCGCCGTATTAGACCGCTGCGCAGCAACTTAAGGTCATGAGCGTTCTGCAATCATTTCATCCCGCCGTTGCCGCATGGTTCGCGCGGACCTTCGATGCGCCCACCCCGGCACAGCTCAAGGCCTGGCCGGCGATCCAGTCGGGGCGGCATGTGCTGGTCGCGGCCCCCACGGGGTCGGGCAAGACCTTCGCGGCGTTCCTGGCGGCGATCGATGAGCTGGTCAAGGAAGGGGCGGCGGGGGCGCTGCCGGATGAGACGCGCGTCCTCTACGTCTCGCCCTTGAAGGCGCTTTCGAACGATATCCATCGCAATCTGGAGGCGCCGCTGCAAGGCATTCGCGAAGAGCTCGCGGCGCTCAATCTGCCCGATGTGGCGATACGCACCATGGTGCGCACCGGCGACACGCCGCAGACCGAGCGCGCGCGAATGCGCCGCACGGCGCCGCACATCGTCGTCACCACCCCGGAGTCGCTGTACATACTGCTCACGTCGGCGTCCGGGCGCGAGATGCTCTCGAGCTGCCGCACGGTCATCGTCGATGAGATTCATGCCATCGCCGGCAACAAGCGGGGCGCGCATCTGGCGCTCTCGCTCGAACGCCTGCGCTCGCTCGCCGGGCGGCCGCTGGCGAGGATCGGATTGTCGGCGACGCAAAATCCGATCGAAGAGGTCGCGCGCTACTTGGTCGGCGCCGGCTCGCGACAGCGAAGGAGCCTGCGACATCATCGATGCCGGCCATACGCGCCGACGCGATCTGGCCTTGGAGCTCCCGCCCGCGCCGCTGGAGGCGGTCATGTCGGGCGAGATGTGGACTAAAGTTTATGATCGGCTCGCCGAATTGATCGGCGAGCATCGCACCACGATCGTGTTCGTCAACACCCGCCGGCTGGCCGAACGCGCTGGCGCGGCACATCTCGGAGCGCGTCGGTGAGGTCAATGTCGCCGCGCATCACGGCAGTCTCGCCAGAGACCGGCGGCTCGAGGCCGAGCAGCGCCTGAAGCGCGGGGAGCTGAAGGCGCTGGTGGCGACCGCCTCCCTCGAGCTCGGCATCGACATCGGCGACGTCGATCTGGTCTGCCAGATCGGCTCCACCCGCTCGATAAGCGCCTTCCTGCAGCGCGTGGGACGCGCAGGACACTCGGTCGGCGGGGTCTCCAAGGGCCGGCTGTTTCCCCTGTCGCGCGACGAGCTCGTGGAGTGCGCCGCGCTGCTCGATGCGGTGCGGCGCGGCGAATTGGACCGGCTGGTCGTGCCGCAGAATGCGCTCGACGTGCTCACTCAACAGATCGCCGCCGAGGTCTCCGCGCGGGAGTGGCGGGAGGGGGAGCTGTTCGAGCTCGTGCGCGGCGCCTATTGCTATCGGGATCTGAAGCGCGAGGAGTTCGACGAGTGCGTCGCGATGCTGGCGCAAGGATTCAGCACGCGCCGCGGCCGCCATGGCGCGCTCATCCATCATGACGCGGTCCACGGCAGTGCTGCGTCCTCGAAAAGGTGGCCGCCTCACCGCGATCACCTCCGGCGGCGCCATTCCGGACAATGCGGATTACCGGGTGATGCTCGAACCGCAGGCGCAGCTCGTCGGTACGGTGAACGAGGATTTCGCCGTCGAGAGCCTGCAGGGCGACGTGTTCCAATTGGGCAACGCCTCGTACCGGATATTGCGCGTCGAGCGCGGGACCGTGCGGGTCGAGGATGCGCACGGCGATTGCCGCCCTCCATCCCGTTTTGGCTGGGGGAGGCGCCGGGGCGCAGCCATGAGCTGTCGATCGCGGTCGCGCGCTTGAGGTCGGAGGTCGGGCTGCGGCTCGCCCATGAGCGCTGCGACGGCAGCTCAATGGCTCGTCGACAGCGTCGCGCTCGATGCGGATGCGGCGCTGCAATTGGTTCACTATCTGGGCGCAGGCCGCGCCGCATTGGGGACGCTGCCGACGCTCGAGACGATCATCATCGAGCGGTTTTTCGACGAATCCGGCGGCATGCAGCTGGTGATCCACTCCACGTACGGCAGCCGGGTGAATCGGGCGTGGGGGCTCGCGCTGCGCAAGCGCTTTTGCCGCACCTTCAATTTCGAGCTGCAGGCGGCCGCGACGGAAGACCACATCGTGCTGTCGCTCACCCATGCGCACAGCTTCGAGCTCGAGGAAGTCGCGCGCTATCTGCACTCGAATACGGCGCGCCATGTGCTGGTGCAGGCGCTGTGCGCGGCGCCGATGTTCGAGGTGCGCTGGCGCTGGGACGCGGGCATCGCGCTCGCCTTGCCGCGCTTTCGCGGCGGGAAGAAAGTCCCGCCGCAGATCGCACGCATGAACGCGCAGGATCTGCTCGCATCGGTGTTCCCCGATCAAGTCGCCTGCGCCGAGAATCTGCCGGGCGAGATCGAGGTGCCCGACCATCCGCTGGTCCGCCAGACCATCCGCGACTGCCTGGAAGATGCGATGGATGTGGATGCGTTCGAGGATCTGCTGCGCGGACTGGAGAGCGGCTCGGTGCGCATGATCGCGCGCGACCTGACCGAGCCTTCGCCGCTCGCGCTCGAGGCGCTTACCGCGCGTCCCTATGCGTATCTCGACGATGCTCCGCTCGAAGAGCGCCGCACGCAGGCCGTGATGAGCCGCCGCTGGATCGATCCGGCCTCCGCCGCCGACTTGGGGCGGCTCGACCCCGAAGCGATTGCCAGGGTTCGCGACGAGGCATGGCCGGATGCCGTCACGCCCGACGAACTGCACGACGCCCTGTCGTGGCTGACGTTCTTGACCGAGGAGGAACGCAGCGGCAATCCCGCGTGGCCCGCTCTCATGGACGAGCTGGCGGCGCAGGGCCGGGTAGCACGCATTCCCGGGCCCGCGGGCAGGGATTTATGGGTGGCCGCGGAGCGGCGCGCGCTGTTCGAGCCGCCAGTGCCCGCATCGGAGGAGGCCTTGGCGGAAATCGTTCGCGGGCGGCTCGAGGGTCTGGGACCGGTCACTCCGCGCGCCATTGCCGAATCGCTGGGCCTGGCGGTTGCGCCCGTTCAGGCGGCGCTCGCGGTGCTGGAGGCCGACGGCTTCGCACTGCGCGGTCGTTTCACGCCGGGCGCCGCGCGAGGAGGAGTGGTGCGAACGGCGCCTGCTGGCGCGCATCCATCGCTATACGGTCAAGCGGCTGCGGGCCGAGATCGAGCCCGTGCCGGCGCGCGATTTCGTGCGCTTCCTGCTGGAATGGCAGCGCGTGCTGCCGGACGCACGGATGCAAGGCTCGGATGCGGTCGCGGCCGTCCTGGCGCAGCTCGAAGGCTTCGAGGCGCCCGCGCGGCGCGTGGGAAACGGACATCCTGCCCGCGCGGATCAGCGAGTATGAGCCCGATTGGCTGGATGAGCATTGCCGGGCCGGACGATTCGTGTGGACCCGGCTCGCGGCCCGCAGCGCCGACCGCGAGCGCGCCGCAGCGCCCATCCGCTCCACGCCGATCACCCTGCTCGCGCGCCGCAGCGTCAAGGAGTGGTCGGCGTTCACCGAAAGTTGCGATCCCAAGCAGCTGACCTCACGGGCGCGTGCGGTGATGGAATTCATTCGAGAGCGCGGCGCCTCCTTCTTCGACGAGATTGCCGACAGCGTCGGCATGCTGCCGACCGAAGTGGAGGAGGCGCTGGCCGAACTGGTGGCGCTCGGGCTGGTGAACTCCGACAGTTTCGGCGGTCTGCGCGCACTGTTGGCGCCGGGCGGCCGGCGAGGCGCGATCGGCTCACGGCGCGCGGCGCAGGCGGCACATCGCCGTGTTCGCGATGGCGGATGCCGGCCGCTGGGCCATCGTGCGGCGCCCGGCGGCGCCGCCGTCCGGGCGGCCCGGCGATGCGGCCGTGGAGCACGTGGTGCGCGCGCTGCTGCGGCGATGGGGCGTGATTTTCTGGCAGCTTCTCGCGCGCGAGGCGGCGTGGCTGCCGCCCTGGCGCGAGATACTGATGTGCTGCCGCCGCTTGGAGGCGCGCGGCGAGATTCGCGGCGGCCGCTTCGTCGCGGGCTTCTCCGGGGGAGCAATACGCGGCGCCGGAGGCCGTGACATCGCTGCGCGAGGCGCGCCGCCGCCCGCACACGGGGCTATTCGTATCGCTGTCGGGCGCCGACCCGCTCAATCTGCTCGGCATCCTCACCCCGGGCGCGCGGCTGGCATCGCTGACCGGCAACCGCCTGCTGTACCGGGACGGATTGCCGATCGCGACCTATGCGGCCGGCGAAGTGCAGTTTCTGGAAAGCCCTGGAACCGAAGGAAGAGTGGGAAGCGCGCAACGCCGTGCTGCGCCGGCACGTGCCCGCGGCGCTCATGTCATTGGACGAGTCGACTGCGGCGCCCAGGCCGGATTGCCGCGCAATGCGAGCGAATCCGACAGCACTCTGACATGCGAGCCGTCATTGTCCATCACGTACAGCCGCGTTCTGCCGCTAGTCCTCGACCGTGAAGGCGATGCGCCGCCCATCGGGTGCAATGGCCGGGCCTCCCACGATACGCGACTGCGAGCTGCTCCAGATCTCGCGGGTGGTTCCGCGCGTCAGCGACCAAATGCCCTGTCGGTCGCCTTGCCACGATACATACAAGAGAAAGTCCGCACCCAGCCGTGGTGTCATGGCATTCGCCGAAACGAGCGATGGGCCGCTTGCAGCAGGCGCAGCATCGCGATCCCCCGTGAGCGGCATGCGCCAAACACTGGTGCTGGTTCTGGCAATCGTCGCGACGAGACGCGCGCCGTCGGCGCTCGCGGCAAGCGATGTATAGCTTTCGATCCCGGAGCTGATGCGATGTGGAACGCGCCGCTCGACGTCCACGGCGTACATCCACGGCCCAGACCCGTCCGCATCGGTTGCAAGATAGAGCAGTGTGCGCCGGTCGAGCATCACGGGATAGGTTACGCGCGTGTTGTGGAACGTTATCCGTTCGGGTCCTGCGCCGGACGGCCGAATTCGCCAGATGTCCCAGTCATGGTGTGGCACACCGCGGACAAAATAAATGAACGCATCGTCGGGCGACCACATCGGAAAGTGGCAATGCACCCCCGCCGGTGCGACGTAGATCCTGCGGTCCGCGCGCTCTCCGAGCTTTCCTGGGTCCCGCACGAACATCGGATCTCCGGGTGCGGTCGTGTGATAGACGAGCCGCGTGCCGTCGCGGGACCAACCGAATTCGGCGGCCTCCGGCAGATACGGCCGCAGTGGACCGCCGGCCGTCGGCACGGCCAGGATATTGACGTCGCCGGGCTGCCAGCGCCGCCCGCCTCGTCCAGACTGTCACGAGCGACGAGTCCGGCGAGAAGCCGGGCGTCCGGATCTCTGGGTTGACGAGCTCGCCCGCGTCGCCATGCGTCAAATTGACGTAGGTGCCGCTGCCCACCGCGCTCACCCAAGCATCGATTTGCCCGTCCCGCTCGCCCAGGAATGCCACGAATTTCCCGTCCCGAGAGATTGCCGCCGCCTGCTCGGTCCCGGGGAAGTCCAGCAGACGAATGAATCTGGCATTCGCCAATGGACTACGCCAAAAGTAAAACCCGTTTCGGCCGCGAACCAGGCCAGCGCGCCCGCCATCAGCACGACTCCCGCTGCAATGCTCAACCCGGCGAGTTTGAGCTAAGGCAGCTCGCTCGAGTTCCAGCCTCCGCCCAGCGCCTCGATCAGCGCCACGCTCGCCTGCAGGCGGCTCGACAGGACCGTCAGCGCCGTCTCCTCGGCGCTCAGTCGCGTCGTCTGGGCGGTGATCACGCTGCTGTAGGGCACCGTGCCCGCCTTGTACTGATTGAGGGTGAGGGCCTCGGCTTCGCGTGCCGCCTTCACTGCCTCCTCCTCGACGACCGCCTGCTGTTCGAGGATGCGCAGGGTCGCGATCTGATCCTCGACTTGCTCGAAGCCGGACAGCACGGTTTGCCGGTAATTGGCGACGTTCGACTCCCAGGCGGCGCGTGCCTGGGCCACCTGCGCCCGGCGCAGTCCGCCGTCGAACAGGGTCTGTGCGAGCGAGGGCCCCACGGACCAGGTGCGATTCGGCAGGCTGATCAGATGAGACCACATGCTGCTCGTATATTGATCCGATCCCGACAGTGTCAGGCTCGGAAAGTAGGCCGCGGTCGCGACGCCGATCTGGGCGTTCGCGGCGGCAACCTTGCGCTCCGCATCGGCGACGTCCGGCCGGCGCTCGAGCAGCGTGGAGGGAACTCCCGGGGGCACGGTCGGAACGTCCGATCTCATCGCCGTCGGGCTCAACGAGAATTGCGCGGGCTGCTGACCGATCAACACGGCAATGGCGTGCTCGAGCGTCGCGCGCTGGATCTTCGCATTGATCTGCTGCGCCTGGCTGGACAGCAGCTGCGCCTCCGCGCTGACCACATCGGCCTTGGCGGCGACACCGTAGCGATAGCGGCTTTGGGTGATCTTCAAGGACAGCTGCTCAGCCACCACCGTGTCGTCCAGCAGCCTCTGCAATTGATCCTGCGCGCGCAATTCAAAATAATCGGTGGCCAGCGTGGCCTGAGCCGACAGCTCCGCGGCGGCGAGCGCGGCGGCGCTCGCCTGCGCGGAGGCGCGGTCGCTCTCGACCGTGCGGCGGATCTGGCCCCAGATATCGAGCGACCAATTGACGGAAGCGCCCGCGCTGTAGGTGGTGGACGTCGATGCGCCGGTGGGGATGACGGTGGTTACATTATTGACGGTGACCGTGGATGCGCCGCCGCGACCCGAGCCGCGCAGACGCGAGACGTTCGCTCCCACGGTCGGCCAGAAGCCCGCTCGAGCCTGATCGACCAGCGCGCGCGCTTGATCGTAGGACGCGAGCGCCGCTTTGACGTTCTGGTTGGAAATATTGATCTTCGCTTCGAGCTCATCCAGCGCCGGGTCATTGTATATGGCCCACCACGGTCCGCGGCTCAATGCGTCGCCGGGCTCGCTCGGTTTCCAGCCGCTCTGTTCCTTGTAGGCGGCGGCGGCGTCGAAAGCCGGACGCTTGTAGTCGGGCCCGACCGCACACCCCGCCAGCACGGCAATTCCAACGAGCACACTCACACGGTGACGCGGCGACATCAGGTGCCTGCCTGTGCGGGGCCGAAATCGCGATTGCGCGCCGGCGGCGCCGTATCCCGCAGCTTGCCGCGCCGCCAGTAGCGGTGCACGTACAGATAGACCACCGGCGTGGTGTAGACGCGTCAGCAGCTGGCTGACGATGAGTCCGCCGACGATCGCTATACCCAAGCGGCCGGCGCATCTCGGTGCCGTCGCCATAGGCGAGCGCCAGGGGCAGCGCACCGGCGATGGCGGCGCAGGTGGTCATCATGATCGGCCGGAAGCGCAGCGAGCAGGCGTGCGCGATCGCTTGACGCGGGTCCAGTCCCGAGGCTGCGCTCCGCATCGAGCGCGAAATCCACCATCATGATGGCGTTCTTCTTGACGATGCCGATCAGCAGCAGAATACCCAGAAAGGCGATGAGGCTGAATTCGGTGCCGGTGGCCATCAGCGCGAGCAGCGCGCCGACGCCGGCGGAGGGCAGGGTGGACAGAATGGTGAGCGGCTGGCTGTAGCTCTCGTACAGCATGCCGAGCACCACGTAGATCGCCGCGAGCGCCGCCAGCAACATCAGCGGCGTGTTGCTGTTGCTTTGCTGGAACAGCTGCGCGGTGCCGTAGGTGCCGCCGCGAATGCTCACGGGCACGTGGATCTCGCTCATCTTGCGGTCGATTGCCGCGAGCGCCGTGCCGAGCGACTCCCCCTCGGGCAGGTTGAACGCGATCGACGTCGACACGGAGGTGCCGGTGTGATTGACGCTGACCGGTGTCGTGCCGGTGAGGAAATGGCTGAAGGCCGAAAAGGGCACCACCGTTTCCTGGGCCACGCTGACCGCGGAACCGGTCGAGGTGTTGCCGCCGCCGGCGTTCGCCAGCGAGTTGGAGGCGAGATTGCGCGCCACGTCCTCCGCGATCGCGGCGCTCGTGGCCGTGCTCGCGCTGCTCGGAGCGAGCCGGTGGTGCCGGCGACCGCCTGGGTCGCCTGCGTGCCGCTGACGGCGCCGCCCGCGGTGCTGACGTACAGTTCGTGCAGCACCTCGGGGTGTCTGCCAGAACTCGCGGCGCCACTTCCATGACCACGTGATATTGCTGCGGGCTGAACGGGTTGTAGATGGTCGACACCTGCGCCTGCGCGAAGGCATCGCCCAGCGCGTTGTCGATCTGAATTTCCGTCAGGCCCAGGCGCGAGGCGCTGTCGCGATCCACGATCAGATCGGCCTCCAGCCCGCCGGGCTGCATGATCGGTGTCCACATCGGTGACTTCCGGCATGTCCTGCAGGGCGAGGCGCAGCTTCTGCGGACCAGGCCCGCAATTCGGTCAGATCGTCGCCCGAGCAGCGTGTACTGGTACTGCGAGTTGGCGGAGCGGCCGCCGGCGCTGCCGATGTCCTGAACGGCCTGCAGGAAGGTGCGGACGCCCGTCACGCGATCGAGCTTCGGCCGCAGCCGCGCGATGACTTCGTCGGCCGAAATATGCCTCTGCTTGAAGCGGCTTGAGCGCAACGGTGACATTGGCGGTCGCGCCGCCGCCGCCGAACGAAACCGCCGCTGCCCACCGAGCCGGTGACGGTCTTCACCGCCGGATCGTCCTGGATGATCTTCGCCACCTGCTGCAGCTTGCCCTTCATCAGCTGAAAGGAGACTGGTCGCATCGCCGCGTATGCCGCCCTGCAGCTGACCGGTGTCCTGCTGCGGAAAGAATCCCTTCGGGATGACGATGTACAGGTAGACGTTGAGTCCGATCGTCGCGATGCAGCACCGCCATCATCGATGCGCGGATGATCGCAGCGCCCAGCCGAGCGTGCGCTCGTAGCCGCCGCGCAGGCGCTCGAATCCGGCCTCGAAAGCCTGCGCGAAGCGCGACGGCTTGCGTTCGCCGCCGCGGTCGCAGCAGCAGCGAACACATCATCGGCGTGGTGGTCAGCGAAACCACCAGCGAGATCAGGATCGCCACCGACAGGGTGACGGTGAATTCGCTTGAACAGCCGCCCGACGATGCCGCCGACGAACATGAAGGGAATGAACACCGCGACCAGCGACAGGCTCATGGAGACCACGGTGAAGCCCACCTCGCGCGCGCCGAGCAGCGCGGCCTGCATGCGCGCCATGCCCGCCTCGATGTGCCGCGTGGTGTTCTCCATGACCACGATCGCATCGTCCACCACGAATCCGGTGGCGATGGTCAGCGCCATCAGCGAGAAATTGTCGAGCTATAGTCCGAGCAGGTACATGGCGCCGAAAGTGCCGATCAGCGACACCGGCACCACGACGCGCGGGAATCAGCGCCGCGCGCGAGCTGTTCAGGAACATGTAGACGACCAGGATGACCATCGCCACGGCCAGCAGCAGCGTCTGTTCGACCTGGCGCAGCGAGGCGCGGATCGTGATCGAGCGGTCGAAGGTGACCACCAGGTCGATTTTCGGGTCGATCGAGCTCTTCAGCTGCGGCAGCTCCGCTTTGACGGCATCGACCATCTCGATGATGTTGGCGCCGGGCTGCTGGAATACCTGCACGAACACGGCGGGCTTGCCGTTGTACAGGCCGTAGGTGCGCATGTTTTCGGTGGCGCCGTCCTGCATGTCGAGACACGGTGCGCGACATCGCCGAGCCGCACCGTCGCGCCGTTGCGATTGGCGATGATCAGGTTCCGATACGGCGCCGCGTCGCGCGCGTTGTCGTTGGTGTAGATCTGATAGTGCAGCCGGTCGGACTCGATCGCGCCCTTCGGCGCATTGGCGTTGGCGTTGGAGATGGCGGCGCGCACGTCCTGCAGGCCGATGCCGTACTTGGAGAGCGCCAGCGGATTGATCTCGACCCGTACGGCCGGCAGTGCGCTGCCGTTGACGTTGACGCCGCCGACGCCGTGGATCTGCGACAGGCGCTGTGATATCACGGCATCGGCCGCATCGTAGATCTGGCCCTGCGTGAGCACGTCGGAGGTCATGGCGATGGCCATGACCGGGAACAGCGCGCTGTTGAGCTTGCGATAGGTGGGATTGCGCGTCAGCGACGAGGGCAGGTCGGCATGCGCGGCGACGATGGCCGCCTGCACGTCGCGCGCCGCGCCGTCGATGTCGCGGTCGACGCCGAAGGTCAGCTGGATGTTCGATGGTGCCGACGCCGCTGGTGGAGGTCATGTCGTCGACGTCGGCGATGGCGCCCAGATGCCGCTCCAAGCGGCGTCGCCACGCGTGCTCGCCATGACCTCCGGGCTCGCCCCGGGCAGCTGCGCCGAGACGAAGATCGCCGGCACGTCGATCTCGGCAGCGGCGCGACGGGCAGCAGCATGAACGCGGCGGCGCCGCACAGCGCCACGCCGAGCGTCAGCAGGGTGGTCGCGACCGGCCGAGCGATGAACGGCGCCGAGATGTTCATGTCGGCTGATCCGCGAGCTGCGCCGGCCGCCGCCGTCGGCGGTCTCGGCGGGCGCCGGCCGCGCACCCGGACCGCCAGGCGGTCGAACGCCAGGTAGATCACCGGCGTGGTGAACAGCGTCAGCACCTGGCTCACCAGCAGGCCGCCGACGATGCTGATGCCGAGCGGATGGCGCAGCTCCGAGCCGGTGCCGGTGCCGAACATCAGCGGCAGCGCGCCGAAGATGGCCGCCACGGTGGTCATCAGGATCGGGCGGAAGCGCAGCAGGCAGGCCTGATAGATGGCCTCGCGCGGCGACAGGCCCTGCATGGCGCTCGGCATCGATCGCGAAATCGATCATCAGGATGGCATTCTTCTTGACGATGCCGATCAGCAGGATGATGCCGATCAGCGCGATGATGGTCAGATCGTCGCCGGCCAGCATCAGCGCGAGCAGCGCGCCGATGCCGGCCGACGGCAGCGTCGAGAGGATGGTGATCGGGTGGATGAAGCTTTCGTACAGCACGCCCGAGCACGATGTACATCACCAGCGACGGCCGCCAGCAGCAGCAGCAGCTCGTTGGTCAGGTTGCTGCGGAAGGCCAGCGCCGCGCCTTGGAAGGTCGTGCGAATGCTGTGCGGCAGGCCGACGGTCCGCTCCGCCGCTTCGATGGCAGCGACCGCCGCGCCGAGCGAGGCGTCGGGTGCCAGATTGAATGAAACCGTGGTTGCCGGAAATTGCGCCAGATGATTGATGAGCAGCGGCCTGCGTTTCCACGTCCACCTTGGCGATCGCCGACAGCGGCACCTGTCCGCCTGCCGGCGGAGGGCACGTAGATGCGATGCGAGCGAGTCGACGGTGCGGTAGGTCGCCGGATCGGCCTCGAGGATGACCCGATACTGGTTCGACTGCGTGAATATGGTGGATACGATGCGCTGGCCGAAGGCATCGTAGAGCGCATTGTCCACGGTTCCGACACTGATGCCGAGGCGCGCCGCGCTGTCGCGGTCGATGGTGACGTAGGCGGCGAGGCCGTTGTCCTCCTGATTGCTGACCACATCGGCGAGCTCGGGCTGCTGGCGCAGCACGCTCACCAGCTTGGGCGTCCACGTCGATAGAGCCGCAGCGTCCGCGCTTTCCAGCGTGAATTGGTACTGGGTGCGGCTGACCGTGGTGTCGAGAGTCAGATCCTGCACCGGCTGCATGTACAGGGTGATGCCCGCGACGCCGGCCGTCTCGCTGCGCAGGCGGCGGATCACGTCGGAGACCGTTCGCGGCGCGCTCGGCACGCGGCTTCAGATTGATCAGAAAGCGCCCGCTGTTGAGCGTGACGTTGTTGCCGTCCACGCCGATGAAGGACGAGAGGCTCTGCACATCGGGTCGCCGAGTATGGCGGCCGCGAGGGCCTGCTGGCGATCGGCCATGGCGGCATAGGAAATCGACTCGCCCGCCTCCGACACGCCCTGGATCAGTCCGGTGTCCTGATCGGGAAAGAAGCCCTTCGGAATCAGCACGTAGAGGACGGCGGTGAGTGCGAGGGTTCCCGCCGCGACGTACAGCGTCGGGCGCTGATGGTCGAGCACCCAGGTGAGCTTGCGCCCGTACCATTCGACCAGCGCGGCGAACCAGCGGCCCGAGTCGGTTTGCGGGCGCGCGCTCGCCGGCTGATGCTTGAGCAGTTTGGCGCACAGCATCGGCACCAGGGTGAGCGACACGACGGCCGAAATCAGGATCGTGACGGCGAGCGTCACCGCGAACTCGCGGAACAGCCGGCCGACCACATCCTGCATGAACAGCAGCGGAATCAGCACGGCGATCAGGGAGACGGTGAGCGAGATGATGGTGAAGCCGATCTGGCCCGCGCCCTTCAAGGCGGCATCGAGCGGCGCAAGGCCGAGTTCGATGTAGCGCGAGATGTTCTCGATCATCACGATGGCATCGTCGACCACGAAGCCGGTCGCGATGGTCAGGGCCATCAGCGACAGGTTGTTCAGGCTGAAATTGGCCAGGTACATGACGGCGAACGTGCCGATGAGCGACAGCGGAACCGACAGGCTCGGAATGATCGTCGCCGGCACGTTGCGCAGGAACACGTAGATGACCAGCACCACCAGCACGACGGCGAGCGCCAATTCGAACTGGACGTCGGCGACGGATGCCCGGATGGTGGTGGTGCGATCGGTGAGGATGGTGACATCCACCCCGGCGGGCATCGCGGCCTTGAGCGAGGGCAGCAGCGCATGGATTCTGTCGACCACGTCGACGACGTTGGCGCCCGGCTGGCGCTGCACATTGAGGATCAGCGCGGGCGTCGAATTCATCCAGCCGCCGAGCTTGGCGTTTTCGGCGCCTGCAACCAGTGCGGCGACATCGCGAAGCCGCACCGGCGCACCATTCTTGTAGGCGATGATGATGCTGCCGTAATCCTCCGCGCTTTTGATCTGGTCATTGGTATTGACCGTGTAGGCGCTGCTCGGGCCGTCGAGCGTGCCCTTCGGCCCGTTCTGGTTGGCGTTGTTGATGGTGGTGCGCAGGTCGTCGAGATTCAATCCATAGGCAGCGAGCGCCCGAGGGTTCACCACCACCCGCACCGCCGGCCGCTGGCCGCCGCTGATGCTGACGACGCCGACGCCTTTGAGCTGCGAAATCTTCTGTGCGATGCGCGTATCGGCCATGTCCTCGACCTCCGTGAGCGGCATCACCTTGGAGGTGATTCCGAGGGTCAGCACCGGCGCATCGGCCGGATTGACCTTGGCGTAGATCGGCGGTGCGGGCAGGTCCTGCGGCAGCAGGTTCTGCGCGGCGCTGATGGCCGCCTGCACCTCCTGTTCGGCGACGTCGATGGCGAGGGAGAGATTGAATTGCAGAGTGATGACCGAGGCGCCGGCCGAACTCGTGGAGGACATCTCGTTGAGGCCGGGCATCTGCCCGAATTGCTTTTCCAGCGGCGCGGTGATGGCCGAGGTGATGACCTCGGGGCTCGCGCCCGGATAGAACGTCTGCACCTGAATGGTCGGATACGCGACTTCCGGCAGGGCGGACAACGGCAGCTGCCTGTAGGCGATTGCGCCCACGATCAAGATCGCAACCATCAGCAGGGTGGTCGCGACGGGTCGAAGGATGAAGATGCGCGAGGGATTCATTGCGCCGGTTTGGGATGTTGGCGCTGGTGGTGCGTGTCGTGTGCACCCGTGGGTGGTCCCTTCGCCGAGTCGGCCGGCGCGCCGGCGACGGAGGAGCCTGCCGGGCCCGCTCCCGGCAGCTGCACGTGCGCGCCGTCACGCAGCCGATCGCCGCCTTCGGTGACCACGATCTCGCCCTCGGCGAGGCCCGCGGTGACGGCGACGCGCTCCCCATCGACGACGCCCAGGGTCACCGGCCGCACCTCCACCGTGCGGTCGGGCTTCACGACGTAGACGAAGGTGGTCACGACGCCGTTCGGCGCGCCGCGGCGCACCGCGGCGTTCGGCATGATGATCTGGTGCTGCAAGGTTTGCTGGAGCAATTGGACGTTCACGAACTGATTCGGGAACAGCGCCCCGTCGGCGTTGTCGAATTCAGCCCGCAATTTGACCGTGCCCGTGGTCGTGTCGATGGCATTGTCGAGCGTCAGCAGCTTGCCTTCGGCGAGTTTGGCGCTGTTGGTGCGGTCGTAGGCTTCGACCGTCATGGCGCCCCCTTCGCGCAGCCTGCTCATCAGCGCCGGCACGTTGTCCTCGGGAATCGGAAAAATCACGGTGATCGGCTGCACCTCGTTGACCACGACGATCCCATTCGCATCGCCCGGCGTGACGTAGTTGCCCTGGTCGACCTGGCGCAGGCCCACGCGGCCGGTCACCGGCGACACGATGCGCGTGTAGAGCAGATTCACCTGCGCGGTCTTCAGCTGGCCCTCGTCCGATTCGATGGTGCCCTGGTACTGGTCGACCAGCGCGCGCTGGGTGTCGAGCTGCTGTACGGCGATGGAGTCCTCCTTCACCAGTCCCTCATAGCGCGCCAGGTCCAGTTTGGCGTCCGCGAGCAGGGCCTGGTCGCGGCGCAGGTTGCCCTGCATCTGCTGCACGGCGGCTTCGTAGGGACGGGGGTCTATCTGCGCCAGCAGGTCGCCCTGGTGCACCAACTGCCCTTCGGTGAAGGCGATCTTTTGCAATATTCCGCTGATCTGCGTTCTCACCGTGACGGTCGCGAGCGGCGTGACCGTACCCAGCGCCGGGATGCGCAGCTGAATATCGCCGTATGCGGCGGTGGCGACCGACACCGGCACCGGGCCGTTCTGTCCTCCCGGGCCGTGCCCCGAACCGTCCGCCGCGGTCTGCGATTTGTGCTGGAAGTGGCGGATCGTCAAGAACAGCACGAGCGCCGCCGCCGCAAGGACGAGCAGCGCGATCCAGCGTTTCTTGGTGCCGGCGCGCGTGGTCCCCGCAGGGGCGAAATTGCTCGGTTCGTTCGTGTCATTCATCAGGGTTTCACCGGGGATTTTGGCCCGCGATTCGCAAAAAGGGTACTCTACGGTCTTCCGGCCGGCGGCACTACCCAAGAACCGACGCATTGACTCTCCTTGACGCTACTTGACGATTCATCGCCGGCGCGCCGGGCCGCTCCGCGCCGTGCCGGCGGGTCTCGAATCGTCTAGAATTGCGGCCGCACTCGCTTTGTGGAGATCTTGATGAAGACACTTGGTTCGGCAATGGCGCTATTTTGGCTCGCCCTGACGGCCGCTTCCGCGGCGCCCGCCGCGCCTGCGTGGATCGAAGGCACCAACTACTATCTGATCGAGCCGCCGCGCCCGACCCCGGCGCCCCCCGGCAAGGTCGAAGTGACGGAAGTGTTCTCCTACGCCTGCCCGGCCTGCAATGCGTTCGTTCCGACGCTGCACAAGCTGAAGCAGAGTCTGCCGCCCAACGCCGTCCTCGATTACCTTCCCGCCGCCTTCAACACGAGCGAGGACTGGCCGATGTTTCAACTCGCGTACTGTACCGCGCAGACGCTCGGCATCGCGGAGCAGACTCAAGATGCGATGTTCGATGCCGTGTGGGGAAGCGGCGAACTCGCCATCAGCGATCCGGCGACGGGTCGCCTCAAGGAGCACATGCCGACGATCGAGGACGCGGCGCGCTTCTACGAGCGGCACGCGGGAGTGCCCGCGGCGAAATTCCTGAGTACCGCGAAGTCCTTCGCGGTCGACCTGAAGGTGCGCACCGCCGAGGATCTGGTCAAGGCCTACGGCGTCGACCGCACGCCGACCATCGTCGTCAACGGAAAGTATCGGTTGCACGTGCAGTCCGCCGGAGGCCCCGATCAGCTGATCGAGCTGGTGAAGTGGCTGGTGGCTAAAGAGAGCAAGTAGCCGGGCCCGCCCATCGGCTTGGCTTCGCGCCGATGAATGCCCCGACACTGCTGTGGGAATTGCTCTTCAGCTCGATCGGATTCGCGTTCTTTCTGTACGGGCGGAAGCAGCGCACGGTCGTGCCGTTGGTGTGCGGAATCGCGCTGATGATCTACCCGTATTTCATTCCCAATGTCTACGCGCTGGTCGCGATCGGAATCGCGCTGGCGGCCATTCCCTATTTTTTGAGGCTGTAGCCGAGCCGAGCGGAGCGCGCAGCTCATGAACAAGCTGATTCGGTATCACCCGAGAATCTGGATCGGGGTGGCGATCGGAGGCGCGATTTTCTTCTTCCTGCCCGCGCAGTGGTCGCTGATCAGCCGGGTGCTGACGAGCTGGGACTGCGGGGTGGCGCTGTTCCTGCTGCTGATCTACGCGTGGATGGCGAGCTTGACCGCGCAGCAGATCTGCCGGCGCTACGTCGAGGAGGATTCGTCCGCGCCGTTCATCTTGATCACCGTCACGCTCGCGGCGCTGCTGAGCCTGGCCGCCATCGTCGAGCCGCTGGCGACCATCCGACAGGTGCACGGCAGCGAACGAATCGCGCACTTCGCGCTCGCCACCGTCACGCTGATCAATTCCTGGCTGCTGGTGCCCACGGTCTTCACGACGTTTTACGCCGACATGTTCTACAGCGCGCACGAATCGGATCGTCCGCTGCGCTTTCCGGAAACCGAGATGCCGGTGTTCTGGGACTTCGCTTATTTTTCCTTCACCATCGCCGCGGCCTGCCAAACCGCCGATGTGCTGACCACGCGAGGCGCCATTCGCAAAGTGGTCATCGCGCACGAGCTGATCTCGTTTCTATTCAACGCCTCGATTCTGGGCTTCGCGATCAACGTGACCGCGGGGCTGATCGGGTGACATCCGAGCCCTGTTCATGGAGATTCAGTTACTCCTTCCGACCGAGGGCGAATCGCTCGCCGGAAACGATTCGTCCAGCGCCTCGTCCAGCAAATCCTCAGCGTGCTGCGTGCGGAGCGCTTCCGGATGTCTGGCCAGGTAAGCCGCCGCATAGCTGCACACCGGATCGATCTTCCATCCGGCGCTGCGCGCGGTGATCACGGCCGCCCGCATCAATTCTGCGGCGATGCCGCGGCCGGCGATCGGCGCCGGGACCCCGGTATGGGTAATGGTCATGACATCGCCTGCAACGGTGTAGTCGAGCACGGCCTGCCGGCCCTCCACCTCGGCGGTGAAGCGGTGGCGGGCGGCGTCGTGGTTCACTTCAATCATGGTCGTGCTCCGTGGGGTGCTCGGGGGGCCGCGGAGGCGGCCGCTGAGGCGCTTCCTTCGGCTGTGCCGGGTGCACCTCTTGGGTTGGCCGCGGCGGCGTCGAATAGGGCGGCGGCGGATGAGCCGGCGCCGCTGGTTGAGACATTTCCGCTGGTTGAGTTCGTGCGCCAGGCTGGGGCGGTACCGCGGAAGGGGGTGGTGCCGCGGGATGGGGCGGTGCCGCGGGCGCCGAATATGCTGCCGGCGCAGGGGTATGGACGACGCTCATCGTGCCGGGATGTTTCGCTGCCACCACCCCAGCGCCCGTGAACACGCCCGGACGCGCGGTCGCCGCGATCGGCGGGGTGCCATGGTTCGCACCGGCGCGCAGGGCGGGATTGCCGCGCGCTTGCCGGACTTGCTGCTGTTGCGACGCCGTGGGGGGAAGGTGCCGCGCTTGCGCCGCGCCCAGCTCTGCCGCGGTCGGCTGCGCCTCGACGCCGCCGCTGCCGCCGTTGTAGCTCACCCGGTTGACGGTGACGTTGTTCACGACCGTCCTGTTGTACACAGTGGTGATGTTGGTGGTGCCGACGTTGACCACCGATCGGTTGTAGTAAAGACGGCCGCCCTGCCAATAACCGCCCTCAAAGCCCCGGCCGAAGTATCCGTAGCCATAGCACACGCCGCCATAGAAGCCGATCTGCGGACCCCAGTAGCCGGCATGCCAGTAAAAGACCCCGCCTGCGCTGCTCCAATACCCCGGGGTCCATAGAAATCCCGGCTGCGGGACGAGTACCCACGTTCCAGGCACCCAATAATAGTCCTGGTCGTCATCGCTCCAGGCCCAATACCCCGGCGTCCACAGGTACCCATCGCCGGGGATCGGCGGTTGCTCGTAGATCGGCAGGTCCGGGGGCGCCGCATCGGCCGAAATGTCGTCCGCCTCCTGTGCCAGACTCATGATCGGCGGCATCAACAGCAGCAAAACCGGTATCACCGAGCGCCATCTCGTCACCATGTATTCTTACTCCAGAACGAACAATGCACGCGCTCGACCGGCTGCGGCGAGCCGGCCCCGGCCCCGCACCAGTGTAGGATAACGCCTATAGGCCAGCGGGTGAATGCGACAAATGAGCCAACAGCGACTGAAGCCCGTGCCCACGGGGAGCGACGCCCCGGTCGAGCGGGCCTATGCGAGCCTCGCCGGATGCGCCGATGACAGCAAGCGGATTGCCGCGACCGCGGAGCTCATTCTGACGATTTTCGACGACTTCTACAGCCTGCTGTGCGAGTACCCGTACCGGGCCAAGTGCGCCTTCGAATCCATGGATCCGCATGCCTCGATACGGATCAGCAAGGAACGCCTGGGACTGTACAGCCGCTACATCGCGGAGCACGGGCCGAGAATGCGCGCCGCCTTCCCCGCTCTCGCGCACGACTCGGGCATTTGGGATGTGCTGGACCGCCTGTTCGTCGCGATGATCTTCGACCGCTACGAGGCGGACATTGCGTTCAGCTTCGCTAATTCGTTGCACCGAAATATCGGCCACGGGATCTGGCGGCCCGTTGCCTATTCGTTTCCTCCGCCGAGCAAACTGCGCGCTTTCTCCATGGCGTCGGTCCATCGGCGCCTGCCGGTGCGGGGCCGCGTCGATGGCGAACTGGTGGCGAGCGCCTTGCGCGTGCCCGGATTCTCCGTCCCCTTCAGGGATTTGAGGGGCGACGCGCAGCGCATCGTCGAACGGCTCGCGCAGCTGCTCTACGGCGCACCCGATGCGCCCGTGCCGGTGGCGCTCGACGTCGTGGAGGCCGGCTTCTATCGCGATCGCAGCGCCTTCGTCGTGGGCCGATGGGTGCTCGCCGATGAGAGCATCGTGCCCTTCGTGGTGGCCCTGCTCAACAGCTCCGCGGGCATCTACGCCGATGCCGTGCTGCACCGGGTCTCCGACATCCACGATCTTTTCAGCTCGGCCCTCGCCAATTTTCACGTCACGACGCGTCTGTACTACCAGACGTGCGTGTTTCTGTTCAGTCTGATGCCGCGGCGTCCGTTGGGGCATCACTACTCCACCATCGGCTTCAATCACGTGGGCAAGGTCGCCATCCTGAACGAGATCGTCGAACAGATGCGCCTAAGCGGCCAGCGGTTCGAGCGTTCGCCGGGCGCGCCCGGCACGGTGGCGTTCGGCTTCACCTTCGATGCGTGCTCGTACCATCTGAAGGTCATCCGCGACCGTCCGACCCAGTCGTACAAGTGGGGCGAGTACCCGGGGGTTGCGGCCGTGATCGACAAGTACCGCACCGTGCACGAGATCAACCGTGCGGGCAGCATGCTGGACAACGTGATGTACTTCAATCTGCGGCTGGATCGGGAGCTGTTCGCTCCGGAGCTGCTGGAGGAGCTGTGCCGAGAAGCGGCAGGCACCGTGCAAGTGGACCAGGACGGCGTTTTCCTGCGCTCGCTCATCGTGCAGATGAAGATCATTCCGCTGCCGGTGTTTCTGGCGACCGCCGGTGAGCCCGAGATCCGCGACGTCATCATCAGCCTCGGGCACTGCATTCGCAACAATGCCGCCACCAATATCTTCAACAAGGACCTGGATTCCAGGAATTACGGCGTCGGCCGCTACGGCCGCGTATTCCTGTTCGACTATGACGCCGTCGAGAAGCTGACCGACGTGAAGATCCGCACGAACTCGGATCGTGAGCCGGGCGAGGAAGCGGTGCCGGAATGGTTTTTCGAGAACGGAGTCATCTTTCTGCCCGAGGAGATCGATTACGGCATGCAGCTCGCGCGCCGCTATGCGCGGCGCTGTTTTCGAGAGGAAAATTCAGATTTGATGACGGTCGAGTATTGGGAGGACGTGCGGCAAAAGCTGCTGCGCGGCGAGGTCCCGGAGCTTCGCATGTATCCCGTCGGCAGCAGGCTGAATCCCGATCCGGCGGCCGGCTGAGCGGAGCCGGCGGGTCGGCTGCGCGCGGTTCACGCGCGCGCAGCTTCCGGAGCCGAGAGCGGCAGGTCGAGGATGAACGCCGCGCCGTGCCCGGCCCCTTCGCTCTCGGCGCGCAATCTTCCGCCGAGCTCCTGTGCGGCGAGCGCGCCGCTGTGCAGGCCGAAGCCGTGGCCGGACTTGCGCGTCGTGAAGCCGTGGCTGAACAGCCGCCCCATGTTCTCCGCCGGTATGCCGACGCCGTTGTCGATGACCGAGATGCGCACGCCGTGCGCCGTGCGCTCGATGCGCAGAGTGATCGATTTGTCGGAGCGGCCGGATTCGTCGCAGGCGTACTTGGCGTTGCGAATCAGGTTCACCAGGATTTGCAGCACCTTGTGCTTGTCGACCGTGATCCGCGGCACCTCGCCGAATTCGCGCTTCAGCGTCACGCCATGGCGCGCGAAAGCGCCGGCATTCAGCCGCAGGCTGTCCTCAACCAGTTCGATCACTTCGACGACCTCGGTGACGCCGCAGAGCTTCGCGTAGTTCTGCTGCATGGCGACGGTATCCTTGATGTGCTCGAGGTTGTCGCGCAGCGATGCGAGCTCCTGCAGCGCCATGCGCTGATCGCTCAGCAGCTGTTCGCCGAGGGCGGAGAGGTACTCCGGTATGCGCTTGCCGCGCTCGTCGTTGCTGATGAATTGTCCGGCCCCCGCGCCCTGCTGCAGCAGCAGCGCGGCGAGGCGCGAGACTCCGGGGGCCTTGGATTGCCGCACCCTCTCGGCCACGAGACTGGCGGAAATATTCACGCTGTTCAGAATATTGCCGACGTTGTGCAGAACGTTGGTGGCGACCTCGGCCATGCCGGCTTGCCGCGAGGCCAGCATCAGCTCCTTGTGCACGCGCTCGAGCTCGAGCTCCTGGCGCCTGCGCTCGGTCGTGTCCTGGATGACCGCCACCGCGCCGAGGGTTTCTCCGTCCGCCCCGATCAGCCGGCGCGCGTTCGACAGGGTCGTACGCGGCGGCCGCGCGTCGCGCGGCGCGATGACGAGCTCCAAATTGCTGATGGTCTCTCCGCGCAGCGCCCGGGCCAACGGGCGCTCGGCCCGCGGAACAGGGGTCAGGCCGTCGGGGAGATACACATCCGCCCGCAGCGGATACGAATCGGGCGGCTCCGCGGAGGATGGATCGCGCGGTTGAATGCAGTACAGATCGACCGCGGCGCGATTGTAGTGGGTGACGTTTCCCGCGACGTCGCAAACCAGCAGCGCGACCGGCAAATCGGTGATCACGGCTTCGAGCAGCGTCTGCTGCTGCAGCAACGCCGCCGCCAGCGCCTTTCGCTGGGTGATGTCGCGCACGTATTCGACCGAGCATTCCGCACTGCTGCCGTCGCGCACCAGCGCGGTGCTGGTGCGCACCCACAGGTAGCTGCCGTCCTTGCGCACGTAGCGCTTCTCGACGTCGACGAATTGAATGTCATCGGCCCACAAGCGCTCGAGCTGCGCGGCCGCGACCGCGGCATCTTCATCGTGCGTCAGCTCGCCGATCGACTTGCCGGCGAGGTCGGAGGAGGCAAAGCCCAGCAGCGTGCAGAACGCCTCGTTGAAGCGCAGAAATCGGCCGCCGCGGTCCGTATACGCGATGCCGATCGGCGCCTGGTCGAAGGTGTTGCGAAACAGCGTCTCCGCCTTGTGCAGATCGCCTTTGGCGGTGACCAGATCGGTAAAATCGCTGATGGTGCCGACAAAGCCGGCGACGCCCTCGGCGGGAACCACCTGTTCGGCAAAGAAGCGCACCACCCCGTTGCGGGGCAGGGTGCGGTATTCGAAGCGCATCGGGCGCGGCTGCCGACAGAAGTCGGCCCAGGTTCGCCTCCATGCGTGCGCGATCCTCCGGATGCATGCCCTGTGCCCAGTCGTCCGTGCTCTGCTCGGGACGCAGTCCGAAGATCCGCCGGTATTCGGGATTGACGTAGCTCACGTTGCCCGACTTATCGGCGTGATAAATGGCGACCGGCGCGCTGTCGAGCAGCGCGCCGGCAGGCGCGGCCTCGCCGCGCATCGGCGGTGCCGCGGGCGGCTCCGATGCCGCGGCGCCTTCGGGCGCCCCGGGTTGAGCGGATGCCGCGGGCCGCTCCGGTGCCGCGGACTGCGTCGTACAGAGCAGCTCGAGCTCGGCCACGCGCCCGCGCAGCTCGATCTGCGCCACGCATTGCCGCGCCAGCAGCGCGAGCGCGGCGCGCTGTTCGGCGGACAGCTGGCGCGCAGCGGTTCCATAGACGGCGAGCTGCCAAGCAGCTCGCCGCCCGCGGCGCGCAGTGCGCATCCCGCGTACGAACGCACGGCGAGCCTGCCCTTCACGCAGTCGGTGGCGCTGAAGCGCTTGTCGAGCTGGGTGTTCGGCACCTCGAATACCGCCGGCGCGCGCGCGGTGTGGTCGTAGAACGGATCCTGCACCGGCAGGACGGTGCGCGCCGCCGCCACGCCGGGGCCGCTCCACGATTCGCCCGACCCGGTGAGCACGATCGAGGACAGGGGCGCCTGACAGACGCTCGCCGCGAGCCGGGCGAGCCCGTCGAATTCCGCGGGCAAAGCCGTCCATGTGCGAGTCGTGCAGGCGCCGGCCTGCGGCGCCGCGGCGTGCGCGCGCTGCGGTGCAATGGGCTCGCGATTCACGGCCTGAGCGCCGACTGTGACGCGGTTCTCTTCATCGAAGGCATTCCAGCCCTTTTTCCTGGGCAACCACACGTAAAGGCGATTATGTGTACAACCCGAGGGTGGCGACTGCGAATAGCGTCGCAGTTAAGCAGGCGAGCGCCGGAGCTGCACGCGACCGGTTACGGCACTTAGCGATTGCGGGGCGCATGGGGTATTGTCCGCGGATGAGCGCGATCACCGACACGCAGCGCACCTACGGACCCTGGAACCCCGGCGTCCTGTCGCAGATGCCGAAGGAATTGCGCCCGCTCGCGACGATATTTCGGCCCGAGAACGTCACCACCAGCGTAGCCGCCGCCGACGAGCTGCACGGCCTGACCGGCTTTGCGCTCAGCGAGCTCGTGGTATTTCGGCCGCAGCGTCTCGCGCTGCACGAGCTGCTCATCCGCGTCACGGCGGATTTTGCCGTGCCGGACGGCTCGCGGATCGGGGATCTCGGCATCAATTTTCGTGAGATGGCGGGCCGGCTTCTGGCCTGCTACCTCGATGCCGGAGATGGGCGCCATCATTGCGAGCGTTCGAGCAGGCTCGCAGCCAGGTGACGGGAGGCCGTCGAGGCGGCGCTGTGCGCCGGCGGTGCCGGCGCTTGCGCCGACGCTGCGCCTGCCGCGGCGCCGATTGTGCGGATTGCTGGCGGGTCGCCGCGCCGCGGCGACGCTGCCCGCGCCGGGAGCGGAATGGGGCCCTGGGCAGATCGCCGAGTGCGAGCGCAGGGCGCGCTGCGGCGCAGGATGCGCTGCAGCGGCTGGCGCATCAGCACGCTGGCACGTGTGTTGTCGGCGCTGTTCGCCGCGCACGGCCATGCCTGGGGCACGCGCGAGCTCATCGTGTCCGCTGGCGAGCGGACATCGCCTGCAACCCCTTCGCGAGCGACGCGATCGGCCGAACCATCGACACCCATATTGCAGCGCGCGGCGCAACGGGAGGGCTATCGGCTGCTGCCGCGCCAGGATCGGCCGGTCGTCATCAATACCAAGGGCGCCTCCGCCTCGGGCAAGAGCACGCTGCGGCCGCTGCAGAAGAGGCTCGCGGGCGACATCGGCGTGCGCTGGAGCGACTTCGCGTTGATCAGCCCGGACATCTGGCGCAAGCAGCTGCTCGACTACGGCTCGCTCGGCGCGGCCTACAAGTACGCCGGCGCATTCACCGCGGAGGAGCTGCAGATCGTCGATCGCAAGCTCGACCGCTACATGGCGCGCAAGCACCGCGGCGGCGGCATGTCGCACCTGCTGATCGACCGGTTCCGCTTCGACAGCTTCGCGCCGGACTCGGACGAGGAGGGCAGCAATCTTCTGACGCGCTTCGGCCAGACGGTCTATCTGTTCTTCGTGATCACGCCGCCCGAGCAGCTGGTCGAGCGCGCGTGGAAGCGCGGACTCGAGGTCGGCCGCTACAAGGCGGTGGACGACACGCTGGCGCACGCGGTCGAGGCATACACCGGCATCCCCAACGTGTTCTTCACCTGGGTGCGGCGCAGCGACAAGCGCATCCAGTTCGAATTCCTGGACAACACGCGTGCCGCTCGGGCGAGCGCCCGCGCACCGTTGCGTTCGGCGACAACGACACGTTCAACGTGCTGGACGTGGACGGCCTGCTCGATATCGAGCGCTACGGGCGCGTGAACGTCGATGCCACCGCGCCCGAGTTGCTGTACCCCGACCGCGAGCTGCTCGCGGCCGAGCGCAACACGAGATTCCTGAGGCGCTGCATCGAGGGATTTCGCTGCGTCAATTTCGCCGATCAAGGCGACGCGGGCGGATCTATCTGCGCATGGAGTGCGGCGGGTGGCCTGTGGTCGACCGATCGAGCCGCTGCAAGCGGCGCTGCGACGATCCGGACGCGCTGGCGGGCGGTCGCGCGGCGGCGTCGCTCGCGGCGGCAGGCGCGGCTGCGTGGACGCCGCAGATATGGTCGCGCCGCTGATCGCGCGCCGCCTGAGCGAAGGGCGCTGCGGCACTCGCGCCGCGGACGCTAGCGTGCGGAACGCGTCGCCGCCGCTTGCACGTCAGGGCGGACTCGCTAGCCGAGAAAGTCGCAGTAGCGGTCGACGTGCGCCGCGAGGTCAAGCGTGTGCTGGCGGGTGAGCCGCTCCGCCAGTTCGGTGTCGCGTCGCTCGAGCGCTTCGATGATCTTCAGATGATCGATGATCGATCGCGCCGCGCGGTCGTTTTGCGTGATGGTCGCCCGGCGGATGGCGCGCACGTGAATGAGCAGATTGCGGGTCGCATCGATGATCGTCTGCGAACCGCCGAGCGCGATGACCGCCGTGTGAAAGGCGATGTTCGCATCGGAGTATTCGTCACAGATGCTCGGAGGGCGGCGAGTTCTGGAATTCGTCGAACAGGTGGCGCAGCTTCGCGATGTCCGCGTCCGACGCATGCAGCGTCGCCAGCCGCGCCGCCATGGATTCGAGCGCCGCCCACATCTGGATCATCTCGATGATTTCGCGCTTCGACTTGCGGATGATGTAGATGCCGCGGCGCGGCATGGTGCGGATGAACCCTTCCTGCTCGAGCAGCGACAGCGCCTCGCGGATCGGCGTCCGGCTGACGCCGAGCGCGGTCGTCAGCTGCCGTTCGTCCAGCCGCAGTTCCTGACTCGGGATCGTAGATGTCGGTGTCGGCGATCGCGTTCTTCAGCAGCGCGTAGGCTTGATCGCGCAGGCTGGTCGCGTTCAGCGGACCGAGCGTGAGCGGGCGCAGCAGGTGCGGCGCGTTGGACCATTTTTGCGATGGTGCTCATTCGATCCCCGATGCGCCCGTAGGGTCCGCTTGACTGGATTGCAATTTTTGCATGACTGGATTCCCGTGGAGAAGTTTCCGGATAGCCGCCTCGAGCAAAATCCCCGGTGGTCCGAATACCCGCCGATCCTGATATATTATATGGCAATCGCCCAGCTCGGACTATCAATGTCTGAGTGCAGGACCCGGGGGTCACTGCCGTTACGAGCGCGGGCGCTCGCCCGGCGCGGCTCTGTTGGCGAGGAAGCGGTGGATTTTGCTGCAAAACACTTGATTGATCGCTGCGCGTTTCCTCGTCCGCGCGCGGCTGCCCCTCCTCACCAGAAATCGCTCCAACGTGCGTTGCACCGACCCGCGGCAGCTTGACAGTCTGAAACATCTTCATATATGGTATACCAGCAAATAATAATCAGCTCATCGGCTGGAAGAGGTTCGACGTCAGTTCGAACATGTTGTTGGGGGGTACGGTGAGTCTCGTCTGTGACGACCGCAATTCAAGCATTTCAACCTCTCGCGCCGTAGGGTTTTGCCTACACCGTCCGGTTCCTATCTGGCACTTTCATGGACGGCCGAAGCCCGGCTGTGTTTCCTTTGGCCTTATATGACTCATTTGATGCGACTAAGGAGAACTACATGAACGCGACTTCGAATACGGCCACCACGGCGCAGCTTGAGAATTCGCCATTGGCGAATCCTTGGGTTCAGCTGATCATCGGCATCATCTGCATGGTGATGATCGCCAATCTGCAGTACGGGTGGACGCTGTTTGTCGGTCCGATAAATGAGAAATATCACTGGGGCAAGGCTTCCATTCAGGTCGCCTTCACCATCTTTGTCTGTCTTGGAGACCTGGCTCGTGCCTATCGAGGGATGGCTGGTCGACAAGTTCGGCCCTCGCTGGATCATGGTCATCGGCGGCGTGCTTGTGCGGCGTCGCCTGGTCGGTCAATTCGGTAGCCGACTCATTACCGATGCTGTACTTCGCAGCCGCGCTCGGCGGCATCGGTGCCGGTGCCGTCTACGGAACTTGCATCGGCAACGCCGTCAAGTGGTTCCCGGACCGCCGCGGACTTGCAGCTGGCTTGACCGCCGCCGGCTTCGGCGATGGGTTCGGCGGCGACATCGTGCCGATCGCGAGCATGATCAAAACGAGCGGGTATGAGCACACATTCTTGACGTTCGGCCTGTTTCAGGGGGTCGTCGTCGTGGTCCTCGGATTCCTGATCCTGGCGCCTCCCGCGAGTCTGCTCGCAGCGGCACCGAAGCTGCCGAGTGCCGCGCATCGGCAGGTCGAGCCGATGCAGATGGTAGCCAACCCGATTTTCTGGGTGATGTATGCGATGTTCGTCATGATGGCGGTGGGCGGTCTGATGGCCGTTGCGCAGCTCGCACCCATCGCCAAGGACTTCAAGATTGCGGAGATTCCCGTGAGCCTCGTCGGCCTGACGCTGCCGGCGCTCACCTTTGCCCTGACCATTGACCGCATTCTGAACGGACTGTGCCGCCCGTTCTTCGGGTGGGTGTCGGATCACTTGGGACGCGAAAATACGATGTTTATTGCCTTTGCGCTCGAGGGGGTAGGCATCATTTTGTTGGCCAATCTTGGGACCGATCCGGTCTATTTCGTGATTCTGAGCGGCATCGTGTTCTTCGGTTGGGGCGAGATCTACAGTCTCTTCCCGGCAACCTGCACCGACACGTTCGGCGCGAAGTTCGCGACAGTCAATGCCGGTTTGCTCTATACGGCGAAAGGGACGGCGGCGCTCGTCATCCCCTATACCAGCATCTGGTCAAAGGCGGCCGGTTGGCATCCGGTGTTCATGACCGCAGCCGCGCTCAATATCATCGCGGCACTGATGGCCGTTTTCGTGCTCAAGCCCATGCGCGCCACCTACAAGAGCAAAGCGGATGTGGGGGTGAGCACGCCGAAGCTTGCGACGTGAGGGAAGTTGCGACGTGAGGGAAAGCCTCGAGCCCGGCACGAGGTCGCCGACGATGTGCGGCGAGTACCGGGCTCCTTTTCCCTTCAGTGCCGGCCCTCGTAGCACGATGCCCTTCGGGGTAGAGGGCCGGATTCATTCGTAGAGACTACGGAGGCAGATATGATTGGCACCGGTCCTAACGCCGCTGAGAGGCAAGCGACGACTGCAGAAGACACGCTGCAGCGCAAGAGCCGCGATGCGGGCGTGGTCTCCGGCGGACACTTGGTGGCGAAGGCGCTCAAGAACGAGGGCGTCGATACGATCTTCACGCTGTGCGGCGGCCACATCATCGACATCTACGACGGCTGCGTGGATGAAGGCATCCGCATCATCGACGTGCGCCACGAGCAGGTGGCCGCGCATGCCGCCGACGGCTATGCGCGCCAGACGGGCAAACTCGGCTGCGTGGTCACGACCGCAGGGCCGGGTTGCACGAACGCCATGACCGGCATCGCCACCGCATTCCGCTCCGAAAGCCCGTTCTGCACATCGGCGGGCAGGGTGCGCTGACGCAGCACAAGATGGGATCGCTGCAGGATCTGCCGCACGTCGACATCATTGCGCCGATCACCAAGTTCGCCGCGACGGTGCCGAGCACCGAGCGCGTTGCGGACATGGTCTCGATGGCGGTGCGCGAAGCGTTCAACGGCGCGCCCGGACCGGCGTACCTGGAGATTCCGCGCGACGTGCTCGACCGCGAGGTTGATCTCGCCAAAGCGGTCATTCCGCAGCCGGGCAAGTACCGCGCGTCGACCCGCTCGATCGGCGATCCGCGCGACATCGAGAAACTGGCCGATATCCTGGTCAATGCGGAGCGGCCGGCGATCCTCTACGGGCAGCAGGTCTGGACCGCGCGTGGGCAAAGCGAGGCGATCGCGCTGCTGCGCGGCCTCGACATTCCCGGGTATTTCAACGGCGCCAGCCGCGGACTGCTGCCGCCGGGCGACCCGCATCACTTCGACCGCACCCGCAGCCAGGCGTTCGCGAACGCCGATGTGATCGTCATCGTCGGCACGCCGTTCGATTTTCGCATGGGCTACGGCAGGCGCATCAGCAAGGAAGTGCAAGCTGGTGCAGATCGACATGGACTACCGCACCGTCGGCAAGAATCGCGACATCGACTTGGGACTGGTCGGCGACCCGGGCGCGATCTTGGGCGCGGTGCTGCAGGCGGCCTCGGGGCGCATCAAGGACGACAAGCGCCAGGCGCGCAGACAATGGATGAAGAAGCTGAGCGACGCCGAAGCCGCGGCCACCGAGAAGCTGATGCCGCTGTTCAAGTCGAACAACACGCCGATCCATCCCTACCGCGTCGCCTAGGAACTCAACGAGTTCCTCGCCGACAACACCATTTATATCGGCGACGGCGGCGATGTCGTGACGATCTCGGCGCAGGCGGTCCGCCCGCGCGGCCCGGGCCAGTGGATGGATCCGGGTGCGCTCGGCTCGCTCGGCGTCGGCACCGGTTTTGCGATTGCCGCCGGGCTTGCCCATCCGAACAAGGAAGTGCTCTGCTACTACGGCGACGGCTCCTTCGGCATGACGGCCTTCGACATGGAGACCGCCAATCGCTTCGGCGTGCCCTACATCGCGGTCATCGGCAACAACTCGGCGATGAACCAGATCCGCTACGGCCAGCTCGCGAAATACGGCGAGCAGCGCGGCAATGTCGGCAATCTGCTCGGCGACGTGCCGTTCGGCAAGTTCGCCGAAATGCTGGGCGGCTACGGCGAGGAGGTGCGCGATCCGGCCCAGATCGCGTGCCGCGCTCAGCGCGCGCGCGAGTCGGTGCAGAAGCTGCGCCGCTCGGCGGTCATCAACATCTGGGTCGATCCGCGCGAATACGCGCCGGGCACCAAGAACCAGACGATGTACAAGTGACGGCTGGGACAGAAGAGCGGTTGAAGGGATATGGGTAAAGCATTAGACGGAGTTCGCATTCTCGACTTCACGCACGTGCAGTCGGGTCCGACCTGCACGCAGCTGCTGGCCTGGTTCGGCGCGGATGTGATCAAAGTCGAGAAGGCCGGCGCGGGCGACATCACGCGCGAGCAGCTGCGCGATATTCCGGACGTCGACAGCCTCTACTTCACGATGCTGAACCACAACAAGCGCTCGATCACGCTCGATACCAAGAGCGAGCAGGGCAAGCAGGTGCTCGAGAGGCTGGTCAAGCACTGCGACGTGCTGGTCGAGAACTTCGCGCCGGGCGCGCTCGATCGCATGGGCTTCACCTGGGAGCGCATCCAGGAGCTCAATCCGCGCATGATCGTCGCCTCGGTCAAGGGCTTCGGCCCGGGCCCGTACGAGGACTGCAAGGTCTACGAGAACGTCGCGCAGTGCGCCGGCGGCTCCGCCTCGACCACCGGCTTCGACGACGGTCCGCCGCTCGTGACCGGCGCGCAGATCGGCGACAGCGGCACCGGCCTGCACCTCGCGCTCGGCATCGTCGCGGCGCTGTATCAGCGCAAGACCACCGGCCGCGGCCAGAGGGTGCTCGCCGCGATGCAGGACGGCGTGCTGAACCTGTGCCGCGTCAAGCTGCGCGATCAGCAGCGCCTCGCGCGCACCGGCATCATGAAGGAATATCCGCAGTATCCGAACGGCAAGTTCGGCACCGCGGTGCCGCGCGCCGCCAACGCCTCCGGGCGGCGGCCAGCCGGGCACCATCGTCAAGTGCAAGGGCTGGGAGACCGATCCCAACGCGTACCTGTATTTCATCGCGCAGGCGCCGGTGTGGAAGGAGATCTGCAACGTCATCGGCAAGGAGCAGTGGATCACGGATCCGAATTACGCCACGCCCGATGCGCGCCTGCCGCGCCTCAAGGAGGTGTTCGCGGCGGTCGAGCAATGGACGATCACCAAGACCAAGTTCGAGGCCATGGATCTGCTCAACCAGCACGACATTCCCTGCGGCCCGATCCTGTCGATGGAGGAGCTGGCCGACGGAGCCCTCGCTGCGCGCCACCGGCACGGTCGTCGAGGTGGATCATCCGACGCGCGGCAAGTATCTCACGGTCGGCAACCCCATCAAGATGAGCGACAGCCCGACCGAGGTCAAGCGCTCGCCGCTGCTCGGCGAGCACACCGATGAGGTGCTCGCTGAGCTCGGCTACCAGGCCGACGGAAGTGCGCGCGCTGCGGGCGAAGAAAGTCATTTGACTGTCGCGGGCTAACGCGCGGCGGACGAGGATTTGACCGGAATGCCGGCACATGACAAGAGCGCCGTACGCAGAATGCTCGACCAGGCCAAGGCCGCCGGCCGCGACGGCGCTGACGGCGCCCGAGGCGCGCGGCATTTGCGAGGCCTACGGCATCGCCATTCCCGAAGGAAGGCGTGGCCAACAACGCGGCGGAGGCGGCGCAAGCTCGCCGCGGCATCGGCTTTCCGGTGGTGATGAAGATCGTCTCGCCGCAGATCCTGCACAAGACCGAGGCCGGCGGCGTGGTGGTCGGCGTCAAGTCCGCCGAGCAGGCGCGGAGGCCTACGCCACGCATCGTCGCCAATGCCCGCAACTACGATCCCAAGGCGAGATCCTCGGCGTGCAGGTGCAGCAGATGCTCGCCGGCGGCCAGGAAGTGATCATCGGCGCCGTGACCGACCCGGCCTTCGGCAAGCTGGTGGCCTTCGGCCTGGGCGGCATCCTGGTCGAGGTGCTGAAGGACATCACTTTTCGCCTGGCGCCCGCCACGCGCGAGGATGCGCTGTCGATGCTGGATGGCATCGCGGCGGCGGAGATCTTGCGCGGCGTGCGCGGCGCGAAGCCGGTGGATCGCGAGGCGCTCGCCGGCATGATCGAGCGGGTGTCGCAGCTGGTGGCCGATTTTCCGGAGATCTCGGAGATGGATCTGAATCCGGTGTTCGCGACGGAGCACGGCGCGACTGCGGCCGACGTGCGCATCGTGCTCGATTTCACTCCGGCGCCGGCGCGCTACCGGCCGAGGCAGGAGCTCATCGTCCGGCAGATGAACCGCATCATGAAGCCCAAAGCGGTGGCGGTCATCGGCGCCTCGGCCGAAAACGGCAAGATCGGCAATTCGGTGATGAAGAACCTGATCAACGGCGGCTATCAGGGCGCGATCTATCCGATCCACCCGAGCGCCGAGGCGATCATGGGCAAGCAGGCCTACAAGAGCGTCAAGGACGTCGCCGGGCGAGATCGACGTCGCGGTGTTCGCCATTCCCGCCAAGTTCGTCGCCCAGGCGCTGGTCGAGGTGGGCGAGAAGAAGATCCCCGGCGCGGTGCTGATTCCCTCGGGCTTTGCCGAGACCGGCAACGTCGCCGGCCAGGAGGAGTTGGTGGCGATCGGGCGCAAGTACGACATGCGCCTGATGGGTCCGAACATCTACGGCTTCTACTACACGCCGAAGAATCTGTGCGCGACGTTCTGCACCGCTTACGACGTCAAGGGCAAGGCCGCGCTGTCCTCGCAGTCCGGCGGCATCGGCATGGCGATCATCGGCTTCTCGCGCTCGGCCAAGATGGGCGTGTCGGCGATCGTCGGCCTCGGCAACAAGTCCGACATCGACGAGGATGATTTGCTGATCTTCTTCGAGCAGGACGACAACACGCAGATCATCGCGCAGCACTGCGAGGATCTGAAGGACGGCCGCGCGTTCGCCGAGGTCGCCAAGCGCGTGTCGAAGAAGAAGCCGGTGGTGGTGCTCAAGGCGGGGCGCACCAGCATGGGCGCGCGCGCGGCGAGCTCGCATACCGGCGCGCTCGCCGGCAACGACAAGATCTACGAGGACGTGTTCAGGCAGTCCGGCGTCATCCGCGCGCGCTCGCTGCGCGACCTGCTCGAGTTTGCGCGCGGCATTCCGGTATTGCCGACGCCGAAGGGCAACAACGTCGTGATCATCACCGGCGCGGGCGGCTCCGGCGTGCTGCTGTCGGACGCCTGCGTGGACAACGGCCTGTCGTTGATGGCGATGCCGCCGGATCTCGATGCCGCATTCCGCAAATTCATTCCGCCGTTCGGCGCCGCCGGCAATCCGGTCGACATCACCGGCGGCGAGCCGCCGACGACCTACCAGAACACGGTGCGTTTCGGCCTCAAGGATCCGCGCATCCATGCGCTGATCCTGGGCTACTGGCACACGATCATCACGCCGCCGATGGTGTTCGCGCGATTGATGGTCGAGGTGGTGGCCGAGATGCGCGCCAAGGGCATCGACAAGCCGGTGGTGGCATCGCTCGCGGGCGACGTGGAAGTCGAGGAAGCCGCGGAGTACCTGTATCAGCATGGCATTCCGGCCTACGCCTACTCGACCGAGATTCCGGTGGCCGTGCTGGGCGCGAAATACAAATGGGCGCGCGGAGCAGGGATCATTTCTGCAACATAGGTGTTGAAACAGGGAAATAAGCTGGCATAGACATACAACAGAATTGATACACTGCGCGCGCATCATACGCGGCAGCCGTCGGGATGCATGGCATGAAGGCAAGGATTGGACGAACTTGGGCACGCTGCGGCGAAGTGCCTCGAGTTCATCCTAAGGATCGGGGGGAGACCGGATTAACCTCACAAGTCCGGCCGGTAGCACGTGAGGGAGTGGCGAGGACGAGAACGATTCAAACAATCGCGTTATGAGGAATCACACAATGTTTAAATCTAATTTGGCCAAGCCTATGCTGGTGGCGCTTGCGGCATGCGCCGCCTCCGTCGCCTTCAACGGCGCCGTCTTTGCTGCCGACGACGCGCAAACGCAGGCGCTGAAGGATCAGATGCGCGTCATGCAGCAGCAGATGCAGCAGCTGCAGCAGCAGATCGACTCGATGTATCCAAGAGGCAGCGGCGGGACCGCCGCGCGAGCGCGGCGGCGGCCCCCCGCGGGTAAAGCCAAGGAAGCAGAGAATGTCGCCCCTGGAGAAGAAGTTCGACACGTTCATGAAGGGCTTCTACGGCACGCTCGATGTATCCGTCGACTACACGACCAAGGGCATCGACAACACGGTCGCCTACCCCTGGGGCTATGCTACCGGCGCGCCGGGCAGCCCGTACGTCATTACGGGACCGCAGAAGGCGGCGCCGTACGGCAAGGTCGGCTGGCTCAGCATGATGTCGAGCAACGGCTCGAACATCGGCTACCGGGGCACGCACCAGATCGCCCGACTCGGATGTCAACTTCATCTATCAGGTGTCCACCTCCATCGACATGGTCGGCGGCGCCGGGCCTGCAGAACACCTGGACCAAGTCCTCGAACACCGTGCAGGGGGCGATCGGGCTCGGCGATACCTTCGTCGGCTTCCAGAACCATGCCTGGGGCAGGTTGCGGTTCGGCGAGATGTACATGCCCTACAAGACCTCCACCGACCGGCTCAATCCATTCGGTACCGGCCTCGGCAACTACGCCGTCGTCATGGGCAACACGGGCGGCGACAACCGGGTGGAGTTCGGCACCCGCATGGACGACGTCGTGGATTACAACTCGCCCACCTGGGGCGGATTCAGCTTCGATGTCGCCGTGCCAGTTCGGCCAGCAGATCGACCCGAACAGCAATCTGACGCCGCTCGGATCCCCGGACTGCAGCGGATCGAACAACCCGGGCAGCGGCAACCTGTTCCTGAACTGCGATGACGGCGGCTACAACGGCGCGTACAGCGCGGACCTCAAGTTCGAGACCCATGGGCTGTACCTGGTCGGCGGCGTACGAGATCCACAAGCGGGTCAACCGCTCGAGCGACGGCATCGGCGCGAACAATCCCTACTACGGTATATCTGCTCGGCCAGGGCCCGACCGGCCCGAACGCGCAGCTGCTCGACTGGGCGGGCTACGAGGCCTATGCGGCGGAATATCCGGGCGCGGCGGCTGCCGGATCGCCCGCCTACAGCACGGCTTACGACATCGCCGATGAATGGGCGATGAAGTTCGGCGGCCAGTACAACTTCGACTTCGGCCTGACGATCTCCTACCTGTACGAGGACATGCATCGCAAGGTGCCCGCAGGTGCATGGAATTCCAGAACGAGCGCCAGCGGACCGGGATGTGGTTTGCCGCCGAGCAGAGCTCTGAACGGCGGGCGGGATGTCCTCGCGGTCGGCTGGGCGCATGCCGGAGCGTCGGTGGGCGATCCGGGCGGACAGCACAACTACAACCCGAACGCGAATCGACACCGACAACCAGGCCAACATGTACACCTTCGCGTACTGGCACAAGCTCGACAAGCAGTTGACGGTGTACTTCGACGTGGCGGAAACCATCAACGACGGCAACGCGCACTACGACATCGGCGCCGGCGGCCACGGGATCAAGACCGACTGCCACGATGCCACGCACTTCGCGTTCGTCGATTACAGCAGCGCGGGTCCGACGACCTGGGGCGGCTGCCACCCGCTCGGCTTCTCGACGGGGGTGCGGTATACGTTCTAGGGCCGCAACGGACAGGTGGTCATCACGCAATGCATCAAGAGGCCACTCCTGGTGGGGACGCTGGGAGTGGCCACCTGCTTGTTTGCCGGGGAGGGAATCTGCGCGGAGCCCATGCAGCGCGAGATCGTGCGTGACCGCGCCCAGGCGGTCGGACGCGGCGCTGGCGGCCGAGGTGGCCACCGCCCTGGAGCGAGATCCCTACATCTTCAGCGAGCACGTCTCGGTGACCGCGGAGAACGGCGTCGTGAGGGTCGGAGGCGTGGTTACCGACGTGTCGGATCTCTGGCTATACTGAGACTCGCCCGTCGAATCGCAGGCAAGGGGCGGGTGGTCGACGAGATTCAGTTCGATCCTGTCGATGACGATGGGAACTAGTCGCGGGAACTGGTCGCGACACATGTCAAGGAACATTGCGAGGTGAGTGTCTTGTACACAATCATGAAGCGAATCATGCGTTCGATGCCGGCGGCCGTGGTGGTGTGCGCCGTCGTCGCCTGCGCGACGGGTCCTCGCAAGACCCCGGAGCAGCGGCAAGCCGACAGTGAGATGGCGGACCGCGTTCAGCTCGCGTTGAATTCCGACAGATTCCTGTACGCCCGCCATATCACCGTGCGGGCCGACGGCGGGGTCGTGACCCTCGGCGGCTACGTGTGGACCCCCGAGGAGCTCGTTCGGGCCAAGGAGGATGCGCAGGGCGGTGCCCGGCGTCACCAAGGTCGTCGACCGCATGGAAGTCGACCGGGGCGCCATCAGCGATTCGGGGGTCACGCGCTGAGCCAGAGGGCTCCGGCGGCGGCGGCACGCGATGAAGATAGCGATCATCGGAGTCGGCGCGATCGGCGGCTACGTCGGGGCACGGCTCGCGCACTGCTGGTGAGGACGTGACCTTCATCGCGCGCGGCGCGAACCTCGAGGCGCTGCAATCGCGCGGCATTCGGCTGCTGATGGGCGACGGCAGCGAGCAGGCGGTGCAGCGCGTCAAGGCCACCTCGGACTACGCGGCCGCAGGCGCGCAGGATCTCGTGATCCTCGCCATGAAGGCGCACCAAGTCGAGGCGGTCGCGCCGCGAGGTACCGAAGCTCTTCGGTCCCGAAACCGCCGTGCTTCCGATGCAGAACGGCATCCCCTACTGGTACTTTCACGCGCACGGCGGCGCGCTTGCGGGCACGCAGGTCAAGAGCGTCGATCCGACGGGGTTGATCGCCAAAAACATTCCCTGCGAACGGGTGATCGGCTGCGTGGTGTATCCGGCGACCGAGCTGATCTCGCACGGGGTCATCAAGCACATCGAGGGCAACCGCTTTCCGGTGGGGGAGCCCGATGGCTCGACCAGCGAGCGGGTCAAGCGGGTGTCGGAATGCTTGATCCGAGGCGGGCTCCAGGCACCCGTGCTCGCCGACATCCGCGCGGAGATTTGGTTGAAGCTGTGGGGAAATCTCACCTTCAATCCGATCAGCGCCTTGTCGCGCGCGACTCTCGCCGGCATTTGCCAGTATCCCCTGAGCCGCGATCTGGCGCGCGGACATGATGACCGAGGCGCAGAGCATCGCCAACAAGCTCGGCATCACGTTCCGGGTCCCCATCGAGAAGCGCATCGCGGGCGCCGAGCGCGTCGGGCATCACAAGACCTCGATGCTGCAGGATGTCGAGGCGCGGCGCACGCTCGAGGTCGATGCGCTGCTGCGGCTCCGTGGTCGAGCTGGCGCGATTGACCGACACGCCCACGCCGCACCTCAATACCGTATACGCGCTGACCAAGCTCTTGGCCAAGAGCCTGGAGGAAGACAGGCCGCTCCTGACGGCAATGCGCGCTAGCGGCCCCTGGCGCGATCAATTGATGTCGCTGGCGGCGCACGAGGACTGCTGACATGAACGTTCACGAGTATCAAGGCAAAGAGATCCTGCGCAGATACGGCGTCGCGACGCCGCGGGGCGTGCCCTGCTTTTCGGTTTCCGAGGCGGATGCCGCGGCGCGCGAGCTCGGCGGCAAGGTCTGGGTCGTCAAGGCGCAGATTCATGCCGGCGGCCGCGGCAAGGGCGGCGGCGTCAAGGTGGCGAAGTCGCTCGACGAGGTCCACGAGTACGCCGTCGAAGATCCTCGGGATGACGCTCGTAACGCATCAGACCGGCCCGCAGGGCCGGCTGGTGAAGCGCCTGCTGGTGGAGGAGGGCGCCGACATCCGCAAGGAGCTCTACGTCGGCATGGTCGTCGACCGCGCCTCGCAGCGCGTCACGCTGATGGCGAGCTCCGAGGGCGGCATGGAGATCGAAGAAGTCGCGGCACGCACGCCGGAGAAAATACACAAGGTCGCCGATCGATCCGGTCGCGGGCTTGACCGAGCGCAGGCGGATGAGATGGCGCGCAAGATCGGCATTCCGCAGGCATCGCATCGCCGCAGGCGCGGCGGTTCATGCAGGGCCTGTACCGCGCCTTCGTCGAATGCGATGCGTCGCTCGCGGAGATCAATCCGCTGATCCTCACCGGCGACGGCAAGGTGCTGGCGCTCGATGCGAAGCTCAATTTCGACGACAATGCGCTGTTCCGCCATCCCGACATCGTCGCCATGCGCGACCTCGACGAGGAGGATCCGGCCGAGGTCGAGGCATCCAAATTCGATCTGTCCTACATCTCGCTCAACGGCAACATCGGCTGCCTCGTGAACGGCGCGGGCCTCGCGATGGCGACCATGGATGCCATCAAGCTCTTCGGCGCGGAGCCTGCGAATTTTCTCGACGTCGGCGGCGGCGCGACGACGCAGAAGGTGACCGAGGCGTTCAAGCTGATGCTCAAGAATCCGCGCCGTCAAAGGCATTCTCGTGAACATCTTCGGCGGCATCATGCGCTGCGACACCATCGCCGAGGGCGTCATCGCCGCGGCCAACGAAGTCAAGCTCGATGTTCCCTTGGTGGTGCGCATGAAGGGCACGAACGAGGAACTGGGCAGGCAGCTGCTGCAGGCGTCGGGACTGCCGATCATTTCGGCCGACAACATGGCGGATGCGGCACAGAAAATCGTCGCCGCCGTTCCGGCAGCCGCCCGGAAAGTAGGAGAGCCGCATGAGCATCCTGATCGACAGGAACACCCGCGTGATCACGCAGGGCATCACCGGCAAGACCGGTGCATTTCACACCCGGCTGTGCCGCGACTATGCCAACGGCAAGAATTGCTTCGTGGCGGGCGTGAATCCGAACAAGGCCGGCGAGAATTTCGAGGGCATTCCGATCTTCGGCAGCGTGAAGGAAGCCAAGGAGCGCACCGGTGCGACCGTGTCGGTGATCTACGTGCCGCCGCCGTTCGCCGCCGGCGCCATCGACGAAGCGGTCGATGCCGAGCTCGACCTGGTCATCTGCATCACCGAGGGCGTGCCGGTGCGCGACATGATCGCCACCCGCTACCGGATGCGCGGCAAGAAGACCCTGCTGGTCGGACCCAACTGCCCGGGCGTCATCACGCCGGACGAGATCAAGATCGGCATCATGCCGGGGCACATCCACAAGAAAGGGCGCATCGGGGTCGTGTCGCGGTCCGGGACGCTCACCTACGAGGCCGTCGGTCAGCTGATGGAGCTGGGGCTCGGACAATCCACCTGCGTGGGTATCGGCGGCGATCCGGTCAACGGCATGAAGCATATCGACGTCATGCGCTTGTTCAATGACGATCCCGAAACCGATGCGGTCATCATGGTGGGGGAAATCGGCGGCGACGACGAGGAAACCTGCGCCCGCTGGATCAAGGAGCACATGAATAAGCCGGTGGTCGGCTTCATCGCCGGGGTCACCGCTCCGCCCGGGAAGCGGATGGGCCATGCCGGCGCGATCATTTCCGGCGGCAAGGGGACGGCAGCGGAGAAGCTGGCCGTCATGGAGGCGTGCGGCATCAAGGTCACGCGCAATCCCGCGGACATGGGCAGAGCTGCTGAAGTCCGTGCTGTAGCGAACCAGGCGAGAGGTACCGGTACCATGGCCTGTTGGGCGCGTTTCCGATCGCATGACGGCCGATCGGGCTTCGGCACTTACGACGGCGTGCGGCTCACGGAGTACGAGGGGGATCTGTTCGGGTCGCCGCAGCCGAACGGCGCGACGCTCGGGCCCGGCGACTATGCGCTGCAATGCCCGTGCATGCCGTCCAAGATCGTCGCGCTCTGGAACAATTTCAACGCGCTGGCGGAGAAGCTCGGCAAGAAGGCCCCGGCACACGCGCTGTTTCTGATCAAGCCGGGCACGTCGGTCGCCGGACCCGGCGAGCCGATCCGACGCCCGACCGGCTATCAGGGCAAGATCGCCTATGAAGGCGAGCTCGGCATCGTCATTCGCCGCCATTGCAAAGACGTGGCCGTCGGCGAGGCCGGCGAATACATCTTCGGCTACACCTGCGTCAACGACGTCACGGCGGCCGACGTGCTCAACGAGAACGGCGACTTTCCGCAGTGGTGCCGTTCCAAATCGTACGATACCTTTGGCTGCGTCGGGCCGGTCATCGAAACCGACTTCGATTGGTCGGGCGCGCGCGTGACCACGAAGCTCGACGGAACCGAGCGCCAGAATTACCCGCTGTCGGACATGATCTTGTCGCCTGCTCAGCTGGTCAGCCAAATCTCGCATGACCTGACGCTGTTGCCCGGCGACGTCATCGCGTGCGGCACGTCGGTGGGCGTGGGCTCCATCCGCGATGGATCCACGGTGGAGATCCGGATCGAGGGGATCGGCTCCTTGATCAATTCGCTTGCCCCCCGATGAGCGGTGTCGGCCCCCGCGACCGGCGCGCGCTGCTGCGGAGCATGTTCGATGCGGCGATCGGCTCGGCGCAGCCGGCTAAGTGCATCGCCGCGCATCTTCCGGCGCCGCCTCGCGGCAGGCTGATCGTCGTCGGCGCCGGCAAAGCCTCGGCCGCCATGGCGCGCGCCGTGGAACAGCACTGGACCGGGCCGCTTTCCGGCGCAGTGGTCACTCGCTACGGCTATGCGGTGCCGTGCGAGCGCATCGAGATTCTCGAGTCGGCGCACCCGGTGCCCGATGCGGCCGGATTGCACGCCGCCCAGCGGGTCCTGGAATGCGTGCAAGGCTTGAGCGAAGATGATCTGGTGCTGTGCCTGATCTCGGGCGGCGGTTCCGCGCTGTTGCCGCTGCCCGCGCCGGGGCTCACTCTCGATCTCAAGCAGTCCATGAACCGTGCGCTGCTCGCCTGCGGCGCCACCATCAGCGAGATGAACTGCGTGCGCCGGCATCTGTCCGCGATCAAGGGCGGCAGGCTTGCGGCGGCGTGCCACCCGGCGCGAGTGCTCACGCTGCTGATCTCGGATGTGCCGGGAGATCGGCCCATCGATATCGCCTCGGGACCCACGGTGGCGGACCCCACGAGCTGCGCCGATGCCCTGGCCATCATCCACCGCTACGGCATCGACATGCCCGATGCCGTGCGCGAGCTCCTGGAGAGCGGTCGAGGGGAGTCGGTGAAGCCCGGCGATCCGCGCCTGGCGCGCGCCGAAGTGCGCATCGTCGCAACGCCGCAGATGGCGCTCGAAGCGGCCGCAGAGGTGGCGCGCTCGGCAGGCTTCGCCGCCTACATTCTGAGCGATGCCATCGAGGGCGAGGCGCGTGACGTGGGCAAGGTACTGGCCGCTGTTGCAGTGCACGTCGCGGATCGTGCTCAGCCCTTCGGCCCTCCCTGCGTGCTGCTCTCGGGCGGCGAGACCACGGTGACCTTGCGCGGCAGAGGCCGCGGGGGGCGCAACGTGGAATATCTGCTCTCGCTCGCCGTTGCCCTCGATGGGCACCCGCGCATCCACGCCCTGGCAGGCGACACGGATGGAGTCGACGGGCAGGCGGAGATCGCCGGGGCGCACATGGCGCCCGATACGCTTGCGCGGGCGTGGGCACTCGGCCTGCGGCCGAAGGACATGCTCGACCACAACGACGCGCACAGCTTTTTCACGGCACTCGGCGATTCGGTGATCACCGGGCCCACGCTGACCAACGTGAACGATTTCCGCGCCATCTTGATTGCGGACGACGCCGCCGGCTAGGGGCCGTCATCGCTGTTGGGTGCGGCTGCGAATCAGAGCAGACATTTCCCGGCCGCGCTGGCTACACTCGAACATCACGAAAGGGGCGCCTGATGAAGCCGGCAATGCGAATGTGGATCACCCCCTGGCTGCTGCTTCTCAGCCTGGCAAGTGCCGCCGCCGAGCTCGATAAATCCCCCATCACCGTTTTCGCGGCGGCGTCTCTGACCAACGTCCTGCAGGAACTGGGCTACCGGTTCACCAAGAAAACGGCGGTGCCCGTCAAATTTTCCTTCGCGGCGAGCTCGACGCTCGCCAAACAGATCGAAAGCGGCGCACCCGCGGACATCTTTTTTTCCGCGGATGTTGATTGGATGGACTACCTGCAAAGCCGCAAGCTGATTCAGGTTGCCACCCGGCATGACGTGGTGGGCAATCGGCTGGTCCTCGTGGCGCCGGCCGACAGCAAGGCCGTGCTCAAAATCGAACCCCGCTTCCCGCTTGCCGCGACGCTGGGAAAGGGCCGCTTATCCACCGGTGATCCGGATTCGGTGCCGGTGGGCCGTTATGCACGGGAAGCGCTCATCAATCTCGACGTCTGGAGCGATGTCGAGGCGCGTCTGGTACGAGCTGACAGCGTGCGTTCGGCGCTGGCATTCGTCGATCGCGGCGAAGCGCCGCTCGGTATCGTGTACGCCACCGATGCCCAGATCGATATCAAGGTGCGCGTGGTGGATGTGTTTCCCGACAATACCCACATGCCCATTGTCTATCCCATTGCGCTGACTGCCGTGGCCAAGAAGGATGCGATCAATTTTGTGGACTACGTGCGGGGCATGGTGGGCGACGCCACGTTCGCGAGATACGGCTTCACGCCCTTGCACTAGAGCGTGCGAAACGCGCGAGGCAGCCAAGGTCTACAACGATCTGGCAGAGCGGGGCGTTGCGGTAGGCGGACTGTTTCATTCAACCTGCTGAGCCTGGACGCGATGCCGGCGTAAGCGCAGCAGGGCGCTCCACCCATACGGAGCGCCCTGCATCATCAGCAGCGTCGAGCGTCTATTCGAAGAAGAACGGCAGTACGGTGATCTGCTCCTCTCGCACCGCCTCCAGGCTCGAGGGGTCGAGTCCAAGCGCCCGGATGATGGTCGGCGCGACCTGTTGATTGGTGGTGGCGGTCTTCACGACCGCGCCCTGCATGCCGTCCATCGACAGCAGCAGTGCGGTGTGTATGTCATCCTCGTTCAGGCCGCCGTGTTCTGCGATCTTGGTGCCGCCGGTGAAGATCACGCCAGTGTTGACCTTCAAAATGATGTCCGGGGTTCGCGGGTCTGAGAGCGGGCTGTTGTACTTGTCGATCAGCGACTGCCCGGCGAAGATCTCCTGAATCCCAAGGAGCTGCTGGTTTGCCGGCTGGCTGAGCTTGGAGACGACGCTCGAGGTTTGCGAGGAGTTGGCCAGCCAGATCAGTGATCCGTCGTCGGAGATGTCGAACGACTCGGAGGCGCCGAGAAAAGTGCTCGGCTGACCGTTGCCGATATTTTGGTTCTTGGTACGGTCAATCGGCGACTGGCCGTGCTTGGCGCTGACAATGATCAAGGTCGAGCTGTACAAGTTCTGCGCCTGCAGTTCGTGAACAATGCGTCCAAGTGACTGGTCGATGAAATCAAGCTGCTCCGCCAGCCCCGCAGCGGGCTTGCCAAGCACATTCGCGTACCCGCCCGGCTGACCGGTCACAGGATCCGTATTGAGCTTCTGGCCGACGCTGACCGATTGGAAATTGGTGCCGAACAGTGCCGGCACGCCGATCCACTTGCTGCGATCGTGCTTGTAGCCGTCGATCTGGTTCAGGACGGCTTGGACATGTATCTGGTCATAACAGCGCGCGTTGGCAAGCGCCGTGGTCCAGCCGTCGTCCGGCGTCGGATCCGGATACGGTACCGGAGTGCATCCTGCAAAGGGCAGTGCCACCGGGATCGAATTGATCTCCGGACCGTAAAAATCGTCCACGCCTTTGCCGCTTGGGCCATTCGTCCACTCGTAGGAGGGGTGTTTGTCAGTCCAAGCGGTGCGAAGACCAGCGGCCCTGGCCACCTCGAAGATCGTGTTGACGCGCAGGTACTCGTGCGGCAACACGGTGTTGCAGCCGTTTTTCGGGTCGCGGCGCAGGTAAGCCGGATTGATCCCACCGCCCCCGTCGAGTTGCGTCAGGTCTGTGTCGATCGACTCGTCCATCGCCATGATCGTGCCGATCTGGCCGGGGCAATTGCCGCCGGGATTGCCCAAGCCGTCCGATTTCGCCGGCGGCGACAGCGCGCGATTCCAAGTCACGTCGTACCAAAATCCGGTCGTGGTCGGCGAGCCGCCGGTCACGAGGGCGGCAAGTCCCGGGAATGAATCGGACGGCGAGGAGGTCTGGTTATTCGTGTAAGTCTTGCCGTGCTGGGTCAACGCGGCAAGCGTGGAGCTCGGGTGATCGTTGACGTAGTTCGACAGATCGAGGGCGTGCAGCCCGTCGACGCTGATCATAAGTACGTGCTTGACCGGGTGCTCCTCCCACGCTTGGGCGTTCAACGCCCCCAGAGCCGACAGCCCAACGCTCAACGCGATCAGATATCTTTGGATTTTCACGAGATGTCCCTTGTATGTGATGTTGCAGTAATCAACCCGACGTTGATGCACCAGCGCGGCTTCCATCGACTCAGACCGCCGCACGATCAACGGATTGAAACTACCAACGCTCCGTATCATTCGAGTTGCGTGAATGTGACGGAGTTGTTTCAGGCGTTAGTTATAGTTAGACCGCCTTCGCGACAAGTCGCCGACGGGGTCGTCCCGCACCGCCAATGTCGAACGGTTTCAGGATGCGGACTGTGATCCCTCGAGTGGCTCAAATTCTCCCGACTGTCGCCGAAATTCTCTACAAGTCCAATAGACGAGGTCGTCATCCACCTGATTGAGGACGTACGACGCCAACTCGGCCTCGGTTCCGCATTGGGTATGTGGGAACCGGATATGCCGTCGCGCTTGCACGTCTCAATGGACAACCCCATTGCTGACGATCGTTATGATCAGCGCGCGACCCTCCCGCCTAACTCGACGGGCTTTGCTAATGGGCGTGAATTCTTCTACGCCGCGACGGCGGGTAGGTAAAGCGTCCTGATGCGGCCGTCAGTGCAGTGAACTTACGCACACCTGCTTCCCCCACCAACGCGGTGGCCACAGCATCGACTTCGCGCGCGATGACGTGCAGCATGGCCTCCGCGTGAACGCCCCGCAATGATTGTCCCTGGCACAATAACGCTATCAGTAAACGGGCACGGGCTAAGTGAAATTGCGCACACCCTTGGGTGCACGGGAATGAGTGTTTGTGTTCCATAGTCACTACTCCCCGTTACCAGCGTTGCCAATAATCGTTGAGATTCGGATTCAACACTGGTAGTTCCATCGTGCGAACTTATCTCTCATTATGATTTTCATATTGGCTTCCGGTAGAACACAGAAATGTTCCCTAAGCCATTGTTTTAGAGAAGGATAACTTCGCGATTACGATCCGGCGCCGCCGGTCGTAGCGGCGGTAACGGACGTTCGATGGGTTTCATTTCATCTTCTCGATGTCCGGCAGCTTCCATGTCTTCCGTAACAGCGGGTCGTCCGGGCCGTAGAACCGGAAGAAGGGAAACCAACCTTTTCCGGCCACCGTGGGAATCCAGTTCGCTTCCTGACCCTTCGGCGGCTTCGGGCCGGTGTAGAGATCCACCGAGCCGTCGGGGTTGCGCTTCATGTGCTCGTCGTACGAATCCAAGCCGACACGCGCTGATTTGCGGATGAAGCCGCTTGTTTCGTAATCGTAAACAGTGAATGCCCAGAATTGTTTGGCAGGCACGTTGGCGGGCACGTGCAGTCGGTAGGTGTTCTCGCCGCGCAGCCGTTGGCCGTGCGCGTCGAGAAACGTGTCGAGATAGAATCTGGAGGCCTCCAGCTTCGCCGGCGGCGCGTAAAAGCTGAAGAAGCCGATACCGCGCGCATCCACGTCGAAGTAGTCGGCGGCTTCCCATTTGAATCCCGTTTCGGACGCGATTGGGGGCGTCGGGATATCCCACTTGCGATCCGGCCAGAAGCGTTGACCGTAATTTACCAGCCGTTCCATGAACCAGGCGTGGACTTCGTGGCTTGCCTGCTTCAACACGGCCCGTGTGGCAGCGTTGGGCTTGAACTTCTTGCCCTTCACGATGCCAAGCGGGCGCAGCAGCCCCAGCATCTCCAAATCGCGCGCCTGCGCCAGCTCTTCGTTTACCATTCTGGCGAGGCTCGTGTAGAAACTTTCATCGAAGTGCACAATTCCGTCCCAGAGCGTGTCGGCCATGTCTATATAGCGCTGCTCGGGAGGCGAGTTCGCCGCCGCAAGCGGATAGGTTTTGAGCTGCCTCACGTAGGCGAGGGCGTTGCGAACGTCATCTGCCTGTTCGGTCTTTGAGATCACGCGCAGCGCAACGATTCCATTATAGGTATTCGAGGGCACCGCGATATAACCCGACGGCGTTTCACCTTTGTAACGAGGGGGGAGGAGCAAGTATTTGCCCCCGTTGCCCAGGTCCTCGCCCGTGTTGCCTACATCAACCAACGGCACTTGCCACGCATCCAACAACGTCCCGAAGAGCTCGGCGTCGCCCGCCGGAGGCACGTCAACCACGACCGGTCCATCCTTGGTGTTGGTAAAGAAAATGACGTATCGGGCTAGAGGTGTTGGGCGTGGTCGTCTGGTTCTTCCAAGTCGAGAATTTCGACCAGTACATGATCTCGCCGTAATGCGCCTTGGCATCGCGGAAGAAACCCTGCCGCATCGCATCGAAGCTGACGAGGGGCATGCCCCAGATGGCGGCATCTATGGCGCGGCGTTCCACCGTGCGTTTCATCAGTTCAGCGGGACTGAATTGGCCTACTGCGTCTTGCGCAAGCGCGTTGGGCATGAGTGCGACAAAGGCAATTGCAAGCGAAATGTTCAATCTCTTCACTTGGTTACTCCCATTTCGAGATACCTTATGGCCTCGGCCGAAGCGGGCGGAAGCTGCGGACGCGACGAACGAACTCACTGCGGGATCCGCCGCAACGGGCATTATTGTGGGAACGCACAAGTCATCGGCTGAAAGCTGGGCTGATCAAAAAGTAGACAAAGGACTACAGGGTGTTGATTTCGCGTGTCGGTTCGGTGACAGGTCGCAGGTTATGCACAGGCTTTTGCACCGGGATTGGGGATAGCGCGATCAACAGGAGCATGTAGCAGGCAGCGAGACTGTCGGAGGCGAGCCGCTGGATTGGGCGTTGTCACGGCGCGCTAAGGTCCAAGTCAAATTGAATGACTATTGCATCGGTTCGTGTCGTGATGTTCACGATACGAAGTTGGTCGAGATGCACCGGAGAACCTCCGGTCGCGAGCACTTGCTTACGTACGAACTCAAGGACATCAATGCTGGCCGTCCGAGACATGGCTTGCGGGGCGAGTTGCAATGCAAGATTTAAGGCATTGCGCGTGGCCTCGTCGTCGACTTGATCGATGCGTAGGTCATCGAGTATCAGTTTGTGTTCAGTGCTGTGCAGTCTGCCCGATAACCTGACATTGGAGGCGAAGTCCGCACCGATGCAATTGTTTCCAATCCGTTGGCCGATCCGCGACGACAAATGCGCATTTAGGACAAGCCGGTCCGGCTCGAGTCGCGCATGGGGTGACTCCAGATAGGTGTAGCAAATTCCCCTGTCATCGATGAGATACCAGCGACCGGCGCGGTTGAATAACTGTTGTGCGATCAGGGTTTGCACGCTGCGGGGACCCAGAGACAGCGCAGACATCGCTTCTGCAGGGGTCATGAGTGCAAATGCCGCGCAACACGCCATGATGTTTAGTGCAATGGCGCATCGGCGCCGCGGGTTAAGAATACGCATTATTGCGTTTGTTGCTGCTGGGTTGCGGGGATGCCGCAGTCGGCGCATCGATTGGTGGCCCCGCTGTTGGTCATTCCCATTACCGATCCGGAAACTTGCTGTGCAATGTCTCGATCAGGGTCTCGACAGCTAACAGCCGGCTGAGCTGACGGCTTTCGTCGTCGAACACATCGTGCTGGATGTCAAACCTCTTGCCGATCTCCAGCAATATTCCAATGATCTTGGTCGTCTCGCGTTCGGTCAGCAAGTTGATCTGAAGATTCAGATGCGCGCGCCAGTCCGCCAGTTTGCTCATGCGATTTTGCTTCATCAGCACGAATGCGGTCATGAGCACAGCCTCCAACGCAACGACCTGGTTCAGGATGGGAAACGGGAAAGGATCGAAGGGGCGCACAGAGGGAATTAGGCCTGCATTGATCACCACCCAGAGGATCACGCCGATCAGCTGAAGGCCCACGAAGGTCAACGTGCCGATAGAGTCGCCGATAAGTTCGTAAATGGCCTCACTGCGAGACCGACGCCGGTTCACAGTCTGCTCCGCGCCGATGATGGCCTGGATGTTCTCGGAAATGAACGATGGAAGCGAGTCTTCCAGTTGCTCCGGCATAAGGGAATTCCTTTGTGGGTGATCTGCACGTAAAGAGACTGTCATGAGACTTTGCCCTCAGAGCCTATGGGCTAATGATTGACCTCGTACCGATCCTCGCACATGAGGGCGAACTGGGATGTGGGTGTCGCGGCACTCTATTCGCGTGCGGGCATTCTCCAATTTTGGGTGATCTGGTGCACGGTGTTGCCGCCAGCCGACAGAAACAGCGGGTGGTTCACGCAGGAGATTGATCGGGTGGTCGATTCTGGCGTAGTACGGTTGCGCTGCGGGGCTATGCACCCGCAATGCGGATAGAGGGATGGCTAGCGCAATAGATGGTACCAGCGATGGATATGCCGCGGCGATTGGTTGCGTTTTGGCCAATGCTCGGGCGGTGGTCGTGAAAGTTCAACGAGATGATCGATCGGCGCTCAGACGTCGGAGCGTGGCGCGCCGCTTGATCCGGCCAGCTAACGGGAGCACGTGGCGATTCTTGCCGATACGTTTTTCAGATGACAATTCTTTGTCACCTGATCGAGCACGTCGCACCGTTGCGACGTATGGACATAATGCCGCTCGATCCCGCAAGCTAGCGGGAGCATTGGGCGATTCCGGAGTGTGTGATGACTGACTGTTGTACGCGGTGCCGACGCATCGGCGAAATGAAATTGCGCAGCGTGTTCGACGGCATCGCTGCCATCGATCATCCGATCAAGTTTCAATTATGCGATCAATGCCTCGCATACTTCCGTACATTGCGGACGCACGACGCCGAAATTGAGGAGCAGCAGTTTGCATCCGAGCTCTGGCGCGCTGCCGTGCTCGACGGCGTGCAAGGCGGGAGCGCATGATCCGCGAAAAGCCAAGCGGAGCACGTGGCGATTTCCTTGGAGTGTGTTGTGTCTGGGGCCGGAGTCGCCCCTAGCTTGACGGTGATGACCGTCTGCATGGCGCGTATCGGCCATTTCAGGCGCTTGGGTCGAGAGGATCGGTTGAATCGGCGGTGCGTCGCGACCTTCCGACCCATCGGGCCACGCTCCGTCGGTACGCGGCGTACTGCGGTCCGAACAGTCGCTCCAGGGCTCGTTCCTCTGGGATGATTTGAACGCGCGTGATCACGATCATGAACAGCGGGGGAATGAACCACGGGCTTGCACTGTCGAGCCACACCGCCCAACCGATGAGCACAAGCACCAGCCCGAGGTACATCGGATTGCGGCTGATCCGAAATACGCCGTCCGTCACGAGCTGCGTCGCTTTGCCCGGATCCATGGGATCGACGGTCGTGCGCACCTGACGAAAGCGTACGAGCGCGGCAACGGCAATCGCGAATCCGATCGCTGCAGGCACCGCAGCACCCGCCCGGTTCCAGGATCCGCCGATCCAGTGCGAGAGCGGCAGCCAGCGGCTCAGAGCCCACATCACGACCGCCGCGAGGAGCATCAGTATCGGTGGCGGGATGCGCGGCTTCATGCGGCGCTTATCCGAGGCAATCGAGGCAATCGAGCAGCAGCGCCTCGACGGTCGCCCCCCGAGCCGCCTGCGGCGCGTCTGGTGGTCGCCGTATGAGCGCATTCGCCGCCGCAAACACGGATACCAGAGACGTATCCTGATTGTCGAACGGGCGCACCATCACGCGCCCATCGGCGGCCACGCTCGCCGAGCCGCGCAGATAGCTCTCGTTCGCGCCGCTCTCACCGAGCACGCCGTCGAGCGCCGCGGCGACGAGCTTCTGGGACGCTCGGCGACCCAGGAGGCTGTTCAGCAGAGGCTGCAGAAACAGGCATGCGCAGACGAATGCCGCCGCGGGGTTGCCGGGAAGCCCGAGAATCGGTTTCTCGCTCAACGTGCCGAACCAAGTCGGCTTGCCGGGACGCACCGCGACCTGCGGCACCAGGATCTCGAGGCCCCGGCCCTTCAGCGCGCGCTTCACCACGTCGTAGTCGCCCACCGATGCGCCCCCGGCGATCACCAGGAGATCCGCATGCTCCAGCGCCTGCGCCGCCGCCGCCGCAACCGCGTCGTCCTCGTCGGCAGCCGACCCGCGGCGCAGCGCACACCCGCCCCAGCCTTCGATCATCGCGGCCAGCCCAAAAGTCACCGAGTCGTAAATCTGGTAAGACGACGCCGGCGCGCCCGGCGCCAGAATTTCGGTGCCGGTCGCGAGCAGGCCGACCCGCGGCACGCGGCTGACATTGACCGCAGGGACACCCGCTGCCGCGATCAGCGCGACGTGACGGGCATTGAGGCGCGTGCCGGCCGCGATGAGGCGTTCGCCGGCGCGAAAATCCGTCGCCACCGCCCGGATGTTGGCCGTACGCTGCAGCTCATCGTCGACGATCAGCGCGGCGCCCTCGAGTCGGGCTCTTTCCTGCGGCACCACCCAGTCCGCGCCCTGCGGAACCGGGGCGCCGGTGAAAATTCGCACCGCCTCCCCTGCAGCCAGGGCCCCCGCGTACGGCCTACCCGCTGCTGACTGGCCGACCACCCGGAATCCGCTCGCCCCCAGGCCTCCGGCCAGATCCGCGGCGCGCAGCGCGAAGCCGTCCATCGCAGAGGATCGGAAAGGCGGCTGATCCCGCGCGGCGCTCAGCGTTTCGGCGAGCGTGCGCCCAACGGCGACGGCGAGCTCCACCGGCTCGGACTTCAGAGCCTGAGTGCACGCGCACATGCGCACTCGCGCCTCCCCGACGCCGACCATTCAACTCTCTTGGAAGCGCGGCATGACCTCGACGATCGAACAAGGCCGGTGGCGGCTGTCGAGCTGCCGGCTGATCAGCTTGTCCCATCCGTCGCGGCATGCGCCGTTCGAGCCGGGCAGCACGTAAATCACCGTGTTGCCGGCGATGCCTGCGCAGGCGCGCGACTGCATGGTGGAGACGCCGACCGTTTCATACGACACGAGGTGCCACAGCACCGTGAATCCTTCGAGTTCCTTGTCGAACAATTCTCGAAATGCCTCGGGCGAGACATCGCGGCCCGTGAGCCCGGTACCGCCGGTGGTGATGATCACGTCCACCCCGGAATCGGCGATCCACCGGCGCGCCTGCGCCTGGATTACGCCCTTGTCATCGGGCACCAGCGCGCGCGCCCTCAGCTCATGGCCTGCGGTTTCGACGCGCTCGGCCAGCAAGTCGCCCGAGGTGTCGTTGGACTGATCGCGGGAATCCGAAATCGTCAGAATCGCGATTCCGAGCCGGATGAAGGGACGATCAGGATCGATCTTTCCGCCAGGCATGGATCAGCTCTCCAGCTTGTTGCGCACGATCGTGTAGGCCGCCTCGCTTTCGACCGCGCAAGTCTCCAATAGTTTTTCGAGCTCGGCGACCGACGCTTGCGCGAAATCCCGATCCCTGAGCGCCGGCGCGTTGATGTAGACGTTCAGCGCGGCGCTGCGCGCCGCCGCATAGGCGGCCACGGCGCCCACGCCGCCATCGCTGATCACCCCCCGGTAGCCGTGTTCGCCGGCTCGGCGCGCAAGTCCGATCACCTCGGCGCAGACGCGCGCGCAGTCGAGCGGCACCTCGGTGGCGCGGCGCAGGCTGGCCTGGATCGCTTCCGAGCGCCGCGTCTTGTCGTGCTCGCTCGTCTTCGGCAGCTTGTACGCCGCCATCAAGCTGTCGAATGCGGCGACATCTTCCGCCACCATCGCACCCAGGCGCAGGCGCAGCGCTTCCGACCGCGCGCGCACGGCTTGCAGCTCGGCCCCGACCGCTTCGCAGCTCTTTTTGCCGATGGAGACGTGGCACACCATGGACACGAGCGCCGCGCCCATGGCGCCCATGATCGCAGCGGCGCTGCCGCCGCCGGGGGTGGGATCGGCGCCCGCCAGACGATCGAGAAACTCGTCGATCGAGCATTGTGTGATCACGTCAACCGACCATCATTTTGGCGAGCGCGTAAATTTCCTCGGCATCGAGGAGCAGATCGTTCTGCTCGAACAGGCGCGCGATGCAGGCGCGGTGCAGCGCCAGTTTCAGGGCGCCGAAGCCGAGCGCACCGAACAATATCTTGCCGTGGCTCTGCGTGCCGCGATTGTTCGACGACACGCCTTCAATGCCCGCGGGCGGCGAGGAATTCGCATCGGCGATGAGCTCCAGCGAGGGGTTTTCCTGCCATTGATCCGCGTGCAGCAGCGTGATGCCGGCAGCGCCGGTGGCGAGCACGATGTGCGCGTCCTCGAGAGCCGCGCCGCGCTCGACGTGGGTCGGAGCCGCGATCGCGCGGACTTCGCATCCGAAGCGCGCTTTGACCGAATCGCAGGCCGCTTGCACGACCTCGAATCTGCGGCCGGTGATCGCCACCTCGGCGCCTTCACGCGCGAGCAACGCCGCGGCGCGCTGGCCGACCGGTCCGGTGCCGGCGAGAACGACGGCCCGCTTGCCATCGAGCGAGCGGCCGTGGGCGAGCCAGGCCACGGCCGCGGCGGCGGTCGTGTTCGAGCCGTTGCAGTCGAACATCACGGAGACGCGGAACTTGGCGAAGAATTTCTTCTGCACGGCGGACAACAGCGCCTGGCCTTCGACCATGTTGCCGCCGCCGATGAAGATCGCGGTGTTTTTCTTGTCCTTCGGTGCGCGGGTGAAAATGGCGCCATCGACCAGACCGCCGACGTTGCCGGCGGTGACCGCGCCGTAAGCGGTGATGTGATCGGCGCCGCCGTCGTAGCCAACGACGTTGTCGAAAACCGCCGGCAGGGGATCGGTGTCGAATTGGTACAGGAGCTTCTTCATGTCACGAGGTGCTGCGGCTTTCCGGCGGCCCAGGCGTCGATATTATCGATCAATTGATCCGCCAGAAATTGCATGGCACCGTCCGAGGCCCACGCCACGTGCGGCGTGAGGATGAAATTCGGGCGCCTTACCTCGAGCAGCGGATTACCGTTGCGCGGCGGCTCGACCGTCAGCACGTCGAAGCCGGCGCCGGCAATCAGCCCCTGGTCGAGGGCCTGGATCAGCGCCGCCTCGTCGACCAGGCCGCCGCGGGCGGTGTTGATGAGCAGGACGTTGCGCTTCATTTTGCGAAACGCCGCCAGATCGATGAGATTGCGCGTGGCGGGAATGAGCGGACAGTGCAGTGAGATCACGTCGGATTCGGCGAGCACTTGGGTCTGAGGCGTAAAGGTCACGCCTTCCATCTTCGGGGGTGCGTGGTCGGCAAACAGCACCCGCATGCCGAAAGCGCGGCCGATGGCCGCGGTGCCCTGGCCGATCGCACCTTCGCCGATGATGCCGAGTGTGGCGCCGTGCAGATCGCCGATGTCATGGGTGAAGAAGCAGAATTGCTCGGATCTTTGCCAGACGCCGGCTTCGACGTCCTGCCGGTAGGCCAGCAAATTGCGGCGCAGCGCCAAGATCATCGCGAAGGCATGTTCCGGCACCGTGTGTATCGCATAATTGCGGATATTGGCGACGGCGATATCGTGCTCCTTGCAATACCCGACGTCGATCACGTCGTAGCCGGTGGCCGCCACGGCGATCATCTTCAGCTGCGGCAGCTTCTCGAGCATCTGCGCCCGCATCGGCACCTTGTTGACGATCGCGACGTCCGCGCCGGCAAGACGCGGCACGATCTCCTCCACCGACGTCTTTTCGTACTCCACGTATTCTGCGGCGCAAGCAGGCCTGCGCACCTTCGCCTTGAGCGAGGCGCGATCCAGGAACACCACGCGCCGCGTCATGCAGCGATACCCGCTTTCGCGACGTTCTTCGCCAAGCCGACCGGAGAATGGCTGCGCCAATAGTCCTGCGCCGCGCCGACCCCGCTGCCCGGCTCGATCTTGATGCCGACGTCGAGCATCGCAAGCTCGGCACCGGCGATCGCGCCGAGGAGCATGAGTTCGTTCAGATCGCCCAGATGGCCGATGCGGAACAGCTTGCCGGCGACTTTGGAGAGGCCGGCTCCGAGCGCGAGATTGTAGCGCTTGAAGGCGCGCGCAATGACTTCGGCGCCGTTGAAGCCCTCGGGAACCATGATCGCGGACACGGTATCCGAATACCACTTCGGAGCGGTCGCGCACAGCTTCAGCTTCCAGCCCCCGAAAACTGCGGCGCGCATGCCGGAGGCGAGGTACGTGTGCCGATGAAAGACATTCTCCAACCCCTCCTCGGTGAGCATGGCGAGCGCCTCGCGCAAGCCGTACATCATCGGCAGCGAAGGCGTGTATGGGAAATATCCGTTGGCATTCGCCTGCACCATGTCGGCATAGTCGAAATAGCAGCGCTTGGAGGTTGCCGTCCTGGACGCTTCGAGCGCCTTTTGACTCACGCAGGTCACGCCGAGGCCGGCGGGCAGCATCAGCCCTTTCTGAGAGCCGCTGACGCACACGTCCACGCCCCATTCGTCCATGCGAAAGTCGATGCTGGCCAGGGCGCTCACCGCATCGACGAAGAGCAGCGCCGGGTGCTTGACGCTGTCCATGGCCTGACGCACCGCGGCAACATCGCTGGTGACGCCCGTGGCGGTTTCGTTCTGGCACACCAGCACGGCCTTGATCTTGTGCTGCTTGTCGGCGCTCAATGCCGCCAAATAGCGTTCGACCGGCGCGCCCTCGCCCCACGGTGTTTCGAGCACTTCCACCTCGTAGCCCAGGCGGGTGCACATGTCGATCCACAAATGGCTGAATTGGCCGAAGCGCGAAGCGAGTACCTTGTCGCCCGCGTTCAGGCAGTTGGTCAAGGCCGCTTCCCAGCAACCCGTGCCCGAGGAGGGGAACAAGATCGGGCTGCCGGTGGCGGTCTTGAAGATCGGCTTCAATCCATTCAGGCAGGCTCGAGTGAGCTCCGGGAAGATCGAGGAACGGTGATCTTCCATGGCAACCATCATGGCGCGCGTGACGCGGTCTGGTACGTTGGTGGGACCGGGAACGAACAGAAAATTGCGACCAGCCATGATGAACTCCTTTTAAGTGAGGCTAGCACCGGCGGCGGGCGCGAGGGCGCGCGCAGATCGTCGATTGTACCCGCAGATTTAGCCCTATGATATATGAGATATCATAGCCAGATTCCGCGGATTGGACTGCGCGGCGGCCTGCCGCGAAGCGGATTCTACAGGGGGGGGTGACCATTTATGCGCATTGCCATCATCGGACAGCAGAAATTCGGTAAGGCCGTCCTCGACGCATTCAGCGAGCGGGGCGATACCGTCGCCGGGGTCTTTTGCAGCCCCGAAAAACCGGGTACCGCAGCCGATCCGTTGCGCGTGGCCGCCGAGCAGCGCGGCATTCGGCTGTTTCAGCTGCCCTCGCTCAAGGGTGCGGAGGCACTGCAGGCCTTGCGCGACCTCGGCGCCGACCTCGGCATCATGGCGTATGTGCTGCAGTTCGCCCCTCAGCAGTTCACCGCCGTCCCGCGGCACGGCACGATTCAGTTCCATCCCTCCCTGCTGCCGCGCTATCGAGGTCCGAGCTCGATCAACTGGCCGATCATCCGCGGCGACACTCGCACGGGTCTCACGATCTTTCGGCCGACCGATGGTCTGGACGAGGGGCCGATCGTGCTGCAGAAGGAGACCCCGATCGGTCCCGACGACACACTCGGCAGCGTGTACTTCGAGCGCCTGTTTCCCGCCGGGGTTGCCGCGCTCCAGGAAGCCGCCGATCTGGTGGTGAGCGGCCGGGCCACGAGCACGGCGCAGGACGAGTCGCAGGCAAGTTACGAAGGCTGGTGCAAGGAGGCCGAAGCGCGCATCAACTGGCACAACCACGTGGACATGGTCTACAACCTCATTCGCGGCTGCAATCCCGCGCCTGCTGCGTGGACGCTGTTCAACGGCAAGAAGGTGCAGCTGTTCGAGGCGCGCAAACACCCGGCGCGCACCTTTTCACAGGTCAAGGGCCGGATCGGTGCCGTCAGCTCGATCGCCGATCAGAGCCTGTTCGTGAACGCGCAGGGGGGGCAGATCGAAGTGTTCACGCTTCGATGCGAGGATGGCAAGAAGCTGCAGGCTCCGCAGTTTTGCGCCGAGGCCGGGCTGGCTGCGGGAAGCGTTCTCGGCGCGTGAACCGCGGGGCGGGGCGGCTAAAAAAGCCCCACGACCCGGCCGTGCGCGTCGATGTCGATGCGATCCGCGGACGGCACCTTCGGCAGCCCCGGCATGGTCATGACATCGCCGCAGATCACCACGATGAATTCCGCGCCCGCGGCCAGCCGCACCTCGCGGATGTTCACCGTATGCCCGCTCGGCGCGCCGCGCGCCGCCGCATCGGTCGAGAAGGAGTACTGCGTCTTGGCGATGCAGATCGGATAATGCCCGTAGCCATCCGCCTGCAGCTTGTCGATCTGTGCGCGGATCTTCGCGTCCGCCGAAATATCGGCGGCTCCATAGATTTTGGTGGCGACCGCCTTGACCTTGTCCCACAGCGGCTGCTTTTCTTCGTAAACAAAGCGAAAGTTCGACTGCCCGCGCTCCGCGATCTCCACCACCTTGCGGGCCACGTCGACGGCGCCCAAGCCGCCCTCGGCCCAGTGCCGCGCGAGCACCAGCGGCACATCGAGGGCCGCCATCGTCTTTGCGAGCAGCGCATGTTCCGCGGCTGAGTCGGCGGTGAAGTGATTGACGGACACCACGCAGCGCAGGCCGTAGTGGTTACGGACGTTGTGCACGTGACGCTCCAGATTGGCAATTCCCTTCTCGAGCGCCGCCAGGTTCTGGGTGTTGATCTGCTTGAGCTCGCAGCCGCCGTGATATTTGAGCGCGCGAATGGTGGCGACGATCACCACGGCCGCCGGACGAAGTCCTGACTTGCGGCACTTGATGTCGATGAACTTCTCCGCGCCGAGGTCGGCGCCGAAGCCCGCCTCGGTCACCACGTAGTCGGCCAGCTTCAGGGCGGTCGAGGTCGCGAGAACCGAGTTGCAGCCGTGCGCGATGTTGGCGAATGGCCCGCCGTGTATGAAGGCGGGATTGTTCTCCAGGGTTTGCACGAGGTTGGGCTTGAGAGCCTCTTTGAGCAGCACGGTCATTGCGCCCTGCGCGTTCAGCTCGCGCGCGCGGATCGGGGAGAGGTCGCGCCGGTAGCCGACCACGATGTTGCCGAGCCGCTGCTTGAGGTCGTCCAGGCTGCGCGCCAGGCAGAAGATGGCCATCACTTCGGAGGCCACCACGATGTCGAAGCCGTCCTCGCGCGGAAAGCCGTTGGCGGAGCCGCCCAGACCCACGACGATGTCGCGCAGCGTCCGGTCGTTCATGTCGACCACGCGCTTCCACGCGATGCGGCGCACGTCGAATCCGAGCTCGTTGCCGTGGTAGATGTGGTTGTCGATCAGCGCGGACAGCAGGTTGTGCGCGAGTCCGATGGCGCTGAAGTCGCCGGTGAAGTGCAGGTTGATGTCCTCCATCGGGACCACTTGAGCGAAGCCGCCGCCGGCGGCGCCGCCCTTCATGCCGAACACCGGACCCAAGCTCGGTTCGCGCAGGCAGATGACCGCCTTCTTGCCGATCTTGTTCAGCGCATCGCCGAGTCCAACGGTGGTCGTGGTCTTGCCCTCGCCGGCCGGGGTGGGGCTCAATGCCGTCACCAGGATCAGCTTGCCGTCGCGCTTGTCCTTCAGGGTGTCGATGAAATCGAGCGCGATCTTGGCCTTGTAGTGCCCATAATTCTCGACGCCGCCGGCCGGAATACCGAGGCGGGCGGCGATCTCGCCGATCGGCCTTAAGGTTGCGCTTTGGGCGATCTCGATGTCGGAACGCACGGTTACTCCCAATGGTTGTGTCTTTCGGAGAAGAAGCGGCGCGCTGTCGCGGCTCTTAGGATGCGGGCAAGCGCCCGCACCGGTTGTCGATTGCGGCGCGCAATATAGCATGCGCTCAGCGTTTGCCGATGACGCTTTACGGCAACGACATGACGCTTTACGCCAAGTATTTCGTGACGGTTCAGATCGTCAGCACGATCTTGCCGATGTGCTGCGAGGTCTCCATGAGCCGGTGAGCTTCACTCGCCTGGGCGAGCGGAAAAGTGGCATGAATGACGGGGCGCACGCGGCCCGCCGCCAGGAGCGGCCAGACGTTGCGCCGCAGCCCATCGGCAACCGCCGCCTTCTGCGCCACCGTGCGCACTCGCAGCGTCGAACCGGTGACCGTGAGCCGCTTGCTCATCAGCGTGCCCAGATTGATTTCCGCGCGCGCACCGCCGATCAGCGAAATGACGACCAGGCGCCCCTCGAGCGCTGCCGCATCCATGTTGCGCGCAAGATAGCTGGCGCCGACCATGTCGAGGATCAGATCGACGCCCTTGCCGGCGGTCTCCTGACGGATCACTTCGACGAAATCCTCGGCGCGATAGTCGATGCCTCGCGCCGCGCCCAACCGCTCGCAGGCGCGCGCCTTCTCCGTCGTGCCGGCGGTTGCGAACACGCGCGCTCCCCAGGCCGCGGCGAGCTGTATGGACGTCGTACCGATGCCGCTGGTGCCGCCGTGAATCAGAACCGATTCGCCGGCTTTCAAGCCGCCGCGCTCGAACAGGTTGGTCCAGACCGTGAAAAACGTCTCCGGCAGCGCGGCCGCCTCGACCATGCTGAGACCGTTCGGTATCGGTAAACACAGCGCGGCGGCCGCGAGCGCATGGTCGGCATAACCGCCGCCCGGCAACAAGGCGGTGACTCGATCGCCCAGCGCCAGGCCCGACACATTCGCACCCAGGGCGATGACTTCGCCGGCGACCTCCAAGCCGGGTATGTCCGATGCGCCGGCGGGCGGGGGATAGCGGCCCTGGCGCTGCATCACATCCGGCCGGTTGACGCCGGCCGCAGCCACCCGCACCAGCACTTCGCCCTCTCCCGGCTGCGGCATGGGGCGCCGTGCCATTCTCAATTGTTCCGGGCCACCCGGCGCGGCTATCTCTACCGCCATCATCTCGCGTGGCACGGACATTAAAATCTCCTGAGAGGTCGACCGCGACGGTGACTTACAACATAGCTCCAGTATTATAAACTGGTGCGTCTGCGAAAACCGGCCGCACCTGCGAAAACGGCACGGGGTCTGGGGGCAATCCGGAGGAAGTCATGACGCGCATTACCCGAGGATTCTTCTTGTTGTCCTCCGTCGCACTGCCGCTCGGCTGCGCGGGGCGTCGCAGCGGCGTCGCTCAATCTGGCGCTTCCGCCCCCGCGGTGCCCCAGCCGGCGGTGGGACGAACCCGCCTACCGCTGGGAGCTGCTCGAGTGGAGTTAGCGAAGGCGCGGCGGCGCACCGACCGCGGGGATGGCGCTCGCGTATGAGTCGACCCTCCGGCGCATGAAGATCTGCGTCTACGGAGCGGGAGCGATCGGCGGCTATCTGGCGGTCGAGCTGGCATTGGCGGGTCACGAGGTGTGCGTGATCGCGCGCGGCGCGCATCTGCGCGCCATTCGCGAGCGCGGGCTCAAGCTCCTGATCGAGGGACGTGAAAAGATCGCGCCGGTCGCGGCCAGCGACGACGCGCGCGCATTCGGTCCCCAGGACTACGTCATTTGCGCATTGAAAGCCCACCAGGCATATGCCAGTGCGCCGTCCTTCGCGCCGCTGCTGGGGCCTTCCACCGCCGTGCTGACGGCCATGAACGGCGTTCCTTGGTGGTACTTTTACAGGGCCGGCGGCCGCTTCGACGGCCATCGAATACAGTCCGTGGACCACGGGGGCCGCCAGTGGGACTCGATCCAACCGCAGCGGGTGATCGGCTGCGTGATCGAGCCGGCTTGCGAGGTCATTGCGCCGGGCGTCATCGCGCATCACGCGCTCAAGCGATTCACGCTCGGCGAACCCGACGGCAGCCGATCGAGCCGCGTGCTGGCGCTCGCCGCTGTGCTGACCGAGGCGGGATTCGATGCACCGGTGCGCGACAACATCCGCTTCAGCATCTGGGTCAAGCTGTGGGGCAATGTCTGCTTCAATCCCATCAGCGCGCTGACCGGCGCCACGCTGGACCGCATGATCGGCGAGCCGGCGCTGCTCAGCCTTTGCAACGCCATGATGCTCGAGGCGAAGCGGGTCAACGAGGCGCTGGGCGTGCACATTCCTGCGGAGATGAAGGATCGCCTGCTCGCGGCGGCGGCCTCGGTCGGAAGCCATAAGATGTCGATGCTGCAGGATCTGGAGCGGGGCCGCCCGCTGGAAATCGATGCGCTGGTGACCGCGGTCCAGGAGCTCGGCCGGCTCGCGGGCGTGCCGACCCCCATGGTGGATGCGGTCTTGGCGCTCGTCCAAGAGCGCGGGCGCAGCGCGGGGTTATATACTCCACTCGGGGCTTGAGCAGGACGACTTATGACCACCGCCTACATCACCCATGCCGACTGCCTGCGCCACGAGATGGGTGCGGGCCATCCCGAGAGCCCGGATCGCCTCAGTGCAGTCAACGAGCACCTGCGCACATCCGGCCTGCTGGCGCAGCTGCGCTGCCTGGAGGCGCCGCTCGCCGCAGCCGACGACCTGAAGCGGGTACACCGCTCCGCGTACGTGGATTTGATTTTCGACAATGCGCCGACGGAAGGGTATGCGCAGCTCGATCCCGATACGGCGATGAACCCTCACAGCCTTGCCGCGGCGCGCCGCGCCGCCGGCGCGGGCCTGCTGGCGGTGGACGAGGTGATGGCCGGCCGTGTGCAAAATGCGTTCTGCGCGGTGCGCCCGTGCGGCCATCACGCGACGCCCGCACGCGCCATGGGCTTTTGCATATTCAACAACATCGGCATCGCCGCCGCCTATGGGCTGCAGCAGAAGGGGCTCGATCGCGTGGCGATCATCGACTTCGACGTTCATCACGGCAATGGAACGGAGGACATTTTCAGTGCGCCGCGATGGCGGGAATGCGTGCTGATGGCGAGCTTCTTTCAGCACCCTTTTTATCCCCACAGCGGCACCGTCAATCCGGCGCCGAACATGATCAACGTGCCGCTCGCCGCCGGCAGCGGGGGGGCGGCAGCGAAGCGGGTGCTGGAACAGAGCTGGCTGCCCGCCCTGGAGAGCTTCGAGCCGCAGATGATCCTGATTTCGGCGGGGTTCGATGCACACCAGGAGGATCTGCTCGGCGGCCTGGCGCTGGTCGAGGCCGATTATGCGTGGCTCACCCGCGAGCTGATGGCGCTGGCCGCGCGCCACTCGCAGGGGCGCATCGTGTCGATGCTGGAGGGCGGCTACAACTTATCCGCGCTCGGGCGCAGCGCGGTCGCACACGTCAAAGCCCTGGCGGAGCATTAGGAGCCTGTCTGAGTATTCCGCGTGAGCCGCGTTGGCTTGAGCGAGGGAGCGGATGCCAGGCGCGCGGCGCAGGCCGTGGTCAGCACCACGGCCAAGCCGCGCAACACCGCAGACGCCCCTCCCCCAGCCAACCCACAGGGACCGGGCAGATTTCGTCTCATGCATCGTTGTCGCCTCCTCGTTGGGTGTTGACCCAACCACGTCGGCTCCGCCTCGCCTGAGACGAAATCTGCCGCGGTCGCGGCCACGGGGAATACTCAGACAGGCTCCTAGCCCGCGTCGCCGCCCGGCGGCTCGTGCGCCGGCTTGAGCGCCGGGCTCGCGGCGAGACTCTGCACCGCTGCGAGGGGCAGCTCGTCGAGTCCGGCCGCGCCATGCGCTTTCAAGTGCGCGTTGAGTTTCTCGCGCATGCGCGGGGTCCAGAATTTCGCGATGTGATTGGCGATGCCGGCGATGGCGTCCTTGCGCTCGGGCTCCGAACGGAAGAAATTGCCGATGTCGTTCGCCATCTGCACCAGGTGCTCCGCGTTGCCGCCGTGTGCTTCGCCGCTCATGTCGCGCGCTACTTGGCGGCCATGACGTCGGCGCCGGCGCTCTTCAGCAGCGCCTCCTGATGTTCGCTGAACTCGCGGAAGCGCTTCTGCCATTCGGAGGGCTGCGTGACGCGCGTCGCCTGCACGGCGGTGACCTTGTATTCGGGGCAATTGGTGGCCCAGTCCGAATTCTCGGTCGTGATCACATTGGCGCCGGAATCCGGGAAGTGGAAGGTGGTGTAGACCACGCCCGGCTGCACCCGCTCGGTGACGCGCGCGCGCAGCACCGTCTCGCCGGCGCGGCTCGCGATGCCTACCCAGTCGCCTTCGACGATGCCGCGCTCTTCGGCATCGTGCGGATGGATTTCCAGGCGATCCTCGTCGTGCCAGCGGTTGTTCTCGGTGCGCCGCGTCTGCGCGCCGACGTTGTACTGGCTCAGGATGCGCCCGGTGGTGAGGATCAGCGGATACGTGGCGTTGACCTTCTCGTTCGTCGGCACGTACTCGGTGACCAGGAACTTGCCCTTGCCGCGCACGAACTCGCCGACATGCATGGTCGGCGTGCCGTCGGGGTGCGCCGCATTGCAGGGCCATTGGATGCTGCCCAGCTCGTCGATGCGCGCGAAGCTCACGCCGGTGAAGGTCGGCGTCAGGCGCGCGATCTCGTCCATGATCTCGACGGGATGGGCGTAGTTCATGGGATAGCCGAGCGCATTCGACAGCAGCTGCGTGACTTCCCAGTCGGCGTAGCCGGCCTTCGGCTGCATCACCTTGCGCACGCGCGAGATGCGCCGCTCGGCATTGGTGAAGGTGCCGTCCTTCTCCAGGAACGAGGAGCCGGGCAGGAACACGTGCGCGAACTTCGCCGACTCGTTCAGGAACAGGTCCTGCACGATGATGCACTCCATCGACTGGCAGCGCCGCGGTGACGTGCTGGGTGTTCGGGTCGGACTGCGCGATGTCCTCGCCCTCGATGTACAGGCCCTTGAACTCGCCATCGAGCGCCGCCTCGAACATGTTCGGAATGCGCAGGCCGGGCTCGCTCTGCAAGTGCACGCCCCAGGCGTGCTCGAACTGGGTGCGCGACCGCATCGTCCGAGACATGCCGGTAGCCGGGGAACTCGTGCGGGAACGAGCCCATGTCGCAGGAGCCCTGCACATTGTTCTGGCCGCGCAGCGGGTTGACGCCCACGCCTTCGCGGCCGATGTTGCCGGTGGCCATGGCGAGGTTCGCGATGCCCATGACCATGGTCGAGCCCTGGCTGTGCTCGGTGACGCCGAGCCCGTAGTAGATCGCGCCGTTGCCGGCGGTGGCGTACAGCCGCGCCGCCGCGCGCACCTCGCTCGCCGGCACGCCGGTGATCTCCTGCATGGCCTCGGGCGAGTTGTGCGGCTGGGCGACGAAGCGGCGCCACTTCTCGAACGAGGCGACCTCGCAGCGCTCGCGCACGAACTCCTCCTTGACCAGCCCTTCGGTGACGATCACGTGGGCGAGGGAATTGATCAGCGCGACATTGGTGCCGGGCTTGAGCTTCAAGTGATGATCCGCCTGGATGTGCGGCGTGCGCACCAGGTCGATGCGGCGCGGATCGGCGACGATCAGCTGCGCGCCCTGGCGCAGCCGGCGCTTCATCTGCGAGGCGAACACCGGATGTCCGTCGGTCGGGTTCGCGCCGATCACGAAGATCACGTCGGCCTTCATCACCGAGTCGAAATTCTGCGTGCCGGCCGACTCGCCCAGGGTGTTCTTCAGGCCGTAGCCGGTCGGGGAATGGCACACGCGCGCGCAGGTGTCGACGTTGTTGTTGCCGAAGCCGGCGCGCACCAGCTTCTGCACCAGATAGGTCTCCTCGTTGGTGCAGCGCGACGAGGTGATGCCGCCGATGGAGTCGCGGCCGTACTTGGCCTGGATGCGCTTGAGTTCGCTCGGCCGCGTAGCCGATCGCCTCCTCCCAGGACACCTCGCGCCAGGGATCGGAGATCTTCTGCGCGGATCATCGGCTTCAAGATGCGGTCCGGGTGCGTCGCATAGCCGATGGCAAAGCGTCCCTTGACGCAGGAGTGCCCGTGATTGGCGTGGCCGTCCTTGTTCGGCACCATGCGCACCACTTCCTCGCCCTGCATCTCGGCGCGGAACGAGCAGCCCACGCCGCAGTAGGCGCAGGTGGTCGTCGACGCTGTGCTCGGCCTGGCCTTTCTCGATCAGCGTCTTTTCCGACAGCGTGGCGGTCGGGCAGGCCTGCACGCAGGCGCCGCAGGAGACGCACTCGGAGTCCATGAAGGATACGTTCTGGCTGGCCGCGACGGTGGAATCGAAGCCGCGGCCCTGGATGGTCAGCGCGAACGTGCCCTGCTGCTCGTCGCAGGCGCGCACGCAGCGCGAGCAGACGATGCACTTGCTCGCATCGAAGGTGAAGTAGGGATTGCTCGTGTCCTTCGGGGCATCCAGGTGATTGGCGCCCGTCGTAGCCGTAGCGCACTTCGCGCAATCCCACGACGCCCGCCATGTCCTGCAGTTCGCAATGGCCGTTCGCCGGGCAGGTCAGGCAGTCGAGCGGATGATCGGAGATGTACAGCTCCATCACGCCGCGGCGCATATCGGCGAGCTGCTTGTTCTGCGTGCGCACCTTCATGCCCTGCGCCACCGGCGTGGTGCAGGAGGCGGGCAGGCCCTTCATGCCCTCGATCTGCACCAGGCACAGGCGGCAGGAGCCGAAGGCCTCGAGCTGCTCGGTGGCGCAGAGCTTCGGGATCTTGACCTCGCGAGAGCGCCGCGGCGCGCATCACCGAGGTGCCCTCCGGCACCGTGACTTCGCGCCCGTCGATGGTGAGCGTCACCAGCTTCGCGCTTTCGCGCTGCCGGCGTGCCGTAATCCTGCTCGACAATGGATAACATGGCGAACCTCTCTGAAGAAGGCCTATCAAGCAGACGCCGAGGCCCGCTCCGATTTGACAAAATCTTCGGGAAAATGGTTCAGCGCCGACAGCACCGGGTAGGGCGTCAGGCCGCCCAGCGCGCACAGCGAGCCGTAGGTCAGCGTCTCGCACAGGTCGCGCAGCAAGCGTTCCTGCGCGGGGGCGTTTTCGCCGGCCACCAGCCGGTCGATCACTTCCACGCCGCGGGTCGAGCCGATGCGGCAGGGCGTGCATTTGCCGCAGGACTCGATGGCGCAGAATTCCATCGCATAGCGCGCCTGCGCGGCCATGTCGACGCGTGTCATCGAATACCACGATGCCGCCGTGCCCGAGCATGCCCTTGATCTGCGGCGAACGCCTCGTAGTCGAGCGGGGTGTCGAACTGCGATTCCGGCAAATAGGCGCCCAGCGGGCCGCCCACCTGCACCGCGCGGATCGGCCGGCCGCTCAAGGTGCCGCCGCCGTAGTCGTACAGCAGCTCGCGCAGGGTCATGCCGAAGGCGATCTCCACCAGGCCGCCGTGCTTGATGTTGCCGGCCAGCTGCATCGGCAGCGTGCCGCGCGAGCGGCCCATGCCGAAGTGCTGATAATACTCGGCGCCGCGCTCCAGGATGATCGGCACCGAGGCGAAGGTGATGACGTTGTTGATCACCGTCGGCTTGCCGAACAAGCCCTGCGATCGCCGGCAGCGGCGGCTTGAAGCGCACCTGCCCGCGCTTGCCCTCCAACGATTCGAGCAGCGAGGTCTCCTCGCCGCAGATGTAGGCGCCCGGCGCCCAAGCGCACTTCCAGATCGAAGCGCCTGCCGCTGCCCTGAATGTTCTCGCCCAGATAGTGTGCCGCGTAGGCCGCTGCGATCGCCGCCTCGAGCGCGCGATGCGCATCCGGATACTCCCAGCGCAAATAGATGTAGCCGCGCGTCGCGCCCGGTCGCGAGGCCCGCGATCGTCATGCCCTCGATCAGCACGAACGGATCGCCCTCCATCAGCATGCGATCGGAGAAGGTGCCCGAATCGCCCTCGTCGGCATTGCAGACGACGTACTTCTGCTCGCCCGAGCGCCTGCAGCACCGTCTTCCATTTGATGCCGGCGGGAAACGCCGCGCCGCCGCGGCCGCGCAGTCCCGAAGCGGTCACGCTCTCGACGATCTGCGCGGGCTGCATCGCCAGCGCGGCGGCGAGGCCGCGGTAGCCGCCGTGCTGCGAGGTAGTCGCTCAAGCTGCGCGGATCGGTGATGCCGACGCGCGCGAAGGTCAGCCGCTGCTGGCGCTTGAGGTACGGGATCTCCTCGGTCGGTCCCTGCGCCAGCGGGTGCCGGCGGGCCGCAGGTGCGTCAGGGTAAAGCCCGCGTCGAACAGGCCGCGGCACATCGGCGGCGCTCACCGGGCCATAGGCGAAGCGCCGACCGGCCGTTTCGACCTCGACCAGCGGCTCGAGCCACAACAGGCCGCGCGAGCCGTTGCGCACCAGCTGCATGTCGATGCCCGCGCTCGCTGTGACTTGCGCCGCGATCGCGCGCGCCGTCGCGTCGGCGCCCACGCGAGCGCGCCGCGGCGTCCACGCGGCACAAAGATCCGGACCGCGCTCATGTGCCCCTGCGCCTGCGCGCGAGTCTGCGCCATCAGCGCATCGAAGCGCTCCGCCGTGACGCGCCCCTGCAACTGCTCATCGATCATCAGCGATGGGCCCAGCGCGCAGTTGCCCAGGCAATACACCGGCTCCAGGCGGATCGCCCCGTCGGCGCGTCGTGCCGTGAAAATCGACGCCCAAACTGCGCTTCGCATGCGCCTCGAGCCGTACCGCACCGAGCGCCTGGCAGGCCTCTGCGCGGCACATGTGCACCACGTGGCGGCCGCCGGGCTCCTTGCGGAAATAATGATAGAAGCTCAGTACGCCGTGCACCTCGGCGAGCGACAGGTTGAGTTGGCGTGCGATCAGCGCAACGGCGTCGTGCGGCACGAAGCCAAGCGCCTCCTGCACCGCGTGCAAGATCGGCAGCAATGCGCCGGGCCGATCTTTCAGCCGCGCGCACGCGCCCTGAACTGCCGCTTGCTCCTCGGGACTGAGGTTGCAGGGCGGCTCGGCTTTGATGGGAATCACCCGCCGCGGGGATGGGCTACTCATGGGAGTCTCATCATAGACTGATATATTAGCGCGGAACAGTGCCATTGACCGATACCGGGCGCGTACAACTCCGGCCGGAACGCGACACCGGAGAACCGAGAAACCCTATCGGCGGCGCCCGCTACAATGCGGCGACCCAGGCCAAGATGGATATCGAGAATTGGTGTTCGGCGGCCTATCGGCCTTCGCCGAAGGCTGGGGCCTGTACGCCGAACAGCTGGCGGTCGCGGCGGGCTGGTACAGCGGCGATGCGAGGGGGCGCCTCGGGCAATTGTCCGACGGATTGTTCCGCGCCCGGCGCCTGGTGGTCGATACCGGACTGCACGCACGACACTGGACTCGCCAGCAGGCCATCGACTACCGGATTCCGGCCGCCGAAGTTGAGCGCTACGTCGTGATGCCCGGGCAGGCCTGCGCGTATATGATAGGGGAGCTGGAAATTCTTGCGCAGCGGAGCAAAGAGCAAGCGGCTCCGGGCAGCCGGTTTTCGATGAAGAGGTTCCACAATCTGCGGCTGCGCACCGGCACCGTGCCGTGGCGGTGCTGAGGCAGGTGGTCGATGCCGACATCGGGGAAACATTGAAGCGCTGAGGCTGTCGAATATGATGCATATGACGCATGGAGCGCATACGGATTGCCGGAACATCCTCGGCCTCGGGAGTCTCTTGCTCGCCGCGCTGACGCTGCCGCAATGGGCCGCCGGAACCGCGCCGACCCTGTCTCCGCCCAGCGTATCGCCGCCGACCGCGCCTGCGGAGGACGCGGCGGAGCAGCTGGCAGAATTCATGGTGGAGGCGCCCGAGCCGCGCTACGTCGCGCCGACCCGGCGCGACCAGATCGGCCGCATCTGGGCGCCGGTATTCATCAACGGCCGCGGGCCGTTTCGGCTGGTTCTCGACACCGGCGCGAGCAGCTCTGGCGTGACCGCGATGGTGGCGCTCGCGCTCGGCATTCCGACCGATCAGTCGCCGCAGGTGATGCTGCGTGGTGTCACCGGATCTGTGGCGACGTGCCGACCATACGTGTCGATACGCTCAGCGTCGGCGACTGGCCGTGGACTCGCCGCTGCTGCCGATCGTGCCGGATGCGTTGGGCGGCGCGGAAGGGATCCTAGGGTCCGAAGGTCTGAAGAACAAGCGCATATTCATCGATTTCCGGCACGACCAGATCAGCATCACCTATTCACGCGACGAGCGCTCGGCGCGTGGATTCATCACCGTGCCGTTTCACTCGATCAATGGCCAGCTGATCGTGATCGACGCCATCGTGGGCGACGTGCACACCAAGGCCATCATCGACACCGGCGGCCAGACCACCATCGGCAATCTGGCGCTGCGCGATGCCTTGTCCTATCACAATCTTGCCGGATTTCACGGTAAACCCGATCAGATCATCGGCGCGACGCTGGCCGTGCAGAATGGCGAAATCATCGACACACCCGCGATCCATCTCGGTGGCGATTCAGATCCGCGATCCAGGCGTGACGTTCGCCAATGTGTACATCTTCAAGCATTGGAAGCTGACGAGCGAGCCCGCCATCATGATCGGCATGGATGCGCTCGGAATGCTCGACACGCTCATCATCGACTACCGCCGACACGAATTGCAGATGCGTACGGCGGAAGAGCTGAACTCCGGCCGCTGCTTTTTTCGCGCAATTGCGCCAGAATGATCCCATCGTACGCCTGGGGCGGGGGAGCCGATGGACAACAAGCCGATGATTGGGGTTGCCGCCGTGGTGGCGGCGGTGGCGCTGGGCGTTGCCTACTACCTGCACAGCCGCAGCTCGCTGCCGCCCCGCGCACCCGCAGCCGCGCAGACCGCCGCGCCGGCGCCGCCCGCGGAACCGGCCATCCAACATCCCGTGCCGCCGTCCGATGCGGCGCCCCAGGGCCCGCTGCCGTCACTGGGAGACAGCGATCCGGCGATTCGCGATGCGCTCGGCGAGGTGGCCGGCAGCAATGCGCTCATGCAATACCTGGTGCCGGACAGCATCATCCGCCACATCGTGGTGACCATCGATAATTTGCCGCGCCAAAAGGTGCCGGTCGAGAAGCGCCCGACGGTAGCGGTGGCGGGCACTTTTTTGGCGGTCGGGGATGAGCTGCATGCCACGCTCGATCCGAGGAATTTCGCGCGCTACGAGCCCATGGTCGGCGTGGTGCGCAACCTCGACATGCAGCGGCTCGCCGCAGGTCTATCTGCGCTTCTATCCGCTGTTCCAGCAGGTCTATCAGAACCTCGGCTATCCGAACGGCTACTTCAACGACCGGCTGGTCCAGGTCGATCGACTCGCTGCTGGCGACGCCGCAGCCGACCGGTCCCATTGAGCTCACCCGGCCGAACGTCATGTACACATATCGCCGATCCGACGCTCGAGGCGCGCCCCGCCGGCCAGAAGCTGCTGCTGCGCATGGGTCCGGACAATGCGGCCGTGGTCAAGGCGAAGCTCACGGAACTGCGCGCGATCATCACCGCGGCGCCGCCGCCCAAGCGATGACCAGAACAAAACCATAACGGGGACGATGATGGCATGAATACGACGCGCGGCCGCCGACATTCGCGTCATACCGACGTCGGCGCCCAATCAGTGGCTGGTGATCGGCGCCTCATCTCTCGGCACGGTGTTCGAGTGGTACGACTTTTATCTGTACGGATTGCTCGCGGGCATCATCACGTGCGCAGTTCTTTTCCGGCGTGAACGAAGTCACCGGCTTCATTTTCGCCCTGGCCGCGTTTGCCGCCGGCTTCGCCGTGCGCCCGTTCGGCGCGCTGGTGTTCGGGCGCCTGGGCGATCTGGTGGGCCGCAAGCACACGTTTCTGATCACGATGAGCATCATGGGCGGCGCCACCTTCGCGGTCGGCTTGCTCCCGAGCTACGCATCGGTCGGAGTTGCAGCACCGGTGGCATTGGTGCTGCTGCGGCTTCTCCAGGGACTGGCGCTCGGCGGGGAATACGGCGGCGCCGCGACCTACGTCGCCGAACATGCGCCGCCGGGAAAGCGCGGCTTGTACACGAGCTGGATTCAGACCACGGCGACGCTGGGATTGTTCGCTGCTCTGCTCGTCGTGATCGGCACGCGGACCGCGATCGGCGAAGAGGCCTTCAAGGCGTGGGGCTGGCGCATCCCGTTCCTGGTCTCGCTGCTGCTGCTGATGGTGTCGCTGTGGATACGCATGCAGCTGGGCGAGAGTCCGGTGTTCACCAACATGAAGAAGCTCGGCACCACGTCCAAAGCGCCGCTCGCCGAGGCTTTCGGGCGCTGGTCCAATTTGAAGATCGTGCTGATCTGTCTGCTGGGTGCGGTCATGGGCCAGGCGGTGGTCTGGTACACCGGACAGTTCTATGCGCTGTTCTTTCTGGAGCGGATTCTGCGAGTCGACGGCGCGACCACCAACATAATGACCGCCATTGCGCTCGCGCTGGCGACGCCGGGGTTCATCTTCTTCGGCTGGCTGTCCGACAGGATCGGGCGCAAGCCGATCATTCTGGCGGGCTGCCTGCTGGCGGTGCTGACGTATTTCCCGCTGTTCCAGGCGTTGACCCGCTACGCCAATCCGGCGCTGTTTGCCGCGCAAGCCGCCGCGCCGGTGACGGTGATCGCCGATCCGCAGCAATGCTCGTTCCAGTTCGATCCCATCGGCAAGAACAAATTCGACTCGACCTCCTGCGACATCGCCAAGAGCTACCTCGCAAAGGCGGGGGTTTCCTATCAGCGCGTCGACGCGCCGCCAGGCACCGTGGCTCAAATCCGCAGCGGCGAGACCACGCTCACCGCTCCCGATCCTCGCGTCGTCAAGGGAGCCGAGCGCAAAGCGGCCATCGCGGCCTTTCAAAGCGCGGCGAAGGCGGCGCTGTCGGCGGCCGGCTATCCGGACAAGGCCGATCCGGCGGGCATCAACAAACCCATGGTGATCTTGATCTTGTTCATCCTGGTGCTGTACGTGACCATGGTCTACGGTCCCATCGCCGCGCTGCTGGTTGAATTGTTTCCGGCACGCATACGCTACAGCGCGATGTCGCTGCCGTACCACATCGGCAACGGATGGTTCGGCGGCTTTCTGCCGACTACCGCGTTTGCCATGGTGGCGGCCACGGGCGACATCTACTACGGGCTGTGGTATCCGATCGTCGTGGCCGGCGCCACGCTGATCGTGGGCCTGTTCCTGCTGCCCGAGACCTTCAAGCGCAAGATTGAGTGACCGGCGCCGCACCGCACTAACGTGGCGGGTCGCCTCGCGCCCGGCGCCGGCACGCTGCAGTGCATTGCGTTACATTCGCTTCACAGTGGTAGCCGATTCTCAAATTGTGACGTTATATGGGTCTGGAGCGGCGTTTTTTTCTTAGGCTGTCGCAATAGTCATCACCATGGCGGTCACATGTCGAAACTACCGGTGCAGATTTCCACCCTACTGACGGTTCGAAATGCCTTCTTCCTGTCGCTTTGCGCGGCAACCATGATCGGCGGCTGCGTGGTCGCGCCGCCGGCCCGCGTCGTCTATGCCGCTCCGCCACCGCCCCCGCCCGCCTACGTCGCGCCGGCGCCCGCAGCGGAGGGTGAAGTGCAGGCCAGTGAGCCGCCGCCGCCGCTGCCGGAGTACCAGCAGCCGCCGTGTCCCGAGGAGGGGTATTTGTGGACGCCGGGGTATTGGGCATGGGCCGGCGGCGGCTATTACTGGGTGCCCGGCACCTGGGTTGCGCCGCCTAGCGTCGGCGTGCTGTGGACCCCCGGCTATTGGGGTTTCGTCGGCGGTGTGTATCTCTTTCACCCCGGATACTGGGGTCCGCACGTCGGCTTCTACGGTGGCGTGAATTATGGCTTCGGCTACGGCGGGGTCGGCTACGAGGGCGGACACTGGGCCGGCAATAGATTTGCGTACAACACGGCCGTGGTCAACGTCAACACCACCGTTGTTCACAACACCTACGTGAACAACGTGACGGTGAACAATGTCACGGTGAACCGCGTGAGCTACAACGGCGGCGCAGCCGGCGTCGCGGCGACGCCCACTCCGCAGGAGCGCACGGCCATGCACGAGTCCCATGTACCTCCCACGCCGGCGCAGCGGACGCATGTGCAGGAAGCCGTGAAAAATCCCGCACTTTCCGCCAGGGCGAACGGCGGACACCCGTCCATCGCCGCCACCCCACGGCCTGCAGCCTTCAATGCGCCCGGAGTCGTCGGGGCCAGGGGCGCGCCGCCGCGCCCGCCGGTCGCAGCGAATCCTAATGTGCATGCACCCAGCACTCCTAATGGTACGCCCAACAGTCCTTATGGGCATGGGCGCCCGCCCACCGCCGCCAATGCGCAACCGCCGGCGGCAGGCGCCGCGCGATCGACAGGCGCCCCGCCCGCCGGCAAACCGCAGCCGGCCAAGCCTGCGCATCCGAAGCCGCCGGCCGAGAAGAACGCAGAGAAGCACGAAGAGGGCGGCCGGCCCTAGGCTCCTAGCATCGTTCGGCACATCGAGCGCCGCGCCCCCATCGGCCGTCAGGCCGTTTGGGCGCGCTGCGCCATGTGCCATCCGGCCTTATTGCGGCATCACCGGCCAGCATTTTTCCGAGGATTGAGCGCGCAGCGCGCCGATCGCGCGTATGTCCCCGGGCGTGGTGCGGCAGCATCCGCCGATCAGCCGGGCTCCCGCTTGATGCCAGGCACGGACCCATTCGGCGAACGGCCTGCCGCTCTGCGCTCCGCTCCACCGCTTCGCGGCGGCATCGTAGCACTCGCCCGAATTCGGATAGGCGATCAACGGTGTGTCGGTTTCCCCGCGCATCCGTGCCAGCAGATCGGCGACGTACTCGGGCCGCGTGCAATTCACGCCGACGGCGGCGATCTGGGCATTGCCGCGCAGTGCGGCGGCGCATACGGTGATCTCTTCGCCCTCGCAATTGCGCGCTCCGTCCCGGCACGAGAAGCTGATCCAGGCGCTGAGCGCCGGAAAGTCCTGCAGCAGGCGCGCAAGGACCAGCGCCTCGCGCAGGCAGGGAATGGTTTCGCAAGCCAGCAGATCGACGCCCGAGTGAGCCAGCACCTTCAGCCGCGGCCGGTGAAAAGCCGCCAGCTCTTCATCGCTCAATGCATAATGTCCGCGGTATTCGGAGCCATCCGCCAACATGGCGCCGTAGGGGCCGATCGATGCCGCGATGAGCGGCCGCAGCCGGCCCGATCGGTTCGCCGGATCGGACCAAAACTCATCCCGGGCGCCGGCCGCGAGCGCCGCGGCTTCGCGCATCAGCCGGGCGGCGGCATCGTGGCCGATGCCGCGACGGCCAAAGCCCTCGAAGCTCGCCTGATAGGTCGCCGTCGTGGCGACATCGGCGCCGGCCCTGAAATAATCGAGATGCACGGCGCGAATCAACTGCGGCCGCTCGAGGAGGCATTTGGCCGACCAGAGCGGATCGGCGAGGTCCGCGCCGCGCCGCTCCAGTTCGGTGGCGAGCGCCCCGTCCACCACGAACACCGGCCATTGCGCGAGGAACGGGGCGATCGGGCTATGCATTGAGCCGCCGCGTGCCGCTGAGGTAGCCGCTGCCGGCCACGAAATACCGCAGGCGGGCGTCGGCTCCTTTGGTGAGTCCGATGCGCACGCTTTGGCCGATCGAGCCCACGGCGGCGCCGTCGGTGCCGATCCACAAGGGTCCGCGACGCAGCAGGTCGATGCCGTCGTGCCGCCGGTCGATCTGCAGCGCAGCGGTCAACCGCCCCGGACCGCGCGCGAGATCCCGCAGGCTGCGGCTGTTGCGCGCGCGGCGCATGTGTTCGATTCCCGCCAGCGGCTCGAGCGCGCGCAGCAGCACGCCCGAGCCCGTGCCGGCGTCCTCGCTGCACACGTTCAGCAGATACGAGGTGCCGTAGCACAGATACACGTAGGCATGCCCCGCCTCGAGGAACAGCGAGCGATTGCGCGGCGTCATGCCGCGAAACGCATGGCACGCGGGATCGGATTGCAGATACGCCTCGGTCTCCACGATCCGTCCGCATGCGATGCCCGCACGCAGCCGGCGAACGACGATCTTGCCGAGCAAAAAACGGGCGAGCGCCACCGTATCTCGTGGGATCGCGGCGCGCTCCAGCGGAATCGGCGTTGTCAAATCGCAGCTCTCCTTCAGGCTCTGATGCTACGCTCATGCACCCGGCCTACGCTCAGGCACCCGGCGATTATTGGATTATTGTGACGCTGCGCGCATCGTTCAAGTCTCATTCGATTGCCCTGCCTGTCGGCGCACTGATCGTGGCCATGGCGAGCATTCAGCTCGGCGCCGCGACCAGCCGGCCGAACTGGCCGCCGCCGCTCGCGGAATGAGGTGGTGCGGCACCGCGCCCGTTGCGCGCGCCCTCATCCGATCAAGGTGATCGCCAGATACAGAACCGCTGCGCCCGCCAAGGTCATGGCGGTGGTGAGGAATTTCGGGTGTGCGTGATAGCTCTCCGGGATCAGATCGCTCGCGCCGATGTAGAGAAAGAAACCCGCGAACAGCGCGAGCGCGATGCCGAATTGATCGCCGGCCAAGCGCAGCATGAGCGTCGCCGCGATGCCCAGCACCGGCGCCACGGCATCGAGCAGCAGCCAGCGAAACGCGCGGGACCGATCGCCGCGATTCTTCAGGACGACATTCATCGTGTTGATGCCGTCGGAAAAATCGTGGGTGAGCACCGCGATCGTCACCACGATCCCGATGGCGCGCGAGGCTTGAAACGCGAGTCCGATGGCCACACCGTCGAGCAGACTGTGGCAGCACAGAACGGCCGCCGCCACGCCGCCCCGCGACGCGCCGCCGCCGTGGAACAGAAGAATCCGGTCCAATACGAGATAGCACAGAAAACCGAGCGCGGTGAAGGACAGGATGACGTCCGGGCCGTGGAACTTGACGCCGAAGTTGACCGCCTCCGGGAGCAGATCGAAGAACGCGACCCCGATGACGGCGCCGGCACTGAACCCGAGGATCAGATGCAATTTGTCGCGCAGCCGGAGCGCCAGCAATCCGCCGATCAGGGTGCTCGACGAACGCCGCGCCGGCGATGCCCAACAGTAACACCGTGTCCATTCCTCATCGCCTCGAATTGCGTGCGCGAATTCCCACGGCTCGGCCCGGCGGGTTATATTGCGGCTCCGTTATGCACTCGGGAGCGGCAACGTGAGCTACGACGCTTATCATAAACGCAAAATCGGTGATCACGTGCTGAAACCCGAGACCCAAATGATGGGATACGGCTACGACCCGTCGTTGTCGGAAGGATCGCTCAAGCCGCCGATCTTCTTGACATCGACGTTCGTGTTCAAGAGCGCGCAGGACGGCAAGGATTTCTTCGATTTCACCTCCGGCCGCCGCGAACCGGTCGCGGGCCAGTCCACTGGCCTCGTATATTCGCGCTTCAACAACCCGAACCTGGAGGTGCTGGAGGATCGTCTTGCGCTGTGGGAGCAGACCGAGACCGCCGCGGTGTTCTCGAGCGGAATGTCGGCCATCTCCACCGCGATGTGGACCTATGTGCGGCCCGGCGACGTGATCCTGATGAGCCAGCCCCTGTACGGCGGGACGGAGACGCTGATCGAAAAGACCTTGCCGGCGTTCGGCGTCAGCGCCGTCAGCTTCACGCTGGGGCACGATCGCGCCGCCGTGACCGACGCGGCCGCGCGCGCTTCGGCGCGGGCCGGCGAGACCGGGGGCCGGGTTTGTCTGCTGATGACCGAGACGCCCGCCAATCCGACCAACAGTCTGGTCGATCTGGCGCTGATGCGCGACATCTCGGAACAGATCGGCAGACGTCAGGCGGGCGGTCGTCCGCCGGTCCTGGTGGACAACACCTTTCTGGGCCCCGTTTTTCAGCGTCCGCTGGCGCACGGCGCCGACCTGGTGCTGTATTCGCTGACGAAATACGTCGGCGGGCATTCGGATCTGGTGGCCGGCGGCGTCGTCGGAACTCGCGAGGTGGTCGGCCCGATCAAAAGATTGCGCGGCGCCCTGGGGACGCAACTGGATCCCAATAGCGCGTGGATGATCATGCGTTCCATGGAGACGCTGTCGTTGCGCATGCACAAATCGGCGCAGAACGCGGCGCTGGTGGCGGCCTTTCTGCGCACGCACCCGAAGATCGCGGACGTGAACTATCTGGGCTTTCTCGCCGCCGACGATCCGCGGCACGCGGTGTTCAAGCGACAGTGCGACAGCGCGGGTTCGACCTTCGGCTTCGCGGTCAAGGGCGGCGAGGCGGAGGCGTTTCGCCTGCTGGACGGCCTGCAGGTCATCAAACTGGCGGTGAGTCTCGGCGGGACCGAGACTTTGATTTCACATCCCGCGAGCACCACTCATTCCGGCTTGCCCAAGGCGACGCGCGATCGCATCGGGATCAATGATGCCCTCATACGAATTTCGGTCGGAATCGAGGATCCGGGCGATCTCATAGCGGATCTCGACAAGGCGCTGCATGCGGTTTAGCGGATTCTCCGCGGGCCTGCTGTTGACCGCGGCACATTGGGCCGATGCCGCAGCCCCGCCGGCGCAGGTGCCGGCGGACACGGCGTACCGCAACGGCTTCGTCTATACGGTCGATGCGCAGGACAGCGTGCAGCAGGCCGTGGCGATACGCGCCGGCCGGATCGTGTACGTCGGCAGCGATGCGGGCCTCGCGGCGTTCGTCGGCGAGCACACCTCGGTGATCGATCTGCGCGGACGCATGTTGATGCCGGGACTGGTCGACGGGCACATGCATCCGCTGCTGGGCGGCGCCGCTCTGCTCAAATGCAGTTTGAATTATGAGCAGCTCACCATCGAGCAGATGCAAACCAGAATCCAGGGCTGTCTGGACCAGACCCAGGCTCGGGAACCGGATGCCTGGCTCGAAGTCGTGAACTGGTTTCAGGAGGGCATGCTGCCCGCCGGCGCCACTGCGACGCGGGCGGTGTTGGACGGACTGAAGACCAAGCGCCCGATATTCGTCATGTCCTCGTTCGGCCACACGGTGTTGGTGAATTCCCGCGCGCTCGCGCTCGCCGGAATCACCGCCGCCACGCCCGATCCGCTGGGCGGCCGGATCGGCCGCGACGCCGCGGGCAATGCTTCCGGTATCCTCGAGGACTCGGCTCAGAATTTGGTGAGCAAACTGCTGCCGAAGCCCACGCCCGTCGAGGACGTCAATTCCGCGCAAGCCGCGCTCGAGGCTATGCGTAAGCAGGGCGTCACCACGTTCCTGGACGCGATGGCCGAGCAGCCCTCGTTGGCGGCGTTCACCGCCGTGCAACGCTCGGGCCGCCTGACGGCGCGTGCGCATTTCGCCGTGCTGATCACCCCGCCCGAGGGCCGCGAGCCCAAGAAGGCGGCTGCGCGCGCGGCGGCGCTCGCGCGGCGCTACGACCAGGGGCCGCCCGGGCCGCCGCCCACGCTTGACGGTGCGCAACGTCAAGTTATTTCTCGACGGAGTGATCTCGGCGCCGGCGCTCACGGGCGCGATGCTCGAGCCTTATTTCGCGGCCCAGGGAAGCGGGGTCGACCGGCACTGGGCGCCGGGCAAGAACCGCGGACCGGAGGTGTACTTCCCGGCGGCCGTCCTGCGCGCCGTTCTCATCGACGTGTCTGCCGCGGGCTTGGAGCCGCACATGCACGCGGACGGCGATCGGGCGGTGCACGAGGGGCTCGATGGGATGCAGGCGCTGCGGGAGCGTTTCCCGGCCAAGGACATCCGCGCCGCCATCGCACACGATGAAATCGTCGATCCGCAGGATTTCTGGCGCTACCGTGAGCTCAACGTGATCCCGGTGCTGTCGTTTCAATGGGAAAAGCCGGCGCCCGATACCATCGACGGCGCGCGCGACTACATGGGTCCGGCGCGCTTCAAGTACATGGAGCCCGCGGGCTTTCTGGCGGCGGCGGGGGCGCGCATCGCCTACGGCAGCGATTGGCCGGTGGACCCGCTCGACGAATGGTTCGCGCTCAAGGTCGGCGTGACGCGCACCAATTCCCCGCAAGCCGGTCCGAAATATGCCGGCCGCCTGAGCGAGGACGTCGGCCTCACGCGCGCGCAAGTGCTGCGCGCGATCACCATGAATTCCTCGTACGAACTGCATCAGGACACAGCCACCGGATCGCTCGAGGTGGGCAAGCTCGCCGATCTCATCGTGCTCGACCGCAACGTGCTGAAGATTCCCGCCGAGGAGATCGCCCAGATCCTCGTCCTGCAGACCGTCGTGGGCGGGCGCGTGGTTTACGAGTCGCAGGAGTTCCCCGGCCGCTGACGTCGGGTCGCTTTCTAGCGGGGACGCTGCGCGCCGATGCTGATGTCGGTGCGATCGCGGGTCGTGACCTCGATCGGCGTACGGCCCTCATTGCAAGCGTCCATGGCAGCGGCAGATTGTCGGAGCTCACCGTGATGACGTGGTGGCCCGTCGCCACCACCGGGAAATCAAATCGGCCGTTGGCGTCCGTCTGCACGGAGAATCGGCCGTCGAGCACCACGGTGACGTTGGGCGCGCCGGCCTCGCCGGCGTCGAGGTGCCCATTGTTGTTGGCGTCGAGATAGACGATGCCGGCGATTTCGCCGGAGCCCGCGCCGGGCGCGCCGCCGAGCGGCGCGAAGTGCGAGCCTGAAGCCCGCTTATAGCGAATCGTCAGAAATATGCCCCGTTCCTCGATCGCCGGGATGGCGGTCGCCACCGGCGGCGTCAACGGCGAGACCACGGTCAGCGGCGTCCAGGATCCGGTCTGGCTGTCGTAGATAAGTGGCCAGAACCTGCCAAGTTCGAGACAGCTGGTAGGTCAGCGAGACGTTCGCGGAAACGCCCGGCGCGGCGCGGCCTTGCACGGCGGCCGCCCATTGCACATTGCCGTCGACGCCAAACCGGGTCGTGAATTGACCGCCGCCATTCGCCGCCAGCCCCAGCACGGTGCTGTCCTGGCCGAGATCATCGATGACGGCGCCGTTGATGCGCTCGACGTACATCGCGGTGTTGAGCCGGAGTGCGACGGGCGTCGACCATCCTTGATTCAGCGTCAGCATGGTGTCCCGGCCGGTCTGGGTGTCGGCGTAATCCACCTGCACGCGTCCGGTGCCCCAGGCGTTCAAATGATCGAGGTAACTACCCAGCGACCAACTATTGGCGCCGTTGGCGCGGCTGATGTTGGCGATGCCGCCGACGCCCCAGTCGCGGGACATCTGGTAGCGTGCGTCGCCGGTGAGGAACGTGGTGTCGCTGCCGAGGCCGGAAACCGATCGCACTTCGTCGATACCGGCGTCCGCCTGCCACTGCCGGCTCTGATAATCGAGGCGGTAATAGCCGCCTTGCATATCATCGGAAATGACCTGGTTGCCCCAGTTCATGTTCGGGTCGATTCGAAAGAGCCCGGCATTTTGCTGGAACCTGCCTTGCGTGATCGATCCATCGACCCAGCCCCCGACGCCGTTGGCTTTGCCGCTGACCTCGCCATCCATGAGGTTGATCTGAAGGTGCTCGTCGCGGTCCTGCCAGGCTGCAGTCAACAGACCCGTGTTGGACGAGAAGATCGCGGCGTTATCGATGACGGGGCCGATGGCCAGGTTCACGTCGTGAGCCTCGATGAACTGTCCGCCGACGGTCCAGTGCGGAGCCGGGGACCACTGCGCGCCGGCGGTTGCGGTGGACCCGTCCAGGGTGTGGAAATCGGGCACCTCGATGCCGTCGAAGAAGCCGGGTACTCCGCCGCCTGCGACGAGCTGCACGCCGTCAGGTCCTCGCCACTCCGTGGTCAGACCCTGCATGGGACTGGTCGGCAGATAGAAGCGCGGCTGCAGTCGCGCCAAGCCGATGTCGGGGGTATTGAGGTCGCCCAGGGAATTGTCGGCCTGCCAACCGCCGTCAAAGGGCATGGCGCGTTGCCTAAGCGTCACGATACCGCCCTGGCCCTGCTCGGACGGGCCGAGATTCGAACCTCCCGTGCGCGCAGCGGCATCCAGCGACCACGCGCCGTAATCCGCCGTGTCCCATTGCGATTTGACGACGATGCCGCTCTCCACCACATTGTCAGAGCCGCCGTCACGGGAACTCAGCGCGCTCACCACCCCGTCGACTTGCAGCGAGCGCGCCATGCCTTGGCTGTCGCCGGTTTCGCTGTCATTGGTGGAGATGTCGGGGGCTGCCGATCCGCCCATGTATTTATCCTGATAGACCGCGACTCCCGGCAGATTGGCGGCGCTCCAGGTCAAGGAGGGCGCCGGTGCCGCGGGCTGCGCAACGGCCGCGCTGACGAATGCCAGACCACCCAGCCCGCACAGGCCGTTCGCGAGCCGGCGAGCGAAGGTGGCGCGCAGTTTCATTCAAATAACTGATTGAGCTCAGTCTTGTGCTCGCCCCATTCGAGCGTGCCCTTCACCGTGACCGGGAAGGTGAGCGTCGGGTGATCGTTGGCCGGCGTCGAGGGCGTCAAAAAGACCTCGCGCTCTTCATGCGGCAGGATCGGGAAGTCCGAAGGCGTGAAATCGTACGAGACTCCCTTCGCGTCCGTGCCGGTGAGAAATCCGCTCATGCGGCCGTGTGCGTTGCCTGCGTTGTGAACGCGCAGTGTGGGGACCTGCTGGCCGTTGAGCTTTGCGGTCATCGGCCCCAGCACTTCCAAATCCGGCGCACCACCGCCAACGGTCAGATAGATGATGACGCCAATTCTCCCGGTGACGGGTACATTCAAGCCGTTGCTTCGGGCGATCGAAGGCTGATCGCCCTCGATCATCACCGCAAAACGACATTCCCCGGCCGGGGCATCCGCCGGCACGGTCACTTCAATGCGATAGCGCAAAGTGCCGCCGCCGGGCACCACGACCTCCGGCCGCTCGAGCGCGACCCAGGGTCGGCAGCTGTCCTCCTGCAGGTCGTCGTGGAAGCTCACGCCGAAATCCTTCGCCAGGGTCCAGTCCGCGGTGTGAATGAGGAACTTGGCGGGCGCACTCGATCGGTTGCCCACCTCGATCACGCTGCGCGAAGTCTTTCCAGGCTTGGTCGCCAGCTCGAAGCGCGGGGGCGAGACCATCGCGGCAAAGCCCTGCGCCTGCGCGGATGCCGAAAGGGCGATCCCAACAAGACCAAGCAACATGCAGAACGTCCGTCGCATGATCAACCCTCGTCCATCTCGAAGTGATAAGTGACCGGGACGACCCGCCGCATGAGGGTCCCATCGACGGTGAATTGGAACGTCAGCGTGTCTTCCATGAAAGGCGTGGTGATGGGGCCGGCATAGACCAGCACACGACTGCCGGATTGAACCTGGCCGGGCAAGAATCGCCCTTGAGTGGACCACGAAAGGCTGACCGGGCCCGGCGGCTGTGCCGGCAACGACAGATAGATCCGCCCCGAATGCCGCAGCCACGGCATGACGTTGATCCGCACTCGAATCGTCGTCGTGCCCACCATCACGTTGCCGGCCCCGGAGCGCGACGGCGCCTCGGTCTTCCAGCGCATGCTCACGGACGGCTGGAGCGCCTGGCTGCCCGAATCATCGATGGTGATCGTATTTGCGTGCGCCGCCGAAGCCCGGATTATGGTGAGTGCCAGGGCGAAAAAAAAAGTCGACGCCGCGCGGCCGGCGCTGCTCATGGCGTGCTCATGGTGTAAAGAACCGCGCCGTCGTACGTGCCGGCCGGCGCGACGGTGTTGTTCAGATAGGAAAACGTCAAGCAGCTCTCGTTCCAGGAATTGCTCGCCATCGAGCCCACGGTCTGCACGCCGCCGTTGACGAAGGCGCCCGCCGGGAAGGGTTCCGCGCCGCTGTCGCCAAGGCCGCTCGACGTCCACTGGATTTTTGAAAATGGAATGCTGTCGCCGGTGGCGTCGATCAATGCCGTCGGCACGGTGGCCGTGACGTTCGCTGCGGCGGTGGTCGCGCCCGTCGTGCGATAGAAGCCGCCGACGTAGAGCTGTGATGGCAGGGAGCAGAACACCCGGCCGTCGAGATAGCTATTCGTGGCCGTGCTGTCGGTCTTCATGGCCTGCGCGGCGCCATTGCCCACCATCCCCGCCGCCACATTCGCCGACACGGTATTGATGGTCGGATTTTTTTGCGGCTTGCCGCCGCCATGGCCCGGGCCGCACGCAGGCGGATTGTGGAGGGGCGGGTAGCTGGTGCCGCCGCAGTAGTCAGCCGTGAAGGCGCCGACGCCTACCTGCAGGTAGATCGTCTGCGGCGCATGCGGGTTGAGAGTGACCGTGTACGCCGAGGCGCGGCCTGAAAAGGCCGCGAGCAGGACTGCACCGGCCAATGCTCGGTGCAGTCTGCCGCGGCTGAATCGCACAGGATGCCGGGCGCGCATGGACAGGTCGCGAGTTCGGCTTTGATTACGGCATCGTCGCCGTGTACGTGATGATGCCGTTGTTCGCGACGCTGCCGCCGTAGGTACCGGCAGGCGCAGCCACGCTGTTGGCATAGCTGAACGTCCACTTGGCATCCGCCTGGACGATCTTGCCGGTCGCGGGAACCACTTCGCTCGTCGTGGTGTTGCTCAACCCAGGATTCGCCAAGGTCGCGTAGCCCGCCGTATTCGCGGCCACGCTCGTGGTGATCTGCGAGAAGTCGATGGAGTCGCCGTTGCCGTCGCTGAGAGCGCCGGTCGCGTTGGCGGTGAGCGTGACGCTGCCGCCGTTACCGAGGATGGCGGCGGTCTCGATGCCGCCCGCAAGATCACCGCCCACACCGGCAACCGCGGTGCCATTGCCGACCGCACCCGGAGTCAGGGTGAACGTGATCAGATCGGTGGTGTTCACCGTCGTCAGCGATCCGGTGGTGTAGGTCGAGCCGGTACCGATGCGCAGATACAGGAAGTGCGGAATCACGACCTGGAAATTGACGGTAGCCGACGCGGTGAGAGGGCCGGCGCCGGTCGTATAGGTCGAGGCGGCGGAGGCGACGAGCGGGAGCGTCAGCGCCGCCGTGCCCAACAAGCCTTTCAAGGCAGTCGATATCTTCATTTGTCTGCTTCCTGTGCTGAGTTACGATTATTCGGGGATTTGCGGCCCCGCATTGCGATGACATCCTAGGAGATATACCCAACGGCACATTGATCCAGGTCCCAGTTCGATCCGGGCGGCACTCAAGATTCGGCTGGGCCGGCCGATAACATCGCGTTTCTGTGCACTGGTTCGCACCGGCCGTGCCCGCCGCTCCGCAATTGCGATTCGGTCGCGGCCGGGGACGGAAGCAACAATGCGGCGCAGCTCACCAAGCAACGGCAGCCTCTCGACCGGCTCACGTTCGAGCTCCTGCCGCATGCGAACCCGGCTGCTGATTTGAGGCATTCAGGTTCTTCAATAGCGGCAACAAAGGGGTGGACTTGGGCGTCGAACGGCGACTCAAGGATGCGTGGCTCCGGGCGATGCCATAACATGATGCGGGCGCCGCGTATCTGGATGCAGGGGGAGAGCCGCTGCCGATGCAGAGGTCGAGTGCGATTTTGGGCGGCGCGGTGCTGATGCACCTTAACGAATATTCATCGACGGTTGGAGCGCGCCGGGTGCACCTAACGTCTTGAACGACGTTCTGTGTATTAGGTCTTATGTTTATGAATCCATTGCGCCACGGCCGTCGGGTGGGGCACAGAGAGGGCAATTATGGGTAAAGGTCATCGGCTAGCCGTCGGGATCCTCGGGTGCGCCCTTCTGGCGGGGGGGACGGCCTTCGCACAGCATGGCGGAGGCGGCCACGGCGGCGGGCATGCGGGCGGCGGCCACGCCTCGTCCGGCCATATGGGGGGCGGCGCGCATTTTGCGGCGCCGAGTCATGGCGCAGGCGTGCATGCGTATTCGTACGGCGGCACGCACTCCTACGGCGGCACGCGCTCGTATGGCGGTACGCGCTCCTATGGCGCCTACGGTGGCGGGTATCACGGGGCGACCTACGCGGGGCATCCCGTCTACGGCGGCTATCGCGGCGGCTACGGCGGATATCACGGCTATTCGACCGGCGCCTATTGGGGCGGCGGATACTGGCACGGCGGCTACTGGCCGCGCGCCTATTACGGCTTGGGCTATGCATGGTTCCTGCCGGTGCTGCCGCTCGCATACGCCACCTACTGGTACGGCGGCGTACCGTACTACTACGCCAACGACGTGTACTACACCTGGAATCCGGACTACGACGGCTATACGGCGACCGACCCGCCGCCAGTGGCGGATCCCAGCGGGGCGGGCGCCGCAGCGGCGCCCGATGCGCCGGACTCGGGCGCAGACAGCGCCGGCACCGCGTACAGCGGCGCACCCCCGCCGGCCGGCGCACCGCAGGCGGCGGATCCGGCGGTGAATGGCCAACAGCCGCGCATCTTCATGTACCCGAAGAACGGGCAGAGCGAGGAACAGCAGTCCATCGACAGGCGCGAGTGCCAGCAATGGGCCGCCCAGCAGGCGGGCCAGGGCGCGGCGAATGCTCCGGACTATCAGAGGGCGCTGGTGGCCTGCGTGGAAGGGCGCGGATACAGCGCGAACTAGCCGGTCAGTTCCAACAGTCGGCGTTCGCGTTCGGGTCGGTGCCGGTGGCCTTCTTGACGCCGGCCGAGGTGATCGTGAAGCTGGCGCAAGCCGCGTCGTTTACCTGAACCCCGATCGGCAGCGCGGTGATGCTGAAGGTCGCCGGCACGCCGCCGGGAACTGCCGCCGTGGGCGGTACGGCTGCAACCACCACCGGGGTCTGCACCTGGTAATAGCCGGTTCCCACGGTCACCGGCCATGCGCCGGCGTAGCCCAAGTCCGTGGTCAGCAGGCTATACACGTTCTGGGTGGTGAAATAACGCTCCTCCATGCTCGCCAAGTCGAGCAGCGCCGTCTTTGCCTCGGTGCGGTGCGACTTGAGCACGTAGCTATTGTAGCTGGGGATGGCAATCGAGGCCATGATCCCGACGATGACCATGGCGATGACGAGCTCCAGCAACGTCATGCCGCGCGGTCGACGCCGATGAGTGGCTTGTCGCGTGCTCATGCTCATGCTCCTGATTATCGCCTCTCGATCCAGGTGAGACGGCTGCCGACGGTGCCGCCGGGCGGATTGACCGACATGAGGGCGCCGACGCCGGACACCGTCTGGGTCACCAGGTAGTTCTGTGTGCCCTGGACAACGATGGACGTGCTGCCGGTGCCGCCCAGGGCGACGCCGCTGACCGCCGTGGTGGTGGTGTTGCCGCTGGCGTCGGTGGTGGTGACGTTCAGGAAGTTGTGGGCGGGAGTGCCGAAGAAGGAATTCGTGAAGGCACCGCCCGTGGCCGGATTGACCGCCATGGTCCAACCGGAGGCCCCGGCCGCAAAACACATCATCGCCGCACTGGCCGGCGGAATGGTGGTGTTGATGATGAACGCGCCATCCTCGAGGGATGGGTTGTAGGTCACCTGTTCATAGACCACCGGCGCGCTGGTGTCCGCCGCATTGCTGGTTTGAGGCGCCCCGGCTTCATTTTGCGGGACGGCGGGATCCTGGGTATACGCGTTGCCGGATACCAGATTGATGTACCACCCGAATTGGGTGCACCCGGCCGTGTCCGCATAGCACACCGGCAGGCTGCTCAAGGTCCGATAATCGCTGCCGGTACCTGCGACCGTGGCGGTGTATGGGCCGCCGATGGTCTGCTGCACGAGATTTCCGGTACCCGAGAGCGGGGTCATCGGCGCGGCGATTCCTCCGCCCGGCAGGCTGGTGTACTTCACGATCGAGGCCGCGCTCCACCCGGTGAGATTCCAGTCCCAAATGCCGTAGAGACTCTGCTGCGACGTCAAGAAGCTGGCGCCGGAAAAATTGGTCATCGGCGTTTGCAGGCCGGTTCCAAACTCGACGAGGACGCGGGGATTGACGGTGCCGGCAACGGAGGCGACCACCACTTTGGTGCTGATGGGCTGTCCGCCGGGCGTGGTGTACAGCGGAGTCGGCGAACCGCCGCCCCCGGAAGCCGCGTTGATGGAGACGCCGCCGGCATTCACCACTCCCCAATTGGTGGGATTGGTGCTGGTGAGGTCGAAGCGCCAGACATTGCCCAGCAAGTCTCCGGCATACACGTAGTCGGTGATGTGATCGCCGTCGAGATCGGCAGGCGTGGTGTAGTCGATTCCGTTGGGGCTGCCCGGCGGGTTGGGCGGGATCGGCGCGCACGGCGAGCCGGTGGAGGTGCTGAGGTAGTAGAACGTGATATTGCCGGGGCCGGCGACAGGGTCGACGAGCATCACGTAGATGCCGGCGTCGCCCGACGCACTTGCCTGTCCGTTGCCGAACACCGCGCCCCAGCTGCCGTTGTGAAAGCGGCGGATCTGCGGCACGCCGTAGGTTTTTCCAAGACTGTTGCTGCAATTCGCCACATTCGCGCAGTTCAAGTTGGCGACGGTCACGGGACCGCCCCCCGTGTTGATCGTCTGCGTGCTCCACTCGCCGATCACGGTCGTCGCGGGCCCGGCCGGCGTTGCTCCACTGGCCGTCTCGCCGAAGTTGATGCCGCCGGCCAGTCCGGGATTGGTGATGTCGAGCGCGTAGATGGCGCTGCCGCCGGCGCCCAGGCCGCCGATCAGCCAGGTATGCCATTGCCCCTGGTAGAAGAGGTCTCCGGTGCCCGGAGTTGCGTCGACCGAGAAGCTGATGTCCGTACTGCGGGTCCGAATAGTTGTCGGGGGCGAAGTTCGCATTCTGGATGCTGTTGACGATGTAGCCCGGCACGTAGGCCATGACCTCATAACCGTCGTTGGTGGCGGCCTGATAAGCCGTCGGGGTAGCTGAAATAACCCGATCGGAAGCCGTGCAGCATGCCGTCGTTGGCGCCCGTGTAGACGACGTTCGTGCGGGTGAGCATGCCCGCAGCCGACGCGAAATTGGCGTAGGTCTGCCCGGCGTTTTCCGCCATGGGGTCGCCGGCGGCCGGCGGGTATTTATCCACCCAGGTGTTCGGATACGGCGCGTTCGGCGGTCCCACCCAGGTCGGGCTGGAATCGATGATGTCCCCGAGCACGCTGGCGCGGTCGCGAAAAACGCCCTGGTACGTGGTGCTGAAGCCCGCCAGCGGCGTTTGCTCATTGCTGCGGTCGCCGCGCAGGTAATCCAGCCGCGAAGAAGCCAGTGGCGGAGAGGGCCAGGTCGTGCCGTCGCCCGAGTCGAGCAGCGACTGTTCGTTCGCGGCGGCCAGAGGCCAGGTCGTGCTCAGGCTGGCGTATTCGAACGGGATGCCGCTCGCTCCGTTCCAGCTGAAAACGACTCGCGCGAGGTTGCTCTCGGCGGGTGTCGGGCCCGGCGGTGCGTTCGGGTTGCTGTCGCAATTGGCGCCCGTAACCCCGGTCAGCACACAGGATGCATCCCAATTGATGGTGGAGCTGATGGCCAGGTCATTCGGATTGGGGTCGCCCACCGGCTCACCCAGGTACTGCGATGTCAGGGATCCCGCCAAGGTGTTCGGATTGTAGAACGCGAAGTACACCTGGGTGGTGCCCGCCTGGACCTTCGCCGTCTGCTTCTGGTTGAGCCCGGCGGAGCTTTGCGAGGAATTCTGCGGCGTCGCCTGGAAGCACATGATCTCGTGAATGTTGCGGCTGCCGCCCGTGGAGCCTGCGAAACCGAAGCGCGCGCTGGCGGGTATGGGCACCGTCCCGCCCTGGGTGATGTCCTGGTTAGTGATCACGTTCAGCAGCGCGCCGCCGTTGTAGCTGTACGACAGGCTCAACAGCCCGGCGGGCGTGAGCGTGAGGTTGTACGTGATGGGCACACCTTGCGCGCGCGTCGTGGCCGCCTCATTGGCGAGCGGCTTTGTGGCCGGCAATACCGAGAAGGCATTGGCAATGGCGGCGTAGTCGTTCAGCGGGATGGCCGTCTGCACGGGCGCCGCCGGATTGCTGTAGTCCCAGACGAAACCCGTTCGACACGTCGCCTGGACGGCGGCCGCGCCCTGCGCATTGGTCAACGTCGACGGATACTGGGTTGGATAGTTTGCATTCAACCAGCTCCAGGTCGTGCTGCCGGCGCCGCGCAGGCCGATCCTCATGGGCACGTAGTTGTAGCCCGTCGACGTGTTGTCGCCCTGGTTCAGGAAGTTCCCGAACTCATCGATCCCGAGCCCGAGAAAGCCTCCCTGCAGGCCGTCGTAGCCGCGCGGAATGCCGCTGGCTCTCAGCGTTCCGTTGAAATTGACGTTCGAGCACGTATAGCCCAAGCTGCCGCCGAATGCGCCGACATCCGCAGGATAGCTTGCGTCCTGCAAGAAGAAGCTCATGCCGTCGGCGCCATCGTGGCCGCCGCCGCCGGAGTTGCCTTCGTAAGTGACCGTGGTGAAGGAGATTTGCAGGCCCGGGGCGGCTGCGCCGGTCAGCGGAAACGTAAAATTGGACAAAATCGCGCCGGTCTGCGCGAACCAGTCGGTGAAGCGCAGCGCGCCGCTGTTGGCGGCATCCGGCAGCGTCCCGGTGCTGCCGCCAAACTGCGATGGAAAGAGCGGAGTGCCGGCGTAATAGGGCAATCCGACACAGGCGGGATTGGCGGCCGTACTGGTGCCCGCCGTGCCCGCGGTCAGGCAGGCGCCGGTGGCGAAGGTCCACGAATTGGTGGTGGCGACGCCGGTGAAATTTTCCGTGCACGTCGGCGGACACTGCGCCAACACCGCCGCGGGAACGAGACCGATCAGCACGAGCGCGGCTACGATCCATCTGGTATTCATCACTGGCCTCCCAAATCCTTGACGCTTTGCTGCACGAGATAGGTGCTCTCGACGACCGCGACGGTATCGGGGCTTCCTGCATACCCGGCGGCGTCGATCTGATACACGCTGCCCAACCCGTTCGGCGAAACTCCGAGGTAGGAAATGTAGAACGTGGGCGTGTAGTAATACGCATCCTGTCCGCCGGCGGTGGTGATGTTCATGGCCGTGGGCGCGCCGGGAGAGTAGCTCACGCCGACGCTCCAGGGCATCGGCTGGCTTGCCGCATTGGACAGGACGTTCGAGCACACCTGGCCGGCCGTGGCGGTCACCATCGTGGTGCAATTGATTCCGGTGCTGCCGTTGCCGCTCGCCAGCCACCATTCGGCATATTCCTCCGCGGTTTCCGCGGCATTGAGCGCGCGGTGCTTCTCGCGCACGTTGCCGGCGATTTTCTCGTCCAAGCCGAAGCTGCGGAACATGCCGACGGCCAGGATGGTCACCACGATCAGCAGCAGCAGCGAGGTGATCAGCACCATTCCTCGCTGCGGCGGCCGGCGACGAGAGCTCTTCCCGATCATGTGGTGACACCCGTTTTGTTCATGATGTCGACGACTCTGGTGAACGCGATCGTTTGCGGGGTGTTCACGGTCGTCTGCCCGGCCAGGTTCCCATACAGCGGGTTGACGAAGGTCAGGGTGATCTTTACCGAGACGACGTTGCCCCAGTAGTTGTCGGCGGTTACCGTGGCCGCATCCAGATAGGTGTCCGCCGAGCCGTTGCTCACGGCCGGATTCGTCTGCACGCCGTAATAGATCTGCAGCTGCGTCACGCCGCTCACCAGGTGCACCGTGGTGGTGGTGTTCGCCGCGCTGTCGTTCAAGACGCAAATCAGGTCGAAGGAGCCGGGAGCGGTGCCGGCGCCGACACTGAAGGTATTGGTGAAGGTCGTCGGATTGGGGCTCGCATTCCCCGTGCAATTGATGGTGTTGTCGGGGGATGCGGGCGCAACAACCACGGTGCCGGCGGTTGCATATCGAATCGTGATGCTGTTGCCGGGGGCCGGGTCCCCGTAGTTTCCGGTGCCGACGATGGTTTGTCCGGCAAACGTGTAGGGGCCGATGACGGGAAACATACCGACGCCGGTGTTCACGGTGGGATTCGGAAAATATCCCGCCGATTGAATCACGTCGGCGATCAGGGTCATCGCCACTCGCTCGTTGTCCTGAAGCACCGAGAGCCCGCTTTGAACGCCGGCCGTGCGCTTCATGGCCTGCACGAGCGTCAGCAATCCTCCCGCCAGGAACAGCGAGATGAGGACCGCGATCATCAGCTCGACCAGAGTGAATCCGCGGGGTATGCGTGTATGCTTCATGGCTGCACGTACAGCACGTAGGTCGGCGCCTGCAGCGCGTTGATGTTCGTCTGCTGAGCGTTGGCCGCGACCGCGTTCTCGGTCCACTGGATCTGGATGGTGCAGGTGACCGGTATGCCGACCGTGGTGCACGCGATGGTCGAAAAAGAACCCGGCAGCAAGCTCTGCAGCGCGAGCGCCCATTGCTGCACGTCGTAGGCAGCCATCTGGTTCGCGCCGCAGCTGAGTGCGCCGGGAACCAAGCAGGCCACGGCGGGAATGGCGGCCAATAAAGGATCGCCCGAGACGATGGTGGTCGCGGCGCTGGTTACCGTGACCGTGGTCGAGGCCGGCGCGAGTCCCGCCGCCCAATAGCCGCGATTGGCGTGCATGGCCGCAGCGAGGCTCGACGCCTGGATGGCGGCGAGCGATCGGGAGCTCGCGACGGAGGTGCTCACCACCGCGAGCGATTCCATCTTGGCAAGGCCCAGGAGGCCGAGCGCACAAACCACCAGCGCCACCATGACCTCCACGAGACTGAAGCCGTGACCACGCCGCAACGCGCTCATGCCACGCTCGCTCATGTGCAATTGCCCACGGTGGCTTTCTCGGTGCTCAGCATGCCCACCGGCGTGATGGCGAGGCAGCGGGTCCAGGCAGGGTTGCCGGTGGAGTCGTGCAGCAGCATGGTCACCGTCACCGCGGCATTCGTGGACGCGTAGCCCTCGCGATTGAAGGTGATCGCGCCGAACGCTCCATTGTCCGGGACGAAGGTGTCGGTGGAGCTGAATGCGCTCTGTGCCCGCAATACGGCTTCGCTGGCCTGCCTGGTTTGATCGGCGTTCGAATCCAGAAACACGATCCAGCCGCTCTGCCACGCAGTGCCGCCGCTGCAGTTCGAGCCGTCGGTCGACGCACACACGGTGACCGGCAATCCCTGTTTGATCGCCATGCTGCGCGCGTACTGCATGTCGCCGAGCAGGCCGTTGACTTCGGTGGTGATTCGATTGGAGACGGTGACGTACTTGAAGGAGGGAACGCCGATCAGGAGCAGAATAGCGGAGATCGATATCACCATCAGAAGCTCGGTGAGCGTGAAGCCCGACATCGACCGTTTGTTTACGATCTCGTCCATGGGCGGGATCCTAGCGAGGCAAACTTGCTCGAACCTGACGGGAGCGCCCTGGATGCGCAAATTGTGACGCGGTTCACAATTTTGGCCGCTAAAAATCCGCGCGAAGACGACGAGGGATCTTGACGCGCCTGAGAAAGTGAGATGCGCTCTGCGAACGCGCGGCGCATAAGTCAAACGCCGATTCAGGGAAACTGCAGCATCACCTTCGTGCCCACGCCGCCTCGCCCCGAGCCGATCGAGAGGGACGCGCCGTATAGCCCGGCGATCTCATCGACGATGGCAAGCCCCAAACCGCTGCCGTGCCCGGGTGAGTTGGGCAGCCGATAGAAGCGCTGGCGCACGCGCTCGCGCTCGCCCTCCGGGATCCCGGGGCCGGTATCTTCGACCGCGATATACGCCTTGCCGTCGCGGGCGCCGGCGCTGACGGTGACCGTGCCTCCGGCGGGCGTGTACTTGAGCGCATTGTCGACGAGATTGCTGAGCAGATCGTCGAGCAGCGAGGGATCGGCCAGAACCGAAACCGGCTGCGTCTCGGCGCCCAGATCGATGTTCGACTGCAGCGCACGATCATAAGAACTTGGCGATGACCTCGCCGACGATGGTATGAAGCCCGACGGTTTGGTTCTTGGCGGCGATGTTCACCGAGGGATCGGCGCGCGCCAAGGTGAGCAATTGGTTGGCCGAATGCGCCAATTGCCGGATCCCCTCCTGCAGGGTCGACAGGCGATTCTTGATCGGCGCGGCGGCGGGCTCCGCGGCGAGAAGCTCCAGCTGCGCCTGCATGCCGGTGATCGGCGTGCGCAATTGGTGCGCGGTGTTGGCAATGAACTGCTGCTGCGATTGCACCGCAGTGCGCAGCATCAGAAACAGCCGGTTGAGCGTGACCACGACGGGGGCGATTTCGCGCGGCACGGCGATTTCATCGATCGGGCGCAAGTCGAGGGCGGAGCGCTGGGCGATTTCGTCGCGCAGCCGCCTTACCGGCCTCAAGCCCGAGCTGAATGCCGACCCAGACCAGCACCAGCGTGATGTCGAGCTGCACGAAATCCCACAGCAGGGTGCTCATCAGGCCAAAGCGGGCCGCCGGCTCGGTGGCGGGCCGAATATCCGCCACCGTGAGGATGATGACGCCCGCCCGGGTGTCGAATCGGGTCGCGAGCGTGCGCACGTTGCGGCCGCCCACGCGGGCCATGGCAAAAACCTGGGCCGTGGCCTCGGTCATCGGCACCAGCGGGAGCTGCGCATCGCCGAGCAGCAGGCGTCCCTGCGCGCCGCGCACCGCGTACGCGATGGAGTCGGGAGCGGGCAGGGGCGGCTTGGCGCGCGCATTGGTATCGAGCGACACCTGATCGGGCTCGACCTGCAGGTGCGCCATCAAGGCGTTTGCGGCCTCCTTCAGCCGCCGGTCGCTGCTGATCACTCCCGGCGCAACACTGTTGAAGTAGTGCACCAATGCTCCGCACAGCGACAGCAGCATGAGCGGCACCGCCAGCCAGAGCACCAACTGCCGGCTGATCGACGAGCTCACGCGGTCTTCGCTTCTTCCAGTCGATATCCCAGGCCGCGAAGGCTGCGGATCACCGCGGCAGTGCCGAATTTGGCCCGCAATCTCGAGATGTGCACTTCGACGGCGTTCGGCGTGATGTCCTGCTCGGGACCGGCGAGGGCCTGCTGCACCTTTTCCTTCGAGACGATTTGACCGGTGCGGCGCACCAGGCATTCGAGGACCAGCCATTCGCGCGCCGTCAGTTCGATTTCGGCCTCATCGATGCACAGCCGCCGGCCCAGCAGGTCGACGCTCATGCGGTTGAGCTTGATGATGCCGTTGATGCGCACCGCTCGAGCGGCGCATCAGCGCGCGGCAGCGCGCCGCGAGCTCGGCCGGTTCGAACGGCTTGCTCAGAAAATCATCTGCGCCGATATCGAGCGCCTTGACCTTGTCGGTGAGGGTGCAGCGCGCGGTCAGGATCAGCGTCGGCATGGTTTTGCCTGCGCTGCGCAGCCGGCGAACCAGGGTCAATCCATCCGCACCCGGCAGGCCGACGTCGATGACCGCGAGCGCGAACTCCTCGGTCGCGAGCGCCGACTGCGCCGCTTCGGCGCTGCCGACGCGCAGCACGGCATAATTGGCCGCCGACAAGCCACGAGTGATGGCGTCGGCGACGATGTCATCGTCCTCAACGAGCAACAGCCGCACGACCGCCCTGCGCTCCGGAAGTCCGAGCCTACGGCTAGTCCGAGCCGGCTTCGAGCACTGCCGTCCGTGTCGTTCGTCGCGGCGCGATCGGGGGCGAACGGGGCGCGTTGGGCGGAACCAAGGTGCGCAGCTTGGCTTCATAGGCTTTCGCGAACGCCTCGGTGAACAGGTGAGGGAAGCCCTCTGCCGGGCGCTGCGCGAGGCCCGCGAACATCTCGGCGTACAGTTCCCAATACTTCGACTTGTTCTGCGTGCCGAACACGCCGCGTTTGGTGGCGCGATCGAAGCGCTCTTCCAGCTCCTTCGGATCGACCCGGCCCAGGAATTCCTCGAACGCGGCGCGCGTGGCGGCAAACGTTGCGGCGTTCTGCGCCTTGAGTTCGCGGAAGTTTTCGCGAATCGCTTCCACCGAGCCGGCGCGCGTCGACACCGTCGTCAACAGGCGCACCAGCGCTTCATCGACGCCATGGGCCAAATTCAGGGGGGAATCCGGGCCGTCCTTCGGCGCGGCCGAGATCCGGAATCGATTGCGGAACTCGTTCAGGCCGTGGTTGAGGTCCATGAGTCCGAGCACGGCTTCGCGCAGCAATTGGCCTGCCAGCTGCAGCGCCCCGGCGCGCGCTTCGGGTGTGATGGTGCGCGGATCCACGCCCGCGCCGCGGCAAAACGAGGCAAGCCCAAGATCGAAGTCGCCCTCGTAGAGCGCCGGATTCTGCGGGCGCGGCGGGGGCGCCATGGCGGCGGCGAGGTCCTCGACCTTGAGCGGCCGAGTCATCATGTGCCAGGGGGTGCCGGAAGCCTCTTGCGCCGCCGGGGGCGGCGCTGCGCGCGGCGGGGATCACCGCTTGGCCATATGCGTCCCGCGGACGAACACCGGATTCCACGGCCAATTGGTCGCTGGGCTCCAGCAGCTGACTGAGATCGAGATCCGCGCCCAAGTCGTTGGCCGTGGACTTCTTGACCGCCGCGGAAGGAGCCTGGCCGTCGTACGCGACAATGGCGCCCGGGTCGGGCGGGAAATCGTTGCTTTTGTCGATGGTGACCAGCAGCTCATACTCGCCCAGGCGGATGTAGTCGCCGTCCTTCAGCACGTAGTCGTGGTACTTGCCCAGCGGCACTTGCGCGCCGTTGACATAGGTTCCGTTCGAGCTGGTGTCGACCAGGACATACGCACCGGCTCTGAAATCGATGCGCACGTGTTTCCCCGAGAGATAACGGTCGGGGTCGGGTAGAATCCAGGCATTATCCGTGCCGCGCCCGATGGTCCCGCCGTGCACGCCGAACACCTTGGTAGAGTGCTGCCCCAACCGGATTGCATGTTCGCTGACAACGCTCAAGCGCAAGGTCATTATCGCATCCTAAAACGGGTCAAAAGGTTTGCGCTAAGTCCCCGTATAATATGGTGAAATGTAACAATGCTTGGAGCCTCCTAAATGGCCGCGAGTCACATTTTTAAAGTTCTGTTCGTCAATCAGGGCAAGGTGTACGAGATCTACGCCCGCAAAGTGAGTCACGGCAGCCTATTCGGCTTCATCGAGGTCGAAGAACTGGTGTTCGGCGAACGCTCTAGCGTGGTGGTCGACCCCGCGGAGGAGAAGATAAAGGCGGAATTCAACGAAGTAAAGCGCACCTACCTGCCCATGCATTCGGTATTGCGCATCGATGAGGTGAAGAAACAGGGCCAGGCCAAGATCGTGGCGCTGGAGGGCTCGAACGTGTCGCAGTTCCCGATGCCCATCTACACCCCGGGAGGGGACTCGAACGCCCGCAAATAGGCAGGATCTGTTAGAATTTCACATGTTCAGTTTGCTCGGCGCGCCCGCGCTGTCGCAATTCCGCATCGAAAAACTGCTGCACTCGTTGCAGGCGCGAAATGCGCGTGCGCTCGCGGTATCCTCGCGGCTGATCCATTTCATCGACGCGGCGCAGCCGCTCAGCGAATCCGAACTCGAATTGCTCGGCAAATTGCTGACCTACGGGCCGCGGGCGCACCTGCAGGCGGAGCGCGGCCAGCGGCTGCTGGTCACCCCGCGCGTGGGCACCGTGTCGCCCTGGTCGAGCAAGGCCACGGATATCGCCCAGGTATGCGGGCTGAAGAGCGTACGGCGCCTTGAGCGCGGCACGCTGTATTTCATCGACGCGGCGACACGGCTCACCGATGCGGAACTGCTCGATCTCGGCGCGCTGCTGCACGATCGCATGACCGAATCGCTCTTCCTCGACACCGTCGACCCGGTGGGATTGTTCCATGCCGCGGCCGCGCCGCGCCCTCTGCGGGCGGTGATTCTCGGCGAGGACGGCCATGCCGCGCTCGCACGCGCCAACGCCGCCTGGGGCCTCGCCCTGTCGAGCGCCGAGATCAACTATCTGGTGGCCGCCTTCGGCGAGCTCGGGCGGGATCCGACGGATGTCGAGCTGATGATGTTCGCGCAGGCGAATTCCGAGCACTGCCGGCACAAGATATTCAACTCTCAGTTCGTCGTCGACGGCGTGCACATGCCGATGTCGCTGTTCGAGATGATTCGCGCCACCTACGCCGCAAATTCCGCGGGCGTGCTGTCCGCCTATCGGGACAACGCAGCCGTCATCGAAGGCCCGCGAGCCGTGCGGTTTTTCCCGGACCCGGCGACACAGCGCTACGCGGGCGTCGAGGAGCCCGTGGACATCTTGATGAAGGTGGAGACCCACAATCATCCGACCGCCATTTCGCCATTTCCCGGCGCCGCGACCGGTTCGGGCGGGGAGATTCGCGATGAGGGCGCCACCGGCATCGGCGCCAAGCCGAAGGCGGGATTGACCGGCTTTTCCGTGTCGAATCTGCGCATCCCGGGCATGCGGCAGCCGTGGGAAGCGGATTTCGGCAAGCCTGAGCGGATTGCCTCGGCGCTCGACATCATGATCGCAGGCCCCCTCGGTGCGGCGGCATTCAACAACGAGTTCGGCCGCCCGGCGGTCTGCGGCTATTTCCGCACCTTCGAACAGCCGGCCGCACCGGCCGACCGCGCCAGGGCGCGGGGCTATCACAAGCCGATCATGATCGCCGGCGGCCTCGGCAACGTACGCCGCAGCGACGTCGAGAAGCGCGAAGTCGCGGTGGGCGCACCGCTCGTCGTGCTCGGCGGACCCTCGATGCTGATCGGCATCGGCGGCGGAGCCGCATCTTCGGTCGGCAGCGGCCAGAGTTCATCAGACCTGGATTTTGCCTCGGTGCAGCGGGGCAACCCGGAAATTCAGCGCCGCGCACAGGAGGTCATCGACCGCTGCTGGGCGCAGGGGCCGGCGAATCCGATTCTCTTGATTCACGACGTCGGCGCCGGCGGGCTGTCGAATGCCCTGCCCGAGGCCATCGCGCACAGCCACCGGGGCGGCAGGATCGATTTGCGCAAGATTCCAAGCGCCGAATCCGAGCTGTCGCCGATGGAGATCTGGTGCAATGAGGCGCAGGAGCGCTACGTGCTCGCGCTGGTTCCGGGGAGCGTCGAGCGGTTCGCGGCATTGTGCGAGCGCGAACGATGCCCCTTTGCGGTGGTGGGGGAGATTACCGGCGACGGGCGGCTGCGCGTGACCGATCCGATGTTCGCGACGATGCCGGTCGATATGCCCGTCGAGGTGCTGCTCGGCCGGCTGCCGCGCACGACCCGCAGCGTGCACAGCGTACCGAAGAGCCGCGCAGCGCTGTCCACCGCCGGTGCGAGCATCGCCGAATCGCTCGATCGCCTGTTGTGTCTGCCGACGATCGCGGACAAGTCCTTTCTGATCACGATCGGCGATCGCACGGTGGGCGGACTCGATCAGCCGCGATCAGATGGTGGGACCTTGGCAGGTACCGGTCGCGGACGTCGCGGTCACCTTGAGCGGCTACGAGGGCTACACCGGCGAAGCCATGGCCATGGGGGAGCGGGCGCCGGTTGCGCTGCTCGACGCACCTGCATCGGGCCGCCTGGCCGTGGGCGAGGCGATTACCAATATCATCGCGGCCGACGTGCAGCGGCTCACCGACATTCGACTGTCGGCGAACTGGATGGCGGCGTGCGGCGAGCCGGGCGAGGATGCCGACCTGCATGCGACGGTACGCGCGGTGAGCCTGGAACTGTGCGCGGAGCTCGGCATTACCATTCCGGTCGGAAAGGATTCGCTCTCGATGCGCACCGCGTGGAGCGATGCGCACGGCGCGCACTCCGTCGTCGCCCCGGTGTCGCTCGTCGTCTCGGCGTTCGCGCCGGTCGCTGACGCGCGCCGCACGCTCACCGCGCAGCTCGATCTGTCGCAGCCCTCGCGCCTGCTGCTGATCGACTTGGGGGCCGGCAAGAATCGCCTGGGCGGATCGTGCTGGGCGCAGGTATTCGAGGAGCGCGGCGGCGCGCCTGCGGATCTGGACTCGCCGGGATTGCTGCGCGATTATTTTGCGGCCGTGTGCGAGCTGAAGGATCAGGGGCTATTGCTCGCCTATCACGACCGCTCGGACGGCGGACTGCTGGTGACGCTGCTGGAGATGGCTTTTGCCGCGCATTGCGGTCTGGACATTGCTCTCGGGTCCGGGGAGGATGCGATCGCGGCGTGTTTCGCAGAGGAACTCGGCGCGGTGGTGCAGGTGCCGTCGGCGCGCGTAGGACAGGTGCGCCACATTCTCGAGCGCCGCGGGCTCGACACGCATTGCAGGGAGGTCGGCGAGCCCGTGTCCGGCTGCACAGTGCAAGTGCGCCTCGATGGCCAGGTGGCGTTTGCGTCGTCGCGCGTCGACCTGCACCGCCGCTGGAGCGAGGTGTCGTATCGCATGCAGGCGCTGCGCGACAATCCGGAATGCGCCCGCGAAGAGTATTCCCGCCTTCTCGATGTGCACGACCCGGGCTTGCACGCGGCATTGAGCTTCGACCCCCGGGAGGACATCGCGGCGCCGTATATCGTCGGCGCGGCGCGGCCCGCACTGGCGGTGCTGCGTGAGCAGGGGGTCAACAGTCAGACGGAAATGGCGGCGGTATTCACGCGCGCCGGGTTCGACGCCTATGACGTGCACATGACCGACATTCTGGCGCGGCGCGTGCGCCTGGCGCGCTTTCACGGGCTGGTCGCCTGCGGCGGCTTCTCCTACGGCGACGTGCTGGGCGCGGGCGAGGGATGGGCCAAATCGATCCTCTTCAATCCGCTGGCCCGCGACGAATTCGCCGCCTTTTTCGCGCGCGATGCCACGTTCACCCTGGGCGTATGCAACGGCTGCCAGATGCTGTCGGCGCTGAAGGAGCTGATTCCCGGCACCGACGGCTGGCCGCGCTTCGTGCGCAACCGATCCGAGCAGTACGAGGCGCGTGTGTGTCTGATGCAGGTGCCACGCTCGAACTCCGTGCTGTTTTCCGGCATGGACGGATCGGTGCTGCCGATTGCAGTGGCGCACGGCGAGGGCCTCGCGGAATTCGGAAGCCAGTCAGGGCCCGGCAAGCTGCTCGAGCAGGGCAGGGTGACGCTGCAGTACGTCGACAATCATGATGAGCCGACCGAGCGGTACCCGTTCAATCCGAACGGCTCACCGCTGGGCGTCGCCGGAGTGTGCAGCGCCGATGGCCGGGTCACCGCCGTCATGCCACACCCCGAGCGGGTGTTTCGCACGGTGCAGAACTCATGGGCACCCAAGGAATGGTCCGAGGACGGCGGCTGGATGCGCCTGTTCCGCAATGCCCGGGCGTACGTGGCTTAGTCTCCTTAGCCCGGGCTCACCACGGAACTCGAGACAGGCTCCTCAGGGCGGAGTCTCGCATCTCAACGCGCCGGTGTCGGTCTGCACGGGCGCCACGAATTTGCGAAAATTCATCGCCTGCAGCAGCCGCGCCTTGCGGACGAAAGTTTGATACAGCAGGTCGCGCATGACTTCGAGCAGGATCCCGGCGCGCTCGGCATTGAGGTGCGGATGGTTCGGCCACGGGTCGCTGTCGCTGCCGAACAGCACGCTGCGCAGAGCGGCGAAGTTCTCGTCATCGAGCTCGGCGAGCGTGCGAATTTCCTGCAGCGTATCGAACAATTCCAGCTTGCCGCGCTCGCCGAGCTCGCGGAACAGCGATTGCGCCGTGCGCCGGCTCATGGACCCGAACGCATTGAAGCAGCCTGCCGCATAGCAGCCGAGCGCCTCTTTGAACAGGCCCTCCGCTTCTTCGGGCAGATAGGTCAGCGGAAAATTCTCGCGGGCGCGTTCGACCTCGACGTAGTTCGGCGCGAGCTCAATTCGCTGGGCCGTATAGTTCCTGACGAAAAACTTGAGGAATACCGGCTCGCCGCACGCATCGCAGCGGAACACAATGCCGATCTGCTTCGGCTTGCGACGGCTGAGATCCTCGAATTTCGGGACCGCGGCCGGCGTCAGATGAGTCAGAGTTTGGCAATGCGGGCAGGTCAGCGCGATGCCCTGGTATTCGACGTGCAATTCATCTTGCGGTGTGATGTAGATGCTCATGTTCCTCAACCCGTCAATGGTTTGTAACGAATTCGGTGCGGCTGCGTGGCATCCTCGCCCTTGCGCCGCTTGTGGTCCTCGACGTACTCCTGGTAGTTGCCCTCGAACCATACCACTTGCGAGTCGCCCTCGAACGCGAGGATGTGAGTCGCGATGCGGTCGAGGAACCAGCGATCGTGCGAAATCACCACCGCGCAGCCGGGGAAGGCCACCAGCGCCTCCTCCAGAGCGCGCAGCGTCTCGATGTCGAGATCGTTGGTGGGTTCGTCGAGCAGCAGCACATTGCCGCCGGACTTCAGCACCTTGGCGAGATGTACGCGATTGCGTTCGCCGCCGGACAGATCGCCGATGAATTGCTGCTGCTGCACGCCCTTGAAATTGAAGCGTCCGACGTAGCCGCGCGAGGAGGTCTCGTAGTTGCCGACCTTGATGAAGTCGAGTCCGCCGGAGATTTCCTGCCACACGGTGTTCTTGTCGTTGAGCGCCTGGCGCGATTGATCCACATAGGCGAGCTTCACGCTGGGACCCAGGCGAATCTCGCCGGCATCGGGCTTCTCCATGCCGGCGAGCATGCGAAAGAGCGTGGTCTTACCGGCGCCGTTGGGGCCGATGATGCCGACGATGCCGCCGGCGGGAAGGTTGAAGCTCAAGGCTTCGATGAGCAGCCGTTCGCCATAGCCCTTGCGCACGTTCTTGCATTCGATGACCAGATCCCCCAGGCGGTCGCCGGGAGGAATGTAGATCTCGTTGGTTTCGTTGCGCTTCTGGAATTCCTGCGAAGCGAGCTCCTCGTAGCGCTGCAGGCGCGCCTTGGACTTGGCCTGGCGCGCTTTCGGGTTGGTGCGGACCCATTCGAGTTCGCGCTTGAGCGTCTTTGCAAGCGCGTCCTGCTGGCGCTCTTCCTGCGCGAGGCGCTGCGCCTTTTGTTCGAGCCAGGAGGAGTAATTGCCCTGCCAGGGAATGCCGTGACCGCGGTCCAGCTCCAGAATCCATTCGGCCACGTTGTCGAGAAAATACCGGTCGTGCGTGACCGCGATGACGGTGCTCGGATACTCCTCGAGAAAATGCTCGAGCCAGGCGACCGATTCCGCATCCAGATGGTTGGTGGGCTCGTCGAGCAGCAGCATGTCGGGCTTGGACAGCAGCAGCCGGCACAGGGCCACGCGGCGCTTTTCGCCGCCGGAGAATTTGCCGACCAGCGCATCCCAGGGCGGCAGGCGCAGCGCATCGGCGGCGATTTCGAGCTTGCGCTCGAGTTCCCACCCGCCGACTGCGTCGATTCTGTCCTGCAGCTTCGCCTGCTCTTCCATGAGCTTGTTCATTTCCTCATCCGACATCGGCTCGGCAAAGCGGTCGCTGATTGCGTTGAACCGATCGATCAGCCCCTGCACGTCGCCCACGCCCTCGCCGACCACCTAGCGCACCGTCTTGGTCTCGTCGAGCAGGGGCTCCTGCGGCAGGTAGCCCACCTTGATGCCGGCCTGCGGGCGGGCTTCGCCCTCGATTTCCTTGTCCACGCCGGCCATGATCTTCAGCAGCGTCGACTTGCCGGAGCCGTTGAGTCCAAGCACGCCGATCTTCGCCCCGGGGAAGAAGCTCAAGCTGATGTCGCGCAAAATGATGCGCTTGGGTGGCACGACCTTGCCAACCCGGTTCATGGTGTAGATGAACTGAGCCATGTACCGCCTATGCAGAACTCCTGGAGGGGGGAATCTTGCGATTATCCGCGAGCGGCGGAGACTTGTCACGGCGATTAGCCGGCCCGCAGGGAGGCGCCCCGTCAGCAAGCCGATCGCGGGCACACTAGGGAACCTCGGGCGCATCGGCTACAATTAGCGGCTATTTATTCGAGGGCATCATGTTCAACTCCAGAATGACGATCGCCGATTTCGACCCCGAGCTTGCCGATGCCGTAGCGAACGAGCGCAGGCGCCAGGAGGACCACATCGAGCTCATCGCATCGGAAAATTACACCAGCCCGCGCGTGCTGGAAGCGCAAGGCTCGGTGCTCACGAACAAGTACGCCGAGGGCTATCCCGGCAAGCGTTACTACGGGGGCTGCGAATACGTCGATATCGCGGAAACGCTGGCCATCGAGCGCGCCAAGAAATTGTTCGGAGCGGCATACGCGAACGTGCAGCCGCATTCGGGCTCGCAGGCGAATGCCGCGGTGTATCTCGCGCTGCTCAATCCCGGCGATGCCATTCTCGGTATGAGCCTGGACCACGGCGGCCACCTGACGCATGGCGCAAAGGTCAATTTCTCTGGGAAGTTGTTCAAGGCCGCGCAATATGGGATCAAATCCGACGGTGGCGAGATCGATTACGGCCAGGTGGACCGCCTGGCGCAGGAGCATCGGCCCAAACTGATCGTAGCCGGCTTTTCAGCCTACTCGCGCGCCATAGACTGGGCGCGGTTCCGCGCGATAGCCGATTCGGTGGGCGCGTATTTCATGGTGGATATGGCGCACGTCGCAGGCCTGGTCGCCACCGGTTTGTATCCGAATCCGCTGCCTTTCGCCGACGTGGTGACCACCACCACCCACAAAACTCTGCGCGGTCCGCGAGGCGGTCTGATTCTCGCCCGGCCGCACGAGGAGCTGCACAAGAAATTCAATTCCATGGTGTTCCCGGGAACCCAGGGCGGACCGTTGATGCACGTCATCGCCGCAAAGGCAGTGGCGTTCCTTGAGGCGTTGCAGCCGGAATTCAAAGCGTATTCGGTCCAGGTCGTATCGAACGCGCGAGCCATGACCCGCGTTTTGCAAAAGCGCGGCTACAAGATCGTGTCCGGCGGCACGGACAATCATCTGTTCCTGCTGGATCTGGTCGACAAGAACATCACTGGAAAGGACGCCGACGCCTCCTTGGGGCGGGCGCACATAACGGTGAACAAGAATGCGGTACCCAATGATCCGCGGCCTCCGGCCGTGACGAGCGGCCTACGAATCGGAACGCCCGCGGCGACCACGCGCGGGTTCAAAGAGCCCGAGGCGGAGCAATTGTCCCATTGGATCGCCGATGTGCTCGATCGCATGGGAGATGAGTACACGGTGAACCGCGTGCGCGACGAAGCGAAGGCGCTGTGTCGGCGGTTCCCCGTGTATGGCTGAAAATGATGCGGTCCGCATCGGGGCCGCCTTGGGAGCCTGTCTGAGTATTCCGCGTGGCCGCGACCGTGGCAGATTTAGCCTCAGGCGAGGCGGAGCCGACGCGGTTGGGTCGAGACCCAATAAGGAGGCGACAACGATGCATGAGGCGAAATCTGCCCGGTCCCGAAGGGTTGGCTGGGGGAGGGGCGTCTGCGGTATTGCGCGGCTTGGCCGTGGCACTTACCACGGCCTGCGCCGCGCGCCTGGCATCCGCTCCCTCGCTGAAGCGAAGCGGCTCACGGGGAATACTCAGACAGGCTCCTGAGCAGGCCGCATGCATTGTCCATTTTGCGGTCATACGGAGACTAAGGTCATCGATTCGCGCCTGGCCGGCGAAGGGCGGCAGATCCGCCGCCGCCGCGAGTGTCTCGAATGTGCGGAGCGCTTCACCACCTTCGAGGCCGCGGAGCTGCTGCTGCCCACCGTGGTGAAGGGTGACCGCAGCCGCGAGCCCTTCGATGAAAAGAAACTGCTCGCCGGCATGCAAAAGGCGCTGGAGAAGCGCCCGGTGAGCCGCGAGGCGATCGAAGCCGCGGCGGCACGGATCTGCCACAAATTGCGCAGTCTGGGCGAACGCGAAATCGCCTCGCGGGACGTCGGTGAACTGGTCATGGAGGAGCTGCGCCATCTGGACGAAGTCGGGTACGTGCGATTCGCGTCCGTGTACCGCAGCTTTCAGGACGTCGAGGCGTTCCGGACGGAAATCGATCTGCTGCGGCGCCAGCGCAGGCGCCGCGAAACCAGCAAGGATCAATTGCCGCTTCTGCCGGGCGATGAACCGAGCGGCACGCGGAAATGACGGATTCGATCAGCGCGGAGGATCGGGCGCACATGGCGCGGGCGCTGGCGCTCGCGGCGCGCGGGCTGTATACCACCGATCCGAATCCGCGCGTCGGGTGCGTCCTGGTGCGCGACGGGGTCACGCTCGGCGAGGGCTGGCATGAGCGCGCCGGAGAAACGCATGCGGAGGTTGCGGCGCTGCGCGCGGCAGGAGCCGGTGCCGGGGGCGCCACGGCCTACGTCACTCTCGAGCCGTGCAGCCACACGGGGCGTACGCCGCCGTGCGCCGACGCGCTGATTGCGGCGGGAATTCGCCGCGTCGTGTGCTCCTCGGCCGACCCCAATCCCAAAGTGGCCGGGACCGGCATCGAGCGCCTGCGCGCCGCCGGAATCACCGTCTCAGTGGGCGCGCTGGCCGGCGAGGCGCGCGCCCTGAACCCCGGCCACTTTTCGCGCTTCGAGCGCGGGCGGCCGCTGATTCGCCTCAAGCTCGCCATGAGCCTCGATGCGCGCACGGCTCCCGTCCGAAGCGACGGCAAGAGCGGCAGGATGTGGATCAGCGGTGAGGCGTCGCGCGCCGACGTGCAGAACTGGCGCGCCCGCAGCTCCGCGGTGCTGACCGGCGCCGGCACGGTGCGCGCGGATGATCCGCGGCTCGACGTGCGCCTGGCTTACGGGCCGTGGGTCAGGCAACCATTGCGCGTGGTGCTGGACCCGGCGTTCTCCTGCCCGCCGAGTGCACAGATATTCAGGGGCGGCGGCGTTCTGGTGTTCGCCGCCGAAGACGCGCCCGACCCGCCGGCGGCGCCCGTCGTCGTGGAGCGGGTGCCCGCGGCGGGTGGCGTGCTGGATCTCAAGGCGGTGGTGGAACGCTTGAGCGCGCGCGAGGTCAACGAACTGTGGGTGGAATGCGGCCCGCGGCTGGCCGCGGCCTTCCTCGATGCGAGGCTGGTCGATGAGCTGATCCTGTATGTCGCTCCGTTCCTGCTCGGCGCGGATGCGCAGCCGCTGACGACTCTGCGCGCAATGGGCTCAAAAGGCCCGCTGCCGAGATTTGAATTCGAGAGTCTGCAGCGCATAGGGGCCGACGTGCGGCTCATTCTGACTCCCCATATTTGGACGCCCGAGGGGAATTGACGATGTTCACCGGAATCATCGCAGCGACCGGCCGTTTGCTGTCGATCACCGCGAGGGACGGCGACTTGGATCTTGGGATCGACGCCGCGGCGCTCGACGCCAAGCGCATCGCGGTGGGCGACAGCATCAGCGTGCAGGGAGTCTGCCTCACGGTGACGAGGCTGGACGGGGGGATTTTTCATGCCGATGTGTCGCGCGAAACCATGACCAAGACCACGCTGGGTACGCTTGGGCAGGGCGCGCGCGTGAACTTGGAGCCCAGCTTGCGGGCGGGCGATCCCCTGGGCGGTCACCTGGTGAGTGGCCACGTTGATGCGGTGGGCACGCTGACCGCGGTCTCCCAGGATGGCCGATCCTCGCGCTTGCAGTTCGAACTGCCGGCATCACTGATGCGCTACGTCGCGCCAAAAGGGTCCATTTGCGTCGACGGAGTGAGTCTCACCGTCAATGAAGTCGGCGGGCGGCGCTTCGACGTCAACATCATTCCACACACGCGCGAAGTGACGACGCTGGGCGAACTGCGCGCCGGGGCGGGCGTCAACATCGAGATCGACGTGATCGCACGATACCTCGAACGTCTTGCAAACCATCCACCGGAAGCTCGCTGATGCCATCACCAAACTCCGTCGAAGATTCATCAAACGCGGCACCGGCCACGCAAGGCTCGTCAAGGGCCGATGAGATCGCGCAATGGCTCAATTCCTATATTCACCTATTCGGCCTGCGCGGCAAAGGAACGGCGCTGATTCTGGGCCTGCTGGCCGTCGCGTGGATCAGCGCCGGTATCTACAAGGTGCAGCCCGACGAGCAAGGCGTGATTCTGCGCTTCGGTAAATGGGTCGAGACCACCGGTCCCGGCCTGCACTATCATCTGCCTTACCCCGTTGAAACCGTACTGCTGCCCAAGGTGACCCAAGTCAATCAGTTGCAGCTCGGCACCCCTCGCCTGGCCGGGGCCAGCAACAGCATGGCGCATGAGCGGCAGATGCTCACGGGAGACGAGAATATCGTGGAGGCCGACTGTGCCGTGTCCTGGCGCATCAAGGATGCCGGCAAGTTCCTGTTCAAGGTCAACAACCCGCAGGCTTCGCTCAAGGTGGTCGCGGAAAGCGCGCTGCGCGAAATCATCAGCCGCACGCCGATTCAGGCTGCGATGTCGGACAAGCGCGAGCAGGTCGCCGAACAAACCAGAGATCTGCTGCAAGCCCTGCTCGACGAGGCAGATTCCGGGATATTGGTCACCCAGGTGCAATTGCAGAGGGTCGATCCGCCGGGCGTCGTCATCGATGCTTTCAACGACGTGCAGCGCGCCCGGGCCGACCAGGAACGCACCCGCAACGAAGCGGAGGCTTACGCCAACGACATCATTCCACGGGCTCACGGGGAGGCATCGCACATTGCCGAGGAGTCGGAGGCCTACAAGTCGCAGGTGCTGAATCTGGCCCAAGGTGACGCCAAGAGCTTCCAGTTGATCTATGCGAGCTATGCCGGGGACAAGGATGTCACGGCCTGGCGGCTGTACCTCGAGAGTGTGGACGAGGTGCTGAAGAAGGCCACCAGGGTCATCATCGACACTTCGGGCAAAGGCGTGACCGGCATCGTTCCTTATATGCCGCTGGCGGAAAAGGACAGAGCCGAAGCAGCGAAGGAGCCGCCGAAATGAATGCGAAGGTGCGCGTTGCGGTCGCTGTTGGCGCGTTTTTTCTGCTGTGGCTGGTCTCGAGTACGCTCTACACGGTCAGCGAAGTACAGCAGGCCCTGATCGTGCGCCTCGGGGCGCCGATCGGTGTCGTGACGGAGCCGGGGCTTAAGTTCAAATTGCCGTTGGTCGATTCGGTCATCTATTACGATCGCCGCTTGCTGACTTTGGAGCCGGCGGTCGAGCAGGTGATTCTGGGGGACCAAAAGCGCATCGAGGTGCAGACCTACACACGTTTCCGCATCGTCGATCCCTTGCGCTTCTATAGCGCGGTGCGCACGGTGGAATTGGCCGAGCCGCAGCTCGCTCAGCTGGTGAGTTCGTCGCTGCGCCGTGAACTGGGTCAGGTGAAACTGCCGTCGCTCCTGTCGGAGCAGCGCACGCAGATCGTCGCGCAAATTCAGAAAGAAGTGGCCAGCAGGGCGAAAGATGTGGGAATCGACGTCGAGGAAGTCCGCTTCCACCGGGCCGATCTGCCGTTGGAGACAAGTCAGGCCATCTACGATCGGATGACATCCGAAAGACAGCGCGAAGCCAAGGAATTACGGGCACAGGGCTTCGAATGGGCTCAGGAGATCCAGGCAAAGGCCGACCGCGAGCGCACCGTCATCCTGTCCGAAGCGCAGCGCCAAGCCAAGATCACTCGCGGCACGGCCGATGCCGAGGCCAACCAAATTCTGTCCAGCGCATTCGGCAGGGATCCTCAGTTCTACAGGCTGTACCGATCCCTGCAGACATACCGACAAGCCTTGGCGGGTGCCGGACCGACGATTGTGCTGTCACCGGACACCGAGTTCCTGCGCTACTTCAAGGCCGGACCGGGCACGACACCCAAGCATTAATGGTCGTAGCGGCGCAAAGGCAGTTCAACTGGCGGCAGATGCTGGTCGCGTTCGGCCCGGGTTTGGTGGTCATGCTGGCCAATACGGAAGTTGGCAGTGTGATTACGGCAGCTCAGAGCGGTGCAAAATGGGGCTACCGGCTCCTGCTGCTGCAGTTCTTGATCATCCCGGTACTGTACACGGTACAGGAGTTGGCGGCCCGCCTGGCGCTTGGAACGGGCATGGGCTACGCCGAACTGATCCAGCAGAACTTCGCTCGCGGCATGACCTTCGTCTCGATCGCGGCGCTGACGTTGAGTTGTTTCGGCACGCTGGTCACTCAAATGGTTGGACTGGCGGGCATCGGCCAGTTGTACGGGATCCCCGTCTGGTCATCGATCGCCTTCCTGATTGTCGCCATTCTGCTGATGGTAGGCCTGGGGGCTCACCGATCCGTGGAGCGCACGGTAATCGTGTTCGGTCTATTCGAGCTGGGTTTCCTGCTCATGGCGTGGGAAGCCCATCCCGACGTCGGCAAACTCACCGCCGGACTGCGTGAGATGCCACTCGGGAACCACGACTATCTCTATCTTCTGGCGGCCAACCTCGGCACCAGCGTGATGCCTTGGGCGATTTTCTACCAACAGTCAGCATTGATCGATAAAAGGCACGGGATCGGGCATCTGAAGATCGCCCGGCTCGACATCCTGATCGGCGCCGTGCTCTGCCAGACGGTGACCGCTGCGGTATTGATCGCCGCTGCCGCCACGTTTGGTAAATCTCAGCAGCCCGTGCAGCTGGAGAACCTGCCGCAGATCGCCACGGCCTTCAGCGCAACCCTTGGTCCGATCATGGGTCGTTTGGTGTTCGTCGCCGGCTTGGGCGGCGGGGCGCTGGTCGCCACCATAACGGTCTGCCTGACGGCAGCCTGGGCACTGGGCGAGGTGGCGGGCTTTCATCACTCGCTCGAGCAGTATCCGCTGCAAGCGCCCTGGTTCTACGCCGCCTTTGCGCTGATCCTGCTGCTGGGCGGCGGGTTGGTCGCCTCGGGCGTCAACCTCATCCGGCTGTCGATCGCCATGGGAGTGGTCAATGCACTGCTGCTGCCGGTGTCGCTCGGCTTCCTGTTCCAGCTGGCGCGCACCAGACTCGCGGAACCGATGCGATTGAAGGGCGTTTATGCGGCAACGGTCGGAACAATCTTTTTCTGCGCCGCCGCCACCGGGGTTTATGCCGCCCTGGCCGGCATCGCCGGATGAAGGGCCGCCGTGATGGGCTTTGACAACCTCTTCCACTATCTGAACCAGACGCTGGAGGTGTTGTTCGTCAACCTGCTGCTGAGCGGCGACAATGCCGTGGTGATCGCGCTTGCCTGCCGCTCGCTGCCGCCGCAGCTGACGAGGCGCGCCATGTTGATCGGCATCGAAGGCGCCATTGCGCTGCGCATCCTGCTGGCCACAGTGGCCAATTTCCTGCTGTCCATCCCGCTTCTGAAGCTGGCGGGCGGCGTAGCGCTGATCGTGATCGCAATCAAGCTGACCGTCGAGCGGCAAGGGGAAACGCAATCGAGCAGGAGCCCGCCCAAAAATGCTCCTGGTCTGTGGTCGGCAGTCGGCACGATCATCGTCGCCGACCTGGTCATGAGCGTGGACAACGTGGTCGCGCTGGCGGCGGTCGCCCAAGGCAGCATCTTCATCCTGGCCATGGGATTGTTGATGAGTGTGCCCCTGCTGTTGTTCGGCAGCATGCTGGTCAGCGCCTTGTTGAGACGATATCCGCTGCTGAAACGCGCCGGCGGTGCAATGCTCGGCTGGCTCGCCGGCGATATTGCCATTTCCGATTCTATGATCATGGATTGGGTCAACCAGCAGGCACCGGCGTTGACGGTAGTGGTGCCTATCCTGGTCGTCGTCTTCGTGCTGATCGAGAGCAGGATAGTGGAGGACGCGCAGGCTGCTGGGTACGTACTGCGGCCAAGGCTCAAACCCAAAGCGGCGGTTATCGATCCCCAGCCCGCAGCAATCGAACAAGCCCCGGCCGCGGCCGCCATCATCGCTCCCAGCCGATCCGCTGCGAACCGATCCGCTGCGAGCCGATCCGCTGCGGCAGAGGCGCCATCGGCCATACCCGCTCTCGAGGCCATTGCAATGCCCCGTCAGCCCGAACCCGCCGGCGCGTCACCGCCCGACGAGGGCGCGACGAGCCATGTGCGAGCGCCATGGTATAAACGCGTCAAGCTATCGGTTTGGATCGGCGCGGCCATTTCGATAGCGCTGCTCTGGATTTTATTCAGGTCTTTGTCGCTCGATTTTCCGACGACGACCCCCGCCTTGCAGTGGACCCCTCCGACAGGACAGCGATGAGGTTCACGGAGCGAGTGCCGCGACTGCGGCGATCCGGATGCGCGCTAGAATGAGGCCGCCGGCCGGGCCCAAACCTACGGAGTGACGGCAAAATCATGTCTGCCTTGAACACGATCGATGAGATTCTGGAAGACATTCGCCAGGGGAGAATGGCGGTGCTCATGGACGACGAGGACCGCGAGAATGAGGGCGATCTGATCATGGCGGCGGAATGCGTGCAGGCCGAGGACGTCAACTTCATGGCGCGCTACGGGCGCGGCCTCATCTGCTTGACGCTGACGCGGGAGCGCTGCCGCCAGCTGCGCCTGCCGCTGATGGTCAGCGAAACCGATAGGTCCCACCGCACCAACTTTACCCTTTCGATCGAAGCGGCGGAGGGCGTGACCACCGGCATCTCTGCCCATGACCGGGCGCATACGGTGCAAACCGCGGTGGCCCCGAAGGCGCGCCCGGAGGATTTGCGGCAGCCGGGCCACATCTTTCCGCTGATGGCGCAGCCCGGCGGCGTCCTCACACGCGCCGGTCACACGGAGGCCGGCTGCGATCTTGCGCGGCTTGCCGGGTTCTCTGCGGCTGCGATGATCGTAGAGATCCTGAACGACGACGGCACCATGGCGCGCCGACCCGACCTGGAGCGCTTCGCCAAAACGCACGCATTGAAGATCGGCACCATCGCAGACCTCATTCGCTACCGACTGAAGAACGAGCGCACGGTCGAGCGCATCTACGACGAGCCCGTGGACACGGAGTTCGGGGGATTCAGGCTGTCCTGCTATGAGGATCACGTCAACAAGAACGTGCACATCGCGCTCGTGAAGGGCGATTTGAACTCCGCTGTGCCTCCGCTGGTGCGCGTGCACATCAAGGACACCCTGCGCGATCTGGTCGGGGTGCGAAGCGAGAAACTCGGCTGGCCGCTGCGCGCGGCCGTGCGCCGGGTGGCAAGCGAGCCGTCCGGCGTGGTCATCGTCTTGCAGCCGGAGGAGACTCCGCGAGACTTCATGGACAGCATCCGGCAGCTCGATGCGAGACCCGCGTCGGTGCGCAACGCCGGGGCGACGGTGCTGCGCACGTACGGAATCGGGGCGCAGATACTCAAGGACCTGGGGCTCAAGCGCATGCGGGTGCTGAGCGCACCGAAACAGCTGCAGGGGCTGTCCGCCTTCGATCTCGAGATCACCGAATACGTCGATGGCGGTGAATGAACGCGGCGGGGCTTATACTGTACCGGGAAGCCCGGACGTGCGGCTTGGTAGAACTGCGAGGACGGATTTGTGCCCATTGATCAGCCCAAGATCATCGAAGGCGAACTGCTGGTTCGCGATCTTCGATTTGCGCTCGTGGCCGCGCGATTCAACGATGTGATCGTCGAGCCGCTGGTGCGGGGCGCGCTGGATGCGCTGAGGCGCCATGGGGCGACGGAGAAGCAGATCGAGATCGTTCGCGTCCCCGGCGCCTTCGACATTCCCATCGCCGCGCGCAAATTGGCGCTGTCCCGCCGCTATGAGGCGCTGATTGCGCTCGGCGCCGTGGTCCGCGGGCAGACCCCGCATTTCGACTACGTCGCCGGGGAGTGCGCCTCCGGGCTCGCTCGCATCGCGGTCGAGTCTGGCGTGCCCATCGGGTTCGGCGTGTTGACCACCGATACGATGGAACAGGCGATTGATCGGGCCGGCGGCAAGGCGGGCAACAAGGGAGCCGACGCGGCGCTGGCGGCGCTCGAAATGGCGAATTTGATGCGCCGGCTGGACCAGTGACCGTGAATCCGCATCGCGCCCGCAGCCTCGCCCGCAGGCTTGCGCTGCAGGCGCTGTATCAACTGCAGATCAACCCGCGCTCGTGGCAGGACACGCATCAGCAATTTGCGGCCGATCCGGAGGCCGAGCGGGTGGACCGTGCGTACTTTCAAGAGCTCATCGAGGCGATTGCGCCGAACCGCGACGCGCTCGATTCCCGCCTTGCGATGCTGTGCGAGATTCCGCCTGCGGAACTCGATCCGATCGAGCATGCCGTGCTGTGGCTGGGTCTGCACGAATTGGCGTCGTGTCCCGACCTGCCTTATCGGGTTGCACTTGCAGAGGCGGTACAGCTCAGCAAGCAATTTGGCGCCACCGATGGCCACAAGTTCGTGAACGCCGTATTGGACCGAGCGGCGCAGGAACTGCGCCCGCACGAGTACGCTCAGCAAACGGAATAGCGCAGCGTGAGTCGCGACGATTCGCAGCTCGGGGAATTCGACTTGATACGCCGCTTCTTCACCGGGATTGGCGCCGCCCGGTCTGACGTCGTATTGGGAGTCGGCGATGACGCGGCGCTGCTGCGCGTGCCGGCGGAGGCGGAATTGGCGGCGGCGGTGGATACCCTGGTCGCCGGGCGCCATTTTCCGCTCGACAGCGACGCTCGCTCGATCGGCTACCGCGCGCTGGCGGTGAATCTGAGCGACCTGGCGGCGATGGGTGCGACACCCGCTTGGGCGACTCTGGCATTGACGATGCCCGGCGCAGATCCTGAATGGCTCGAGCGGTTTTCGGGCGGCTTCTCGGATCTCGCGAATGCGCATGGCGTGGCGCTCGTCGGCGGCGACACCACCTCGGGGCCGCTGACCGTGAGCGTGCAGATCCTGGGGCATGTAGCCCGGGGGACGGCGCTGCGCCGCAGCGGCGCGCAAGCGGGCGACCTGTTGGCGGTGACCGGTACTCTCGGCGACGCCGGCGCAGGCCTGGCTCTGATGAGCTTCCGGGCGGCGCGGCCTTTCCGCAGCCGCGCGCGAACTCATCGAGCGCTTCGAGTACCCGAAGCCGCGGGTCGAACTCGGCATGGCCGCGCGCGGAATTGCCAGCGCGGCCATGGATCTGTCCGATGGATTGGCAGGCGACTTGCCGAAACTGGCGAGCGCCAGCGGGCTCGCGGCGCACGTCGATCTGGAGCGCTTGCCGCTGTCGCAGGCATTGCAGGCTGTTGCGAGTTCGCAGCAGCAGGCGCGCGATTGGGCACTCGGCGCCGGCGACGATTATGAGTTGCTTCTGGCCGTGCCTCCCAGCCGCTTGGACGCTCTCGTCGCGGCGGCGGTCCGATTGAACTTAAGATTGACCATAATCGGTGAGCTGCGTCGCGGAAACGGCGTGACCTGGGCGTGGCAGGGAGAGCCGATAACGCCCCAGGTCCGGGGATACGACCACTTTCGCTGAGCCTCGACCCAAATCACAGTTTAGCGCCGCCCTGCCGACGTATTCTTCATGCAACAGTTTTGATGTCGCCGCAGCGACACGGTTACCCTTGAATAATATTCGACCCAGCCATCTCGCGAAGTCTCCGACCGGTCGCGCCGCATTGCCTGAAAAAATCGGCAAGTACGTGATCATCAACGAGGTCGGCCGCGGCAGCACGGGTGTCGTGTATCTCTCGCACGATCCGTATTACGGCCGCGATGTCGCGATCAAGGTCTACAACGTCGATGCCAGCGGCGATGAGAATCGCAAGCGCATCGCGCGCAAGATGTTCCTCTCCGAAGCGCACATGGTCGGAATGCTGCAGCATCCGAACATCCTGCCGATCTACGACGCCGGCGAGGAGAACGGGCACTGCTACATCGTGACGGAACACGTGCACGGGGCGCGCACGCTCGCCGCATATTGCCGGCCCGATAATCTGCTGCGCATCGACGATGTGGTCGAGCTCATCTACAAGGCGGCGCGCGCGTTGCATTACGCGCACAGCCGCGGCGTCATCCACCGCGACATCAAGCCGAGCAACATCATGCTGACGCTCGACAGCGACGTGCGGATCATCGACTTCGGCATCGCGCTGGTGGCGGATTCGGAGATCTCGCGCATCGAGGGAATCGCCGGCAGCCCCTCGTACATGTCCCCCGAACAGGTGCAATCGATCGAATTCACCAATCGCTCGGACCTGTATTCGCTCGGCGCGGTGATGTACGAGCTGCTGACCGGAACGCGGCCGTTTCGCGCCGGTAATCTGCAAAAGCTCCTGCATCAGATCGTGTTCGCGACGCCGCCGCCGATTCACACGCTGCGGCCGGAGATTCCCGAGGAGCTCGAGAACGTAACGGCCGATAGCGCTGCAGAAGGACCCCGCGAAGCGCTATAAGACGGGCCTCGATTTCGCCGCGGAATTGACCCGCGTGCACCAGAAATTGCGCGCGCAATACAACCGCATCGACCAGCAGGAGCAGTTCAGCCTGCTGCGCAAGCTCAAGTTCTTCCACGAGTTCTCGCACAGCGAGATCTGGGAAGTGCTGCGCGCCAGCAGCTGGCAGGACTACGCCGACGGCGAGGAGATCGTCAAGGAAGGCGAGATGGACGACCGCTTCTACATCATCGTGCAGGGACGCGTCGGCGTGGCGCGCCTCGGCAAGGCGCTGGGCTATCTGGACAGCGGCGACTGCTTCGGCGAGACCAGCTACGTGCGGGGCGCCAAGCGCACCGCGACCATCATCGCCTCGGGCAACGGTCATGGTCATGAAGGTGAGCTCTACGCTGCTCGAGCAGGTGTCGGCCGAATGCCAGCTGCGCTTCAACCAGGTGTTCCTGCGCAGCATGATCGGCCGGCTGCAGAGCGCGGAGCGCGGAGCTTAGCGCAATCTTGCCGCGTCTTTGTCGTGCTCGATCATCGCGTACGCCGAATGATTGTGGATCGATTCGAAATTCTCCGACTCGACCGTATAGGCGCGCACCCGCTTGTCGCGTTGAGGCCGACGGCGACGTCGCGCACCGTGTCCTCGACGAATTTCGGATTGTCGTATGCGCGCTCGGTGACGAATTTCTCGTCGGGCCGCTTCAGGATGCCGTACACTTCGCATGAGGCGTTCGACTCGGCAACGTCGATCAGTTCCTCCAGCCACATGTGCTCGTTGAGCTTCGCCGTCAGCGTGACGTGCGAGCGCTGGTTGTGCGCGCCGTAGTCGGAGATCTTCTTCGAGCACGGGCACAGGCTCGTGGTCGGCACCACCACCTTGAGCCATACGTCGGTCTTGCCGTCTGCGGTATTCGCCGAAAATGGTGGCCTGGTAGTTCATCAGGCTCTCGACGCCGGAGACCGGCGCCTTTTTCATGACGAAGTACGGAAAAGTCATCTCGATGTGTCCGGCGGTCGGCGTGCAGATGCTCGGTCATCTCCTCCAGCATCTTGCCGAACGAATCGACCGATATCTCGCGCTCGTGCCGATGCAGGATCTCGACGAAGCGCGACATGTGCGTGCCCTTGAAATTGTGCGGCAGGTTCACGTACATGTTGAAGTTGGCGACGGTGTGCTGCTCGCCGTTGGCCCGGTCCTTCACGTTGACCGGGTGATAGATGTCCTTGATGCCGACTTTGTTGATGGGGATCTGGCGCGTGTCGGCGTGGCCCTGCACGTCCTCGACGGGCGAGAGACTGGGCTTCTTGGCCGGAGCGGCGACGTTCATATGACTGGTTTCCTGCGGCTGCGATCCAGCCCGAAATGGGGCTCCGGACCGCGATAATGCAATGATATCAGACGATCGCCTAGCGGGCACTTGGCGGCGGCTGCCGGCGGCCGGCCGCGGCGTCGCAGGCGCGGGGGGCGGCGCGCGTCTACTCAGGCCGCTTTGGTGGTCGTCGGGGTCGAAATCCTCCGACCTGGGCGTTCGCCGGCCTTTTTGAGCAGGATCTCGACCTTCTGCTCGGCGTCCTTGAGCGCCGTCTGGCAGCTGCGCGTCAGCATCACGCCGCGCTCGAAGGCTGCGAGCGATTCCTCGAGCGGCAGGTCGCCGTGTTCCAGGCGCTCGACGATCTCCTCGAGGTCGCGCATCGCCGCCTCGAAATCCAGCGGCTTTGAATCGTTTTCTGCTTTGCTGCCGGCCATGGCTGGAACGGTACACATGCGCCGCAGCGGGGTCAAACTGCGGGTACCCGCGTGCGCAATGTCACGAAGCTGAAGTTCATCGAAGCGCGCCTGCGCAGGAAATCGTCAAGCCGTGATACGCGTCACAAGCCGCGGGGTCGCGCTGCGGCGTGTTTTCGAGTACCATTGGAGTCGGGAAGCTATATGCACTCTTTGAGCAAACAAATTCTTGCCTGCGGGCTTTGTGCCGCCGTGTTGGGCAGCGCCGCATGCGCGCCGCGCCGGATACCTCCAATGACGGTCGAGGATCTGATGGAGGATCGGGTGGCGCTGGACGGCGTATTGTTGAAGTGCGATCAGAATCCAGCAAAGGTGCGCGCCGATTCGGAATGTCTCAACGCGCGAATTGCCGCCGAGCGTTTGGCAAAAGACCACGAGCACGACCCGAACGAAGACAAGAAGCGTCAAGAGGCGTTCGAGCGCAGGCGCGAGGAACTGCGACTCGCGCAAGAGAAATTGCGGCAAGATCATGAAGCCAAAACGAAGGTGGACGCATACAGTCTGCCGGTCGTGCCGGTGGATCCCGCGGCGCCTCCCAGCGCCGCGACTCCTCCCAATACCACCACGCCGACCGTGGCCGGAACCGCCACCCCCTAGCCGGCGCCCGCCGTACGAGGCTTGAATCCGGGGCCCGTCGGCCACAAACTGTGGGCATGGGCATATTTCGAAAGAGCGGCGTCATGCCGGTCCCGGGCCAGGCACTCCCGGGACGCAACGAGCCGATGCGCATATCGGGGCGCCATTTCGTGTCCGGCCACCGTATCGTCCCGCCATTTCCGCCGGGCATGCGGACGCGGCCCTGTTCGGCATGGGCTGCTTCTGGGGCGCGGAGCGCAAGTTCTGGCAAGCGGCAGGGGTCTATTCGACGGCCGTCGGCTATGCGGGCGGCTATCACGCCGAATCCGACCTACGAAGAGGTCTGCACCGGCCGCACGGGACACACCGAGGTCGTGCGGGTCGTATTCGACCCGCAGGCCGTCGACTACGAGGAGTTGCTCCAGCTGTTCTGGGAATCGCATGATCCGACGCAAGGCATGCGTCAGGGCAACGACATCGGCACGCAGTACCGCTCGGCCATCTACACTTACGGCGACGAGCAGCAGCAGGCTGCGCCGAGAAGTCGCGCGCCGCCTACCAGCAGGCGCTCGCCAAGGCCGGCATGGGCGCCATCACCACCGAGATCGTCGCCGCGCCGGAGTTCTACTACGCCGAGGACTATCACCAGCAGTACCTCGCGAAGAATCCGAATGGGTACTGCGGGATCGGGGGGTGCGGGGTTCCCTTCAAACTCGCGGAGTTACAGGTGGGGGAGAAGGCGTAGAGAGTTGGGTTGATTTGGTTTCCATCAGGAAGCCAAGGGGTTACCAGAATCGATATGCGTTTTTCTGCGGGAAAACGCAGTGTTTTTCCGGCGTTGAGGTCTACCGGAAGTCTACCGGTGTTTTGGACCTAGGAAAGTCCTCGGGGAAGGAATCGGAGCCGCAGGTAAGCAGGTCGCCACGCTCGAGCACACAATCGCGGTCGACTATCTTCGGGAACATCGCGCGCAGGTCCAGGAGTTCTCGACGATCGATCAAGTGTTCAAAGCTCTTCTGGATAAAAAGGCGGATGCCGTGGTGACGGGCGCGCCGATCCTGCGCTACTACGCGGCGCACGAAGGAAAAGGACAAGTGAAGATGGTCGGCCCTGAAATCAACGATGCGCCGGTTGCCATAATGGTGCAGTTGGACAGCCCCCTGCGCAAGAGGATTGACGTTGCGTTGCTGGCGCTTCGTGAGGACGGCTCATATCAGCGGCTTTATGAGAAGTGGTTCGGTAACCCGTAAGCAGTGGGCTGGTAGATCGGCTGACCCTGAATGAGACAGTCGCGGAAGGCAGTTAGGGGTCCCGAACCCGGACGTCGCTTCCCATCGGACTGATGGCTTGGTCTTCAATTGGATCGACGTCGAGGTTCACAGGAGGTCTACCGGCCGAGCGACCATGACGCCAGAACTCCGTCCTTGAGTTTCTTCAGCGCCGACTATGCTCGATAATCTCCGGGTAAGGCGGAAAGGCTTTTAGAAACAGCCGGTTGCGAGCGCTCGAATTGCAATGACCAGGAACGGACCGACGCCATCGCGGCCGAAGTCAGCGGGGCGTTCGGGCAAGGTCGCAAGGTACTGGTGCTCAGCGAGCGTACTGAGCATCTCGACGCCATCAAGGCCTCCCTGGGGCAGCCAGGTCCCGGAAGTCTACCGTCTACCGGGCTGCAGGATGGTCCGCCGGGAAGGCGGTTCGTCGTTCCCGGCCGTGGCGAGGAGCGGTCGTTGCACCGGAGATTCGAGAAATCCCGAGAAGTCCATCGACTTATTGCCCACGGTGGGCACTTTGTCACCGTCGGCGACGCTTTGAATCCCGACGTGCGAATAAAATGCGAAGTCTGCCGGCGTACGAGCCAGAACGTCCCGAGGGGTCGGCCATTGGAGGATACCGTCCAATGAGTCTCTCTCGGATATTGCTCTGTTACCGACACCAGACATTTGGGATTTCCGCATTCGAATGGAAATGCGCGCCACCAACCCAGGTTCTGTTCCAAAGGAGTCTGCGCTTCATGATTCTGAGATGCGCACGCCTGCCTTTATGAGGGCGCCCAGAGATCTAAATTCGGTCGTTATCCGGCGGAGTCACCTTCGGAGCACGCCGCAGATACTTGAGGAGATCCTTGGGCTTCGCCGTACCCGCTCTTTCCTTCAGAAATACTTGCGCCGTCTGCAACGTGCCGACTTTTTCTGCGACCGCTGCCGCAATGAACTGATTTAGCGACACGCCGTCGATCTTCGCGAGCTTCGCGGCCGCGTTTTTGACGGAATTGGGTAGTTTCAGCGGATAGGTACTCTTGCTCATTTTCGTAACTCCTTCAGGAACTCGGAAGGCGTCAGCGTTGCAACCCCGAATCGTTCGGCGCCTGACCGGAAGTCCTTAACGTTGTGCGTCACGATGGCTACGGCCCTGCCGTTCACCGCGGCCTCGAGTACCAGTTCATCCGCTGGATCGCGAAGCTGCGGGCGCCACATAAAGTTGACCTCAACCGGCTCAGCGGCGCTCGCTAGAGCCGCAAGGAATCCTTCGATATCCTCGGGACTCATCCCTGTTGCAAGCCGCTGCTCCGGTCGCAGCAACACGGCTTCGTATTCAAGGAATACAGCCGTCGTCACAAGCGGAATACATCGCTTCTCGGCAACTGCGCGCAGTGCTCTGTTGCTGGCCCCGGGTTGACTCCTGAGACCAGCAACCAGGACGGAAGTGTCGAGCACCACTCTCATCGAGATATTATATGTGACATCCTATAGGATGTCTACCTCTACAGCTGGTCGGATGTCAACGTCTACCGAAAGTCGACCGGTAGAGGCGAACCGACATAGTAAACGCGCGGTTTCTGTGGGATTTCCAGCTTCAGCGCCGACTATCACCAGCAGTATCTCGCGAAGAATCCGGATGGATACTGCGGGATTGGGGGCTGCGGGGTCCCCTTCAAATCCGCGCAGTTAGCGGTGGGGGAGAAGGCGTAAGAGCTGGTTTGACCCTATTTTCACCCTAGAAACAGGGGGTTAGGATCTTCGATGTTGCCAGCCGCTAACCCTCTGGTTACACGCAGGAAACAGGGGCACATCAGCGACTACACCTTGTCACCGACTTGTAACTCCACGAGTTTAAAGGGAACTCCGCATCTCCCGATGGCCGTACCCGTTGGGATTTTTCAGCAGCCCGTGCCTGATCGCGTACTCCCAAAGCACATCTAGCTCCCCCCATCGTTAAATAGCGTCCCAGTCTGGCTGCAACGGCTCATTGGAAGCGGACTCAGGGCGGTTTGCATTGACATGCGCAAATTCTAAAATGGCCATGTGTTTACCCAATCAACCACTGAATGTGGAGGGAAGATCATGGCGACCAAGTCAATTCCAGACGGTTATCACTCGGTCACTCCTTATCTCATCATCAAAGGAGCTGCCGACGCTATCGATTTCTACAAACGTGCATTCGGCGCCACTGAGCTGATGCGCATGCCAAGCCCCGATGGCAAGATCGGTCACGCTGAGATTCGGATTGGCGATTCGGCCGTCATGCTCGCAGACGAACATCCTGCAATGGGCCACCGCAGCCCACAATCGTTGGGCGGAGCCGGTGTGAGCCTGATGGTATACGTCGAGCGCGTGGACGAGGTCTTCAAACGAGCGGTCGCAAGCGGCGCAAAGGAGCTGCAACCCGTCAAAGACCAGTTCTACGGGGATCGATCGGGGACGCTGCAAGATCCGTTCGGACACACATGGACCCTCGCAACACACATCGAGGATATCCCCCCTGATGAGTTGCGCCGCCGCGCCGAGAAATTCATGGGGAGCGCTGGCGCGTAGGCTATCGCACGGATCGTCGACCGACCATTGCTGACCGTGAATCAATGGTTTGTCGACGGTCTTCTCTTTTCCAACTCTGGCTCAGGCGCGAAGGAAGCCCCTCGCCGTTTCGAGCGCACGAACGCAACCACCGATTGCCGGCGGAGTTGCAAGTGGGCGCGGGGCCGCCTTCAGGAGGTGCAGAAAAACATGCCGACCAGGATCGCGGCGATGCAGACCCACTGCAGCAGCATGATCCGCTCGCGCAGCACGAGCGCCGCGAAGGCGAGCGTGACAAGCGGGTAGGCGCCGGTCAGCGGCGTCACGATCGAGATCTTGCCGTAGCGACTCGCGATCAGCACGCCAAGGTCGCCCGACGCCATCATCCCCATCGGCAGAAACGAGCGCGTCCACTCGATCACGGAGTGCGTGCCGGCGCGTCCCTTCCAAAGCCCGTAGACGCCAAGCGTGAGCAGCGCGCCGATCATGCTGTAGAGCGCCATGTTGGCGTCAGTGGCACCCAGGCTGTAGTCGTACTTGACGATCGTCTGAGCGCCGCCCCACAGCACGAGGGCTGAGAACGCGAGCGGGATCCAGGCCCGCCCGATCACCTTGTTCGCGGCGTCCGCCGGCTGATAGGCAAGCCCGATGCAGCCGCCGATCACGAGGGTTACCGCGCCGTACTGGAGCGGCGAGAGCGTCTCGCCAAGAAACCAGTGCGCGAACACGATGGTGAGCGCGGGATAGGCGGCCGAGAGCGTACCCACGATCGTAATCGGGCCCGCGATGATCGACTGGAAGTACATGATCCAGCCGGTGCCGTCGAGCAGGTAGGCGAGCACACCGATGACGAGCACATCGCGCTCTTCCGCTGCGAACACCGGCGTATGCGGGTTCGCGACGAAGTAGCAGACCATCACGGCCGCGCGAGCGCACGCGAAGTACAGGCAGAAGCGCGCCGGCGGCACGGCCGAACGTCTCTGAGATGCAGCCCCTCGAGGTAGTTAGCCGCTCGATTCGCGGCCTCGACCAGAAGCTCGCGCGTATTGTTGCTGTTCATGTGACCATCGATTAATATAAAACACCGTGAGTTCGTGCGAACCGGCGCATCTTGCACGCGTTTGCGGTGCCTAATATCAATAAACTTTACTAGAATCACGACCGCTGCTCTATGCTGCTCCACTTCGTCGGGATAGTCGCTCATGCCTGCGGCACAGGCACACCGTCATGCCGCGTGACCACTGACCGCGTCGGCTGATTTCGGTCGAAAGCAAGCGGCAACGACCCCCTTAGCACCAGAAGTAATCGATGGCGTAATTCACGCGCGGTTGTGCGAGATTCACGGTGCCATGGAGGTAACATCAGTTCTTTGCGTTTTAGGTCTGTCGAGTCCACGGACTGCTCGGCGCCGCAGGTTTCTCGCGCCCACACTGGTCTGTGTGATGACGCTCGCCGCAGGCGCACCGGCTACCTCTTCCGCCGAGGGCTTGCTGGAGTCTTGGGAACACGGCGATCTGCTGATCGGTGGCGGTACAACATTCAGCCACGTCGCCTGGACCGATGGACTGGTCTTGGAGGGGACGCTCGAGCTGGATAACAGTCGCTGGGAACTCGGTGCCTATCGTTTTGCGACTGCGCAAAGTGTTCCGATCAGTGGCGTGTCTGCCGACTACCATGCGGCTAACCCCTACTGGGGATTCACCGCCATGCGACGCTGGCAGGTGCTAGACCGACGGCTGGGCAAGCTCTATCTGGGATTCGGCGCCAACTACCGGACGGAGATCGACTACCTGGAGGCCACCAACTGGAATTTCGCCTACCTAGTCGCCGTGCGCTTCGATCTTGGTAAGCACCTCAGCGCGGTCGAGCTGGGCGTTCGCCACTGGTCTGACGCATGGATCAGAGCGGGAAACCGTGGTCAGAACCTCCTCACGCTGAGCTTCGCTTTCTGAAGAGCTGCCTTGTGCTGATTGCGCGTAGTCTCCTTCTCTCGGACCACGGCTTATGCAGCGAGAGTGCACAGCGAGGCACGAAGGGAGAACACCGAGGGGCTTCCCGCTTTAATACGTGCCGCCGACCTGGCGCACAACCTGGACGAAACAGGTGAGCGAAACTCGGACCGCACGACACCTCCGCCACCACACCCCAGTCGGATCTGTTCAGGGGCAGAAGCCCTTAGGACTTCGTCTTCTTCGAAGATTTCGACCTGCCAGAACTGTTGAGGGCGACCGCCTGGCGAATCAGCGCCTTGAAGGCGGACTCGTCAACTTCCTCTCCTTCGTGGATGTCGATCGCGCGGCGTGCGTTTCCGCCGAGACTCGAGTTGAAGAGACGGGCCGGATCCTTCAGAGACGCGCCCTTGGAGAAGGTAAGCTTCACTACATTCTTGTAGGATTCGCCAGTGCAGATGATGCCGTCGTGCGACCAAATCGGGGTGCCCCTCCACTTCCACTCCTCGACGACGTCCGGGTCTGCTTCCCTGATGAGCTTGCGCATTCTGCTCAGGGTTTCCCCGCGCCAGTCCCCGAGTTCGGCGATTCTTTTCGAAATGAGCTCCGATGCCGGCTGGTCTTGGCTCGCGCCCGCCTTTTTCATGTTCTCATCCTATGCCAATGGTAATGATTTTTCATGGAAGATGGTGGATCAACCTCGCACGCTTGGCATGCCCCAGTCTGGGGATCCACATTGGGTATTGGATGCGTACCCGGAGCCGCCATCTCGACGCGGCCACCCCATTTAACTTACTGCCGCGTGGTGTGAGGCACTCATCGCAATGCTCACACATGCGTGTCTGCGATGTCTGTCTGCTGTGGCACTGTTCCTGTCGATGGTAGGCGCAGAATCCGCGTGGGAAGAAAAAAGTAGATTGAAGGACAGATGCGCACGTATTGACGTTGAATCCTATGCATAGTCGCCAAGTCGATCACCGGAACGCCGTCATGATCAACGTACTGAAAGAGCTGCTTGGACAGATGTCGCGCGAGCACCCCGCGAAGAAGCCCACGCCAATCGCGAGACCAAAGCGGTCGAACACCGGCGGCGATTTCCGCGCCGTCTCGATCGCGCCGAGCATCATGTGCTGCGCGGCGGCGATGCACGCTGCGGGAAGGCCCTATCTGCTGCACGAAGCACCGCGGCTGCCGTTGGAGGCCTGTACGATGCCGACGAATTGTTCGTGCAAGTTCCGCAAGAATGCCGACCGCCGCGACAGCGATCGACGCCTGTTCGGAGCGACAGAGACAAACCGCTGGTTTGAGGGCCTCGAAAGCCGCAGGCGCGGAGGTCGACGGAAAAATGACTAGTGCCGTTGGAGGGCTTCAACTCTTCCCTATGGGTCGCGCCTTGTGCTGGCGCACGTGCGCTTTCTGCGCATCGCGGATCTTTGCGCTCGTAGACCGCTTCTTCCGCAGATGGTTGTGGCGAGAAGCCCTCGATTGGCCCACGATAGGCGTCTCAATCGGCGCACCATACGTGTGGTCATTCGAATGAGGCTGCGGGGCGAAAGAGCTCGGCTTGGAGCCAGAGTGGATCGGTTCACCGCTCGCAACTGACACCGTCGATCCAGCGAGCGTGAATGCGGCGAGCACGGTGATTGCGATTTTTGTCATCATACTGGCCCTCTAAGCCAAATCGTAGTTCAACACTACGCATCGGCGTTCTGCGCGTGAGGCGAAACGTGACGCGCGTCTCGTTTGTGGATCTTTACGACATGAACGCCGCGAGTGGCGGAGAATCGGAGGCCGCGTTCAACCGGGCCCTCAAGCGCGAAATCGGAAGTCCACCGGCCCGCTATCGTTCCGACAACAGGCACTGGAGCGGTGACCTACACGCTTGGTCAGTACCCCTCGTTTACTCTATGGTGTATGATGAAAATGTCTGCTGCTGCCCTAAACTGAAGCTTATTCGATTTGAATGGTCCGCAGATATTCGGTCAGGCGCGCAATCAGATCATCGGTGCGCCGCTGCGGATCCGGATACCCGGCATTCTGATTTTCTAGATAGAAATCGAAACCCCACACCGGCATATCCCGCGAACCATGGGGTGGCAGAGTCGTGCGGCCGTCGATGATCTTACGGATCTGCTCCGCCGGAAAAACGCCACCATGACGGTGAGCGATGCGTGTGAGGTCCGGCACCTCTACCTTGAAACTCTTCGCCACGGTGCCATCGCCGCGAGCGTTATCGCCATGGCAGCTGGAGCAAAAGCGCTTGTACAGCTGAGCACCCGTGTAACTGGAATAATCCTGAGCACGTGCCGGGACGGATACCAGGACGAGCGGCATCGTCGCACTTATGATCGCCAAGAACCTATGTCGGACACGAGCAATCATTTAAACCTCCGATGCCGCACACTAGCATCGTCGATGGGTGGCTCAAGTCAATCCGTATTCCTACGCAGTACCCATCTCGTCGAGTATCGGTGACAGCCGGCCTCATTATGCATGCTTTCGCGGGGGATACCGAAAAAGGCGGATCTCCGCTAAGCTTCCGGCAACTGGATACAAACGGAGAACCGCATGAGTAAACCCGTCATTCCGGACAAGTTTCTCGATCTGTTTAGCAAGAAGGCGTTCGCGCATCTGGCGACGCTCATGCCCGGCGGAGAACCGCAAGCAACGCCGGTGTGGATCGACTACGATGGTCAACGCGTGCTCTTCAACACCGCGGCCGGGCGGCAGAAGGACAAGAACCTGCAACGTGATGGTCGTGTGTCCATGTCGATCGCCGATCCCGACAATCCGTATCGATACCTCGAAGTCCGTGGTCGCGTGAGCGAACGCACGACGAACGGCGCGGACGCGCACATTGATAAAATGGCGAAGAAGTATCTGGATCAGGATAAATACCCGTTTCGACAGCCCGGCGAAGTACGAGTGATCTACAAGGTCACGCCGGAACACATTACATCGATGGACTGAAGTCGACCGTCCGGCGGGCGAGTTGGGCTCTATCTACGGCCAACTCTATCCCGCCGGCGGAGGCAACATCGCGGAGATTCTGGCCTTCGGTCGCATCGCTGGACAAAGCGCCGCCAAAGAAGCGGCCTGAACGCATACGTGGCCGCTGCGCCCGCAATCGTCCCGATATGGCTAAAATGCAGATCAGACTTCAGGATCCGTCTCTCCTCAATCATAAACCAACGTAGAGGTCAGCGATGCGTACACGGACACTGCTCATCGTTTTGGTCATGTTGTTGATTGCGGCCTTCGTGGTCGTTAACAGGTCAATATTTGCTGCGCCCGCGAAAGTCAGTCTCATTTTTTCCAGCATCGAGGTGCCCATAGGGCTGGTGATGCTTGCAATCCTCACGCTGATCGCATTCACGTTTGGCATCTATAGTGCTGTTTCCTGGAGCGCGATACTGCTGGAGTTTCGCCGACAGGCGAAGGAATTGACCGCACAACGAACGCTTGCTGATCAGGCAGAGGCCTCGCGCTTTACCGAATTACGTACCGTGATGCACGATGAATTGGAGCATCTGGCCGATCGAATGACTCAGATGCACGATACGTTCCGCGCCGAGATTCGCGACAACGCGAATTCGCTTGCGGCGACAATAGGTGAGCTGGATGATCGAATTCAGAAGCTCCACGGGGCCGATAGTGCCGATGGATGAGCCTCGTGTCCAAAGGATTCGTACCGTGTCGATCAGCAGCGTCACTGCGAGCGTGCATCATGCATGCCGCATCGGCCTGGCGGATGAACGCCGGCCAGCTTTATTTGCCGTCGACGCACCGACGAGAGTTTCCAGCGGGCCGCTCTCGCCCCGCGCATCAGCCAGTGTCCACCCGTCGAGAATCGCCGCCGTACTGTTGCGCACGGCGCGAAAAACCTTCTTCAACTCGCAGGTCCGGTCGTCAGCGCAGTCCGCGCAGCGACGGTATTGCGTCACACTGACGCAGGAAAGCAAAGCCAGCGGTCCCTCCATCAGCCGTACCACATCACCAAAGGAAATGTCTCCGGCGCTCTGCGCGAGTTGGTATCCACCGCTGCGCCCACGCTGACCGCGAACCAAGCCATCGCGTTTCAACTCGACAAGAATGGCCTCCAGGAACTTGACCGGAATGGTGCGCCGCTCGGAGATCGCCGCCGCCGATAACGTGGTGCCGGCGGGAAGTGCGGCAAGTTCCAGCAGGGCCTTGAGCGCGTAACGGGTTTTTTGCGAGAGCACCGGGAGCAATCCTGTTTCGTCAGCTTCCCTATGTTACTGCACTTGACAGGTTGCCGTTAATTCATATAATTCCTATCGTATTAGTGTGAATAACAACTTATAAGCGTGCAAGAGTTGAGGGAAAGCAAATGAATAAGAAAAGTGGCATGCGTCTGAATGCACGAATTTACCTGGCGCTCGGGTTCAGCCCTTCTTCGACGGGCTCGGGCGCTTTGAGGCTGGGGTGGTGCGGATTGGCTTTATTGAGCGCCCTGGCCGCTTCGCTCCCCGCGCTCGCGCAGCAGAAGACCGGACCGGGCATCTCCGGCGACGACAGTCTGACATGGCATGGCATTACGCTGTACGGGGTGATCGATATCGGCCTGCAATACGATACGCATAGTGCGCCGTTCACCCCCTATCGTCCGGCCGCCAGCGGGAACATCGTGCGGCAGAACAGCAGCCAGTCGGTGACCGGTCTCACACCCAGCAACATGGGCCAGTCGAGAGTCGGCCTGCAGGGTATCGAGGCCCTGAACGACGATTGGTCGGCCGTATTCCAGGTGGAGACCTTCTTCAATCCCCAGTCCGGCGAAATCGCCGATTCTCTGAAATCGTTGGCTGTGAACAATGGTCGACCCCTGGCCGCCCAAAGCGTCGGTGTCGACGGCAGCTCGGCGGGACAGGCCTTTCAGACCGCCTATGTCGGGCTGAAATCGGAGCGGTTCGGAATCCTCACCTTCGGCCGTCAGGTGACGTTGCTCTCGGAAGGCACCATCAAGTACGACCCGAATTACCTTGCTACCGCATTCGGCCTGCTCGGCGCATCAAATACGTATCCCGGCGGCGGCAGCAGCGAAGATAACCGGCTCGATTCGACGGCGAAGTACGTTGTAAGTTTCAACGATGCGGTGCACCTCGGTGCTCTTTACAAGTTCAACGGTTCCAACGGCGCGGCCAACACCGCCGTCCAGGCGGATATCGGCGGTGAATACGCAGGCGCGTCGGTCGATGCGTATTATTCGAAGCTCAACAGCGCCATCACGGCATCATCCTTGACCGCCGCTCAAGTTGCCGAGCTGCCGGCGTTGGGGTATTCGCCGTCGAATTCTCTGGCGGCGACCATCTCGGACAATACGACGTATTCGCTCATGGCGTCGTACAACTTACGACCCGTTCAAATTCTTCGCCGGCTACATGCACATCAAGTATGCCAACCCAGCGAATCCGTTGAGCGCCGGATTCAACGACATCGGCGATTACGTTCTCGCCTTCGTCAACAACGATGCCTACAGCGATTCGAAAACCGTGCAGGTGTATTGGACCGGCGTTCGCTATACCGTCATTCCCAACCTGGATCTGACCGTGGCTTACTACGGCTATCAACAGAACGCCTACGGCACCGGAAAGCAGGCGGGCTGCTCGACCTCCGCGCACAGTGTTTGCAGCGGCAGCTTCGAGGCCTTTTCATTCGACGCCGACTACCACTTCAACAAGCACTTCGACGCGTACCTGGGCGCGATGTACAGCGGCGTGCACGATGGCGTGGCGAGCGGCTACATCTATACGACCAACATCAACCCCACGGTTGGCATGCGTTACAAGTTCTGATGTGCCCCCACGCGTCAACCGGCAAATCCGGGCGATTTTAATCAACCGGCGTACTTGAATCGCCGTTAACTCAGTCAAGCCCTACGCGACGTTCGCCACCTGTTGCCGTCCGAAGGTGTCGCCATCGTCGATGCGGTTTTGGATTGCACAAGGTGACACGAGGGCCATTTGCAATCGCGACGTTCCCGCTGCGGACATCGCATCGGGCGCCCGTCGCCATGGGGACCTTGCTTATAGGGTAAAATAAGGGCATGGCGCAAACGGTTCCGACGGCCCGCAACGCAACTGAAATTTCGTAACGCCTGTGACGCGCGACTCTTCCGCGGCGATCCGACCGTCTGGCATCGTGATGCTGGACGCGGCGAAACTTGCCCGTGCGATTCAAGCTCGCGAGCTTTCCTGCGTCGAGGTCATGACGGCGTATCTCGATCACATCGAAAAGGTCAATCCGCGAGTCAACGCCATCGTCGCCCTGCAAGACCGGGCGCTGCTGCTCGGGCAATCCAAAGAGCGAGACCGGCAGCTCGCTCGTGGCGAGCTGATGGGGCCATTGCATGGCTTTCCCATGGCGGTAAAGGACTTGATGCCGGTCAGAGGCATCCGCACCACCATGGGCTCGCCGTTCCTCAAGGACTTCGTCCCGGCTGAGGACGACATCATGGTTGAGAGGTTGCGGGCAGCGGGCGCTATTTTCATTGGCAAAACGAATACGCCCGAATTCGGGCTGGGGTCGCACACCTACAACCCGGTCTACGGTCCCACCCGCAACGCCTACGACCAATCGCGTTCGGCCGGCGGCAGCAGTGGGGGCGCCGCTGTTTCCCTGGCCCTTCGCATGCTGCCCGTCGCGGATGGCAGCGACTACGGCGGAAGCCTGCGCAATCCGGCCGGATGGAACAACGTATTCGGATTGCGCACCAGCTATGGCCTGGTGCCGACCAGCGCGCCCGACGGGTGGCTGCCGTCCATGGGCGTCGTGGGCCCGATGGCGCGCAATGTACCGGATCTGGCGATGCTCCTGTCCGTGCAGGCGGGTTATGACGCCCGCGTACCGTTGTCCACGATCGGCGACGGAAAAGAGTTCCGAGGGCGATTGGAAGCCGATTTCAAAGGCAAGCGGATCGCCTGGGCGGGAGATTTCCGGGGCTATTTGCCGTTTGAACCGGGCGTGCTGGACCTTTGCAAAGGTTCCCTGAAGATCTTCGAGTCAATGGGCTGCGTGGTGCGGGAAGCACAACCAGACTATTCGATTGATGCGGTCTGGCGAGCATGGCTGCAGCTGCGAGCGTGGCAAGCCGGCGGAAGTCTGCTCGCCTACTACCATGATCCCGCAAAGCGTGCGCTGATGAAGCCGGAGGCGATTTACGAGGTTGAGCGTGGACGAAAGCTGACGGCTTTCGATATTTCCGCGGCGTCCGTGGTCCGCACCGAGTGGTATCGGGCGGTCGGGCGGTTCTTCGAAGAATACGACTACCTCATTGTTCCGACGGCTCAGCTGTTTCCGTTCGACGTAAATACCCATTGGCCGAAGGAGATCGCAGGCAGGAAGATGCAGACCTACCACGAATGGATGAAGTGCGTGGTTCCCATCACCATGGCCGGCTGCCCCGCCATTGCCGTGCCCGCCGGATTTGGCGGACAAGGATTGCCGATGGGTATTCAAATCGTCGGCCCTAATCATGCGGAGCTGGCTTGTCTGCAGTTGGCTCACGGATATGATACGGCTACCATCTGGGCGAGGCGTCTGCCCTCGCTGCTTGGTTCGTCGCCGCCACAGCTCTCGACTCCCGAGAACACCGTGGCCCCGCGGATGCCCAACGACTCCTAGAGTAGGCCGCGAACGGCGCGCACGGTGCCGACTCCCAACAGCGTCATCACAATGCTGCCGAAAACGTGCGCCGCGATCGCGAGAACGGCCCAGATGCTGCGGCCTTCCAGCATCGCCGTGACAACCTCTGCGGAAAACGTCGAGAACGTCGTGAGCCCGCCCAAAAATCCGGTCACCGTCAGCAGCCGCCATTGGGGCGATATGGCGGGAAAAGCCAGAAACACCGCGATGGCGATGCCGATCAAGTAAGCGCCCAGGACGTTTGCCGCCAAGGTGCCGGGTGGGAGCTGTGGAAACGACGCATTGAGCCGGTCCGCCAGGTACCACCGCAGCAGCGCGCCCAGCGATGCGCCGAGCGCAATCGCGCAAATCGATATCAGCATGCCGTTTCTTCCGGTTGATTTGTATCGAGAGGGGGGGTCTGCGTCCAAGCCCGGCAGTATACGAGTGAATCGTCCGCGCTTGAAAGCGGCTCGCGGGGAGGTCGCGCAGGCGTCGCTGGCGGCCGCGCGCCTGTAGCGTGCCGCCTGATCAGGGAGCAAGCACGATGAGCGCAGTCGAAGCCACTTTCGCCAAGTCCGGTGACGCGACCTTCATCGGGCATCCCAAAGGGCGGCCAGCTGCCCGCCAGAGTCGAGAGGAGTAGTTACAAGGGCGGCCGCCTCACCGCCGCTGAGTGGCGCACCATCACCGCCGCTTGGGCCGAGCGCTTCGCGGCTGATGCTCCCAAGCCGTCGTACAAGAGCCGGCGCACGCCGAACGCGTGCGTGCTGCCCCGCTCGAGCGATGCGGCGGCCTGGCGAGGTATTAGTTGCCTTGCACTCCCCGGGCCGACATGATGCGGCGGCAATATGCCTCAGCCAACTGTTTTGCCGACTTGGCCATCATAAAAGCGACCGCCAATTCTCCGTTCGTCGTCGGTGTTTCGGGTCATCGCGATCTGAACCCCGCGGACGTGCCGCGCCTTCGCGATGCGGTGGCGGACTTTGTAAATCTATTGAAGCGCCGCCTGCCCGACACCGAGCTCGAGATCATCGTCGGCATGGCGGAGGGTGCGGATCTGCTGGTGGCACAGACCGCGCTGGATTTGGGGGTGCACGTCCAGGCCGTGCTGCCGGCGGCCCTCGAGCACTATTCGGATGATTTCGAGGCGCAAAGCCTGGTGCTGCTCAAGAGCCTGTTGACGAGGCCCGATGTGCGCTGCATCGAACTTTCGCCGCCCGGACACCTGCGTGATGAGCACGGTGTCGCCGGCAGCTCGCAGCGCGACGCCCTGTATGAAAATCTCACCGATACGCTGATTCGCCGCAGCAGTCTTTTGCTGGCGCTCTGGGATGGGTATCCCTCGCTGCTTCCGGGCGGAACCGCGGATACCCTGCTGCGCTATCTTGGCGTACGCACCGATGCCGGCCGTGAAGACATCAAGATAACCTTCGTGGAAGCCGGCGCCGAGCTGGACACGACGGAGCGCGTGGTCTACTGGGCTCCGGCCGCGCGCGGCGGCAATGCCGTCGCTGCGCAGGCCGGCATGCCGTGCTTTCTCGTGGGAGTGGGCGACAACGTGCTGGAACTGCAGCGCGACATGCCCGTGAAGCTGGCCCAGCAGCTTGAGGCCCTGAATCACTACAACCGCGAATATCAGGAACTGGTGGATGCAGGAGCCGTCGGAACGGCGGATTCGTTGGTGGCTTCATTGCCGGCGAACGTGCCGGTGACTGAAAACATGATGCTCGGCAACATCGACGCGCAGTACGGCAAAGCCGACGCGCTGGCCGTGCACTACCAACTTCGCTCGGACCGACTTTTCATGCTGTTCGGATTGATGACCTTTACGATGGGGCTTGCATTCCTGATCTATGAGCAAATTACCGAAGCGCGGCTGCTGCTGATTGCCTATATGCTCATACTGACGACCAGCCTCGGGGTGTATTACTTCCTGCGGGGCCGACGCTGGTTCGCCAAGCATCTCACCTACCGGGCCATCGCGGAGACCATGCGCGCCAAATTCTATCTGCGCCTGGCGGGAGTCGATCACCGCGTGGACGCGGCCGAGGTGCTCGGCCTTTCCGGCATCGACCGGTTTCGGGGCTTCGGCTGGATCAGCTATGTGCTCAAAGGCGTCGAGGCGCCCGACATCCATGCCGCCGCGTCGCCTGAAGACGCCGACCGCCGATCGCGATGCGTAGAACACACGTGGATTGAGCATCAGTACCGCTACTTCGCGGCCAAGGTCTCCAGACTCGAGAAGAGTGCCCGGCGGGTTCAGCGCCTGCGAAACGCGCTGTTCATGGTCATGCTGTTCGTCATCGTGACTCTGTTCGTTTTCGGCCAAGCGATACACAATGACCGCCTTGGCATCGGCGTACCGCTGAAGAACATGCTCACGTTCCTCATGGGATTCCTGGCGGTATTGCTCGGCGTATGGGAGCTGCATCAGGGCAAGATGGCTACCCGAGAGCTGCTATGGCAGTACCGAAATCAGCTCAATCATTTTGCCAAGGCTCGCCGGCAGCTCGCAAGAATCAGTTCCCCGAGGCGGCGCAACGAGGTACTGGTGGCACTCGGCAAAAATTCCTTGATGGAATGCTACCTTTGGACCATTCACCGGTACCATCGCGAACACGAACCGCCCGCGACGCGTTGACTCACAGGTCACCGTGTGGGTTGAGGAGCTGGGTGCGTCATTGCGCGGGCGGTATGGTCACGATGGTCACGGTGTGGGCGCCGAGGGATGCACCGTCGCTCGGGTCGCCGATGACCACGTAGAAACTCTTCGGCTCGCGCCGCGTGGTATCGGAGATCAATGGAATGGCCAGATTCACGGCGCCTTTGCCCGCCCCCAGGGATTGCTCATGGCGCGCAACCGGCACGAAGTCCAGGCCCGGTTTTGCCGTACCGGATTCGGTCCACCAATAGAAGCTTGCATTGCCCTGCACGCTGCCGCTGCGTCGAACCACGACCTGCGCAGTCGACTCGGCGGGCGGCACCTCGACGGCGGCCGCGGATAATTCGATGCGCGAGTGCTGAACACGTGCCGGCGTGGGCGCGGTGGCGGGGGCGGGCGGCGGTGCGGGGTGAACTGGGGTCGCCGCGAGCGGTGTACCGGGCACTCGCACATTGAGCGGCGCGCGATGGCCGCCGGCCGTATCGCCGATGGCCGGCACCGCAGTCGGCACCGCAGTCGGCGGCAATTGCGAGGCGGACTGATGCGCGGGGGATGCGGCGTCAGCGGCACGATGCCGCATCAGGCTCAGCCGGGCCGCGGCGCGTGTGATCGAATCGATATTCGTGCTCACCGCCCACCCGATGGCCAGCAGCGCCGCCACGCTCGCGACGAGCGCGGGCCGCAGCCGGCTGCCGCGCTTCGGCGAAGAGACTCGCAACAACGCCGGCAGCGCCGGCAAGCGCTCCGCGGCGCTGTGTGCGTTGAACGGTATCAGCCACCTCTCGACATCCGCCGGCCAGCGCTCGCGGTCGAAACTTAGGGCCATGCGCAGCGCCCGCCACTGCGCGCCGGAGAGTCCGGCGGGGCGAGTTGGCCGCAATCCCAGCATGCGCGCTTGGAGCGAAGCCTGGTCCCGGAAGGGGTGTCTGCCGGCCAGGAGCAGGTAGACCACGCATGCAAGCGCATACAGATCGTCGCTCGTCCCCGCCGCTGCGCCTTCGAGCAGCTGGCAGCTCGCATAGCGCGTAGTCGCGCCCGGCTTATGCTCCGCCGATGCGGCATCCGCGATCGCGGGAATGCGACGCATCGCGTGCGCGGCGCCGAAGCCCATCACGCGCACTTCGCCGTCGTCGGTGATGAAGATATGTTCCGGATTGAGATCACCGTGCACGACGCCGTGGGCATGAGCGTGCGCGAGCGCGGCGCCCACGGCGCGAACGACCCTCACGGCGTGGGAGCGTTGCAGGGCAACCTGGTGGCGCGCCGATAACACGCGGCTCAGCGACAGCCCGCTCAAGCATTCCATCGTAAAGAAAGCGATGTCGCCATCGCGATCGAATTCATGCACCCGGACGATGTTCGGATGCGACAGCGACTGCATATGCTGGAACTCGCGCCGCATCTCGTCCAGCAATTCCGGCCGCTCCACGACGGCGCCATGCGGGACCTTGACCGCCAGTCGTTGGCCGACACCAGGCAAATTGAGGCGATACTCATCGACGGCTTCGAATACGCTGCCCATGTCCCCGCGGCCGAGAACGCCCTTGATGCGATAGCGGCCGCGCAGCACCTCGCCCACGGCGATTTCACGGCGGATGCCGCGAGTCGCGGCAATCGCGGTTGCGCCGCCGGCCGCGGCCGGCGCGGTGTCCGCCGCAATCGCCGTGCCGAGCGCGGCCGCCGGAAGCGGCTCGTGCTTTTGCGGGAGCGGAGCGCTGACCTCGATATCGATCGAAGCTCCCAGCAGGTGGCATTCGAAATGCGATTTGATCGCTCGGAACACTTCGGGCTTGATTCTGCCGCGGCGATAATACTGGTCGAGAAGCGACAACAGTTCCCAGCCGGCATCGGAAGATTTCTGGGTGAGCGGCTGCACGGCGCGCAAAAAAGCGCCCTCGTCGCAGGCTCCGCCAGCGAGCGCATCGAGCCATTCCTTGGTCTCTTCCAGGACGGTTTCCGCCCGAGGTTGATCGGCGATCGGTTCAGTCATGCCGTCCCTGAGGCGCCGGCGCGCCGGATTGCAGGCTCAACTCGATGAACCAATCCGGGCCGGATTCGATGTGGTGGGCAGCCGAATAGCTGGCCTGGTTGAGCGCCACGGCGAGGTTCATCAAGCTATTCACATACACCAGCGGCGCGCCGGCCGGCACTTCACCGAACGTGCGCCTGTAGGGCGCAACCGCCTCGTCGACGAGGCGCTCCTGGTGGTAGATGCGCACGCGCACGGGAGTTCCCAGATCCGGATGCAGTTCGTCGAACAGCGCTTTCGGGATATTGGTCCACACATTCCCGAACTGCACGTCGAGAACCGGAATGATGCCCTTGACCGTTCCGCCGGCGCGCTCGGCTCTGCGGTACGGTATGCTGATGAGCATTTGCGGTGCGAGTGCGGGCCCCACCTGTTCGAACCCGATGACGCCGGCGGCCAGGCGAGCGCCCGTATAGGCGAATACGTCGCGGCCGTGAAAGGTGTGCGATTCGGCCGAACCGCTGCGGCGATTCACGTTCTCATCGATCTGGCGCAACTCCTCGATGCCGTCGCGTTCGGCGACCAGAGAAAACAGGCCGTTATTGGGGCCGACGAAATAATGCCCGGTGCGTGTTTTGAGCGCCACCGATAGGCGCGTCGTGCCCACGCCGGGATCGACGACAGCGACGAACACGGTGTCCTTGGGCCAGAACTGCTCCGCTTGGTAGAGCCGATAAGCGCCGACGAAGATGCTCGGATTTTCGTGGCTCAGATCCGAGACCACCAGATCCTGCGACACGCTGTAGGCGACGCCCTTCATCGCCGATACCGCACCGTCCTGCGTGCCGAAGTCAGTGAGCAGCACCAGCGGTGCGCGCGCTTGCGCCTGGCCGCAGCACCATAGCGCCAAGGCGAGCAGCGCGGCACGCGGGGTCACACCGCGGCGCGCTTGAACAGCGCCAGGAGTTCATTCCAGGCGCGCTCTGCCTGCGCCTCGTTGTAAATGGGCTTTCCGTCCGCCAACGGCATGTCCTTGACGCACCAGCCGTGCAGGCACCCTTCATACACTTCGATCTTGGCGACCAACCCCGCATTGCTGAACGCCTCGCGCAGCCTGGTTTTGCCATTGGGCTCACGGGCGTCGTCGTTGGCCGCGATGCCGAAGTAATATTGCGCCTTGATTTTGGGCGCCAGCAGGTGAGGGCTATCCGGTTTGTCGGTCACCAGGCCGCCGCCATGAAAGGACGCGCCGGCGCCGACTCGGCTCGGCACGGCCGCTGCCGCCTGCAGGGTCATCGGTCCCCCCATGCAGTAGCCGACGACCCCGACCTTGGCTGCTCGCTTGACGGAAGGTTGGGAATCGAGAAACGCTACATACGCGGTCGCGTCCTGCATCACCGCATCGCTGGTCAGAGGAGCGCGCAGGGCGGCGAGCTTCTGTCGATCCGCCGGATTGTTGAAGTCGAATCCCGGGGGCAGCCCGGGCGCCTTGGCCAAGCGATAGTACGGATTCGGCACGAGTACCGTGTAGCCATCCTCCGCCAGGCGTTTCGCCATGTCCCGCATCGTGGGGCGCAGCCCGAATGCGTCCGGGAACATGATCACGGCAGGGTACCGGACCAGATCCGACGGATGCACGAGTGCGGCATCGCACATCCCGCTCTTGGTCTTCACCTGCACATCGGTGTCGCTCACCACGCGACTGTCCGCGCCGCGCGCACCGGCCGCGGCGGTAATTCCCGCGGCTAAGGAGAGCGCGGTGAACTCACGGCGCGACATCGGGAGCTGATCGTTCACGGCGGACCTCCTTTTTCGCCGGCTATTTCTGACTTTCCAGCGGATAGGTGCGCGGAGCCTCGGCGGTAGGCGGCGCCGGCGCTGCCGCCGGGCTCGAGGCGGCGGCGGCCGGCACGTCTGCTTGCGGCGCCGGCGTGCCCCTGACGGCGGTATGCGTCATCTGTGCCAATCGATTGAGGAAACGCTGCGCAGTCTCAGGCGGAGCGGGGGCCTGACCGGAGAAGATCTCGCTCGCGGTGACACCGCTCTTCTGGTACAGGGCGGCGTTGGCCGAGCCATCGATGCCGAGAATGCTGCCATCCAACGCAATCCCGCCGAACAAGCCGCGCGTTCGCGCGTAGGAATAAATCTCGGCAAGCGAGACGTCGGTGGCGGCCGATCCTTGGCGTCCGACGGGCCCTGCCGCTACCGAGGCGTCCGCGCCCAGGGTCAGCTTGCCGCCGGCAAGGCCCTCGATGCCTTTCCTGGTTGTGAACACCAGGATGATGTCCGACGATTGCGCGCCTATCTGAAACCCCCAACTGCCTCCTGTGAGCGAGACGAATACCGGGTTGCTCCAGGGGGACGCGAGCTTGTCGCGCACCACCAGCACCCCGTTGCCGTGACGGCCGCCGAATATGAAGGCAATCTTCATCACGTCGGGAATGACGGCGATGCCGTAGGCGCGCGCCAGCAGCGCGTCCGGCACGCGCTGGTCGGGCATGCCCTGCACGTCATCCAGCACCTCCGTCGCCGTCAGCAGGAGCCCTTCCTGCCGCGCCGCCCCGGCGTTTGCATCATTTACAAGGACCTGGGCAACTGCGGCGATCGCGGTCAACACCAGCGCCGAAGCGCGTTTTGTTCCGATTGGCATTACGACTCCCCATTTGGTGCAGAACATCCGTCGTAGCGAGGCGGACCCCGCATCGACAGCTCAACATGGCAAGCTTAACGCTTGTCGGTGCCGGCGAGAACCTGTGCGGCGTCGGCATCGCGGTGGCGGGAGCGATAATATTCGATGAGCCGTTCGGTGGCTTCCCGAGTTGCGGGATGCTGCGCACCGACGGTCGCGAGCAGCCTGGTGCGCGCCGCGACGAGCATGGGTTCGCCTTCCTGAGGCTTGTCGCGCTTGATCAATGTCCAGCCCAGGCTCGCGGCGCTGCGCGCCGTGCGCCAGCTGTCGGCGCCGGCGAGCGTCGTGTTCATATCGAGCGCCGAGCGCAGCTCCGCTTCCGCCGCGGCCAGCGACCCGCGGCGCAACAGCACTTCGCCGAGGGTCTGCTGCACGGATGCGATGTATAGGTGCTGTGCGGGCAGCGATTGCGCGAACACCGCTAAGGCCTGTCTGGCGCTGGCTTCGGCGGCGGGAAGGTCATTGGCTTTCAAATAGAGGTCCGCGAGAGCGTCCAGATAATATCCGGTCATATAGTGCTTGAGTCCGAGCCGCTTGCTCGCGATTCTCACCGCGCTCTGCGCAGCCTCGATGGCGCGGGCCGAATCGCCGCGCCGATCGTAGAGCAGCTCCAGATGCGATTCGGTCTGGGCCAAGCGCTCGTTGTCTTCGCCGAATACGTTGCGCTCGATTTGCAGCGCCTCGGTCAACAACTGCTCGGCTTCCGCGAATTTACCGCGCTGCGTCAGAATGTATCCCAGGTTTGCCAGTGCAACGGCGTGATCCGGGTAGTTGCGGCTGACCGTCGCTTGAAAGATTTCGATTGCCTGCCGCTGGTACTGTTCGGCCGACGCGAAATCGTCCGTCCACAGCGCGGCCGACGCGAGTCCGCTCAATGCGACGGCCACCGACAAGTGCTGGCTGCCCAGCGCGCTGCGATAGATGTCGAGCGCCTCGCCGAAGAGTGTACGGGCCCGCTCGGGCTCGCTCTTCGCGTTCAGCGCGAACTGCGCGAACTGCACCAGGATGTCGGCGGTTTCCACGGTGGCTTGCTTATCGGCACCGCGCGACAGATCGAGCGCTTGCTGCAGATAGGCCTCCGCGGAGATCAATTGACCGCCGTCGGTCAGCGCACGAGCCAGGTTCGCGAGCGCTGCGGCCACCCGGTGATTGTCGACCGGGCGCTCCTCGCGGCGTATGGCCACCGCCTGTTCGAACATGGGGATGGCGCGTTCGCTCAAGCCCTGCCGCCGGTAGGCGAGGCCGATGCTTTCGAGCAGCTGTGCCCTGACCTCGGGCTGCAGGGTCAGATTGCCCGTGATCTTCGCGGCGCCACGATCGAGCAGGTCCTTGGCAGTGGGCTCGTGTCCCTGCGCGTTGAATGGATCGGCCTGTGAGAACACGTCCACGAGAAATGCCGACACCTGCTGAGCGCGATCGCGCTCCACCACGGTCGCCTGGCGCGCCGATTCGATGCGCTGGTTCTGCCACAGCGTGACTCCCGCGATGACCGCCAGGCCCAAAAATGCCGCCGTGACGCCGATCACCGCCAGCAGGTGGCGGCGCATGAACTTCGCCGTGTGGTAGCGCCAGTCGCCGTGGCGCGCCAGCACGGGTTTGCCCAGCAGATGGCGGTTCAGATCATCCGCCAGCGCCTCCACGGACGGATAACGCCGGTCGGGCTCTTTTCGCATCGCCATCGCCACGATCGAGTCCAAGTCCCCGCTGAGCCGCGCGCGCAGCCGCTGCGGTGACAGGCCGCGGCGATCGGAGATGCGGCTGCGGTCGCCGTCGGTCTCGCTGCCGAGTCTTGGCGACCACCATTTGGCTCGGCCGCAGGGGGTCGTCCATGCAGATCGCCCGTTCGAGCTGCAGCTGGCTGTAGCTCAGGAGGCGGTAGGGTGACCGGCCGGTCAGCAGCTGGTACAGAAGCACGCCAAGTCCGTAAATATCGGTGGCGGTCGTGATCGGCCGTCCCAGTACTTGTTCGGGAGCCGCGTTCTCGGGGGTCAGGATGCGCTCTTGCAGGCGGGTCACCGGCAGCGTGTGCGACAGACTTTCCGGAGCCAGCAATTTTGCGATGCCGAAATCAAGCAGCTTCGGCGTGCCATCGCCGGTCACCAGGATGTTCGCCGCCTTGATGTCCCGGTGTACGACCAAATTGCGATGCGCGAACTGAACCGCCGCACAGACCTGGATGAACAGCTCGAGTCGCTCGCGGATGAACAGCGTCCGGCTATCGCAGTAGGCGACGATGGATTCGCCGTCGACGTGCTCCATCACCAGATAGGGTGTGCCGTCGTCGAGATCGCCGCTGTCGATCAACCGCCCGATCGACGGATGGTCGAGCGTGGCGAGAATATGGCGTTCGCTGTGCAGGCGGCTGCGCAGCCGCGGGTGCAATGTCGCATGGTGCAGCACCTTGATGGCGACGGTCTGCCGGTATTGCGCATCGTCGCGCTCGGCGCGATACACCGTGCTCATGCCGCCGTGCCCGAGAATGGACACGACGCGATAGTGGCCGATATGCGCGCCGACCAAGCGGTCCTGGTGCTCCACCAAAAGTGATTCGGCCGCTTCGCCAATCGCATTCAGCAGCGGATCTTCGGTCCTGCGGTCCGAAGCGAGGAGCGATTCGACCGATCGGCGCAGATCCGCGTCGTCGCCGCACGAACTGGCCAAGCGAGCCGCACATTCGGCGGGGCCGCTGTCGATCAGCTGCTCGAACAGCGATTGAATCTGCTGCCAGCGCGCGCGAGAGATCATTTGGAATCGCTGCCGACGATCTCGTTGAGCAGCCAGGCGCGCGCCAGTCGAAGCTCACGATGCACGGTCGCGGTCGACGCGCCCGCGGCAGCGGCGATCTGATCGTAGGTCAAGCCGCCGAAATAGTGCAGCTCGATCACTTGCGCCAGGCGAGGCTCGAGTTGCGTCAGGCTCTCCAGAGCCTCATCGAGGGCGATGACATCGAAACTTGCGCCGCTCCGCAGGTGCTCCTCTTCAGCGTGCTCGTCGCGCACGCCGGCGTTGCGCTTGGCCCGGGATCGCGCCTTGGCGTGGTCGACCAATACGCGTCGCATGAGCCGCGAGGCCAGCGCAAAGAAATGTGCGCGATCCTGCAATGCGACGTTTGCGTGAATAAGCCGCAGGAACGCTTCGTGGACGACCGCCGTCGCCTGCAGGGTGTGGCTGCCGCGCTCGGCGCGCATGAAGTTGCGGGCCAGGCGGCGCAGTTCCTCATACACGAGGGGGGTCAATCGTTCCAGTGCCTGGGGATGCCCCGAACGCCACTCGGTGAGCAGCTGCGTGAAGTTTGCGGGCCCTGGCATCGCCGGATTTTCAGTCATAACCGCTCGGTCGCTCGCCGCAGGGCCCTCGGGCCGTGTGCCGCGCAAATTGTCGCGGTGCAGCGTGATGGAATTTATGTTCCGGTGTCGCTGTTACGGACGGGGCCGCCATAATTTCACGGCCTGCACGTAAGCCCTTATCGATCACACACAACGAGAGCAACCATATGAAAGCAAGTCTAATCGCTTTATTCGCATGCTGCGCAGTCTGCAGTTCCGCGTTCGCACGGATGGACGATCCGGGGGTCAATCCGCCGCGCTTCGCCGTGTCGGACGATCCGGGGGTCAATCCGCCGCGCTTCGCCGTGTCCGACGATCCGGGGGTCAATCCGCCGCGCTTCGCCGTGTCGGACGATCCGGGGGTCAATCCGCCGCGCTTCGCCGTGTCGGACGATCCGGGGGTCAATCCGCCGCGCTTCGCCGTGTCGGACGATCCGGGGGTCAATCCGCCGCGTGCGCAGTGACGGGAACCGACATGTACCGTGGAAAGGTGATGGTGATGGCTGTGGCGCTGTTTGCCATCGGGGTGGCATTTGCGGCGCGGCCTACTTCGGTGCGGGCGGACCGCCGTAGCGAGCAAGTGCAGGAGCGCACCCCGTGGGCGCCGGGCACCAACGGTGTGATTGCGGCCTACGAATCGAGCGCATTTCCGCTGGCGCCGCCGCGTTAGGGATTGCGGCCGGTCGCTGCGGCTGCCGAGTGCCCGAGGCTCCCTGCGGGGAGCCTCGATCGGCTCGGCTGACGCTGATTGACTCTCACGGTTTAGCGCATGCGTTAGACTACTGCGCATGCACAACCGCTTGCCACGGGTCATCGTGATTGCGCACCGTGGGGCAAGCGGTGAGCGGCCGGAACACACCATCGAGAGTTACCAACTCGCGATCGATCAGGGTGCGGACTATATCGAGCCGGATCTGGTGATGACGCGGGACGGCGTGCTGGTGGCACGGCACGAGAATGAGATCAGCGGCACCACGGATGTGGCTGACCACCCGGAATTTGCGGCGCGCAGGCGCAGCCAGGTGGTCGACGGCGAGCCCATGACGGGCTGGTTCACGGAGGATTTCACGCTGGCGGAAATCAAGACGCTGCGAGCCCGCGAGCGGCTGCCGGAATTGCGCCCGGCGAACCGGGCATTCGACGGTCGATTTTCGATTCCGACCTTCGAGGAAATCATGCAGCTGGTGCGCGACGCTAACCGCCGGCGCAGCAGCCAGCCCGGGATCGGAGTGTATCCGGAGACGAAGCATCCCGCGCACTTCGCCGCGCTCGGCCTCGCCCAGGAGGCGGCGGTCCTGCAGACCCTGCAGGCCTTCGGGTATGGCCGCGAGGGCTCGCCGGTCTTCATCCAAAGCTTCGACCCGCATAACCTGCGGCAGCTGCGCGAGATGACGCGTCTGCCGCTGGTGCAGCTGCTGGAGTATGAGATAGGCGACCTCGGGCGGATAGCGGAATACGCAGATGCAATCGGCATCGAGAAGTCGCTGGCAAGCGCCGATGCGGTGGCTCGAGCGCACGTGCTCGGGCTTGCCGTTCACGTCTGGACGTTTCGCGCCGAAAACGAGTTTCTGCCCGCCGATCTCAAGGCCGGCGCGGCCCCTGCGGCGCACGGCGACCTGTCCGCGGAAATCGCGCGCTATCTGGCGCGGGGCATCGACGGGCTTTTCACTGATTATCCCGCGATCGGCGTAAGCGTCAGGAACGCAGCGGCAGGCGGGCGATCACAAGGCTGAACTGCCGCCCTATCCGGCCGTCCCGGCCAAGCTTATTTGCTATGCTGCTGATTTCTGGACACCGCGTGCGCATAGTATCGCTGCTCGTTCGCTTGGCGCAGGCCGCATTTTTTGCGGCGCTGATTTTCACCTTTTACAGCGCCGTCATCCCTCCCTCGCGCGCCTGGCATCTCGTGCCGTGGGACAAGGCCGAACACTTCATCGCATTTTATGCCTTGACCGGCCTGGCCGGGGCGGCGTTCCCGAGGCGCAACCTCCTCGTCATTGCCGTATTGCTGTCGGCCTTCGGCGCCCTGATCGAGCTGGTGCAGGGGCTCGACATCGTGCATCGGGACCGGGATTTCTGGGATTGGGTGGCCGACACCACCGCCATCGCGGCGGCCCTCGCCCCCATGCTCCTGGTATGGTGGCGCGGACTGGCCGGCTCGGATCAGAAGAACATCGAAATATAAATCTGATACACCGTGGCGTTGAAGCTGTACAACGGCTCTGTGCCCGGCGGATACTGCGGCAGCCCGTAATACTTGATGTTGCGAAAATCGAGGTAATGGAACTCGATGCGGCTGACGTCGAAAGTGGCGGTGGCGCGCTTGAACATTTTCCAACCCTCGGGCAGGAACGCATACGTCACTTTCGCGCCGATCGTGGTGTTTTCCCCCGCCGCCAGATCCTGGTCGCGCGCCATGAAGTTGTACTGGCCTGCAAATTGGTACAGGTCGCTGTAGAAATTTGCGCTGTTCTGCTTGTAGTAGCGCAGCCGTCCCTCGAGGATCCAGATATTGCCGATGGGATGCGTGTAGTCGAGCTCGTAGGTGTTGCCGACCAAGCCCCAGGTATCCGTGAAGTACCGGTACGACCCGGTGACGGCGGCTCGATAGGGCAGATAATACTTTGCCTCGCCCTGAACCGCCGTGCTGGTGCGCGTGTCGGGATAGATCTGACTGGCCAGCGAATAGCCCTTGGCGTTGCTGGGATCGAGATAGCGATACGATCGGTAGGGGTTCGCCAGATACCCGTTGTCGTAGATGACGTTCACGTCCAAGCCGGCGATGAAATTCTTGGTGAGGATCTGCGAAACCCCGACATCGTAGCTGTCGCTTTGCGCGTGCCCCAACCATACGATGACCGGAACGAACGCGGTGCCGTCGTTCTCGCCGACTCCATCGTCGGTATGGGCGTAGCCGAGCGTCAGAGTGGTCAGATCGCCGAACATGTCCTGCTTGAGCGAAAAACTCGTGGTATTGGATTTGTAATCCCGCTCCACGCTGTTGATGTAGGACAGCGAATAGGTGGTCTTGTCGTGGACGTATTCGATGGTGCCCGTCTTTTGTTTGCGCTCGTCCTTGATTTGGCTCGCCTGGCTAAGCACGTCGATCGAAGCGCCGCTGACCTTGTCGACGAAATAGCTCGCTTCCAGCGCAAAGTTTTCGGTGATCTTCTTGCGCGCCAGGACGGATTCGCCGGTGATGTTCATCCCGCCGCCGCTGTACTTGCTGTAGAAGAGGTCCGCGCGGTCGTCGGGCAGCACGTCGGCGCTGGTGGCGCGCACCAGCAGCAGCGCCGCCGTGAGCACCGCCAGGCGGCCCAGAATCCGATGCGCGCGCGCCATCTCCATCAGTTGCAGCCGCAGCCGCCGCCCGCGCTGCCGGTAGCGCCGCGCGATCCCTCACGAGCCTCACGAATGTGATCCAAGTACGCTGTCGAGATTGCGTCCCGTTCCCAGGCCATGATGGGATCCGCCAAGCGGTCGCGCTCGTACGGCTTCACCCAGGGTTGAATGTTGCTGCAGGCCGCCGTGAGCAGCACGGTGCCGGCCAACAGCGCGGTGCGGAGGCTACGCATGGACTACTCCCGGATGAGCTGGCGGATGCGGTCCTGATAATCGTTCTCGTCGCCCGGCTTGTAGCCGCGATGAATGTAGCGGATTTCGCCCTTGCGATCGATGATCACGGAGCTCGGCATCTCGTCCACGTGATACGCCTTGCTCACCTGGTTCGCCGGGTCGAGCAGTACCGGAAAGCTCACGGGCTTGCGCGCGAGCAGCTCTTTGACCGCGGGAGCCTCCTTGTCGACGTTGACGCCGATCAAGGTGAAGCCGGCGGGCTTGTACTTCTTGTACATCTGATCGAGCAGCGGCATCTCCTGCTGGCAGGGTCCGCACCAAGTCGCCCAAAAATTGACCATGACCACCTGGCCTTTGTACTGGCTCAAGGCGGCCTGACCGCCGGACAGCGCTTCGAGCGTGAATGCGGGTGCGGGGCCGCCGGCATCGGCGGCGAATGCGGTGGATGCGACGACGATTGCCGCCATCGCGCAGCGCCTGATGAATTTCGCGGTTGAGATGTGCATTGTCCTCTCCTGATTACTCGGCAAAAAACCTAGAAATAAGTAGTCAAACTGAGCGTGGCTTCCACGTTGTCGACGTTCTTGTCGACGCCAAACAAGCTGGATTCGAACACGTGGTCTCTGACGTCCACATGCATGGCAAGCCAGTCGGTGATCAGCACGCGATAACCCACCCCGAAGTTCAGCGCGAACTGGTCCTGTTTGGCAAAATTCACGTCGCCCATGCCGACCGTCACGTAGAGCGCTGAATTGAAGGCGCGTCCCCGGCCGAGGAAGACCTCGCCGGGCAGTACGTTGTAGCCCACGTCCAAGTCGTAGTACGTGAACTGTCTCCCAGAGTTGCTGAGGACCGTGATGTTGGGAAAAACGTTCTCGAGGCTGCTCTGTCCCGCCTTCGATTGGGCCGCATAGGCTTCGAGGAAGAAATCCTCGGTCACGTGAAAGGCCGCGCGCACGCCGTAGATCGGATTGACGCCGAAATCCTGAATGCTCAGCGCGCCGAAGTAGGCGCCCGCCTCGAAGTCCTTGGACTTTATCTTCGGCGTCTTCACTTCGCGGCGCGTCACCTGCGGCTCGACGATCGAAGGCTCCGCCTGCGGCTCCTCCACGGCCACCGGCGCCGGCCTTTTGTCGCCGCGATGGAACCAGCTGCAGCCGGACAGCAGCGCTGCAGCTAAAAGAACACTGCCAAGCCGACTTTCCATTCTTCCAGTTCCTCGTTGACGTTCAAGTTGTTCAAGACGACATAGTGGCGCCAATCGGCGCGCCACATGAAGCGCCTGGTGATGAATCCGCGGGCCCCGACCGAGGCGTAGATCATCTGATTGTCGCTCTCCAGCGGCGCGGGCGGCACTTTGTCAGAAATGTGCTGGTAGGCGCCGCCGAGTCCGGCGGTGGGCGAAAACCACTTCCATTCGGGCACGAATGTGTGACGCAGGCCGATCGATCCGATGTAGCGGTTGTCGAGGTTGCCGAGCGCCTGCTCCAGCACCCCCTCGACGTCGATGCTGTCGGTGAGCGCGAAATCGGTCCACACCGTAACCAGGTTCTGGTGGTTGTAGACTCCGTAGCCCGCGCCCAACTCCCAGCGGTGCGTCGCGAATTCCGGATACGGCGGAATCGGCGCCGGCGCGCCGGAGGTAAGTTTCGTGCGCGCCAGATCCGCGCGCCGCACCCAGCCCTCCTCGCCGCGCGCGGCGCGCACCTTGTACCAATCGGTGCGGCTGAAGAGCACCGTCAGGATTTCGTCGCGCCCGACCACGTACACCACCGGATAGCCGCGACCCGGGCCCGAATGCATTTCGATAAACGGGTCGGAAACGACCAGCTCCAGAAGCTGACGGTTCGCAGCGTTCGCTGAACCTACATGTAACGCCTGCAGCAGCAGCACCAGCGCGAGCAGACGTCTCATCAGGTCAGTTCGCTACGGGCGCAACAAACGGATCGTTGTAGAACTGGCCGCCGATGTCCAACCATTCGGAAATCAAACGCAACTCCCCGACCGTCAAAAAGCCGGTGTGATCGAGTACCGGGTCCTGAAAACTTCCATCGAACATCCGCAAGAACGCCGTCGATGCGCCGGCGCTTCCGGCCGCCATCGGCGCCGCAGCAGCGGCACTGGCGGCGGCGGGCCCGGAGTTCACCGTCAATTCTGCAACGCCCCCATATTAAGCGTCTGCTCGTCGTGAGGGAACAGTACATGCTCGTAAGATGTGACGACCGTCGTGTCGACGCTCGATGACACTGCCGGTCAAGTCGAGCTGACCCGCGGGCACTTGTAGCTGGCTCTTCGCGTTGACGGTGTTGTGGCACAAGGTGCAGGTCACCGGTGTGTTTGCGACGCCGTTCACGGTCGCGACCCGCGACGGCAGATCTCCACAAATTCTGCAGATACAGCAGGTTCGGGGACGCCGCATTCGCGTAATGGATCGTGATCCGGCACTGCGCGCTCCATCCGGCGCAGAACAATTGGCGTTGGTCGGCGGCGATCCTGGGACGCCGGTGGCGCCGCCGTACATGTACGAGAAGGCCGTGTCGACATCGCCCGCAGGCAGCGTGACGCCGGTGGTCCAGACATTCGTGTAGATCACGTCGCGTGGCCAAGAGCTGCGAGCAGGGTAATGGCGCTGCCCTTCGCGCAGCTGATGCGCGCCAGGGTCTGCGCCATGGTCTCGCCCGGCATTCGCGAACAGAGCGCGGATTCGTGCTCGGAAACGGTGAGCCCGTCGTGGTTGCACCCGGGTTGACCGGCAGCGTCAGACCCGAGCGCCCATGCGAAGGTCGGGTGTGGTTGCGTTGACCGTGTGGCAGCCGTTGCAGGATTTGGTCTCCCCCGGCAGCAGCTGCAGCCAGCTCGTGTGCTGGGCCGTGATGCGCCGCGCGTTCGCATCGAGGATGTCGATCGTGAACGGAACGTTCGCCGGCACCTGGATCTGCACCGACCCGTCGGGCTGAACCGGTGCGTAGCCCAGGATTTCGCGCATGCCCATGCCGGCGGGTCCGAATGCGGAGTGCGTTGATCTTGCGCACCGTCTTGTCGGGAATTTCGACCGCCTTTTCGATTCGGACGAAGCGCGCCGGCCGAGTGTAGAAGCTCGCCTGGGCCGGATTGGCCTGCGTGGCGATGTTCGGTTTGGCGGTGTCGACGCCGTCGAAATCGTAGACGCTGCTGATGTCGAGTACGCCCACCGAGTTGGTGACCAGATCCTGCTGCGCCGTGGTGGTCGGCATGAAATCCGGGATGAAGGTCGGCGGCGGGCGTGCGGGCCTGCAGAATGCACCGGCTCGACGATCTCGGTGCCCGCATCGGCGCTCAACATCGGGCTCAAGGTGCCGGCATCGAAGTCGTAGACCCAGAGCGTGTATTGCGGAGGCGCGAGCGTCACATTGGCGCCGTCTGGTATTGCTGGTATTGCACACTGCGGTGGTGCCGCCCGTAAGCTGCACCAGGCACGGCGACCAGCTCACCAGCATCCGGTTGGTGCCGTCGTACAGCGGATACAAGGAGGCGAATCGTCCGCCCATGGAAGGCATGTTCGCATCGGTGGTCACCCCGAGCGTCGTCGCTTCGGTTTGTGCCGTGCCCGCCACGCCGCTCGGGCGAGCTCGGCTGGTGGATCTCGACGAAGTTCGCGCATCGATCAGCACCAGGTCGCCGCCGAGCTGCGTGCCGAGAAACGGCCGCGCAATGGCGAGCAGCTTGCCGTCGGCGCGCTGACGCGCGCCGAGGAACTGGATCACGTTGGTGTTGGTGCCCGCGATGTTGGCGCCGGTCGCATGGCTGTTGGCGCCGTACAGCAGTTCGAGGCCCGTGCCGTCGGGGTTGGCTCGATACAGGCTGATCTGGTCGCCGTTGGTCGCCTCCCAGCGCGAAAACACGATCTGGCCGTTGGCGAGGACCGAGGGGGCGAAATCGTGGTTGGTGTTGAAGCTGATCTGATGCATGCCGCGTGCCGTCCGCATTCATGACGTGCAGCAGAAAGATGAACTGCTGGCGGTTGTCGGTCACGGCCGAGTATTGCGGCCGGCCCTCATCGAGCAGTATCGACTGGGTTGCGAGCTGGCGCGTCGAGGCGAACACGATCCTTCCGTCCGGCAGGTAATGCGCCCCCACATCGTGGCCGCTGGTGATGTCGTCGTTGGTGAGCTGCGTCACCGTCTTGGCGCTTGGCGTCGTACTCGTAGATCTTCCAGTTGGGCTGCTTGGGGTCGGCGTTCTTCAGGTTCGGGTCGAGCGGCAGGCGCAGGGAGAACACCACTTTCGAGCCGTCCGGCGACACGTCGAGGTCGCGCACGGCGCCCTTGCCCCCGGTGATGGCGCCGGTGACGTTGACCTCGGCGCTGGCGGCGCTCGCGGTGTCGCGGATGTACAGATCGCTGCCGGTGATCGAGGTGATCAGGTCGCGCGCGTCGATGTCGCGCCGGCGTTGCGGCCGTATTGCCCTTCGCTGGTGTGCGCGAGCACCGGCTGCTTGATATAGGCCAGCGGGTAGTTGGTGATGCCGGGCGTAAGCGTCTGACCGCCCGCGAGGCCCGGGGCGTGTCCGCTCGGCGCGCTGATTGGCAGCCGAGCAGCGCGAGCAAGGGCAGCGCGAGCGCCGCGAGTTTGAGCAAACCGTGACGAGATTCACGAGGACGCTTGGTGTTCATATTCGGTTACCTGCTTCACGTTCACGATCGACCAGTTCGTGCGCGCGCACGGAATCATTGAACTTAATTGGTCTCATAACAGCATCTTCGTTCGATACGTACGCGCAATCTGTTAACGCACTCACAGAAGAACTTGCGTCACATCCGTTTCTCTGTGCACTAGACGAGCAGAGTCTTGCAAATTGGGCTGCAGGATATAGGTGCGTAGTTGGCGGTCGGTACTGTCGCGAAACACCGACGTCGTTCGGATGAGACATTACTGTGCAGGCTTTTCGTTGGTTATATTGGCGCCCACGTCGAAACCACAACTCACGCGAGTGGATGTGCACATGAAGTACGGGATGGAGAAACCAATGAGCGCAAATCATAGGCCGCGCGGCGCTGCCGCGACTCGTCACGCTTGCACTGCGCGCTACGGCCTGCGCCGGCGCACTTGCGCTGCTTGAGCGCCAACGCGTCACGCCAGCCGGCTCAACGCCGACCAGGCGACGCGCATTTACAACCGCATCGCCGGCGTGCCGCCGACCGCCGCCGCAGCTCGCGCAGATGATGGCGGCGCCGGACCCGGTCACCGCGGCGCTGATCGCGACCAACGATCCGGCGTTCTACAACGACACGATCCGCAACATGGCGGCGCCGTGGACCAACCGCGATCAGTCGGTGTTCGTGCCGCTCAACGACTACACGGCGACGGTGGTCGGCATGGTGCGCGACAACGTCCCGTTCAACACCCTGCTGAGCGCCGACCTCGTCTATATCGGCGACGCGCACGTCGCGGCGAGCCGCGGACCTACTCGCCGAGCGAACAACAACATGTATCAGAGCGATGGACGACGGCAACGTCGATCTGACACGCGCACTTGATAGCAGAGCACGCAGTCCGCCGCTCACCGGCATTCCGGCGGCGGCCACCGCCGGCGTCATGACCACGCGCGGCGCCGCGAGCGCCTTCTTCATCAACGGCACGAACCGCGCGATGTTCCGCTTCACGATGATGAATCATCTGTGCAACGACCTGCCGACGCATCATGGACACGACCCGCCCGCCGGATCGCATCCGCCAGGACGTGACGCGCAGCCCGGGCGGCGTCAGCACGCTGTTCTTGACCAACTGCATCGGCTGCCACAGCGGCATGGACCCGATGGCGCAGGCCTTCGCCTACTACAACTTCTCGTATCCGGCGAGCGAGGTCGGCGCGACCGCCTGGCCCATCGGACAGATCGTCTACACCGCCGGGCAGACGCAGCCCAAGTACCACATCAACAACACGAATTTCCCGCAAGGGTTCAACACGCCGGACGACAGCTGGGACAACCGCTGGCGCACCGGACCCGAACCAGATCCTGGGCTGGAGCGCCACGCTGCCGGGCAGCGGCAACGGCGCGCAAGTCCCTCGGGTCAGGAACTCGCAGAACAGCCAGGCGTTCGCCAGCTGCCAAGTCACCCGGGTGTTCAAGACCGTGTGCCTGCGCGCGCCCAGCAGCGCAGGCCGACGTCGACCCAGGTCACCTCGATGATCACCTCCTTCCAGCGAACAACTACTCGTTGCGGCAGGTCTTCGCTGAAGCCGCCGCCTACTGCATGGGGAATTGAGCATGAAAGTTACACGCATCATCGGCCTGCTCACTCTCGCGGCCTCGCTTCGCGCTGACCGCCTGCGGCGGCGGCGGCGCTGCCGACCACGGCGACCCCGGCGTCGGCGCCGACCAGCAGCGGCAACGCCTACACGGGCCCCGCGCCGGCAACGGCGGACGTGCAGGCCTTCGAAGTCAATTTGTGGAACAACATCCGCGGACAGAACCGCTGCGGCCAGTGCCACAACGCGACCACGCCGGCGCAGATGCCGAACTTCGCGCGCAGCGACAACGTGAATCTCGCCTACGCGCAGGCCAACACTGTGGTCAATCTGGCGCAGCCCGTCGACCTCGATGATGGTCACGAAGGTGAGCGGCGGCCACAACTGCTGGCTCGCGGACAACAGCGCCTGCGGCACGATCTTGACGACCTGGATCAGCAATTGGGCGAATGCCACCGGGGCGGCATCGGCCACGCACGGTGCAGCTGACCGCGCCGCCGGTTCAATCGGTCGGCCAGAGCTTGAATTTCCCGGCCGATCCGGCACCGACTACCAGAACACGGTGTACACGCTCACCAGCGTCGTATTGCTCGCGCTGCCATTCCCGAATGCCGTCGCCACGCAGCAGTCGCCGTACTTCGCGGATCCGGTACGCAGATCGCCGCGGCGTATCCAGGCCGCGATCCCGAAGATCGACTTCACGGGCTGCATGCCGTTCAATTCGCCGACCTTCGCGACGACCTGCGGCGTCGAACTCGCGCTTCTATCAGCGCTTGCTGACGGATAACCACAACTGCTGGAGCGACTGCGCCACCGACGCGGCGCTGATGCTGGGCCAGATCCAGGCATTCGCGCAAGATGCTGACCCCGACCAACATCGATCCCTCGCTGGTCATCAGCAAGGCGCTGACGCTCACGCAGGGCACCGTGGCGAGCGGCGCCAGCCGCTACGATGCCGATACCATCGCCAAGTATGAATTCCAGACCGGCAACGGGAACGGTCGCCTACGATACGAGCGGCATCGACCCCTCGGCCGATCTGACCATCACCGGCAACGTGACCTGGGCCGGCGGCTGGGGCATCAACGTGGGCGCCGGCGGCAAGGCGCAGGCGACCACCGCGGCGAGCTCGAAGCTCTACACCTTGATCCAGGCGACCGGCGAATTCTCGGTCGAGGCCTGGGTCGCGCCGGCCCTGGTGGCGGTCGACAAGTCCTACATGGTCAGCTATTCGGGCGGCGACACGACGCGCAATTTCACGCTCGGTCAGACCAACCAGGATTACGACTTCATGCTGCGCAGCTCGAACTCGGACCTGAACGGCATGCCGCAGCTGCAAACCCCGGACTGCGGCCATGGTGCTGCAGGCCTCGCTGCAGCACGTGGTGCTGACCTACGACTCCGGTGAACGGGCGCCAGATCTACGTCAACGGCGTCAACACGAACATCCCCGACCCGCAGAAGGGCGGCACGATCTCCAACTGGGACAACACGTTCGCCCTCGTGCTCGGCAACGAGGTGTCGGGCGACCGCTCCTGGCAGGGGCTGATCAAGTTCGTCGCGATCCACAGCCGCGCGATGACGCGCCGCGCAGGTCCTGCAGAACTTCAACGCGGGCGTCGGCGAGCGCTACTACATGCTGTTCAACGTGTCCAACGTGCCGGGAGTCAACGTGGCCCAGGCGTACGTGATGTTCACGGTGAGCCAGTACGACAGCTACAGCTACCTGTTCTACCAGCCGACGTTCATCTCGCTCGATCCGACGGCGAAGCCGACCAGCATCCCCGTCAAGGGCATCCGCATCGGCATCAACGGCACGATCCCGCAGGTCGGCCAGGCCTACATTCCGCTCGAACACCACGGTGACGGCGGCGAACTACACGCCGACGGGCGCAGGTGCTGTCGAATATCGGCACGGTCATCGGCCTGGAGAACGGTCCGCTGACGGATCAGTTCTTCCTGCAATTCGACCAGCTCGGCACCGCAGACCAACGTGATCGTCGAGCCGACGCCGGTGGCGCCGCCGCCGCCGCTGGGTCCGGTGCGTCGCGGATATCGGCGTGCGCACCTTCGCGCAGGTCAACTCGACGCTGTCCGAGCTCACGGGGGTGCCGACCACGAATGCCGCGGTGAACGCGACCTATCTGGCCGTGCAGCAGCAGCTGCCGCCCGACGCCGACGCTCGAGGGCTTCTCCTCCGCGAACCAGGTGGGCATCGCGCAGCTGGCGATCCAATACTGCAACACGATGGTCAATACGCCCGCCTATTCGGCGATTGGGATGCCGGGCAGTGACTTTGAGCGCCACGCAGTTCCAGAGCCAGGCCGGTATCGATCAGGTGACCGGTGCGCTCGCCACGCGGGTGCTCGGCAGCGGGCTGAACAGCCAGCCGGCGGCCTCGACTTTGACCGGGCCCTATACCGGGCCAGGCACTGGCGAACTCGACCGCCTGATCGGCGAGCTCTGCACGACCACGTCGTGCAACAACAGCCTCCCCCGTGTGCAGGCGGTGACCGCCGCCGCGTGCGCCGCCGCCTTCGGCAGCGCCGACATGTTGATCAATTAAGCAGCAGACGAATCGAAGAGGTTTACATTTATATGAGCAAGAAATCCAAGGCCCTGGGAGTGCACGATCCGCTCCGCCTCAACGAGCATCCCGGCCGCGCACGCGGCGCGAATTCGTCGCGCAGAGCTTCCTGACAGGCGCGGCCACGGTGATCGGACCGTCGCTGCTCGGCCTGCTCGCCACCGTCGCGCGCCCGTGCGACGCTTGCCACGGACATCCAGGCGCTGATCCCGCCTTGCGGCATCACCACCGGCGCCGGCTTGATTCCATTCATCTGCTTCGACCTCGCGGGCGGCGGCAACATCGCCGGCTCGAACGTGCTGGTCGGGGGTCCGAACGGGCAGCTCGATTTCCTCTAGCGTCGCGGGCTACAACAAGCTGGGTTTGCCCGGCACGATGGTGCCGAATCCGAGCACCACCGGAAACTTCATCGATGCGAGCTTCGGTCTGCGCTATCACTCGGACAGCGCACATTTGCGCGGCATGAAGACTGCGCGCCAGCGCCAAGGCCATGGCCGGCACCAACGGCACCATCATTCCGGCGTTGTCGCAGAACGATACCAACACGAATCCGCACAATCCGATGTACGCCATCTATCAATTCGGCGCGCGCGGCGGCCTGCTCAATCTGATCGGGTCCGACAGTTCGGTGTCCGGCGGCAACTCGATGTCGCCGCCGACCATGATCATTCCGAGCGCCCAGCCGACCAAAGTGTCCAGTCCGGCCGACACCCAGGGTCTTGTGAGCACCGGTCAGCTCAGCACGCTGCTGCCCAATTCCGCCGACGTGACCAATGTGCTCGAGTCGATGAAGCGCATCAGCGACGCAAAATATGGGAAGGTGCAGGCGTACACCGATCCGACCCTCAATACGGCCGCGCTGGGGCCTAACGGGATCCAGGCGTGCAGCTATACCAAGTCGGCGTACATCGTCGACACGTACAACAATCCGGGATCGGTCGACGCGAGCCAGGATCCGAACGTCGTCGGGCCGAGCGGCATCTTCACTGCCGCCGAGTTCCAGGCCAACTCGGACTATCAGAAGACGGCTGCGGTGATGAAATTGGTCATCGACGGCAACGCGGCGGCCGGCACCATCGAAATGGGCGGCTTCGACTACCACACGGGCGATCGCGCGACGGGCGAGGCCCGCGATCTCAACCTCGGCAACTGCATCGGCGCTTGTCTGGAATACGCGGCGCGCGTCGGCAAACCGGTCATGATCTACGTCTTCAGCGACGGTTCGCTCGCGAGCAACGGCATGATCGACAGCTCGGTCGGAGGCCGCGGCAAGGGCGTGTGGACCGCTGACAATCAAAACGTCGCTGCCACCTATTTCCTCGTGTACAACCCTGCCGGCAAACCGGTGCCCGCGCAGAGCAACGCGGAATTGAGTCTGCAGATCGGGTACTTCAATCCCGACGGCTCGCAGAATACGACCAGCAGCCCCGCGGGCAACAACGTTCCCAACCTGGTCCAGATGGTCGTGCTCAACTACATGGCCTTGCACAGCGCGAATGCGATCGCGCAGTTCCCGACCCTCTACCCGGCGCCGAATCTCAACAACACGTTGGGCACTGGCTCCGCGTTGGAACCTTTGATCGCGTTTCAGCCACTTGCTGGACTGGTCAACGGAAAGCTCGCGTAGCAGAGGAGTCATCGGGCCGGCCCGGCTCGTTCCGCCCCAATATGAAGGAACGCCTGTGGGCGTGAGCGCGAGACAATTGGGGACTACGGGCGCTGTCTCAATCGAGAGACAGATTTGTACTTCGCCGATGGTCGCTCACACTGGTCGGGCTCATCGTCGAATGCAAGGTGGCGCTTCGCCGCTGCGGGCACTGTACTTGCCTCGTTCAATTTTCATGAATGTGCGCCAAGTCATACACAATTCTCGCAAAGCGAAGCGCCGCGCGTTGACACTGCGGCTTGCAGTATGCGATTTTGCATAAGGTCTGATCAGGGCAAACTCGGCTAAAGACGAGGGCGCAAAGCTTCCGGTCTACGGGGTGTTCACTAAGGACAGCGGGGTTACCAGCGTGATTGATGTGTTGCTGCGCGTCGGCGCCGGCTCAAATTTAACCAGCGCAAGAATGACGCGTTGAGGCCGTTGCCGCATGCGTAGCATATTGCTTGCCGGCAGCCTGGCATTGGGCACGGCCTGGGTGGCCGCCGCGCCGGCGGCCGCGCCGACGTTGGTGGGCCGGGATGCGCCCGACTTCGTGTTGAAGACGCTCGATGGCTCCAATTTGCGGCTGTCGGAGTTTCGCGGGCAGGTGGTGCTGGTGAATTTCTGGGCGCGCTGGGCCGGAGATTCGCGCCAGGAGATGCCGGCGCTCAGCAGGATCAATACGACGTACCAGCGCGCCGGCCTCGTGGTGCTGGGCATATCGGTCGATGATGATTTGCGGCGCGCGCGCGAATTCGCCGGCGCGATGAAGGTGTCCTATCCGATCATGTTCGACACCGGCACGGATCTTGGTCGCGATTACCTTCTGCAGAAAATGCCGATGACGATTTTGGTCGATCGTTCGGGTGTGGTGCGCTTTTCGCACGTCGGCTACAAGCACGGCGACGAGCGCATCTACCTGGATCAAATACGCGAATTACTGCGCGAGTAACCGATAGGTCAGCTATGAATTTCAAGTCTCGAGTCGTGTCGATCGTGGTGGGAGGAATGCTGCTGGCCTGTGCCTGGACGGCCGGCGCCGAGTCGACCGCCGCGACACCGGCACCGGCAACCGCGCGGCGCGTCGTCCACCGCGGCACCGGCCGCCGCCGATGCCGCGGCGCCCGCCGCAGCTGCCGACGCGCCGCAGTCCGACTTCAAGACGCTGGACCAGGAAGTGCAGGGCCTCAAAAAGGACGTCATCGACCTGAACAAGGATCTGTTCGTGCTCGAGGAAGAGCTGCTGTTCCCCGCCAACACGCAGGTCGCGGTTTATGTGTCGATGGATGTGGGAACGTTTTTTGCCCTTGACTCGGTCACGGTCAAAATCGACAACAAGGAAGTGAAGAACTATTTGTACACGGCGCGCGAGGCCGACGCCTTGCTGAAGGGCGGCGTACAGCAGATCTATCTCGGCAATTTGAAGGTCGGCAAGCATGAGATGGTGGCATTCTTCACGGGCAAGGGACCGATGGAGCGCGACTACCGGCGCGGCGCCACGATCAACTTCGACAAGGGCGTCGGCGCCAAATATCTCGAACTGAAGATCACCGACAAGGTTCCGAAGCATCAGCCAGAGTTCACGATCAAGAACTGGGAATGATGGGGCGTGTAACGGTGCTGCCCATGAGGTACATGCTTCGGCCGATTTTCCTCGGCGGGTTGCTGCTGGCGCTGCCGCTGGCGCCGGCCGCCGCGAGGAACGTCAAGCCGGACCCCAATGGCTTGCCGCCGCACGAAATCAAGGACTTGCACTACGGCGACGTCCTGTTCTATTTCTATCAGGACGATTATTTCGACTCGATCACGCGCCTGCTCGCGGCGCAGCAGCTCGACCGGTTGCCGCACACGGAAGGCGAGGCGCAGCTTCTGCTCGGAGGGCTGTACCTGTCGCTGGGCGAACACGTCGAGGCGGGGAAAATATTCGAGGCGCTGCTCGCCGGCAAGACATCCGAAGCGGTGCGCAACAAGGCGTGGTTCTACCTCGGCAAGGTCTGGTACCAGCGCGGCTATCTTGAAGAGTCCGAGCGGGCGCTGCGGCAGGTCTCGGACAAGATCCAGCCGCGCATCAACGCGGAGCGCTACATGCTGCTCGCGCAGCTGATGCTGCGGCAGGGCCGCTACGACGATGCGATCAAGGCGTTGAGCAGTTGGCGCGGCGCGCCGGACTGGACGGCCTACGCGCAGTTCAATCTGGGCGTCGCGCTGGTGCGCAAGGGGAGGGTGCCCGAAGCCGTCGCGTATCTCAACCGCGTGGGGCGGATGGAGACTGCGGACGAGGAATTGCTGTCGCTGCGGGACAAGGCGAATCTCGCATTGGGCTTCGCGCTGCTGCAGGCGAAGCGCCCGACTGAAGCGAAGCCGATCCTGGAGCGAGTGCGGCTGGAGGGTCCGTACTCGAGCATGGCGCTGCTCGGCGTCGGCTGGGCCGACTCCTCGGTCGGCGAATTCAAGCGCGCGCTGGTGCCGTGGCTCGCGCTGCGCAAGCGCAATCTTCTCGACTCCGCCGTTCAAGAATCCTATCTCACGGTCCCGTACGCCTACAATCAGCTCGGCGCCAGCGGCCAGGCCGCCGAATATTACAACTCTGCGATCGAGTCCTACGATGCCGAATTGAAGCGGATCAACGATTCGATCGAGCAGATACGCAGCGGCAACCTGCTCGACCGGCTGTTGAACGACGACAAGAAGGACACGCTCACCTGGTACTGGCAGCTCAAATCGCTGCCCGACGCGCCCGAGTCGCGCTACCTGTACCAGCTGCTCGCCACCAATGAATTCCAGGAAGGGCTGAAGAATTACCGCGAGCTCAATTTCATGAGCCACAACCTGGACGATTGGCGCCAGGACCTGGCCGCCTACAACGACATGCTCGATACCCGCCAACAAGCGTACAACGAGCGCGTGCCGAAGGCCGACGCCGTGATGGCGGCGACCGACCTCGACGCCCTGACGCAGAAGCGCGTCGACTTCGAGTCGCGGATCAACGAAATCGAAAAATCCAATGATGTGGCGGCGCTCGGTACGCCGGAGGAGCAAAAGACCTGGGCGCGGCTGAAGCGCATCGAGGACTACCTGGCGCTGCATCCCGGCGATCCGGACTTGACGGAAATGCGCGACAAGCTCCGCCTCATGAAGGGAGTCATGTATTGGCGATTGTCGGAGAGCTTCAAAGCGCGGCTTTGGAACGAGCGGCGGTCGGTCAAGGAGCTCGAGGCCTCGCTCATCGAAACGCAAAGGCGCGCGCTGCTGGTCAAGCAGGCGCGTGCCGGAGTGCCGAGCGATACCGGGGCCTTTGCGACGCGCGTCGCCGGGGTCCACGACCGCATGGACCAGCTCCAGCAGCGCCTGGCCGCGCTGGCCGAAAAGCAGAACCGATATCTGCAGGATCTCGCCATCGAAGAGCTGGGGCGCCAGAAGCAGCGCATCGAGACGTATCAGATCCAGGCGCGCTTCGAATTGGCCGCGATCTACGACAAGGCGACGAGCGAAAAGCCGAAGGCGGCGCACCCATGAGCCGCTCGAGCGCGGGCGTTGCACTCTTCGCAGCCGGTCTGACCGCCCTGGGCTCTTGGGCGCCGGCCGCGTCGAACAAGCCGCCGGCGACCATCAAGGATCTGGAGAGCCAGCAGGTCGATGTGAGCACCGACCCGCCGCAGGGCGTGGACTCCAATAAGACCATGGAAAGCTACAAGCGCTTCCTCGACTTGAACGCAGGCGATGCGGCGCTGCGCGAGGAGGCGATGCGGCGACTGGCCGACCTCAATCTGGAGAGCTCCGAGTCCGAGCGCATCGCGCGCGAATTGGCGACCAACGAGGGGTTGCGCGCCACCGAGGCCATTCACCTGTACTCCGCGCTGCTGAAGACCTACCCCAAGTACGAGCGCAACGACTCGGTGCTGTATCAACTCGCGCGCGCCTATGAGCTCAATGCGCAGCAGGACAAGGCGCTGGCCTCCCTCGACCGTCTGGTGGCGAACTACCCGAACAGCCGCTACATCGACGAGGCGCAATTTCGCCGCGGCGAGCTGTTGTTCTCGATGAAGGCCTATGCCGGGAGCCCAGGCTGCCTACGAAGCGGTCATCAAGATCGGATCCGCGTCCGCCTTCTACAACCAGAGTCTCTACAAGCACGGCTGGTCCTTGTTCAAGCAGGGCGAGAACGACCGCAGCCTGGAGTCCTTCGCCGGCGTACTGGATTCGGAGCTGGTGTCCAAAAAGAACCCGAATGAACTGATCGAAATCGACACCTTGAGCCGCCCCAATCGGGAATTGGTCGAAGACACGTTTCGCGTGATGTCGATCACCTTTTCTTATTCGGACGGCCCGAAGACGATCGGCGATTTCGTCAGACACCGCAAGCCGCGCCCGTACTATTACCTGCTGTACGCCCGCCTGGGCGATCTATACATCGAAAAGGAGCGATACACGGACGCGGCCGACACCTATCGCGCCTTCGTCTCGCAGGACCGCAACAACGAAAAGGCGCCGCTGCTGGAGATGCAGGCGATCGAGGCGTACGCCAAGGGGGGCTTTCCCGCAGCTGGTGCTGCAGGGCAAGAAGGAGTTCGTCGAGAACTACAGTTACGGCACCCCCTATTGGAAGGGCCGCACGCCGCAGGGTGAGCCCAAGGTGGTGGCCGAGCTGAAGATCAATTTGAAGGACGTGGCCCAGTTCTACCATGCGCAGGCGCAGCGCACCAAGGACGTGACGGACTATGAAGAGGCCGCGAAATGGTACCGCAGCTACCTGACCTCGTTCCCCGACGACCCGGATTCTGCGGTCACGAACTACCTGCTGGCCGACACGCTGTTCGAGAGCAAGCAGTATCTCGATGCGGCGCAGGAGTACGAGACCACGGCCTACAGCTACGGCAGCCACGAAAAGGCCGCAGCGGCGGGCTACGCCGCCATCGTGGCCTACGGCAAAGAAGAGGAAATATTGTCGGGCGATACCAAGGCCAAGGTGCACCGCCGCGCGGTCGACAGCTCGTTGAAGTTCGCGCAGGCGTTTCCATTGCATCCGGAGAGTGCTCAGGTGCTGACGCGCGCCGCGACCGAGTTGTACGAGGAAAAGGACTATGCGCGCGCGATCATGGCCGCGCAGTCGTTGTTGGCCCGCCAGCCGCCGGTGGATGCGACCAAGCAGCGCGTCGCCTGGACCGTGATCGCAAACTCGAACTTCGATCAGGGCAATTTCGACAAGGCCGAAGCGGGCTATACCAGCGCGCAGGCATTGATGCCGCCCAACGATCCCGAACGTGCCGTGATCGTCGAGCGGCTCGCCGCCTCGATCTACAAGCAGGGCGAGCAGAAGAACAAGGCCGGCGACAGCGCCGCCGCGGTGGAGGACTTCCTGCGCGTTTCGCAGATGGCGCCCACCTCGAAGGTGCGCGCAAACGCGGACTTCGATGCGGCGGCGCTGCTGATCACCTCGAAACAGTGGGACCGGGCCATCGTCGTGCTCGAGGGTTTCCGGCATAACTTTCCGCAAAGTCCGCTGCAGGCTGATGTCACGCGCAAGCTCGCGGTCGCCTACGCGGAATCCAACCGACCCGGTCAGGCCGCCGTCGAGTTCGAGCAAATCGCGCAATCTCCGACCGAGACGCCGGAGGTGCAGCGCGAGGCGATCCTGCAGGCGGCCGATCTGTACGACAAGGCCGGCAATACCTCGAAATCGCGCAGCATGCTCGAGGCGTTCGTGAAGCGCTTTCCTCAGCCCTTGAACCCTGCCATGGAAGCGCGAAACAAATTGAGCGTCATCGCCGCAAAGTTGGGCGATCTCAACGCCCGCGACTTTTGGCTCAAGGAAATCATCGCCGCGGATCGCGCGGCGGGCGCGTCGCGCACCGACCGCAGCAGGGTGCTGGCTGCCAAGGCGACGCTCACGCTGGCAGCTCCGGCGCGCGAGGAATTCATGCGCATCAAATTGGTGGCGCCGCTCAAGAAATCCCTGGCGGAGAAGCGCAAGGCCATGGAGGCGGCGTTGAAGGCGTACAGCCAGGCGGCCGATTACGAAGTGGCGGAGGTGACGACCGCAGCGACCTTCGAAAGCGCGGAACTGTACCGCCAGCTCGGCAAGGATCTCATGAGTTCCGAGCGGCCGAAGAATCTATCCAAGGACGAAATGGAGCAATACGACGTGTTGCTCGAGGAGCAGGCCTTCCCGTTCGAGGAGAAGGCGATCAAGTTGCATGAAGTGAATACGGCGCGCACCAAGGATGGCACCTACGATGAGTGGGTGCAGAAGAGCTTCGCCGCGCTGGCGCAACTCAACCCAGGCCGCTACGCCAAGGTGGAAATCAGTGAGCAGCTGGTCGAATCGATTCGTTAGCGGCATCGCGCTTGCGCTGATCGCAGGCTGCCACAGCACGCCGCGCCAACCTGCGGCGCGACCGCCGCAGGCAGTACAGGCGCCGGCCGCCGCCTCCCCGGCCCCCGCAGCGACGGCCTCCCCGGCACCCGGCGTTGCGGCCACCGGCGCCGCAGCGACGACGGCTGCGGCGGCGGCGACGGCTGAAACGGCGGCGGCCAAGGCTGCGGCGGCGAATGCCGTGCCCGTGCCGGAACGTGCGGCGCAGCAATACTCGCAGGCATTGAATTTGATGAGGACCGGCCGCAGCGCCGATGCGGAGCTGGAGTTCAAGGAACTCGCGCTGGCATATCCTGAATTCGCCGGCCCCGAGGTGAATCTGGGCTTGCTGTATTTGAAAGAGTCCCACGACGCGGATGCGGAGGCGGCGTTCAAGGCGGCGCTCGAACGCAACCCGAATGACGCCGTCGCCAGCAACGAACTCGGCATCGCGGAACGCAAGCTGGGCAAATTCACCGAAGCCGAAGCGGCGTATCAGCGTACGATAGCGCTTGATCCGAATTACGCCCCTGCCTACCTGAATCTGGGCGTGTTGTATGACTTGTATCTGTCCGAGCCGCAAAAGGCGCTCGAACAGTTCGAGCATTACCTCGCACTCACCGGCGAAAACAAGCAAGTCGCCGGCTGGGTGATTGAACTGCGCAAACGCGTCGGCGCCCCGGCCCCGGCCGCCAAGAAGGAGCCTGCATGAACACCGAATTCAAGGCCTTGAAGTGGACATTGCTCTGCGCAGCCTTGGCCGGGTATGCCGCGCCGCGCCAGTCCGCGGCGCAGGGACCGGCGCCCGCGCCGCCGCCCGCCGGCGGCGCTGTTACGCCATCGTCACATTCGAACGCGCAGGCGGAGGCGGGCGAACCGCGCGCGGATACCTCCGCTACCCCCCGGCGCCGGCTGCGGCCAGCTGCGGCGGCTGCGCCGGCTGCGGCGAAACCGCCGCGCCGCCAGTGCGCGCAACGCCAGCGCATGCCTCTGCCGCGGTCCGCGCGAGCGCAACCGGGCAAAAGGCCCCTGCCATCGATCGGCTCGAACTGGGCACCGCCACCGTGACCGGCGACCGGGAGCAGCCGAAGGTGATGTACATCGTGCCGTGGAAGAAATCGGACATCGGGGATCTGTCCGGCAAGCCCATGAACAGCCTGTTGGACGAGGCGCTGGCGCCCATCGACCGGGACGAGTTCAAGCGGGAAGTCGATCTATTACCAAGCCGTAAAAGCGGATGCGTCTCAAAATGGTGCATCGAGGCAACCGGCGAAGCAGGGTGAGAAGTAAGTCATAGCCGATTTTACCGAATCTGGTTGAATCTATGTTTTTGAGCGGGTCGGCATTTTTAGGAGCGCGCAGATGAATTTCATGAGTTCGGTCGTCAATTTCTTCAAGGACGGCGGGTTGTTCCTCTACCCGCTGGCCTTGATTTTCGTCGTCGGCGTATCGATCGCCATCGAGCGATACGTGTACTTGACCCGCGAAACCATTCGTAATCGCACGCTGTGGGACAAGCTCGTCCCCGCGTTGAGCTCGGGCAACTTCAAGCAGGTGGTGGCACTGACGCAGAATTCCAAAGCGTCGATCGCCACCATCCTGAATTACGGGGTGGCCCGGGTCGCGAGCGCGCGCCGCCGCGACGACATCGAGAAGGCGATGGACGAGAGCCTGCTCGAGGTCATACCGCGCATCGAAAAGCGCACGCATTACCTCTCCTCGCTCGCCAACGTCGGCCTGCTCATCGGCCTGCTCGGCACCATCACCGGCCTCATCGGCGCCTTCAGCGCGGTGGCGACGGCGAATCCGGCGGAGAAGGCGAGCCTGCTCGCCGCCGCCATCTCGGTCGCCATGAACAATACCGCATCCGGATTGGGCGTCGCCATCACGCTGCTGTCGACGCACATGTTCCTCGAGTCGAAGACCACCTCGCTGATCGACAGCCTGGAGATCGCCTCGGTGAAATTCTTGAATTCGATCACGGAGCGCCAGGCGCACGAACCGGCGGCGCAGCGCCGCAGCGCCGGCACGGGCGCCCGCGGCGGCGCGCGGCACCGTGTAGCGAATCGTTGAACCCATGAAATCAAAGTCCGCGAGCCTCGTCCGACGCAATCACGCCCGCTATCACCAGGGGCGCGACGATCTGAACATCGTGCCGATGATCGACATGATGGTGATCCTGGTGTTCTTCTTGATTTTCACCGCCGTGTTCTCCAAGACGAACATCTTGCAGCTGAATCTGCCGGCCAACAGCAATGCCGCTCCGCTCGATCTGCCCAAGGGGCTCAAGCTCGAAGTGATCATTCGACCCAATGATCTCGTGATCAACGACCGCAATTCCGGTCCGCTCAAAGTGCTGGAAAATACCGCGAACGGCTATGACCTGGAGGGCCTGTCGGAATTCATGCGCAGGGTCAAATCGCAATTTCCGCAGATGACCGATGCCACGATCCTGCCGAGTCCGGCCGTCTCCTACGACACGCTGGTGCAGGTCATGGACGTGGTGCGCGTCTACCAGTTGCCGGTGGCGCCGTTCTCCAAGGCGGAGCTGTTTCCCGACATATCGATTGCGGACGCGCCGACATGACTCCGTACCGCATCAAGCGGCACCGGCAGCGCCGGCATGGCGCGAATCACTTCGCGCTGATCCCCTTCATCGACATGATGACGATCCTGGTGGTTTTCCTGCTGGCGCACACCGCGGAGGTCGACATTCTGCCGAATACCAAGAACATCTCGATTCCGCAGTCGCTCTCCGACCGCAAGCCGGGCGCCACGGTCGTGGTGATGGTGACCAAGGATTCGGTGTACGTGGACGGCCAACTGGTCGGATCGGTCGCGGAGGTGGTCGCTAACGCCGGGTCCCGTGTTCTTGCCGCTGAAGACCGCGTTGATGGCGCAGAACGCGCTCATGCTGGGCGGCGCAGGACAGACCGACATCGCCAAGCGCGAAGTCACGATCATGGGCGACAAGAGCACCCCCTACAGCGTGCTCAAGAGAATCATGTTGACCTGCAGCGAGGCCGAGTACGGCAAGGTGTCCTTCGCCGTGGTCGAGCGCGAGCGGGCGGCGGGCTGATATGGCGACTGCAAATCCCACACAGCGCGCGCCGGCGGCCGCCACGGGCCTGGCCCCGTACTACCGGCGCTATGACTTGCCGTGGTCGCCATCCGAGGAAATGGAGCGGCGCTTTCGCGTCATCCTGCGCAACCTCTGCATCGTATTCGCGATCATCGCGGTGCTCATGCCCTTTCTGCCGCGGCACAAGCTGGTGGTGAACACCGATTCGCTGCCCGAGCGGGTGGTGCAGCTGGTGATGGAGCCGCCGCCGCCGCCCCCGCCGCCGCCCCCGCCCAAGCCGGAAAAGCCGATCGAGAAGGCGCCGGTCGCCCCCAAGCCGGTGCCGCCGCCCGTGGATCCGCGCGTCAAGGCGTCCAAGAGCGGCCTGCTCGCGAGCATTGACGATCTGGCCGCGCTGCGGGATCAGGTCGATCTCGACAAATTCGCGAAAAACCAGGCGAAGACCAACGATCCCGGCGATGTCAGCGCAGTGACGCGCTCGCTCATCACCTCGAAGGCCGGCGGCACCAGCGGCGGCATCAGCGCGCCCGACCAGCAGCGGACTCGCGGCGGGGTCGGGGTCGTTGAACGGCATCCGCACCACGCAGGTGAAGGATCCGACGCTGGCCTCGGGGCAATCAGGGTGCGACTCGCGCGCGGCGGGAGCGGCAAGGCCTCGCGCAGCGCGGATGAAATCGCCCTGGTGTTCACCAAGAACAAGGGCGCGATCGATGCCATGTACGCGCGCGCCTTGCGCGAAAATCCCGCCTTGCAGGGAAAAGTCGTCATCGAACTGACGATCGCCCCGTCCGGGGACATCACCTCGGCGCGGATCGTGTCGAGCGACCTCAATGATCCGGAGTTCGAAAGCAAAGCTGCTGGCGCGCATCCGCCTGTTCAAGTTCGACGCCAAGGACGTCGCGACATTGACGGCCACCAAGCCCATCGATTTCTTCCCCGCCGGATGAACATTCAATCCGAAATCGAATTCTTCAGCGATCTGGGGCTGGTCGACAAGGCTCGATTCATCGTCCGCCTGATCAGCGAAGTGTCGGAGGAGGCCAAGGTGGGCGTCGGGCGACGGGCAGGACTTGAGCCGCCTGCGCTTCGCCAATGAGATCAACCAGCGATTGGCGCGGTTCGCCTACCAGCTCCTGGGCGAGGACATTGCGCGTCCGGCGGACGACGTGATGATTCGAATGCTGCTGGGAACCCGGGCGGACAAGAGCGCCGAGCGCATCATGCAACAAGGCCTATCGCCGCGTGCTGACGAGTTTCGAAAGCTTCGACACGACCGTACTGCTGAACTCCCGCGGGCGTGAAGCGACCCGCCGGGCTCAACATTCCGGTACGTTCACCGCGAGGCCGCCCTGCGAGGTCTCCTTGTAGATGGTAGACATGTCGAGGCCGGTTTGGCGCATGGTCGCGATCACCTGATCGAGCGATACCTTGTGCGAGCCGTCGCCGCGCAGCGCAAGACGCGCTGCATTGATGGCCTTGACCGAGCCCATGGCGTTGCGCTCGATGCAGGGTATCTGCACCAGCCCCGCCACCGGGTCGCAGGTCAGGCCCAGGTTGTGCTCCATGCCGATCTCGGCGGCGTTTTCGATTTGTTCGTTGGTGCCGTTCAGCGCCGAGACCAGTCCGGCGGCCGCCATGGAACAGGCGACGCCGACCTCGCCCTGGCAGCCCATTTCCGCCCCCGAGATCGAGGCATTCTGCTTGTAAAGCATGCCCATGGCGGCCGCGCTGAGCAGGAAGCGCATGACGCCGCCGTCGTCGGCGCCCGCCTCGAAACGCCGGTAGTAGTGCAGCACGGCCGGTACGATTCCGGCCGCACCATTGGTCGGCGCCGTGACCACTTGTCCGCCCGCCGCGTTTTCCTCGTTGACCGCGAGCGCGAACGCATTCACCCAATCGAGGGCATGCATCGGACCCAAAGCGTCCCCGCTCATCAATTGCCGGTACAGCTTGGGTGCGCGCCGCCGCACGCCGAGCACGCCGGGCAGCAGTCCCTGCGCCTCGAAGCCGCGCCGCACGCAGTCCTGCATCACCTGCCATATGCGCTTGAGCCGCGCACGAATTTCGGCCTCGTCGTACCACGAGCGCTCGCGAGCCAGCATCAGCTCGTGGATTTCCAAGCCCTCCTGGCGTCCGAGCTCGAGCAGGCGCGCGCCGGAATCGAACTCGTAGGGTGGCTTCGCGCGCGCCTCTCCGACGTTGGCCTCGGCCCCGGCGCGTACGATGAAGCCGCCGCCGATGCTGTAATACTCTTCGCGCGCCAACACCTCGAGAACGGCATCGTGCGCGGTGAAGCGCATGCCGTTGGAGTGGCCCGGCAGCACCTGATCGGCGTGGAACAGCAGATTGAGCGGCTCGTCGAAGGCGATCTCGCGCCGGCCCAGCAAGCGAATGCGGCCGTCCGCGCGAATCCGCTTCAAGGTCGGTTCGACCACGGCCGGGTCGATCGTGCCGGGCTCGAGACCCTCCAGACCCAGCAGTATCGCCCGGTCGGTGCAATGTCCGCGACCCGTGAGCGCCAGCGAACCGTACATTTGAGCCGACACCTGAGCGGTGCGCTCAAGAATGCCGCGCTCGGCCAGCAGCTCAGCGAAGCTGCGCGCCGCATTCATCGGTCCCATGGTGTGCGAGCTCGACGGGCCGATGCCGATCTTGAATATATCGAAGACACTGAGACTCATGCAGGGACCTTCATCGAATGGAATGCGCCGATCATACGCGGCCGCGCCGGGTCACAGGTGGTAGAATCCGGAAGGCCCGTGCCGTGCGCTTCGCCATTATTTCAGGGAGTTTTCAATGATTCGCTACCCCATATTCCTGGCCGCATCGTTCGTGAGCACCTTGGCCATCGCCGCCATGCAGCCGCCGGCGAGCACGGTACCTGACTTCATCGCGGCGGCGATAGCCGACCCGAACCGACCGGCGGCCGACAAAGATCGGGACGCGAATCGCAAGCCGGCGGAAACGGTGGAGTTCGCCGGCATCAGACCCGGGGATCAAATAGCGGAGCTGCTGCCCGGCGGCGGCTACTTCACCCGGATCTTCAGCAAGATCGTCGGCGGTGCCGGCCACGTATACGCCCTGGTGCCGGCGCCGCGGGCGGATGCACCGGCGAGCACCCCGGATTTTGCGGCGCGGGTGAAGGCGCTGGCGGCCGATCCGAATTATTCGAACGTCAGCGTGGTGGTCGAGCCGTTCAGTCGACTGAAGACCCCGGTGCCGGTCGATTTGGTATGGACTTCGCAGAATTACCATGATCTGCACAACTTCCCGGGCCTCGACCTGGTGGTGTTCAATCAAATGGTGTTCGAGGCGCTGAAGCCCGGCGGAATCTATCTCATTTTGGATCACGCCACCGTCGAGGGCGCGGGAGCCAGCGAAACCGCGACTTTACATAGGATCGACCCGGAGACTGTGAAGAAGGAGGTGCTGGCCGCAGGCTTTGCATTCGTGGGCAGCAGCAATTTGCTGCGTCAGACGGCCGATACGCACACGCTCAAGATCTTCGACCCCTCGATTCGCGGCCGGACCGACCAATTCATCCTCAAGTTTCGCAAGCCCGGCAAGCCCTCGCCTTGACGCGGAAGCCCTCGCCTTGACGCCGAAGTTCTCGCCGAGGGGGGCGGGACGCCGGATGGAACGAGCCGCCGGACCGGCACGAACTAAGCGAACCTTGTGCTGTCAACCGGTAAGCTGGTTCGGCGTTTTAAGGGTTGGAGGTTCTTAAGAGCATGAGATCATTGCATTTTTCACACCTGGCGCGTGGAGTGTGGCGCTCTGGCACCGTCCTCGCGGCAGGCTTTGCCCTGGCGGCCTGCGTGACGCCTCCGCCGCGCACGGTCGTCGTGGCTGCGCCTCCGCCGCCGCCTCAGAAGATCTACGTCTACCCGAGCAATGGCCAAAGCCCGGAGCAAACCGACCGCGACCGCTATGAGTGTCATGTGTGGGCCGTTCAGCAGACGGGGGTGGATCCCAGCATCCCGAATGGCAATCCCTATGCCCGCGTGGTGGTGCAGCCCGCCACTCCGCCGGGCGCGAACGTCGCCGCCGGCGCCGTCACCGGCGGGATCCTGGGCTCCATCATCGCCGGTCCGTGGCATTCGGGCACCGGCTTCGTGCTGGGCGCCGCCACGGGTGCGATCGTCGGCGCCGCAGTGGACTCGAATGCGCAGGCCCAGGCGAAGCAGACGCAGCAGCAGATCAACGAGGCCCAGGCCGCGGGGCGTGCGCAGGCCGACACCTATCGCCGGGCGATCGGAGCGTGCCTGCAGGGCCGCGGGTACACCGTTCGTTAGCCGGCCGTAATCCGCTGCGCATTCGAATAGACGTTGCACTGGGTGTCGCGTAGAAACCCGACCAGCGTGAGACCGGACGCCGCGGCCAGATTGACGGCGAGACTCGAGGGCGCGCCGATGGCTGCGAGCACCGCGACGCCCGCGCGCAGCGCCTTTTGAACCAGTTCGAAGCTCGCCCGACCGCTCAGCAGCACGACGTGGCGCGACAGCGGTAGCCGGCCGGCCAGGAGATTTTCACCCACGAGTTTGTCGAAGGCATTGTGCCGGCCGACATCTTCCGCGACGCTGAGCAGCGTTCCCTCGAGATCGAACAGTGCGGCGGCATGAATGCCGCCCGTGTCGCCGAATTTGGACTGCGACTTGCGCATGCGGTTGGGAAGATCCAGCAGCACCGAGAGCTTCACACCGCCGGCGGCAACGATGCGGGTGGCGGCGGCACGTGCGATGGCGGCATCGAGTCCGGTGGTGCCGCAGACCCCGCAGCTCGACCCGGCCGAGAAGCGCCGCGCCGGCGTCTGCGGCTCGAGCGCCACGCTCGGGCGCAGGCGCACGTTGACCACATTGGGGCGACGGGTGCTCGATTCGATCGCATCGATATCCGATGCCTTATTGATGATTCCTTCGCCGTACAGCAGGCCCGTCGCGAGCCATTCGTCATCGCCGGGAGTCCGCATGGTGGTTCCAAATGAAACCGGTTCCGGGCCGAACGCCGGGTGATGCAGTTGAAACTCGAGCGGCGCCTCCACGGCCACCCGATCGTCGCGTTCCACGCGCGCCTCGGGCCGAGCGCGCACCACCCGAACTTTCAGCGTGCCGCCGTGTAAATCGGCCGTACCGGAATCCGCCGTGCTCATGGTCCTAAGTTTTGCTCAAAACCGCGGCCAATGATACCGTTCTCGGCCCAGGCTGCGTTTTTCACGGAGAAAGGCGATGTCGAAATCTGCAGAACTCAAGTCCCGGAAGGCGGCGGCTGTGGCCTCGGGCGTCGCCACCAAGGGCATCTACGTGGTGAAGGCCGAGAATTCGGAGCTGTGGGATGTGGATGGCCGGCGCTACATCGATTTCGCCGCGGGGATTGCCGTGCTCAATACCGGGCACCGCCACCCCCGGGTCATGGCGGCGGTCGCGCAGCAGGCTGAAGCCTTTGCGCACACCTGCTTCCACGTCGCGCCTTATGAATCCTACGTGCGGCTGGCGGAGCGGCTGAATGCTCTCGCGCCCGGTGATTTCCCGAAGAAGTCCCTGTTTCTGTCCGCCGGCGCGGAGGCGGTCGAGAACGCGATCAAGATCGCGCGCTATTACACCAAGCGCTCGGCGGTCATCGCTTTCTCCGGCGGCTTTCACGGACGCACGCTCATGACCATGGCGCTCACCGGCAAGGTGATGCCCTACAAGCGCGGCTTCGGGCCATTTCCTGCAGAGGTTTATCACGCCGAATTTCCGCAGCCCTACCGGGGGATCAGCACCGAGCAGGCGTTGTCCGATCTGGAGCGGTTGTTTCACGGCGATGTCGACGCGAAGTCCGTCGCGGCGATCGTGGTCGAGCCGGTGCAGGGAGAGGGCGGATTCAACGTAGCGCCGTTTGAATTCCTGCGCGCGCTGCGCCGCGTGTGCGACGAGCACGGCATCGTGCTGATCGCCGACGAGGTGCAGGGCGGCATTGCGCGCACGGGGAAGATGTTCTCGATCGAACATTCCGGGGTGGTGCCCGATCTGATCACGCTGGCCAAGGGACTGGGGGGCGGCTTGCCGCTTTCGGGCGTGACCGGCCGGGCCAGCATGATGGATGCCGCGCATGCCGGCGGGTTGGGAGGCACGTACGGGGGCAATCCGATCAGCATCGCGGCGGCTCACGCCGTGCTCGATGTGATCGAAGCCGAAGACCTGTGCGCGCGCGCGACGCGCGTCGGACAGAAGATGCAGGCAAGGCTTCAAGCCCTGCAGAAGGAATTACCGTGCATCGGCGATGTGCGCGGCCTCGGTGCGATGGTGGCGTTCGAGCTGGTCAAGGACCCGAAAACCAAAGAGCCCGATGCGGCGCTGACCGCGTCGATCCTCGCGCATGCGGAGACGCGCGGCTTGATCCTGCTGTCCTGCGGCACGGAGGCGAACGTGGTGCGGCTGCTGTCGCCGCTCACCATTCCGGATGCGGTGCTCGAGGAGGGTCTGAATATCCTCGCCGCCGCCATCAAGGATGCGTGCGGCGTCGAGTCCGCACGCGCGGTCGCCTAAGCGTCCGCCACAGCTGAGCCCGGCGGCCTCCACGCTGCCGTGCGGAGGCGCGTATTTCTACAGGCGGAGCGTTGCAGTGACGCCAAAGGTGCGCGGGCGGAAGGTGAAATCGTTTTCCTGCGGCGTCGGCGGCCCGGCCGGGTTGAACCCGTCGGCCTGTGCCTGCGCGTAGTTCACCACCGTGTGCGAGTTGAACAGGTTGTCGCAGAACGCCGAGACGTCCCAGCCGCCGAACTTCATTCCGGCGCGCGCCGAGGTGAAGCTGGTGGCGGGCAGCGTGTAGGAGAAGCCATATTCGTACTGGCTCGAGTTGGCCGGATCCTGCACGGGCGCGAGCCACGGATTGCGGCTCGTGTACTCCCAGTCGACGCGCACGAACGCTTCGTGCTCGAAGGCCTTGAAGGCGTACTGCGGGCCGAAGGCGATCGACCAGGGCGGGCTCGTGCCCGGGGCATAGTTGATCGCCGCGTTGCCCGAGATCGCCTCGCCCTTGAGGGCGAGCCCGCTGATCGAGTCCTTGGTGAAGCGGGCGTCGGTGTATCCCGCCGAGAGCTCGGCGCTGAACCCGCCGCCTAAATTCGCCTCGGCCTGCAGGTCGAAACCCTTCGCGACGGCGGTGCCGAGGTTGGAGGTGAACTGCAGGCCGCAGTTGCCCGAGATGTAGACGTTCTGCTGGATGTCGTTCCACTTGACGTAGTACACGCTGGTCGCGATCTTGAACACGTTATTGAAGTTGTTCTTCGACCCGACTTCGTAGCTCTGCGTATTGTCCGGTCCGTAGGTGAGCGGCGCCTGGCCGTTGGTGAACCCGTCGGCGATGAGGCCCGGTCCGCATGCGGGAATCAGCGGTGCGTTGAAGCCGCCGGGGCGGAATCCCTTCGCAAAGGTGGCGTAGTACAGATTGTCGGGATTCGCCTGCCAGTCGAGGCCGACCCGCGGCGTGAAGGCCGTATTCGACTCGTTGCCGGCCGCGGGGAAAGGGCCGTAGTTCTCGTAGCCGTTCGAGTAGTGATTCAGCGAGAAGCCGAGCTTCGAGTAGCGGGCGCCCAAGACCAGGGAGAGATCGTCGACGAGCCGAATGGTTGCCTCGCCGAAGCCCGCGATCTGCCGGTCGTAGCTCTTGTTGTAGTTGTAGTACACGTCGCAGAGCGGTATCGGCGGCGACACGGCGTTATTGTATCCGGTGCCGGGGCACGAGTAGAACGAGCCGTAGATGCTGTCCGCGGTGACGCCATACAGCGCCTGGAACAGGTCATTGATGCGCGGATCGTTGAGCTGCTCGATGGAGAGCTCCTGCGCGAGCTGCCAGAACACGCCCGCCGTCCACTTCACGCGGGCATCGGGATCGCTCGACTGCAGACGGAACTCCTGCGTCCAGGAGCGCTGGTTGTTGGTCATGGTGTTCGGCGTCGAGTAGTTCGCGAATCCGGGCGGCATGTGAATGCCCTTCCCGTCGAGCAGCGGATACCAAGAGCACGGCTCCGTCGGGGTCGTGGATGCGGAGCCGCATCCGAGCGCGACCGGGGGGACGGCACCCAGCGAATTCGGCCAGCCGAGCGCCTGATAGTAGGCGAGGTCGAAGGCCGTTCCCTGATAGGAGTCGGTCTCGTTGCGGTGGTAGTACGCGCTGTTCGAGATGAACGTCACGTGCGCGAAATCGACCTGGAGCTTGATCGCCGGCAGGTAATACTCATCAGGAATCGGAATGCGCTCCGGCGTCGCGTTATTGAATTGGCCGGCGGCGGGGTTCGAATAGGCCGGCCAGTAGGTCGACAGATCGTTCTGCTGCTTGTTCTGGAACATGAAGCTCGGGGTCAGCTTGATGTTCTCGCTCGGCTCCCAGAGCATCGCGAAGCGCATTGCCACGGTGCTGGCATAGTTCGCGTTGCTCTCGGTGATATTGCCCGCGTTGTCGACGCGGTTGATCCAGCCGCCGTCGTAGCGGCCCCAAACGCTCACGCGATAGCCGAGAACGCCGTCGATGATCGGGCCGCCGTGCGCGATGCCCGCCTCGCCGCTGGGCTGGCCGTATTGCGTATACGACGACCTCGCTGCGCAGGTACGTCGATTCCTGGCTCACGCTCGGTTGCGTCATGATGTAGCGGATGGTGCCGCCCTCGGAGCCGGATCCGAACAAGGTTCCTTGAGGACCGCGCAGCACCTCGACGCGATCGAGATCGAAGGTCTTCGGCAGCGTCTCGTCGGGATTGAAGCCGAGCTCGCGCATCTGGATCGGCGTATCGTCGATGTAGATGCCGGTGGTGCCCGCGCCTGCGGAGGATGAGATGCCGCGGATCGAGATCTGATTGGTGCCGGTGGTGTCGATCGAGACGCCGGGGGTGAAGCGCACGAGCTCGGTCAGATCGCGGATCCCCCTCTGGTCGAGCGACTCCTGGTTGAACGCCGTGATGCTGATCGGCACCTTGCTGATGCTCTCTTCGCGCCGCGTCGCAGTCACGACGATTTCCTCGAGAGCGCCGGTGGTGGCCGGGGCGGTGGCGGCCGGCGCGGTGGTGGTGTCGGCGGTATTCGCCTCGGTCGCCTGCGCGGCGCCGGCGGTCAGCACGGCGGCGCCACAAGACGCTGCTGAAAAACAACAACTGCCGGCAAACTGGCCCAGGAATCGCCTTCGAAAGGGTTGCTGGCATCATCGTCCCCTCGATTTGTTATATGGTCAGATAACCCGATTCGCCCGACAGTAGCATCGCGTCAAAACGCGCGCAACCGTCCGGCGGCGGATTTGTATGCGTGTTTAACCGACGGCTCGAGCCATGCGCGAGGACGCGCGCCGCCGGCCGTTTCGTCAGCGGCCCGCGTTGTGCTGGTGCGCGAGAAAGAGTCAGCGTTGTCGCAACACGCGAAACCTGCCGAGATTCCAGCATGAGTCATCCCTTATTTCGTGATACAGCCGCGCGCGGCGCGCGCCACCACGTCCTTAAGCAAGATAGCGGCCCCGCAACGGAATGGCAATTGTCTCCGAATTCACGCCTGCTCGGCGTTGCGGGCTGGCAACGAAAGAACTCGAAGTGCGCGGCCGCTCGGCCGTTATGGGATCATGCGTGCGATGAATGCCACCGCTGACCGTCCGCGCGCCCGCTCGCTCGCTCCGCTGCGCTCACTGTTGCCCTTTCTGCGGCCTTATCGCGCCATGATGGCGGCAGCGCTCGGCGCGTTGCTGGTGGCGGCCGTCGCCATGTTGGCGTTGCCGATGGCGCTGCGGCGGGTCATCGATGTGCTGGCCGCGAAGGATGCGGGCACCACCAATCGGATCTTCCTGGGGTTTCTGGCGGCGGCGGTGGTATTCGCGGTGTTCGCCGCGCTGCGCTTCTATCTGGTGACATGGGTCGGCGAACGAGTGGTCGCCGATTTGCGCACCGCCGTGTACCGGCGAGTCGTGCGCATGGATCCGCTGTTCTACGAAACCACGCGGGTCGGCGAAGTGCTGTCGCGCCTGACCACCGATACCACGCTGGTGCAGTCGATATCCGGCGTCAATCTGTCCATCATCCTGCGTTCGACCTTGAATCTCATCGGCTCGCTGGTGCTGCTCGCGACTCACCAGCGCGAAGCTCATGGGGGTCATCCTGGTGCTGATTCCCGTGGTGGTCGTGCCTCTCATCGTCATCGGCCGCCGCGTGCGCGGGTCTGTCGCGCGCTCTCGCAGGACCGCATCGCGGACACCAGCGGACTCGCGGGCGAGACCCTGAACGCGATTCAGACGGTTCAGGCATTCACTCTGGAAGAGCTGCAAAGCGAGCGCTATCGCAAGGCGGTCGAGGACAGCTTTGCCGCCGCCATGCGCCGCACGCGGGTGCGCGCGGCGCTCACCGCCGTCGGCATCGCGCTGGTATTCGCCGGCATCACCTATGTGCTGTGGCTGGGCGCCCACCAGGTGCTGGCCGGAACGATGACCGGAGGCCAGCTCGCGCAGTTTCTGCTGTACGCGGCCTTCGTCGGCAGCTCGGCCGCCGCGCTGACCGAGATGTGGGGCGAGGTGCAGCGTGCGGCCGGGGCGATGGAGCGGCTTGCGGAATTGCTGCAGGCCCGCCCGGCCATCAGTGCGCCGCCGCGGCCGTCGGAGCTTCCGGCGCGCGTTCGCGGCGCGATCCGATTCGACCATGTGACCTTCCATTATCCGTCGCGGCCGGAGACCGCTGCGCTCGACAAGTTCAGCCTGGATGTGGCGCCCGGGGAGACCATCGCCTTCGTGGGCCCATCCGGCGCCGGCAAGAGCACGACGTTTCAGTTGCTGCTGCGGTTCTACGATCCGGATTCAGGCCGGGTCTTGATCGATGACCTGCGCCTCGCGGACTTGCGTCCGGAGGACATCCGCGCGCAAATCGGTCTGGTGCCGCAGGACACGGTGTTGTTCGGCGCCAGCGCGCGCGAGAACATTCGCTACGGGCGGCCCAATGCGAGCGATGCGGAAATCGAGGCCGCCGCCGTCGCGGCGGCGGCGGATGAATTCCTGCGCAAGCTGCCGCAGGGCTATGACACGTTCCTGGGCGAGCGCGGCACTCGGCTGTCGGGCGGTCAGCGCCAGCGCATCGCGCTGGCCAGAGCCATTCTGAAGGATCCGCCGATTCTCTTGCTGGACGAAGCCACGAGTTCGCTGGACGCCGAATCCGAGCGGCTCGTGCAGCAAGCGCTCGAAAGACTCATGCAGGGGCGCACCACCATCATCATCGCCCATAGGCTCGCCACCGTGCTCAAGGCGGACCGCATCGTCGTGATGGATCACGGGCACAAGATCGCGGTGGGAACGCATGCCGAGCTGCTGCAGCAGTGTCCGCTGTACGCGCGGCTCGCATCTCTGCAGTTCTCGGCGGCGTCGAGCGAAGCGGTGGACGTCGCGGCGCGACAGCCGTGGAGCTTCACTTGATCAGACCCTCGGCCTTGAGCGCTTCCTGCACTTTTGGGCGATCGCGGATGCGCGCGTGATAGGCGGCGAGCACGGGCCATTTGCCGAGGTCGAAGCCCCGCGTGGCCGGACCAGCCGAGCACCGTGAACAAATACGCGTCCGCCACCGTGAACTGATCGCCCACCAGGAAATTCCTGGTACCGAGATGGCCGGACAGCCAGTCGAATCGCTTGGCGAGAATCTCCACGTGCCGCCTTCTTCGCATCCGCCGTGGCGGCCGGATTGAACACCGGGCCGAAGCTCTTGTGCACTTCGGAGGAGATGTAATTCAGGATTTCCATCAGCCGATAGCGCTCGAAGGTTCCGGCGCGCGGCGCCAGGCCCGAATCGGGCTTCTGATCGGCCAGATATTGGACGATGGCCGGACCCTCGGTGAGCACCTGGCCGTCATCGAGCCGCAGCGCGGGCACGGACCCTTTGGGATTGACGGTGAGGAAGTCGACGCCCGCGGCGGTTTTCTTCGATTTCAAATCGACCTTTTCGGTGCTGAACGGCAAGCCGGCCTCGAGCAATACGATATGCGGCGAGAGCGAGCAAGCCCCTGGGGAATAATAGAGTTTCATGGGCAATTCCATTCCACGTGTAGCGGCCAGTCGCGGAGTATAGCCAAGTCGCTAGCGCTCTGACGGATCGGCGGCGCCGCCGGTGATGCGCCGTGCGCCCAGGTAGCCGTTGAAATACGGCGCTGCATCGAGCGAATCGATCCGCACATGGCCGCCGGTGGACGGTGCATGAATGAATCGTTCGCCATCGATCGCGATGCCTACGTGCAGCTCCTTGTGCGCGAGCCTCATGAATACAAGATCGCCCGGCCGCAGCTGCTGGCGGCGCACGGATACGCCGGCCTGCAGCTGTTCCTGCGTGGTCCTCGGCATGCGGATACCTGCGGCGCTCGCGGCATACACCACCAGACCGCTGCAGTCGAAACCGCCGGGCGCCGCACCCCCGAATCGGTAGGGCTGGCCGAGCATGTCGGTCGCGGTGAGGACCATGACCGCCTTCGGGTCCAGCGGCGCCGGCGCGGCGGCCGGCGACTTCTGCGCCGACTCCGGCAGCGTCGCGCAGCCGGCGAGACTCAACGCGACACCCATGGCAAACCAGGCTCGCGGCAACGGCGGCTCAGCGCATGTTGGCCGCGGCCGGCAGCGCCGTCGCAAGCGCGGCGCCGACAATGCCTGCTTCGGAGCGCAGCGTGCCCACGCACAGCCGCGCTTCACAATGCAGCCTACCCATGAATTTTTCCGGCTCCTGGGTGATGCCGCCGCACAGAACGATGAGATCCGGCCACAGCAGCGCATGCATCTCGTTGAGAACGAGGTTCAGCTCGCCGGACCATCGATCCCAGCTCAGATGCTCGTCGACCTTGACGCGGCCCGCCGCCCGCTGTTCCGCTTCCCTGCCGCGCACCTCGAGATGGCCGAGTTCGGTGTTCGGCACGAGCTGGCCATTGACCAACAGCGCGCTGCCGATGCCGGTTCCCAGGGTCAACAACAGCACGGTGCCGGTTACGCCGCGCGCCGCGCCGTAGCGCAGTTCCGCGACACCCGCCGCGTCGGCGTCATTGATCGCGATCACGGGGCGGCGCAGGCGGTCGCCCGCGAGCTTCGCCAGCGGCCGGCCGATCCAGTCCTTGTTCAGGTTTGCGGCCGTGCGTACGATGCCCTCGCGGATCACGCTCGGAAAGGCCAGGCCCACCGCATGGTTGCCGGGTACATTCGCCACCACGGTGGCGAGCGCCGCCAGCAGCGTTTCGGTAGCGTCCTGGGCGGGGGTCGGCGTGCTGAAGCGCTCACTCGCAAATTTGCCCGTGTCGAGATCGACGAGCGCGCACTTGATGGAGGAACCGCCCACATCGACACCGATGGCTAGCCTGGAAGATGTCAAGTTATGCTCCGCAATGAGAGTTTGAGTGCCCCCGCGGCCGTTCAACAACATTATAATAACCCGCAGCATGGCATCAATTGACACCCAGTTCGAGACGCGCCGAAGCGTTGCGCTTCAACCTGGAATGCTGCAGGCAGCGCTGATCGACCGGCTCACGCGCGCCATGGGCAAGAGCCTCGACGCGGCTACGCCCCGCGACATTTATGATGCGCTGTCGCTTGCCGTGCGCGAGGAATTGACCCTGCGCTGGCTCGCCACTCAGCGCCGCGTGGCGCATGCCCGCGTGAAGCGCGTGTGCTATATGTCGGTCGAGTATCTTCCCGGACGCTCATTGCTGAACGCCTTGTACAGCCTGGACGGGGATTTCGTGCAGGAAGCGCGCGTCGCCCTGCGCAGCATGGGCTACGAGCTCGACGACATCGCCGCTCAAGAGGTCGATCCCGGTCTGGGCAACGGGGGTCTGGGCCGGCTGGCGGCGTGCTTCCTGGATTCCCTGGCCACGCTCCAATATCCGGCCATAGGCTACGGCATTCGGTACGACTACGGGATTTTCACCCAGGTGATGGCCGGCGACGGAAGCCAGCGCGAGATCGCGAGCAGCTGGCTGCGGCTGCGCAACGTGTGGGAAACGCCGCGGGGGAACGTGCGCTACACCGTGAGCTTCGGCGGCTGCAGCGAGGCGCCGCCCACGGCGCAGGTGGGCGAACCGCACCGATGGGTCAACACGGTGGATATCTACGCCATCGGCTTCGACCAGTTGATTCCGGGCAATCGAGGCCCCACAGTCAATCAGCTCAGGCTCTGGTCCGGCCGGGCCATCACGCCGTTTCACATCGAGGCGTTCAACGCGGGCGACTACGCCGGCGCCGTGCGCGAACAGGTCGATGCAAAGAATCTGTCGCGAGTGCTGTACCCGGACGATTCCACGCCGCAGGGCAGGGAGCTGCGGCTCAAGCAACAGTACTTTTTCGTCAGCGCCAGCCTGCAGGACATGCTGGCGACGCATTTGAGCGAGGGCCGCACGCTGCAGTCCTTGCCCGAGGCGGTCGCCATTCAATTGAACGACACCCACCCCGCTCTGGCGATCCCGGAGCTGATGCGCCTGCTGATCGATGAGCACGGCCTGAGCTGGGCGGAAGCCTGGCGCATCACCACCAGCGTATTTTCGTACACGAATCACACCTTGTTGCCGGAGGCGCTCGAAACCTGGCCGGTGGGACTGTTCGAACGCCTGCTGCCCCGCCATCTTCAGATCATTTATCTGATCAACAGGGACTTTCTGGAAGCCGTGAGAGCGCGCTTCCCCGGAGATGCGGAGCGTCAGAGACGCATGTCGATCATCACCGAGGACGGCGAGCGGCGGGTCCGCATGGCGCATTTGGCGGTCATCGGCAGCCACCACGTCAATGGCGTGGCGCAGCTGCATTCCGAGCTCATGCGCAGGGATGTGTTCGCGGGATTCGCGCACATGTATCCCGAGCGGTTCACCAACGTGACCAACGGCATCGCGGTGCGGCGCTGGCTGAAGCAGTCGAATCCCGGGCTGTCGGCGCTGCTGACGCAGCGGCTGGGCCACGCGTGGGAAAACGACCTCGAGGAAGTCGGCCGCATCGCCGGTGCGGCCGACGAGCCCGAATTTCGGCGGCATTTTCGCGGCGTCAAGCGCACCAACAAGCAGAGATTGGCGGATGAGGTGATGCGCCGCACCGGCATCGCGATCAGCCTCGACTCGCTGTTCGACGTGCAGGTGAAGCGAATCCATGAGTACAAACGCCAATTGCTGAACCTGCTGTACGTCGTGACGCGCTATCGGCGCCTGCGCGAAAGCCCGAATGCAAGCGTCGTCCCGCGCACCGTGATCTTTGCCGGCAAGGCTGCGCCGGGCTATGCCATGGCCAAGGCCATCGTCAAGCTCATCAACAATGTGGCGCGCACCATCAACGCGGACACATCGGTGTGCGATACGCTGCGCGTCGTGTTCCTCCCGGATTACGACGTGTCGCTCGCGCAGAAGATCGTGCCTGCGGCCGATTTGTCGCAGCAGATCTCGACCGCAGGCATGGAAGCCTCGGGCACCGGCAACATGAAGCTCGCGCTCAGCGGCGCGCTCACGATAGGCACGCTGGATGGGGCCAATATCGAGATTCGCGATCACGTGGGCGCCGAGAACCTTTTCATATTCGGGCTCACCGCGGATGAGGTGGCCGAACGGCGCACGGCCGGTTATCAGCCGTGGCGCGAGCTGGAGGGCAACCCTGAGCTCAAGGAGACTCTCGAGCTCATCGAATCGGGCTTTTTTTCGCCTTCCCGGCGCGACGATGCGGAGCCTGTGGTGCGCCGGCTGCTCAGCGAGGGCGAGCCGTTCATGGTGCTGGCGGATTTTGCGGCGTATGCCAGGGCGCAGGATCAAGTCGATGCACTTTATGTGGATGAAGACCAATGGAGCCGCAAGGCGGCGATCAACTGCCTGAAAATGGGCTACTTTTCGAGCGACCGCAGCATTCGCGAATACGCGGATCGCATCTGGAACGTCAAACCTGTGATTTGAGGAGCGACATGCAGATCACCGACTTCGATCTCTATTTGTTCGGCGAGGGCAAGCACGAGCGCATTTACGACAAGCTGGGCGCCCATCCGGAAACGAACGAACACGGCGCCGGCACGCGCTTCGCCGTGTGGGCGCCCAACGCCGAGCGAGTCAGCGTCATCGGGCCGTTCAATCAGTGGAACGGCGACGTTCACGTGATGCAGCCGCGCGCCTCGTCGGGCGTGTGGGAGCTGTTCATCGCGGGCTTGGGCGTCGGGACCGAGTACAAATATGAGATTCGCAGCCGCGATCGGCACCTGTTTCACAAGGCGGATCCCTATGGTTTTGAAATGCAGCTGCGGCCCGAAAGCAGCTCGCTGGTCGCTTCGCTGGATGATTACATGTGGCAAGATGCCGAATGGATGGCGGCGCGCGGGCGTACCGATCCGCGGCATCTGCCGCTCAACGCCTATGAAGTCCATCTGGGTTCGTGGCGGCGCCCATGGCATGCGCGTCATCCGCCGTTCATGAGCTGGATGGAGGCGGTCGATCAGCTGATCCCCTATGTGAAGGACATGGGCTACACCCACCTGGAGCTGATGGGCGTCGCCGAACACCCGCTCGATGCATCGTGGGGCTATCAGGTGGTCGGCTATTATGCGGCCACCTCCCGCTACGGCTCGGCGCGGGATTTCATGCACTTCGTCGATTGCTGCCATCGGGCCGGCATCGGAGTGATCCTCGATTGGGTGCCGGCGCATTTTCCGCGCGATTCCCACGGACTCGCGTATTTCGATGGAACGGCGCTTTACGAGCACTCCGATTCGCGCCTCGGCGAGCACCGGGAGTGGGGCACGAAGGTATTCAATTTCGGCCGCCACGAGGTGCGTAATTTCCTGGTGGCCAACGCGCTTTTCTGGGCGGACCGGTACCACATCGACGGGCTGCGCGTCGATGCGGTCGCGTCGATGCTCTATCTGGACTACAGCCGCAACGCCGGCGAATGGCTGCCGAACCGCTACGGCGGCCGGGAGAATCTCGAGGCAATCGATTTTCTGCGCCAAATGAACGATGCCGTGCACCGCGCGTTCCCCGGAATTCTGACCATTGCCGAGGAGTCCACTTCCTTTGCCGGGGTGACGCGGCCCCCCGAGCATGGCGGCCTTGGCTTCAATTTCAAATGGAACATGGGATGGATGAACGACACCTTGCGGTACATGGCGCTCGATCCGGTGTACCGGCAATACAATCACCAGCTCATCACCTTCTCCTTCGTTTACGCATGGTCGGAGAACTTCATTCTGCCGATATCCCACGACGAGGTGGTGCACGGCAAGCTCTCGCTGCTCGGCAAGATGCCGGGCGACGACTGGCAGAAGCGCGCGAACTTTCGACTGATGATCGCCTACATGTGCGCACATCCCGGCAAGAAGCTGCTGTTCATGGGGACGGAGTTCGGGCAGCGGCAGGAGTGGCGCGAGTACGACCAGCTCGACTGGCTGCAGCTGCAAGATCTGGCGCATCTGGGCCTGCGCGATTGCGCTCGCGAGCTCAACCATCTTTACCGCGCCACGCCGCAATTTCATGGGAGCGATTGCGATCACGAGGGATTTCGCTGGCTTGATTTGCACAATGCCGGAGCGAGCGTCTGGGCATTCCAGCGCCGGTCCGTCGCGCAGGATGCCGGGCCGCCGATCATCTGCGTATTCAATGCGACCCCGGTACCGCGGGATCATTATCCCATCGGCGTCGAGGCGGGCGAATACCGCAAGGTATTCGACTCGGACGACGTGCGATTCGGCGGTTCCGGGTACAACGCGCAGTCACGGGTGGGCGCGGCGGCTGAGCCCACGCATGGTTACGATCACACGCTGAGGATCAACCTGCCGCCGCTCGGGGCGGTGTTTTTCACCCTGTCTTGAGTACTGCGAAGTCAATACAGCCGGGCTCGCCCCAGCCTCTGGGAGCGACGTGGACCGGGCGCGGCGTGAATTTTGCGGTGTTCTCCAGCCATGCGACGCGGATCGAGGTGTGCATTTTCGATGCCGCGGACGGCGCCGAGTCGGCGCGCTACGAATTGCCGGGACGGACCGGCGACATCTGGCACTGCGCGCTGCCGCCGCGCCGCGCGGGAATCGGCACCCAATACGCCTTTTGCGCGTACGGGCCGAACGAACCGGAGAACGGCCATCGCTTCGATCCGAAGGCGGCCTTGCTTGATCCATACTCGCGGGCGCTCTCCGCCACTCTGCCGCTGCGGTCGCGGGTGATCGAACGGGCGTTCGATTGGCACGGCGATCGGCCGCCGGCGACGCCGTGGCGCGATACCGTGATCTATGAATTGCACGTCAAGGGCTATACCCGCCTGCACCCCGACGTTCCCGAAGAGTGGCGCGGCAAATATCTCGGACTCACCGCGCCGCCCGTCATCGAACATCTGAATTCGATCGGCGTGACTGCGGTCGAATTGCTGCCGTGCCAATCTTTCCTGAGCGAACCGTTCCTGCTCGAGCGGGGGCTGAAGAACTATTGGGGCTACAACCCGGTGGCTTGGTTCTCGCCGGCGAACGAATACGCGGTCCGCGACGCCGCGTTCGAATTCAAGACCATGGTGAAGGCGCTGCACGATGCGGGCATCGAGGTCATTGTCGACGTGGTCTTCAATCATACCGCCGAGGGCAACGAAGCCGGACCGCTGATCTGCCTCAAGGGAATCGACAATGCGGTGTACTACCGGCTGATGCAGGACAAGCGCTATTACGAGAACGTGACGGGCTGCGGCAATACGGTCAATTGCGAGCATCCGCAGGTCCAGGCATTGATCATCGACTGCCTCAAGTATTGGGTCGAGGACATGCACGTCGACGGGTTCCGCTTCGATCTAGCCACCGTGCTGGCGCGCGAGAACGGCGGCTTCAACGAGGATTCGGCCTTCTTCAAGGCGCTGCGTGCCGAGACGTCGCTCGCTTTCATCAAGCTGATCGCGGAGCCGTGGGATGTGGGCTTCGACGGCTACCAGCTCGGCCGGTTCCCCGCCGGGTGGTCCGAATGGAACGATCGCTATCGCGACGCGGTGCGTGCATTCTGGCGGCGCGACGGCGGCAGGATCGGCGAACTCGCCGAACGGTTTGCCGGGTCGAGCGACATTTTCCGCCACAACGGCCGCCAGCCCGCCGCAGGCGTCAACTTTCTGACCGCACATGACGGCTTCGCCTTGCACGACCTGGTCTCCTATAACGAGCGGCACAACGAGGCCAACGGCGAGAACAACGCCGATGGTCATCACAACAATTTGAGCTGGAATTGCGGCATCGAAGGGCCGACGGACGATGCGGCCGTAACGGCACTGCGCATGCGGCAGATGCGCAATCTGTTGGCGACGCTGTTTCTGTCACAGGGCGTGCCGATGCTGCAGGCCGGCGATGAATTCGCGCGGACGCAGCAGGGCAACAATAATGCATATTGCCAGGACAACGAGATATCCTGGGTGGATTGGAGACTGTGCGGCGCCAACCGTGGCTTGGTCGATTTCGTGCGACTGCTCGCGCTGGTGCGGCGCGCGCATGCCGAATTCAGGCGCGAGACTTTTCTGAAGGGTACCGCGTCGCGCGGGGTCAAAGACGTGTGCTGGCTGCACGCGCGCGGGTCGGAAATGACGCGGACCGACTGGCAGGACGAGAATTTACGCAGCTTGGGCGTCTGGTTCGGCAAGCGCAGCCACTCCCTAGGCAGGCTGCTGCTGCTGCTCAACGCCGATGCATCGGCACAGCCGTTCGTGCTGCCTGCGCCGCCGGCCGGCGGCCTGTGGAGCTGCCGGTTCGATACGGCACACGAGAATCCCGGGGCGCGGTGCGCGGACATCGGGTCGACGTATACGCTCGTCGCGAGCAGCGCCGCATTATTGGAGTGTTGAAAAGTTGAATACGACCTTAATCGAAAGACTGGCGCGGCTGCGCGGCATCGGCGATGCCTATCATGATTACCGCGGCGAGCTGCGGCACTTCAGTCCGGAGACAAAGGCCGGCATTTTGCGCGCCATGGGCTGCGCGGTGGACGATCCCGCCGCACTCGCGATCGAACTCAGCGAATTGGAGATCGAGCGGTGGCGCACGTTGCTGCCGCCGGTCGCCGCGGCGAACGGCAGCCGCATCGGCGTCGACTTGAACATCCCGGCACGGGATTTCGGCGCGAGTCTGGTCTGGACCGTGGATCTGGAGAACGGCGCGCGGCGCGACGGAGTGACCTCGACCGCGGATTGTCCGGAAGTGTGGCGCGGCGAAGTCGAGGGTTCGTGGATCACCCGACGCCGATTCGAGCTGCCGCTCGAACTGCCGCCGGGCTATCACGAGCTGCAGGTGAGGATCGGCGGCGGTCCGAGCAGCCGCTGCTCTTTGATTCTCTCGCCGGCCGAATGCTACGAACCGCCCGCGATCAGCGGGGGACGCCGCCTGTGGGGCGTCGCGGTGCAGCTTTACACCGTCCGGTCCCATGACAATTGGGGTATCGGGGATTTCAGCGACCTGAAGGTCTTGATTCGCTGGCTGGCGTCGCGCGGAGCGGGGTTCATCGGCTTGAATCCCCTGCATGCGCTCGCGCCGGCGGATCCGCAGCGGGCGAGCCCGTACAGCGCATCGAACCGGCATTTTCTCAATCTGCTGTATATCTCCGTGCCCGCAGTGCCCGAGTTCCTCGAATGCGCAGCGGCCTGCACGCGTACCGCCGATCCGGGCTTCGAGGACCGGTTGGCGGAGCTGCGCTCTGTGCCGCACGTCGACTATCAGGGCGTCGCCGAGATCAAGCTCGAAATTCTCGAGCTGCTGTTTCGCGATTTTCGCGACCGGCATTTGGCGCAGGGGACCGAGCGCGCCGCGGCTTTTCGCCGCTTCGTCGCCGCCGGCGGCCCGCTGCTGCAGATGCACGCCCGATTCGACGCGCTCGACCGATATTTTCGGGCGACGTTGCGCACGGCCTCCGGGCTGGCTGAGTTGGCCCGAGGAATATCGCGACCCGAACGGCGCCGCGGCGCTGCGCTTCGCAGCCGAACATTCGCTGCAAGTCGAATTCTACCTGTACCTGCAATGGCAGGCGCACGAGCAGCTGATGCGGCGCTCAGGCCTTGGCCCGTGAGCTCGGCATGCCCATCGGGCTGTACGGCGATTACGCAGTCGGCGCGCATCCGTCCGGATCCGAGACCTGGGTGGACCAGACCGGCTATCGCATGGGGGCGGAAATCGGCGCGCCGCCGGATCCGCTTGCGCTGAAGGGCCAGGGGTGGGGAATTCCGCCGCCGGATCCCGTGGTCATGCGAGGCACAGCGTCTGCAGGGCTTCATCAGCCTGATCCGCAGCAACATGCGCTACTACGGCGCGCTTCGCCTGGACCATGTGATGTCGCTGTTCCGCCTTTGGTGGGTGGCGGCCGGGTCATTCGCCCGCGCAGGGCGCCTACGTGCACTACCCGCTGCACGAGCTCCTCACGGCGCTGGCGCTGGAGAGCTGCGCGCACGGCCTGTGTGGTGGTCGGCGAGGATTTGGGAACCGTGCCGGACGAAATGCGCCGTGCCATGCACCAATTCGGGCTCTACCACTACAAGGTGATGCTGTTCGAAAAGCAGGACGGCCGATTCCGGCGTCCCGACGAATTCGTGCGGCGGGCTCTCGCCACGGTCACCACACACGACATGCCCACATTGCGCAGCTTCTGGGAAGGCCGCGACATCGAGCTGCGGCGCCGACTGCACGCTGTATCCGAGCGCGGAGGTGGCAGCCGACGTGCAGCGCGAGCGCGAACTGGACCGCGTGTCGCTGCTTACCGCACTGCACGAGCAGGGGCTGGCGCCAGGCAGCCCTGCATCGCCCTCCGAACCGTTCACGCCCGCAGCTGGCGCACGCGCTTCATCTGTACCTCGCGCGCTCCAATACGGCGTTGGCCTCACTGCAGATCGAGGATTTATTGGGAATGGTCGACCCGGTAAACGTCCCCGGCACCGATCTTGAATATCCGAACTGGCAGCGCAAGTTGACCGCGGATCTGGAGGATATCGTCGATCGTGCGGATATCGATGCTCAATTCGCGGAGATCGTCCGGGCTCGCGGTTAGCAAACACAGCAGAGGGGGCAGTCCGCCTCCGCCTAGTTGCCGACGACCAGCACTTTGAAGCTGCCTTCGACCACCGCTGGGCGGGGATGCGGTTGGTCCGCGCTCGGCGCGGGGGCCGGGCCGAATTCCGCCGCCACGAGATACACACGGTGGGTTTTCAAATCGAGTGCCATGGTCCGCGCGCTCATTTGCGTGCTCACGTTTGCGATCACCGAGTAATGATCGGGATCCTCCTCGGAGGATGATCGTCAGGGTTCCGTCCTGGCCATTGGAGCTGAAGAGCAGGGCCCGTCCCGCATCGTAGGCGGCAGCGTCCGGGCCTTTACCGATCGGAATCTCCGCGACATGCCTTCCCGAAAGTGCGTCGGTCACCACTCCCACGCCGTTCGCACAGACCGAGAACAGCCTGTGATGGGTCGCATCAAGAGCGAGCCCCGTGGGCTGCTCGCAATTCGGCAGCGGCCACGTCGCAAGCCGCTTCGATTCCAATGAATCGATTTCGCCAATCTGCGCGGTATCCTGGATGTTGAAAAAAATGCGGCCGCTGCCGTCCGACGCGGCGAATTCGGGCTTTCCGCCTGCCGGCAGGGTCGCGACCACCATACCTTTGAGCGGATCAATCACGCTGATGTCGCCGCTGCGGCCGTTGAACGTGAACACGTGCCGGCTCGCTCTGTCGTATACGATGGCGTCCGGGTTGTGTCCGAGCGCCGGAATGGTCTTCACGGCCTTCAATGTCTTCAGATCGAACACCGTCACCGTGTCGGCCCGGCCGTTGCTGGTAAATCCCACGCCAAGCTCCGCTGCGAGCGCGATTCCATGCACTCCCTGAGTGTCCGGTATGGTCGCCAGAACGGAACCGTCGCGCATGCTCATCACCAGCACGCGATCAGCGCGCGAGATGAACAGGCGCCGCGCTTCCGAGTCGGCTGTCAGGTAATCCCAGCCGCCGGGGCCGCCTAATGTGAATTGGCGTTCGATCACGTACTTGTCGCCGGCGGCGGCGGTCGGATCTCCCGCCGCGTGCGCGACGCCCGAAGCGAACAGCGCGCCCGAAGCGTACAGAGCACCCGAAGCGTACAGCAATACCGCGATCAGCCGGCGGCCGGCAGTGACCCAAGGGTCCGCGATGTCCAGGCGCATGCGCAACTCATCTTACGCTTCGTCCGCCCGGGATGTTACGGCCCGCACCACTTCGTGCATGTTCGAATGCGCCCGGCCTTGCCGGCGGCAGGCTGCTCAGCGCGAGGCGGCCTTGAATCCGGCGTAAGCGAGGTAAACACCGAGCGCCAGCGAAAATGTCGCGTACACGTAAAACAGCTGCGAGTAGCGCAGTGTGCCCAGGTAGAAATCGGCTGCCGCGCGCGGCGACAAGCACAGGAAGAGCAGGCCCTTGAGAAGCGTGAGCCAACCCAAAAGCGTCACGACGACCGTGGCGGCGCCGCCCGACCAGACATTGTGGACCAGAACCATAGCGAGACCGCCGAACACCGTGATCACGCCGACGATGAACATCAATGGCCGGTCGTGAACGAGCGCCGTGACGGTCTCGACAGCCGTCTCCCTGTGCATGAGCATGGCGACGGCGACGATGATGCAGTAAAGGCCCAGGAGCCTGCTGATAAACCGGGTCCGGGTGAGCATGAGGTTCTCCAAAAACGGCGGCCGTGGGTCAGCTGTTACGGGCTTGAGTGCGCGCGCCCCACGCCCAGATCCCGGCCGACACGAGGATGGCCACCGGCACAATCTTAACTGCCTGTGCCAACGTAAAAGACATCCGATACCTTGCCGATCAACCAGGGCGAGGGAACGTCCCCGAGCAGATGGATCGTGAACACGCCCAGCGCGTTGGCCGAAGCCCGCTGCGCTGGCCGCACCAGATTGACTATCGAGGCATTGATCGGTCCGGTCGATAAGAACATCATCAACTGCGCGATGACCATGCACACGAGGTAGTCGTCGTGGACGAGGTGGTGAGCGCGATCCATGCGCAGGGCGCCGCGATCGCCGTTGCAGCCGCCGATATCCATAGATAGGCCTGTTTGGAATACCTGGCGCAGTAGTCTCCGAGCCAGCCGCCGGCGAACGTGCCGACGAAGCCGGTGACGACCACGATCGCGCCAAAACTCACCGTGGCCTCACTGCGCGGTATCCCGCGCACGCGTTCGAGAAAAGCGGGCATCCAGAAGGCGAGGCCGCCGAGCGCGAATGTGTAGGCGGCGTATCCGAGTATCGTGAGCGCGTAGGGCTTGTTGCGCAGCAGATCGAGATAATGCGCGGACGGCTGCGCGGTGCGCTTTGATGGTCCGGCGGCGGTTCCGGGGTCCTGACTGCCGCGCGGCGGATCGCGCAGCCCGAGGCACAGCACCGCCAGGATCAATCCCGGCACGCCGGCGACGAAGAATGCGGCGCGCCAACCATAATGCACGTCGATCAGACCACCGACCACAAAGCCCAGCGCCGATCCCACCGGAATGGCGCAGAAGAAGATCGCCATGACGCGAGCGCGCTGGCCGCGCGGAAAATAGTCCGACAGGAGGCTGGGCGCGATCGTGACGTAGGCCGCCTCGCCGACGCCCACCGACGCTCGCGCCACGAACAGGGCCATGAAACTCCCGGCGAAGCCGGACAGCGCCGTCGCCACGCTCCAGCAGGCCGACGCCGAAGGCGATCAGGCGCGGTCCGCGAGCGGCGATCGCCCAGCGCGCCGAAAATCGGCGCGACCAATGCGAACACGATCACGAATCCAGACATCAGCGAGCCAAGTTCAGCATCCGATAGGTCCAGCTCGGAGTGCTTTAAGCTCTCGACCAGCGCTGACACGACGTAACGATCCAGATAGTTGAAAAGATTGATGAATGCAAGGATGGCCAGCGCAAGATAGGCGGACCGGAACCAGGGTTTTTGAAATGCGCCCGCCATAACGTGTCCGGCATCTTAGCAACGAGACTCGCGAATAGGTTCAATTGGCGCCGACAGCGCTTCAAGCGCCCTACGCCTCGAGTGGCCGTTATACACTTGCCGGACGCGCAGCGGCGCTGCCGGCGATGCGTGCGTTGCTATGCGCGGCCGCCTTGGTGCGCGGCGCATTCGTGTGCGTCAAGCCCGTCTGCTTTGTAGTTCGCGTCCTGAGAGGTCCGTGTCGATCCACGTTGCCCTGAATCACGTCACTCACTATCGCTACGACCGGCTGGTGACCTTGAGTCCGCAGGTGGTCCGGCTTCGTCCGGCGCCGCATTGCCGAACGCGCATCTCGCGCTACTCGCTGAAGGTGCAGCCCGCCGAGCATTTCATCAACTGGCAGCAGGATCCGCAGGCGAATTATCTGGCGCGCCTGGTGTTTCCGGACCCGACGCGCGATTTCGGGTCGAAGTCGATCTGGTCGCCGAAATGTCGGTGCTCAATCCGTTCGATTTTTTCCTGGCACCTGCACGCCGAGCAGTTCCCCTTCAAATACGACTCGAACGAGCGGCGCGAACTGGCGCCGTACCTGGTCAAAGCGCCGGCGACGCCGCGCGTTCGCCGACTATCTGGCCGGCATCTCCCGCGCGCCCCTGCCGCACCATCGATTTCCTCGTCGAGCTCAACCAGCGCGTCTCGCAGCAGACATCCGCTACCTGATTCGCACTGGAGCCCGGCGTGCAGTCGCCGGAGGAGACGCTGGCGAAGCGGTCGGGTTCGTGCCGCGACTCCGCGCGCGCTGCTGGTCCAGTTGCTGCGCCACCTGGGGTTCGCGGCGCGCTTCGTGTCGGGCTACCTCATCCAGCTGGTGCCGGACGTGAAGTCGCTCGACGGGCCTTCGGGGCCGACGGAGGACTTCACCGACCTGCACGCCTGGTGCGAGGTGTACCTGCCGGGCGCCGGCTGGATCGGGCTCGATCCCACCTCGGGCTTGCTCGCGGGCGAAGGCCACATTCCGCTCGCCTGCACGCCGGAGCCGTCCGCCGCCGCGCCGATCACCGGCGCGGTGGACGAGTGCGAGACGACGTTCGAGCACGCATGAGCGTCGGCGGGTGTGGGAGGCGCCGCGCGTCACCAAGCCGTACAGCGACGCGCAATGGACTGCGATCGAGCGCTTGGGCCAGGCGGTGGATGCGGATCTCGAGGCGCTCGGACGTGCGCCTGACCATGGGCGGCGAGCCGACGTTCGTGTCCATCGATGATCGCGGACGGCGCGGAATGGAACACCGCCGCGCTCGGCCCGAAAAGCGCAGACTGGCCGCGGATCTTTACCATCGGCTTGAAGCAACTACGCGCCCTTCGGGTCTGGCGCATTTCGGCCAGGGCAAGTGGTATCCCGGCGAGCAGCTGCCGCGCTGGTCGCTCAACTGCTACTGGCGCAAGGACGGCGAGCCGCTGTGGAGCGATCCGCGGCTGATCGCCGATGAAGCACATCGACACGGCGCGACCGACGAGACGCGGCGCGAGCGCTTCCTCGCGCGCGTCGCGCGCGGATTGGCGGCTCGATCCGAAGCACGTCTTCCGGCCTACGAAGATGCGTTCTATTATCTGTGGCGCGAGCGCCGTCTGCCCGTCAACGTCGATCCATTCGACTCGCGGCTCGAGGATCCGCTGGAGCGCGAGCGCCTGGCCAAGATTTTCGAACAGGGTCTGGACGAAGCCGTCGGGCACGTGCTGCCGATCGCGCGCACCGAGCACGGCGGCCGCTGGCAGACCGGCCCCTGGTTCCTGCGCGGCGAGCGCTGCTACCTGATACCCGGGGATTCGCCGATCGGCTACCGCCTGCCGCTCGATTCGCAGCCCTGGGTGGCGCCGGGCGACTATCCGTTCATCCACCCGCCGGATCCGTCGCGCAGCCATGCCCGCGCTGATGCCGCACGCCGCACATTCGCCGCCAGGTCGCGCGAGCGCGACGCCGCGCGCCGCGCCGGGGGCCCATCGAGACGTTCCCGCCGCGAAGACATCGGCCGCCGGCCATCGCGCGCACCGCGCTGTGCGCGGAGCCGCGCAAGCGGCGTGCTGTACATTTTCATGCCGCCGGCGCGCGAGCTCGAGCACTACCTGGAGCTGGTCGCCGCGGTCGAGGCTGCGGCCGCGGCGCTCGAACAGCCGGTGATCATCGAAGGCTACGAGCCGCCGCGGGATCCGCGTCTCGGCCACTTCCGCATCACGCCGGATCCGGGCGTGATCGAAGTCAATATTCAGCCGTCCGGCCGACTGGGACGAGCTGGTCGAGCACACCACGGATCTATACGAGGCGGCGCGCGAGTCCCGCTTGACGAGCGAGAAGTTCATGCTCGACGGCCGCCACACCGGCACCGGCGGCGGCAATCACATCGTGCTGGGCGGCGCGACGCCACAGGATTCGCCGTTTCTGCGCCGGCCGGATCTGCTGCGCAGCCTGCTGTGCTACTGGCACAACCACCCGTCGCTCTCGTACCTGTTTTCCGGCTTGTTCATCGGGCCGACCTCGCAGGCGCCGCGCATCGACGAGGCGCGCAATGACTCGCTGTACGAGCTGGAGATCGCGTTTCGGCAGTTCCCCGACGCGGGCGAGCGCGCTGCCGCCCTGGCTGGTGGATCGACTGCTGCGCAATCTGCTGATCGACGTCACCGGCAACACGCATCGCAGCCGAATTTTGCATCGACAAGCTCTATTCGCCCGAGGGGCCGGCAGGGCGCCTCGGGCTGGTGGAGATGCGGGCCTTCGAGATGCCGCCGCACGCGCGCATGAGCCTCACGCAGCAGCTGCTGCTGCGCGCCATGGTGGCGCGCTTCTGGCGCAAGCCCTATGCGCCGGCCGCGCTGGTGCGCTGGGGCACCGAATTGCACGACCGCTTTCTGCTGCCGTACTTCGTCGAGCAGGATTTTGCGCGACGTAATCCGGGAGATGCAGCAGCGAGGGCTTCGCGCTCGAGGCCGACTGGTTCGCGCCGCATTTCGAGTTTCGGTTTCCGAAATATGGAGACTTCGCGACGCGCGGCATGCACCTCGAACTGCGTCAGGCGCTCGAGCCCTGGCACGTCATGGGCGAGGAGGGAAGCGCCGGCGGCACGGTGCGCTACGTGGATTCCTCGGTGGAGCGGCTGCAGGTCAAGGTGACGGGGTTGGCGCCCGATCGGTACCTCGTGACGTGCAACGGCCGCGCCGTGCCGCTGCGGCCAACCGGCAGGGTGGGGGAATTCGTCGGCGGTGTGCGCTATCGCGCCTGGCAGCCGGCCGCCGCTTTGCATCCGACCATCGGCGTGCACGCACCGCTCACTTTCGACCTGTACGATTCGTGGATGAACCGCTCACAGGGCGGCTGCCAATACCATGTCACTCATCCAGGAGGACTGAGCCACGAGAAATTTCCGGTGAACTCGTTCGAAGCGGAAAGCCGCCGTTTGGCGCGCTTTTTCCGCATGGGACATACGCCGGGAGCGATGACCGTGCCGCCGCCCGCGGCGGATGCGGAATTTCCCTTTACGCTCGATCTGCGCAATCGTAGGCGATGGCTCGAAGCACCTTTCGACTCCTACTCGAGCGATACGCATCGCTACGACGAATTGCTCGACCGCGCGGGCGTCGTGCGCGGCGCACTGGCGGCCGCTGATCGACGCGCTCGCGGGCGACGGAGCCGAAGCGGTGCGCCGCGGCGTCGAGCTGGCGCGCCGCCTGATCATCGAAAATGGCGTGACCTACAACGTCTATGCGGACAGCCAAGGGCGCGATCGGCCGTGGATGCTCGATCCGTTGCCGATTCTGCTGACCGCCGGAGGAATGGCGCGAAATCGAACTCGGCGTGGCACAGCGTGCGCGACTGTTCGATGCGTTGCTTGCCGACCTCTACGGACCGCAGCATCTGTTGACCGAGGGCGTGGTCCCGGCGGAACTGCCGTTCGGCCATCCCAATTTTCTCTGGCCCTGCCATGGCATCAGGCCCGGCGGGAGTCATTGGCTGCACGTGTATGCGGTCGACATATCGCGCTCGGCCGACGGGCGGTGGTGGGCGCTCGCGGACCGCACGCAGACGCCGTCAGGGCCGGGCTACGCATTGGAAAATCGCCAGATCGTGTCGCGGGTGTTCCCGGAACTGCTCAACGATCTGGGCGTGCGCTCCCTGAGCGGCTTCTTCGTCGCCTTGCGCGAGAATCTGCTGCGGCATGCGCCCGAGGGTGAGACGCCCCTGGCCGTCGTGCTGACGCCCGGGCTCGTTCAATGAAACCTATTTCGAGCACGCCTATCTCGCGCGGCAGCTCGGCCTGCCGCTGGTCGAGGGCCACGACCTCACGGTGCGCGGCGATACGGTGTTTCTGAAGACGCTGGGGGGCCTGCGGCGCGTGCACGCCATCTTGCGCCGGCTCGACGATGATTTTTGCGATCCGGTGGAGCTGCGCGCCGACTCGGCGCTTGGCGTGCCCGGACTGATCGGCGCAGTGCGCGCCGGCCGGGTGGTGCTGGCCAATGCGCTGGGGAGCGGCGTGCTCGAGTCGGCGGCCTGGATGGGCTTCATGCCGGCGGCCTCGGAGCGGCTGCTCGGCGAGAGGCTGCGATTGCCTTCGGTGGCGACGTGGTGGTGCGGTGAGCAGCTCGGCGCTCGACTACGTGGTCGGGAACATCGAGAGCTTGGTGGTCAAGCCGACGTACCCGAACCAGAATTTCGACGCGCTGTTCGGACGGGATCTCGATGCCGGCGGCGCGCGCCGCCCTGGTCAAGCGCCTCATGGCCCGGCCCTATGCCTACGTGGCGCAGGAGCGCCTGGCGTTCTCGCAGGCGCCCGTATGGCGCGGCGGCGGCGCGACGGGCTTCGCGGCGCGGGCGCTCGGCATACGCGTCTATGCGATCGCCACTCCCGGCGGCTATCAAGTCATGCCGGGAGGGCTCGCGCGCATCGCAGCCGGATGCGGCCGACATCGTGTCGATGCAGCGCGGCGGCGGCAGCAAGGACGTCTGGGTGCTCGCGCCCGATCGCCGCTCGATCGATGAGGGTTGCGGATCGGGCGCGGCGCCGCGTCCTGCCGCACGCCACGACGATCTGCCGTCGCGCCTCGCCGAGAACCTGTTCTGGCTGGGCCGCTACAGCGAGCGCTGCGAAGACAAGGCGCGGCTGCTGCGCGCCACGCTGAACGTGCGCACCAACCCACTGTTATGGCCGGAGGCGCGCGGCACGTGCCGGCACTTCACCGGGGTGCCGAAGCCCGGCGATGCCTCGCTGGTCCTGTTCGACGAGGGCAACGGCGCTGGGCCTGGGCGCCGATGTGCAGCGCCTGGGCTGGTGCGCGGCGCAGGCCCGCAGCCGGTTGTCGGCCGAGAATTGGCGCGCCATCGGCGTTCTGCAGCGCGAATTCCAGGAGGCCGGCGAGCACGGGCGCGATGCCCGCGAGATTCTGGATGCGATGCTGCTCTCGCTGGCCGCTCTGGCCGGCTTCGCCCTGGACGACATGACGCAGGACGAGGGCTGGCGCCTGATGATGCTCGGGCCGGCGCCTGGAGCGACTGCAGTTCCTGGCCGAGCTGCTCTGGCAGCGACTGAAGTCCGGGGCGGCGCCGACGCAGAGCGAGCTCGAGTGGCTGCTCGACATCGGCGACAGCACCATCACCTACCGCACCCGCTACCTGGCTCTCGCCGCGCCTGGATTCGACCATCGATCTGCTGGTGTTCGATCAGAGCAATCCGCGGGCGCTGGCGTTTCAGTGGCACTGCGATTCAGCACTCTTTGGTGAGGATCTCCGCCACGCTCGGCGGCTCGCCGGACACCGCGCTCGACGAGTGGGTCGCATCGGTCGAGGAAATGGAGTTGAGCGCCGATCGACGGCGACAGCGCGCGCGCGATGCGCGCGCGCCAGGCGCTCGCCGAGCAGCTGTGCGCTCTGGCCGCCGCCGCCGCCAAGCTGTCCGACCGATTGTCGCTGAAGCATTTTTCGCACATCGATATCGAGACGCGCACGGTGGCCGCATGAGCGACATGGCTGCGCTACCGCGTGCGGCACGAAACCGTCGTACCAATACGGCGGCGACGTCGCGCATTCGCATCAGCTGCTGCACTTGGCGCCGCGCAATACTCCCCAGCAGATCTGCCGCGCGCACAGCATCACGCTCAGCCGCAGCCCGGCACGCGCGCGAGGATATCGACGCCTTCGGCAATCGGGTGACGCGGCTCGAATATCGACCTGCCGCACGATCGGCTCGACGTGCTGGCCGAGGTCGACGTGGAGGTGCGGGGGGCGCCCGAGTACGGCGCCGCCAACAGCGAGCCGTGGGAAGCGGTCGCGATTCGCCTGCGCTATTCGGGGCGCCCGCTGACCGGCGAACAGCTGGAAGCGTGCCGGTTCCGCATGGAGTCGAGCTATATCCGGATCAAGCACGCGTTCACCGATTATGGTGCGGATTGCTTCCCGCCGCAGTGCCCCGCCCTGGTCGCCGCGGAGGCCTGATGCACAAGATCCATCGAGACTTCAGCTATGCGCCCGGCAGCACCAATATCCGGACCTCCGCGCTCGAAGCGCTCGAGGCGCGGCGGGGCGTTTGCCAGGATTTCGCCCACATCATGATCGGCTGCTTGCGCGCGCGCGGCCTGGCGGCGCGCTATGTCAGCGGGTACCTGCGCACCAGTCGAGGCCGGGAGCCGGACGCGGCCTTCCTGGGAGCCGACGCATCGCACGCCTGGGTGTCGGTGCTGTGTCCGCCGTTCGGCTGGATCGATCTGGATCCGACCAATGACCTCAGGGCGGGCTCCGGGTCACATCGTCATCGCGTAGGGCCGCGATTTCGGCGACGTTTCGCCGCTGCGCGGAGTCATCATCGGCGGCGGCCAGCACGTTTATCGGTTCGCGTTTCGGTGCAGGCAGAGTAAGATTCAAATCGATCCATGCCGTTTCAGGAGATTCCCATTGGCCAAGCCGAACTATCGTCATGCGAAAAAGCAAAAAGAGGCCGCGCGAAAGGCGCGCCAGGACGCGAAACAGCAGCGCCGGGCGGGTGTGCCCGCGGCTCCTGCGGAGCCGGTGCCGGTAAAGCCGGCGGTGTGAGGTGATCGCGCCGAGCGCGGCGAGCGTATAGCCCGCCCTGGATGGACGAGGAACTGGCGATTTTCCGCGATGCGGTGTCGCGGTTCGTCGAGGCCGAGATGGTGCCGCACGAGGAGCTGTGGCGCAAGCAGCAGAATGTCGGTCGAGGACATATGGCGCAGGGCCGGTGCGATGGGCCTGCTGTGCACCGACGTGAGCGCCGATTACGGCGGCGGCGGCGGGGACTTCCGGCATGAAGCGGTGCTGTATGAGGAGCTGGGGCGGCGCGGATTGAGCGGCTTCGGCCAGGGGGTGCACAGCATCTGCGCGCACTATCTGGTGAACCACGGCACCGAGGAGCAAAAGCGGCGATTCTTGCCGCGCATGGCGCGCGGCGAACTGATCGGCGCGATCGGCATGACCGAGCCGTCGGCAGGCTCCGATCTGCAGGGGGTGAGGACGCGCGCGGTTCGCGAGGGCGACGAGTACATCGTCAACGGCTCGAAAATCTTCATCACCAACGGCTACCTGGCGGGCTTGATCGCCCTGGTGGTCAAGACCCGTCCGGGCGAGGGCGCCAAGGGCACGTCGATTCTCATGGTGGAGACGGCCGGATCTCGAGGGATATCGGGTGGGCCGCATCCTCGACAAGATGGGCCTGAAGTCGCAGGACACCGCGGAGCTGTTCTTCGAAAACGTACGCGTGCCCGCGGCCAATCTGCTGGGGGGCGCAGAGGGGCAGGGATTTTACCAATTGATGGGCGATTTGCCGTACGAGCGCGCCTTGATCGCGGTCGCGGCCGTCGCGGCCATGGAAGGGGCGCTCGCCGAAACCGTCAAATATGTCAAAGAGCGCAAGGCCTTCGGCAAGACGCATTGCCGAGTTTCAAAACACCAAATTCAAACTGGCGGAATCGCCACCAAGACGCGGATCGCGCGCGTTTTCGTCGACGACTGCATCGCCAGGATCGTCGCCGGCACGCTCGACACGGTGACCGCGTCCATGGCGAAGTATTGGATCACCGACACGCAGCAGGAGGTGATCGACGAGTGCGTTCAGCTGCACGGCGGCTACGGTTATATGAACGAATACCTCGTCTGCCGCATGTTCGCCGATTCGCGCGTGCAGCGGATCTACGGCGGCACCAACGAAATCATGAAGGAGCTGATTTCCCGGTCGCTTTAGGAGCCCCGCCCTGTCGCAAACCGGCGACGCTGCGCTGCGTTCTCCGGCGACTTCACAGATCTTTTCCTGAGCCGCGCTTCTCATGCGGCTACAATAGCCCAACAATACCTCGGGCAGGAGAGGTCAACCGTCGTCATGAAACCCGCTACGATACGCCACCGCTGGCTGGCGGCCCCGCTCGGCGCGTTAGTGCTGGTCGCGCTCGCCGCCTGCAACGGCAGCACCGTGGTGACGCTCACCGCGGCTCCGTCGACCGACACGTTCCTCACCTACCGCGTCGGTCTGGTGTCGATTCAGGTGCAGAATTCGAACGGCCGAAAGACGGTGCAGATTCTGCCGTCGAACACCACCGTGGATCTCGCGCAATTGGTCGATTTGAGCGAGGTGGTGGGGGAGGCGACGGTCACCGCGGGCAATTTCACCGAGGCGGTGGTGACCCTCGATTACAGCTCGGCGCAAATCGTCTACGACGACGGCAGCATCGACGGCGTCGCACTCACGCCCTTGGGAGCGAGCGGGCAGGCGGTGGGCCAGGTCACGCTCACGCTGTATCTCGATCCGAGCAACGGCCTGAGCATCGCCCGCAAGAGCTCGGCGCGCCTCAGCTTGGAATTCAATCTGGCCGCATCCAACATCGTCAATCTGGCGCAAAGAACCGTGACGGTCACGCCGTTGATGGCCGCGAGCGCTAGCCAGATCGATACCAAGACGGTGCGTGTGCAGGGCCCGCTGTCCGGCGTCACGCAGTCCACGACCAGCGGCAGCAATACCACCGGCAGTTTCTCGTCCGGCATCGTTCCGTTCGACTTCGGCGTCTCCGGCTCCGGATCGCTGGGAATCACGCCGAGCACCGTCACCACGTTCGAGATCAACGGGGTGCCGTCGATCGGCGCCGGCGGCCTGACGCAATTGGCTGCCTCGAGCCCCGGCACGATGACCGTGTCTTTCGGCACGTTGACGACGTCCACGTCGGGCGGCACCACGGGCGGCACGTCCAGCACCGGCGGCACGCTCATCTGTGTCGACGGCGCCGCGCTGACGACCACCAACGGCGTCAGCATCTGCAGCGACGGCTCCACGCCCACGACCGCCACCGCCACCGCGACCTCCACGACGGGCACGACCAGCGTCTCGTTTGCGGCGACCCAGGTTCTGGCCGGCAGCAGCGTGCAAGGATCGGGATTCGACCGCATCTCCGGAGTCGTCTCCGGCGCGCAGCGGCGATACGCTCACGATCGAGGATGGGACTCTGCTGAGCAGCGGCGGCGCCAATACCTTCATTCCCGGCACCGCCACCATCACGATCGGCCCCAACACGGCGGTGACGCAGTTCGGCGCGGGCAGCCCTCAGGTCAATGGGACACCGCTGATCTCCGTCGGATCCTCGATCAATGCGTTCGGCACGGCCGGCAGCTCGAGCACGGGCAATGTCACGCTCGATGCCAGCGCCGGCCGCGTGCAGCTCGGGCCCACCACGCGCCTCCGGGATCGTGACCGCGCAAGGTACGTCGGGCGCGGCGGCCACCGGGTCCCTGACGCTCACTCTGGTTTCGGGAACGTTGGGCGGCCGTTCGCTGGCTGGCTTCGATTTCACCGGCACCGGGACCTCGCCGGGCAACGATGCGAGCGCGGCCGCTTATCAGGTGAACACCGGAGCTTGAACCTGACCAACGCGACGGTGGGCTCGCCCGTCCAAGTGTCCGGACTCATCACGCCGTTCGGTGCGGCCGCTCCGCCGGCGACCGCGGACTTCAATGCCTCCACACTTCTGGACTATACGACGATCAACGCCCAACTGGTGCTGGACTGGGGCGGCGGACGCCGGCCCCATTCGCCTCGTACGACAGCTCGCAGATCGTGCTCGATTCGCGCAACGGCAGCATCGGTGCGCGGCATGAGATCGAGATCGGCGCGCAAACGGTCAACATCGTCGGCATTGCCTCGAATCCGGTGATCGTCCCGAACGCCACGGACACGAACACCGTGTATCACCATCGGACATTCGGTGAGCGGCACGTTCGAGAATTTCGTGACCTACGCCGCCTTCATCACCCAGCTGCAGACGGAATTGAACGGCACGATGCTGGCGACCGGCATCACTGCGCACGGGCCAGTACACGGCCAACACGTATACTTTCAGCGCATCGACGCATCACCCTTTTCCTGAACAACTGAGAGCCGTTGCCAACAGCAGGAATCACACGCCGCGACTTCATCAAACGGACGGCGGCCGCGCTGACCGTCCCTCACGCGGCGTCTACGGCTTTCGCGACGGGCGCGACGGACGCTGCGGACGCGACGGGCGCTGCGGGCGGCGTCGCCTACGCCTACGTCGGCACCTACACGCCCAATGGCGGCGGCATTTACCTGTTTCGCATGGACCGAGCCTCGGGCGCGCTCACGCAGCTGCAGGTGATGGACGGCATCCGCAATCCGTCCTGGCTCGCGGTGAATCCCGCCCAGACCAGGCTGTACGCGATCAGCGAAATCGATAATTACCAGGGGACCCGCAGCGGCGCCGTGGTTTCGTATGCCATCGACGCCGACAGCCTGAGGCTCGCCCGCCTGGGCGCGGTCAGCTCGGCGGGCACCACACCGACACACCTCAGCGTGCACCCCTCGGGCAAGTTCGTCTTCGTCGCCAATTACGGCGGTGGCAACGTGGCCGTTTTTCCGGTCGGCGCGGACGGCGCGCTCGGCGAGGCATCGGACGTACGGCCAAGCGTGGGGCCGAGGCACCATGCGCGCGCGGTCGACGATCCGCCGGGACAGTTCGCGGTCAGCGATCATGACAGTCCGCATCCGCACATGGTGGCGCCGGATCCGTCCGGCCAGTTCGTGATCGCGAATGATGCGGGGCTGGATCTGACGCTCGTCTGGCGCTTCGACGCGCAGGCCGGGCGTCTTCTGCCCGCCGACGCGCCGGTGATCAGCGCCCCGTCCGGATCCGCGCCGCGGCATTTCGTCTTTCATCCGAACGGCAGAGTCTTTTACAACTTGTACGAGCACGATGCGAAAGTCGCGGTTTACGACTACGACCCGACGCGCGGCGGCTTGCGCCCGAAGCAGACGCTGTCGACGCTGCCGCCGAAGTTCGCGGGCAGCAATCTCGCCGCCGAGATCCTGATCACGCCGGACGGGCGCTTCCTGTACGTCAGCAATCGATTACACAACGCGCTCGCGGTGTTCGCGGTGGCCGCGGACGGGCAATTGCGCATGGTCTCCGAGACCTGGGTGCACGCGGACTACCCGCGCAGCGCGACGATCGACCCGGGCGGCGAATTCATTTTCTCCTGCAATCAGAGGGGCGACTCGATCACCTCGTTTCGCATCAGCGCCTCCGGCGGAGCGCTGCAGTTCACGGGCCGCTTCGAGCCGGTGGGCAGTCCGGCCGTCATGCTCATGCTGAAGCCGCGCTCGACGTAAGTCGGCTGTACCCCGGGCGCGCCCCGGATCTATACTGCGCGCAATGCGTTCGCGCGACTCGAGTTGAAGATCATGGAACTCGCGATGATTGGTCTCGGGCGAATGGGCGCCAACATGGCGCAGCGGCTGCTGCGCGGCGGACACCGAGTGGTCGGCTTCGACCCCGCCGAAGCGGCGCGCAAGCTGATCGAAGAGAAGGGGGCGCAATCCGCCGCATCGCTCGAGGCGCTGGTGGCACAGTTGAAGCCGCCGCGAATCCTGTGGCTGATGGTGCCTGCCGGGGCCATCACCGACAGCACGATCACGGCGCTCGCGCCGCTGCTGTCCAAAGGCGATACGCTCATCGACGGCGGCAATTCGAACTACCGGGACACGCAGCGGCGCGCCCAGGCGGTCGCGCAGCGCCAGATTCACTACGTCGATTCGGGGACCAGCGGCGGCGTGTGGGGTCTTGCGGAGGGATACAGCCTGATGATCGGCGGCGACGAGGCGGTGGTCGAGCGGCTTCGGCCGATCTTCGAGACCCTGGCGCCGGGCCCGGACAAGGGCTGGGGCCGGGTCGGTGCGGTCGGCGCCGGCCACTACACCAAGATGATCCACAACGGCATCGAGTACGGCCTGATGCAGGCCTACGCCGAAGGCTTTTCCATTCTGCAGCACAAGAGCGAGTTCAAGCTCGATCTGCACCAGATCGCCGAGATCTGGCGCTACGGCAGCGTGGTGCGCTCCTGGCTGCTCGATCTGACCGCCGACGCGCTCGGCAAGAATCCGACGCTGCACGGGATCGCGCCGTACGTCGCCGATTCGGGCGAGGGCCGCTGGACCGTCGCCGAGGCCATCGAACTGGGCGTGCCGGCGCCGGTCATCACGGCCTCGCTGCTCGAGCGATTGCGCTCGCGAGAGGTGGACTCCTTTGCGGACAAGCTGCTGTCGGCCATGCGCAATCAGTTCGGCGGGCACGCGATCAAAGAGGAATAGCCGGCCGCTCCGCTTTGTGGCTGCTGACCGCCGCCCCGTCGCTCGATTTCAATTCGCTGAACACGATCGTGGACACGATCGTCACGCACCGAGCAGCCGCAGCGCGAGGTGTATGCCGTGGATCATTTCCGCGGCGCCGGCGTGCGTGTGGTCTGGAATGAACAGAGCGGCTGCGAGCGAGGCCGATGCCACGCCGAAGCTCACCGCGAGCTGCTGGACCGTGCTTGCGATGGTGCTGGCGCCGCTCGCCTGCTCCTCATTCACGTCTGCATATGCGAGCGTGTTCATGCTGGTGTACTGCGTCGAGGTGAAAAAGCCGTAGGCGAAGGCCTGCACCGCGATCAGCCAGGCGGGCGTGCCCACGTCGATCGTCGAGAACAGCATCAGCATCACGCCCAGCATGACGGTGTTGGCGATCAGCACCTGCCGGTAGCCGAACCGTTTCAAGATGACGGGCAGCGTGAACTTGAAGCTGATCGCAGCGAGCGCCTGCGGCATGATCATCAGCCCGGACTGGATCGGCGTGAATCCCAGCCCGACCTGATAAAGCAGCGGCAGCAGGAAGGGCAGGCCGCCGATCCCCAGCCGCGTCAGCAAATTGCCGCTCACCGCGACGCGGAAGCTGCGGATCCGCACCAGACCAAGCCGCAGCAGCGGATGCGCCGTGCGCACCGAGTGCAGGCCGTAGGCGGCGAGCAGTGCAAACGATATCGTCAGCAGCCCCGCGATCTCGCGCCCGCTCAGCGTGTGCTCGCCGAACACCTCGAGCACGTAGGAAAGCAGCGAGATGCCCGAGCCGAACAGCACCAGACCGACGAAATCCAGCGGGTAGTTCTTCGCGGCGCGGTAATTCGGCAGATGCCGGTACACCATGTACAAGCCGGCGAGTCCGATCGGGATGTTGACGAAGAAAATGATGCTCCAGTGAAAATAGGCGATGATCACGCCGCCCATCAGCGGGCCGAGCATCGGGCCGATGAGCCCGGGAATGGCGACGAAGCTCATGGCGCGGATCAGCTCGGATTTTGCGAACGTGCGCACCATGGTGAGCCGCCCCACCGGCAGCATCATCGCGCCGCCGCAGCCCTGCAGAATTCGGCAGGCCACCAACAGGTGAATGTTGGTCGAGATGCCGCACAGGAAGGAGCCGAGCGTGAAGATGCCGATCGCGGATGCGAACACGCGGCGCGTGCCGAAGCGGTTGGCCATCCAGCCGCTGATCGGAATGAACACGGCCAGGCTCAGCGTGTAGCTCGCGAGCACCGCTTTCATGCTGAGGGGCGGCACCTTCAGCGCGTGGGCGATCGCCGGCACCGCGGTGTTCAGGATCGTGGTGTCGAGCGACTCCATGAAGAACCCCACCGCCACCAGCCAGGGCAGCAGCCGTTTGGCGGTCGCGGTCGGCGACTTCCGGGCATCGACACGGGCTCGAGCTCGCGAGCGCGGCGTCCACGATGAGCTGAGCCTCGCTCAATATGGCGCGCAGATGCGCGTCGTCGCGAAAGCTCTCGCCGTAGATCTTGTAGATGTCCTCGGTGCCGGAAGGCCGCGCGGCGAACCAGCCGCTTTTCGCGCAGACCTTGATGCCGCCGATGGGTGCGTTGTTTCCCGGCGCGTGAATTGAGCACCTGCTCGATGCGTTCGCCGGCGAGCTCCGTGCCGCGGACTTGCGAGCGGTCGAGCTTGGCGAGCTTCTTCTTCTGCTCCGGAGTCGCGCGGCGCTTCGACGCGATCCGCGAACGGCTCGCCCAGTTCGCGCGCGAGCGCGCGGTATGCCTCGCCGGGATCGCGGCCGAAGCGCGCGGTGATCTCTGCCGCGAGCAGCGCAGGGCGTGATGCCGTCCTTGTCGGTGCTCCAGGCGCTGCCGTCGAGCCGGTTGAACGAGGCGCCGGCGCTTTCCTCTCCGCCGAACCCAAGATCGCCCGACAGCAGCCCGTCGACGAACCATTTGAACCCGACCGGCACCTCGTACAGCCGCCGCTTCGAGCCGCGCGGCCACCCGGTCGATCAACGCGCTGCTCACGATGGTCTTGCCGACGCCGGCGCTCGGGCTTCCACGACGGGCGGTGTCGGAACAGGTAATCGACGGCAACGGACAAATAGTGATTCGGCGGCAGCAAGCCGCCGCTCGCGGTCACGATGCCGTGGCGGTCGTGATCGGTGTCGCAGGCGAAGGCGATGTCGTACGTGTCCTTCATGCCGATGAGGCGCTGCATTGCGTACGGGCGAGGAGGGATCCATGCGGATCTTTCCGTCCCAGTCGAGCGACATGAATCGGAAGGTGGGGTCGACCGCATCGTTCACCACGCGCAAATCGAGCTTGTAGCGCTCGGCGATGCGCGCCCAGTAGTGCACGCCCGGCGCCGCCCAGTGGATCGACCCCCATGCGGATGCGCGATCCGCGGATGACGTCCATGTCGATGACGCGGGCGAGATCCTCCACATACGCAGTCAGATAGTCGTGCGAGTGCGTCGTGGCGGCGCGGCGCGCCTGCGCGAGGCCGACGCGCGATGACGCCGCTCAAGCCGGATTGCAAAAGCCGTTCGCCTGCGCCTCGATCCACGCGGTTATCTGCGTGTCGGCGGGCCCGCCGTTCGGCGGGTTGTACTTGAAGCCGCCGCTGTCCGGAGGGTTGTGCGACGGCGTGATGACGATGCCGTCCGCCAGTCCCGACGTGCGCCCGCGGTTGTAGGTGAGGATCGCGTGCGAAATGGCGGGCGTCGGCGTGTATTCGTCGCCCGCGGCGCTCATGACTTCGACGCCGTTTCGCAGCAAGCACTTCGAGCGCGGTGGCGAACGCCGGCGCCGACAGAGCATGCGTATCGAAGCCGATGAACAGCGGGCCGTCGATGCCGTGCTGCTTGCGGTAGCCGCAGATCGCCTGAGTGATCGCCAGCACGTGAGCCTCATTGAAGCTCATGTCGAACGAGGTGCCCGCGATGGCCGGACGTGCCGAAAGCCACGCGCTGTGCGCTGACGGCCGGATCCGGCCGCTCCGCTGTAGTACGCGGTGATCAGCCGCGGCACGTCGACCAACCGGGCCGCCGGCGCGGGTTGGCCGGCGAGCGGGTCGAGGCGCGCGCTCACGGCGTCACCAGCGCCGCGCTCTTGTCGGCGATGCTCTGCAAGAGCTCGGTCCACGATTTGACGAAGGACTGCGCGCCCTCGGCCTGCAGCCGCAGCGCGAGCGCGTCGACGTCGATGCCCGCGCCGGCGAAGCGCGCCAGCACTTTCTCGGCATCGCCGCCGTCCGGCGGCATGACGGACGCGACCTGTCCGCCTGCGGCGAACGCCAGCAGCGTCTTCTCCGGCATGGTGTCGATGGTATCCGGCGCGGCCAGCGCCTCGACATACAGCGTGGGCGAGGCCTGTGGGTCCTTGGCGCCGGTGCTCGCCCAAAGCATGCGCTGCTTGACCGCGCCGGCGGCGGACAGGTCGCGCCAGCGTTGACCGGCCACCAATTCGCAATGTGCGCGGTAGGTGCGCAGCGCGATGGCGATTCCCAGCCGGTTGCGCAGCTCCGGCGGCACCTTGCCGCTGACCGCCTTGTCCCAGCGGCTCACGAACAGCGAAGCGACGGAATTCACGCGCGGATCGAGGCCGGCTGCGATCCGCCGCTCGATGCCGCGCATGTACGCTTCGGCTGCCGCCAGATACTGCTCGCGCGAGAACAGCAGCGTGACGTTGACCGGTACGCCGGCAAAGATGGCCTCCTCGATCGCGGATGCGCCGGCCGGCGTGCCCGGAATCTTGACGTACAGATTGGGCCGATCGGCAAGCCGGTGGATGCTGCGCGCCGCCTCGAGGGTCGATTTCGCGTCATTGGCGAGCAGCGGCGACACTTCCATCGAGACCCAGCCGTCGAGGCCGCCCGTACGGTCGAATACCGGCCGGAACAAATCCGCGGCGCGGCGCAGATCCTCGAGCGCCAGGTCCACGAACAGGGCCTCGCCCGACAGTCCGGCATGGGCCTTCTTTTGAATGCTGTGGTCGTACACCGCGGATCCGCCGATGGCCTCGTCGAAAATGGTCGGATTCGAGGTCAGGCCGGTCACCGACAATTCGGTCACGTACCGGCGCAGCGTGCCGTTGTCGAGCATGTCGCGGGTGATGTTGTCCAGCCACAGGCTCTGGCCCAAATCGTGCAGGCGTTGCGTCATGTTCATGGTGGTCGCACCTCGAAGTCGGATGGATTGAGGGTGAGCAGCTCGCCGATGCGCTCGATCACCCGGTCGGGCGGCGGCTGCACGCGTTTTGACTCCGCGGCCAGCGCGTAGTGCCCCTGGCGCACGAATACAGTGGTCAGCCTCTCGCCGAGCTTGCTTTTCATCGCAGCCAGCAGATTCGGCTTGTCGTCGACCATCACATAGTGCGACGCCGGGTAGCGCTTGAGCACATGGTCCAAAACCTGCTCCTTGTGCAGGTAAATGAGCACCTGGCCGCCGACCGCTTCCCAGATGCCGGCGCGCTGGATCTTGCGCGGCTGGAAGACCACATCGCCGTCCGACAGCACGACCGGCCGGCCGAAGCCCCGCAGATGGTCGATGACCGCCAGCGCCTGCGGATAGACCACGGCGGAGAATGGATACTCCAGCAGGTATTCCGACATGCGCAGCAGGTGCGGATCGTCATCGAGCCCGGTGCGAAACGACTGCAGGCTGCCCAGATAATCGGCGAGTCCCGATCGCTCGCGCAGACCGGTGAATATCGCCCAATACCGCTCCCGACCGTCGCGGCCGAACGCCTGCTCCAGCCGATCGCTCAGATCCGCGCCGAATCGATCGTTGTCGAGCAGCGTGTTGTCGACATCCAGCAGAAAAACGACGTCACCGGTCAACACGGCGGCGATGTCTCGTTTTTCGGGTTGTGCCAGCTCTCATCGCCCCGCATGACACGCTGCGCGCCCGCGGGCCCCCAGCTGCCCGGCTCGTACTGCACTACGGGCAGCGGGTCGTGCAGCACCGGATCGACGACGCGCCAAGCGGCCTCGACGCAGTCATCCTGCGTGAACAGGGACGTGTCGCCGCGCACCGCGTCGCCCAACAGGCGCTCGTACGGGGACTTTTCGCTTTGCGATTGATGGCGCGCAATCAACTCGACGGGCTCGCCTCGCATCTCCTCGCCGCTGCGCTTGACCAGCGCCCCGGTGCTGATCACGACCTCGGGGCTCAAGCGCAGGCGAAAATAGTTGGTCGGCATGGTGTCGCTGGCATCGAAGACCGCGAGCGGAGGCCCCTTGAGCGTGACCATGACTTCCGTGGCCGTGACGGGAAGACACTTGCCGGCGCGAATGTAGAACGGGACGCCCGCCCAACGCCAGGTGTCGATGTGCAGACGCAGCGCCGCGAAGGTCTCCACCTGGGAATCCCCCGCCACGCCTTTTTCCGCGCGGTAACCGCGAAACTGCCCGCGAACGACCTCCTTCGGGTCGAGGGGCCGCATCGCCCGAAACAGCCGCAGTTTCTCCGCCTGCCGGGCCTCGGGTTCGTGGCCCGCCGGCGGATCCATGGCCAGCAGCGAAATCACCTGCAGCAAATGATTTTGCACCACGTCGCGAATTGCGCCGACTTCCTCGTAGAAGCTGCCGCGGCCCTGCACGCCGAACGACTCCGCCATGGTGATCTGCACGTCCTTGACGTACTGGCGATTCCAAATCGGCTCGAGGAACGTGTTCGCGAAGCGAAAGTACATCAGGTTCTGCACCGCCTCCTTGCCCAGATAATGATCGATGCGGAAGATCGACTGCTCCGGGAACACCTCGTGCAGCGTGGCGTCGAGCGCCTGCGCGGTCGGCAAGTCTCGCCCGAACGGCTTCTCGACGATAACTCGCGCGCGCTCCGCGCAGCCGGATTTCCCAAGCCCCTGGACCACGCTCGCAAACAAGCTCGGGGGTATGGCGAGATAGTGGATGGGCCGGGTCGCCAGGCCCAATTCCTTGCGCAGCCGGTGATAGGTCGCGGGATCCGCGTAGTCGCCGTCGACATAGCGAAGCTGCGCCGAGAGCTTCGCGAAGCATTCCGGCTCGAACTCGCCGGCCTGCTCCAGGCTTTGACGCGCCCGCTCGCGCAGCTTCTCGAGATCCCAGCCGGCGCGCGCCATGCCGATGATCGGAATCTGCAGGCCGCCCCGATGTACCATGGCGTACAGCGCGGGAAAGATTTTCTTGAAGGCCAGATCTCCGGTTGCGCCGAAGAATACGAAAGCGTCGGATTCGAGTGAGCTCATGAGCGTTCAACCTCTCCGTTCACGGCGCAATTGCTCCAGTTCCTCCAACAGGTCCAGCGCGAGCGCCACACCGGGCAGGTTGATTCCGAGGTCGCGCTCCAAGCTCAGTGCGATGCGCATCCGGCGCAATGCCGCCCCGCTGAAGCGCCACTGGGAGGCGTGAACTTCGACCACGCTCAGTACGCCTTCTTCCACCAGCTCCACGATATGACGCTCTTCGACCGCGAACATTCGACTCAGGTCCGCGACGCTCAGAATCGCGCATTCTTCGACGATTTCGCCAGGCAGCGGCACTCCTTCGGGTAATGGCATGGCGTTACACTCCCAGGCTGGCGCGAGGATTGAACGGCAGGGCGTCGGCCATGGCGCGATAGGCCGTCTTGGCCTGCTCGCTGGCGGCCGCCGGCAGCGCGATCTGCAGCACCACATAAAAATCGCCGGGCGGCGATGAAGGTATGCCGCGGGCCTTCAGTCTGAGCTTGCTGCCCGCGTGCGCGCCCGCAGGTATCTTCAAATCGACGATGCCGGCCGGCGTCGGCGTCTTCACGGTGGCGCCGAGCGCCGCTTCCCACGGCGCCACCGGCAAATCGAGATACAAGTCGCGGCCCTCGATCCGATAGAGCGGGTGCGGTTGGAATTCGACTTCAATGTACAGATCGCCGGCGGTACCCTCCCCGTGCGGGGGTGCGCCCTGACCGGCCAACCGAATCGTCTGGCCGGAGAGAATGCCCTTGGGCACCTGTACATTGAGCACCCGCTCTTTGGCGGCCACCCGGCCCTCCGCGTCGATCTCCGGAACCCGCAGGGTGAAGGTGCGGGAGCCGCCCTGCAGCGTCGCGTCCAGATCGAGCAGCACTTTCGCATGATGATCTTCGCCGTGTCCCGTGTCGAAGCCGCGCCGCCGGCGCGCGGTTCCCGCTCTTGCGCCGCCGAACAGCGATTCGAAGAAATCGCTGTAGTCGGCGTGGCGTCCTGATGCGCCGGGGCCGGCGCCGCTGAACTCAAAGCCGGCTCCCCAGTCGGGCGGTGGCCGGAACTCCTCGCCGGCGCGAGGGCCTGAGCCCAGCTGGTCGTACGCCGCGCGCTTTTCCGGGCTTCTCAACACTTCGTAAGCTTCGCCGACGTCCTTGAAGCGGGCTTCGGCGTCTTTTTCCTTGCTCACGTCCGGGTGATACTTTCTGGCAAGCTTTCGATAAGCCTGCTTGATCTGCGCCTCGGTGGCGTCGCGAGGCACGCCCATCACCTTGTAATAGTCCTTGAACTCCACCGGTCACCTGCAATGCGCCGCACTTGCGCGAAAGGATACTACGGCGTCACAACTGATACGCAATCGTCAGCAAAAGCCCTTCGCACAGATCGCGCCACAGCCCCGGGGCACGATTGTCGAAAGCCGAAGCATCCGGCATCAGACCCTGAATCCAGCGGGCCAGCCACTCGATCTCCTGCGCCCCGTAGAACACCACGGCGGACTCATAATTGAGCAGCAGGCTGCGCGAGTCGAGGTTGGGCGATCCGCACAGTGCGATGCTCTGGTCGAATACGACGGCCTTCGCGTGATTCATGCCGCGCAGCAGGTGGATCGACACGCCCGCATTGCTGAGCGACCGGAGCGCGCGGCTGCGTGCGAAGTCCGCCAGACGATGATTCGACTTGGCCGGTATCACCAAGTCGATTTTCACGCCGCGGCGGGCGGCGAGCCGCATGGCGGTCTCGAGGCTCGCGTCCGGAACGAAGTAGGGCGTGGCGACGAGCAGGCGCTGCGTCGCGCGGAAGCAGGCGTCGATGAGCAGGGCATGCACGGTGTCTTCGGTCTGGTCCGGCCCGCTCGGCAGAAACTGCGCGCGCCCGCCGCTGTGCTCGGCGGCCGGCGCAGGGATAAGCGCGGCGGACCTGCCGCCGGCAGCGGCCCAATCCGCCTCGAATTGGCGCGAGGCCGCCGCCGCCACCGCGCCCTTCAGATCGAACGACAGGTCGAGCCACGGCGGCGCGCCGTCGAGCCCGCAAAAGTATTCGCCGGCAAGATTGCGGCCGCCGGCCCACAGCAGCGAGTCGTCCGCCACCACCCATTTGCGGTGGTTGCGCAGGTTGCGCGGACCTTGCGTCCTGCGCGCCAGCAGCGGGCTGAAAACGGCCGTTTCCACGCCCGCCGCGTGCAGTCGCCTGAACCACGATCGCGGGATCTGCAGGGCGCCAACGCCGTCGATGAGGAATCGCACCCTGACTCCCCGTTCGAGGCAGCCGATCATGCGCGCGGCGACCTCTTCGCCGAACGGGTCATTGCCGAGAATGAAGGTGCAGATATCGAGCCGCTCGAGTCGCGCGGCTCATCAGGTCGAACAGCGCGCCGCGCGCCTCGGCGCCGTCTTGGTGCATGCGAACGATCGAGGGCGCGGCGCCGGGCAAGCCGAAGCTCTCGATGAGGTCCTCGGCCCAATGTTCGGCCTGCGAGCGGATCCCCGACCACGGCGAAATCTTGCGCTGCAATTTTCTGCGGCCGAACAACAGATACATGGGCAGCGCGAGGTAGGGCAGCGCCATTAGGCCCAAGACCCAGGCAATCGCGATCGAGGGCGGCCGGCGCTCGTGCTCGGCGCGGGTGGTCAGCACGTACGTGAGCAGGCTCAGCACGATGGCGAGCGAATGGACGGTGATGCGGGGAAACCAGGGATTCACGATGGAAGTTCAGTGCCGAGCCGGCGCAGCACGCCCGGCAGCAGATCCGCAAGATCCTCGGCCAGCAAGCCCGGGCCAAAGTCCTCGGCAGCCGCTCCGTGCAGCCACACCCCCGCCGCGGCCGCGAGAAAGGCGTCCATGCCCTGCGCCAGCAGACCCAAGACATTCCCCCGAGCACATCGCCGGAGCCCGCGGTCGCCAGGGTCGCAGGGGCGTTGGTATTGACGATGGCGCGGCCGTCCGGTGCCGCGATCACGGTATCCGCTCCCTTCAACACGATCACTGCGCCGCTCAGCCGGGCGGCCGCGCGCGCGCGCGCCAGCTTGTCGCCCACGACGTCGAACAAGCGCGCGAACTCGCCCTCATGCGGCGTGATCACACAGGCAGTTCGTATGGCTGCGAACAGATCGCGCGGCCGGTCAGCGAACACGCTGATGGCGTCGGCATCGAGCAGCACCGGACGGCCGGACGCGAGCATTGCGAGCGCGCGTTCGCGGGTCGTCTCGGTGACCCCGGCGCCGGGTCCGATCAGCAGTGCGCTGAAGCGTGCATCCGACAACAGCCGCGCGAGATCGTCCGGCTGCGCGAGGGGCCGCACCATGATGCTGGTGAGCGCCGCCGCATACACCGGCACCCCTGCCTCCGGAACCGCGATGGTGGTGAGCCCGGCACCGGCGCGCGCGGCGGCGCGCGCCGCCATGCGCGCCGCTCCGGTCATCGGGTAGCCGCCGCACAGCAGCGCATGGCCGCGCGAATATTTGCTGGCCGAAGCCGCCAGCCGCGGCAATTGCGCGAGCCACAGCTCGGGGCCATTCTCCCAGGTGTCGACGGCGATGCGCTCGAGGACTCCGGCCGGCGTGCCGATATCGGCGACCACGGTGGCGCCGCACAGCTCGCGACCCGGCAGCAGCAGGTGAGCCGGCTTCTTGCGCGTGAACGTCACGGTGCAGTCGGCTCGAACGGCGCCGAGCGATTCGCCGGTATCTCCCATGAGGCCGCTCGGCACATCGACGGCCAGGATGGGCAACCGGCGCTGCGCCGCGGCCGCCAGTACCGCTGCGACGTCATCGCCGAGCGGCCGGCTCAGTCCGGATCCGAACAGCGCATCGACGACGAGCCCGGCTCCGTCGAGCACGCGGAGCTCCAGCGGCTCGACGCCACCGGTCCAACGCGCCGCGTGATGACGCGCCTCGCCGCGCAAGCGCTCGCGCGGCCCCAGCAAGGCGACCCGCACCGGCCAGCCGGCCGCGGCCAATGCGCTCGCTACGACGAAGCCGTCGCCGCCGTTGTTGCCGGGACCGCACAAAATTACCGCCGGGCGCATGCGACCAGCGCCGCATGGCTTCGCGCGCCACCGCGGAGCCGGCGTTGTGACATCAACTCGACGCCCGGCGTGCCTGCGGCGACCGTCAAGCGGTCCGCCTCCTCCATCTGCGCGACCCGCAGCACCGCGGTCTTGGCCGTGGTCATGGTCACCCCGCCACTGATCCCACCAGCGCGCCCACGCCTGCGGTCACACCCATCGCCAGGGCGCTCCACAACGCGACCCGCAGCGCACTGGTCATCAGCCTGGCGCCGCCCGCAGCGGCGGACAAAGCACCGAGAAACAGCAGACACAGGAGCGAGGTGCCGACAGTGAACGGTATGACATATTCCTGGCGTGTCGATGCCGCAGCGAGCAGCGGGATCACTGCGCCTGCCATGAAACTGCCGGCGGAAGTCACCGCGGCTTGCAGCGGCCGCGCAACGGATCGGGCGGAGAATCCGAGCTCATCGCGTGCGTGCGCGGCGAGCGCGTCGTGCGCCATGAGCTGCTCGGCGACCTGCCGCGCCAGAGCCGCCTCCAGCCCGCGATTCACGTAGATTTCGGTCAATTCGCGCCGTTCGCCGGCAGGATCGACCTCGAGCTCGTCGCGCTCTTGCGCCAGCGCTGCGGCCTCGCTGTCGGCCTGCGAGCTCACCGACACGTATTCGCCGACGGCCATGGACAGCGCCCCCGCTACCATGCCCGCCGACCCGCGAGAGAACGATGCTGGCATGGCTGGAATGCGCCGCAGCGACGCCCAGAATCAGACTCGAGGTTGAAACGATGCCGTCGTTGGCGCCGAGCACGCCGGCGCGCAGCCAGCTGAGACCTTCCAATTTGTGGCGTTCGTGGTTCCCTCGGCGCATCGATCGGTTTCCTGGGTAGATATACAGTCCCAATGCCGCTGGGCGCCATTATGCCGCAGCGCATGGCCGACGAACCGCCTTTCGGCCACGCCGCAGTGGCGAGGCGCCCCTAACCGGGGTACTCTGTGATTAAAACAAGAACGCTCGCCGGCGCGCCACTGAACCACCGCAACCGAGACGATATTTCAGGAATAAGGCATGCAGAGTTCGCTGTCATGGATAGAGTGGCTCGATCGACTGGACCGCGTTCTCAGCGACGCGCGCGAGGATGTGCGGGCGCTGGCGCGAATGAGCAGTCCCGCCGCCGTGGCGGCCGTCGAGCGCTGCAAGCGCCAGCTGAGCGTGTTGACCAACGATCTGCGCCTGTTGGACCGCAGCGTTCTGTCCCCGCAGGCCGGGGTCGGGCACGCGGACCGGGCGGATAATTTGCAAAAGGCGCTCGACACCACGGTATTCCATCTTGGAACAGTGGGGAGCGCACCGCGCGTCGGTCGTGCGCGAACGGCTGCTGCTCGCAATCGACTCCGCTCTGCGGGACAGCTGCTACGAGGCCGCCAGGCTGCTCGGTCCCCGCCAACGCCGCGCTTGAGGCGAGTGTCCGTTCAGGCCCTTGCGGTTCGCGGGCCGAAGAAATACCAGAGGATGAATCCGGCGATCGGCAGCAGGATGACGATCACGGTCCACAGCACCTTGTTGCCGGTGTCCGCGCTGCTCTGAAAAATATTGATGATCGCCCAGACGTCCGCGGCCAAAACGATCAGTCCCCATAGACCTCGATATTGCACTTCATCTCCTTTGCACCGACGGACCGGTTAGCATACTCGTCCCTGCATGGCGAATGTGTACCCTGAGACGGCCGAGCCCGCCGTGCCGACGCCGCCGCTCGACGGCGACGCCCGAGCCGACGTGGTCGTGGTGGGCGGGGGAATCACCGGACTCTCCACCGCGCTGCATCTGGCGGAACGGGGTGTAAAGGCCGTCCTTTTGGAGGCGCACGAACCGGGGTGGGGGGCCTCCGGCCGCAACGGCGGCCAGGTCAATCCCGGGCTGAAGCACGATCCGGATACCGTGGAGCGCGACTTCGGCGTCGACCTGGGACGCCGCATGAACGCGCTGGCGGGCGGCGCACCGGCATTCGTGTTCGACCTGATCAAGCGGCATGCGAATTCGCTGCGAAGCGCGGCAAAACGGCACCCTGCGCGCTGCCGTCGGGGCGAAGCACGCCGCGGCAATCCGCATATCCGTCGAGCAACTGATTCGCCGCGGCGCGCCGGTCGAATTCCTGGAGCGCGCGGCGCTGGCCCGCGCCACCGGCACCGAGCGCTATCTTGCCGCGATGCTCGATCGGCGCGGCGGCGACTTGAACCCCCTGGGCTTCGCGCGCGGTCTGGCGCGCGCGGCCATCGGCGCCGGCGCGCGCGCTGCATGGCGGCACCCGCGCTGTCGGCCTGAGCGCGTGCGGGCGAGGCGTGGCAGGTCGAGACCGGGCGCGGCACGGTCACCGCCGCGCACGTGGTGCTCGCGACCAACGGCTACACCGATGACCTATGGCCGCGATTGCGGCACACGATCGTCCCGCTGTTCGGCGCGATCGCCGCGAGCGCGCGAGCTGCCGGATGAGATTTCCCGCACGGTGATGCCGGGCCGCTCGGTGCTCTACGAGAGCGGTGCGGTCACCGTGTACTTATCGCGTCGATGCGCAGCAGCGCTTGTTGATCGGCGGCCGGGGACCGATGCGGGAGATCCACAGCGCTGCCCGATACCGCATCTGCTCGCCTATGCGCGCAAGCTTTGGCCGGTGCTCGGGGCGGTTGAATGGACGCACGCATGGGGCGGGCGGCTGGCCATGACCCGCGACCACTATCCGCATGTCAACGAGCCTGCCCGCGGCGTGCTCGTCTGCCTGGGGTACAACGGCCGCGGCGTCGCGATGGCGACCGCGATGGGTGCGCAGCTCGCGCGGCGCATCGCGCACCCCGGCGCCGCCTTCGATATGCCGGTGACGGCCGTGAAGACCATTCCGCTGCATGCGCTCTGGCCGGTTGCGGTGAAAGCCGCGATCGCTGCGCGGCCGCGTGAGCGATTTTCTCGCCGCCGCGAATCAATTGTCGGTATAGAACTGCCGCAGGCGGCGCATGTCGATGATCACGTCGTAGTGCTGGTCCGCCGGCAATCTCGGACCGGTCGCAAAATCGTAGCGCGCCTCGATGTTCGCGATCTCGGGATGCAGATCGTGCATGGCGCGCTTGAACATCTCCTTCGGCACCCACTCCGAATTCGACGACAGCGAACCGAACTCGTCGTGATAGATGGTCGCCGTCGAGATGTCGGCGGGGCGTGGAGGCGATCGCGAATATGCGCGGCCGGGCCGATGGGTTCAGGCGGACGTGCTTCGCGCCGGCGACGATCAGTTGCCATTCATTGCCCTGGGGGACCGCGATGAGCGCATAGACGTGATGCTGCGCCGCGAAGAACGCCGTCGCCAGCAGCAGCGTCGCGAGCAGCCGGCGGTTGCCGGCATTCCAGCGCTCCGTCAACGCGCGCAGCGAAGCCACCAGGAAGCACACGAGCACGGCGGTCATCGCGAGCACGGTGCGGTACGTGGCGTAGCGCTCGGAGGCGACCAGGCTGACGGTGAATGCGAATGCCGGCAGGCGCGAGCAGCCCGCCCAGCCAGATCAATCCGCGCGCGCGGCCGTGGCGCCGCCATTCCACACAGGCGCCCGCCAGCAGGATGAGCTCCGACCAGGCCGGCGCAGCCGAGATACAGCGCATGGTCGCGGTGATTGTTGTCGTTCAGCACGAACAGGCTGAGCGCGTTCGGCAGCGGCTCCGTGAGGAACCATGCGATTTTGTCGCCCCAGTGGTGCTCGAAAGCGACGCGTCCGGATTTGACGAACACGCCCGTCGAGTACAGCGCCGTCATGATGCAGTAGGCGAGTCCGAGCGAGACGACGATGAATCCCAAGTGCAGGCCGAGCCAGCGGGCGGTCTGCGATGATTCCGCGTTCGCGCTGCGCGATGAGCGCGCCCGCCAACGGGCACGACATAGAACAGAGCGCTCGGCTGATAGATGAGCGCGCTGACCACCATCAGCCCGAATGCCAGCGTCCATTGGCCCGCCGCGCGCCCGGCGCCCGCACTGAGCCCCGCGGTCAACGCGCCTTCC
>CAVZGU010000011.1:0-172500 GCA_963774865.1 uncultured Gammaproteobacteria bacterium
AGCCGGCCTACTAGTAGGCACTGAGCGGCCGCATCGTCGTGCCCCGTATCCTGCTCATCGGAATCGATGCGCTGATGAAGGTGCCCCCCGAGGCGCGGTTGCCGATCTCCCAGGTGCCGCCCAGCGCCGCGATCCTGTGCCGCATGGCCGCCAAGCCGTGCGACGTCGTGGTCTTGAAGCGGCTCATGGGAATGCCCTTGCCGTCGTCGGTGACGCGCAGAATGAACATCTCGCCCTCGATTTGGACGGTCAAGTCCGCGGATTTCGCTTCCGCATGCTTGAGAATGTTGGTGAGCGCTTCCTGAGCGACGCGAAACACGCCGATTGCCGCGTCGGGATGGAAATGCACCTCGACCTCCGGAATCCTCTCGGTGCCCCGCAGTCCCGCGCGCCGGCAAGTCTCCTTGAACTGCCAGCGCAACGCCGAAAATAATCCCATGTTGTCGAGCAGCGTCGGACGCAACTCTTCGACGACGCGCCGCTTGAGGTCGACGCCTGCGCTCAAGGATTCATGAATGCGCTTGAAGCGCTGCTCGATGGCAGGATCGCTTGCCGGCAGGCGCTGCTGCAGCCAGGAAAGGTCCATGCGCGCGGCGACCAGCAGGCCGCCAAGCTCATCGTGCAGCTCGCGCGACAAGGCCGATTTTTCCTGCTCGGAAACGCCCTGTAAATGCGTCGAGAGCGCCGTCAATTCCGCGGTGCGCTCTGCGACCTGCCGCTCCAGCTCCAGCTTCTGGTCCCGCAACACGGTGGCCTGCAGCGCACGCCGGCGCATCTCCCCATACACCAGACGGGCGGCCAGCAGCACCAGCCAGATGTTGACGAGCGCTTCGGCGGCGGTAATCCAGCGAGTGAGCTCGAGCTGCGCTTGCCAGCGCGCGGTTGCGGCCGCGAGTTCCACGGCCTCCTTCTGCCGCACGCCCTCCGCCAGTCGCGAGATCTGCTCCGTGGTGTGCGCGGCGGTCGCGGTTCGAGCCGCGGCCGTGGGCGGCTCCATGCCGGTGCCATGCGGTTCGGTCTGGGTGTCTTGCAGCTCATGCAATTTCTTGACCGCCAGATCGTGCAAGTCGTGCATGTCGACCGGCGCGACGGAGGCCGTTGCATAGGCCGCCTGCAAGCGCTCGAGCGCGGGTCCGATGTGCTCGACCGCGTCGGAGTCGAGGTAGGAATTGTCGCCCGTCAACAAAAATCCGCGTTCGCCGGAGTCCGCTTCCACAATGAGCGCCATGAACTCACTGAGCGCTTGCTGGCGCAGCTGCGAATCATGCACCCGCTCATAAGCTCCGTTGAGGCGCGACTGCGCGGTTGCAGCGAAAAAAATGGGCCCCACCAAAAAACACAGCAAAAACAACGGCGATAAGGCGATATATCTGCGCCCTATATCGGTTAGTTCCTCGCCCATGATTTTCATGTAAAAATGCCCGCCGGCGCCTCCAACTTTACCATGCGGGCCATTTCCGCAGGAACGCCTGCCGCAGCCGGCGCGCCTGAGCCCGCGGCAAGCGCTAATTATCGTCCACAGGAGAAAAATCATGGAAACTACATTCAACCCGGCCGCCGACCCAGTGGCCGCGACGGGCAAGCGCACGAAACCTGCCGCGGACGATGGTGCGAGCGACGCCAGGGCGGCGGCAGCCGTCGAAATCAAGAATTTGATCGCGGACGTGGAGGAATTGGTGGAGCGCATCGCGGACCTGAACGACGCCGATGTCGTGCGCGTCCGCTCGAAGGTCATGAACGCCGTGGGTGCGGCCAAAGAGAGTTTCACCGAGGGCGCGGACACGCTGCGCCGCCAGGCGCAAAAGGCGCTGAGCGGCGCCGACGACTATGTTCGAGAAAGTCCGTGGACCGCAGTGGGCCTTGCCGCACTGGTCGGGGCCGTCGTCGGCATTCTAGTCGCGCGCAGATCCTAAGGGTTCTGCAGTGCGGCTGCTGTGGTTATTGCCCAAGGCGGCGCCCGCGCTGCTGCGCCACCTGGCGGCGTACGCCGATTTGGCCGGCTACGATCTCGTTCGATTGGAGCGCGAGCTGGCGGCGAGAATCGTCGCCTTTGTGGTGGTCGCGGTCTGCCTGTTCTTTGCCGTTGTAATGGGCTGTGCGGCCGTGGTGGCACTGACCTGGGACACTCCGCATCGGTTCGCGGCAATCGTCTGGATGGGCGCAGGCTTTCTAGCCGCTGCCGCGATCGCGATGCTCTATCGGTCCAACGTGAAACGCGGTCACGCTCCGTTCATGGCATCGGTGCGCGAGCAATGGCGGGAAGACAAAGTGATACTGGAACGCATTTTGTCGGACGACTCCCCATGACGGCGCCGGAAGCGGGACACGCTACGTCGCGCGAGGAAATCCTCGCGCGGCTCGCCCAATCGCGCGCCCAGATCCGCCGTCTGCTCGATCCGCTGCGCGAGCCATCCGGCGAAGCGGGCGGCACCGCGGGCGGCGCGCCCGGAGAGTTTCCGCGCAGCCGAACGATGCGGATGTTGACGAGCGGACGCGGCCTCGGAGCGGTGGCCGCGGTGCTGGGCGGTCTGCTGATCGCGCGTCCCGCGCTTGCGTGGCGGATCATCAAGCTGCTGCCCACCGGCGCAATGGCGCGCGTGTTCATTTTGCGGGCGCTCGCCGGTCTCAAGGAAAAGCGGCCGTAGTGCCGCCGGCGCACATCATCCGAGCGTAATCCGCACGTCATGGTGCGAGCCGTCGTCCGCGAGGCCGATTTCGCAGGGCATGCCCGATATCTCGCGTCCGTCGAGAGCGGCGCGAGCGATCCCCCGGCTGACGCCCCGTGGGTTTTCCACGGCGATGCGGTAGCGCGACGTTCCGTGCCGGTAGATGATTTCGAACGCGGGCCAGGCGCGCGGCACGCAGGGGCTGATCCGCAGCACCGCTCCCCGCAATTGGATTCCCAGAATGCCCTCGATCGCCGTGCGGTACATCCAGCCCGCCGAGCCCGTGTACCAGGTCCAACCGCCCCTCCCGACGTGCGCCGGCGCCGAGTACACGTCCGCACAGACCACGTACGGCTCGACCTTGTAGCGTAACATTGCCGCGCGGCGTGCTCGCGTGGTTGATCGGATTGATGAGTGAAAGAGCTCGCCCGCCCGGTCGCCGTCGCCCAGCAGCGCGAATGCAAGGGTCGCCCACAGTGCGGCGTGCGTGTACTGCCCGCCGTTTTCGCGAAGCCCGGGCGGGTACGCCTTGATATAGCCCGGGTCGTGCCGCGTGCGGTCGAAGGGCGGAGTGAACAGCCGCACCAGCCCGTCGCTGCGGCTGACGAGCTGTTCGTTGACCGCCGACATCGCGCGCACGGCGCGTTCGGGATCGCCGCCGCCCGATATGACGGCCCAGGACTGAGCGATGGAATCGATACGGCACTCATCGCTCGACGCCGACCCCACGGCAGTGCCGTCGTCGAAGTAGCCGCGCCGATACCATTCACCGTCCCAGGATTCGCGCTCGATCGCCTGCTGAAGGCCCAATGCATGCTTGCGCCAGAGAGCCGCCCTGTCGGCATCGCCGCGCGCGCTCGGCCAGCGGCGCGAACTTGAGCAGTGCCGCGTGGAGGAACCAGCCGAGCCAGACGCTTTCGCCACGGCCCGCCGTCCCCACTCGATTCATGCCGTCGTTCCAATCGCCCGTGCCGAACAGAGGCAGACCATGCGCGCCGACGGCGAGACTCGAATCGAGCGCGCGGGCGCAGTGCTCGTACAGCGACACCTTGTCGGCGGTGACGGCGGGAGCCGAGAAGACTTCCTGGCTGTCGGGCGCCAGCGGACCGCCTTCGAGGAAGCCCAAGGGTTCGTCGAGCAGGCCAAGATCCCGCGTGACCTCGAGGTAGTGGGACACGACGAACGGCAGCCATACCCGGTCATCCGAGACGCGCGTCTTCACGCCCTGACCGGAGCCGGGCAGCCACCAGTGCTGAACGTCGCCGGCCGCGAACTGGCGCGACGCGGCACGCAGGATATGCTCGCGGGCGATCGACGGCCGCGACACGCACAGCGCCATCACGTCCTGCAATTGATCGCGAAATCCGTAAGCACCGCTCGATTGATAGAACGCCGTGCGCGCCCACAATCTGCAGGCCAGCGTTTGATACAGCAGCCAGCCGTTGAGCAGCACGTCCATGGACCGATCGGGCGTCCGGACCTGAATGCTGCCCAGCGTCTGATCCCAGAAATCGGCCACCGCCTTCAGCACCGCATCGAGATCGATGCCGCGATAGCGCAGAAGCAGAGCCACGGCTCGAGCTGCCGATGCCTCCTGTCCGAGGAAGAATACGAGCTCGGTCTCCTCGCCGGGGCGCAGGCTGATCGTACACTGCATTGCTCCGCACGGGTCCAGCCCGCCGCCGGTCCGATTGGACAGCGGGGTGGAACCCAGGAGCGCCGCCGGTTCGGCCAAGGATCCATGGCGACCGATGAATTCCATCCGATCGCCCGTGCATGCCTGCTGCCGGCCGCGCATATCCATGAACGCGACCCGCGCTTGGAATCCCGTGCTCCAGGGGTTGCGCGCCAGCAGGGCGGACGTCTGCGGATCGATTTCCGTGACGATGAACGGCGCGCTGCGGCTGCGCTGATTGCCGAGCACCCACTCCAGGTAATGAGTGATCGACAGTTGCCGCTCTTCGCCGCAGCGGTTGACGAGCTTCAGCCGCGAAATCTTGAGCGGATGTTCCAGCGGGACAAACTGCAGCAGGTCCAATGAGATCCCATGCGAGGTGTATTCGAAGCGGCTGTATCCAGGGCCGTGGCGCACCATGTGTGCGGATCCCGGCTCTCGGATGGGCAGCGGCGTCGCGCTCCACAGATCGCCGCTTCGCTGGTCGCGGATGTAAATCACCTCGGCCGGGCTGTTGCCGACCGGATCGTTTGACCAGGGCGTCAGTTGGTTCTGTTGCGCGTTCAGCGACCACGTGCTGCCGGTGCCGTCCGCCGATACCAGAAAGCCGAACTGCGGATTCGCGACCACGTTGATCCAGGGAGCCGGCGTCCACTGGCCAGCGCCGAGGACCGTGACGAACTCGCGCCCCTCGGCCGCAAAGCCGCCGAGCCCGTTGAAGAATTCGAGCGGTGGATTGCTCCGCGGCGCGTCGGTATGTGCCGGGCCGTCGCAGAGCATGGCGTCCGGGCTCTTGCCCCGCGGCCGCGGCGCCGGCTCCGGTTCGCGCAGCCGCGCAAGCTGGTCGCTCAGGCTGCCCGATCTGGCTGTGAAGATCGCACGCGCTGCCGCCTGCAACGACTCGCTGCTGGACAGCGGCATGGTGTCGCTGCGCAGAGCGAATACCCGGCCGAGCGCCGGCGTGCCGCGCCCGGGGCTGTCGGGGTCCGGACCGTCCGCATCGTGGCCGCGCATCTGCGAGGAGCGGATGGCGGCATCGAGCGCCTGCTGCAGCTGCGCGGCGCGGGGGGCAGGCCGATCATTGAGAATGACCAGATCGACCGCCAATCGCTTGCAGCGCCAGTACTGATGTGCGCGCAGCAGCTGTTCGACGAAGCCAAGCCCGCCTTCATCGTCGATGCGCACCACCACGATGGGCAGATCGCCGGAAATGCCGTACGACCACAGCCCCCGGGGCCCCTGCTCATTCCTGCTCAACAGCTCGCGCGGCGCGCGCAGCGTCGAATCGGAGTAGAGCACCTGGCTGGCGATGCGCTGGAATTGCCGCGCCTCGTCGAAGTCCACCCCCAGATCGTGCAATTGCCGATGAGCCAATCTCCGCGCCATGGTCTTGGTCCGCTCGAATGCCGCCATGTCGCGGTACTTGTCGGCCAGCGCCAGCGCCTCCGCACGGCCGCCGGCCACTCCGGTCCAAAACGCGACGCGGGCGGTTTCTCCTGGCGGGACCCGCACTCGGCGGCGCAGCGCGATCACGGGATCGAGCACCGTGCCGGTTGTATTCGACAGCGGCCGGCCGTCGACGATGGACGCCGCATCGCGCAGCTCGCGGCCTCTGCCCAAGAATCGGGCTCGGTCGGTCTCGAATTGCAGATCGCCGTCAGCTGTGCCCTCCAGGGTGCTGAAGTGAAACAGCCAGATCTGCGGTTCGGCGGGTTCGCGGCTGCGCCGCGTCGCCAGCAGCGTGCCGCCGTCGGCGACAAACTCCGTCTGCACGAACATCTTTGAAAAGGCCGGGTGGGCGGAGTCCGCGGCAGCGCTCGCCAGAACCACCTCCGCGTAGGTCGTCAGTTCGATTTCGCTTGGATGGCTGCCCGTGCTGCTGACCGAGACGCGGCGCACCTCGGCGCCGCCTTCGGCCGCAACGAGGATTTCGGTGGCGGTGCGGATGCGATCATCCTGGCGGATGATCTCGGCGCGGTCCTCAAAGAAGCCGACGTCATAGCCATCCGGCTCGCGCCCGACCGGCTGGTAGCCGGCCGACCACACTGCACCGTTCGCGCAATCCCGCAGGAATACGAAGAAACCCCACGGATCGCAGGTGGGATCTTCGCGCCAGCGGGTGACGGCGATGTCGCGCCAGCGGCTATAGCCGGAACCGGCGGCGGAAATCATGACGGCGTAATCGCCGTTCGCGAGCAGCGTGCGTGCGCGGCGCCGTCATGGGTTGAGGCGCCAGATCGCAAAATTCAGCGCCGCCGCGAAACCGGTCCAAATGCCATAGGGCGCCAACGTCCATGCGGCGGCCGGGCGCACCGCGAAAAATTCGCGCATGGTCCAGATGACCGCCAGCAGCAGAGCGACGGCGATGAACAGGCCGGCGCCGGTGCTTTTCGCGCCAAAGAACAGCGGTGCCCAGAGGGCGTTCAAAAGCAGCTGGACGCCGTAGGCCGCCGAGCGCCGGGCCGCGCCTGCGGTGGTAGCGCTCGCGCCAGATGAGCCACGCGGCCGTACCCATCAAGGCATACAGGAGCGCCCATACCGGTCCAAACCACCGATCGGGGGGCGCCCATGCGGGCTTCGCGAGCAGTGCGTACCACGCGGCGGCCTTCGCCGACCCGCCGGGCGCGAAAACGGCGCCTGACGCCCCCGCGGCGAAAGCGAGAGCGACGAAGCCCAGCAAGGCCAGCCAATTCGGCCGCGAATTTCGCCCCCGATAACTCGTCGAGCTCTCGACGCGGATTTTCATTCGCCGCGCCACTTCGACGCCCGATACCAGACGAACAAAACGACGGCAGCGCCCATCTGCACCCACCCGAACCAGCGGACCTGGGCGAGCAAGGCCACACAAATCAATCCGGACAGCCACAGAAAGCCGGCCGCGATGGCGATATCCCGGCGATAGCTGGAATGCAGCAATTCGCGCCGCAATTGCGCGATGTACGGATACTCCACCTGCACCCTCGATCGGCCCTCCGATGCCTCGCGCACCGCTGTTTGAAACAGCTGCGGCAGCTGCTTCAACGCCTCGATCGTATCCGGGAGCTGCGCGCGTGCGCGCTTGAGGACGGCGCGCGGGCTCATGCGCTCGCGCATCCACTGGCGCAAGAACGGCTGCGCGGTCTTCCAAAGATCGAGCTCCGGGTACAGCTGCCGTCCCAGACCTTCGATATTGAGCAGCGTCTTCTGCAGCAGGATCAGCTGAGGCTGCACCTGCATGTCGAACCGGCGCGCGGTTTCGAACAGCCGCAGCAGCACCTGGGCGAAGGAAATCTCCTTCAGCGGCTTGTTGAATATGGGCTCGCACACGGTGCGCACCGCCGATTCGAGCTCATCGATGCGCGGTTCCCTTCGGCACCCAGCCGGACTCGACGTGCAGGGTCGCAACGCGGGCGTAGTCGCGATCGAAGAACGCCATGAAGTTCTCCGCAAGATAGTGCTGGTCGCGGGCCTGCAGGGTGCCGACGATGCCGAAATCGATCGCGGCATAGCGCGGGTTTTCCGGATCGTCGATCTGCACGAATATGTTCCCGGGGTGCATGTCGGCATGAAAGAAATTGTGCCTGAACACCTGCGTGAAGAAGATCTCCACGCCGTTCTCGGCGAGCCTGGCGAAGTTGGTGCCTCGAGCCCGCAGCTCATCGATGCGGCTCACGATGATGCCGTGGATGCGCTCCATGACCATGACGTTGACGCGGCAGTAGTCCCAGTACACCGCCGGAACGTACAGCAGGGGTGAGCCGGCGAAATTGCGCTTCAACTGCGAGGCGTTGCCCGCCTCGCGCAGCAGATCCAGCTCATCGAGGATGGTCTTGCGGTACTCGTTCACGACCTCGATCGGACGCAGCCGCCGCGCCTCGCTCCCAATACTCGTTGGCGAGAAGCGCGAGCGCCTGCAGCACCTCGAGGTCGCGTTCGATGATCTCATGCATCCCCGGACGCAATATCTTGACCACCACCTCTTCGCCGCTCTTGAGCGTCGCCACATGCACCTGTGCGATGGAAGCCGCGGCCAGCGGCGGTCTCCTCGAAGCGCAGGAAAATATCGCGCGAGCGGACGGCCGAAGGCGAGCTCGATCGTCGCCACGGCGACGTCGCTGCCGAACGGCGGCACCCGGTCCTGCAGTTTCGCCAATTCGTCGGCGATGTCGACCGGCAGGAGATCGCGGCGCGTCGACAGCGCTTGGCCGAATTTCACGAAGATCGGCCCGAGCTCCTCGAGCGCGAGGCGCAGGCGTTCGCCCCGCGTCACGCCGGCGGTGCGCTGAAACCAAGTCCAGGGCGACAGATAGAACAGGAAGCGAAACGGCCTGTACATATGCGTTGCGCGGACGAAATCGTCCAGACCATGCCGCACCAGCGCGCGCTGGATCTGCAGCAGCCGCGCGGCGACCCGCAGCCGCATCACGCCGGGCCTCTCAGCCGCTGCTCGAGACGGGCGAGACGGGCTTCGACGCGGTCGGCGGTTTCGCGCAGCTGATCGACGCCGAGGAGAAACTCTTCCAGCTCCGGTTTGCTGACCAGATCGCGGCTCTCTTCCTGGAGGTATTCGGCGAGGTTTTCGCCGGCGGAGCGTCGCACGCGGCGCGCCCAGCGACAGCGCGCCCTTCGCGAACCGCGACAAGCGTCTCGCCGGCATGTCCCCCACCAGCCGCGACAGTTCCTCTTCCAAGTCCGGACGCGCCAGCGCGAACAGCTCGCGGTAGCGCGCGGCAATCTCCGCATCGCCGCGAATCTGCACCGCGCCTGCGGCCCTTGCCGGCCGCACCGCCCGCGCCGCTCGTGCCTCCTCTGAGCAGATCAAAGAGCGCCGGCGGCGATCCGGCGATGGTTGCGTCCGCCGCGGTGTCGCCGCCCGCCAGGAGCGCGAGCCGATGTCGCCCGCCGATCAGCGGCGCGCACGCGAAGCAAGCCCTCGATCTCGATCTGCAGGCGAGGTGAGGTTCAGGCGTCGCGCGGCCGCCGCCGCCTGCATCGACTGAGAAATGCTGCGGTTGAACAGGGCTTCGACGTAGGCGAGCCACGCGGGGGTTGCCGGCATGTCAGATCTTGTACCCGCGGTGCAGTGCGACGATGCCGCCGCTCAGATTGTGGTATCGCGCCTGCGCAAATCCCGCGCCTTGCAGCATCTCGAGCAGCGTCTCCTGATTCGGGTGCATGCGGATGGATTCGGCCAGATACCGGTAGCTGGCGGCGTCCTCGGCGACCAGCCGGCCCAGCAGCGGCAGCACGTTGAAAGAGTAGGCGTCGTACAGCGGTTTGAGTCCGGGCGCCACCGGCGTCGAAAACTCCAATACCAGCAGCTGGCCGCCGGGCTTCAGTACCCGGTGCATGGCGGCCAACGCCGCCGCCTTGTCGGTCACGTTGCGCAATCCAAAGCCGATGGTCACGCAGTCGAACGAGTCATCGCGAAACGGCAGGCGTTCGGCATCGGCGACGATGCATTGAAGTTGCCCACGAAGCCCTCGTCGAGCAGCCGGTCGCGGCCGACCTCCAGCATGCGCGGATTGACGTCCGACAGGACGACGCGGCCGTCTTTGCCGACCTGGCGCAGCAAGCCCGCGCGCCAGATCGCCGGTGCCGCCGGCGACGTCGAGCGCCCGCTGCCCGGGTTTCAAGCCCGGTGAGCGACAGCGCGAACCGCTTCCACAGCCGGTGCACGCCGAACGACATCAAGTCGTTCATGACGTCATATTTCTCCGCCACCGAGGCGAACACTGCACGGACCCGCCCGGCCTTTTCGGTCCAGGCGACCTTTTCATATCCGAAATCGACGGTGCGGCCGGGGTCGTTCATGCGCGCCTGCATTGTAGCGCGACTGCGGCGCACTAACCGTGAGGCAGCTTTGCGCTCGATTCCCGCCTCCGCGCAGCGCTCGAGGTAGCGCGCCCAGTTCGCGCTCATGTCGCACGCCCAGCTCGTACAGCAGGCTCCAGGAGTAGATCCCGGTGTTGTGGCCGTCGTCGAAAATCAAGCGCAGGGCGTAATTGCCCACCGGCTCGACGCCGCTGATGCGCACCCCCTCCTTGCCGGTTTGCAGAGTTCCCTCGCCGACGCCGTGCCCCTTGACCTCGGCGGACGGCGAAAATACCCGCAAGTACTCGAACGGCAGCTCGAAGTGCGACCCGTCGTCGAAGCGCACGTCGAAAATGCGCGACAGGGTGCGTAGCTTGATCTCGGTCGGCTGCGGCATGGTGCGATACGCCTACAGGATGTATCGCGACAGGTCCTGATCGCGCGCCAGCTCCCCCAAGTTGCTCTCGACGTAGTCGCCGCTCACGACGACGCAGGTGCCGCTCCGATCGGCGGCGTCGAAGGACACGGATTCCAGCAGCCGTTCCATGACGGTGTGCAGGCGGCGCGCGCCGATGTTCTCGGTCGCTCGAATTCACCTCGAACGCGACCTCGGCGAGACGCCGCACCCCCGACTCTTCGAACTTGAGCTCGACGCCCTTCAGTGGCGAGAAGCGCGGTGTACTGGCGGCACAGCGAGGCATCGGGCTCGGTCAATATGCGCACGAAATCCTGCACCACCAGCGGCTCGAGCTCGACTCTGATCGGCAGCCGGCCCTGCAGCTCCGGGATCAGATCGGAAGGCTTCGACATGTGAAAAGCGCCCGATGCGATGAACAGGACATGATCGGTCTTGACGGTGCCGTACTTGGTGTTGACGGTGCAGCCCTCGACCAGCGGCAGGAGGTCGCGCTGTACGCCCTCGCGCGAAACGTCGGCGCCGATGGTCTCCTGGCGGCGGGCGATCTTGTCGATTTCATCGATGAATACGATGCCGTTCTGCTCGGCATTCTCCACCGCGCGAGTCTTGAGTTCCTCTTCGTTGATCATCTTCGAGGCTTCTTCGTCGACCAGCAGCTTCAAGGCGTCCTTGATCTTGAGCTTGCGCGAGCGCGTGCGGCCTGCGCCCAGGCTCTGGAACATGCCCTGCAATTGCTGGGTCATCTCCTCCATGCCGGGCGGCGCCATGATCTCGACTCCCATCGGCACGGCTCGCACCTCGATCTCGACCTCGCGGTCATCGAGATCGCGCTCGCGCAGCATCTTTCTGAAGCGCTGCCGTGTGTCGCTGTCGCGCGCCGCGCCATCCGCAATGAATCCCGCCTGGGCGCGGGGCAGCAGCACATCGAGGATGCGTTCCTCGGCGGCGTCGGCCGCCCTGTGGCGCACCTTGGCGATCTCCTCTTCCCTGGTCATTTTGACGGAGATCTCTACAAGATCGCGGACGATCGAGTCAACTTCGCGCCCAACATAGCCCACTTCGGTGAATTTGGTGGCCTCCACCTTGATGAACGGGGCCTTGGCGAGACGCGCCAGCCGGCGGGCAATCTCGGTCTTGCCGACGCCGGTGGGGCCGATCATGAGAATGTTCTTGGGCGTGATTTCGGGGCGCAGATTCTCGGCCACCTGCTGGCGCCGCCAGCGGTTGCGCAAGGCGATTGCCACCGCCCTTTTGGCCGCCTTTTGGCCGACGATGTGCTTGTCCAACTCTTCGACGATTTCACGCGGAGTCATTTGCGACATGGGCGCTCACAACTCCTCGATGGTGAGATTGCGGTTCGTGTAGATACAGATATCCGCCGCGATCTGCAGGGAGCGCTCGACGATATCGCGGGCGGACAAATCGGTCGCCTGCATGAGGGCCTGTGCGGCCGCCTGCGCATAGCCCCCGCCCGAGCCGATCGCGATCAAATCATGTTCCGGTTCGATCACGTCGCCGTTGCCCGATATGACGAGCGTTCCATCGACATCCGCGACGCAGAGCAGCGCCTCGAGCCTGCGCAGGCTGCGATCGCTGCGCCAGTCCTTCGCCAGTTCGATCGCCGCACGAGTGAGATTGCCGAATTTCTCCAGCTTGCCCTCGAACCGCTCGAACAGGGTGAAGGCGTCGGCCGTGCCGCCGGCAAACCCCGCCAGCACCTTGCCGCCGTACAGCCGGCGCACTTTTCGGGCATTGCTCTTCATCACGCTTTGCCCAAGCGTCACCTGCCCGTCGCCGCCCACCGCGACCCGGCCATTCCGCCGCACCGCCAGAATGGTGGTGCCGTAAATCCGTTCTGGATCGTGATTCATAAACGCGTCAACATGGGGCCGGCGGGGCGCGTTTCAAGCGCTCGGCGGCCGGCGGCGCGCTCGCGGATGCGACGCGTCGTAGACCTTCGCCAAATGCTGAAAGTCCAGATGCGTGTAGACCTGCGTGGTGCCGATGTCGGCGTGTCCCAACAACTCCTGGACGCCGCGCAGATCGCTGCTGGATTCGAGCAGGTGCGTCGCAAAGGAGTGGCGAAACATATGCGGGTGCACGTGCATCCTCAAGCCCTGGCGGCGCGCCCACCCGCCCACGCGCAGCTGCACCGCCCGCGCGCTGAGCCGCCGGCCCCCTCGGCCGATGAACACCGCCGCGTCATCGCTCCGGCCGGTGGCGGGGCGCTTCAGCATCGCGGAGCGCTCGCTCAGCCATTTCCGCAACGCTTCGATCGCGAACCGGCCGATGGGCAAAACCCGCGTCTTGCTGCCTTTGCCGAGGACCCGTACGGTGCGATCGGCAAGGTCGATTGCGCCGAGGTCCAGGCTGACCAGCTCCGTCAAGCGCAGACCGGAAGAGTAGAACAGTTCCATGATGGCCTTGTCGCGCGCGGACAAGGCGTCGTCGACCCGAAATTCCAGCAGGCGTCCCATCTGGTCCGCATCCAGGGCGGTGGGCAGGCGCTTCTTGGCCTTGGGCGCCCGCACGTCCTTCGCCGGGTTCCCCGTACGGTATCCCTCACGCAGCAGAAACTCATAAAACGTACGCACCGCCGACAGCCGCCGTTGGATGCTGCGGGGTTCCAGCCCGGCCGCATGTTCGGCGGCGGCGAACGTGCGCACCGACGGGTGATCGAGCGCGCTCCACTTGCGTATCCTGCGCTCGGCACAGAATGCCCGCAGCTTGAGCAAATCGCGGCGGTAGGCGGCGACCGTATGGCCGCTCATGCGGCGTTCCTGCACCAGATGCGACGCGAAGCGCTCGATCCAGTCGCGCTCTTGCGCGTTCACCGTTGCGCGGCCACGAAATCTTACCGCGTCATTGCGTAGGCCACGAGCTCGCCGATGCGCGAGAGGAATTCCGTGCTCATGGCCGGATGAAATCGCTCCGCGTCGGCTGCGCCGATCGCCAGGATTCCCATTGCGCCCTTCGACCCCAGCGGCGTCAGCGCGACCGAGCCGATCTCGACGGAATCCTCGCCGAAGAGGAAGTCGCGCTGCGCATCGCGGATCTGGCCGCATCGCGGCTTGCCCGACTGCAGCAGCGACTCGAACGTCTTGATCTGCGGGTCGGTGAGATCGCCGGTCCGCAGGAAGCGGCCGGCCGCCGCCTCCAGGGACCGCGCTTCCGCGAGAAACAGCACCAGCACCGAATTCCTGGCGTCGAAATCCTCGCGCAAACTGGCCTCGACCGCGTTGATGGTCTCCAGCAAGGTGTGCGCGCGGATGAGCCGCTGACTCAAGCGATGGATGCGGTCCGCGAGCGCGTCGTTGGCGCGCGCCACATCCACCAATTCCTTCAGCTTGCGTTCGAGCGACTGATTGCGTTCGCGCAGCACCTCGACCTGCCGCTCGACCAGACTCACCGTGGAGCCCGAGTCGCGAAGATGCGGAAGCCGCAGCTTGGCGAGCAGGGGGCCGTTGCGCTCGAAGAAATCCGGGTAGGTCTGCAAGTAATCCGCGACGCTGTTGTCGTTGAGGGCCTCTTGTTTGATGCCGCGTGCCTGACTCGTTGTCATTGTGTGAGCTCCCGATGAGGTCTCGTTAAATATCGATCATTCCGGTAAAAACCTTCGTCGCCGGCCCGGTCAGCCACAGGTGCTGCCCGGGCGCCGGCCAAGAAACATGGGCCGTGCCGCCGGGCAGATCGACCCGGACGTCCGCCTCCAGCAGTCCCTGCCGCCGCCCGACCGCGGCGGCGGCGCAGGCTCCCGTGCCGCAGGCCAGAGTCTCGCCGGCGCCGCGCTCGAACACCCGCAGCCGGATGTGGCCCCGGTCCACGATTTGCATGAATCCCACATTGGTGCGCCGTGGAAAGCGCCGGTGGCGTTCGACGGCAGGCCCCAGCCGCCCGATCGGGGCCGTGGCTATGTCGGCGACGTGCAGCACCGCGTGCGGATTGCCGATCGACACCGCGCCGAATTCTATCGACTCGCCGCCGGCCTCCAGAGCATAGGTCGGGGCTTCAGCGTCCGCATCCATCGGCAAGGAGCGCGGATCGAAGTTCGGCACGCCCATGTCCACGGACACCAGACCGTCCTCCCGCACGCGGGCGCATACAATGCCGCCCTTGCTTTGCATTTTGATCTCGCGGCCGAGCTCCGGCGCCCGCGCATAGAGCAGAGCCGCGATACAGCGCGCTCCGTTGCCGCATTGCTCCACCTCGCTGCCGTCGGAATTGAAGATCCGATAGAACACGCGGCTGTTCGCGTCACGCGGGGATTCGAGCATCAGCGCCTGATCGAAGCCCACTCCCGTGTGCCGGTCTGCGAGAGCGCGCACCGTGTCCGGCTCGAAGGGATGGCCGGGGGAGACAACGGGGGCGTCGAATACAAAAAAATCATTGCCCAACCCCTGCATCTTCAAAAACTCGATGCGCATGAGCGTGAGCATAGCCGATGCATCTATTTGTCGCGAGCGGACTGCGCAATGCGCTAGGCTTGCACCCCCCCATTACAACGCTTTGAGGGATTATGCGCCACGTCATGGTTTTGAATGCGAAAGGAGGGTGCGGCAAGAGTACGTTGGCCACGAATATCGCGGTGTTTTTCGCCAGAGACGGCCACCAGGTTTGCATCGCGGATTACGATCCGCAGCGCTCCAGCCTGGATTGGCTGGAGCAGCGGCCGGCGGATTTGCCCGCGATCAGCGGTGTTGCGGCATACGAGGACGGTTTGCGCACCGTGCCGCGCACGACCGACATCCTGGTCATAGACGCCCCCGCCCGCGTGCACGGCACCGAACTCAACGAACTGGTGAGGCGCGCCGAAACCATCGTCGTCCCGGTGCTGCCGTCGAGCATCGACATGAAGGCCTGCGGCCATTTCATGGCGGAATTGCTGGAAATAGGCAAGGTGTCGCGCAAGCAGGCGCGGTTGGCGGTGATCGCCAACCGAGTGCGCGAATACACGCTGATCTACGAGGAGCTGGATCGGTTTCTGTCCAAACTCAAGATGCCGTACCTCGGCTGCCTGCGCGAAGCGCAGAACTATGTGCGCGCCTACGCGCGCGGCATGGGGGTGTTGGAATTACCCGAGTACCTCGCCTGGCCGGACTGGCAGCAGTGGCGGCCCATCGGGTCGTGGCTCGACAGCAAGAAGAGCCAGCCTTAGAGACTCGCGCGAATACCGGCGTCCAGATCGTGATAGGCGAGGGCCACGCCGAGCTCTTCGCGCATGCGCCGGTTGTCGACGCGGCGCGATTCGCCGAGGAACGACCCGGCGGATTCGGAGAATCTGGCGCGCGCATCGCTGCGGCTGATCAGCGGCGGCGGCGGCAAATTGCCGATGCGGGCCACGCGCTGCAGATAGGAGGTGAGGCTGTCGTCGCTGCCGTCCGTGACGTTGTAAATCCGGCGGTGCGCGCGCGCCGAGCATCCCGCGGCGAGGCAGGCGGTCGTCAAGTCATCGACGTGAATCCGGTTGCTCGGCGCGGCTTCCTGTGGATCAATAGCCGGTTCGCCGCGGCGCAGCCGCTCGAGCGGCAAGCGCCCCGGACCGTAGATGCCGGGAACCCGCAGGATGCACCACGAGCCGCCTTGCGCGTCGGCCCACGCCTGCAGCGCATTTTCGGCCGCCAGGCGCCGGACGGCGCGGTCGGTCCGCGGCGCCGGCGGGGTCTCCTCGTTCACCAGCGCTCCTTCTCGGTCGCCGTACACTCCCGTGGTGCTCATGTAAACGAAGCGCTCGACCGGCCCCATGGCGTGTGCGAGAAACCGCTCGAACCGAGCGTCGCGGGCGCCTTCCGGCGCCGGAGGCACGAGGTAGTACAGCCGCTGAGCGGTGAAGTCGGCGGGTGTCGGCGGCGCGTCCAGATCCATGCGCACGGCCTCGGCGCCGGCGGCGGTGATCTCGCGAAGACTCTCCGCGCGGGTGGCGAATCCGCGGACGGCGCAGCCGAGGGCCAGCCAGCGCCGCGCCAGGCGCAAGCCCACGTAGCCGCATCCAACGATGGAAACCGAACGCATGCTAAGGTGCCCGAGAGGAGTAAGCGTGCGAGTCAGTCTATCCAAGTCGGGCAGGAGTTTCAGTGTCGCTCCGGGGCAGCCCGTCCTCGACGCGGCGCTCGATGCCGGCCTGAATCTGCCCCATAGCTGCAAGGGCGGCAATTGCGGCGCCTGTCGGGCGCACCTGCTGAGCGGTCAAGTGCACTACCCGAACGGGCGCCCGCTCGGGCTCGCCGATTCCGAGGTGGCCGAGGGCTTGATCTTGCTCTGCCAGGCGCGCGCCGACGGCGATCTGGCCATTGAAACATTTGAGCGCAGCATCGCGGACCAAGCGCAGGTCAAGCGATTGCCGAGCCGCATCGAACACATGCAGCGCTGGTCGCACGACGTGATGGGCGTGTTTCTGCGGCTGCCTGCGGCGGAGCGCTTCGACTTCCTGCCCGGTCAGTACATCGACATCCTGCTGTCTGAAGGCCGCCGGCGCAGCTTCTCGATCGCATCGCCGCCCCACGACTCGCGCCTGCTCGAATTGCACGTGCGCCGGGTGCCGGGCGGCGAGTTCACCGAGCAGCTGTTCGGGGATGAAACGCGCGCCACCCTGCTGCTCAACATCGAAGGTCCGCTCGGGCACTTCGTGTATCGTGCACCCGAGCCGCATACCGCCGGCGAGGATGCGCCGATGCTGCTCGTCGGCGGCGGTACTGGTCTCGCCCCTTTGAAGAGCATCATGCGGCATGTGATCGAGAACGGCCTGCGCCGCGAAATGACCCTGTATTGGGGAGTACGCAGCGAGCGCGATCTGTACGCGCACGCCGCGCTCGAGGAGCTGACCCGCAGCGCCCACTACCTCCGCTACGTGCCCGTGCTCTCCGAGCCATCGTCCGCATGGGAGGGCCGGCGCGGTTGGGTTCACGAGGCGGTGCTGCGCGAGGTCGAGCAGCTCCACGGCTACGAAGTCTATGCCAGCGGGCCGCCGGAAATGGTCGACGCGGTGCGCGGCGAATTTGGCCTGCGCGGTGTGCCGGCCGAGCGGCTATTTTTCGATTCCTTCGACTACGCGCCGGATTCGCCCGCGCGCCACCGAACGATGGCGGCCACCAAGTCCTGATCCCCGGCCGAGTCGGCCTGCAACAGCACCCCGGACAGCCCTCGCTCGCGCAAACTCTGGGCGATGCGCGCCCCCGGCACCACCCAGTGCGCGCGCTCAAAGTCCTTGCGCAAAACCGGCGTCGCCAGCTCGAGCAGGCTGCCGGCGATCTCGGCGCTGGTGGCCGTAATCACTTGAATCGCCCCGGCCGCGAAGTGCCGCTCCAATGCCGCCAGTTCAGCCGCATTCGGCTGCGCGCGCTCCCGACGATACACATCGGCAACCGTCACTTGCGCACCCCGCCGAGCGAGCTCGTGACGCAGCAGTTCGCGGCCGTCGCTGCCCTTGATCAACAGGATGCGGGTGCCCGCCAACGAGTTGAGCTTCGGATGCCGCAGAAGACTCTCGGAATCGAAGCCGTCGCTGGGCTGCACGGCCACGCGGTAGCCCGCTTGATTGAGCGCACGCGCGGTCGCAGGGCCGATGGCCGCCAGAGCCAAATCGCGCCTTTGATCGAGCAGCACGGCACCGAATCGCACCGCATTCGAACTGGTGAAAATGAGGAGATCGAATGCCTCGAGCGGGCCCAGCCTCGCGGCCATTCCGCGCTGTTCAGGCAGCGGCTTGATGTCGATGGCGGGCAGTCGAAACGTGTTCGCGCCGCTCGCTTCCAGCAGGCGGCACAGCGGCATGGCTTGGTGCTGAGGGCGCGTGACCAGGACGCCGATACCGTGCAGCGGAAGCATGCGTCAAGCGCTGCGCAGCCGCTGCAGCAGCTCGCCGGCGCCCGCCGCGAGCACGCGCTCGGCCAGCTGCTCGCCCAGCGTCCGCGGATTCGCGCTGCTGCCCGTTATGCTGTCGCGCAGAAGCCGCGAGCCGTCGGGCTCCGCCACCAGTCCGTCGAGCCTCAACTGATCGCGCTCTGGCCGCGCGTACGCGCCGATCGGCGACTGGCAACTGCCGGCAAGCCGCCGGGCAAATGCGCGCTCCGCATCGACGGCGGTCCGCGTAGCGGCATCGTCGAGCGCGTGCAGCACGTCGCGCGTGCGCGAGTCATCGGCGCGGCATTCGATGCCGATCACCCCCTGGCCGACGGCCGGCAGCGAGACTTCAGGATCGAGCCGCGCGGTGATGCGCGATTCGAGACCCAGGCGGATCAATCCCGCACAGGCGAGCACGATCGCATCCAGTTCGCCCGAATCGAGCCGTCTCAGGCGGGTATCGACATTGCCGCGCAGCGCCTCGACGACAAAGTCCGGACGCACCGCCAGCAGTTGCGCCTGGCGCCGCAGGCTTGAAGTGCCCAGCCGCGCACCTCGCGGCAATTCCTCGAGCTTGAGCGCGCGGGAGCTGATCAGCGCATCTCGCGCATCGATGCGCGGCAGCACCGCGGCAATCGCGAACGCATCGGGAAGGTCGCCGGGCACGTCCTTCATGGAATGCACCGCCATATCGGCGCGCCGCGTCTTCGAGAGCGGTTTCGAGTTCTTTGATGAACAGGCCCTTGCCGCCGATCGCGGCCAAGCTGCGGTCTTGAATCCGATCGCCCTTGGTGGACATCGGCAGCAACTCCACGGCCATGCCGGGATGCGCACGGCGGATGAGCGCCGCCGCGTGCTCGGCCTGCCACAGCGCCAGCTGGCTCTTGCGCGTCGCTATGCGCAGCGGTCGGCTCGCGGCGCTCACTTGGACTCGGATTTCCCCGCAGGGAACAGCGCCGATTTCAGCCGGTAGATCGCCGATATGTCCTCATCGCCGAAGCCCTTCACGATCAGGGCCGCATACTGCTGCAGGGTGGATTCGACGATCGGCAGCGTGGCTCCTCGCAGCGCCGCCATGTCGCGGCAGATGCGCAGATCCTTGGCGTGCAGGCGCACGCGAAAGCCGGCGGGAAAAGTGTTCCTCGCCATGAACGGCGCACGGTTGACGAAATACCAGCTCGAGCCCGCGCCTTTGCCCAGGGTATCGATCAGTCGATCGAGCGGCAGGCCCTCGGCGTGCGCAAATGCCATCGCTTCGCCGACCGCCTGGATGATGCCGGCGCACATGATCTGATTGGTCGCCTTCGCCGCCTGTCCCGCGCCGCTCGGACCGAAGTAGGTGATGGTCTTGCCCAGCTTCTCCAGGATCGGCAGCGCACGCGTAAACACCGGTTCGTCGCCGCCGACCATGATGGCCAAGCTGGCCGCGCGCGCGCCCTCCACGCCGCCGCTCACCGGGCAGTCGAGAAACCCGACGCCGAGGGCGGCGAGCTGGGCGTGCATGTCGCGCGCCGTTCCAGCACCGACTGTCGAGCAATCCATCACGATCATGTGGGGGCTCAATGCCGGCATCCATGCCCGCGATCACCGCCTCACGATCATCGTCGGCGGACACGCAAATCACCACGGCCTCGCAATTGGCCGCGAGCTCGGCGAGATCAGCGAAGGCATGGCAGTGCAGCTCCTGCGCCAGCGCCGCCGCCTTCTCGGCCGTGCGATTCCACACGCCCATCAGCAGGCCTGCGCGGTGCAGATTGCGCGCCATGTGCGCGCCCATCGCACCCAGTCCGACGAAGCCGGTTTGCATAAGCGTGAATTCCCGAGCAGAAGGAGTGGAGCGCCTAGCCTAAGGCTTTGCGCCTTGGCCGGCAAAGCTGAAGTCTACGCGAAGCGGCGTATGCGGGGGCTAGCCAGGTGCTGCCGCGATCTAGCTGGTGCCGTTGCAGATGGCGTCCATGTCTTGCTTCTGAGTGAGGCGCTCGGCGTCGATTTCTTCCGAGGTCAAGTACTGGCGTTCGCCATCCGGACCCGTCTTGTACAGACGCCTGCCCTCGATGAGCTTCTTGTAGCGTTCCTGCGCTTCGGCGCATTGCTTTTCGCGCGCTTGAGCGACGTCCTGGTCGACCGCCTTCTTGGCGGCGCTCGCAGGCGGATTGACCGCCGCCGGCTTCGGCTGCGTGGCGGTGGCGCGGTCGGAGCATCGGGTCGGTGGCCCGAATGCGTACCTAAGCCCTTCGACGACTTCGGCGTTCACGCCATCGGGCGGACGGTCGCCGTACTGGATCTTGCCTTGCGCGTCCATCCACTTGTAAACGACCGCCGAGGCCATACCAGACCAGGCAATCAGAGCCGCGCACAACAGAACGCGTTTCATTTACACACCCTCGCTCGAGAACTTACAGAGCACGCGAACCCACCTCGCCGGTGCGAATGCGCACCGCCTGGCCGAGGTCCATCACGAATATCTTACCGTCGCCGATCTTGCCGGTGCGGGCGGTTTCGATGATCGCCTCCACCACTCGATCGACCTGCTCGTCGTCCACTGCCAACTCAAGCTTAACTTTGGGCAAAAAGTCCACCACGTATTCCGCGCCCCGGTATAACTCAGTGTGGCCCTTTTGCCGGCCAAAGCCTTTGACCTCTGTCACGGTAATGCCCTGTACTCCGACCTCTGCGAGTGCAGACCGTACGTCGTCCAGTTTGAAGGGCTTGATGATGGCTATGACCATTTTCACGGCGTCGGACTCCTCTATACGACTAAGCATGCAGTCAAACTACCCGAATTGCACGATATTGCTGCAGCACAGCATGGAGTATCGAAATTCTCTGATGTATAAACACCACAGCATCTTGCGCCGGCTGCGCGGATAAAAAAACGGCGCGGGCTCGGTTGACGGGGCCCGCGCCGCCGGGATATCGCACCGACGGGGGGAGTTGGCTGGCTTGCCGGCGCGAGATGCTCCTAAAGCGTCAGAAGTTTTGGCCTCGCTCGATGACGGGCGAGCCTCTTAAATCTTCGAAACTGTTGAATTATGCGGGCTCGCTCATGTGCGGGCTGCGCTCTAAATGGCGTCCGGGCCAGTCTCTCCGGTACGCACCCGCAGGGCCTCTTCGAGTTCCAGAACCCAGACCTTGCCGTCGCCCGTCTTCCCCGTCCTGGCCACGTTGCAAACCGCCTCCATCACCTGTTCCGCAATCGAATCGTCCACCGCGAGCTCGATCTTCGCCTTCGGCAAGAAGTCGACTCGATATTCGGCGCCACGATAAATCTCGGTGTGCCCGTGCTGGCGACCATATCCGTGGACTTCGGTCACGGTCACGCCCTGAATGCCGATATCGGCGACCGCCTGCCGCACCTCATCCAACTTGAACGGCTTGATGACCGCGGTGATCAGCTTCATGCATTTATCGCGAAGGACACCAGTTGCCGCGTACTATTGTCCTCAGCGATGCAGATTCCATGCCAGGATGGAGATGGTAATGATCAACGACTTGCGCAACCGCCGGCCGCGATTATGCACTGCTCTGGCGCGCCGGTGATGAGCCGTGCGTTATTCGGAGGTGCGAGATGAGCTTCATGAATTCTGAAGGATTGGACGATCTCGCCCGGCGCCTGGCCGAGGCGGTGCCTGCGTCGCTGCGCAGCTTTGGCCGGGATCTGGAAAGCAACTTCAAAGCGGTGCTGCAGGCCCAACTGGCCAAGCTCGATCTGGTCAGCCGGACCGAATTCGACGTCCAGGCGGCATTATTGGCGCGGACCCAGGCGGCGCTCGCGGCGATGGAAGCGCGGCTGAAGGACATCGAAGCGAAGCTCGTGCCGCCATAAGGCATCCTCGCTCGCGCCGATAATCGCGCGGGAGCGTTGAAGCTCTTGGCGATGCGGATTCCGCGTCAGCACGGTCCTGAGCCGCGCGCCCGCTCGGCCTCGCGGCGCCGCTGGTGCGCGTCGAAGTCCATCTCGGGCCCGGCTTACCGGCCTTCGCCATGGTGGGACTCCCGAAGCAGTGGTGCGTGAGAGCAGGGAGCGGGTGCGCTCGGCCCTACTCACGTCCGGCTTTGAGTTCCCCACCGGACGCATCACCGTGAATCTATCCCCGGCCGATCTGCCGAAGGAAGGCGGGCGCTTCGATTTGCCCATTGCGGTGGGCATTCTGGCTGCGAGCGGCCAATTGCCTGCACCGCGGTCCGCGGCTGCGAGTTCTACGGCGAGCTCGCATTGAGCGGCGAGTTGCGCGAGACGCCCAAGCTGTTGCCGGCGCTCATGGCCGGCGCGCGAACACCCTGCGAGTTGATCGTGCCGTCCGCGAACGCCTCGAGGCGAGCTGGGTCGCCGGCCCAAACGTCAAACTGGCGCGACCATTTCGCGGCAGGTGTGCGCGGCGCTGAGCGGCGGCGCGGCGCTGCGCCCCGCCCTCCCGCTGCCGAACGCCGATCGCACGATGCGATTCGATCTGGCGGACGTGCGCGGTCAATTCATGCGCCAAGCGCGCCCTGGAGATCGCGGCGGCCGGCGGACATGGATTGCTCATGATCGGGCCGCCGGGTGACGGGCAAGACCATGCTCGCTCAGCGTCTGCCAGGCTTGCTTCCGCCGCTCGACCGCGACGAAGCGCTGGAGGTGGCGAGTCTCGAGTCGGCGGCGGGTCGCAGACCCACGCTGGGCGGCCGCCGGCCATTTCGAAGTCCACAGCACACCGCATCGGCCGCGGCGCTCATCGGCGGGGGCTCCCTGAGGCCGGGCGAACTTTCGCTCGCGCATCTGGGCGTATTGTTCCTCGACGAGCTGCCGGAGTTCGCACGCAACGCGCTCGAAGCGCTGCGCGAGCCGCTGGAGAGCGGCGTCGTCGTCCTGTCGCGCGCAAAGCGCGCCTGCGAATTCCCCGCCAAATTCCAGCTGATCGCGGCGATGAATCCCTGTCCTTGCGGCTATGCCGGCGATCCGCGCGGCCGGTGCCGGTGCACGCTGGAACAGGTTGCGCGCTACCGCAGCCGGATATCGGGCCCGTTGATCGACCGGATCGATATGCACGTCGAATTGACCGCCGTGCCGGTGGAGCATCTGCTGTCCGATGCCGCCCCGCCCGCGGAGAATTCGGCCCTCATCGCAGCCCGTGTGGCGCCGGGCGCGGCATGCGCAATTGCAGCGGCAGGGGAAGCTCAATTCGCGACTCACGCCCGGCCAGGTCGCGGAGATCTGCCGACTGGAGCGCGAATCGCGCGTGCTCATCCGTACCGCCATCGCTCGGCTGGGCCTGTCCGCCCGGGCCTATCACCGTGTGCTCAAACTCGCGCGCACCTGCGCGGACCTGGCCGGCGAATCGCAAATTCGCACCATCGACGTGTCCGAGGCCGTGAAATTGCGGGCGCTGGACCGGCTCACTTGATCACCTGCCCATCGGCGGCGGGTGCTCGACTGGCTGATGTTGAACGTGCTGGCGGGCGCGGCGCCCGCCCTGGCGCAATCCGCTTGACTTGAATCATGTGAATCTCTTTCGTCAAGGCTCCAGTCCGACCCGGCGAATCATTTCCGAAAAGCCGCTCTCCTCGCGCAGGGGATCGAACACCGGATCCACTTTGAGGCTCACCAGGCAAGGTTCGTGATCGCGAAACGCGTTCTGAAGCGCCTCCAGCGCCCGGCGCTTGTCGCCCAGACCGATGCTCACGATCGAATAGAACCAATACGGGACATAGGCGTACTTTTCGGTGAGCTGCTCCAACGCACGCTCCGCCTCGCCGGTGCGGCCCGCGCGGCCCAGAGCGTAGGCGAGGGCCGCCTCCGTGAACGCATTGCCGGGACCCATGCGTGCGGCCGTGCGCAGCGCGGCGATCGCCTCGTCATGGCGCTGCAGTTGCACCAGCGTCTGGCCGAGACCGAAGTACAGCTGGTCCCATCCGGGCTCGAGCTCCACCGCCTTATGGAACTGTTCGACCGCCTCCTCGAAGCGCCGCCCGTAATAAAGGGCCCATCCGACCTCCTGGATCGCCACGACGGAGAAAGGGTCCAGAAACTCCGCATGACGATGCGCCGCAACCGCCTCCTCGCTGCGCCCGGCGTACCGCAGGCAAACCCCCCGTCTCCAATACACATAAGCATCATCGGGCGCGAGCTCGATGGCGCGGCGCGACTCGATGTCCGCGGCACTCCAGTCCCAGTCGTTGAGAAGACGGAGAAGACCGAGCGCCGCGTGTGCCTCGGCGAGCTTTTCGTCCAAGGCGACCGCCTTGACGGCCGCCGCTTCAGCTTCCGCGAACGCCGTCTTGGGTTCCATCCCGAAGAAATATGCGAGCTCGATGTAGCATTCCGCAATCCCGGCATATGCGGATGCGAAGTAATATGCGGATGCGTCGTGTGGATCGGACCGGCCAGGACGAGAGAACTCAGCTCTCCACTTTACGCACCGTTCATCCGCAGGCGTATTCGCTCTACCTCAAAGGCCGCTACAACGCACGCATCCTGACCGAAGAGGGCCAGAGCAAGGCGAAATTGATCTTTTATTGAGGACTTCGTCGCCAGCCGCAATCTATAAGGCCTGAGTGTATGGGTATCGGCCCAACCCATCGAGGTACGCAATGCTCATCCGAATCTGCGATCCAAAAGCTCCGGGAGAGACTTCGCGGCCAGACTTCCGCCCCGGTGATCCGGGTTACGAGCCTGGCCCGGACGGTGCCAAACGCGATGATCGACCGCCGGCCCGCCCTCATCGCCCGTTGCGCAGGCGCCGCCGATGTGATCGAGTGCGTGCGATTCGCCCGCGAACATGATGCTTTGGTTGCAGTGCGCGGCGGGGGTCACAGCGTCGCGGGCAAGTCCGTATGCGACGGCGGATTGGTGATCGATTTGTCGGCAATGAAGGGCATACGCGTCGATCCAGCCCGGCGGACCGTTCGCGCGGAAACCGGGCTCAAGCTCGGGGAATTCGACCGTGAAACACAAGCCTTCGGCCTGGCCACGACCCTCGGTGTGGTGCCGACCGTGGGCATCGCGGGCCTGACGCTCGGCGGCGGATGGGGCAACTTGCACGCCAAGTACGGTTGGCCATCGACAATGTCATAGGTGCGGACGTGGTGACCGCCGACGGTCAGCTGCTCACGGCCAATGCGACCGAAAACCCGGATCTTTACTGGGGAGTGCGCGGCGGCAGCGGCAACTTCGGCATCGTCACTTCGCTCGAATACCGCCTTCATCCGGTGGGCGCGGTGCTCGGCGGCGCCGTTTTCCATCCCGCGGCGAAGGCGAAGGAGGTGCTGCGTTTCTGGCTTGAATTCGCCGCATCGATTCCCGACGAACTGGTTCTCCAGGGCGGCTCGTTGACATTGCCGGATGGGGTGCCCGCGTTCGGCATCGCCGGCTGTTACTGTGGCCCCGTCTCGGAGGGCGAAAAGGTATTGAAGCCCTTGAGGGCGTTCGGGCCGCCGATGGCCGACGCGTTCGGCGTCATGAGCTACCTGCAAATCCAAGGGATGTTCGAGTCGTTTTTTCCGCCGGGACGACTGGTGTACACCAAATCGAATTTCATCCGCAGCATGAATGATGAGACCGTCGATGCGCTCGTCCCCTGGGTGGGCAAGAGTCCCTCGCGCTACACATTCGCCCCGTTCATCGAGCATTGGCATGGCGCCGCTACGCGCGTGCCGGCGACCGAGACGGCCTTTCCGCATCGCCAATATTCGTGGAATCTGCTCGCATGGTCGATGTGGGAGAGCCCCGCGGACTCAGATAAGAATATCAGATGGAATCGTGACTGCTGCGAGGCCCTGCGGCCGTTCCTGGTCCCCAGCGCCTACAGCAATTATCTCACCGACGAAGGCGAGGCCATGACCCGCGAAGCCTACGGACCGAACTACGATCGACTGGTTGCTCTGAAGAGAAAGTACGATCCGAGCAATTTTTTCCGCATGAACCACAACATCAGGCCGGGATAAAGCCCGCGAATCAGCGCACCGCGCGTGCGGCGCGCTACGATATCGGGAGCACCGATGCCGTTCGGCGCGGCTCAGGCAAGCGGCAACTGATGCGGCCGCACCAGCAGATGCCAGTCCTGATGCTCTTGAAGGATCAGCGAGATCGCGGCTTCGATCGAGGCCTTGATCGCGGCTGCATCGCTCGCCGCGCCGCCGCCCTCGAGGGCCGCGCCGAATGCGCTCGATCGTGCCCTTGAGCTCCGCGACCAGGCGCTCGGAAGTGGTGCCCAATCGATACGCCTCGGACTGCGCGAGCGCACCGTGGAGCGAAGCGGCCAGCGCGGGAAAAAAGTGGTGACCAGAGACAACCACAGCGTGTGAACCGCCAAGTGCGTGAGCGCGCCTATCGCGGTCAGCGCGAACAGCCCGCTGGTGATGCGGTGAACCCGATGCAGCAGCGCGTGCTGCTTGTTTGCGACGCCGCGATGGTAGTGACGCTGACTCTTCGAGAATGTCGATGGTCCAGCGAGCATAGCTCGCAATGAATGCCGGATCCTGCCAGGCGGCCGAGAGCAGCGTGCGCGCCAGCGGCTCGATGCGCGCACACAGGGTCGCGACATCGTCGGCGCCGCGCAGATGCTGGCCGGGATTGAACACCCGCAGGTACCAGTTGACCTCCGCGGCCGGCGCACTGAAGTCGAGCAATGGCGCCACCATCGGCAGGTACCAGCTCAGCTCCGCCGTCGTGCGCGCCCGCAGCCATTGCCCCTGCCAGTCCTGGCGCTGACCGCGCCAGAAGATTGCACTGACCGAGCCGATCACCGCGACCTCCGCAACGGCCCACAATGCCGCGAAAGAATGCAGCCTGTGGCCGGCGCTGTCCCAGCCGAGCGCCAGCGGCATCACGGCACACAGCACGGCAATCGCGCTCAGCAGATAGATCGCCCAGAAGCCGCTGCGATAGCGGTGTCCGTAATGGACCGCGCGCTCATCGAACCGCCGGTGCGCCTCCGCGGTGGCCTCGACCAGCGGCTGCAGCGCCGCCGGCGGCCGCGGCACCGGTGTCGGCGGCAGCGACTCCAGATGTGCGCCGATCAGCAGCAACCGTTGGATGACCTGATGCAGCGCCATGGGGTTCAGTCAGCCGGTGATTTCATAAGTGGTGGCGAATATGGCCGGCGAAACGATGCCGAGGCTGCCGTCGCCGTAGTCGATCAGCCAATCGCCGGCGCGCCCGTGCAGCCGGGACGTGCCGTCGGCCAGCAGAACTTCGAAGGTTTCGGTCATCGGCAGCGCCAGAATTCGGTTCGGCAAACTCACATAGCGTCCCGACTCGCCCGGCAGCGTCGGGGGCACCGGGCGGTATTTCTCGTCAAAGTGCTCGTGCGAGACGCGCCAATGCTCGCCGGCGGTACCGGTGAGAATCGCATCTCCGCGCCGCGCGTGCACCAAGCCTTCGGAGGTCTGCACGGTGCAGGGGGCGTCGGCGAATCTCACCTGGATCTCACGCTCGAGCTTGCGCGCAAACCTGCTGCGCGGATCGGCGCTGATCCGGCTCGAGAAGCCCCGCTGTCCGCTCGAGCAAAATATGGGCACGCGCCCGAAATTCACCCCACGCCCCGTTGCGCCTTCTGAATTCGCTCGCGCCAGAGCCGCACGTCGCGCAGCGGCCGCAGCTGGCCCGAAAGGTTCTCGATCAGCGCGGCGGCCTCGTGCAGCAGCGCCGCGCGCTTGGCCGGTTCGGCGAGCGCCTGGGCATACAGCGAGCCGGCGAGCTCGAACGGCAGCCATCGGTCGCCGTGGTTCTTCGCCGCGAGCCCGCGATGGAATTCGACGACCGGGCCGATCACCTGCGCGGCCTCTTCAGGCGCCCCTGCTTGGCCAGGGACATCGCGAGCCAGGTCGATTTCACCGCGATGTCGCGGCGGTCGCCGATGGCCTCGGTCAGGTACCTCTTGCGCGCATCGACCGCCTCGCGCTCGGCCGCTTCGGCGGCCGCGTAGTTCCCGAGCCGGTATTCCGCCTGGCCGGCGATGTCCGCCGCCCAGAACAGGGTGACGTATTTTTGCACCTCCTGCACTCCGCGCGTCGGTTTGACCGCGCGGAGCCGGCCGATCACGGCATGGCCGAGGCGCCGGGCGGCCTCGGGATCGCCGCGCTCCAAGGCGGTGTCGGCCTCGCCGACCTGACCGATGGCGTCGGCGAGGATCACGCGGCAGGCTGCCGGCCGGCTCGGTCTGGCGCAGCTTGGCGAGGAACGGCGCGCCTCGCGCCAGGGTCGCGGCCGCTGCCTGGAAATCGTCGAGCACGGCTTGCTGGTGGGCCACTCCGCCGCGGACCCAGGCGTTGAGGATGATCTGGCCGCTGCCGGCGGCGCTGGCCTTGTCGAAGAAATCGATCGCCTCGGCATAGTAGGGCATCGACTCGCGCAGCTGGCCGCTGGCCCAGAGCGAATCGCCGATCTGCTGGATGGCGCTCCCGAGATTGTTCGCGCTGACCGTGCTGTTCGGATCCAAGTTCAGCAGCGTGCGCGAGATCTGCTCGTCCTGACGGGCCGTGCGCAGCATTTCGTCCGGGTTCAGGTCGTTCTGGGCGACCTGCGGTCAAACCTGCCGGTGATGATCTGCTCGGCATGCAGGGCCAGGCGGTAGCCGGGCCGGCGCTCCAGCACCTTGTCGGCCAACGGCAGCGGCGTCCTCGCCCACCCGCCGCGCCTCATCGTTGCGGCCGAGATTTTGCAGTGCGGCGACCTCCCAGCCCACCGATTCCGCAAAGTAGGCGGCCATGTCGATGTTCGACAGGTCGCGCGCGCCGAGTTCGGCGGCGATGCGCGTCGCGGTCTTCTCGGTGCGGACCGCGTCCTCGTTTTGATTGTCGGATTGCTGCTCATACCCGCGGCGCGACAGCACCTGAACATAGGCGCTCGCGCGCGGCCACCGAGGCGTTCGGGTCCTCGGCGAGCGGCGCCAGCAGATCGGCGGCGCGCTTGCCCGCCACCGGACCGCCCGTGATCGTTCTGGTTGTCCAGAATCTGCGCCTTGATGGCGTAGCCGAGCGCCAGCGCGATGGTGGTGGACTCGGAACCGTCGCCGCGGTTGCGCAACTGCTCGAGCAGCTCGATGGCCTCGTCGGCGTTCGCGCCGGCGGCCTGCAGGTTGCCGAGCATGCGCATCGACCGGGCGTAATGAACCATCGCCAGCGCGCCGTTGCGCGTGGTCTCCGTGCCCTTGAGCGCGGGCGGCAGACCGTGGAAGTAATCGATCTGACGCTTGGTGAATTCCGCGACGACGTTGAGGCGGCCGAAGCTCTCAAGCTCGCGCACGAAATCATCGGTGAGATAGCCGAGCAGCCGCTCGGCGCCCGCGCGTGCCTGCTCCGCGGCGGCCCGCGTCTGCTGCGCCTCGAGTTCGGCGCGCCGGGCGCGCTGCGTGCTCATCACCGCAAGGCCCGCGGCGACCAAGGCGGCCGCCGCCAGCACCGTACAGCCGACGGCGATCTGGCGCGCGCGCACCAGCGCGCGCCGCGCGGCGAGTTCGCGCTCGCGCTGCTCCGCGAGCACGCGCTCGGTGGCGTCGCGCGCCTCGCGCTCGCGGCGCAGATCGCGGCTGTTCTTGACCACGCCGCAGAGCACATCGTGCGTGAGCTCAACGCGGCGCACGTCGAGGCGCTCCTCGATGCGCAGCAGCCGGCGGTTCACCAGTACCGCGAGCGTCTGCGGGGACGCGCCGGCTGCCTTGAAGCGACTGATCAGCCGCTCCTCGGCGACGTTCTCGCGAAATCCGGAACTCGTGAGCAAATCGTCCTCGATGATCTGGCGCACCGAGGCCGGCTGATCGGCCAGCGCGCGCTCGTAGAAGTTGCTCAAGATAGTCGCGTGGGAGCCGGCGAGCAGATCGAGCGAGATCTCGCTGCGCCCCTGCGCGATGCGCGCATCATTGAGTTCGCGGCAGATCAGACTGAGGAGCGAGGGCTCGACCTCGGCATTGGCCAGCTCCGCTCCGCCCGCGACGAAGCGCACGATCGCGGCCGCTACCTCCTCGGAGACCAGTTTGCGGCCGGGCTGCAGCACGGCCTCCAGGGCCTGGGCGCCGGTCATCGGCGCGAGCCGCAGGCGATTCTGCGAAATGCTCGGCATGGCCTTCTTCAGGCCTTCAAGCGGTGCAAGATAGTCCTCGCGCAGCGCGATCAGCACGCGATAGTCGCTGCGCGAGAAATCGAAGCGATCGGCGGCGGTTTCGTCCTCGTCGAGCTTTGCCTCGAGCACCTTGGGCGGTCGGTTCTCGACCAGGTCGGCGAGCTCCTCGATGAAGCGCGCCGCACGGGCGCGGCCTAAGTCATCGCTCTGGGCGAGCGTGAAGATCTCCTCGAACTGATCGAAGATCAGCAGCGGGATGAGCGTCGCGCCCGATTCATCGCGCAGCACGTCGTCGCGATGGTGCAGGAATTCCCACAGCGACTCGCCGTCGGCGGCGACGCCCGCCTGGGTCCACTGGCCGGCGTGCCGCGCGGTTCGCCTGATCGCCTGCTTGATCTGCTCGGCCGGCTCCGGGGAGTCGCGCCCGTAGTCGATGCGCACGTAAATCGGGCAGTACCCTTGAGCACGCAGGCGCGGCACCAGTCCCGCCCGGATGACCGACGTCTTGCCCAGGCCCGATTGGCCGAACAACACCGTGAGCAGCTTGCGCTGCACGCGCCGCGCGAGCTCGGCGACCTCTTCGTCGCGCCCGAAAAAGTAGGCCCGGGTCTCTTCGGTGAAGGACGCGAGGCCCAGCCAGGGGTTGCGCTCATCGACCGCCGGCGCGTTCAGATCGACCGCTGCGGCGCCCTTGCCGATGTCGTTCACGGCGATTGCGTCCGAAGAAATTCCCGCAAGCGCTGCGCAAACTCGCCCGGCACTCGCCCGCCAGGGAGCGGGCTGAAGTGCAGTGCCTTGAACTTGTCCGGCACCAGCGCATCGGCGGCCGTGGTCGAATCGATGCTGACCGGCAGGATGAACAGCGCACCGTCGGCCATGTTGCGGACGCGGTCGATGGCATAGCTCCACTCGCGCCGGAAGTAGCCTTCGCGGCGCCGCTGCGTGGTGGCCGAGACCACCGGGATGAAATACGAGCAGCGCGCGATGTTGCGCTGGATCTTGCGGTCATAGTCATCGCCGACCTCGAGCCGGTCGATGTCGAACCAGGTGGTGACGCCCGCGGCCTCGAGGCCGGCCTTGATCTGCTGCACGGCGGGGAGATCCTCGCGCGCATAGCTGATGAACACGGCGTTATCGGGCATCTCACGGGAGGGCGGCACGAAGCGCGCCGGTCCGCTGCTCGCGGCGGAGGCCGCGGGTTTGCGGCGCGCCTGCCAGCGCGCATGCAGCTCATCGACGAAGCGCTCGGCGCCCACATAAATCCTGGTGCGCACGCTGACCTGCTGCAGGAAGGAGACCAGCCGATCATCCTGGCTGCTGTGGCTGTCCGCCAGCACCTCGCCGACATCCCGCGGGTCCGACAGGCGCTGCCGCTTCGCCATTCGCAGGAACAGCCGCGCCAGCCAGTTCGTGAAGTTGCTGCCGATGAACAGCAGGTGATTGTGCTCGAGCTCGTGAAACAGCTTCTCTGGCGCGAGGTGCTCGCTCTGCAGCGCGCAGATGAACTCGAGCAGGTCCTCGTCCGAAATCACGTAGGTGGGCGAGGCGGAGAGCTTGCCGAACAGGTGATACACGAGCGGCCGCTGCAGCCGATCACGCTCCGAGGGCAGATCGGCAACGCGATTGGGCGCATAGGACAGCACGTCCGTCGACGGGGTGCCCGCGAACCGCTCGAGATTGATCGCGTTCTCGAGCAGAGAATCGAAGGTGGTGGAGACGAATAGATCGAAGTCGGTGATCGCGGCCAGACGCCGCAGCGCGAGCGGCGGCTCGAGATTCGCGTCCTTGACGATGCTGCGCAGGCGCACGTAAGCCTCTTCGCGCCGCCCGCGCGCAGCGAGGAACCAGCACACTACGTCATTGAGCGTATAGCGCTGCGGTAATTCCGCCACGTTTACGTTGAGCCGGCCGGCGAGCTTCTCCGCCACCCAATCGAGCAGCAGCCGCGGGCCGCGCTCGGTGTTTACCTGCAGAAGCTCAGGCCCGACGATCGGAATGACCCGCCGCTCCTCGATGAAGCTGAGCAGGTCCTCCCACGCATCATCGTCGAGCGTGGTCATCGGCAACGCGACAGCCGCACCGGCACTCATGCGGAGCCGAGGCTGATCAATGGCACATTCTTTCGTTCGGATGTCATGCTAGTTCTATGGCCAATGGAGGCGCACTCAGACTTACAGGGCGATCGGTCGATACCCTCATTCACCACCCAAGTGCGCTGCTGTCTGCTGCAGGTTCGTGTGTTAGCGGTCGGAGTGTGCCGCAGAGCCAGGCATAGTGCAATGCAGCGCGCTCGAACCCGCGACATAACGTATGCCGCCGGGCGGCGCGGCGCGCTCCGGTCACCGCGATGCCGCCGGCGCACGCGCGATTGGCGACACGGCCGCCCGGATTGACGACAGAATAGGCGCACAGCCGCCGTACCGCTCGCGGCAAGGGAGACGCCGTGCTTGTGCCCGCGACCGCTTTTGACATGGCCGATCTGGAGCATGCCGCGGAATGCGTGCATCGAGTGCTGCCGCCAACCCCGCAGTACGCGTGGCCGAAGCTTAAGCGAACGCGCCGGCTGCACGCGTATGGGTGAAGCATGAAAACCACATGCCGACCGGCGCATTCAAGGTGCGCGGCGGACTCGTATACCTCGAGCGACTGCGGCACGAGCAGCCCGAGATCCCCGGCGTCATTACCGCGACGCGCGGCAATCACGGGCAATCCATCGCATTTGCCGCTGCACGCGCTCGCGTTCCCGCGACCATCTACGTGCCGCGCGGAAATTCTCCGGACCAGAATTCCGCCATCGCGGCGTTCGGCGCCAAGGTGGTCGAATTCGGTCGCGACTTCGACGAGGCGAAGCACGAGGCCTTCCGGGTGGCGGCCGCCGAAGGGCTGCACTTCGTTCCGTCGTTCCATAAAGACCTCGTCCTCGGCGTTGCGAGCTACGCGCTCGAACTGCTGCGTACCGTGGGAGCGCTGGATGCCGTATACGTCGGAGTCGGAATGGGGTCGGGAATCGCCGGGTTGATTGCCGTGCGGGATTTGCTCGGGCTGAAGACGGAGATCATCGGGGTGGGCGCAGCCAAGGCGCCGGCCACGGCGCTCTCGTTCGCCGCGGGCCGGCCGATCGCGGCGCAGTCGGCGCAGACATTTGCCGATGGGCTCGCGACGCGGGAGCCCCATGCGGATGCGATCGCGACGATCTGCAGCGGTGCGGCGCGCATGGTGGAGGTCACGCGAGGACGCCATCGCCGAAGCCGTTCGGATTTATTTTGACGACACGCATCAGGTTGCAGAAGGCGCCGGGCGCCGCTCCATTGGCCGCGCTGCTGCAGGAGAGCCGGCGCATGGCGAACAAGACCGTCGCGGTGATCCTCAGCGGCGGAAACATCGAACGCGCGCGGTTTCAGCAGGTGCTCGGCGGCGTCACGCCGTCAGCGGGCTGACATCGACTTTGATAGATTGGCGGCGCGTTGACGCCTCGCATTTCCGCGCTGCCAGGTGGTATTCGGCTGCCTGTGGTATCTGGGGCTTGAGTTCGTGGGGCGAGGCAAGCGATGACCAGTGAGACCAGCTACGTCGAAGGCGGATGCACCTGTGGATTTGTGCGCTATCGGATGAGCGGCAGCCCGCTTTTCGTTCACTGCTGTCATTGCCGCTGGTGCCAGCGGGAAACCGGGAGTCGCGTTTGCGCTCAACGCCATGATCGAGGCGGAACGCGTCGAGCTGGTCGAGAGGCCGAGTCGAGGCAATCGTCACGCCCACGCTGAGCGGCAAGGGACAAAAAATCTCCCGATGTCCGACGTGCTGGATCGCGCTATGGAGCAACTACGCGGGCGCAGGGGATGCCATTCGATTCGTCCGTGTCGGAACGCTCGACGAGCCCGGCCGGTTGCCGCCCGACATCCATATCTTCACCGCGTCCAAGCAGCCCTGGGTCACGCTCGCTCCGGGTATCCCCGCCGTCGAGGAATATTACAGAGCCTCCGAGCACTGGCCCAAAGCCAGCCTGGAACGGCGCGCGCTGCTGCAATCAAAGGCGCGCGCCCAGTAGGCCCGGGCAGCCGCCGATGATCCCGGCTCGAGACGCCCTCGCTTTGCTGCGAGATGGAAACAGTCGTTTTGTCGAAGACGTTCGAAGTCGCGGCACGTTGCCGAGCCGCGCCCGACGCATCGAATTGGCCGCGGGGCAGGAGCCCTTCGCAGCGATCCTCGGCTGCTCCGATTCCAGAGTTCCGGTGGAGATCGTCTTCGATCAAGGGCTCGGAGATCTGTTCGTCATCCGGGTGGCCGGCAATATAGTCGCCCCCTCTCAAATCGGCAGCGTCGAATTCGCCGCGGAGCAATTCGATACGCGGCTGGTGGTCGTCCTGGGGCATTCGCGATGCGGCGCCGTCGAAGCGACGCTCGAGCAGCTGCGGCGGCCGAAGGAGAATCAATCGCACAATTTGCATTCGATCGTGGACCTGGTGCGCCCGTCGGTTGAAAATCTGCTGGCAATGAAACTCGAGCACGATGCGCTGGTTCATCAGGCCGTGCGTGCCAACATCAGGGCCTCGGTCAACCATTTGCGGCACGGGTCGGAAATCATCGAGCAAATGATCCTGAAGGACGGACTGCTGGTGGTCGGCGCCGAGTATTCGCTGGAAACCGGCGTGGTCGATTTCTTCGAGAGCGCGACCAGTCTGGATTGACGCATAGTGTCGGAGGCTCAAATGGGGGCGCCCATTGCGCGGTGCCGGGCAATGCGTATCGAGCGATGCTGGACGCCGCTCGGTCACCGCGGGTACTATCGCGACCCCTATCGTGCGCCCGTAGCTCAGCTGGATAGAGTGTCGGCCTCCGAAGCCGAAGGTCACTGGTTCGAATCCAGTCGGGCGCGCCATTTAATCAAGGTCCTATTCCGGGGACATGGGTAGCAGATTATTCCGGCGTAGAGGCGAGGAACGATATCCAGGTCGGTGTGCGGTCATTGGCGAGCGAACGCTCCGATTCCGCGCCGCTGTCAATACGTAAATTCCACCCTCCGCCGCCTATAACAGCAAACTGTGGTTGCGCGACCGGGGAGTAGAGTCGGTAGCCGGAGGGATTCGTATTTCGCGAGATGACGGCGAAAGGGAGACGGTGAAAAGAATGACCAACTTAGTCAAATGGTTCAAGAACGTATCGAAGGGGTCCCTCATCGCGGACTTGCCGCCGGAGCTTTTGCAATGCGAATTCGGCTGCAGAGTCATGGAGTGCAGCCAGGGCAAATGGCTCACGTGCGAGAACAGGATCCGCTGCATGCAAGAGGAGATGGCTTTTCCCCACCCAAGCCTGAGCACGGGCCGGCGGTTCACTAGGGCTGCCGAGCATCTCTGGTAGATGTGGGTAATCCAGCGCTGGTTCGACTTCTTCGGTCGTTTGTAGCCCGTATCCTCCTGACGCGGCGGCAGCTCCAGCTCGATCGGGTGTAGGTCCTTGTACGGTACCTGCGTGAGCAGGTGCGCGATGCAGTTCAATCGCGCGCGTCTTCTTGTTGTCGGCGTCAATGATGAACCAGGGCGCTTTCTTGCGGTCCGTGTGCTCGAGCATGACGTCCTTGGCCTTGCGAGTACTCGACCCAGCGCTTGCGTGCCTCGAGGTCCATCGGGCTCAACTTCCAGCGCTTGATCGGGTTTCGCATCCGCTCGGCGAAGCGACGCTCCTGCTCGTCGTCGCTCACCGAGAACCAGTACTTGACGAGGAAGATCCCCGAGCGCACGAGCATGTTTTCGAACAAGCGGGCAGGAGCGCAGGAATTCCCGGTAATCGTCATCGCTGCAGAAGCCCATGACGTGCTCGACGCCGGCGCGGTTGTACCAGCTGCGGTCGAAGAGCACGATTTCCCCGGCGGCAGGGAGGTGGGGTACGTAGCGCTGAAAATACCATTGCGATCTCTCCCGCTCCGTGGGCGTACCGAGCGCCACCACGCGGCAGACGCGGGGATTCAGACACTCGGTGATGCGCTTGATGACTCCGCCCTTGCCGGCGGCGTCGCGGCCTTCGAACAGGACACAGACCTTCAGACCGCGAAGACGCACCCACTCCTGCATCTTCAGAAGCTCGAACTGCAGTCGGATGAGTTCGTTGACATACTCGTACTTTCTCGGGCGCATCGTCGGCGGCTTGGCATCGCCAAGTATCTTCCAGCGTCCCTCCAGCAGCGCCAGTTCCTCGGCGTCGCGTCGCAACTCGCCGCCGACGCCGGGCGACTCGGAACGCGGCGGCTTGGTGGACTTGGCATTCATTTTCATCGGTGTCTGCTTCCAGAAAGTGTCGGTCTCGTGGTCCTATTGGAAGGATCCTCGGGGACTCGCTCGCGGTCAACGGTTTGCACGCGCTCGACCAGAAACCGCCACTGCCACCGGGCAGACCTTGGGTAAAAATCTGCGGGCTGGGTCTACGGGTTCGACTCGGAATCCAGCCGCTGCCGCAAGCAGGGATGTTGGCCGCGGCAGCTCGCGCCCGAGCGGTCCGTCAAGGCGGAATCGGGGGGCCGAAGTGCAGGGGGGCGATTGCAGCCGCTGCCTTCCCCGCAGATGAAGTGCCCGCGGGGTGCGGGGCGGCGTGTGAGCTGCTGCTCTCGCCGATGGCGGACACTGGGAACAGGCGGTCGAGCAGACCGCGCGAGTTCTGGCGCCAATTCGACAGCCGGCTGGTCCACTGAAGCGACGGTGCGCCTCTCTTTCCGGCTTGCAGCGAGAGTTCGCTGGCGTGTGACTGGAACAAGGTGAGCACGCGGATTCGGCCATGCACGCGATAATCCGCTAATTGCTTCCAGACGTTCGTGTCGTGCATCAATGCGTCGTCCGCCAGATTGAGGCGCAGATCCGAATCGAGAATCGAATGTCCTCGCGGCCGGAAGTCCGTCGGCGAAAACGTCTTGGGTTCGGACATGCCGGCGAGCGAGTATGAGTCCGGCGCGTCGAACAACGAGGTCGGCAGCGGCGCGTGCTGACGCAGATCAGTCGGTTCGGGCTTGGCCGCCGCCGGATCCACTGGAGCTTGGTCGGCTGCCAGCACTTCGCCGGCGCGGACCAGCGTGAGCATTACGACTCCGACCAGGAAAGTGTCGCAAATACCACCTCGGCGTGCCGCTCCCGAGAGCTGCATTGCGTCTATGTGTGGGTAGGCTTCCGACATATGTTTGGACACTTCGCCGACGCCGCCAGCATCCATCACTTCCGTTCGCGGGCCGAGTGATATGCGTCACATATTCGCGCTTGCACCTGCACGAGCGCTACTTTCGCGCAACATAATGAGCGGGCAGAGCTTGATTATGTCCGCTTGCTGTGCGAAAGGGCCGCGCTGCGGCTCAATCGTCGGACGCGGCAGCGGGCCATGCGGCGCGCGCCTTGTCCCATTCTCGTCCGTCGAACGGAATGACCGTCACGGACTCGATCGTGTCGCTGTCGATGCAGCGGGCATTGACGCTGACGCCATCGGGGTGCGAACGCGGGATATAAAAGGATTTCACTCCGCAGTGGGAGCAAAAATGATGCTTGGCGACATGGGTGTTGAACGTGTACGTACTGAGCGTCTCGCGGCCGCTGAGCAGCGTGAACCGATCCGCGGGTACGATCAAATGCAGATAGCCGACTTTGGCGCAGATGGAGCAGTTGCAATCGGCGACTTCGAGCTTCGCGGGCGCTCGCACCTCGAAGCGGACGCGGCCGCAGTGACAACCGCCTGCATGGGTGACCATGACTTGATTGCTAGTGCTTATGCTCTTGTGCCGCCAAATCGCCGACCAGCGAGATCAGGCGCTCCGGGCTGCCGGCGGTACGCACGTCGGCCAGGTATTTGCCGTTGATGACGAATGTCGGAACGCCGTCGATGCGATAGCGCTGCACGAGCTCATCGGCTCTTTGCAGGTCGTTCTCCACGGTAAAGGAGTGGTAAGCCTTCTTGAAGTCGACTTCGGCAATGCCGAATTTCTTCACGAACGCGGCCTGCATGCGCTCGGTTTCAGCCGCTTCGTTCGGATTGGGGGCGACCAATGGATTGCCATTGACGTGGATCTCGTTGAAGATCTCGCCGTGCAACTGGTCCAGTTTGCCCATCGTCTCGAGCGTGTAATACAGACGCGCCAGCGAGCGGTGCCCTTCATTCCACGTGACCGGCACTCGTGAAAAACTGATGTACGCGGGCTTGGTCTTCTTCCAAGACTCGACCAGCGGATCGATCGCATAGCAGTGCGGGCACGCGTACCAGAAGAACTCCAGGACCTCGACCTGTCCCGCGGCGACCGCGGTTGGCTGGGCCGGCACGATCCGCGTGTAATTGACGCCGTCCTGCCATATCGTCGGTGCGCTGAGGTTGGTTGCCGCCGCCGCCGGCGTGGCCGCGGCCACCGTCGAAGCGACCGCGGCCAGCAGCGGGTTGTGAGCGCCGCTGTCGTCAGTCGTGTCTTCGACGGTTTCCGAGCCGTCTTCGTTCGTGTGGTTGAGCGCTTGCGGCTGCGCACTCGATTGACCCGCGGCTTTCTGCTGAATTGCCGCCGGCGGGACGGTGCGCGCCGGCGGCGCCGCGGTTAATGCGGTCGCGGGTGGCGCTGCGGCCGCGGCGTGCTCACCCGCCGCCTGCTGCCTGCCGCATGACGCCAGCGCGAAGGCCAGGCATGCGAGCACGGCCAATCGTGGCGCGCGCATGGTCAGTGAAGTCCTTGAACATACGAGGCCACGTTGCGAATGTCGTCGGCCGACAGCCGCTTCGCGATGGTCGGCATGATGTCGCCGGGTCCGGGCGGGCGAGCGCCCGAGGCATAGTCATTCAACTGCTTGACGACGTAGACCGACTGCTGGCCGCGCAGTGCCGGAAATTTCGCGGGCTCGTTGCCGCGGCCGCCCGGGCCGTGGCAGGCCAGGCAGGCCGGTATGCCGCGGGCCTTGTCGCCGCCCCGATACAGTTTCTCTCCGGCCGCCAATAAGCCGGATCCGCCTCCAAGCCGGTATTGGGCAGGCTGCTCGAAGTAGGCGCCAGGTCCGCCATATCGTCCGCACTCAGCGGCGCCGCCATCGGCATCATGACGGGGTTGTTGCGTTTGCCCTCCTTGAACTTCTGCAGCTGCTCGACGATGTAATCGGCGCCAAGCCCGGCCAGACTCGGCCATTGGGGATTGGTGCTGTTGCCGTTTGCTCCATGGCAGGCCTGGCACACGGCGGCCTTGCTTGCGCCGGCTTCCGCATTGCCGGCCGCTGCCGCCGCCTGGCAGACGATTGCGCCGCAAATGCTTGCTGCAAACATCCAAAACCGCTTCATATCGCTCGTGACCCCACCTTCGAGAGAACTGCCCCCAGTTGTAAATTGTACACTACACTCAATGATTTGCGCCCCGAAGCGCCGGCCGCTCCATGTTCTACCCCCATGTGAAATTCGTGACGAGCGCGGCCGAAGCGCATCAGCTCGCGCCGGACGCCGGCCGGGAAATCGCCTTTGCGGGCCGCTCCAATTCAGGCAAGTCCACCGCGATCAACGCCATCACGCAGCGTGCGGGCCTCGCACGCGTCAGCCGCACGCCCGGCCGCACCCAGCTGATCAATTTTTTCGAGGTGGCGCCCGAGCGGCGGATCGTCGACCTGCCGGGATATGGATTCGCGAAGGTTCCGGAAAAGGTGCGCGCTCGCTGGCTCAAGCTGATGGAGCATTATTTCAACGTGCGCGAATCACTGGTGGGGCTGGTGCTGATCGTCGACAGCCGCCGCGGCCTCGGTGCTCAGGATGCCGCCATGCTCGAATGGGTGCTGGCGCGGGATCGGCAGGCGCACATACTGTTGACCAAGGCGGATAAGCTCAGCCGGCGCGAAGCGTCGCGCGTGCTGCGGGAGACCAAGGCGGCCTGCAGCGACACGGCGGTCACCGCGCAACTGTTCTCCGCACACGCGAGACAAGGGGCGCGACGAGGCGCGTGCCGTCGTGGACCGGTGGCTCGGCTGACGATTAAAAAAAAGCCCCGGTGGACGCTTTGCGCAGCCACCGAGGCAGACCAACCCGGCATGGGGATGACAGACCGGGTCTGCCCGCTCAGGGAGAAGAGCGGGGAGCGTCTTTCAACGCTCATTAGGTTAGATGGGGCTGCTTTCGGAAAGTTCCAGCCGTCATCTCGGCAATAATGACGTGCGGGTAAGCCCCGGAAACAGATTGAAAAAACCCAATTTGCGCTGAAGACCGTCGCTAACTTAACTCTACTTAAGAAAACTTCATATTGGGCCTTGGGCCAGTGTCCGGCGCGGGGCCTCGGGCAGTGCCGTCGGGGCCTCGGGCTAGTGCGCCTCGTCCCAATTGCGGCCGATTCCCACATCGACCCGAAGCGGGACGGCGAGTTTTGCGGCCTGGGCCATGTGTTCTCGCACCTGCTGCACGACGGCTTCGATCGCCTCGTCCGCCGCCTCCAGAACGAGCTCGTCATGCACCTGCATGATGAGCCGCGCCGGTGTGCGTGAGTTCTGCAGCCAGCGGTCGACGTCGATCATGGCGCGCTTGATGATGTCGGCCGCCGTGCCTTGCATGGGCGCGTTGATCGCGCTGCGTTCGGCATACTGGCGCAGGGCCTGGTTGCGCGAGCGGATATCGGGAAGATACAGCCGCCGGCCGAACACGGTTTCCACGTACCCGGCCTCGCGCGCCTGGCGGCGCGTCTCATCCATGTAGCGCTTCACGCCGGGATAGCGCTCGAAATACAGATCCACATAGCGCTGCGCATCGCCGCGGCCAATTCCCAGCTGGCGGGCGAGACCGAAGGCCGACATGCCGTAGATCAAACCGAAGTTGATCGCCTTCGCCGAGCGTCGCTGATCGGCGCTGACCGCATCGAGGGGAATGCCGAACACTTCGGCAGCGGTCGCCTGATGCACGTCGCGATCTTCCGCGAAGGCGCTCAGCAGACTCGCATCGCCGGACAGGTGCGCCATGATGCGCAGTTCGATCTGCGAGTAATCGGCGGCGATCAGCGAAAAGCCCGGCGGGGCCACGAACGCCTGGCGGATGCGCCGGCCCTCCGGCGTGCGGATCGGGATGTTCTGCAGATTCGGATCAGACGAGGACAATCGACCGGTGGCCGCGACGCCCTGCTGGTAGCTGGTATGGATGCGCCCTGTCTGTTCGTCGATCTGCTCGGGCAGCTTGTCGGTGTACGTCGATTTGAGCTTGGCGACGCCTCGATATTCCAGGATCAACCGCGGCAGCGCATACGTTGCGGCCAGCTCCTCGAGCACGTCCTCCGCCGTAGAAGGCTGCCCGGTCGGGGTCTTGCGGATGACCGGCAGCCCGAGCTTGCCGAACAGAATTTCCTGCAGCTGCTTGGGCGAATCCACATTGAACGCGCCGCCCGCTTCCGCATGGGCCTGCGCCTGCAGTTCGAGCATGCGTGCCGCGAGTTCGGCGCTCTGCGCCTTGAGAAGTGCCCGGTCCACCAGCACGCCGGTGCGCTCCATGCGATACAGAACGGAAACGAGGGGCTGCTCGATGGTCTCATAGAGATTCTCCAAGCGCGGCAGCGCCTCGATCTGCGGCCAAATGGCCTGATGCAGCCGCAGTGTGACGTCCGCGTCCTCGGCCGCATACTCGGCCGCGCGGTCCACATCGACCTGGTTGAAGGTGATCTGTTTCGCGCCCTTGCCTGCAACGTCCTCGAAGTGGATGGTCCGGATCCCCAAGTATCTTTCGGCCGTCGAATCCATGTCATGGCGCGTGGCCACGCTGTTGAGCACGTACGACTCCAGCATGGAATCGTAGCGCTGCCCGCGCAGCGTGATGCCGTAGTTGGCCAGAATGTGGGTATCGAACTTGAGGTGATGTCCGAGTTTGGGAACGGCCTCGCTTTCGAGCAGAGGTTTGAGCGCGGCCAGCACCGTGTCGCGATTGAGCTGTTCCGGAGCGCCCGCATAATCGTGGCCCAGCGGCACATACGCCGCTTCTCCGGGCGAAATCGCAAAAGACAGACCGACCAGCCGCGCGCGCATGTAATCCAGGCCGTCGGTTTCGGTATCGAAGGACACGAGCGGCGCCGCTGCGAGTCTGGCGAGCCATGAGTCGAGAACCTGCCGCGAAACGATCTTTTGATAGTTGCGAGGCTGCGCGAGATCGAGCGACGCGCCCGACGCGCCCGTGGCGGCCGCGCCGTCCGCAGCGACACCGCCGGGCGATGCGAGGTCCGCTGCGGCTGCTTCGACCGCAGGCGTGGGCGAGACGGGCGCCTGCGAAGAAAGCGGCGCGGAGGACTCCAATGACTTCAGCAGAGCGCGCAGCTCCAAGCGCGCGTACAGTTCCCGCAGCCGAGCCAGGTCGACCGCACCCGCAGTGAGCTCTTCGGCGGCCACGTCGAGCCGCACCGAGGTGTCGATGGTCGCCAGCTTGCGCGACAACTCGAGCGCCGGCAGCTCGTTGCGCAAATTCTCCCCCACCTTGCCGGCGATCTCGCCGGCGTGGGCGATGAGCGCATCGAGCGTGTGGTGTTGATTGAGCCACTTTGCAGCGGTCTTCGGCCCGACGCCGGTGACGCCCGGAATGTTGTCCGAGCTGTCGCCCACCAGCGCCAGATAGTCGACGATCTGCTCGGGAAATACGTCGAACTTCGCTTTGACTCCGGCTCGATCGAGCCGTGAGTTGCTCATGGTATTGACCAATGTAATGCCGGGACCGACCAGCTGCGCCATGTCCTTGTCGCCGGTCGAGATCAGCACCTCGTAGCCCGCCGCGGCGCCCTGTTTGGCGAGCGTTCCGATCACGTCGTCGGCTTCGACGCCGGCGATGCGCAGCAGCGGCAGGCCCATCGCCGCCACCGCGTCGAGCAGAGGCTGGACCTGGGATCGCAGATCATCGGGCATCGGCGGTCGATGCGCCTTGTACTGGTCGAACAAATCGTCGCGGAACGTGCGGCCGGGGGCGTCGAACACCATTGCGATGCGATCCGGCAGCTCCTCCTTGATCAGCTTGTTCAGCATGTTGAGCACGCCGAGCACGGCTCCGGTCGGCTCGCCTTTCGAATTGCTGAGCGGTGGCAAGGCATGAAAGGCTCGATATAAATACGACGAGCCGTCGACCAACAGGAGTTTTCGGGCAGTCATGAATTCAGCCGTGCCGCTCTAGCCCTCTAGCCCTCTAGCGCTGTGGCGCAGGTGCAGGAGTCGCGTTGCTGTCCGGGCCGGCGGGCGCGGCAGGCGCAGCCGGCGCGGGAGAGACCGGCACCGGAGGAGTCGACTCGGGACCCGAAGCGGGAGCCGCTGCGGGTGGTGCTGCGGGAGCCGCTGCGGGAGCCGCAGAGGTAGCCGTAGACGATTTCGGCGGAGCGGGAATCCTCATCTTCTTATGAGGGTGCTGCGCATCGGGCAGCACCAGCGGCCCTTTTTGCCCGCATCCCCAGATCATCGCAGTCAGGCTGACAAGGACCACAAGACGCACCATAATCATGCGTTGAGTATACCGCGCGCCGCAGCGCGGCAGTTCGGCCGGAACTTATGGTGCTTTGCACCTGTCGGAAAATGCAGTTGCACGAATGGAGACTCCGATGAATCACAAGTCACTGGCCCTGTTGGCCGTTATCGCTGTGGGCGCCGCCAGTCCCGCCTTGGCAGGCAATCCACTGGGTGCGTACATCGGCGCCGGTGTGGGTGCCTCTAATGTGGGGAACAACTATGGAAACGGTGGATATGGTTGTGGCGGCTATTATGGTTGTTATGGGGGCGGCTATGGCAACAGCGTCGTAGCCTGGAAGGTGATGGCAGGCATACGGCCCATATCGATCGTGGGTGCCGAGCTTGAATACATGGACTTCGGCAGCTCGAACGGCGACAACGGATATTATGGTAACTACTACTATGCGAGTCCCAACTCGCACCCGAAAGCAACGTTTTTGTACGGAGTGGGGTATCTGCCGCTGCCGGTGCCGAATCTCGATATCTATGGCAAGCTGGGCGCCGCGCAGCTGCAGACCAACATCAGCGGCTTTACGTTCCCATCCAGTTGCCCGGGCTGTAATCCCTTCGCCTACCAAACGGACGTGACGAACACCAAGTTTGCGTACGGCGCGGGCGTGCAGTGGAGATGGCAGGATTTCGGCTTCCGCGCGGAATACGAGGGCATCAGCTCCAATTACGGCAACCCCGCCGCGGTCACGGTCGGCGTCACCTGGACGTTTTAGCGGCGCGATCGCTTTGGTGACCTGCCGCTTTAGCGGCACGATCTTTCAGCGATCTCGTCGGGGCCGGCGCGCTGCGACTATACTGCGGCGGTGACCCTCTCCTCGTGCACTCGCGTAACGCTCACGGCGCTGTGCGCCGCGGCGACCTTGGGCGCGTGCACCGCTGCCGGTCGAATTCCCCCATCGAGCGCGGGCGCCGATCCCACGACCGAAGCGCTTCGCGCGAAGGTCGCGACCATCGTCGTGATCTACGCCGAAAACCGCGCATTCGATAATCTATACGGCAATTTTCCCGGCGCGCGGGGTTTGAACGAGGTCATCGACCGTGACGGGCGGCCGCTTCCGTGCGTACGCCGCGCAGCGCGATCGCGACGGCACCGTGCTTGCGACGCTGCCCCCCGCGTGGGGCGGCGTTACCGCAGCGGGCTACGCTCCGGTGGTCACGCAGGCGCAGAGCGCCGGCCTGCCGAATGCGCCGTTCTCGATCGAGCACGCGTTTGCAGCGCAATCGGGCATCACGCTCCCCGTCTCGGTCGTCACGCGCGATCTGTATCACCGCTTCTTCGAACATCAGATGCAGATCGACGGCGGCAGGAACGATCAATACGCCGCATGGTCGGACGCGGGCGGTCTCACGATGGGCTACTACGACACGAGCGGCTCCGCGCTTTATGCGCTCGCGCGCGAATACGTATTGGCGGACGATTTTTTCCAGGGGGCCTTCGGCGGCTCGTTCCTGAACCATCAATATCTGATCTGCGCCTGTGCGCCGGAGTACCCGAATGCGGAGAAGGCGGAGGCCAGGCCGTCCATTGCGATCCTCGACACGGATGGCGCCGGCCACTATCTGCCGCGGCTCACGAGGGCCAAAGACTCGCCGGCTTCGGCGCTCGACGGGCCGCCCGAGTTCGAGCGAAGCGGCAATATCGCACCGGCCGGCTATTTCGGCGACGGCAAGTTCCACGCCGTCAACACCATGCAGCCCCCCTATCAGCCGAGCGGCAATGCGCCGGCCGCGGCCGATTCGAGCGGGCAGTATGCAAACGCCGCAAAAGCGACGACCTTGCCGCCGCAGACCGCCCCCACCATCGGCGATCGCCTGAGCGGCAGGAACATCCCCTGGATCTGGTATGCAGGCGCGTGGAATGCCGCGATCGCGGACGGCAAACAGCCCGCAAAAAAGTTGCGCCGGGTGATCTATGCACCCGAGACGCCGGGCGGCAGCCCGGACTTCCAACCGCATCACCAGCCGTTCAACTACTACGCTGCGTTCGATCCGGCGACGCAGGCCGCGCAGCGCGCGGCGCATTTGAAGGACTATGAGGACTTGCTCGCCGATATCGCCGCGGGCCGCCTGCCTCCGGTGGTGTTCTACAAGCCGCAGGGAAATCTCAATCAGCATCCCGGATACGCTTCGATCACGGAGGGCGACGCGCACATCGCGGACCTCGTCGCCAAATTGCGCGCGGGTCCGCAATGGAGCCACATGGTCGATCGTGATCACTTACGACGAATACGGCGGTGCGTGGGATCACGTGGCGCCGCCTCGGGGAGATCTGCTGGGCCCCGGCGCGCGCATACCCGCGCTGATCGTGTCGCCGTTCGCCAAAAAGGGTACGGTGGACCACACTCCGTACGACACCGCGTCGATCCTGCGCTTGATGATCCGGCGCTTCGATCTCGCCGGTTTGCCCGGTATCGCCATGCGCGACCGCGAGCTCGCCGAGCACGGCGAGCCTCCGATGGGCGATCTGACGAACGCGCTCGAACTGCGGCGCTAGCCGCGCTTTGCTGGTCTTTAGTTGGTGCCGGACGGCGGCGGCGGCGGGTGCCCAGCAGGCATCGCGGGCATCGTGTGCGGCGCGGGCGGCGCCCCGGCCTTCGGCGCTTCGCCGGCCGGTTTGGCGCTGATCAATTCGACGTCGAATATCAGCAGCGAATTGGCGGGGATTCCCGGCCGCGGATTCGCGCCGTAGGCGAGCTCGGGGGGCACGTACAGCTCCCACTTGGCGCCCGGCTTCATCAGCACCAGGGCTTCCTGCCAGCCCTTGATGACCCCGTTCACGCCGAATGTCGCCGGCACTCCGCGCGCGTAGGAGCTGTCGAACTCTGTGCCGTCGATCAATTTACCGCTGTAGTTCACCGTCACTTGGTCGGTGGGGGCGATGGGCGGCGCCTTGTCGTCGCCCGGCGTGAGCACCTTGTACTGCAGGCCCGAAGCGGTGGTTTTCACGCTCTTATCATGCCCGTTGCGCGCCAGGAACTCGTCAGAGGCGGTCTTGTTGCGACCCGAGTAGGCGACCATCATGGAGCGCGCATACTCCTGCACCTGCTGCCGTTCGGCCTGCGTCGATCTTTTGCCTTTCAGGCCGTCCTTCATGCCGCGGCTGACCGCATCGGAGAGCACCTCGTCATTGGTGAGGCCGATGGAGTGCAACTGCTCCCCGAATGTCAGGCCGAACAAATAGCTGGCCTGTTCACTCGTGAGGCTCGGCTTCTCGGCGGCGGGCGCCGCAGCCTGGGCCGCAGCGGGCGGGCTTGCCGGTGCGGGAGGGTGAGTTTGCGCGCCGGCAATGGGCGCCATTGCGATCATGACGCCGACGCCGTAGGCGCGCTGCAGCAGCCGAAGGGTATGTGTTTTCATGGCGCGCACGATACCCATTCAATATCGCAAATGCTAGGGGGCGGTCGATCATTTCGGCGGCTTGAGGGCCGCGGCCACCCGCTGGTAGGCCTCGCGGAACGGGATGTTCTCCGACGCCACCAAGGCGTTCGCGGCGGCCGCAGCGTGAATGGATGGATCCAGTCGAATTCGGTCGGCGTGGAAGCGAACTCCGCTCAGGGCGCTCGGCAGGATCTCGAGCGTCCGCAGGCACGAATCGATGCCGCGGAACAGCGGCGGTTTGATGAGCTGCAGATCGCGGTGGTATCCGGAGTTCAATTTCTGCGTGACCCCCAGCACCTCGATCAGCGCCGCCTGCGCCACGGCGCTGCGCCCGCGCATCAGCTCGAACACGTCCGGATTGCGCTTTTGCGGCATGATCGAAGAGCCCGTGGTGAACCCTTCCGGCAGGCTCACGAAGCCGAACTCCTGGGTGTAGAACAGCAGCAGATCCGCGGCGAGGCGCCCCAGGTCCTGGGTGAGCAAGGTGATCTCGAACAACAGCTGCGCCTCCGCCTTGCCGCGCGACAGCTGCACGGCCGTGACCGGCTCGTGCGTGACGTTGAAGGCGAGGCGCCGGCGCGTCGATTCGCGATTCACGTCCAGGTTCGGCGTCCCGTAGCCCGCCGCGGAGCCGAGGGGGTTCTTCGCCGCGCGCCGCTTCGCCTGCTGTAATCCCTCGGCATCGTCGCGGATTTCGGCGGCAAAGCCGAGCGCCCACAGCGCCACGGTGCTCGGCATGGCCTGCTGCATGTGGGTATAGCCGGGCAGCGCGATCGAGCCGTCGCGCGCCGCCAGCGCGTCGAGCGCCGCCGCCACTGCCAGGGCGCCGTCGTGCAGGGATTGCGCCGCGTCGCGCAGATACAGTCGCAACGCGGCGAGCACTTGATCGTTGCGCGAGCGCCCGGCGTGCAGGCGTCCGCCGGCGGCACCGATTCGCGCCGTCAGCAGGTTCTCGATCGCCGTTTGGCAATCCTCTTGCTCCAGGGTGACGCGCCATTCACCGCGCGCATGCTCCTCCCCGATCGCCTTGAGCGCCTCGCGAATGGCCGCGAGGTCCGGCGCCGATAGAAGACCCTGCTCCCCCAACATCTCGGCGTGCGCGATCGAGGCCAGAATGTCATAGCGCACCAAGCGGTTGTCGAGCAGGTGATCCTCGCCGGCGGTGTAGGCGAGCACCTGTTCGTCGAGGCGCGTCCCCTTGTCCCACAGTCGGGTCACGGCTGCGCCGCGCTCTGCTGTTCGGCCGGACTCAAGGCCTTCAGATCGGCCACCACCAGCGTGCCCGTGCCCTCATTGGTGAAGATTTCCGCGAGCAGACTGTCCCTCGATTTATAGGTAATGACATGGACGCGCCGCACGCCGCCGCGAATCGCGTTCTCGATGGCCGTCGCCTTCGGCAGCATGCCGTCCGTGAGGCTGCCCGCATCGCGCAGGCGCTTCAGTCCGTTGATGTCCGTGTAGGAGATCACCGTACTGTGATCCTGCGCGCGCTCGAGAATTCCCGGTGCCCCGGTGCACAGCACCAGCTTCTCCGCAGACAGGGCCCCGCCGAGCGCGGCGGCCACGGTATCGGCGTTGATGTTGAGCAGGGTGCCGCTCGAGTCGGCCGACAGCGGACTGACCACCGGCATCAAACCGTTCTGCAGCAGCTTGTCGATCACCGCCGCGTTGACCGAATCGATGTCGCCGACGAAGCCGTAATCCACGGTGTCGCTCGACCCGGCCGATACCGGCACCGGTCCGCGCTTGTGCGCGCGGATCAGACCGGCATCGACGCCGGAGAGGCCGATGGCTTCGATGTCGAGCTCCCTGCAGATCGCCAGGATGCGGGTGTTGATGAGCCCGTTGAGCACCATCGCAGTCACGTCGATCGATTTTTGATCGGTGACCCTGCGCCCGTTCACCATCTGAGTTTCGATCCCTAAGGTCGCCTGCAGGCGGTCGAGCTGCGGACCGCCGCCGTGCACCAGCACGGTCTTGATGCCCACCTGATGCAGGATGGCGACCTGCTCGATCAGGGCGCGGGTGGATACCTCGTCGGCGAACACCGCGCCGCTGGCCTTGATGACGAAGACCTTGTTCTTGTACATGCGGATGTACGGCGCCGCGCTCTTGAGCGCGCGCACGGCGATGGAAGGATCGGGTCGACTTTTCATCATCATTGACTACTCCGGATGAATGAGCGCCTCTGGGAGCCTGTCTGAGTAATCCGCGTGAGCCGCGTTGGCTGGGCGAGGGAGGGGATGCCAGGCGCGCGGCGCAGGCCGTGGTCAACGCCACGGCCAAGCCGCGCAACACCGCAGACGCCCCTCCCCCAGCCAACCCTTCGGGACCGGGCAGATATCGTCTCATGCATCGTTGTCGCCTCCTTATTGGGTCTTGACCCAACCGCGTCGGCTCCGCCTCGCCTGAGACGATATCTGCCGCGGTCGCGACCACGTGGATTACTCAGACAGGCTCCTAGGCCAGCATGCGGTGCAGTACCGCCATCTGAACGACCAGGCGATTGAAGGCCTCGCGCTTGACCACGGCGCGCGGGCCGTCCAGGACTTCATCGGCGACCGCGACGTTGCGGCGCACGGGCAGGCAGTGCATCAGCCTGGCATCGGGCAGTGCGCGCGCGAACCACGACTCGCGCACGCACCAATCCTGAAGGTCGGCGCGCAGGCGCGCATCGGCTTCCGTATCGCCGTAATACAGGGTGCTGCCCCATTCCTTGGCATAGAGCACGCTCGCCCCCTGCATCGCCGAGGCACGATCGGCGGTCTCGGTGACCGAGCCGCCCGCGGCGGCGGCGGCCGAGCGCGCCTTCGCCAGGATCTCAAGGGGCAGGGCGAAGCCCTCCGGGCGGGCGACCACAACGTCCATTCCGCGCATCGCGGCCATGTGCAGCGCCGCCGCAGGCACGGCCAGAGGCAATGCCCTCGGATGATAGACCCAGCTCAACACGAATTTTGCGCGGCTCGGTATCGAAAGTTCGTCCATCGTGCGCCAATCCGCCAATGCCTGGCAGGGATGGTTCACGGCGGATTCCAAATTGATCAGCGGCTTGTCGCACAGCGCGTCCAGCAGCCCGAACAGCTTTTCGTGCAAATCGTCATCGAGGCTCTTGCCTTCGGCAAAGGCGCGCACACCGAGCGCGTCGCAGTACGAGGCCAGCACCGGTATGCCTTCGCGAATGTGTTCGGCGGCGGGGCCGTTCATGACGGCGTTGAGCCGGGTTTCGAGCTGCCAGGTCCCTTGTCCTGGCGTGATGACGAACGTCGAGCCGCCGAGCCGCATCATCCCGGCTTGGAACGACGACAAGGTGCGCAGCGACGGATTGAAAAACACCAGCCCCAGGATCTTGCCGGCGAGCGCCTGAGGCTGCGGCCGCCGCTGCAGCGATTGGGCGAGCGCCAACAAATCGAGGATCTCCTCGCGCGTGAAATCGGCGAGGTCCAAAAAGCGCCTCATGCCCGCACCTGCGACAGCGCAGCGCGCAGCTGATCGACATGTCCTTCATTCAAGATATAGGCAGGCAGCAGGCGCAGCACCTTGGGATCCCCGCTGGTGCCGGTCAGGATGCCTTTCTCGAGCAGTGCGGCCTGCACTTCTTTGGCGGGGCGCGAGGTCTTCAGGCCCAGCAGAAAGCCCGCCCCCTGCACGCCGGTGACCGGCCCGATGACGCAGGTCGTGCGAATATAGGCGGAAACCTCGCGGACGTTCGCCAGCAGCGATTCGGATTCGATGGTGTCGATCACCGCCTCCGCCACGGCGCAGGCCATCGGGTCCGCCGCCGAAGGTCGTGCCCATGTCGTCATACTTGATCTGGTCCGCCACGCGCCGCGACAGCAGCAGGGCGGAGACGGGGAAGCCGTTGCCCAACGCTTTCGCCGCCGTGATGATGTCGGGCGTCACGCCGTAGTAGTTGGCGCCGAACGGCGCACCGGTGCGCCCCATGCCGCACTGGACTTCGTCGAAAATCAGCACCGCCCCCACATCGTCGCAGCGCCGGCGCAGCGCCTCGAGCATCGGCTTGCCGACATCGTAGGCCCCGCCCACCCCTTGGATCGGCTCGACGATGACGGCGGCCGTCTCCGGGTCGACGCAGCGCTCGACGGCCGCAGGGTCGTTGCGCGGCGTGAAGCTCACTTCGAAGGGCGCGCGCGGGAAGCCGTACCACCTGCCGACGGCGCCCCAGGTGACCGCACCCGCAGCCGCGGTCCGGCCGTGCCAACCCTGCTCGAGCGCCACGGCCTTGCCGCGTCCCGTGATCTTGAAGGCCAGCTTGAGCGCATTCTCGTTCGCTTCGGCGCCGCTGTTGATCCAAAACACCGTGTCGAGCCCCAAGCCGGTGAACTTCACCAATCGGGCCGCCGCGCGCTCGCGGACCGCCATCGGCAGCGCATTGGTCTGAAAGGCCATCTGCCTTGCCTGACGCTCGAGCGCCGCCAGCCAGCGCGGGTGGCCGTAGCCCAAGCCCACGACCGCATGACCGCCGTAGAAATCCAAAATCTTGCGCCCGTCGCGCGCATACAGCCAAACGCCCTCGCCGTGCGCGATTTCGATCGGATACTGCGCAAATACCTGTGCCAAGTGGCTGCGCTGCACCCGGGGCGTCGCATCGGTGCTCATCATCAGCGCCCTTATGTCCAGCCGGGCGCCGGAGCGGTGAGCCCGGTGCTCTCATCGAAGCCCAGCAGGCGATTCATCCATTGCATACCACCCCCCGCGGCGCCCTTGTTCAGGTTGTCCAATACGGCCATCACCGCAATGGAGGTGCCGTTGGTGACCGCGCCCAGGTGGGCGTAATTGCTGGTTGCCACATCCTTCACCCTCGGCGGCGCCTGCATCACGCGTACAAACGGGCAGTGCCGGTAATAGGCGGTCAGCGCCTCGAGCGCGCCCGCGGTATCGATCTGCTTCTTCAGGCTGGCCTGCACGGTGACGTGAATGCCGCGCGCGAACGGGCCCGAATGCGGCACGAAATTGAACTCCGCCTCGATCCCGGTCGCGAGCTTGGCGCAGGCGGCGATCTCCGGCACGTGGCGATGGCTGAGCGCGCCATAGCTGTACAAGTCGCTGTGCCGCAGCGGATGGTGAGTGCCCTCGCTCGGGCGTCGGCCCGAGCCGGTGCTGCCGGTGATGCCGGTGATGAACAGACGGGTGTCCGTCAAGCCAAGCGCCAGCAGCGGCACGCTCGCCAGTAGTGCAGCGGTCGCAAAGCAGCCCGGATGGGATACGTGCGGAGTCGGCGCGGCGGCCAGATGCTCCGGGACCGCGCAGGTGAATTGCCGGATCCGCGCCGGTGCGCCGTGGGCATGGTGATAGACCGATTCATAGGCGCCGGCGCTCGCGTAGCGAAAGTCCGCCGAGATATCGACGCAATGCGAACGCATCCCGCCCGCTTCGGCGGCGGCGAGCAGCCGGTCGATGATGGCGGCCGCAACCCCATGCGGCGCCGCGCAGAACAGCGCTGAGTGAGGCGTACGCGCCATCAAGGCCTCGATTTCGTCCAGGCTGGCGAAGGCGAGGTCGGGATAGGCGCTGCGTAATTGCGGAAAGGCGGCGGCGACCGCCGTACCGGGCTGGCTGTCGGACAGGATGCCCTTGAGGTCGAGCCGCGGGTGACCGGCGATCAGCCGCAGCAGCTCCCCGGCCACATAGCCGGTGCCGCCGAGAACGATCGCCGGCATGCGCTCGCTCACGTGCCGACGACCCTGGCTTCGCCGACATTGCGCAGGTTCAAGCGCGCAATCAGGTAATCGCCGAGCTCGGCGGGGCTCGAGATGGCGTTGAACGCCTCGACTTCCATCTGCTCGCGGATGATTTCGACCCCGACCTGATTGTCGGTCGCCGGTCCGGTGACGGCCGCGGGCTCGATGCCGAAGCGATCGCGCAGCAGCCGCACTCCGCCCCACGCGGCCACCGGATCATTCGCGGACAGCACCACCGCGGTCAGCGCGGATCTGATGTCGGGCTGCCGCAAAATCGCTTCCACGCCATAGGTGCCCAGCAGGCCGTCGCCCAGCTCGAACACGATCACGTCCGGCAGTCCGCTCGCCATCTCGGTCAGCATGGTGCGCGTCAATGCCGGACCGGACCGCGCCGTCGTGGTCACCACGCCCAAGTCGGTGAAAATCATGGTGCGCCGAGCGCCCGAGTCTTCGAACGCCAGAATGTCGCGGCGCAGTGACACGCCGGTCGCCTTGAAGGCATCGACGATCAATCCGCGGTGGCGCATGCGCGCGATGATGGCGCAGGCCGCGGCGGTTTTGCCGGCCTCCATGCAGGTGCCGGCCAGCGCCACCACCGGCACGCCGTGCACGTTGAGCGGCGCATCGTAGTCCAATGCCTTGTATCCGGTTCGCGCCGTCACGCCGATGCGTTCGCCGAGATAGGGGAAGGCCAGAACGGCGCCCAGCACCTTGCAATCGAACGGTTTTCCCTTGTCAGGCGTCGCGGAATCGCAGACTCCCAAGACCCCGCCGATGTTCAGCATCTGGATCACGTCGCCGGGCTTGAGCGCGTCGGGGATATGGCCTGAATAGCCGAACAATGCCTTGCGAGTCCCCAGGGCACCGACGACCACATCGCCGCGGGCCACCTTGGCCATGCGGCCGCTGGTGAGCTCGAGGGTGTTGTAGGTCGATTTGTTGTTCAATACCTCGACCACCACGACGACGCCTTCCTCGCACGGAATCTCCGCGGCGATACGCAGCTCATGGGTGAGCCCCAACGCCTGGGTGACCGATGCGATCTTGTCGACCACGACCGTACGCATGCCGCTCATGATTTGTCCGCCCCCTGAACGGCGGCCGGATGTCCGCCGGCACGCCGGTGAAAGATCCCCGTGAGCGCCAGCATCTTCGAGAAGCCGAGCGCATCGGCCGGCGTCCATTCACCGGCCGCCTCGCCGTAGACGCCCTTGGATGCCGCCATCAGCGAATGCGGCGAACTCACGCCCTCCACGAACAATGAACCGGGCCGCAACAGGACGGCGACCTCCCCGGTCACGCGCGTCTGCGATGACAGGAGCAGGGCTTCGATGTCGCGGCACACCGGGTCCAGGTGCTGGCCCTCGTGCACCAGATCGCCATAGGGCGATGCCACCGAATCCTTGATGCGGGCCTGCTTGCCGGTCAGCACCAATTTTTCGAGTTCGCGATGCGCCGTCAGCAATACATCGGCAGCAGGCGCCTCGAATGCGACGCGCCCCTTGGTACCGATCACGGTGTCGCCGAGGTGAATGCCGCGCCCGATGCCAAAGGGTCCGGCCAGGGCCTCGAGCCGTTCGATGATCGCGACCGGCGCCAGCGCGGCGCCGTCGAGGCTCGCCGGCACCCCCGCGGCGAAACCAATGGTGTGCCGCTGCGGCGCCCGCGGGTTCGAGAAGGCGTCCCTCGACAGCACCCACGCGTCGTCGGGAAGGCTGCCCGCGGAGGTCAACGTCTCCTTGCCGCCGATGGTGACGCCCCACAGCCCGCGGTTCACCGAATACGCCGCGCCGAACGGCGGAATCGGCAATCCGTGCGCTTTGAGATACTGCAGCTGTTCCGTGCGTTTGAAGGCGCGATCGCGCACCGGGGCGATGATCGTCAGCTCCGGCGCCAGCGTGCGCAGCGCCACTTCGAAGCGCACCTGATCGTTGCCTGCGGCGGTGCAGCCGTGCGCCACCATCGTGGAGTCGAGCGACAGCGCCTTCTGCGCGATCGTCTGCGCCTGCAGCACGCGCTCGGCGCCGACGCACAGCGGGTACAGACCGCCGCGCCGGACATTGCCCATGATCAAAAACCTGAGCACTTGGTCGAAATAAGCCGTGCGCGCGTCGATCAAATGATGCTCGACGGCGCCGAGTTCGGCCGAGCGCTTGGCGAGCGCCGCGGCGGCCGCGGCATCGAGGCCCCCCGTGTCGACGGTCACGGTGATCACCGGCCTCCGGTAGGTCTCCTTGAGCCAGGGCACGCAGAACGAGGTGTCCAGACCGCCGGAAAATGCCAGGAGAATGGGGTCAACCCGAATGGGCTCGGCGCCCTTGGGATCAGTCGTTGTCATAGGAGTTAGATTCCGAAGATGGCGTGCAGGCGTTCGCCGAGCTTGAGCTGCTCGCGGGCCCCGGCCGTCGCGATGAATATGGTGTCGTCGCCGGAAATGGTGCCGATCACCTCGGGCCAGCGGGCGGTATCGATGGCCACCGCCACGCTCTGCGCCGCGCCGACAGTGGTCTTGAGCACGGTCAGGTTCGCGCCGGCGGTCTGCACCGCGCTCACGAACTGCTTGAGCGTGGAAAAATCGTTCTTCACGGGGGCGGCCTGCTCCGGCAGCACATAGCGACGCCCGAGCTTCGCCACGCCGAGCTCGCGCAGGTCGCGGCTCACGCTCGACTGGGTGGCGACGTGGCCGTGCTTGCGCAGCATCGTGACCAGCTCTGACTGGCGTCCGACCGATTGTTCGCGAATGATCTTCGCGAGCATCGTACGGCGCGCCGGGGCGTTGGAATGGTCGGCGTCGGCTCTCAACATGCGGATCTCGGAAACCCAGGGGCTTGCATAAAGTTGCGGGAGTTTGCATAAAAATGCACACCCCGTCAATGCGCAAGCGCGAAATTCTTGTAGGCTATGCGCATGCTGCTGGAGACCATCGAAGTCGAAACCGCCCCGAAGCCGGATGCAGCCGTGATTTGGCTGCATGGTCTCGGCGCCGACGGGCACGATTTCGAGCCCGTCGTGCCCGAAATCGTGCGCCGCGGCGAGCACGCGTGGCGCTTCGTATTCCCCAACGCCCCGGTGCGCCCCGTCACGATCAACGGGGGCATGAGCATGCGGGCGTGGTACGACATCGTGGGATTCGATAGACGCGCTGTCGAGGATGCGGCGGGCTTTCGCGAGAGCGAGGCGCAAATTCATCAGCTCGTCGGGAGGGAGGCCGCGCGCGGCATTCCGGCAAGCAGGGTGGTGCTGGCGGGGTTTTCACAAGGCGGTGCGGTGTCGCTGTATACCGCGCTGCGCTACCCGGAACGTCTGGCCGGAGTCATGGCTCTTTCCTGTTACCTGCCGCTCGCAAACCGCCTGCCCGCCGAGCGCGCGCCGGCAAACGAGGGAGCGCCCATTTTCATGGCGCACGGCCTGTCCGATGCGGTGCTGCCGTTCGCCATGGGCATGCAGTCGCGTGATTTCCTGAAGAGCTTCAGGTACGCGGTGGAGTGGCATCAATACCCGATGGCGCATTCGGTCTGCGAGGCCGAGATCGCCGACATCCGCGAATTCCTGTTCCGCGTGCTTGCGTAACGCGTCCCATTGCCTGCGGACGCACAATATTGTTACCTTGGCGTGACAGGATGTGCGGTCGGTACTAAGCTTGGCGGCCGAAATTCTTTTGCGGAGCAAAGTCGTGGCCAGCACTCAATCGACGGTAGTTGGAGTGAAGGAAAACGCCGCGGTGCGGCGCCTCAGCGCCGAAGCCGACAAGGCGGCGCGCAAGGCGGAGGACGCCAAGCAACAGGTGCGTCTGGCGAAGGCCGAGCTGAAAAAGGCGCGCAAACAGTCGAAGCTCACCAAAAAAGCGGCGAAGCAGGCCCGCAAGAAGGCCGAGGCCGCACGGGCCGCGAGCGCGCAGCGCACCGGCCGGGCCCGAGCAGCCACGGCGTCCGGCGCCGCCAAACCAGCCATGGCCGCGAAGGCGTCGCGCAGCCCTAAATCGAGTGGCGCCGCCAAGGCCGCCAGGCCGCGTCCGGTCCGGAAGCCGTCGGCGGCGGCCGTCGCGCGCTCCGTCATCAAGCGGTTGGAGAGCGAACCGGTCAAGTCCAACGTGCCGGCCGCCAATTCGCAGACGGCGGAGCCTGAACCGGCGGCCATCGCATAGGGCGCCGGCCGCCGGCGGGGCTGGTTTACTGGCTCGGCAACAGGATCTCGAGCACGACCACCAGCAGCAGGGCGAAGAGCAGCCCGATCAGCTGCCCGAGTACCCAGACCCCGAAGGCCTTGCGGGTTGCCAGTCCCTGAATCTCGCTGAAGCCCATGACCTGGAGCAGCACGCTCCACACCATGAGCAGCAGGTCGGCGACGAACTGGGCGCGCAACAGCAGAGCGACGAAACCCTCCACATCGGGGCGCAGCACCTGCAGAAAGGCCGCCTCGCCGGCGAGCAGCGCCGTCAACATCCAGATGCCGAGCGATACTGCGATCGGTACGCCGCCGTAGGCGACGACGTGAAAGACCGAGTTGCGCTCCGAAGTACCGCCGAGGCGCTGCCCCAGGCGCGTATAGATCTCAGCGAACAGGAACAGACTCGCGACGCCGGCGATGGAGCCGATAATGAGCGCCTTGACGAAGATCTCCGCGACGCTGGTCGTGGACCCGGCATTGGTCGCGCGACTCAGTGCCAGCCAGCCGACCATGCCTTGCGCCGCCCCCAGCAGGTAGTCCACGCGCCCGACGGGTCGCGAGGCCAATTCGCGAAATACGCGCCTGGGCCGCAGCCACACGTCCTGCAGCGGGCGAATGGGTGGTTCCGTAATGGGTGGCGGTTCCCGTGAGGGTTCAGTAGGCAGCACCCGAGCAGCGTACGCAATCCCCATGATCGACTCCAGCATCACGCGCAGATGACAGCGGACTTTTTCGGGGCTACTCTCACAGCGAGGAGCCGTACGACCGCGAGGAGAAGACTGACCATGGCAAAGAAGAAGGGTAAAGCGAAGAAGCGACCTGCAGCGAAAGCAAAGCGCGCAGCCGCCAAAAGCCGCACAGCGAAGAAGAAGGCGCGTCCGTCGAAGAAGGCGAGCAGCGTGAAGGTCGCAAAGAAGGCGAAGAGAGCCGCGCCCAAAAAGGCGCAGAAGAAGGCCGCGCCCGCAGCCAAGAAGGCGGCGCCGAAGCCCGCCATGAAAAAGGCAGTGGCGCCCAAGAGCTTTGCGCCGAGCGCGCCGGCGCCGGCACCGATCGCCGAGCCGGCCGCACCGAGGGAACTCGAGCCGATCGCGGCGCCGACGACGGCGAGCGGCACGGAATCTTCGGCGCCCTGAGCGGACGCTCGGAGTACTTACGCGCGTATCAGCCCGTGGAGGGCTGGCGAGGCGGCGCTGTCCGGGAATACACGGGTGGCCAGGGACTTCGTGTCGACGCGCATATGCTCGTCGAGAACGCCTTTGAACAGGCTGCGCAGGTCCCGCGTGGCCCTAAGGTCGCGGCCCTCGTAAAGGCTGCTGCGCGCGAGGCCCGGCCAGTCGGCTACGACACGGCCGCCCTGTACCGCGCCACCCACGAGGAAGGCGCAGCCGCCCGTCCCATGATCGGTGCCGCGAGTGCCGTTCATGGCGGCGGTGCGGCCGAATTCGGTGACGACCAGGACGGCGGTCTGCGCCCATAGCGCGCCCAATTCCTCGGCGAGCCCGCGCAGTGCGCTGTCGAGCCCGAGCAGACGCTGGGCGAGCGCTCCCTGGGCTCCGCCCTGATTGGCATGGGTATCCCAACCGCCCGCTTCGATGACGGCTATTTCCGGTCCGCCCTCGCTGCGCATCAAGACGGCGGCCATGTGCGCCACGCCGCTGAGGCGATCCGCCGGCTTGCCCCCCTTTGTCGGAGGGCCGGAATCCATGCCGGCGCTGTTGCCGGCGAGCTTTTCGGTCCGAATGGCCTCGCTGAGTCGGGCCGAGAACCAATCATCCTTGGAGTACAGGTCCGCCAAGCGCGCCAACAGGTCGTCGTCGATGTCCGGCGTCGCCAGCGGCGACTTCGACAGCACCGGCGCAGCGCCGCGCAGGATCAAGGGAAGGTTTTGGTTGATCGCCACCGCTCGCTCGGCAAAGTGCTGGGTATTGCGCGACGGCAGTGCGGCCAGCGCCCGATTGAGCCAGCCATCGGCGGTGCCGATGGGTTGAGTGAGCCCGTTTTCCAGCACGTTCTGGCCGTCGAAGTGCGAACGGTCGCGGTACGGCGAGGCCACCGCATGAAACACGATCAGTTCTCCGCCGAGGTAGCGTTCGTGCAGGAACCCGAGCGAGGGATGCAAACCGAAGGTGGCGTCGAGCGCGAGGGCGCCGCCGGTCGACCCGGGCCTCGCCAAGCCCGGCGCGGCCGACGGCGGCGCGATCGCCAATTCGCGATGCAGACCGGCATAGTCGGGATCGCCGTGCGGCGGCACCGCGGAGAGACCGTCCAGCGCACCGCGCAGGATCACGACCACCAGCCGCCCTGGGCCGCCGGTCTCGGCGAACAGCACGTTCGGCAGCATGGCCACCGCCGTCAGGGCGCCGCTGCTCACGAGAAAGCGGCGGCGCGTCAGGGGAGCATGAAGCATGCGCATCGTCATCTCCGTTGAAACTCGGGACTCAGCAACAGCAGCGCCAGCGCCTGGCTGCCCGAGGCCGCGCGGCGCAGCGACGTCAGAGTTTCCGGGCGCGCAAAGCCGCCGAGGCTGGCCGCTGCGACATCCAGCGGGTCCACGCCCCGGTCGTAGCGCTCTGCAACCAACGACGCCCATAGCACCCGGTGCATCAAGGCATCCGAGCCATCCCAGCTCGTGGACGTATCCGCCCATCCGGCGGGCGACCCCGGAGTGTATTGCCGCTGACCCAGCAGATCGAAGCTGCGGATCACCTCCTCCGGCTTCTGCGGCACGACGTCGAGGGCGCGCAGCGCCGAAAACACGAAATCCTCCGGTGTCTTGAACTTGCTCATGCCCGCCTCCCACGCTTCCGGCGACTCGATCAGCGCGGCATACACTTGGGGCAAATCGCCTCCGGATTTGAGGTAGGCGCGGGCGAGCCGCTCCACTGCCGCCGGCGGCGGATCATCGGCAATGAAATGGCGCGCAAGCTTGGTCGCGATGAAGTGCGCGGTCGATGGGTGATGCGCGAGATCGGCGAGCACCGCCTCGCCCTGGGCCTCGCCGTCTTGGCGGTAGCTCCTGCCCAGAAATGTCTTCGGACCGGGCTCGTGCAGGTTGTCGCGGAAATAAAATCGGCCGGTTTCTCCGCCCGCCAGCCGGCCCTTGCCGCCGCCGATCGACCATCCCGTGATGATTTGCGCGAAGCTGGTGACGTCCTGCTGGGTGTACCCTCCATGGACGCCGAGCGTATGCAGCTCGAGGATTTCCCGGGCCAGATTCTCATTGATGCCGAACGGCCGCCTGGCGGTGCGCGGCGCGGCGAAGCGCGCCGCCTCCGAGTCCGCCCCTACCGACAATTGGTTGTCGAGAAATGCGATCATCGCCGGATGCTTCTCGACCGCGGTGAGGAGCTCGACGAATCGGCCGTTGACGTGCGGCCGGATGGCTTCGCTCTCGAGCGTTCCGGCCAGACCGAAGATTGCGCCCTTGTCCGCGGAGACCGCGAAGTGATTGCTCCAGAAGTGCACCAGCCGCTCGCCGAAGGGCTGCGCAGTGAGCGCGGCGCTTTGCGCTCGCGCCAGCACCTGGGCGCGGTAGTGAGTCCGGTAAGCGTCGCGCAGCAGGTTAAGGGCCGCCTTGGCGTCCGGCAAGGATCGCTCGATGGCCTCGCGCTTCAGGTCCTCGCCTCGCTGGCGCGCGGCCAGCAAGGCGGCGAAGATCTCATCGGAAGGCGTCAACGGCGTGGTGCCGGCCGGCGCCACCGGGCCGCGGGTTTGCACGCGCAGCCACCCGCGCGGATCGCCGGCCGCACGGACGAGCTCGCCCGGACGGGCGCCCAGGCCAAAGCGCAAGACGGCGATCTCGGTGTGCAGCATGCAGACGGCTAACGGCGGCGCGACCTTTGGGTTGACCAAAGGTGCGGCGCACTCAGACATTAAGTCAAACGCTGCGGTGAGCCGCCTGGGTGACTAACGCGCGGCCGGCCACGGCGCCGATTCGCGCAGCTCGCGCAGCGGGCGCTCTGCGCCGGCATCGAACCAATGCTCGATCAGGCGAAATGATATCGATTGGCGCGGAGGCAGCAGCGGATCGCCCGCGATCAGATCCGCGCGCGTGAACCAGCGCGCGTCTTCCAGCTCTTTATCGTTGAGGTGTATTTCCCGGGTCAGTGCGCGCGCAGTAAATCCGAGCATCAGCGAGCTGGGAAACGGCCACGGCTGCGAGGAGTGGTATTCGATCTGATCCACATTCACGCCCGTCTCCTCCAGCACCTCGCGCGCCACCGCATCCTCGAGCGATTCTCCCGGTTCGACGAAGCCCGCGATGGTGGAGTAGCGCCCGGCGGGCCACGCCGGCTGGCGTCCGAGCAGTGCGCGCTCCGCGTCGCTGACCAGCACGATGATCGCCGGATCGATCCGCGGAAACTGCTCATGACGACACGCGGGATTGGTGCAGACGAGCACGTGTCCGCCCTTGGCGGCCACAGTCTTCGCACCGCACGTGCCGCAGAAGCGATGCCGGCGCCGCCACGTGACCATGGCTCGCGCATAGCCCAGCACTCCCGCCTCGTCTGCCGGCAGCAGCGATGCGACGAGGCGAAGGTCCTCGAAGCGCGTGCCGGCGGGCGCGGGCGGCGGATCGGCGGATTCGATCTCGTAGGCAAAAAAGCTCGCGCCATTGAAGCGGCCCAGGAGGATCAGCTCATTGCTGTTGCGCCGCTCCGCGGGTATCTGCGCGAGGTCGAGCAGCGCTGCGCGCGGCGCGGCGACGCCCGGCGCGGCGACGCCCGGCCGATCGTCTTCCGCGATGAGGCTGCGCGACTGCCAGACGGGCACCACGCGGCTCTTTTCGTCGGCAAGCGCGCTGTCGAACCAGGCCGGATCCGAGCGGAATTGCGCTGCCCGCTCCAAGTACGGACCCGCGAACACGTTCCTGGATTTCATGCGCTGAATTCTAGCAGGGCGCGGCATGCTCGTTGATGCTCTGCAACGGCGCCGCCGCGCCGCTCGGCTCGCAGTTGGCGCATGATGGGCGGCGCTTCGCCAGCAGGTCGCGCAGCCGCATGCCTCCGCACACTGGGCAGCGCGCGATGCCGAGCTCATCGCGCCGCGCGAGCGCAAGCAGCAGGAACCACGCATGTTCGAAGGAGATGCCCGCGGGCGCATGCAGCTCGAGGTAGGCCTCATAGGCCTGACAGAGCAGAGCCCCCGATTCGAGCGAGCCGACGCGGTAGCGCGATTCGAGTCCCAGAGCGGTGCCGCACAGCAGCCCGAACACGACGAACAGGCTCGCGAGCTGCGCCGCCTGAAAGTTAAGATCGGCATTCCTGAAGAAAAACGCCGCCTGGCGCGGCGATTTGCCGCGATGGCGAAGGATGGACCTTGCGTCGCGATTCATCACATAGCTGCGGTACAGCTTGCGGATTCGATCATCGCTCAGGCCGGTCCACTGGCGAATCGTAAAGGTGCGCGCTTCGTGGTGGATCAGGCGCAGCGCCAGGTCCAGACGCTCGCGGTCGCGGGTGTATCGGTCATCGGACACTCTCATGTGGCGGCTCCTCAAGGTGGCGGGCAATTTGTGCGGTTTCTGGCTCAAAAAGAATTTGACAGAATACGCCTTCGACGGTGTTGGTATTGACATTGCCACGAGCGTATTCCTTCGCGCCGTGGTTCACGGTTTCATGGCTCGCATACTGCTTGCCGATGTTGCGGAATTTCTTATGCTCATCGGTCATCAGGTTTCCGGTCTTGTCCATGTGCTTTTTGAAACGCGCGCTTGATGCGAGCAAAGTTCTTGCCGGTGATGTGAGTGGACTTCACATGGCCGTGACGCTCGACGAAGGTGAAGATGGTGTTCTGTTTGCGCTTGCCGGCGATAGCGAGCCTTCTTCGCATCGGGGCTGCGGCCGATGTAGGTTTCATCGCGCCTCCACGATTCCGCCATCGCTCGCCGAGCTTGTCCGCGTCGCCATCCATCGCGAGCCGGATACGGTGCGACAGGAACCACGCTGACTTGAGGGTGATGCCCAAAGTGCGATGAAGCTGGTTGCTGCTGATCCCCTTCTTGGACGATGCAATCAGGAAGATCGCTTGCAGCCACAGCTTGAAGCTCGATGTGGCTGTCCTCGAAAATGGTGCCTACGCGCACGGTAAAGGGCTTACGGCAGGCGTAGCACTTGTAGACGCCCAACCGGGTGGACTTGCCTTCGAGCTTCCCAATGCGCTCCACAGAGCCGCAATGAGGGCATACCGGCCCGGTGGGCCATACGCGATCCTCAACGAATTTGAACGCTGCGGCTTCGTCGTGAAAGTGCGGGGCGGAAAGATAATTGGACATGACACTTACTCCTTGGAGCATAGTGTCTCAGATCAAAGTGGGTACGTCAAGTATAATATCGCGAGAAATTAATCACAAAGTTAGCGTCCCTGCCAAGTGGCTCCCACCCGCAATTGCGGGTGCGTTTGCTCAGGAATGCGCGGCGCAGCCGCTACTTTGAAACTCCAGAGGGTTCCCATGGGGGGCGTCATGCAGGATGCATTCATCGGCAGCTGGGCGCGCCAGCCGCAATTTCTCGGCCGAGATGCTCGGCTCGTTGCACGATCTGAATCACCGGTTCCTGGATCTGGTCGGCGCGCGAGCCGGCGACTGGCGGCACGTCCGGAGCGCTGCACTGCCCGCCGAGGCGTCCGGGCAGGTGGCGCCGCTGTCCGCCGCGCAGACGGGCGGCGGCGGCGAATTGCCCCTACGCGCTGTTCGATCTGCGCTTTCACGACACAGCGCATTGGCGGGCGCGCCTCGGCGGAGCGGGCCAATGGCGCATCGCCGACGCCACGGTGGTCGATGACGGACATCGCGGGTTTCGTGCGGTTCGCGCTGTTCTACGCCTGGCACGTCGCCTCGACCGCCAGACTCGGCGCGCAGCTGCTGCTCGGCATGACCGAGCACACGGCGGCGGCGTTTCGCGGCGCGAGGCTCAACGGTCTGCCGGCGCTGGCGGCGAGCGAGACGGCCAATCTGTCCGCGCGCTGGTGCACGAGCGGCGCGTACTGGAGCGCCCTGATGGGCGCCGCGTCGCGTGCGCGACGCGGCGCGGCTGCGCGGGTTCAGCTGTTCGGCGTGCAGCTCGGCGGCCGCGTGCATGCCTGCCGTGACGCGGCTCGAGGGCCGGCGGAACGCGGGTTGCGGGCGGAGGCCTCGCGCGGTTTAGTCTACGCGGCTCCTATGCAAGCCCTCGTCCTTCGCCAGCTCACCAAGGTCTACAAAAACGGCATCAGGGCGCTCAAGGGCATCGATCTCGAAGTGGACGGAGGGCGACTTCTTCGCGCTCCTGGGCCCGAACGGCGCCGGCAAGACGACCGCCATCGGCATCGTCACCTCGCTCGTCAACAAGACCAGCGGCACCGTCGAGGTGTTCGGCCACGATATCGATCGCGAGCTCGAAGCGGCGAAGTCCTGCATCGGCGTGGTGCCGCAGGAGATCAATTTCAACATGTTCGAGACGCCTGTTCACGATCGTGGTGAACCAGGCGGGCTTCTACGGCATACCGCGGCGCCTCGCGAAGCAGCGAGCGGAAAAATATCTGAAGCAGCTGCAGCTCTGGGATCGCCGCAACTCCATTGCGCGCTCGCTGTCGGGCGGCATGAAGCGGCGCCTCATGATCGCGCGCGCGCTGATGCACGAGCCGAAGCTGCTGATCCTGGACGAGCCGACCGCCGGCGTGGACATCGAGATCCGCCGCTCGATGTGGGAGTTCCTGCGCAAGATCAACGATGAGGGAACGACGATCATCCTGACCACGCACTATCTGGAGGAAGCCGAGAATCTGTGCCGCAACGTCGCCATCATCGAGGGCGGCCGCATCATCGAGCGCGACACGCATGCGCGAACGTGCTGCGCAAGCTGCAGACGGAGACGTTCGTGTTCAATTTGAGCGAGTCCCGTGGCCGCAGCCGCCGCAGCTGCCGGGTTTCGACACGCATGCTCACCGACGATCACACGCTCGAGATCGAGGTGTCGAAGGGCCAGAGCCTGAACGACATTTTCGCGCAGCTCTCCGCCGCAGGGCGTCCGCGTGAACAGCATGCGCAACAAGGTCAACCGCCTCGAGGAGCTGTTCATGCGCCTGGTCGACGACAGCGCCCGCGCCGCCGTCAAGGAAGCCTGAGCATGTGCCGAGTCCTCGCGCGCGCGCACCGAGTGGGTGGGATTCAGCACCATCGTGATCCGCGAGTTCAACCGCATCGTGCGCATCTGGGGCCAGACCATCGTTCCGCCGGCGGTCACGGCGACGCTGTATTTCGTGATTTTCGGCAGCCTGATCGGCAAACGCGTCGGACTGGTGGGCGGATACGACTACATGCAGTTCATCGCGCCCGGCCTGATCATGATGACGGTGATCACGAACTCCTACGGCAACGTGGTGTCGTCGTTCTTCGGCGCCAAGTTCGGCAAGCACCTCGAGGAGCTGCTGGTGTCGCCGCTGCCCAATTGGCTGATCCTGTCCGGCTACATCGCCGGCGGCGTCCTGCGCGGGCTGCTGGTCGGGCTCGGTGGTGACCGTCGTCGCGCTGTTCTTCACCCGCCTCGCCGTGCAGCACGTCACTGGCGATCATCTCCGCCGTGCTGCTGACCAGCGTGGTGTTCTCGCTCGGCGGCTTCGATCAACGCGCTGTTTGCGAAGAACTTCGATCACATCTCCTGGTTCCCGACCTTCGTGCTCACGCCGCTCACCTACCTGGGCGGCGTGTTCTACTCCGTCACGATGCTGCCGGGCTGGGCGCAAGCCGTCTCGCACGCAATCCGATCCTGTACATGGTCAGCGCATTCCGCTACGGCTTTCTCGGCACGACCGACGTCGACCTGCGGCTGGCCTATGGCATCATGATCGGCGCCGCGGTGTCGATGTTCGCGCTGGCGGTCGACGCTGTTGAACAAAGGCACCGGCATCCGCGAGTGAGCGCCAGTTCCTCATCGCTGCCGTTGTCGTGTATCGTGCGACCTGACGGTTGAGACACATTTCAAGGAGATGACTGATGACACGAAGAAAAGCAGCAAAAGTTCACCGCCAAGGTGCGCCGCGGTCTGGTGTGGGTGCACTCGGTCGCCAGCGCCGAACTTGCGAAGAAGAAGGCGGAGGCCACCGGCGTCAGGATCGAAGGATTCACGGCCAGCGAGCTGGCGGACGTGGAGTCCGCTTTGACTTGGATCGGCCAGAACAAGGAATCGAGCGAGCTCTGATCCCGCCTAGGCTCCGAGAGCGGCGGTGCACCATCCGGTGTTCCCATTGCGCGACACCGTGCGCGCCGATGCGCTGCGGCGTTACATAGTGCCGTCGCGGATCTGCGGATGAGATCGAAGGGAGTGCGATAACACTATTGCCATGGGCCGAAAAGCGTGCTTTAGTCGTCGACGATTCCAAGTCGGCCCGCGTGATCCTGAGCCGCATGCTCGAGAAATACGACATCGAAGTCGACATGGCCGAATCGGCCGAGCAGGCCATCGAATATCTGCAGCACGATCGTCCCGATGCGATCTTCATGGACCATCTGATGCCCGGCATGGACGGACTGCAGGCGGTCCAGACGATCAAGGGCAATCCTCAGACGGCCATGATCCCGATCATGATGTACACCTCGCAGGAAGGCGAGCTGTATGTCGGACAGGCGCGTGCGCTGGGCGCGATGGGTGTGCTGCCGAAGCAGGTCGGCCGGTCGATGTATCGAAGGTGCTGTACGAGCTGCATCTGTTGCCGGATCGGCGCGATCTGGACGAGCCCGCGCTTGTACCGGTGGAACTCGGAAGCCGCTGCGCCGGCGCCGGCCGCAACGGGGCTGCGCCGAGCCCGGCGGCGCCCGTGGGGGACTGGGGACGACGCATCGAGGCCGCCGTCAAACAGCAATCCGTCGACCTGCGCCGCTTCGTCGTCGCGAGCCTCGACAGCTTCGCCGCTCGGCTGGTGGCCGATCTGCGCCGCGCGGCCCCGGCGCCAACCCCTGTCGCGCGAACCGCTGCCCCCGCCGAAGCATCCGCCGATGTGGCCGTGGGCCGCGGGCATCGGTGCGGCATGTCTGGTCGCTGTCGCATGTGCGCTGTTTTGGGCCACGTCGCGCGTGGATCTGGCGAAGGCGCGCACCGAACTCGCCGCGCTGCGCGCGGCCAATGCCGATCTGCAGCGCACGCGCGAGCAGCTCGCCGCCACCGTCAAGGATCTTGAGCGCCGCGGCCGCGGCGAACGCGGCGAATGCGTCGGGCGCAATGACTTTCGGCGCAGGGCCTGCCGGCGCTGCGGCGCGGGCTGCCGCGCGTCCGAGCCTGTTCCCTACGGTGAATTGCCGTTCGACCGCAGCCGCGCTCGACGTACTGCGCGATGTGCTGACGAAGCTAGAGGCGCAGGGATTTCGCGGGGTGGTCAAGGCCACGAGCTCGGCGGGAATGTTTTGCCTCAGCCGGCAATGCCGACCGACGGCTTTGCGCCGGCCAGCGCGAGTCTGCCGGCCAGCAAATGCGATCTGGTGGGCAACCCATTCGAGGAGTCCCTGTCCGGGCAGCAGCGCCAATCGATCGCATTCGCCAATCTGGTCGCCGGCGTCCGGCAGCGGACTTCGGGCGCCATCACGGTGGCCTTGGAGAATGCCGGTTCCTCGCGAGCGGCCGCTCCATATCCGCCGCGCAACGAATCGCTCACCGCCGGCGAATGGAACCGGGCTGCCGCCGCGAACAACCGCGTGGAATTCGCGGTAGAGCCCAATGTGTCGCAATAGCTGAAGCCTCCTAGAACGCGACTCTGACGAAGAACTGCGGACCCTTGGTATCGAGATCGAGATAGCCGCCCGATCGTGTTCTGGCTGATCCGAGAGATGAGCCTTGATGTCGGTGAAGCCGAGCGCGAAGGACACGTTGGGCCGGAATCGGTAGAGCGCGTCGAATTCCAGCATGCCGAGCGATCCGTCGAGATGGTCGAAATGCAGGCTCAGGTACTGGATGCGTCCGTCGAAATAGAATCGCTTGCTCACCACCCAGGTGGCATCGAGACCCGGCGTCGGGAAAGGGACCCGCCACGTCCTTCATCTGGTTCACATGCTGGCCGGCGCTTGCACCTTCACCTGCGCCTGGATGTCGACCGCTGTCCGCGCCCAGCGTCGCCGCGAACTCGAGCTTCTCGCTGTGCCAAAAGGAATAACCGTAGGTAAGGCCGAGCACGCGGAAGTTCAGCTGCGACTGCAGCGGGTCGCCGACCTGCAGCACCGCATCGCGAAATCGATCGGCTCGGTCACGATGGCGTTGCCGGTTCGGTCGAGCGTGAAGTAGTCGAAGCCAAATCCGGTTGCGGCTGCCGGCGCGCACCATGACTTGAAATTTGGGCTCGATGTCGCTCTTGCTCAGTCCCAACTGGTCCTCTCCGTTGATGACCGTGCCCGGCGTGCCGGTGCTGCTGTCCACCTGCAGCGTGGTGGTCGATGACAGGTCCATGATGCCGAGAGACACGCGTACGCGGTCATTGGTCGGGCTGAAATAGTCGCCGTCGGCGTGCGCGAGCGTCGCCAGGAGCGCGAGGCTCGCGCGCGATGCCGTACTTGATCATGTAGCCCTCCTCAATACCAACTGATCCGTCGCCGCCCGCCGAGGTCTTACGGCCAGCGAGGGCCGATCGCTCCAGCACATGCGCGGCATGCCGCGCGCCAACCGGTGAGTTTGCCCCCGTAGATGCCGAGCACGCGCGGATGCGGATCACGGTCGGCGGTAAAAATGGTCTCTCGCGACCGCTCGAATGCCGCTTGATGGGCGGCGGGCAGTACGCGCAGGCCGGCGAAGCGCTGCAGGATGTCCGCGCGCGACATTGCCTGTACGGCCGGGAAGTAGTGACGCGCCACCCTCAGCAAGTATTCCTCCTCCTGCGGCAGCGGCTGCACCTCGATCGGGGTCCCCCCGATAGGCGGTCTCCGTGGTGCCGATCAGGGTCGCTCCTTGCCAGGGCATGACGAAGACGGCGCGGCCGTCGCTCGGACTTTCCACGTAGTAGATGCCCGCCGTCACTCGCATCGGGATCACGATATGCGTGCCCTGAACGAGATCGACGTCGGGAATCGGAATGGCCGGCCTCACGGCGCGGGCGACCTCGGTGGCCCATGGGCCGGCTGCGTTCACGAGCACCCGCGCGCGGCATTCGATCCGCGAACCGCTGCGTTCAAAGACCACCGTGACGCCATGGTCCTGAAGCGTCTGCCGCCAGGAACGTTGCCGGCATGGCCAGCTCGCCCCCGAGCGCAAGCGCGGACTCGACCACTGCACGGGTCAGCTGCGCATCGTCGGTCTGCGCGTCGTAATAGCGGATCACGGCATCGAGATTGCGAGTTTCGAGCCCGTCGAGCCGCGGCCACTCGCGCCTGGGGACGCTGCCGAAGCGGGTGCTGGCGTCGAATCCGCCCAGCAGGGCGTACACCCAGAGCCCCAATTTCAGCTGCCAGGGCCGGCGGCGGGTCTCGGCATAAACGGGGATGAAGAAGGGCTTCAGCTCGACCAGTTCCGGGGCAATTCGCAGATGCACGGCGCGCTCGCGCAAACTCTCGCGCACCAGCGCGAATTGGCCCGACTCGAGATAGCGCAGCCCGCCGTGAATCAGCTTGCTCGAGCGGCTCGAGGTGCCGCTCGCGAGCGCGTGCTTCTCGATGAGCAGCGCCGCTGTGGCCGGCGGCAACAGCGGCCTGCAGCACGCCGGCTCCGTGAATACCCCCGCCGACGATGATCACATCGTATTCTTTCATTGGGCCGAGGAGCCTGTCTGAGTATTCCGCGTGAGCCGCTTCGCTTCGGCGCGGGAGCGGATGCCAGGCGCGCGGCGCAGGCCGTGGTCAAAGCCACGGCCAAGCCGCGCAACACCGCAGACGCCCCTCACCAAGCCAACCCTTCGTACCCTTGCAGATTTCGCCTCATCCGTCGTTGTCGCCTCCTCGTTGGGTGCTAACCCAACCACGTCGGCTCCGCCTCGCCTGAGGCGAAATCAGCCTTAGGTTAGGCCACGTGGAATACTCAGACAGGCTCCTAATGTGCGCGAAGGAGGCTAGGATGAGGGAATATCCGCGAACACACAAAATTTCCGAACTCTGTCGCCATTCGCGAACAGATGCGCTCGAGGCTCATTTGCCCTCGCGTTTTTCCTCGAATTGCAGCATCGGCTCGCCCGAGGTGACCTCGATCTCGCCGTCGACGATCGCGCCCTTGGCGATCGCGATGGTGCGCGCGCTGACCCTGCCGCGGATCACGGCGGTGTAGCCGATTTCCAATCTGCCCTTCACCGTGAGTCCGCCGGTGATCTTGCCGGCGACGATCGCCTGCTGCGCCTGAATGTGGCCGTGCCAACTGCCGCTCACCGACAGATTCAAGCCGCCTCCCAGATCTCCGTCGCCGTGCACTTCGCCGCGAGACGACGAACGGACCCTCGCCGCGAATATCGCCTACGACGACGGATTCGGCCCCGATGACGGTCGGGGTCGCGGTCGTGATCTCGAAGAACCGGCGTTTGGGTATGTTCAACAGGCGTTTGGGCGTCCTCATTGGACCTTATTTATCCTATCCGGGCCGGTGGCTGATGTGACGAGCTTGGCGGCGCCGACAGACGCCGGAAATCGAAGTAGAATGACGCGGTTTCACGGCGAGGAACGGCTCGTTGAGCGGGAAATGGTCATCAATAAATTCGTGCTTGTCATCTGCTGCGCATTGGTGTTCGGACTGTCCGGCTGCAGCCGCCAGCAGAGCGACTGGCAAAAGGCCCGGGAGACCAACACCGCGGAGGCGTACGAGCAGTTCCTGAAGAAATATCCGAGCGGCGAATTCACCGCCCAGGCGCAGGCTCGCGCTCAAGGAACTCCACGAAGAGCGCGACTGGCAGAAGGCGCGGGATGCCGACACGCCGGAAGCCTATCAGGCGTTCTTGAAACAGTATCCGGAAGGAAAATGGACCGAGGAAGCGCGGATCCGCGTGGAGAACTTCACCCTGGCGCAGACTCCGGCGGGCGCTGCGCCGGTCGGCACGGCGGGCAGCCGCGCCGCGGCCCCGCCGCTGCGCCCCGCCGCCGCTGCGTCCCCCGCCGCTGCGCCCCCGCCGCTGCGCCCCCGGCCGCCGGCGCCCGCAGCCGCGCAACCGGCGCAGCCGGCCGCCGGCACGGCATCCCCATCGAGTGCGGGATCCTACGGCGTTCAGCTCGGAGCCTTCAAATCGGGCGCTGCCGCCGCCAACCGGCGCTGGGCGCACTTGCAGAAGCAATACCCGAAGCTCCTTGCCGGGCTGTCCTCGAAGGTGGTGCCGAAAAAGACGGCGACCGGGACGCTCTATCGGTTGCAGGCATTCGGCGTGTCGGAGAAGCGCGCACGGGCGATCTGTCAATGATCTGAAGACTAAGTCGCAGGCGTGTGTCGTGGTGCGGCCGGCGCGTGCCTGAGACCTGAGCTTTGATAAGTCCCATCCGCTCCAGGCTGGTCAACGCGCGCCACGTCACTGACAATTCTTGTCAGTCCGGGAGCGCCAAACAGCCGCTCTGCGCTTCTCGGAAAACCATAACTTTCTGAATTTTCGCGGGTTTCTTGGTTGGCACGCGGATTGCTTCACTTCCGTCATCGAGCCCGCTCGTATAAGGCCAGAACGGATGAAATCGGAAATCATCGCGATGCTGATACCGGAAGGTAACCCCGGGGCCACTTTGCTGGTGCGGCGCGGCGACGGTCAGTTTGCCTTCGAGCGAATCGACGCGCGAGTGGCCGCCGCAGCACGCTTGGCCGCACGGCTGAATCGCAAGGGTGTCCGCGGCGCGGGTCAAAGCGAATTTGACGAGTGCTTCGGAATGGTTTGAGTGTTGATGTTTGAGTCGATGTTTGAAGTTGATGTTTGAAGTTGATGTTTTTTATCGTTTGTGTTTTTCCCCTTTGGTCGACTCTTGGCGCCGCGACTTAGCTTCCCCGCTCGCGGCGCCTTTTTTTTGGAGTGCATCCGGACCCATCGACGAATCGTCGGTGACGCCGAGCTGCGAGTCGGTGACGCCGAGCTGGGAGAGCACGAAAGCGTATTCCATGGCGGTCTCGCGATAGCGCTGGAAGCGCCCGGACTTGCCGCCGTGCCCCGCCTCCATCTCGACGTGCAGCAGCAAGGGATTCCGGTCGGTCTTGAGCGCGCGCAGCTTGGCGACCCATTTGGCGGGCTCGTAGTACTGCACCTGGCTGTCCCACAGGCCGGTGGTCACCAGCATCGCCGGATAGGCCTGCGCGCGCACGTTGTCGTACGGCGAATAGGACAGTATGTAATCGTAGCATTTCGCATCCGCCGGGTTGCCCCACTCATCGTATTCGTTGGTGGTGAGCGGGATGCCTTCGTCGAGCATGGTCGTGACGACGTCGACGAAGGGCACCTGCGCGATGATGCCGCGGTAGTCCTGCGGGCTCATGTTCGCGACAGCCGCCACCAGCAGTCCGCCGGCGCTGCCGCCCATGGCGAAGATCTTCGTTTGGTCGGCGTATCGCTCCGCGACGAGGTGGTGGGTGACGTCGATGAAATCGGTGAAGGAGTTCTTCTTGTGCAGCAGGCGCCCGTCGTCGTACCAGGCCCGGCCCATTTCCTGGCCGCCGCGCACATGCGCGATCGCGTACACGAAGCCCCGGTCGAGCAGGCTCAGGCGCGCCGATGAAAAGGAGGGATCCATGGACAGTCCATAGGCGCCGTAGGCGTATTGCAGCAGCGGCGCTGTGCCGTCCCGCAGGAAGCCCTTGCGGTAGACCACGGACACCGGTATGCGCTTGCCGTCGCGCGCCGGCGCGAACAGGAATTCGGTTTGCATAGTCCTCGGGATCGAAGATGCCCACGACAGGATCGCGCTTGAGCAGGGTCCTCTGGCCGCTGCGTACGTCGTAGTCATAGACCGTGGTCGGCGTGGTGAGCGAGGAATAGGTGTAGCGCACGACGTCGGTGTCGAGCTCCGGATTCGAGGAAATGGCCATGCTGTACGCCGGCTCGTCGCTCGAGATGAAGAATTCGGAAGCGGCCGGCTGAGCCGTGGCCGGCTGAGCGGCGCCCGCGGCCGGAGGCGGCAGCGGCACGATGCTGATTTTTTGAGGCCGCCGTTGCGTACGCTCAAGGCGATGAAGCGCTCGAATACTTCGAAGTCCTGGATGAACGTGTCGCCCCGGTGGGCCACCAGGTCCTGCCAGTGGGCGCGGCCCGGCGCTCCGCCGATCGGCGCCTGCATGAGGCGAAAATTCAAGGCCTGCCAATTGGTGCGAACGATGAAGCGGTCGCCCAAGTGCTCGATCTGGTATTCGTGATCGCGTTCGTGGGGCAGAAACACTTGAAAGGTCGAGGGACGGATCGTCGGCCTCGGCATACCGCCACTCCGAGGATACCGTGCTCTCCATGTGGATGAAGATGAAGCGTTCTGACTTGGATTTGGCGACGCCGGTGTAGAAGCTCTTGTCGGTCTGCGTGAATACCACCTGATCGAGCTGCGGATCCTGTCCGACCCGATGCTTCTTGACGTACAGCCCGAGCAGGGTTTCGGGGTCCTTTTCGACGTAGAGCACGGTGGCATTGTCATTGGCCCAGGCAACCTCGGATTCGACCTCGCCGATCGCATCCGGCGAGCACTTCGCCGCTGATCAGATTCTTGAATCGCAGGTCGTACTGGCGCCTGCCGACCCTGTCCTCGCAGAAAGCCAGCCAGTTCGAATCGGGCGACACCTCGACCGCGCCGATCTGATAGTAATCATGGCCCGCGGTGCGGCCCAGCGCGGCCCGCTCGTTCGCGTCCAGCAGGATCTGTTCCGGTGCGTCGAGCGAGGACTTGCGGCGCGCAAAAATCGGATGCTCCTTGCCCGGCTCGAAGCGCGCGTAGTACCAGTGGCCATGCTTGCGGTACGGGACGGTGGCATCGTCGGGCTTCAGGCGCCCGATGATCTCCGCATAGAGTCTGTCTTCGAGCTGATGGACGCCCGCCAAGCAGCCGCTCTTTGTGGGCATTTTCGGCCTTGAGATAGGCGAGCACCTCGCCGTCCTGCCGATCGTCGTCGCGCAGCCAATAATAGGGGTCGGCGCGCTCGCCATGCGGCGATGCGACGGTATGCGGGCGGCTGGCGGCCATGGGGGGGTCGGCATTGTCGGGCGGAGTCATTGACGTTCACTTGTCCTTGCGTCGGGCTGGAGTATAGTCAAGCGGAGCAGCGGTTCGTGAGGTTGACTAGGGAGGTTGACTATGCAGACCGTGAGTCAATTGCTGCATGCGAAAGGCGGTCAATTATTCTCCATTGCGCCGACCGATTCGGTACTGCGGGCAATCGAAATAATGGCCGACCGCCATATCGGTGCGCTGCTCGTCATGCAGCAGGGCTCACTGATCGGCATCATTTCAGAGCGCGACTATGCCCGAAAGGTCATTCTGAAGAACCGCTCCTCGCATGACACGCCGGTGAGCGACATCATGACCTCGCCGGCGCTGACCGTGACACCCACGGACACCATCCATCATTGCATGCAGGTCATGACCGAGCGCCGCTTCCGGCATTTGCCGGTCATCGAATCCGGCCGTGTGGTGGGCATGCTGTCCATCGGCGACCTGGTGAAGGCCGTGATGGAGGAGCAGAGCTTGCACATCGCGGAGCTGGAGCGCTACATCGCCGGTTGACCCAGGGGCGGGTGGTTGCCATTGCCGGTTGACGACATCTCGCCGCCTCGGTATCATGAGATATGCACCGGGCGCTTGAGCCCGGTGGCCCCACCTGGCGCCGCAATTAATTTGAGCGCCTAGAACCGAGTTAAGTCATTGTTTCGCAAAGATCTCTGCGGATCTGCCGCAGGGGTGCGGGTGAGCTTGAGAATTCCAGAGCTTAAGACCTCGTTGAGCGGCATGGACTCTCGCCAGGGCGGGACGGATCCGCGTGCCCGCGATTGGGGCCTGTATCGGCCCGCCTATGAACGGGATTCCTGCGGCTTCGGCCTGATCGCAAGCCTCGACGATCAGGCGAGCCATTGGGTGCTGCAGACCGCGATCAGTTCCTTAACCGGCTGACGCATCGCGGCGCGATCGCCGCCGACGGCAAGACCGGTGACGGCTGCGGTCTGCTGATCAAGATGCCGGCGCGCTTTCTGCGCGCCGCGGCTGCGGAGGCGCGGATCCCGCTGGGCGCGCAGTTTGCCGCGGGGCTGGTCTTCCTGAACCGCGACCAGCCCAGGGCCGCCGAGGCGCGCCGGGTGCTCACCGAGCAGATCGAGCGCGAGAAAATGAGCGTCGCCGGTTTTCGGGTGCTGCCGTGGACCCCTCCGCCTGCGGTCCGGAGGCGCTGAAGACGCTGCCGCACATCGAACAGGTGTTCGTGAACTCGAGCGCGGACATCGACGAGGCCACTTTCAACCGGCGGCTGTACATGGCGCGGCGCCGCGCCGAGAAGATCCTGGAGACCGATCGATCCCGTGTTCTACATGCCGTCCCTGTCGGCGAGCACCATCGTCTACAAGGGCATGGTGATGCCGCAGCACCTGGCGCAGTTCTATCCCGACCTCAAGGATCCGCGGATGGAGGCCTCGGTGGTGGTGTTCCACCAGCGCTTCTCCACCAACACGCTGCCGCAGTGGCGCCTCGCGCATCCGTATCGCTATCTCGCGCACAACGGCGAGATCAACACGGTGCAGGGCAATCGATCGTGGGCGGTGGCGCGCGGACCGCTGTTCCGTTCGCCGCTGCTGCCCGACTTGGGCGACGTGCTGCCGGTGGTGTCGCTTACCGGATCGGATTCTCGTCGCTCGACAACATGCTCGAGCTGCTGCTGGTGGGCGGGCTCGATCCCATGCACGCGATGCGCATGCTGGTGCCGCCGGCGTGGCAGTCGGTGGACATGATCGATCCCGATCTGAAGGCGTTCTACGAATACTATGCGACGCACATGGAGCCGTGGGACGGCCCCGCCGGCATCGTGCTCACCGACGGCCGCTACGCCTGCTGCACCCTGGACCGCAACGGGCTGCGCCCCGCACGCTGGGTGATTACCAGGAACCGGCACATCACCATCGCCTCCGAAGCGGGCGTGTGGGATTACCGGCCGGAGGACGTGGTGCGCAAGGGCAAGCTCGGGCCGGGCGAGATCCTGGCGCTCGATCTGCAGACCTCCGAGCTCATGGACACCAAGCAGGTGGACGATCTCTTGAAGAGCCGGCACCCGTACAAGGTGTGGCTCAAGAAGGGCGTGCGCTACCTGCAGACCGATCTGATCGATCCGCGCCTCGCCGCGGAGCCCTTCGATCGCGACACGCTCGCGCTCTTTCAAAAGATGTTCAACGTCTCGGCCGAGGAGCGCGACGAGATCATCCGCGTGCTCGCCGAGGACGAGAGCGAAGCGGTCGGCTCGATGGGCGACGACACGCCGATGCCCGTGCTGTCGAAGCAAGGTGCGCTCCCTGTACGATTATTTCCGGCAGCAGTTCGCGCAGGTCACGAATCCGCCGATCGACTGCTCTGCGCGAAAGCATCGTCATGTCGCTGCAGACGCAGATCGGCCCCGAGTGCAACATCTTCGTGCCGGCGCCGCAGCATGCCGAGCAGATCGTGCTGAGCTCGCCCGTGCTCTCGCAGCGCAAGCTGCGCCAGATCATGGGTCTCGAGGACTCGGGCGTGCCGCACGAGTTCATCGATCTGCAATACCGCCGCCGAGATGGATCTTAGGACGGCGATCCTCGAAGGTGTGCGATCAGGCGGAAGCGGCGGTGCGCGCCGGCAAGCTGGTGCTGCTGCTGTCCGATCGCTATCTCGGTGAAGGGCAAGATGCCGATTCACGCGCTGCTCGCCACCGGCGCGGTGCATCACCGCCTGGTGAGGACGGGCCTGCGCTGCAAGTGCAACATCCTGGTCGAGACCGGCACGGCGCGCGATGCGCATCATTTCGCCTGCCTCATCGGCTACGGCGCGACCGCCGTCTATCCGTATCTCGCCTATCAGACGCTGTTCGATCTGATGCGCAAGGGCGCGCTTAAAATGGATGCCGACACGCGGCAGGAGCTCGGCCGCAGCTACCGGCGCGGCATCCGCAAGGGGCTGTTCAAGATCATGTCCAAGATGGGCATCTCGACCATCGCGAGCTACCGCAGCGCGCAGTTGTTCGAGATCGTGGGCTTGGCGATCCGAGGTGGTGTCGCTGTGCTTCGAAGGCTCGGAGAGCCGCATTCAGGGCGCGGATTTCGACGACCTGAAGGCCGACGCCGAGTATCTTGCGCGCCGCGCCTGGGATCCGACGGAAAGCGTGAGCCAGGGCGGGCTTGCTCAAGTACATGCACGACGGCGAGTACCACATGTACAACCCGGACGTGATCGCGACGCTGCAGTCGGCCGTGATGACGGGCGACTACGAGCAGTACCGGCAGTTCGCCGCGCTGGTCAACGAGCGGCCGGTGTCCTGCATCCGCGATCTGTTGAAGCTCGACGCCCCGCGGATCCGCGCCATTCCGATCGAGGAGGTGGAGCCGGTGGCGGCCATCCTCGCGCGCTTCGACAGCGCCGGCATGTCCCTGGGCGCGCTGTCGCCCGAGGCGCACGAGGCGCTCGCGATCGCCATGAACCGCCTCGGCGCGCGCTCGAACTCGGGCGAGGGCGGCGAGGATCCGGCGCGCTACGGCACCGAGAAGAATTCCAAGATCAAGCAGGTCGCCTCCGGCCGCTTCGGCGTGACGCCCGAATATCTGATCAATGCCGAGGTGCTGCAGATCAAGATCGCGCAGGGCGCGAAGCCCGGCGAGGGCGGCCAGCTGCCCGGGACACAAGGTGAACGAGATGATCGCGCGCCTGCGCTTCGCGCGCCCGGGCGTCGGCCTGATCTCCCCGCCGCCGCACCACGACATCTATTCCATCGAGGATCTCGCGCAGCTGATCTTCGATCTGAAGCAGGTCAATCCGCAGGCGCTGGTGTCGGTCAAGCTGGTGGCCGAGCCCGGCGTCGGCACGGTGGCGGCCGGCGTCGCCAAGGCCTACGCCGACCTGATCACCATCTCGGGCTATGACGGCGGCACCGGCGCGAGCCCGCTGTCCTCGATCAAGTATGCGGGCACGCCGTGGGAACTGGGGCTCGCCGAAACCCATCAGACGCTGCGCGCGAACGAACTGCGCCATCGCGTGCGCCTGCAGACCGACGGCGGACTGAAGACCGGGCTCGACGTCATCAAGGCGGCGATCATCGGCGCGGAGAGCTTCGGCTTCGGCACCGCGCCGATGGTCGCGCTGGGCTGCAAGTACCTGCGCATCTGCCATCTCAACAACTGCGCCACCGGGGTCGCCACGCAGCACAATGTGCTGCGCACCAAGTTCTTCATCGGCCTGCCGGAGATGGTGATGAACTATTTCAGGTTCGTGGCCCAGGAATGCCGCGAGATCATGGCGCGCCATCGGCGTGCGCCGCCTCGCCGAGCTCATCGGCCACACCGAGCTTCTCGAGATCCTGCCGGGCGAGACCTCGAAGCAGCGCAAGCTCGACCTGAGGCCGGTGCTCGCGAACTCCGCGCTGGTGTCGAACACACCGCAGTATTGCATCGATCCGCGCAACGAGCCGTTCGACAAGGGCGCGCTCGGCGAGCGGATGCTCGACGACATGCAGGAGGCGATCGCGAATAAGATCCGGCGGCGCATTCTCCTATCTCGGTCAGCAATTTTCATCGCTCGATCGGTGCGCGCGTGTCGGGCGAGATCGCCAAGCGCTGGGGCAACAACGGCATGAGCGAGGCGCCGCTGATCGTCACGCTCAAGGGGTCCGCCGGCCAGAGCTTCGGCGTGTGGAATGCGGGCGGACTGCACTTGCAGCTCGAGGGTGAAGCGAACGATTACGTCGGCAAGGGCATGGCGGCGGGCAGGATCGTGCTCAAGCCGCCTGCGGCGTTCGTCATTCATCGCGCGCGAGACGGTGATCATGGGAAACACCTGCCTGTACGGCGCCACGGGCGGCGAGCTGTATCGCCGCCGGCACTGCGGGCGAGCGCTTCGCGGTGCGCAATTCCGGCGCGCTCGCCGTGGTCGAGGGCACCGGCGATCACTGCTGCGAGTACATGACGGGCGGCGTCGTGTGCGTGCTCGGGCGCACGGGCGTGAATTTCGGCGCCGGCTTCACCGGCGGATTTGCCTACGTGCTCGACATGGAGCGGGATTTCGTCGACCGCTACAACCATGATCTGATCGACATCCACCGCGTGTCGCCCGAAGGCATGGGAACTCACGTGCAGCATTTGCGCGGCCTCATCGAGCAGCACGTCGAGGCCACCGGCAGCGTCTGGGGCACGCAGATCCTGAACGATTTCCGCACCTACATCGGCCGGTTCTGGGTGGTGAAGCCGAAAGCGGCGGCGATCGACTCGCTGCTTGCCAATCTGCGCCGCGCCGCGTAATCGCCGCGACCCGCCGCCATGGCCGACAAGCACCTGCAGTTTCTCGACATCCCGCGCCGCGATCCGGACAAGCTCCCCGTCGAGGTGCGCACCACGGAGTTCCGCGAGATCTATGCGCAGTACAGCGCCGAGGCGGCCGCGCAGCAGGCGGGGCGGTGCCTCGTCCTGCGGCAATCCCTTCTGCGAGTGGAAATGCCCGGTGCACAACTACATTCCGAATTGGCTCGCGCTGGTCAAGGCGGGCAAGCTGTTCGAGGCGGCGGAGCTCTCGCATCAGACCAATTCGCTGCCCGAGGTGTGCGGGCGCATCTGTCCGCAGGACCGGCTGTGCGAGGGCGCGTGCACGCTGAACGACGGCATCGGCGCGGTGAGCATCGGCGCCATCGAAAAGTACATCACGGACGAGGCGTTCAAGCGGGGCTGGAAGCCCGACATGTCGACGTGGTGCGCACCGGCAAGCGCGTCGCGGTCGTGGGCGCCGGACCCGCCGGGCTTGGCATGCGCGGATGTGCTGGCGCGCGACGGCGTGACGCCCGTGGTGTTCGACCGCTATTCGAAGATCGGCGGCTTGCTGACCTTCGGCATACCGCCGTTCAAGCTCGAGAAAGAGGTGGTGGAGAAGCGCCGCGAGATCATGGAGTACATGGGCGTCGAATTTCGCTTGAAGGTGCGAGATCGGCCGCGACATCGCATTCGAGGATCTCGCCCGCGAGTTCGATGCGGTGTTTCTCGGCATGGGCACCTACACCTACGTCAAGGGCGGCTTCGCCGGCGAGGATCTGCCCGGGGGTGCACGAGGCGCTGCCGTATCTCGATTTCGAACATCAATCGCGAGCTCAAGCTGCCGAACGGCCCGGACGGATTCATCGATATGCGCGACAAGCACGTCGTGGTGCTCGGCGGCGGCGATACCGGCATGGATTGCAATCGCACCGCCGTTCGCCAGGGCGCGCGCGAGCGTTACCTGCACCTATCGGCGCGACGAGGAGAACATGCCGGGATCGCGGCGCGACTACAAGAACAGCAAGGAAGAAGGCGTGACGTTTTTGTTCAATCGCCAGCCTGTCGAGATCGTCGGCACCGACCGGGTGCAGGGCGTCAAGCTGGTGGAGACGCGCCTGGGTCCGCCCGGATCCGCGCGGGCGCCGCATTCCCGAAGTCGTGCCCGGCACCGAGGAGACCATTGCCGCGGACGCCGTGATCGTCGCGTTCGGCTTTCTGCCGAGTCCGCCGGATTGGTTCGACGAGCAGCGGCATCGCGCTGCACGGCAACGGCCGGGTGCGCGTGGCGGCGCCGCCGCTGCTGCCGTTCCAGACCACGAATCCGAAGGTGTTCGCGGGCGGCGACATGGTGCGCGGGTCCGATCTCGTGGTGACCGCGGTGTTCGAAGGACGCGAGGCGGCGCAGGGAATATTGAGGTATCTCGGAGTGCGCGCGGCGGCAGGCTGAGCAAATATCCACGTCCGAAAATGGCGAGTATTCGGCGCCCGGATTTGGCTAATCTGGCCGCCATGTTACTCGATCCCGAAGCTTGCTTTCGCGCGGTGCGCGCCCGCGACCGGCGCTTCGACGGACGGTTCTTCACCGCCGTCACCTCGACCGGCATTTATTGCCGCCCGATCTGTCCGGTGCGCCCGCCGAAGCGCGAAAACATGCGCTTCTTTTCGAGCGCCGCCGCGGCCGAGGGGGCGGGCTTCAGGCCCTGCCTGCGCTGCCGCCCGGAGCGTGCGCCGGGACTCGCGACCGATCGATGCCGCCAGCCGCCTCGTCGGCGCGGCCATCGCCGGCATCGAGGAGCATGCGCTGTCCAATGCGCGGGTCGGCGAGCTCGCCGCGTCCCTGGGGGTGAGCGACCGGCATCTGCGCCGCGTCACCGAGGCCGAGCTCGGCGTGTCGCCGATCGAGCTCGCGCAGACGCAGCGGCTGCTGCTCGCCAAGCGGCTGCTCAGCGAAACCTCGCTCAAGCTGACCGACATCGCCTTCGCCAGCGGCTTCGGCAGCCTGCGCCGCTTCAATGCGCTGTTCAAATCCCGCTATGGGCTGTGCCCGCGCGAGCTGCGCGGACGCCGCCATGCGGCCGGGCGGCTTGCGCTGCCAGCTCGAATTCCGGCCGCCGCTGGCGTGGGACGAGCCTGCTCGCGTACCTGCGGCTGCGCGCCATTCCGGGCGTGGAGTGGGTGGACGCAACGCACTATCGGCGCACCGTCGCGATCGACGAGCACCGAAGGCTGGATCGGGGTGTCGCTCGCCAAGAGCGGGATCGCGCTCGATGTCGAGATGTCGCCGACGCTCGCGCCGGTGATCGGCGCGGTCATCGTGCGCGTGAAGCATCTGTTCGACTTGGGCGCAGCGCCGGATGCGGTGAGCGCGCTGCTGTCGCAGGACCCGCTGCTCGCCGGCGCGGTGCGGCGCCTGCCGGGGCTGCGCGTGCGCGGGGGCGTTCGACGGCTTCGAGCTCGCGGTGCGCGCCGTGCTCGGCCAGCAGGTGTCGGTGAAAGCGGCGACCACACTGGCCGGGCGCTGGGCGCAGGCGTTCGGCGCAGCCATCGAGACGCCGTTCCCGCAGCTCAATCGATTGCGCCCGAGCGCGCAGCGCATGGCCGAGGCCGCACGCGAACGAGATCGGTGCGCTCGGCGTGGTCGGCAGCGCGCGCGCGATGCCTGATCGCGCTCGCGCAGGCGGTGGTGCAGCGCCGCGTGGTGCTGGCCTACGCCGCGAACGTCGAGGAGCAGATCGAGGCGCTTGAGCGCCTGCCGGGCATCGGCCCCTGGACGGCGCAGTACATCGCCATGCGCGCGCTGCATTGGCCCGACGCCTTTCCCGGCGGGGATCTGATGCTGCTCAGAGCCGCCAAAGTCGGCAGGAAGGAATTGCAGGCGCGCGCGGAAGCCTGGCGGCCCTGGCGCGCCTATGCCACGCATTATCTATGGCAATCGCTAGGAGGTCGTCCCATGAACCGCTTCACCTACATCGAGAGCCCGATCGGCCGGCTGCTGCTTACCTGCGACGGCGAGGCGCTGACCGGACTGTATATGGATGTGCCGGGCCGCCGCCCACCGCGGGACTCGGACGATTGGGCTGCAGGATGCGGGCGCGGATCCGCTGCCGGAGGCCGTGCGGCAGCTCGAGCGAGTATTTCGCCGGCGCCCGGCGCGAGTTCGATCTGCCGCTGCGCCTCGCAGGGCACGGAATTTCAGCGGCGCGTGTGGCGGCGCCTGACGGAAATTCGCTACGGCGAGACCTTGAGCTACGGCGAACTGGCCAAGCGCATCGGCAATCCGAATGCCTCGCGCGCGGTGGGGCTGGCGAACGGCCGCAATCCCATCTCGATTCGTGGTGCCGTGTCATCGGGTGATCGGCGCCGACGGCTCGCTCACCGGATACGGCGGCGGCCTCGAGCGCAAGCGCTGGCTGCTCGCGCACGAAGGGCTGCATTAGCGCTCAAATCAAGGGCAACGTCGATGGTGAAGATCGCGCCGCCGCCGTCCGGGCGGTTGGCGGCGAGCGCCTTGCCGTCGTGAAATTCGGCGATGAGACGCACGATGTAAAGCCCCAGGCCGAAATGCGGCCTGTCGTCCCGGCCCCGGCGATGTTCGAACAGCGACTCGAACAGCCGCTCGAGCAGGGCGGTCGGGATCGGCGGGCCGTCGTTGCTCACCGCCGAGTTCGTAGTTGCTCCCCGAGCGCGCGAGACGCACGGTGATGGTGCCCGACGGCGGGCAGAAATCGACCGCGTTCTCGATGAGCTTGTCGAGCATCTGGGCGATCAAGTCCGGCGCGCCGCGCATGAAGCAGGCATCGGGCGGCGTGTCGAGCTCGATGCGCGCTCCGGGGAAGGCGTCGCGGTAGCCGGCGACGGCGGAATGCAGCAGCTCGCTTGAGATCGAAATTCACCCGTTCGGCTTGCTTGATGCTCTCCTCGACGCGTGCGGCCGCGCCCAGCGCGCTCAAGATCGATTGCAGGCGCAAAACGCCCTCGCGCGCGCGAGTGACGTAGCCGCGCTGATCCGCACGCACGCCCTCGGATTCCAGGTTGTCGAGCGAGGAGCGCACGATGGTGAGCGGGCGTGCGCAGCTCATGCGCGAGCTTGCCGCCGAGGGTGCGCAGATACTGCGTGTGTTCGTTGAGGCGCGCCAACAGGCGCTCGAACGCCGCGCGACAGAGCGCCGATCTCATCGGCGCGCGCGCGATTCCGGCATGTCGAGCCGAATTCGTCCGTCGCTGCCGACGGCGGAATCGGCGGCGGCGCGCAAGCCGCCCGATCCGCACGCTGATCGACGGTGGCGACGCTGAATGCGAACAGCGACGGCGAGCGCGGTGGCGAGCAGCGTGAGATTGAAGAGGTGCGTCAAGCGCCTGGTCGCGCAGCGTCCAGCAACTGATCGCCCGCCTGCTCGAGCACCACGGCGCCGCGGGTCTGGTCGCCGACCATGATCGGCGCGGCCGCCGACAGCACGCAGATCCTCGAGTGCCGCCCGTGCGCAGCCATTCCGCCGCCGGGTGCCCGGCGAGAGCGGCCGTCACGCTCTTGCCGTCGACGCGGTCGGGCAAGACGACCTGCAGGGGCCACTGGGAGGTGTCCACGGTGACGAAGCGCCGGTACCAGGTGCCGTCGCGCCCGCGTCCTCATCGGCCATGCTCGAGCGCGAGCGCGCCGGCCGACGCCGAGCTTCAGGGCATTGGCATCGACGACGGTCGCGCGGGTGCCGGGCCGTATGAAGGTGGCGAGCAGCTCGTCGAGTCCGGGCGTCGTCATGAACAGCCGTCCGCCGCGCATCGATTCGGCGCCGGCGAAACCGGCGCTGCCGGCCGCTGCCGTCACTGCGCGCCTCGATCCACAGCCGCGATCCCACCAGGCTCAAGGGCAGGCGCGCCTCCAGGTGATAGCCGCGCGAGGTCTGCAGCCAAAAGGCCTGGATACGCGGCTCGCTCGCCGCACGATCGACGCCATCGTCGCCCTTGACGACGGTTTGCGCCTCGATGAGGCCGGGCGCGCCGGTGGCAAAGAAATAGCGATTCCAGCGATCCGTCGGGCCTTTGCAGCGTGAGATCGACGCGATCGAAGCGGTCGTGCTCGGGATGCACGTCGGGCGGCTCGGCGACGAAATGCGGGTCGTCCACCTCGAGGTACAGGAACAGGTAGCGGTCGGTAGTACCCGGCCTGCAGACGCGCCGGATAGCCCGTCGGCGCTCGGCAGCGGCTCGGGGTCCGCCGGCCAGATCCCAATCCTCGCGATAGCCGTCGAGCAGCGGCTGGCCATGCAGCGGGATAGACGTAGAGATCGCCCTGATCCTGCGCGAACGGGCCGGTGTCGTCGACATCGCGAAAGACGCGGTCAGGCTCGCGCCGACAGGGCATGGGCGATGGTGTCGGCGCTCGCCTCGAGGGCATTTTCCTGCGAGACGCGCAGCGCGGTCTCGAGCTCGCGCGCATATTGGCAGCCGGCCCACGGCAGCACGAGAGTGGTGAGCGCGACGATCAGCAGTTGAAGGCGGATGCTCACTCGACCCAGCGATAACCCATTCCGTACACGGTTTGGATGGCGTCGAAGGTCGGCGTCGAGCTCGAGGAACTTGCGCCGCACGCCGCTTGATGTGCGAGGTGATGGTGTTGTCGTCCAAGACCACGTTCGCGGCGTCCATCAGTTGCTGCCGGTTCTTGACGTGTCCCGGATTGCGCGCGAGTGCGTGCACGATCCAGAACTCCGTCAGCGACAGAGTCACCGGCGCGCCGTTCCATGTCGTCTGCATCTTCTCGCCGTCGATCGACAGCGCACCGCGCCGCACGATCTCGGCGGCATTGTCCGGACGGCGCAGGGCGTCGATGCGCCGAAACAGCGCCGCCACCCGCGCCGCCAGATGCGGCAGGCTGACATCCTTGGTGAGGAAGTCATCCGCCCCCAGGCGCAAACCCGAAACGGCATCCAGCTCGCTGTCGCGCGCCGTGAGGAAGATGATGGGCAGTTCGGCCGAGAGTGCGCGCAGGTCGCGGCACAGGTCGAAGCCGCCCTCGGCCTCATCCTCGAGCGAATATCGATGATGGCAAGATCCGGCAGGTGTGCGCGGAAGGCCTGCATGGCGGATTTGCGGTTCGGATACGCTTTCACGCCGTAGCCGTGCCGCGCTAGCGCCGCCGCATAGTTCTCGCGCAGCGCGGGCTCATCTTCGACGATCGCGATGTGCTTCTTCATGGCCAGCGATCATAGCCATCGATGGCGCGAGTCGCGGGCAGGACGGACGCTGCCATGATTGGCCAGATTTCGCCCGCGCGCGGCCACTGTTGCGGCCCTCGACGCGAGAATCGCCAGCCGACACTGCCCCTCGTACCACCGCACCAGCGAGGGCCTGATCATGCAACTGTCAAACGCACGCACGAACTTCGCGCCGCCGGGCGGACTCTGGTCGGCACCGCCGCGAAGCATCGCTCAATTGGCTGGCGTTCGGGCTGCTGCTCGCCGCGTGGAACGCGGCGGACGATGCGATGCCGGCGCGCGCGCCGGCCCGCCGTCGCTGCGCGGCTATTCCTACGTCTCGGTGCGCGCGGTGGCGCGCGGCGTGGCGCTCGATCGGTAGCGGCCGTCCGCAGGGGTTCATCGGGGCGACGATTTCTTTCAGGTCACAAAATCGTCAACGTACTGTAAAGCTGGGAATCTCTAATGGGCGGCGTCATGCTCGCCCACGAAACCAGTAAACGGATACTCATCGTCGATCGGGATGTTGCCGCAGTCGAGCCCCTCCGTCAGAAGCTCTGCTGAGGCGGGTTTCGTTGTTCGCGCGATCACCGACGGCGCGCGCAGCCGTCAGCCGCGGTGGCGGAGCAGCCGCCGCATCTGGTGATCATCGATTGGAGCATGCCCGGATTCGCCGCGCTGGAGTTGATTCAGGGCGCGCGCGACGCGCGCGCGCGTCACACGCGATACGGCTGATCATTTTGTCCACCCTGGCGAGCGACCAGGATGTGGTAACGGGCCTGAACTGGGGGCCGACGATTACATCGCGAAACCCTTTAGTTTGCGCGAGGTGGTGGCGCGAGTTACCGCCGTGTTGCGCGTGCGCAATCATGAACCTCGCAATCTTGAGTTGAGCTGTGACGAGCTGGTGCTCGACGCGGCGACCAATCGCGTGACGGCGGGCGGCCAGCCGGTTCACTTACGCGGCATCGAATATCGCTTGCTCGAGTTTTTCATGTCGCATCCCGGCAGAACGTTCAATCGCGACCCAGCTGCTCGCGCAAGTCTGGGGAGACGATTGCGACGTGAACGAGCGAACGGTGGACGTGAACGTCCAGCGCCTCAGAAAAATCTTACTCGAGCCGGGATATCAGTCCTACATTCAGACGATCCGCGGAACCGGTTACCGGTTTGCCACGCCTTGCGCCAACCGAGTAAAATGAGACTTAAGTCAAGTTTCTAGTGTTCCACGCGATGTTCCACGCGTAAGTTCCTTTTTTGTAAACAAATCTTCTTCCGCCGAGTCATGCGGCTCGTCATGAGAAATGGCAAATCTGCTAGCCGGGTGAAGAGAGTTTGGAGGAGGACACATGGTGGAGCGCAACGGCCCCTCGCCGCTGAGACTGCGATCGGTCTTCATCTCGGACATTCATCTGGGCTTCAAAGGCTGCAGCGCGGATCTGCTGCTCGATTTCCTGCATCACGTCGAGATGGACTGCCTGTTCCTGGTGGGCGACATCATCGATGTGTGGAGCATGCGAAAGAGCATGTTCTGGCCGCAGTCGCACAACAACGTGGTGCGCACGATCTTGGGCAAGGCCAAGCGCGGCACCAAGGTCATCTTCGTCCCCGGCAACCACGACGACGTGTTTCGCGAGTTCGACGGCGCGGTGTTCGGCAACCTGGAGATTCACCGCGAATACATCCACGCGGCGCAAACGGCCGGCGCATGCTGGTCCTGCACGGCGATGAATTCGACAGCGTGGTCAAGTGCAGCCCGTGGCTCGCCAAACTGGGCAGCAACCTCTACGACATATTGCTGGTCGCGAACCCCTACATCAATTGGGTGCGGCGATTGTTCGATCTGCCGCACTGGTCGCTGTCGGCCTACCTCAAAAGCAAGGCCAAGACGGCCGTGCAGTACATCGGCAGCTTCGAGGAAGCGGTCGCGCAGGCGGCGCGCAAACGCGGCGTCGATACCGTCGTCTGCGGCCACATTCACCGCGCCGAGATGCGCGACATCGGCGGCATCCTGTACTGCAACGACGGCGATTGGGTGGAGAGCTGCTCCTCGCTGGTCGAGGACATGAACGGCCAATTGCGGCTGATCGATTGGCCGAAGCTGCGCGAGCAGATCCACGCCGCGCCCGCCGCGCTGCCGGTGGACGTGGGGCAGGCGGCGTAACCGTATCGCCGGCAGCCTTCATATGCCTGTCACCTTGGTCTAATAGCGTCATTGAAAGAGCAACATGTAGATTACCGCGATGAGCGATACCGCCATGAACGACATCTTTGAATTGTGGAGCCTGCCCTGGCATGCGCTGCAGCGCAGGCTCGCCACCAGCTTCGGCGCCGACCCCGCAGCAATTGCGCCCGGCAACCCCCAGTCTACGGCTGCACGGGTAGGGGGGGCGCCTACCAGCAGCTGGCTGGTGCGAGCGCTCAGCGTCACGGAGCAGGCGGCCGCGTCTGAGGCGAACCGTTAGTTCCTGCCACCGATTTGTCGATCCCCCATCGGCTCCAAGGCCCCCTCGAGGGGCCTTTTTTCTTTCAAGAAACTGTCCGCCAACCGTCATCTTCGCCGTGCAGGATCGTGCGTCATGACACCAGTCAGGAGGCGCAAATCCATGATCAATCGTGACGCCGACGGCGATGCCGCCGCCGCTCTTTTGGAGCGGCGTTGGTTCGCATCGATCACTGCTGCGCGTGCCATGCAGGCCGAATGCGATCTGCTGCGGGAAGTCATGGAACTCGCCGAGGACGCTTGGCGGCGCGCGCGCGGCCAGCTGGTCCGGCTCGAGGCGCTGCGCGATGCCCTGGGCGAGCATTTGGCCGACCACGAAGCTCGGCAGCGCCAATCCGCCAAGACTCAAGGCGAGCGCGCCGTGCCGTCGGCTGCCTGAGGTGCTGGCGGTGCGCAATCGGGCACCGCATCGCCGTGCTTGTGATCGCTATGCAACGTCGGCATGCTGCTTCGTGCCAATGAACTGCATCTATCATACCGACTATCAGGCGCCACTCGCGCCGGGCCACCCCTTCCCGATGAGCAAGTATCCCCTGCTCAGGAACCAGCTCCTCGCCGAGGGCGTGCTCGCGGTCGGCGACATTCTGGAGCCCGCGGCGATTGACACCGGATCCCTCGAACTCGTGCACACGCGCGAGTATCTCGGGAAACTCGCATCGTCCGCCCTCTCTGGCGCGGAACAAAGGCGGCTTGGGCTGCCCTGGTCGGAGGCGCTCTGGCGGCGTTCGCGCCTGGCCTGCGGCGGAACCCTGTTGGCGGCGCGGGCGGCTCTTGTGCATGGATTGGCCGGTAATCTGGCCGGCGGCACGCATCATGCGTTTGCCGATCACGGCGAGGGCTTCTGCGTCATCAATGATGTCGCGATTGCGGCTACGACGCTGCGCGTCGAAGGCGCGATCGAGCGTGCGACGGTGATCGATCTGGACGTCCACCAGGGCAATGGCACGGCGGCGATCTTCGAGCACGTCGACGAAGTATTTACCTTCTCGATGCACGGCGAGCGCAATTATCCGCTTCAGAAGATGCGCTCCAATCTGGATGTACCGTTGCGCGACGGCGTGGACGACGCAGAATACCTCGATACATTGGAGCGGCATTTGCCGATGGTGCTCGAGCACTCGGAGCCGGACCTCGTTTTTTATCTGGCCGGTGTGGACGTGGCTGCGGGTGATCGCTATGGCAAGCTGGCTCTCACCGAGGTGGGAATCCGGCGCCGCGAGCGGACGGTCATCGAGGGCGTACGCACTCGCGGCATACCGTTGGTCATCGTACTTGCGGGAGGCTACGCCGCAACTCGTGCCCGCACTGCCGAACTGCATGCGCATGCGTTTCGCGAAGCGGCGGCGTATGAGCGCGATCCTCCTAGAGGCGCGCGCCCAGCCGCCGATAGAGATCGGCCAGCAGCCACAGCGGCCCGATCAACAGAAACTGCACATCCTTGAAAAACGACGGGCGTTTGCCCTCGATCGCATGGCCGATGAACTGGCCGATCCAAGCGAGCACGAACAGCGCGGCGCACACGCTCCACAAAGGCACGGTCAGGCCCGGTATAACTTGGTTATGAGCGACTCGGGCTAACCGGCGCGATATACCGCCAACATCACCGCCCGTAGCGCGCGGTGATGCTGGCGGAGGCCAGCTTGTTGGCGTTGATCATGAAGCCGATCATGGCGGCGCTGCTGCCGGCCGGCACGTCGAGCTTGTCGATCTTGAGCGCGTACACCGTGAAAATGTAGCGATGCGGCTTGCCGCCCGCGGGCGGGCACGGGCCGCCATAGCCCGCGGTGCCGAAATCGGTGCGGCCTTGCACCGCGCCCGCCGGCAATTTCCCGCCTGCATTGCCCGCGCTCTGGGGCAGCTCGGCTGACCGATGCGGGAATGTCGTACACGACCCAGTGCCACCAGCCCGAGCCGGTGGGCGCATCCGGATCGTATACGGTCAAGGCAAAGCTCTTGGTGCCGGCGGGCGCGCCGCTCCATGTGAGCGGCGGCGAGATGTTCTTGCCGCTGCAGCCGAAGCCGTTGAAGACCTGTTCGTTGGCGAGCGTGGCTGTTCGGCGCCACCACCGCACTCTGGAGTTTGAAGGCATCGTCCGCCGCGGCGGCGCTGAGCGCAGCGATGACGAGCACGGCGGCGGTGAACCCACGGCAGCCCCACACGCGACGTGACCCCCTCATATCATCCCTGTCGCTGCCGTGGTCACCGCTGGTGCGGAGGCGCAGCCCAAGCGGCCGCGGCTCAAGCCGCGGCCATCAATCCCTTGAGCTTGTTGATGGCGTTGCTCTCGACCTGCCGCACGCGCTCCGCGGAAATGCCGTACTCATCGGCAAGCTCGTGCAGGGTCGCCTTGTCGTCCGTCATCCAGCGCCGCTTCAAGATGCTGCGGCTGCGCTCATCGAGCTTCTCGAGCGCGATGCTCAGCCGATCGCTGGAATCCTCGTCCCATTCCTCGCGCTCCACTTCGAGGGCGGGATCCGCGTTGCTCGCCGGCAGGTACATGGCCGGCGAGTAGGTCTCCTCCTCGTCGCTCTCGGGCGTCGGATCGAAGGACATGTCGCGCGCCGACAGCCGCTGCTCCATTTCGCGCACGTCGGTCACCTCGACGCCCAAATCGCGCGCCACCGCCCGCGTTTCCTCTTCCGACAGCCACGCCAGATTCTTCTTCATCCGGCGCAGATTGAAGAACAGCTTGCGCTGCGACTTGGTGGTGGCGACCTTGACCAGCCGCCAATTGCGCAGCACGTACTCGTGAATCTCGGCGCGAATCCAATGCACCGCGAACGAAACCAGGCGCACGCCGACGGTGGGGTCGAAGCGCTTGACCGCCTTCATCAGGCCCACATTGCCTTCTTGCACCAGATCGCCCATGGGCAGGCCATAGCCCAGATAGCCGCGCGCGATGTGCACCACGAATCGCAGGTGCGAGAGCACCAGCTGCCGCGCCGCATCCAGATCGGCCTCGGTGCGAAAGCGGGTGGCCAAGCGCCACCTCGTCCTCCTTCGAGAGAACCGGAATCTGCGAAACGCGGTCGATATACGCATCGAGGCTCCCGACGGGGCCTGCGAACACCAAGCCAGTTTGTTTAGCGACCAAGGCGGTAGCCATCAGAAACCTCCTGATCAACGATCGGGCGAATAATAGCACTCTCGAGCGTTAGAGTGCTAATGAATGCGCATAGTTCGCAGAGCCTATAAACTCAATAAATACAATGGATTAAGCGGGCTCGACGGCGCGGATATGTCGCGTCGCCGCCACCCAGGAGCCGAACCAGCCCAAGGCGACCGCGAGCCCTAAAACGCGCGCGGCCGGTCACCCATCCCAAGCCTCTCAGATGAAACCGGCTGCCGTAGAGCCCCGCCAAATGCTCGACCGGTCCGGCGAGAACTGCCATGCGCCAGGGCGACCACGAGCAGCGCACCCAGGCCCCCGCCCAGGCCATACCAGATGCCGCTGTAGAGGAACGGCCGGCGCGCAAAGCTGTCGGTGGCGCCCACCAATTTCATGACCTCGATTTCGGCGCGCCGGTTCAAAATATCCAGGCGGATGGTGTTGCCGATGACGAGTGCGACGCCTAAGCCGAGCAGTGCGCCGGTCAGCCACACGATGCGCCGCAGCACGTCCAGCATCGCGTTCAGCCGCTGTACCCACTCGGTGTCGAGCTGCACGATTTCAACGTCCGGCATCGCCGCGATGCTCGACTTGAGCGCCTCCGTCCCCTCGGCCGTGCTCGCCGCCAGGGTCGGGGTGACCACCAGGGTGTTCGGCAGCGGGTTGTCCGCGAGCGCATCGAGCGCCTTGCCGAATCCCGAAGCGGCTCGAAAATCCTCGAACGCCTGGTCTGCGCGTGATGACGCGCACCGCAGCCACATCCTCGCGGGCGCGCAGCTGCTTCGCGAGGCCTCAGGGTGCGTTCGCTGCCGGCCTTCTTGTCGAGGTAGACCGACAAGTCGAACGCCTGATTCCAGTCGGCGGTCGCGGCGCGCGCGTTTTGCAGCAGCACGTCGAGAAACAGCGGCAGCGCGAGCGCGACCGCAATGACCGCCATGGTCATCAGCGTCGCCAGCGGATGCCGCACGATGCGGCCGAGGGAACCCACCAGGGTCTGGGCGTGGCGCTCAAGCCAGGTTTGCAGGGCGCCGGCCAACTTACGCGACCAGCGTCCGAGGCGGCGCTCACCACCCGCCCCTCATCGAGCACGATGCGCCGCGCGGCGAATCGATCGATCAGGTGCACATCGTGGGTCGCGATCACCACCGTGACTCCGACGTCGTTGAAGCGCTTGAACAGCTGCATGATCTCGACGCGCGAGATCGGGATCCAAGTTGCCGGTGGGCTCGTCCGCGATCAGCAGCATGGGCTTGGCGACCACCGCGCGCGCGATGCCCACCCGCTGCTGCTCGCCGGTGGAGAGTTCGAGCGGCCGGCATTTCTCCTTGCTCAAGCAGGCCGACTTGGTCGAGCGCCGCGCGCACGCGTTTGTCGATCTCGCGCTTCGGCATGCCGGCGATGATGAGCGGCAGCGCGACATTGTCGGCCACCGGGCGGTCATGCAGCAGCTTGTGATCCTGGAACACCACGCCGATGAGCCTGTCGGAACTGCGGGATGCCGCGCGGCTTGATCGACGGCGGTATTTTTCTGGTTGATGATGACCTGGCCGCGCGTCGGGCCGCTCGATGAGAGCGATCAGCTTCAGGATGCTGCTCTTGCCGGCGCCCGAGTGGCCGGTCAAAAATGCGAGCTCGCCGGCCTCGATGGTGAACGACACGCCCGCCAAGGCCTCGCGCCCGTTGGCATAGCGTTTGTGAACCTGATCGAAGCGGATCATGCGGGGCGGCCCTCCGCGCGTTCCTCCTCGCTGCTCGCGGATTTCAGCAGCGCCGAGACGAATTCCGCGGCATTGAATACGCCGAAGTCCTCGGTCTCCTCGCCGACGCCGACGAATCGGATCGGAATGTTCAACTTCTGTGCGATGGCGAGCACCACGCCGCCTTTGGCGGTGCCGTCGAGCTTGGTGATCGACGAGGCCGGTGACTCCCAGGCCCTTGTTGAACTGCTCGGCCTGCGCGACCGCGTTCTGCCCGATGGTGCCGTCGAGCACCAGCAGCACTTCGTGCGGCGCGCGCGGGATCCAGGCGCGCGAGCACGCGCTTGATCTTCTTCAGCTCGTCCATCAGGTGCGATTGGGTGTGCAGCCGGCCGGCGGTATCGGCGATCAGCACGTCGATGTCCCGCGCGCGCGCCGCCTGCAGGGCGTCGAAGATGACCGCCGCCGGCTCGGCCCCCGATTGCTGGGCGATGATGGGTACCCGATTGCGCTCGGCCCAGATTTCCAGCTGTTCGCGCGCCGCGGCGCGAAACGTGTCGCCGGCGGCGAGCATCACGCTGCGTCCCTCGGCGAGCAGCCGATGCGCCAATTTGCCGATGGTCGTGGTCTTGCCGGCGCCGTTGATGCCGACCACCAGGATGACGTAGGGCTTGATCTGCGGGTCGATCGTGAGCGGCGCGTTCGACCGGTTTCAAGATGTCGAGCATCGCCTCGCTCAGCGCCTTGAGCAATGCATCGACGTCGTCGAGCTCCTTGCGCGCCACGCGCCGCCGCAGCTCCTCGAGAATGCGTGAGGTCGCCTCGACGCCCACATCGGCGGTGATCAGCCGGGTTTCGAGCTCGTCGAGGATCTCCGCATCGATCTTGCGGTCCGGGCAGCAATTCCTTGATGTCGGCGGTGAGCCAAGCGGGCCCCGCGTTCAACTTGGCACGCAGGCGCTTGAAGAAGCCGCGCACGCCGGGCTTGTCGGCTTCGTTCGTCATAGGCGCAAAGCTTAGCAGAGCATCCGGCACCTTGACCTTGGGTATGATGAGCGCGGTGACCAGTCCCAAGCTCGATAAGCCGGTCCCCGGCAAACGCAATTTCGTGCGCATCATCGGCGGCGGTTGGCGCGGCCGGCGCGTCGGGTTTCCCGACATTCCCGGGACTGCGGCCGACCCCCGACCGCGTGCGCGAGACCCTGTTCAATTGGCTGCAGCACGACATCGCCGGCACCCGCTGCCTGGATCTGTTTGCAGGCTCCGGTGCGCTCGGGCTCGAGGCTCTCTCGCGCGGCGCCCGGGAAGTGGTCTTCGTCGAGCAGGCCCGGGCCGCGGCGCGCACGCTCCAGGAGGAGCTCGAGCGTTTGGGCGGCAGCGCGCGGGCGCGAGTGATGGAATTGGGCGCGGCGCGATTTCTGCGCGCGCCCGGCGAGCCCTTCGATGGGGTTTTTCTCGATCCGCCCTTCGGGCAGGGCGCCCTCACGGAATATGTTCCGTTGCTCGACGCCGGCCACTGGGTCAAGAACGGCGGCTGGGTGTACCTGGAAAGCGAGCGGGCCGCCGGAGTCCCCGCGCTGCCGCCGCACTGGCAGCTGCTCAAATCGAAGTCGGCGGGCGAGGTGGGGTATCATCTGGCGCGCGTCACTGCTCGGACTTCCAATGCATAAAAGAAACGCTGTCTATCCGGGGACCTTCGATCCGATCACCAATGGCCACCACGACCTGGTGCGTCGCGCGGCCAGCATCTTCGATCGCCTGGTGGTCGCCATCGCCGCCAACCCGAACAAGGCGCCGATGTTCTCACTCGATCAGCGCGTCGACATGGCGCGCCGCGTGCTCGTCGACGTGCCCAACGTCGAGGTGAAGGGCTATGAGGGCCTCACCGTCGACTTTGCGCGAGCCAATGGTCTGTCGGTGATCGTGCGCGGCCTGCGCGCCGTATCGGACTTCGAATTCGAGTTTCAGCTGGCCAACATGAGCCGCCATCTCACCCCGGAAATCGAGTCGGTATTCATGACCCCGCAGGAGCAGTACACCTTCATCTCCTCGACGTTGGTGCGCGAAATCGCGGTCCTCGGCGGCAACGTGTCCGAGTTCGTGCACCCCATCGTCGAAATCGAATTGAAACGGCATCGCAAGCCTTGACGGGGTCAGCCGCAGCACCGCCGGCTTCGATCGCGTCGCCGCGCCGGCACTCGAGGTTCGTCGCGGCCCGGATCGCGGCGCTGACCGCGGCGACGCTGTCCGCGGTGGCGCTGGCGGCGCTGGCGCCGCTGGCGCATGGTGATGCCCTCCACGCTCCACCGCCCGTTCGCGCCGCCGCGCACCCCGGGGCCGTCGCGAGCGCCTACCCGTTGGCGAGTCAAGCCGGCCAGGAAGTGCTCGCCAAAGGCGGCAATGCATTCGATGCGGCCGTTGCGGTATCGGCGGCATTGGCGGTGGTCGAACCCACCAGCTCCGGTATCGGCGGCGGGCGGGTTCTATCTGCTGCATCGCCAATCCGACGGCTTCGAAACGATGCTCGATGCACGCGAAAAGGCGCCGGGCGCCGCAACGCGCGACATGTACTTGGACAAGGCCGGCAATCCCATTGCGCGCGCTTCGATCGACGGGCCGCTGGCCGCGGCCATTCCGGGGGAGCCGGCGGCATTCGATTACCTGGCGCACCACTATGGGAAATTGCCGCTGAAGGTCAGCCTCGAGCCCGCCATCCGACTGGCGCGCGAGGGCTTTCCCTTGTATCCGCGGCTGCAGGCGGCAATCCGCTACAAGCGCGAGCTGCTGCTGCGCTCCCCCGATGCCGCCCGGGTGTTCTTGACCGCCGAGGGCGCGGTCCCGGAGCTCGGCGCGCCGATCAAACAGCCGGATCTTGCCGCCACGCTCGAGGCGATCGCTGCGCAGGGCACGAAGGGATTTTATGCCGGGCGGGTGGCCGAGGATCTGGTGAGCGGAGTGCGGGCAGGCGGCGGTATTTGGACCATGGCGGACCTTGCGGCGTATCGGGTCGTCGAGCGCAATCCCCTGGTCGGCGACTATCACGGGGCACGCATCGTCTCCGCATCGCCGCCTTCCTCGGGCGGGGTTGCGCTGCTCGATGCGCTCAACATCCTGTCGGGCTTCGATCTGAAGAGCGTCGATTCCGCCACGCGCAAACACCTCGTCATCGAAGCGATGCGCCGTGCGTACCGCGACCGGGCGGTCTACCTGGGAGATCCGGATTTCGTGCAGATGCCGCTCGCCCGGCTCACCAGCCAAGACTATGCGGCGGGCCAGCGCACGAGCATCCGGCCCGACAAGGCGATGCCGAGCGATCTGCTGCCGGGGGTCGAGACCGCGCCGGTGGGACTGCAAACCACGCATTTTTCCGTGCTGGATGCCAGCGGCAATCGGGTGGCGGGCACGCTGTCCGTCAATCTGTTCTTCGGCTCGGGCGAGATGGTTGCGAAGACCGGCGTGCTGCTCAACAACACCATGGATGATTTCTCCATCAAGCCGGGCACGCCGAATGTGTTCGGCCTGGTGGGCAACGCGCAGAACGACATCGAGCCGAACAAGCGTCCTCTGTCAAGCATGACGCCCACCTTCGTCGATACTCCGCAGGGGATGATGATCATCGGCACCCCGGGCGGCAGCTACATCATCAGCATGGTGCTGTTGGGGACGCTCGATTACCTCGACGGGATGAGCGCCGCGCAGGTCGTATCGGCCCCCCGCTACCATCATCAATACCTGCCCGACGTGGTCGAGTATGAAAAGGGGGCGCTGGCGGAGAGCGAAATCGCCCAGCTCGAGGCCATGGGCCACAAGCTCGAACAGGGCAGCCGGCGCTGGGGCAACATGCAGGCGATCACCTTGGATTTTGCCCGCGGCAAGGTCGAAGCGGCCGCGGATCCGCGCGGCGAGGGCGAGGGGCTTGTGTATTGACGCCGCGGCCTTGCGCGAATCCGGTTCGCGCGCTTGCTGTCGGCCTGCGCGATCCCTATAATGACCATACAGAATTCTGTATACTGACTGCATGAAGACGACACTCGATATCGACGACGAACTGCTGATCAAGGCGAAGGCCGCCTCGGCTCGCGAACGCAAGAGCCTCACCGCTTTGATCGAGGAAGGTTTGCGTCTGCGGCTGCGCCGACCCCGGTCGGGCAGACGCAAGCCGTCGAGGGCGCTCGCGATCCACCACGGCACGGGCGGGCTCGTGGCGGGAGTCGATCCGCTTTCGAACCGCGCGTTGCTCGAAGCGGCGGACGATGGCGCCTGACCTCAACGTTCTCCTGGCCGCTTCGCGCTCCGACCACGTGCATCACGCGCCTGCGCTCGGCTGGCTAAAGCAAGCCATTACCGCGTGCGATGCGGGCGGGAAGATCGAGATTCTGCCGATGATCGCTGCCGGGTTTTTGCGCCTGGCGACGAACGCAAAGGTCTTCGTAGCGCCCGCCCCGATCGGCGCGGCACTCGACTTCATCGACTCGCTGCTGGCGATTCCGGGCGTTGATATGCCGGAGCTCGGGCGCGAATGGCCGACGCTGCGCCAGCTGAGCCGCGATCATGAACTTGCTGGCAATGACATTACCGACGCCTGGATCGCGGCGGCAGTGAGGACTCTCGGCAGCCACCTGGTCACGTTCGATCGCGGCTTCACCCGGCTGCTCGCGCGCACTGAAGTGACGGTGCTGAAGCCGGCGTAGCACCTGACGTCTTGAGCGCTCAGCGCTGGCAGGCGGAGCACCAGTACGTGGATCGCTGACCCTGCACGAATTGCTTCACCGGCCTCTTGCAGACGCGGCAGGGTTCCCCGGCACGTTCGTAGACGAATAACTGCTGCCCGAAATAGCCGGGTGTCCCCTCGGCATTGACGTAGTCGCGCAGCGTGGTGCCGCCGATGCGGATGGCTTCGCCCAGCACCTGCTTGATGGCCTGCGTCAGGGCCTGCGCCTGTGCCCGGCTCAAGCGGCGGGCGGCGCGGCGCGGGGAGATGCGTGCGCGAAACAGGGCTTCGCTCGCGTAGATGTTGCCGACGCCCACGACCAGTTGCGAATTCATGATGAGATGCTTGATGGCGACCGTGCGTTTGCGCGTCGCGCGAAACAAATATTCCGCGTCGAACTCCGCGCTCAACGGCTCCGGGGCGAGCTTGGCCAGCAGCGGGTGCGAACGGGGGTCGGACTCGGTCCAATGCACGCTGCCGAAGCGCCGCGGATCGTGGAATCGCAGCACCTTTCCTGAGTCCAGGAGAATGTCCCAATGATCGTGCGGGCGCGGAGGCACGGCGGCCGCGAGCATGCGCAAACTCCCCGACATGCCGAGATGCAGGATCAAGGTGCCCGTGTCGAGCGTGATCAAGATGTATTTGGCGCGCCGCTCGATGCGCCGCACGGTCTGACCGCGCACGGCCGACTCGAAGCTCGCGGCGATTGGCCAGCGCAGCCGGCGATCCCGCACCGCCACGTCGATGATGCGATGCTCGAGCAGGCCGGGGGCGATGCCGCGGCGGGTGGTTTCAACTTCAGGCAGCTCGGGCATGGCACCAAGGATATGTCATGCACGCGGCGGGTGCTCGCCGTCGGCTAGAATGCCTCGAAGGAGTCAGGTGAATGGGGGGAGATGGTTATGCTGCCGGGCAATCGACCATGCGAAACTCCGCTGCCTGAAGCGCAAGCCCTGCTGCAGCAGGAGCTGCGCCAACATCGCGAGGCGTTCGAGGCGACCGCTCAAATGCTCGGGCGCCGTGCCGGGCGACGACGATACTGATCGCCGGCAAAGCGCCTGCATCACGGGTGCAGCGGCGCCGGACCTCGTTGCGCCGAATCTCATGGAAGCTGCCCTGGCGATTACCGCGAGGGACACTTGATCGCAAGGGGCCCGTGCCGTCGCGGCTGCCGGCGCAATTGCGGCTACTTGATCTTCGATTCCTTGTAGGCGACGTGCTTGCGCACGACGGGATCGAATTTCTTGGTCTCCATCTTGTCCGGATGCAGACGTTTGTTCTTGGTGGTGGTGTAGTAGTGCCCGGTGCCCGCGGAGGAGACCAGCTTTATCTTATCGCGCATGCGGCAGCTCCTTAAACCTTGACGCCTTGGGCGCGAAGATCGGCAACGACCACATCCACCCCGCGCTTCTCGATGGTGCGCAGGCCGCGTGTGGTCACGCGCAGGCTCACGTAGCGCTTCTCCGTCTCCAGCCAGAACCGGTGCGTGTGCAAATTCGGCAAAAAGCGGCGCCGCTTGCGATTGTTCGCATGGGAAACCGTATTACCCGTTTTGGGGCCTTTGCCCGTAACTTGGCAGACTCGCGACATGGCGGCGTAACCTTCGAACTTGAGCACCTTGGGACAGCCGCGCTTTATACCAGGTGGGGCTCGATCGGGCAACCAGACGCATGTGGGGGCGGCTAAGGCGTTGTTTTTGCACCGATCCCGTCTATCTCACGCGACGAGGCAGGCGATGACGCGCCTCTGCCGCGAGCTGCCTCAGATCCCCGATGGGCGCTGCGTATTCAGATGAGTCCACGTTCCGCCATCGACACGCTCGCGCCGTCGCCCACGATGATGTGATCGAGCAGGCGTATGTCCACCAGGCCGAGCGCCTCTTTCACCCGCTGCGTGATCAGCTCGTCGGCCTGGCTCGGCTCCGCGACGCCGCTCGGGTGGTTGTGCGCCACGATCACCGCCGCCGAATTGCGCTGCAGGGCCAGTTTCACGATTTCGCGCGGATGCACGCTCGCGCCGTCGATGGTGCCGCGGAACAGCTCCTCGAAATGGATCAGCCGATGGCGCTTGTCGAGATACAGGCAGCAAAACACCTCGTGCTCGAGGTCGCGCAGCCTGGCGCTGAGGAAATCGCAGGTTGCCCGCGGGCTCGCGAGCGACGGGCCGGCGCGCAATGTCTCCGACAGCTGCCGCCGTGAGATCTCGGCGGCGGCCTGCAGTTCGGCGAAGCGGGCGGGTCCCAGGCCCGGCTCGGCGCAGAAGCGCGCGCGGTCGGCGGCGATCAGTTTGCGCAGTGAATGGAAGCTCTTGAGCATGTCGCGGGCGAGATCGAGGGCGGAATGCCCCGCCCGGCCGGTTCGCAGCAGAATCGCCAGCAGTTCCGCATCGGACAGCGCGGCGGCGCCTTTCTCGAGCAGTTTCTCGCGCGGCCGTTCATCGCTCGGCCAATCCCGAATTGCCATGTTTTCGAGCATGGCGGGAGGAGCCTGCATCCGCCAGCGTCATTTCGCGGGCGAGCGCGGAGATTGACGGCGCCCTTGGTGCGCGCTGCCGCACTCTCGCCCTGCTCGTTTACCGGTGCCCCGAACTGCCGAACCCGCCGCCGCCGCGCTCGGTTGCGGTGAAGTCCTGGACCACATCGAAATTGACGTGCACCACCGGCACGATCACCAGCTGCGCGATCCGATCGCCCGGGCTGCACGGTGAACGGCGCCGACCCGCGGTTCCAGCACGACACCATCAGCGGCCCCTGGTAATCCGAATCGATCAGGCCGACCAGATTGCCGAGCACGATGCCGTTCTTGTGCCCGAGGCCGGAGCGCGGCAGCAGCAACGCGGCGAGACCGGGATCCTCGACGTAGATCGAAATGCCGGTGGGAATCAGCTCCGCGCCGCCCGGCGGCAGCACCAGCGGGGCCGCGAGGCAGGCGCGCAAATCCATCCCGGCCGAGCCCGGCGTCGCGTGCGCGGGCAGCGGAAACTCGCGCCCGATGCGCGGGTCCAGGATCTTGAGCTTGACCGTGCGTTGCATCGGCTCAGCGGCGCACGCGCCGGCTGCGCAATCGGATGCGCGGATCGGCGGCAGGGTGCGGGCGGCGGCGGCGCGGCGCTTGCGCGCGCCGCGCCGCGGAGTGCCGTCCGGACGGCGGCAGGCGCCTGGCGATCAGCGCAATGAGTGCGCGCGCGACCTCGATCTTCGGCGCGCGTGCGACTTCGGCTTTTCCGCCCGGCCACAGCACGGTGAGCGCATTGTCCTCGCAGTCGAAAGCCATGCCGTCGCCGACCTGGTTGGCGGCGATCATGTCGAGCTTCTTGCGCTTGAGCTTGCTGCGCGCGTTCTCCTCGACGTCGTTGGTCTCGGCGGCGAAGCCGACCACGAACGGCCGCTTGGCCATCTCGGCCACCGACTTGACGATGTCGGGAGCCGGCTCGAGATCGAGCTTGACCGTGCCGCCTTGCTTCTTGATCTTCTGCTTGGCCACGCTCACCGGCTGAAAATCCGCGACCGCCGCGGCGGCGATGAACACGTCCGCCTCGGCGACATGGCGGTGCACGGCCGCGTACATGTCGCGCGCGCTCTCGACGTCGATGCGCGTGATGCCCGCGGGGGTCGGCAATTGCACCGGGCCGGTCACCAGGGTGACGTGTGCGCCCGCCTCGCGCGCGGCGGCGGCGACTGCAAAGCCCATTTTCCCCGAGCTGCGGTTGGTCAGATAGCGTACCGGATCGAGACGTTCGCGCGTCGGCCCGGCCGTGATCAGCACGTTGAGGCCGGCCAGCAGCCGGCATTGGCCGGCGGCTCGAGCAGCGACTCGGCCAGCTGCTTCGGCTCCCACATGCGCCCCGCGCCGATTTCGCCGCAGGCCTGATTGCCGGAAGCGGGGCCCAGGATGCGCATGCCGCGCGAGATCAGAGTGTCGATGTTCGCCTGAGTGGCCTTGTTCGCCCACATGACGCGATTCATCGCCGGCGCGAGCACCACCGGCGCTTCGGTCGCGAGGCACAGCGTGGCGAGCAGATCGTCCGCGCGGCCGCCCGCCAAGCGCGCGATGAAGTCCGCGCTCGGCCGGGGCGATCAGCACGAGCTGCGCCCAGCGCGCAAGCTCGATGTGGCCCATGGCCGCTTCCGCGGCGCTGTCCCACAGATCGCTGCGGGCGGGGCGGCCGGACACCGCCTGGAAGGTCATGGGGGTGACGAATCTGTCGCGCCGATGCGGTCATCACCACCTGCACCTCGGCGCCGCGCTCGATCAGCCGGCGCACCAGGTCGGGACTCTTGTAGGCGGCGATGCCGCCGGTGACGCCCAGTAGGATGCGGGTCTTCGGCGTCAATGGATGCCCTTCAGCTCTTTGAAGCGCGCGATGTCGCTCTCGAATTGCTTGGTCATGACGGCTTCCTCGGCGCGCTTCTGGCGCAGATTCTCTTCCTGCGTGCGGATGTCGCTGCCGACGCGCACCAGGTCCTCGGCCAGCTGGTCGGACATCGGCGGCGCGTTCGGATCGGTGCTGTAGGGCTTGAAGCGCATGCTCGCCGCGCGCAGCTTGCTCAATCTTGCCGTTCAGTATCTCGAGGAATTGCGCCGTGACCTTGATCTGGTCGGTCAGCAAGGTGAGCCGCTGATCGCGCAGGTGCTCGATTTCCTGCACCGAACCGTACGTGTTCAGCAGGTTGTGGTCGCGGTTCGCGCGCTGCGCCGCTTCGAGCTTTCTGTTGATCCTCGAGGGCCAATTGCTCGGGGGACTTCTGCGCCTCCTGTGTGCTCGCACCTCGATCCCCTGGCGAGTTGATCACGTCGTGCTCCTGGGCCGCGTATTCCGGCGGGATGTGGTCGCCGTAGTGGGTGACTGCCCTGCTCATCCACCCATTTGTACGACGTTTTGGGTGGCGGTCGAGCTGGTGCTGTTGCGCCGGCATGAGCGCCGCCGCAGCGAGCAGCACCGACGCACAGAGGATCCAAGCTACGATGTTTCACGAGCACATCCCCGTTCGAGGCCGGCGCCATTTTGAGCCGCGGGCAGGCGCGTTTTCCAGGGCGTATTGCCTCAATCTGTGAGGCCGTAGCGGTCCCGGTAGCGCTGCATGGCGGCGAGCTCCGCCAGGCGGCCCGGCTCGCGCATGTGGTGCATGAGATCGCTGCAGGCTGATCACCGCGATGACCGGGATCCCGAACTGCTCGCGCACCTCCTGAACGGCCGACAACGGGCTGATCGCCCCGCGTTCCTGGCGGTCGAGGGCGAGCAGCACGCCGGCCGGGTGCGCGCCGGCCGCGCGGATGATGTCGATGGATTCGCGGATCGCCGTGCCGGCGGTGATGACGTCGTCGACGATCAGCACCCGGCCCTTGCAGCGGGCTGCCGACGATGATGCCGCCCTCGCCGTGATCCTTCGATTCCTTGCGGTTGAACGCGAACGGCAGATCGAGCCCGTGCCGCTCGGCGAGCGCGGCGGCGGCGGCGGTCGACCAGCGGGATGCCCTTGTAGGCCGGGCCGAACAGCATGTCGAAGGTCAGCTCGGAGGCGACCATGGCGTCGCTGTAGGCGCGGCCCACCGCCGCGATGGCGGCTCCCGTAGCTGAACAGGCCCGCATTGAAGAAATACGGGCTGTCGCGCCCCGACTTGAGCTTGAAGCCGCCGAACTTCAGCACGCCCAGCCGCATGCACAGATCGATGAACTCCGTTTGATAGGCCAATGTCATAGGGCCGGCAGTCTCGCAAGGGAAAGGCGTGCCGCAAGCGCTCGCAAGCGCAGCGTGACCGGCCTGTCGCCGTTGCCTCCTGCTATCATCGCGCGCCATGCGCGATCACCCGCGTTCGAGTGCGTTTGACGGCTGCTGCGAAGCCCACGCTGCTGCAGGCGCTTGGCGACAAGCGCATGGCGGCCGTCTGGTGCTGAGCTTCGCCTCGGGGCTGCCATTCAATTTGACCGGATTCACCGTGCAGGCGTGGCTGGCGTCCGCCGGCCTCGACGATCAAGACCATCGGATTTTTTCGCTGGTCGGTCTGCCCTACAACTTCAAATTTTTGTGGGCGCCGCTCCTCGACCGGTACATGCCGCCGCTGCTCGGGCCGCCGCCGCGGCTGGATATTGGTCTTTCAGGTCTGTCTCAGCGATCGCCATCGCCCCATGGGCTTGTGTTCCCCCACAGAAGAGCTCTACCTGCTCGGCGGCGTTGGCGGTGCTGGTGGCGTCACTCTCGGCATCCCAGGATATCGTGATCGATGCGTATCGAGTGGACACGATTCCCGGTCAGCGAGCGCGGCCTGGCCGCCGCGGCGCCCAATCATTCGGCTACCGTACGGCCGCGATGTTGGCGGGCGCCGTGCTGGTGTTGATTGCCGGCGCACCTCGGTTGGCGGCTGGCCTTTCTGATGGTGGCCTGCCTCATGGCGGCGACGACTCTTCGGGACGCTATGGGCGCCGGAGCCGCAAGTGCCGGGCCAGCCGCCTCGCACCCTGGCGGACGCCGTGTGGCATCCGCTGCGCGAGTTGTTCAGACCAGCAAGGCGCAGTGGGGATTCGTGTTGCTGGTGCTGCTTTACAAGGTGGGCGACGCGTTCGCGCTCAGCTTGTACAGCGCCTTCATGATCAAGGGCGTGGGATTCTCGCTGGACGAGCTCAGCATCGCCGGCAAAGTGAACATGACCGTGTCGAGCATGATCGGCGTGGCCATCGGCGGCTGGGTCTACATGCGCTGGGGCACGTTCAAATCGATGTTGATTTTCGGCATCGGCCAGGCGCTGACCAACCTGCTGTACGTCTGGCTGGCGCTTGCAGGCAAAAAGGTGTGGCTGCTGGTTCTCGCGACATCCCTGGACACCGGCATCGGCGGCATGGGCCTGGCCGCATTCGTCGCGTTTCTGGTGTCGTTGTGCAGCGCCAATTACAGCGCCACTCAGTACGCGTTGCTGTCGGCGCTGGCGAGCATTCCCAGCAGGGTCATGGGCTATGTCGCGGGCATCGTCGTGTCGAGGATCGGCTGGGCGAATTTCTTCGTGATCACTTTTTTGACGGCGATGCCGGGTCTGGCGCTGCTGCTGATCCTGCGGCGGCGCATCGGCGCGCTCGAAGCGCGCGAAGCGGCCAACGCGAGCACTTGAGGCTCCTACCGGCGCAGCGATCGATCCTGCGGACTCGACCAGGCGGTGCGCGGGTTGTCTTCGAATTCGCGGTCCAAATCCTCGGCCTCGACATCGACGGCTCCCGACCAATCCTCAGGAGCGTCCGCGGCGTCGATGAGGTCATCGAGAAGCTGCTCCTTCCATGCGTCGAAATCGATCTCGGTCACCGTGCCGTCGAAGTACTGGACCTCGATGGTCTCGTCCTCGTCATCGATTGCGACCACTTCGAACAGCTCGTTGGTACCTCCCGCGGTACCACTGACCTACGACCGGCTTCACTACGTTCATGGCCGTCTCCGCCCTGCTATATTCAGCCCAATTCAACTCTCAATGAGCCCTGCGTGCAATTAAAAAATTTTGCGCGCAGCAGCATCGGCCGCCGCTACGGCCCGCATCGTGCGTAAGCCAAATCCCACACGCCGTGTCCCAGGCGGGCGCCGCGCCGCTCGAACCGGGTCGGCGGACGGAACTGCGGCCGCGGCACGAACGTACCGTCCGTACTCTGGGAGCGCAGCCGCACACAGGCATTGCACAGCTCGAGCATCTGCTCGGCGTAGGCGTGCCAATCGGTCGCCAGCCGCAGGATGCCCTGCGGTCGCAGCTTGTCCGCCAGCAGGTCGACGAATGGCGCATCGATCAAGCGGCGCTTGTGATGGCGCTTCTTGTGCCACGGGTCGGGAAAGAAAATCAGCACCTCGTCGAATGACCCATCGGGAATGGCGGTCGCCAGCACCTCGACCGCGTCATGGCAGATGACGCGCACATGGGCGAGCTTGGCCTGCTCGGCCTTAAGGAGCAATCGGCCCACCCCGGAGCGGTGCACCTCGATGCCCAGGTAATCGTTCTGCGGATGCGCCTGCGCCAGCGCGCCGATGACTTCGCCCGACCCGAACCCGATCTCGAGGCAGCGCGGCGCCGAGCGGCCGAAGGCCGCGTCGAGGTCGATCGGGGCGCCGGTGAATTCCAAGCCGAAAGCCGGCCAAAGCTCGCGTGAGCGCACGCTCTTGCGCGGCGGTGATGCGGCCGGCGCGCAGGACGAAGCTGCGTATGGGGCGTCGTGCATGCATGGCCGCAAAGTTTGCCTGATATCATCCACGGATGCTCAGAACCCGCTCAGTGTGTCCGGGCGTGGCCTGCGCTTCTCTGCTCCTCGCGGGCTGCGTGGGCCTGCCGCAGCACGTCATCAAGTACCGCAGCGAGGCCATGCGCTCACCGCAAACCACCACCCTCGGCCGCATCACCCTTGCAAGCGAGGACGACAACCCCCGAAACCTGTCCGGCATCCGCCTGCTCGCCTCGGGAGAGGAGGCCTTCGACAGTCTGATCGCGCTTGCCGACCGCGCCGAGCGCACGCTCGATATTCAGTACTACATCATTCACCAGGACGAGTCCGCGCGCATCCTGCTGCAGCACGTGCGCGGCGCCGCGGATCGCGGCGTGCGCGTGCGCGTGCTCGTGGACGACCTCAACACCGCGGGCGAGGACCGGCATTTCATGCACCTGGAGCAGCACACGAACGTCGACGTCAGGGTATTCAATCCATTTCCCGGCGGGCGGTCCGCCACCTGGACCCGGATCTTGAACTCAATATCCGACATACCGCGCATCAATCATCGGATGCACAACAAGCTGTTCGTGGCCGACAACGCGATCGCCATCACCGGCGGGCGCAACATCGGCGATGAATATTTCACCCGCGACAAGCGCAGCAATTTCATCGACCTCGACGTCGTGGCGGCCGGCCCCGTCGTGCCGCAGCTCTCGGCGTCGTTCGACGCGTTTTGGAACAGCAAGTACGCCTACCCGATCGCATCGCTCGCCGCTCCGCTGGCCAGCGAGCCGCCGCCTCCGCCGCCGGCGCCGCTGGGCGACGAGGTGTCCGCCGATGCCGCCGATTGGCTGGCGCGCGAGCTCGATCAAGGCCGCCTGACGCTCGCCTGGGTGCCGGCCACGGTGCTCGCGGACCGGCCGGCCAAAATCGCGAGCGAGTCCTCGCCCGACGAAGAGGTGACCATCGCCAACAATGTCGCCGCCTTGATGCGCTCGGCGCAGCAGGAGGTCATCGTGATCTCGCCGTATTTCGTGCCGGGAAAGCAGGGCGTCGAGCTGATGCGCGAGCTCACCGAGCGCGGCGTGCACATCAGAATTCTGACCAACTCCCTGGCATCCACCGATTCGCCGCTGGTGCACAACGGCTATTCGCGCTACCGGGCGGCGCTGCTCAAGCTCGGGGTCGAGATCGCCGAGGTGCGGCCGAAGCTCGGCCAACATCGCCCGCGGTTTCATCCGTTTCGCGGCTCGAGCGCGAGCCTGCACGCGAAGGCGCTGGTGATCGATCAGAAAACCGTGTTCATCGGCTCGCTCAACATGGATGCCCGATCCGCGCGCACCAACAGCGAACTGGGCCTCGTGATCCGCAGCGCCGATATCGCCCGTCAGGTGACGAATCTGCTCGATGACATCAGCGCGGACGGCAGCTACAGGCTGTCGCTGGACCACGCCGGCCACATCGTGTGGACGAGCGGCGAACCGGGCGCCGAACGCGTCTGGCGCACGGATCCGGAGACGACGCGCCTGCAGCGCTTCCTGTTAAAGCTGGTCGCACCCTTCGCCGGAGAGGAGATGCTGTGAGCAGAGCGCTTCACGGAGTGATGCGCAGGCTGCTCAGGTAATCCTTGACCTTCGCGCGATAGCCTTCACTGCTGGTCACGGTCGCTCCTCCTGCCAGCACCAGAATGAAATCGCCGCGCAGCGTGCGGTTCACCTCGCGCAGGTAATTCATATTGACCAGACAGGAGCGGCTGATCCGAAGCATCGGCTGGGAGCGCAGCGCCTGCTCCGCCTGGCTCAGGGTGCTGCGGGCGTGAAAGGTGTCGCGTCCGACCCGGATGAGGACGTAGTTTCGATCCGCCTCGATCAACTCGACCCGGGTCACGTCGATCACGTGCAGGCGGCCGTTGAATTCCGCGAGCAGGCGCGGGCGCTCCTCGGGGTGTGCGCGGGCGCCGCGCTCGAGCTGCGCGAGGAGTGCGCTCAGCAGGGCTTGGCGCTCGTCGGAGCCGCTCTGCGCCTGGCGCGGGCGCACGCGGGCCAGCGCCTTGCGGAAGCGCTCCTGATCGAAGGGCTTGAGCAAATAATCCACGGCGCAGACTTCGAAGGCCTCGAGCGCGTAGGCATCGTAGGCCGTGACGAACACCAGTGCAGGCAGCTCATCGGGCGACAGCGCCCGCGCGAGCTCGATTCCGTTGATGGGCCCCATCTGTATGTCGAGAAACAGCAGCTGCGGGCGCTTCGCTCGAATCTGCGCGAGCGCCGTCGCGCCGTCGCTGTACTCGCCGATCACGCACAGATCGCCCTCGGTCTCGCACAGCTCGCGCAGGCTGCGGCGGCCGGCCGGTTCGTCATCGACGATGATCACGTTCATCATGCGTCCACCTCGCGCGCGGCACGCCGGGTGCCGCGCCTGTCGGGCGAATCATGCATCACGGGCAGTGTGATTTCACTGCACCATTGTGCGCCGCGGGGTCCGGCGGTGAGGCTGGCGCGGCCCTCGAACTGAACGGCCAGGCGCTCTCGGACATTGTTGAGACCGATCCCCTCGGCGCCGGGCGCCGCCTGCGCTGCAATCGTGTTGGTCACGCGCAGCACGAGCGCCTCGTGCATCCGCTCGACCGCGACGCGAACCTCCACCGGCCCTTGATGGCCGGTCAACCCGTGCGTCACTGCGTTCTCGACCAAGGGCTGCAAGATCAAGCTCGGCACCCACACCTGGGCGACATCCTCGGCCGGCGGCAGAATGACGGTGAGCCGGTCGGCGAAGCGCTTTTGCTGCAGCTCAAGGTAGAGGCGGACGAACTGCAATTCGTCGGCGAGGCGCGAGAACTCCCGCTCGCCGGCGCTCAGCAGCCGGCGCAGCAGATCTGCGAGCTGCACGACCATGGCTTGCGCTCCTTTCGGGTCCCATCCGATGTGGCCGCGGATGGTATGCAGCAGGTTGAAAAGCGTGTGCGGCGACAGCTGCATGCGCAACGCCGCCAGACGCGCGGCGCTCCACTCGCGCTCGAGCGCCGCGCGCTTGAGCTCCGAATCGCGAAATCGCGTGTACAGCGCCAGCCCGGTCACCAGGGCGAGGCCGAAACCGTAGGTCGGCAGGAAGCTCACGAAGCTCGCGAGCCACAGCGACATGACCATGGGGTCCGACCAGGGAGATGCCGCGTGCGACATCATTTGCGCGTGCCAGTGCGCATCGCCCACCGAGAGCTCCCCGACGAACATCGCCGGATAGGCGATCGCCGCAAACACGAGTCCCAACAGCAGCTGCAGGGGGATCGCGACCAGCACCGGCCGCCACTGGATGCGCAGGGACGCCCAGTACGAGACCAGCAGGAACGGCAGCAGCAGCAGATGTTGCAGCGCGCGCGCATTCCAGGGCGCGAACAGGGGCTGGTTGGTCATCGCGGCAATGCCGGTGCGCATGCCGTACGCATACAGGATGTTCGATACGGCGACGTACAACCAGAACGAGCACACGACGGCAAAAAACTGGCGGCGCGTCAGGCCCCCGGCGTAGCGCTGTGTCGAGGCATCTTCATGACCCATCATGGACGTGCAGCCTAGCGCAAACACCCGGGCTTGCGGCCATCCCGCAGGGCGCCCGGGACGAATCCGTGGTTATCAGGGACGACCTCGATGCGGGATCGCAGACACGCAGGGGGCCGCCGGCGTCTCATAGCCTCGTTGTCAACCCGCCCCAAAAAGGAGATTCGATATGAACACTGTCACCACCGGCACTGCGCTCATGCTCCTCTGCGGCATCGTCGGCGCGGCGTGCAGCGGCGCTGCGAGCGCGGCCACCAGCGACGACGACGTGCTCAGCGTCGCCATCCATTACGACCCGCAGAGCCTCGATACGGACAGCGGCGCTCGAATGCTGTACCGCCGGATCGTCAATGCGGCCGCCGAGGTCTGCCCGCAATTCTCGAATCCCCGCTGGATCAGCGACGCGGTGCGGCGCTGCCGCGAGGAGGCGGTTGCCCACGCCGTCATGAAGATCAACAATCCGCGTCTGGCGGCGATATACGCCGCGAGCTCGCGCAACAGCTGATGGTCCGAACTGAGCGCCGCCGGCCGCCAGCCTCGAAGCGGGCACGCCTCGAGGCTGGCGGGCGCCCCGGACAATGAATCTGGCTTGAAACCTCGTACGGGGGTTGGTGGCGAGCTGTATTTACCACAGCTGCCACTGGTGGAAGAGCAGCACATAGCCGGCCAGCAGCGCGTTGGTGGTGCCATGGGCCGCGATGGCCTCGCCCAACCGGCCGGTTTTCCTTGCGATTGCGCCGTACGCCAGCCCGGCCAGAATTCCCGGGAGCCACAAACCGCCGTGCATGACGCCGAACGCGAGCGCGCTCAACGCCAGCGCCGGCCAGCGCACATCCGCGAAGGCGACCGATTCGAAACGCGGATCGATCAGACGCCGCATCAGATATCCCCGGTACGCGAGCTCTTCGGCCAGCGGCACGGTGACCGTCCCGGCCAGCAGCCGGCACCCGATCCAGGCCGCGCGCAGCGGGGCGGGAAGCGATGACAAGGCGGGAGGCTCGGGCGCGGGAGCCGTCAGGATGCCCGCGAAGCCCGCCCAGACACAGAACAGCGCCGCTCCCACGAGCAGCGCACGCCAGCTGAATCTCCAGTCGAGGCCTGCGTAGCTGCGCCGGTAGAGCCACATCGCGCCGATCGCGCCCGCGAGGCGCAGTGGATACAGCAGGTCGAATCCCGAGGACAGGGCGTGCGCGATCATCCCTGCCGCGAGGATGGCCAGCAGCGGCATCAGATACGCCGCCGTGGGATTCACGGCCGTGCGCCGCACGCGCGCGGTTCGGCTCAGCCATGGGTTTCGCTGGGCGAGGATCGCGATCGCGAAGGCGGCGAGGTTGAAGGCAATCCAGCCCGCCTGCGAATGAAAGCCGACCGTCGCCACGCCTTCATAGCCGGCATCGCCGATGAGCACCAGCGCGGCGATGCGCACCGCGTTCAACAGGAACACGAGCAGCACGCCGATCGGCACGATGAGCAGCGCCCGCGGAAAATAATATTCGCGTCGGAAGAACCAGAGCCACGCGGCGCAAAATGCCAGCATCAGTCCCACGCCCTCGAGGCCGGAGCATACCTCCGAGATCGTCACCGCAAATCGGTCGGTGGAGACGGTCAACGTCGACGGGTCGATGTGCAATGCGGGGCCCTGCGATTGCAGCAAAATCTGGACGAGCGCGAAGGTGAGCCTGGCCGCCGGCGCCCACAGCATCTGGCTGCCCTGAATCGCGGCGACCGCCGCGGCGGCCGGCAGAAGCGCATAAAGAGGAAGACCGCCGGTGCGCCGCGAGGCTTCGGCCCACACCGCCAGCGGCGCCATGGCCGCCAACAGGGCGAGGACCGCCGCGATCGCGCATGCATGCCAGGCGACGGCGAGAGCCGCAAACGGCAGCGTCGGCGCAAAGCGATAAAGCTCGGCCGAGAGAAAGGCGAAAGGAACGAGCAGCAGGCCGTGCGCGACCCCCCAAACGGGCCGTACCGGTGCATGGAATCCCGCCGCCGCGACGGCGCTCCGCGTTTCGCCGCCGCTCAGATAAACGAGCATCGCCAGCGATGCGGCGTACGCGATGAGGAAGCGGAACAGCCAGTGTTGAACCTCGCGCACCAGGTGGGCGGGACCGAGCACCAGATCAACCGGGGTCATCTGGATCAGGTACGACGCCAGCAGCATCTCGACCACGATCACCGCGGCGATGATGCTGAGCCGCGCGTACAGGCCGAAACGCGGCGCGAAGAAAGCGAAACCGGTCAACCGCGTACTCACGCCGCGAGTGTATCTACCCGCACGCGGGATCGCGTGAGATCGGCGTCGCAGCCGCGCTCAATCGATGGCGATCGAGCGCGGCTGGCTGCCTGCTGCGAACGTGCCGACGGCCGCCAGCGCGCCGGTGACCGAATCGATCGACAACGCCGAGACGTCGTCCGAATTCTCGTTGGCGACGTAGGCGAATTGACCGCTTGGATCGATGACGACGGACAGCGGAAAGGTGCCCACGCCGACGCTCGAGGCGCGCGTGACGGCACCGGTACTGGGTGTGATGGAAAAGGTGGTGAGCTCGTTCGCGGCGATGACGTTGGCCGCGTAGAGATACCGGCCCGCGGGGTCGACGGTGACCGCCTCGGGATTCGAGCCGGTCGGCAGGGGGAAACCGGAGAGAGCCGCGAGCGCACCGGTCTCAGGATTGATCGAATAGCCGGCAATCGTCTTTGCGGTCTCATTGGCCACATAGGCCAGCGTGCCCGTCGGATCGATGGTTAGGCCTAAGGCTCCCGCGCCCGAGCCGAACGGCGAGCCGCCGATGGCGGCGATGGAGCCCGCGCCGGTCTCGATGGAAAATGCGGCCACGGTGCCGTCGGCAAAGTCGGTGACGTAGAGAAAGTTCCCGCCGGGATCGGTCTTCATGGAGGTGGGCTGGCTGCCCACCGCGAACGGCGAGCCGCTGATGGGGGCCGCCGTTCCACCGCTCTCGATCGCGAACACCGAAACCGTGTTGTCCGTCATGTTGGCGACGTAGAGGAATTGATCGGCGGGATCCACCAGCACCGCGAACGGCCCGTTGCCCGCCGCGATCGGCTCCCCCGCCGAGGCGAGGGCGCCGGTGGTGCTGTCGATCGCAAACACCGATACGTCGTTGGAACCATGGTTGGCCACGTACAGGTAAGTGCCGTTGGGGTCCACCACCGCGGCGACCGGCGTCGCGCCCGTCGCGGCGAACGGGGAGCCGGCGACCGGGCTCAGCGCGCCCGTCGCGGCATCGATCGAGTACGCCGATATGCTGTTCGAGCCCTGATTGACGACGTAGGCGAAACGCCCCGGCTGTGTGCAGGTCACCACCACATTGGTGATGTCCGCGGTTCCGATCGTGCCGGAGCCGTTGTGCACAACGCAGGTTTGGCCCGACGGCTGCGTCAGGACCGTGACCGAATAGGCGCCTCCCTGGTCGATCGAGGAGGTGAAGACGAACGAGCCGCTCGCACCCGGCCTCAAGTTGTCGCCGGAGTTGTTCTGCAGCACCAGCCCGGACCCCCGCAGCCCGGTCACCGTGCCGCCGACGGTGTAGCCGCCGCCGACGTGGCAGGCTGCGATCCCCAGGCCTGCCGCCGCAGCCAGGATCCCGATCTTCACCATGGTTCTCACCGATCGATCTCCTCAAGACTGCACGCGGCCGAGATCATGCCGCATTCCGGTTCTGTCGTGGTGTCAAGAAATGTGGGGAAGTATATCGCGGAAGCCGCGGCTGTACTTTGCGGCTGCCGCTGAAATCGCTGTCTCCACGACACGACAGGCGCCTTGGATGAACCAAATTGCGGGATAATCGCTCCAACCTTGTCATGGACCGATTCCGCATGCCGTCGCCGTTTGCATTCATGCGCCTGCTCACCGCGGGTGCGATTGCCTTTGCAGTGCTGTCGCCGTGCGTGGCATCCGCAGCCCTGGGTGAGCCGGAGGCCTCGGTGCAGGCCGATGGCGAGCAGCTTCACGGCTCGATCAAAGGAACGGATCGGGGAGCTTATCGGGTGAACGAGATCCAGTTGCCTTCAGGCACCCTGGTGCGGGAGTACTCCGGATCCGACGGGATCGTGTTCGCCGTCGCGTGGAACGGGCCCTTCATGCCGGATTTGCGGCAAGTGCTGGGCCGCTATTTCGATGCGTACGTCGCGGCGGCGAAAGCCAGGCACTCGGATCACCATCATCTGCAAATCCAGCAAAGTGATCTGGTGGTGCAGTCGAGCGGGCACATGCGCGCATTCAACGGCCGTGCGTATTTGCCGCAAGCGATTCCGGGCGGCGTGTCCGCCGGAGATCTTAAGTGAACTCCGCGCCGATGCGGGCGCTGCGCTGCGGCTGTGCGCTGTTGATCTCTCTGTCGGCGATGTCGTGCGGCGGCGGCGGCAACTCACTGGGAGGCTCCTCGAAGCCCGTGGCGCCGGCCGCGAACGTCGTCGGTGTGGTGGTCGATGGCGGGCCGCCCCAGCTCAGGGCCATCAGCGTCAATACGCTCTACACCACCGTCACGGTTTGCGTTCCGGGCAGCACCACCGAGTGTCAGACCATCGACCACATTCAGGTCGATACGGGCTCTTCCGGGCTGCGCCTGCTGGCGCCGGCATTGACGTTGAGCCTGCCGGTGACGGCGACGTCGAGCGGCGCCTCGCTGCTGGAATGCATGGTGTTCGTCGACGGCTACAGCTGGGGGCCGGTGAGCCGCGTGGACCTGCAGGTCTCGGGCGAATCGGCGCATTCGGTACCGGTGCACCTGATCGGAGATCCGCGCTTTCCGAACGTTCCGTCCGACTGCGCGAGCACGGGTCCGGCTGAGGACACGGTGGCCGCGTTCGGCGCCAACGGGATCATCGGTATCGGCGCGCTGGCGCAAGACTGCGGTCCCTCTTGCGCGACCATGGCGGTGCCCGCGTTTTACTACTCGTGCACCCCGGCAACATGCCAAAACGCCATGGCCGCGTTGACTAGCCAGGTGCCGAATCCCGTGACCATGTTCGCCACGGACAACAATGGCGCGATCATCGTGCTGCCGAGCGTCGCCGCCGACGGGGCGGCGAGCGTGACGGGGTCGCTGATATTCGGCATCGATACCGAGTCGAACAATCAATTGGGCACCCTGACCGTGTTGAGCCTCGATGCCACGAGCGGCGGATACCTGACGACGGTATTCAACGGCCAAACACTCAGCTTCAGCCTTTTCGATTCGGGTTCGAGCGCCATTTACTTCAACGATGCGAGCATCGAGCAATGCTCCAGTGCCGGGTTCGCCGGGTTGTATTGTCCTGCGAGCACACAGACCTTCGGCGCGACGCTGCAGGGCCAGGACGCGAATGGAGCGAGCACGGGTGCGAGCATTCCCGAGAGCTTCACGGTGGCCAACGCAGAAACGCAGGCGCAGGCCGAGCCGACGTTCACCGCATTCCCCGAGCTCGGAGGAACCTTCACGGCGCCCGGAAGCTTCGATTGGGGCCTGCCGATTTTCTATGGACGCCGCATAGCCATCGCGATTCAGGGCTACTCGACCTCCGCGGGTCCGGGACCTTTCATCGCCCTGTAGATTCGAGCTGCGCGCGGCCGCATCTGCGGTCGCGTGCAATTTCCCCTTGAATGTAAGCGGCTTAATGAAATGCTCGGGTCCAGACTGGGGCTTTGAACTAAAAAGCTAGGGGATCCCGCGGACATTGACGAAGTCAACGCGCTGCTCGTGAAATAGGCCATTGCGCCCGCCTATCGGACCATCCTGCCGGCCCACTCGTAGAGGGCGGTGTGGGAGCGCTCCAGCGCCAATACGGATGGCACCAGCGCGAGCGCGCCGCGCTCGTCCCACGTCCACATCTCGGCGGGCGCGGCCTCGACCTCGAGGCCCGCCGCGCGGAACTCCGCGGCCGCGCGCGTGAGGTGCGCGCTCGAGGTGACCAGGATGATCCGCTCGATCCCCTGCTGGCGCAGCAGCCGGGCCGAGAAGACCGCATTTTCATGGGTGTTGATCGAGGCGGCCTCGGTCCAGCGCACCGGCACCTGCATGTCCTCCTCGAGGAAGCGGCGCATGGCGAAGGCTTCGCGGTCGTTGCCCGAGACCAGCACGGGTAGATGCGTGGCACGGGCGATCTTCGCGCCTTCGACGAGCCGCAGCTCGGTGTGGACGCCCGGGGCGTCGCCGCCGGCCTCGGGCGCGTCGCGGCGCACGCCTCCTCCCAGAATCACGATGGCCTGAGCGCGCGCCTGCGCCGCCGTGAGGTGCGATGGATCGAGCGGCGGGTAGCCCTCGGCGGCGCGCGCGAGCACATCCGCGACCACCGGCGTGGCGAGCACCCAGAGGCTCACGATCCCCGCGGCGCAGAGGGTGACGCCGAGGCGCGGCCGGCGCGGCCAGAACAGCAGGCCCGCCAGCGCCAGGAGCAGGTTGGACGAGGGCGGCAATACGAGCGTCCTCAAAAGAACGTGAAAATCAAACGCCGTCAACTTGATTCTCCTTTGCGTGCGCCCGAGCTTATCATTCCGGGCAGTGCGGCGGCGGTGTGCGCAGCGGCGTGTGCGGCGGCGCGTGCACCGGCGGTGTATGAATCAACAAAACAGGAGGGCGGCCATGCGGTCATGGATACTGGGTGTATGGAGTGCCGCGGCGTGCGTCGCGGGTTGGGCGGGAGCGAGCGCGGCCGAGAACGGCGGGCGGCCGCCTCGCTGACCGACGCGCTGGCGGTGATCAAATAACAATAGACGATGCGCCGCCGCGGCGTGGGGCGCGGGTCAGCGCATCACGCTCGCCGAAGCGTTGCGCTCCGCCACTCTCTACGGCGCGTATGCCTCGTTCGAGGAGCACGACAAGGGCTCCATTGACCCGGGCAAGCTCGCCGATCTCGCGGTGCTCGACCAGGATCCGATGGCCGTTCCGGCGGAGCAGTGGCTCGACATCAAGGTGGAGCGGACCATGCTCGGCGGGAAGTGGGTGTACGAGGCGTGAGCAGCGCGCCGCGAGAAAATGCGGCGCCGCAACAGTAAAGCGACCGGGCGGCGGAAGCCACACCGCCCACATGGCGGGTATCGGCGCGATGGTCCGTCGTCGCAAAGCAGCGTGGGCATCATTCAAGGATCAAGGGTGACTGCCAAAGCCCCGCTTCCATGCCGGTGTTTTCATGGACGAATCACCCCTGTCGGCCCTCTCGCCGCAGGCGGGGATTGGCGCTAGAATCCAACCAAAATGACGAGCGTCCGGCCGTGGCTGCTCGCAAGTACTTGGCAAGCAAATCTCAAAATTATAAAGGGGATGCCATGCGTACGAACTCTTCGGGCCTCGGATACTTTCGAATCCAATTCGCGGCGGCGCTGCTGGCTCCACTCATCGCGCTCACCGCAGCCGCCGATGTGACGGTCTCGGAGACTACGACCTTCGATCTCGTGGTATTCAAGGCGCACGGCGCCAAGACGGAGCTCATCTCCGCCGACAAAGCCCGCGCCGACAATGAGATGCACTGCGAAGGCATGATGTCGATGTTGTGCGGCAACCAGAAGAGCGGTGAAATCACGCGTCTCGACAAGGATCTGATCTGGGATCTCGAGCCCGATAAAAGGAGCTACCTCGAAAAGCCGTTCCCGACGCCGGAGCAGATCGCGGAGGCTCAGCAGCGGGCTGCTGCGGTCATGGAGAAATTAAAGAGCTGTCCGCAGCCCGTGAGCCGTACCGCGCCTGATACGTCCAAGTGCGACATGTCGCCGCCGAAGTTCGACATCAACAAGACGAACGACACAGCCATGCTGGCGGGTCATCAAGCGCAGCGCACCGCGGTGACGATGACCCAGACCTGCACGAACAAGCAAACCGGCGAATCCTGCGATCTGATCTTTGCTTTCGACACGTGGCTGACTCAGGACGATGTGGCGGGGTCGACCGATATTCGCGCATTCCGGACTGCGTATGCCAAGAAGATGGGGCTCGACCAGGTCAGCGGCATTGTGCGCGGGCAGATGCAAGCGTATCTCGCTCCCTATGCCGATGCGTTGCGGCAGGTCAGCGCCAAGGCCGGCGATCTGAAGGGCTATCCACTGAAGACCACCATGCGCGTGGAAATCGGCGGCGAGCATTGCGGCCAGGCTGCCCAGATGCGCCAGCAGAAGAGCTCCTCAGGCGGCGGCGGCGGCGTCGTTGCGGACGCGGGAGAAGCCGCCACGTCGGCAGCCGCCACTACGGCAGCCGGCGGCGCTGCGCAAGCCGCAAGCCAGGCGGCCGGCAGTTCCGTAGGCGGCGCGATCGCGGGTTCAGCGGTCGGCGCCTTCGGCAGCAAGCTCATCGGCGGCCTGTTCGCGAAGAAGCCCGCCGCCCAGCCGAAACCGGATTCCGCCTCGACCGCTCCGCCGGCCGCTGCCGCCGCTCCGGTCGGGCTGATCGAGATCACGACCGAGACCACGGCGATCAGCACCAATCCCATACCCGGGGACCAGTTCGAAATCCCCGCTGGCTGGAAGAAGCTGATTCCCAAGCCGGAGAAGGAGCGCGAGCTGCCGCAGTGCCCGACGACGTAGACTGAAAAGCACTGCACGAGCCCGGTTTTTTGCAAAACCTGAATCCGAAGCGATTCGCATCGATTTGCCGACCCCGTAGAACCCGACTAGAATCAAGCGCCCAGCGGGCGTCGTATAATGGTAATACCCAAGCTTCCCAAGCTTGAGCCGTGGGTTCGATTCCCATCGCCCGCTCCAAATCCCTAGATACGGAAACGAATACTTGGTTGCCCAAGAATCACCCGTTGCGACTTTGGATTGATCGCCGGTTACTGGACCCAAACCTTCATTCGTGGCTCCTAACTCCGCATGCTGACTTTAGGCCCGGCGGCGCCTTGATTTCGCTGTGCCAAAGTAGTACTTTGTGACTACCTAGCAGGTGCGGAGCGTCCTAATATGACTGCCACCAGTATCAAGCTTCCCGAAGACCTTAAGCGTCGGATCGCGCGACTCGCCGTCGCCGCGAACAAAACACCGCACGCCTTCATGGTCGATGCATTGAGTCGGGAGGCCGACCGGGCAGAGATTCGCGAGCGGTTTGCCAAGGATGCGGCCGTTTCCGAGAGCGAAACAATGGAGAGCGGCAAGGCTGTTCCGCTGGGGACCGCATTTGATTATCTCGAGGCTCGTGCGGCGGGAAAGGCTGCACGCCGCCCGCGGGCGCGCACATGGCGCGCGTCCAGATAACGACCCGAGCGCTCGCCGACATCGAGCGGCTCTTCGATTTTCTTGCAGAACACAATCCCAAGCTCGCGCGCGAGCGGATGCTCAGCGTTCGGCGAGCCTTCGAGCTGCTTGCGGATCATCCGTTGCTGGGCCGCCCAGCGGAGGACGGGCGTCGGGAATTGATATTGTCTCGTGGCAAGTTCGGCTACGTCGCGAAATATCGCTGGCTACCGGCCGAAGATGTCGTGCTGATTCTTGCGGTGAGACATCAGCTGGAAGCAGGTTACACAGAGGAATGGTTTTGATGCGCGATGGCCCCTGTCGGAGCGGGTGGCCGCGATGGGCAGGCAGCCTGAAGCTCATTGGGCCTTCAGCCACAGATCGACCTCGGGCAGCCGGTCTTTGCGGATCGCGGCGTAGTAGCGAATGGGGCCTCGGACTTGACCACGTCCTGGCGCGCGCTTGGCGGAATTTGGCGATCGGCAAAGGCGTCCAGCTTATCGATCAGGCGCAGATCCCAGGCGTCGCCCAGCAGACTCGGCACATAGCCCGGTTGACTGGCGGGCTCGATCAAGGGCGCATCCGGTCCCAATGCGCAATCGCAAAATCCAATGCCAGATGGGGATGACGGCGCGAAGCCGAGCGGATCATCTCGGGAACGATGGTGGGCGGCGGCGGCTCGCTCGATACGGTCAGATCGAGCGCCTGGCGCACGAGCGGCTCGCTCTGCGCGGCCGCCAGCAGATCGTAGAGTTCCCGCCGCTCCATCTCCGTCGCCGCCGACTTTGCCAAGCGGTGCAGCTGATCCCAGGTCGCTGGATCGGCATGCACGGCGATGGTCCGCAGGACGGTGCGGCGGGTGCCGGCGTCGAGGTCCGAAGTGCCCGCCACATACGGTCGAATCGCGTGCGTGCCTCGGCGAGCAGCTGAAGGTCGCCGAAGTCGCCCAGCGCGGCGATCAGGTCCGAGCGCAGCAGCGCGACATTGTCCGCTTCGCCGGTTTCCTGCTCCATCCGATGCGCCGGAAGATCGGGCTCAGGACGCCGCTGGCGTAGGCGCGAAACGCCGCCTGCGACGGCAGGCCCTCGTAGATATCGTCGAGGCCGTGCAGCAGGCGACGAGTGCGGACGCGACCACGGGCTCGGCATCCGCGGGGAACTTCTTGGTGAGCTCGAGCAGCGCGGACATCGGCTCTTCCCCCGCATAGGCGAGCGCGCTGCGGTCGTTCAAGACGCCGAGCTGATCGTCCGGGGCGAGAGCGCCGAAGGCGGCGGTGATCGCGGCCAGACCTTCGCGCGAATAGCGGCTGCGGAAGTAGCCGGTCTGGCCGGCGTTGAGGACCACGGTGCGCAGCCGTCGACCTGGACGGCTTGCGCGTCCGCGCCCGACACGACCGTCGCGACGGGCGCGCGTCCCACCGGCGCAACGATCGCCGGCACGTGCCAGATGCTCGCCGTCGTGGAATCCGCGTCGATGGCGAAACGGCCCTGCGCGACCCGAGCCGGGTTTTGCCGTCCAGACACTGTGCGCTTCCTCGCTCACCATCGGCACGCCCGCCTGCAGGGTGAAGTCGTGGGCGATCTGGGTGATCGGCCGCCGCCGAGCCCTTGTCCATCTCGCTCCACAGATCGTCGGTGACCGTGTTGCCGTAGGCGTGGTCGTGCATGTAGCGGCGCACGCCCGCGCGGAACGCGTCTGCGCCCGACATAGGCCTCCAGCATGCGGATCACCGCCGTGCCCTTCTGATAGGTGATGGTGTCGAAGGCCTGCGTTGGCCTGCAGCACGTCGCGGATCGGCGTGATGATCGGGTGGGTGCCGTCGCGCGCGTCGTGCTGCATGGCGCATTGCTTCTGAGCCGAGCGCCTGCAGCCAGATGTTCCATTCCGGGTGGAAATGGTCGGTCGACCTTGTTCTCCATCCACGAGGCGAAGCCCTCGTTCAGCCACAGGTCGTCCCACCAGGCCATGGTGACGAGATCGCCGAACCACTGATGCGCCATCTCGTGCGCGACGACGATGTAGACGCTCTGCTTGGTCGCTCTCGGTGGAGATGCGCGGATCGATCAGCAGGTCGCGTCTCGAAATAGAAGATCGCGCCCCAGTTCTCCATGGCGCCGAAGAACTGGCTGGCGCCGGGGCCGGCGATCGAGGTCGAGCTTGGGCAGCGGATAGGGCATGCCGAAATAGTCGTTGTAGTAGGGCAGGATGTGCGCGGCCGCGTCGAGCGCGTAAGCTGCGCCTTGGCGGTGTCGCCGCGCTTGACGACGACGCCCACGTCGACGCCGTCGACCTGCTCGATGCACGCGCTCGAAATCGCCCAGCGCCGAAGAACAGCAGATAGGAGGACATCTTCGGCGTCTGCGGCGAAACGCACGCGCTTGAGGCTGCCCGGCAGCGCCTCGGTCGCGGCGATCGGCATGTTGGAGACGGCCATCTGGTCCGCCGGCACGGTGGCCGTCAGTGCGAAGGTCGCCTTGCGGCGCCGGCTCGTCCCAGGAGGGCACGAAGCGGCGCGCGTCGGAATTCTCGAACTGGGTGAACAGCGCGCGCGCCTTGCCCTTGGCCGTGTCGTAGTCCAGCGCGAACAGGCCCGCGGCCTGCTGGTAGATCTTGCCGTGATAGGCGAGGCTCAGCGTATAAGGGCCGGGCTTGATCTTGCGCTCGAACGTCAACGTCGCGGTCTGCACCGCTCTCGTCGTAGCGGATCGCAGCGACGGCATTACCGCCGGAAACCGCTGCGCGATCGATGACGATGTCGGCGCTGTTGAGCATCGATTTTGTCGGTGGCTTGATGCACGGTGACGTCGATTTGCACCGTGCCCTTGAAGGTCAAGCGCCGGCGTCGGGCGTGATGTCGATGCGATAGCGCTGCGGGATGACGGAAGCCGGAAGCATCACCCGCTCGCCGGCGGCCGCCGGGGCACCCGGCGCCGGAGCCTCCGCGCCGGCATGCAATGGCGGTGAGAGCGCGAGCAGCAGCGCGATGCCGAGCGCGCGTGGGAAGATCTCAGTCATGGGGTCGCATGGTCGCACATGCGCGCGCCGCGGTGAAATGCTTACAATACAATGACAGGCATGCGCCCGGTGGGCATTCCGCTCGAGGCATGGGGAGAGAACGATGACATTGAACGAGCGGCTGCGCGCCGCCGCCAAAGGATATGAGTTCGTGCCGGCGAACTACAGCGCGCTGCATTGATGCTCCACTCCCGCTCGGTGGCCGCGGCGCTGCTTACGGTGCTCGCCGCGCTGCCTGCGACGGCGCAGACCGGCCAGTCCCTCGTGCAGCTGGCGAAGAACCCGTTCGCGGATCTCACCAATCTGCAGTTTTTCTTCGATGCGAACCTGGGGATTTCCCCGGGCGATCAGACTTCCCAGGTGGTGACCTTCCAGCCGCTCATTCCATTCAGCGTGAGCCCTGACTGGAGCATCATCACACGTACCGTCCTGCCGCTGATCGATCAGCCGGGCGCCGCTCCCGGCGAGGGCAGGACGCATGGCGTCGGCGATACCCAGTTTTCGGCATTTCTTTCCCCCACCCGAACCGGCAGTCTGGTGTGGGGAGTCGGGCCGGTGCTTCAGCTGCCGACCGCCACCAATGACGCGTTGGGTCAGGGCAAATGGGGTGCGGGGCCCACGGCGGGGGTGCAGTGGTCCGGCACTCAGTGGACGTTCGGCGCCTTGATCAACAACATCTGGTCGTTCGCGGGCACTGCCGGCCGGCCGGCGGTCAACCAGATGCAGCTGCAGCCGGAGCTCAACTACACGTTCAAGGACAATCCGAATCGCTACCTCAGCTATTCGCCGACCATCACCGCGAACTGGGAGGCGAGCGGCGCAGAGCGGTGGACGGTGCCGGTTTCCCTGGGCATCGGCCAGCTGTTCACGTTCGGCCGCCAATCCGTCAACCTGCAGGCGACCGCCTACTACAACGTGGTCGCGCCGGCCGGCAGCGGCAATTGGACGCTCGAGCTGCTGGTGCAGCTGCTGTATCCGAAATGACGCCGCGCGCGGCGACCTGTCGGCCGCCGCGGGCGGTTACCCGCCGGACTCGTCCTGCGCAACCTTCTGATCCTTTCCCCCGAACAAAGGATGCCGGCGCCGGTATTTTTGCCGAGCCTGTATGATCCATGCCATGTGATTGAACATCACGCTCGTGGACCAGGCGAACATCAGCACGCCGGTGATTCCCTCGGCGGCGCCCAGAAATATCCAGGCCGGGGGCAGATCGGGACTGTCCATCGTCGTCGCTGTTTCCATTCGAAGCCTCGCTCCTGGCTTGAGCACCGGCCGACCTTGGCCGCGGCCTCAAGGCTTGGCCGCGTAGACCTCGCGCCCGTCGAGATAGGTGGACAGCACCCGCGTGTCGTGCAGATCGAAAGGATCGATCGCGAAGATGTCGCGGTCGAGCACGATGAAATCTGCGCGCTTGCCGGGCTCCAGGCTCCCGGTCGTGCGCTCCTGCTTGAGCGCGAATGCGGCATTGATCGTATAGGCGTCGACCATGTCTTGCAAGTGAGATGCCCTGCTCGGGCAGCAGCGGCTCCGGCCGCGGGCCTCGCGGCGTGTGATGGCGTGCTCCATCGCCTCGAACGGATTGAAGCTGCTGACACCCCAGTCGCTGCCGCCTGCGATCAGGGCGCCCGCATCGCGCAGCGATCGCGCCGGGTAGAGATAACGCGAGCGTTCGGGCCCGAGATACGGCAGCGTCGCGTTGACGATGTAGGATCGCGTTCGGCCCACAGCAGCTGGAAATTGGCGATGACCCCGAGCTGCTTGAAGCGCGAGAAATCCTTGGGATCGATGAGTTCCAGATGGGCGATCTGGTCGCGGTTGTCCTGCGCGCCGTTGCGCCGTCGCGCATCGCGCGAAGGCATCGAGCGCCGAGCGCACCGCCCGGTCGCCGATCGCGTGGATGTGAACGGTGAAGCCGGCGGCATCCGCGGCGCTCACGACGCGGTTCAGATGCTCCGCGGGTAGTAGGTCGGTCCGCGATGGCGGGTCGGGCGGCCGGCCGCATCCAGGTAGGGCTCGAGCAGCGCCGCCGTCTGCGAGGGGTATTCGATCACGCCGTCGGCGAAGATCTTGACGGCGTCGGCGCGCAGAAACTCCGGATCGATGGTCCAGGCGGCGCGAAATTTGATCGCCTCGCCGATCAGCACCTCGGCCGGCCGGTGGGTGTTCTTCAGGCCGAAGGTGGCGCGCACCCGCATGTTCAGCCGGTGCGTGTCGTAGAGCCGCTTGTACAGCTGCATGTCGTGCGCATCGGCGTCCGCGTCCTGCACCGAGGTGATGCCGGCTGCGCGCATCGCGCCAAGCGCCTGCTCGAGCTGCGAAGCTTCCACGTCGAGGCTCGCCGCCGGTCTTCGCGTCGGGCGCGATCTCGGCCGCCGGGTCGCGCAGCGTGCCGGTTGGGTTGCCGGCGCGCATCGCGCTCGATGCGCCCGCCCGCCGGATCCTGGGTGGACGCGCCGATGTGGGCGGCCGCCAGCGCGGCCGAGTTGGCCCATAGCGTGTGGCGTCCGTGGTCTTCGAGCAGCAGCGGGCGATCGGCCAGCATCGCATCGAGGTCCGCGAGCGTGAGCGTCAGTCCGGACGGATTGGCTTGCACGACCTCGAACCACGATGTGCCGTCGCCAGGGTGCTCTTTGAGGCACCGCGCCACCCGGGCTTTGATCTGCGCGGGCGTGAGCTCTTCGTCTTCGAGGCTGCACTTGCCGAGATCCTGCGCGCTTTCCGCCGGATGGGTGTGCGCATCGATGATGCCGGGCAGCACCAGCTTGCCGCTCAAGTCGACGCTGCGGGTCGACGGTCCGATGAGGGCGCTCACCGCCTGGTCGGTGCCGACGGCGACGATGCGATTGCCGCGTAGCGCAAGCGCCTGCACGACGCTGCGGCTCGGATCCTGGGTGTGAATCCGGCCGTGAAGGAGAACCAGGTCCGCCGGCGGCTCCGTGCCATGGGCGATGCCGGATAGCGTGCGACCGGCCGCGGCGATCGCGGCGCCCGCGGCCATGCTCGCGCTCGGCCGCGGTGCTCACAGCAGCGACGGGTCGCTGTCGAGCACGCTGCCCGAGCCCTAGCGCACGATCGCATGAGGCCGGCCGCCTGCGGCAGAATCTGCTCGGCGTAGAAGCGGGCGGTCTCGAGCTTGCCCTGAAGGAAGCGCCGGTCCGTTCGCTCTTCGCGCGAGACCAGGGCGTTGCCCGGAACCGCAGCGCGCGCCTGCAGCCAGCCGCCGAGGGTCACGCCGGCCAGGCGCAGCAGCGGCACCGCAACCGCGGCGCCGGCCGCGGGGTTTGTCGCCATGTCGTTAAGCAGCTTGGCGACCGTAGCCTCGAGCCCGACCAGTGCCGCATCGGCGGCTGCGACGATCGACGCCGCCGCGGTCTCGGCGGTGCCCGAGTGTCGCGGTAGGAGGCGAGCTCCGCATGGATATCGGCCGCAAGCGCCGCGAAGGCGGCCGCCACCGTCGCTGCGCGAGCTTGCGGCCGATGAGATCGCCTGCCTGGATCCCGGTGGTGCCTTCGTAGATCGTGCTGATGCGCGCGTCGCGCAGCGACTGGGCGGCGCCGGTCTCCTCGATGTAGCCCATGCCGCCGTGCACCTGGATGCCGAGCGAGGCGATTTCGACGCCGGTCTCGGTGCACCAGCCCTTGACGATCGGAATCAGCAGGTCGCCGCGGGCCTGCGCCGCGCGGCGCGCGTCGGCGTCGCGGTGGCGCGCGCCCAGGTCGAGCTGCAGCGGCGGTGTAAGCGTCAGATAGCGCATCGCCTCGATCTGCGCACTTCATGGTCAGCAGCATGCGGCGCACATCCGGGTGATGGATGATCGGCAGCGCGCGTCGTCGACCGGCCGTCCGATGGTGTCGGCCCTGCACGCGGTTGCGGGCCCAGTCGAGCGCCTGCTGATAGGCGCGTTCGGCGACCGCATAGCCCTCCAGACCCACGCTCAAGCGCGCGGCGTTCATCATGATGAACATGTACTCGAGCCCGCGGTTCGCCTCGCCGATGAGATAGCCGATGGCGCCGTCGTCCTCGCCATAGACCATGGCGCAGGTCGGGCTGGCGTGGATGCCGAGCTTGTGTTCGATGGAAACGCACTTGCAGGTCATTGCGCTCGCCGACGCTGCCGTCCGCGTTCACCAGGAACTTCGGCACGATGAACAGCGAGATGCCCTTGACGCCGGCCGGCGCGCCGTCGATGCGCGCCAGCACCAGATGGATGATGTTCTCGGCCAGGTCGTGCTCGCCGTAGGTGATGAAGATCTTCTGGCCGTGAATCCGGTAATGATCGCCCTGCGGCTCGGCGCGGCGTGCGCACCTGCGCCAGGTCCGAACCGGCCTGCGGTTCCGTGAGGTTCATGGTGCCGGTCCATTCGCCGCGCACCATCCGCGGCAGGTAAAGCGCTTGCTGCGCGGGCGATCCGCACTGCGCGATCGCCTCGGTCGCGCCCTGGGTCAGCATCGGACACAGCCGAAAGGCCAGGTTGGCGGAGGCAATCAGCTCCTCCACCGCCGACACCAGCACGATCGGCATGCCCTGGCCGCCGTGCGCGGCGCGGCCCGCAGCTGCGGCCAGCCGCCCGCGACGAATTGCCGGTAGGCCTCTTTGAAGCCCGCGGGCGTCGTCACGCCGCTCTCCGACCAACGCGCGCCCTCGCGGTCCGCGGATTGGTAGAGCGGATCCAGGACATTTTCGGCGATGCGCGCGGCCTCTTGCAGCACGCTCGCGGCGAGCTCCGGCGTGTATTCGGCGTAGTCGGGACAGCCGGCCAGCGCGTCCGCGCCGACCACCTGCTCGAGCGCGAATTCGATGTCTTGAAGCGGTGCGCGGTACATGGAGCTATTATGCCGCGTCGCGAGACACAATGACCGGGAGAATTGCCCACATGGCCGCGCCGCGACCGCCTGGATTCGACACCTTGAGTTTGCACGCCGGACAGCATCCGGACCCGGCCAACGGCGCGCGGGCGGTCCCCATTTATCAGACCACGTCGTACGTGTTCGACGACACGGATCAGGCGGCGGCGCTATTTAATTTGGAGCGGCCCGGATATGTCTACAGCCGCATAGCCAATCCGACCGTCGCGGTTCTCGAGGAGCGCCTGGCTGCGCTCGAAGGCGGGGTGGGCGCGGTGTGCACGGCGAGCGGCATGGCGGCAATGCACATCGGCATCGCGACAATGTTCGGGTGCCGGCGATCACATCGTCGCCTCGGCCTCGCTCTATGGCGGAACGGCGAATCTGTTGTCGCACACGCTGCCGCGCTTCGGCATCACCACGAGCTTCGTCAAGCCGCGCGATCTCGATGGATTCCGGGCGGCAATCCAGGCCAATACGCGGCTCATCATCGGCGAAACCATCGGCAATCCCGGCCTCGAGGTGTTGGATATTCCCGCGATTGCCGACATCGCGCACGGGCGGGAGTCCCGTTGCTCATCGACAGCACCTTCGCGACGCCGTATCTGTGCCGTCCGCTCGATCTCGGCGCCGACTCGTGATGCACTCGATCACCAAGTGGATCGGCGGTCACGGCATCGCGATCGGCGGCGTGTTGATCGACGGCGGGCGCTTCGATTGGGAGGCCTCGGGCCGGTATCCCACGCTGAGCGAACCGGTCGCCGGCGTATCAGGGCATCGTCTTCACGGAGCAATTCGGCCCGGCGGCGTTCCTGATGCGCGCCCGCACCGAAGGCCTGCGGCAATTCGGCGCGTGCTTGTCGCCGATGAATGCCTTTCATCTGCTGCAGGGCGTCGAGACATTGAGCCTGCGCATGCAGCGGCACATGCGAGAACACGGCCGCGGTGCTCGAGTTTCTCGAGCGCAGCGAGGCGGTGGCTGGGTGCTGCACCCGAGCCTGCCGGACCACCCGGACCACGAGCTCGCGCGCCGCCTGCTGCCGCGCGGCGCCGGCTCGATGATCAGCTTCGGCATCAAGGGCGGCCGGGCGGCCGGCGCGAAGTTCATCGAAGCGCTGCGGCTCGCGAGCCATCTGGCCAATGTCGGCGATGCGAAGACACTCGTGATCCATCCCGCCAGCACGACCCACCAGCAGATGAGCGCGGCGCAGCTCGCCGCCGCCGGGATCGGCGAAGACATGGTGCGCCTGTCGGTCGGGATCGAATCGATCGAGGACATCGTCGCGCGATCTCGGGCAGGCACTGCGCGCGGCGCAGAAGATCTGACGGCGAACCCGATGCAGTTCTCATCGAGGACATGCCGTCTTCGGCGCCACCGGCGGCCGGGAACATCAGGCGTGCCGGCCGTTGGCGGTGTTCGTGCACGGCGCCGGGCTCGATCACACGGTGTGGGCGCTGCAGAGCCGCTGGCTCGCCTTCCATGGCTGGAACGTGCTCGCGCTCGATCTACCGGGCCATGGCCGCTCGCAGGGCCGCCGCTGCCGAGCATGGCGGCGATGGCGGCGTGGCTCGCGGCGGTGATCATGCGCCGCGGCAGGCATGCCGAGCGCTGCCAGCGGCGCTCATCGGCCATTCGATGGGTTCGTTGATCGCGCTCGAGACGGCCGCCCGCTTTCCCGAGCGCGTCAGAGCTGGTGTTGATCGGCGCCGCCGCCGCGATGCCGGTGCATCCGGAACTGCTCGCGGCGGCCGCAGGCCAACGATCACGCCGCCATCGACATGGTCAATCTGTGGGGATACGGCTACGCGCCGGCCTCGGCGGCAGCCGCGCGCCGGGCGTATGGATGGTCGGGCGCCGGCGAGCGCATCCTGGAGAGAGCGCCGCCCGGGCGTGCTGCACAACGACCTCGCAGCCTGCAACGCCTATCGCGACGGGCTTGCCGCCGCGGCGCGGGTGGGGGCGCCGACGCTCCTCATTTGCGGCGAGCGGGACCAGATGACGCCGCTCAAGAGCGCGCCGCGCGCTGGCGGCGGCCATTCCGGGCGCGACGCTCGTGGCGCTTGCCGGAGCCGGACACATGCTGCTCGCCGAGCGGCCGGATGAGGTGCAGGACGCGATCGCCGAACACCTGGCGGTGACCGCAACCCGGGTTAAGGCCGCTGCCTGAGGATGAAGCATGTTCGGCATCACCCCTTCGGCGCGTCTGCGTCCGTCGCCATTCTACGAAGCGACGCTCGCTGACGGCGTCACGGCCTTCACCACCTACAACCATATGCTGATGCCGACGAGCTTCGGCGGACCGGAGGAGGAGTATTGGCGGCTGCTCACCGGCGTGTCGCAATGGGACGTCGCGTGCGAGCGGCAGGTCGAGCTCAAGGGGCCGCGATGCGGGACGGCTGGCGCAGATCTTGAGCCCCGCGACCTGTCGCGCTGCCAGGCGGGACAGGGCAAATACGTGCCGCTGTGCAATCACGCGGGAGACCTGATCAACGACCCGATCTCTGTTGAAGCTCGACGGAGGACCGTTACTGGCTGTCGATTGCGGATTCGAACATCTGGTTCTGGGCGCGGGCGATCGCGGCCGAGCGCGGCCTCAAGTCGAGGTCGAGGAACCCGATGTGTCGCCGCTCGCGGTGCAAGGACCGAAGGCCGAGGAGGTCGTCGCGAGATGTTCGGCGATTGGGTCCGCGAATTCAAGTATTTTTGGTTTCGCGAGACCACCGTCGACGGGCATACCGCTCATGGTGGCACGCTCGGGCTGGTCGAAGCAGGGTGGATTCGAACTGTATTTGATGGACGGTACACAGGGCACGAAGCTCTGGAACATGGTCGGAAGCCGGCAAGCCGTGGAACATCGGCCCCGGCAACGCCGGATTTCTGCGAGCGCGTGGAAAGCGGTCTGTTTTCCTACGGCGGGGATACCGACGATGCGACGAATCCCTTCGAAGTGCGGCTCGGAAAGTACATCGATCTCATCTCCCGGACGAGGTGATCGGAGTGCAGGCGCTGCGGCGCATCCAGGCCGAGGGACCACGGCGCCAGCAGCTGGGCGTCATCCTCGAAGGCGTGAACCGACGGCGCTCGGCTTCCACTGGCACTCGATCCTCAAGGGCGGGCGCAAGGTGGGCGATCTGACCAATTGCGTCTGGTCGCGTACGGTTGAAGAAAAACATCGGATTTGCGCTGATGTCCAACTCACTGTCAGCCGGGCGATGCCGTCGAGGTGGTCAAGGAGGGGCGCACGCTCGCCGGCGCCCTGACGCCGCTGCCGTTCGTGTAGCGGCCATCACTTTTGACCAGCGCGGCTCCCGTGAGCCGCGCAACGGCCCCGAGCGTGGTCTGCGCGGCGTTCAGCCCGAGCCGGAAGTCCTTGTCGCTGAACGTGGCGTACAGATCGGTCGGCTGGTGCCAGTGCGGGTCCCAGCCGGCGCCGATCTGCGTGCCGCGCTCGTTCTCGCGCAGGCTGATCGCGGGACCAGGTCCATGAACGGCGTCGGAATCGGTGTTGGTCATGTGCGGCTGCCGACCGCGGCCGGGATAGTCGGTCGCGTATTTCTCGTTCGGCGCATGCGAACGCCCACGCGAGCTTCTGCGCACTCGGTCGGCGAATTTCGACGTCGACCTGGAACTCGATGTTGACGTCGGCCTCGGGGCGCTGCTCGTTGGCTCACGCGTGCCGTCGGCGCGCGGCATGCCGTGGTCGAACAGCATCATGTCGTGCTGGATCATGCCGAGCCATTTCGGCTCCGGGATACTTGCCCGAGCCGGCCGGCATCTTCCTTGCCCTGGAGCGCCGCGCGCTGCGCGACGTAGGCGCGCGCGCCGTTGAGGCCGGTCTCTTCGTTGTTCCACAGGACGAAGCGGATCGACCGCTCGGTCTGCACGTCGGGGCTGCTGAAAATGCGCGCAAGCTCCATCACCAGCGCGGTGCCGGAGCCGTCGTCGTTCGCCGCCTCGCCCCAGCCGTGCCGTCCATGTGCGCGCCGACGATGTACATCTCCTCCGGATGCGTCGCGCCGATCTTGGTGCAGTACACCTCCTCGCGCGGGCCGCCCTGGCGTCGGCTGCGCATTGAGCGCGCGCAACGCCTCATCGGGCTGCGCATTCGGATCGGTGTTGACTCCGGTGGCGGCGCGCAGTGCCGCGCAAGCGCCCGCCGCCCGGCGCCGCGTCGGGTCGCTGCCGCGCGATCGGCGGTCCGCTCGGCAGGCCGGCTCGGTGCGCGGAAATACGTCGTAGTCGTAGGCGAAGCGTTCCGTTGGTGCAGCCGTAGCTCTTGAGCTGCGCTTCGATCCAGTCGATCGCGGCGCGATTGCGGTCGGTGCCCTGCCGGCGGTCGCCGAACTGCGTGAGGCCCTTGATCGTGGCCTTGTATTTTTCGAGGTCGAGCCGCCCGACCATGACTGCGATCGGATCGCCTTGCGTATCCGCCGCCGGCGCTGCGGCCGCGGCGCGTCGCTGCGCACGCGGCGCGAGCGCGGGCGAGGCGATACTCAGGAACAAAACGGCGCAGAGCAGCGGTCTCACCGCCGAATCGTAGGACTAACGCTCGAAGAGTGTCAAAGCCCAGGGATCGCCGGGCTGTTAGAATCGCCCGCTAGAAAAAGCTGCGGGCGCGCAGAATGTCGGCAAAATTGACGGTGGTCGCCTGCACTTGCCGAATCGCCGCCTGCCATCGCTCGGCGCCGGTGCACAGTTTGCCGAGCGCTTCGGTGGAGGCCTGCCAGCCATGAACCAGACCGTCGACGCCGCCTGCGATCAGCGCCTCGCCGAGCTGCAAATGCTGCCATGTGTTGTCTAGCCAGTGATTCATCGATCGCCCCGTATCTTGGCAATAGCTCAACAGGTGTCATCGGGTCGATGCACCCTGATTTCAAGTCTAGGGACTTCGACATAACGCGGCAATAGTCGGCGAATCGAGACATCATGCGTTCACGTCGACCACCACGCGCCCGCGCACCGCGCCTTTGAGGATCTGCGCCGCAAGCCGCGGAACGTCATCGAGCCGTGCGGCGACGCTCATCGCGTCGAGCCGGTCGAGCGGCAGATCGGCCCGCAGCCGGCGCCACGCCTCGATGCGCCGCGGCGCCGGGCACATGACCGAATCGATGCCGAGCAGATTCACGCCGCGCAGCAGGAACGGAATGACCGTGTGCTCCAGCTTGCTGCCGCCCGCCAGACCCACCGCGGCCACGGAGCCCGCATATTTCATCTGCGCGAGAACCCGCGCGAGCGTGTTGCCGCCGACCGCGTCGATGCATCCGGCCCAGCGCTCGCCTTCGAGCGGACGCTTGGCCGGTTCGGCAAAGGGCGAGCGGTCGATGATCGCCGCCGCGCCCAGACCCCTCAGATAGTCGTGGGTTTCGGCGCGGCCGGTCGATGCGACCACCTGAAACCCCAATCTGTGCGAGGATCGCGATCGCGACCGATCCGACTCCGCCCGCTGCGCCGGTGATCAGCACTTCGCCCGCGCTCGGCGTGACTCCGTGTGCCTCCAGCGCCATCACCGCGAGCATCGCGGTGAATCCGGCGGTGCCCACGGCCATCGCCTGCCGGGTGGTGAGGCCGGCCGGCAGCGGCACCAGCCAATCGCCGTTGACCGAAGCCTTCTGCGCGAGTCCACCCCATTGCACCTCGCCCACGCGCCAGCCGGTGAGCACGACCTGGTCGCCGGCCCGGAAGGCCGGATGCCGGCTCTCGAGTACGCTGCCCGCGAAATCGATGCCGGGCACGTGCGGATAGCGCTTCACCAAACCGCCCGCCCCGGTCACGATGAGCCCGTCCTTGTAATTGACGGTCGAATAATCCACCGCAACGATGACGTTGCCCGGCGGCAAGCTCGCTTCGTTGACGTCATGCACTGTGGCGGTGACCGTGCCGCCGTTATTGTCGATGACCAGCGCCTTGAACATGTCGATCTCCCGTTGAGTGCGCCGCGCGCCGCATGCGTTGGGGTGCTGCCTAGCGTATTTGACACATGTTAAAGTATTCGCATGCAGCATACGATCTCGGGGCATCGGCGAGCGCACGCAAAGTGGCGTCGGATGCGTTGGCGGCGCTCGGCGGTCTCGACTACCTCGTCAACAATGCCGGCGCACCCGGCACGCGCGCGCCGATTCCACCGGCGGATCTCGCGGCATTGACGGACGAGTTCTGGGATCGAATGCTGCGCATGACGAGAGAGCTGGCGCGCGGGCTCGCGCCCGCGGTGCGCGTGAACGGAATCGCACCGGGATTGGTGCGCTCGAACTGGGAATGCTCGTTCGGCGACCTTGACGCGCTCGCTCAGGGGAGCACTGCGCTCGCGCGCGTGGGCGAGCCCGAGGATTACGCGCAAGTCATCGCGTTCCTGTGCGCCGGGGCCGCTTACATCACCGGCGAGGTGATTCCCGTCAGCGGCGGGATGCGACTGTAGCGTCGCGCCCGGGCGACAGGCCACATTTCTGAGCGGCGATCAGCGCCGTTCGGGGGCCATCGTTCACCCGTCTGCTAAACTTTTTCGCCTTGCGGCACTCCACTGGTGGAGCAACCTCGGGAGAGGGGATTGAAAGCACGTTACCTGGCGGTCGGGCCTTTGGCTCTCGCGGCATCGATCGCGGGGTCTTCCGCGCTGTCAACGCTGCCCATGAGGAATCTGCGGCCGGGTGTCGCGCCCGGCAGCGGGCAGCTCTACGCCGTGGGCGTGCGCGGAGCCGCACAGCCCTCGAGCCCCGCCTCGAGCAAGCTCGGCGGGGTGCTCGCGGATCTCGCGCGCCATGCCGCGCTGGTGCGGCCGGATCACGCGCTCGCCGACCTGCATGCGCTGAGTCCCGCGGCACGCTTCGCGCGCAGCCGCGCGAACGGGGCGCCGATGGTGGCGATCGATGCCGTCACGCGCGGTGATCCGCAGGCGCTGAAGGCTGCGCTGCTGAGCCTCGGGCTCGAGCACCCGGCGGTGTACCAGAATGACGTCGGCGGCTGGCTGCCGGTCAATCAGCTCGGGGCCGCCGCCGCGCGCGGCGAGGTGCTCTCGCTGCGCGCCGCGATGCCGCACAAACGCGCCGCGCAGGGCCCGGTCGCGACACAGGGCGATTACGCGCAGGGCAGCAGCGTCGTGCGCACCGACTTCCCGACGCTCACCGGATCCGGCGTCACGGTGGGCGTGCTTTCGGACAGCTTCAACTGCTATGCGCAGTACGCCGCGCCGGGCAGCGGCGTGCCGGTCTCGGGCAATGAGGGGTATGCCTACAATGGATTCACGGCCGACTATGCGAGCGATGTGGCGTCGGGCGCGCTGCCCGCGGGCGTGAACGTGCTCGGAGAGGCGGATTGTTCGAACTACCTGTTCCCGGACAGCGCGGGGCAGCCGACCGGGCTTCCCTTGAGCGATGAGGGCCGCGCGATGCTGCAGATCGTGCACTCGGTCGCGCCCGGCGCGAGTCTCGCGTTCTACACGGGAGACAACAGTGAGGCGGATTTTGCAAACGGCATCCAAGCCCTCGCCAATGCCGGCGCCAGGGTGATCGCCGACGACTTGGGCTACTACGACGAGCCTTTCTTTCAGGACGGTCTCATCGCCCAGGCGATCGATACCGCGGGGTCGCAGGGGGTCGCTTATTTCTCCGCGGCCGGCAACGATCAGGAGACGCCCTCCTACATGAACACCACGCCGAGCTTCGCCACGCTCTCGAGCAGCGCGCCGAACGCCGGCGAGTATCTCCTCAATTTCGATGCGACGGGCGCCACCACGGTGACCTCGCTGCCCGTCACCATCCCGGCGCTGCCGCCCGGCGACTTCGTCGCGGTGGTGGTGGAGTGGGATCAGCCCTACGTCACCGGATCACCCGATAGCGGAGGCGCGGTCAGCCAGATCGACCTGTGCCTCTCGGGCGCGACGGGGAGCGATGTGCTGCTGAACTACGGCGACACGGTGGCGAGCTGCTCGGGTCCGAATGCCGTGGGATCGGATCCCTATCAGGTGATGCTCATTGCCAATCCCGCGGTGGGATCGAACAACACGCCATCGGAGACCATCAACATTCAAATCGGTCTCGTGAACGGCACGATGCCGCCCGGCCGCATCATCGTCGATGTGGAGGATGACGGGCAGGGCAGCACCATCAATCAATTCTCGCCCGACGGTCCGACGATCCAGGGACATCCGGGCGCGGCGGGCGCCGCGGCGGTGGGCGCCGCGTTCTACTTCGATACGCCGCGCTGCGGCACGTCGCCCGCGACGCTCGAGGCCTATTCATCGGCGGGCGGCGCGCCGATACTGTTCAGCACCACGGGCGCCCGGCTCGCCACGCAGACCGTTCGGCAGAAGCCCGACTTCGTCGGCCCGGACGGGGTGAACAACACCTTCCTCGGATTCACGCTTGCTTCCGCAGGCTGCTCCCTATCCGTCGAACGGTCTGCTCACCACCACGATCACCGAATGCCAGAACAATCCGAATTATCCGAACTTCTTCGGTACATCGGCCGCGACTCCCCATGCCGCCGCCGCCGCCGCGCTGATGCTGCAGGCGAACAGCACCGTCACGCCGGCCGCGATCTACAGTGCTCTGCGCTCGACCGCGCTGGCGATGCCGGTGACCACGGCCGCGGGCTGCAGCACCACTCCCAACTATTGTTCCGGCTATGGATTCATTCAACCGAGCGCGGCTCTCGCGGCAATTCCTCCGGGCGCGCCCAAGTTGACGCTGTCGGCCGCGTCGATTGCCGCCGGCAGCTCGGCGACGATCAGCTGGTCCGCGATCAATGCCGCGAGCTGCACGGCGTCGGGAAGCTGGAGCGGCACGCTCGCCGCCGGCGGCACGCAAACGCTGAAGCCAACGGCAGCGGGCACCGACATCTATTCGTTGACGTGCACCGAATCCGGCCGGCACTTCGCCGGCGGGCACGGCCATCTTGACGGTGACCGCCGCCGATCCTCCCAGTGCCGATCCCCCCAGTTCTGGCGGCGGCGGAGGTGGCGGTGCGCTCGGCGGTATCGCACTGCTGGGCCTTGCGGTCCTGAGCGCGGCACGTCTGGTTCGCGCAAGAATGCACGCTCACTGAGGCGAGCGGCGAGACTCCTCGCGCTTGTAAAAAGTTCAATTTATCAGCGTATTTATCTGCATTTTGTCATATGCGCCCGTCGCTATGCGGCAACACATTGGCATCCGGCTTTTTTCGCGTGACACTCGACACCATCTAATCGGTCGATCTTGCAGCGCATGTCGGCCGGATAAAAACACCGGAGGGGTTATGTCAAAAGCCATGCAATTACGGCATCCAATGCTGTCGATGCTGTTCATCACGACTGCCGCGCTGTTGACTGCGTGCGGCGGCGGCGGCGGCATGGGGAACAGCATGACCGCACCGTCGGGCACCGGCACGACTGCGCAGGCGTGCAGCGGCTGCGGAACCGCCGTGGTGTCGCTGACGGATGCGCCCGGGGATTTCGTCAACTACATCGTCAATGTCGTGTCGCTGCAGCTCACCCGCGCGGACGGGACGGTGGTGCAGACGGTACCGAAAGCGACTCAGGTCGACTTCGCGCAATTGGTGAATCTGTCGGAGATCATCAGCGCCGATCAGATCCCCTCGGGCCGGTATGTATCGGCATCGATGACCCTCGATTACAGCGGCGCCACGATCGTCGTGAACAACGGGACGACCGGTGTGCCGATCACCAACATCATCAACGGTGCGACGGGCAAGGCGCTCGTGCCGCCGAACAGTCAAGTGACCTTGACGCTCACGCTCGATTCCAGCAATCAGCTGTTCATCTCGCAGGGCGTGATCGCGAATCTGGCGCTTGACTTCAATCTCGCCGCATCCAACATGATCACTCCCTCCGATACGGCTCCGACGACGGTCACGGTCAATCCGGTGCTGACCGCCAGCCTGGTGCCGGATGTCACCAAGCAGATCCGCGTGCGCGGTCCGTTCGTCAGCGCGGACACCTCGATGTCGAAATTCATCATCACTGTGTGCCCGTTCTTCAACACCGGCGGTACCTTTGGCCAGTTGACGGTCGGCACCACCGCTGCGACCACCTATTCGATCAACGGCACCAACTACACGGGCAGCGCGGGGCTGATGCAGCTCGCGACTTTGACGGCCGGCACGATGATCGTGGCGTACGGAACCTGGGATACGACGAGCAAGAGCTTTACCGCGAGCAACGTGCTCGCCGGCTCGAGCGCGCCGGGAACCGACCACGACAGCTTGAGCGGCACCGTCATTGCGCGCTCCGGAAATACACTGACCGTGAACAACGGCTTCTTCTGGCGGATGCAGCCGGAAGAAGGCATGGGATTCTCCCGGCAGACCATGGTCTCGCTCGCCAACTCACCGACGGTGACGGCGCAGGGCCAGTCCGGGTCGTTCACGATAGCGGACATCTCGGTGGGACAGCATGTCCAGGTAGCGGGTACATTCAGCGCTCCTGGCGTAAGTCCGGTGACGCTGACTGCGAGCAGCGTGCAGATGGTTCCGACGATCGCGTCGGGATCGGTGAGTTCGCTGGCGACAAGTACCGTGACCTTGACCCTGCAGAGCCTCGACGGCTTTGCCGCGTCGGCGTTCAACTTCGCGGGCACCGGTACGACCTCGGCGCAGGACGCGACGGCGAACGCCTATATGGTGGCGCTGGCGTCGGGCCTGACGACGAGCCCGCTCAGCGTCAGCTCGCCGGCGCAATTCATCGGCTTCGTCGCCCCGTTCGGAGCGGCGCCGCCCGATTTCAATGCGATCACCTCGGTGAGCTACGCGAATACCGCGGCGCAGCTGTGGGTGAGCTGGACGGGGGGCTATGCCATGCCGTTCATGACGCTGAGCTCCACCGAGCTGCTGATCAGCCAGACGGCGTTGAAGGCGAGCACTCGTGACGTGATCAAAGTCGGCTTCGAGATAAGTGATCCGTCGACCCTCGCCGGCGGATTACAGCTCGTGCCCGATCCGGCGGCGACGAAGCAGTTTTTTGCCATTGGCCATCTGATGAGCTGGAAGGTGGACAACTTCACCACGTTCGGCGATTTCGTCGCGGCGCTGACCACGGATTTGGGAACCACCGACGTCGTTCAATTGAGTGCGCGCGGACCCTACACGGCGGCGACGGGCGTGCTGCAGGCCGATGGAATCGTGGTACTGCTGAACGACTGAGGGCCGCCGTTGGGCGGGCCGGGAGCGCCGGTGGACCCCCACCACCGGCGCTCCCGCGCTGATGGGGACTCGACCATGTGAGGGTGCGACGCTGTGCTCGACCGACCGGGATTTTCGAAGATTCCAGGGCCTGAAGCTACTCGATCCAAGCACACCGGCTCACGGCCCCCTTAGCGCTGCATCGTCGAGCCGGCGTCGATGCGATCCCCCGGATGCATTCCGGCGGGACATCTGCCCATATAATTTTGATCCTGAATCAGCGTTTCGTCGGTCTTGCCGTGAAAGGCGGGTACGTAGGTCGCGTTGGATTCGGAGCGAGCCGAGGTGCTGCTTTCATAAGTGTAGGTCCCCTTGGATACGATGACGACGCCCGGGGCCGTGCAGCGCGAGGAGGAGGCGTAGCGGCCGCCGCCCAGGCTCTCGAAGGTCGTGGTGCAGTCCTTCTGGTTCTTCACCAGGTCGTCCATCGCCTTGTCATAGGCGTGACTGCGGCAAAGCCGGTAAGTGAACTCGGTGCGCTTGTTGCCGGGATTTTCGATGCGCTGACCGCGGATTTCCCAGAGGCCCTCCTTGAGCTGCGGCGGCTCGGCTGCGCGCGCGATCGGCAGCAAGATGAGCGCGGTGGAGAGCATGAGCATCCTCCTCATCCGATCACCTCTTCAGCTCGGCGTCGATGACGGTCTCGGCAGGCGGCCTCGAGGCGCGCAGCTTCGCCGCCACGCGCTCAGCCGCCGCCAGCACGCGCAGCACGTTCTCGCCCGCGACCTTCGCGACCTCGGCGTCGGTCCAGCCGCGGCGCATGAGCTCCACGAGAAGCGCGGGGTAGCGGTCGACGGCCTCCAAGCCTCGCGGCGCGTCCGGGATGCCGTCGAAGTCGGAGCCCAAGCCCACGTGGTCCACTCCCGCCACCTGGCGGATGTGGTCGATATGATCCGCCACTTGCTCGAGCGTCGTGACCGGCCGCGGATGCTCGCTCTCCCAGCGCGGCGAGCGCCGCCTTGGCGCGCTCCGGCTGGCCGATGTACAGGCCGCCGTACGGCGGGCTGTTGTAGCGCGCCATCTCCGCGGCGTGATCGGCTTCCCATCGGTTGCGTGCCGCCGAGACGTAGGCCGGAAAGAAATTCACCATCACGACGCCGCCGTTCTTGGCCACCAGGCGCAGGATGTCGTCGGGCACATCGCGCGGGTGGTCGACGATGCGCGCGCGCCGAGGAGTGGGAGAAGATGACCGGCGCCTCGCTGACCGCCAGCGCGGCCTGCATCGTCTCGGGCGATACGTGGCTCAGATCGACGAGCATGCCGAGCCGGTTCATCTCCCGGACCACCTCCCCGCCGAACGGCGTCAGTCCATGATGCACGGGCGCGTCGGTGGCCGAGTCCGCCCAGTCGGTTGTTGCAGCATGTGGGTCAAGCGTCATGTAGCGCGCGCCCAGATCGTACATCTGGCGCAAGACGGCGAGCGAGTCGTTGATCTGGTGCCCGCCCTCGATGCCGATCAGCGAGGCGATCCTCCCCGATTTGTGGATCCTGCGGACGTCGGCGGCGGTGTAGGCGATCTCGAAGTCCGCCGGGATAGCGGGCGGCGATGCGCTTGACCAGATCGATCTGCTCGACGGTCGCCTGAACCGCCTCGGGACCCTTGATGTCCACCGGCACCCACACCGACCAGAACTGGCCGCCGACCAGGCCCGCGCGCAGGCGCGGGATGTCGGTCATCAGCGGCGCCGAATCCGGCGGACCGCCGGCACCGGCAGCTTGGAGGTGTCCGAATTCAGATCGATGGCCGCGAGCGCTCCTTTGAACCGCTCGCGGATCTCCCACGGCAGATCATTGTGCCCGTCGATCAGCGGGGTCTGTTTGAGCACCCGGGCGACCCTGGCCTGGTAGTCGGCATTCGCCGCCAGACCCGGCACGGGCGGCGCGCACATGAAAAAAACCAGGGCCGGTATGCCAACGGCCCGAACAATGCCAACCGCCCGAGCCTTGACCTGCATGGGCATCGCCTGCTCGCTCCCGTGCGCGCTCGCGCTGTTGATCGAAAGCGCGATGATACGCGTGCGGCGAGCTAAAGGAACAACCCCCCGTAGCGCTCGCGCAGCAGCGCTTTCTGCACTTTGCCGGTGCCTCCCACGGGCAGCGACTCCAGGAAAATAACCTCCTCCGGCACCCACCATTTGACGACCCGGTCGGCGAGGAATGCCAGGATCTCGTCGCGCTCGAGCGTGTGGCCGGATTTGCGCACGATGAACAGGAGCGGCCGCTCATCCCATTTCGAATGCTTGACGCCGATGACCGCGGCCATGGCCACGGCCGGGTGGCCGATGGCGTGATTCTCCAGATCGATCGAACTGATCCATTCACCGCCGGTCTTGATCAGATCCTTGGCGCGGTCTCTGATCTGCATGGTGCCCTGTGCATCGATGGTGGCAATGTCGCCGGTCGGGAACCAGCCATCCACCAGAGCCGAGGCGTCGGACTTGTAATATCGATCGATGATCCACTGCCCGCGGATCATCAGCTCGCCCTGCGACGTGCCGTCGCGCGGCAGCGTTGCGCCGACCTCGTCGACCACCTTGATCTCGATGCCGAACACGGACTTGCCCTGCTTGGAAATGAGAGCGTGGCGTGCGGCGGCGGCCAGATCCACGTGCTCGGCACCCAGACAGCCCATGGTGGCGACCGCCGTGGTCTCCGTCATGCCCCAGCCGTGGCGCACCTCGACGCCGTAATCCTCGGCAAACTTGGCAATCAGGGCCGCCGGCATGGCCGCGCCGCCGACGACGATCCGCCGCAAGGTCGAGAAACGCAAGCCGCTTTCCTCGAGATGCCGGATCAGCGAGAACCAGATCGTGGGTACTCCGGCAGTGACAGTAACGCCCTCCGCCTCCATCAGTTCGTACAGGCTGGCGCCGTCCAGGCGAGGCCCGGGCAGCACCAGCTTGGCGCCGCCGATCGGCGCGGCATAGGGAATGCACCAGCCGTTGACGTGGAACATCGGCACCGCCGGCAAAACGGCGTCCTTGGACGACAGCGACAGCACACCGGGCAGGCATACCGCAAGGGCGTTGAGCACGATCGCGCGATGCGAATACAGCGCGCCGCGCGGATTGCCGGTGGTGCCGGACGTGTAGCACAGTGCGGCGGCCGCGCGCTCGTCGAACTGCGGCCAGTCGAACCGGTCCGTCTGCGGGGCGATCAAGTCCTCGTAGCAGAGCACAGGGTCGAGGCCTTCGATCGCGGGCATGTTCGGAGCGTCGCTGAGACAGATCCAGGCCTCGACTTCAGGGCAGAGCGGCGCTAAGCCCGCGATCAGCGGCGCGAAGTTCGCGTCGAACAGCAGCACTCGGTCCTCGGCGTGATTGACGATGTAGGCGAGCTGCTGCAGGATGCAGCCGCGGATTGCAGGTGTGGATCACCAGGCCGCTGCCGGACACCGCGAAGTAGGCCTCGAGGTGGCGATGGTTGTTCCACGCGAGGGTTCCGACGGCATCGCCTGGGCGCAGGCCGAGCTCAGCGAGCGCGCTGGCGAATCGTCGCGCTCGCCCGGCGCACTCGGCATAGGTGTACCGGAACAGCGGTCCGTGCGCCTCGCGCGAGACGATTTGCACGTCGCCGAACTGCGCGGCGGCATGCTCGATGATGCCTGAAATCAAGCAGCGGCCGGTCCATCATGAGGGCGGGTTGGAGCATTGCGACAGTCTCCGTTAGGCGCCATAGTCCTACAGCTGACCAACCGCGTGTCTGAACACCGCTGCATGGACCACGGGGCTGTCAATTTGTCATAATTCCCAGGGCGCAGCTCGGCAGCTTCGCATTTTTAACTTGCGTGTAACTTGGTCCCGTACAGCTGTGGTCAAGTGCGCGACACAAGAATCGTGAACTGATCGCTGGTTCCCTGCCGCTCACGCCGCGCAATACTTTCGGCCGGTGCGCGATGGCGCGAAAAATTAGGGATGAATCAACTCCGACGCTACGGCGGCGACTAACCGGCACGGACCTGGGGTCCGGGTCCGCCTGAGTCACTAACTCAGATATAAGAAGGGATATCTCGTGTTCAAAATCAGAACTCGATTGATATGGGGCGGCCTGCATGGCCGCCGCTATCGCCTGCGCCGCAACTGCGCGCGCGCCGGCGGGCGGCCACCCGTCGGGCAACGTGGCGGGCTGGGTGAAGAATGCGATCAAGGTCGGCGCCGCGCCGTCGCAGCCGGTGGTGACCATCGCGGTGCACATGTCGCTCAAGAATACCGCAGGCCTTGAAAGCGCTGGCGGCGGACGGTTTCATCGCCCGACAGCAAGCAATACGGCCAGTACCTGACGAAGGAGGAATTCGGTGCTCGCTTCGCGCCGGCCGCCGCCGACGTCAACGCGGTCAAGGCGCTGCTCGAGCATGCCGGCATGAAGGATGTCGAGGTCGGCCCGCACGGCGTGTACGTGTCGGCCACCGCGACGGTGGCTCAGCTGCGCACCACCTTCAAGGTGACGCAGAACCTGTATTCCTACAAGGGCAAGACGCTGCGCGCCAACAAGGAGGCGCCGACCATTCCGGCCGCGCTCGCCGGGAAGGTCTCTACATCGAGGGCCTGGACGACACGGGGATGCTGCGCACGCCGTTCCATCACTCGGCGATCATGGGCACGCTGGTCGCGCCGGCATGCGGCCGACGACCTCAGCGACCAACCGGCGCGTGACCCCGCCGCCCGTGGCGGCCGGCAATTCCCTCGCCGTATTGCAATAAGATACTTCGGTGTCCGGCGCGAAGGTCGCCAAGCTCGAGCACGGCGGCGGACGTGTACGGCGCCGCCATTCCCTGGTTGAACTGCGGCTACACGCCGCAGCAGATCCAGGCGGCCTATGGCCTGAACAAGGTCAAGTACAACGGCAAGGGCGTCACCGTCGCGATCATCGATGCCTATGCCTCGCCGACGCTGCTGAGCCGACGCCAACCGCTATGCGGACAACCACGGCTTGCCGAAGCTGGTCAGCGGCGAGAATTTCTCGCAGATCATTCCGATCGGCATCTACGATGTCGTCGCCCAGGTGAAACCTGCGGCCCCTACGGCTGGTGGGGGGAGCAGTCGCTCGACATGGCTGCGGTGCACGGCACCGCGCCGGGCGCGAACATCGTCTTCGTGGGCTCGCGCGATTGCGGCACCTCGCTCGACCATCGCCTTCATCAACACGGTTTACAACCACGTGGCCGACGTGGTCACCGACAGCTGGGGCAACAACGGCGAGTCGATCGCGCCGGGCGACGCAGGCGGCGTATGACCAGGCTGCCATGGCGGGCGCCGCGCAGGGCATGACGGTGCTGTTCAGCTCCGGCGATGACGGCGATCTGGCGGCGCTCAACGGCGTGGCATCCGGCTCCTGGCCGGCCACCAGCGCCTGGGTCACCGGCGTCGGCGGCACGACGCTCGAGATCAAGGACTCGGCGGGCAACAAGGCCGAATACGGCTGGGGCACCTACCGGGCGTTCCTCACCGACGTGACGGTGAACAGCGCGAAGTCCGTCGACGACTTCGGGCGTCGCTCAGACCTCGAGACTTCGGCTACACGTTCGATGATTTCTCGTTCTATGCGGGCTCGGGCGGCGGCATCAGCCTGCTCGAGACGCAGCCGGCCTATCAGGCGACGGCGTGCCCGTACGCGCTCGCGACGACGCTCAATCTCGCGAGCGGCTACACCGAGCCGCTGCCGAACCCGCAGCGCGTGAGCCCGGACGTCGCGATGGATGCGCGGATCCCTACACCGGCTATCTGTATCGGCGAGACATTCACGATCGCCGGCAATCCGATCGCGGATTATGGCTGCAAGCCGATTTCCGAGACCGAGGAATACTGCGAGATCGCGATCGGCGGCACGAGTCTCTGCCTCGCCGCTGATGGCCGGCGTGATGGCGGTCATGAACCAGAGGCGCGCCGCGCAGGCGGCGAGCCGCTGGTCGGGTTCGCGAATCCGCTGCTCTACAGCGTGGGCAGCCGCGGCAACGGCGCGCGGCTTCAACACGGCGCCGATCAATCAGATCATGGCGCCGACGGAGCCCGTCTCGCGTGCTGCGCGGCTATGCCGTCGAATCTGAACGAAGTGCGCGTGGTGACGATCAACTCCGTGCCGTTCCTGATCACCGACCGCGCCCTATGCCCTTCTGGTCTGCGGCATCCCGGTCTGTCTGGGGATCAACGAGGTGTTGAACTACACCTCGCTGTCCTCGGCGAGCATCCCGCCGACGCCGGCCGGCTACAACGACGTGACGGGACTCGGCGTGCCTTGGGTGCCGAAGCTCATCTCGAGGAATAAGAGCAGATCAGCAAGTTGAGTGTCGGGCGTCCCCGCGGCCAGCGCGGGACGCCTTTTTCATAGCCGCGGCGTGCGCCGAACGACCGGCGCGGCGCGGAAAAGCCCAGCATCGGCTTCCCGTCTCGGCTAGAATCCGCCGCCGGAGCGGGCGCTGCCTTGAATCTGCGCCGCACGCCCCAAAACCCGGGCAGGCCGCATTCCGCCGTGCGAACGCCACGGCGATGGCGCGGCGCCCCACCCTACGATTGGATACTAGATGCTCTCCACCTCCAACGTCGCCATTCAGTTCGGCGCCAAGCCGCTGTTCGAGCAGGTCACCGTCAAGTTCTCCGACGGCAACCGCTATGGGCTGATCGGCGCGAACGGCTGCGGCAAATCGACGCTGATGAAGATCCTCGGCGGCGAGCTCGAGCCGAGCGCCGGCGATGTCATGCTGCAGGCGGGCATGCGCCTCGGCAAGCTGAACCAGAACCAGTTCGCCTACGAGGACGAGCGCGTGCTCGACGTGGTGATGCAGGGCCACACCGAAATGTGGCAGGCGATGCAGCGAGCGCGACCGCATCTATGCGGACCCGAACGCCACCGACGACGACTACATGAAGGCGGCCGAGCTCGAGGGCAGTGTTCGCCGAGTACGGCGGCTACGACGCCGAGGCGCGCGCCGGCAGCATCCTCACCGACGCCGGCATCCCCGAGTCGCTGCCACAACGGCCCGATGCGCGAGGTGCCGCCCGGGCTGAAGCTGCGCGTGCTGCTGGCGCAGGCGCTGTTCTCGAAGCCCGACGTGCTGCTGCTCGATGAGCCGACCAACAACCTCGACATCCATTCGATCCGCTGGCTCGAGGGCGCGCTCAACGACTACGACGCCACGATGATCATCATCAGCCACGACCGGCACTTCCTGAACCAGGTGTGCACGCACATCGCCGATCTCGATTTCCAGCAGCTGAAGGTCTATCCCGGGCAACTACGACGATTTCATGCTGGCCTCGGTGCAGGCGCGCGCAGCGGGTCGAAGCCGCGAACGCCAAGGCCAAGGACCGGATCTCGGACCTGCAGGAATTCGTGCGGCGCTTCTCGGCCAACGCCTCCAAGGCGCGCCAGGCGACCTCGCGCAAGCAGGCAGCTCGAGAAGATCAAGATCGAGGAGATCAGGCCCTCCTCGCGCCAGAACCCGTACATCCGCTTCGAGCAGGCGCAAGAAGCTGTACCGCTCGGCGGTCTCGGTCGAGAAGCTTGAGCTTCAGCTATCCGGGCACCGGACGGCGACGTGCTCAGCAAGCTCAGCTTCAACGTCGAGGCCGGCGAGCGCGTCGCCATCATCGGCGCCGAACGGCGTCGGCAAGACCACCCTGATGCGCTGTCTCGCCGGCGAGCTGGCGCCCACCGCCGGCCGCATCATGTGGGTCGAGAACGCCGCAGCCCGGCTACATGCCGCAGGACCCGCAGGCGGAATTCGACCGACAAGATCGACCTGTTCACGCTGGATGTCGCAGTACACCGGCAAGGCGGACGACGATCAGCTCGTGCGCGCGACGCTTGGGACGGCTGCTGTTCTCGGGCGACGAGACCAAGAAATCGGTGAAGGTGCTCTCGGGCGGCGAGAAGGGCCGCATGATCTACGGCAAGCTGATGCTGACCAGGCCGAACGTGCTGCTGATGGACGAGCCCACCAACCACATGGACATGGAGACCATCGAGTCGCTGCAGATCGGCCTCGAGCAGTACGCCGGGACGCTGATCTTCGTCTCGCACGACCGGGAGTTCGTCGGCGGCCTCGCGACGCGCATCATCGAGCTCAAGCCCGGCGGCCGGCATCGTCGATTTCAGGGGCACCTACGACGAGTACCTGAAGGCGCAGGGAATCGAGCCCTAGCACTGGCGCCTGCCCGGGCTACGGCAGGACGTCGAGCAGGGCGCGCGCGAGGCCCGCCGCCGCTCTGCCCAGGGTCTTCAACTCGTGCCGACGCTGCCGAGCGGCAGTGTCCCGAGCAGTTCCGCCGCGCCATTCCAGAACACCTGGATGCCGATGCAGAACAGCAGGAACGCCGACAGCCGCACGATGATCGTGGTGCCGGTCGAGCCGATGAAATCGGCGAGCCGAGCCGAGTGGCTGTAAAAGAGGTAAATGAGCAGAGCAATCAGCGCGACGGCCGCCAAGGTCTCGACGAAGAATTCGAGCGAGGAGGCGTGAAAGCCGCTCGGGCGGCCCGCGCCGATGGAAATGGCGACCGAGATCGTCCCGGGACCGGTGGTCAGCGGCATGGTGAGCGGATAGAACGCCAGCCGGCTGGGCGGCACGTCGATCGAACGCGGATAGGCGGGCGCTTCGCTGCGTCGCTGTTCGGTGGCATCCGGCTCGGTGAGCATGCGCCAGCCCGACATCGACACGATGATGCCGCCCGCGACCCGCAGCACGGGAATCGAGATTCCAAAGAAGCTCAAGACGTAGGCGCCGACATACAGCGATGCGCTCACGAGACAGAACGCGTAGATCGCGACCCAGCGCGATACGTGGCGTTCGGACCTTCGGCTCGAGTCCCTGGGTGGCGCCGAAGAAGATGAACGCACCCGACAGCGGATTGACGATCGAGAACAGCGCGCCGAACGCGAGCAGGAACGTGGCCACTTAATTCAGACGCGCCGCCCCGCGTGCATCGTCCCCCGCCGGCGGCCGATATTCGCGCGGGTGCGCGGCGCGCATGATGCGCTCGAGGATGTCCGGTATTTCGAACACGGCGCGGTTGCGGATGCGCGACGTGCTCGCCCGAAATTCCTCGAGCCGCGCGATGACCTGCTCGACGCCGTCGCGGATGAGCTTGAACGACTCCAAGACGATGCCCGGCGTTGTTCTCTCTGACCCAGTCGGTGTTGTAGCGCTCCTGCGGCATGGTCCAGGTGTTGCGCACGACGATCACGGGCAGGCCCTGCTGCACGGCTTCGCTGATGCTGCCGGGGCCGGGCTTGCCGATGAAAAAATCGCTGAGCTGCATGTAGCGGCGAATCTCGGAGGTGAACCCGAGCACCAGGCGCGGCGCCGAGGCGGCCATCGCACGCAGGCGCTGCGCCAATGCCGCATTGTGTCCGCAGATCAAGATGAGCTGGGTATCGTCCAGCCGCCGGGCAATGCCGCGCATCACCCGCGATCCGTGGCCGCCGAACATGACGAGGCCGGTCGGCCGGTCGGGATCCAGCCCGAGATTTTGCAGCTCCGTGCGCCGGTCGACGCGCGATTCGCGGTAGAAATCAGGGCGGATGATCATTCCCGAGGTCGGGTGCAATCTGTTCGTCCGCATAGCCCATGGCGCGCGCCTGGGCCACCGCCTTGGGCGTACCGCAGATGAAGTGCTGCGCCTGGCGGGGATGCGTCTGGCGTGGGGGTTCCATCCAGAAGTGCGGCGGGAAGTCCGCAAAGTCGGTGAGAATCGTCACGTAGGGCGCCTGCGGCCGGGCGAGAGCCAGCCCTTCGTACATCATGCGATTGAAGTTCGGGATCACCGAAACCACCAGGTCGGGCTTGGTCCTGCGCCACTGGCGCCGCCAGCTTTTTGGCCATCGACTTGTTGCTCAGGCGAATGAGCGCCTGCAGCAGCTTCAATTCCTGCGCGAGCCCGACACTCCAGCCGCGGGCGAGCCGGGAGTTGTAAATGTCCTCCCAGTTCATCCCGGTGGTCTTGAGAAAGATGTCCTTCGGATCGAGCACATGCATGAAATTGACCAGCCGCACCTCCCAGGGTCTGCCCTGCTCGCGGATGACCGTCTCGAGCGCGGTGGCGGCGGCGCGATGCCCGCCGCCCGCATTGAAGTAAACCAAGTCGATCGATTTTGCACCGAGCGAGTCATTCATTATTGGTTGGGGCTCCTCACGATCATGGTGCGTAGTTTATGTGAACATGGGATGAAAAGGAGCGGGGGTTGTGGCCCCTGCGGCGCTCGCTATACTGAGCGCCGATGAACGCGAGTCTCAAGCCCCAGCAGTCGCTCACGGAGGCTGAACGCCAGGCACGAATCGACTTGGCCGCGTGCTACCGGCTGGCGGCGCATTTCGGTTTGAACGAGGGGATCGACAATCACCTGACCCTGCTGGTGCCGGGTCATGCGGACCGGTTCCTGCTCGCGCCCTTCGGCCTGCACTGGTCGGAAGTCAAGGCGAGCGATTTCATGGTGATCGATTTCGACGGCCAGATCGTGAGCGGCCGGGGTCCCGTCGAGGATACCGCGCTGCACATTCACCTGCCGGTGCACCGCCTCGCGCCGCGCGCGCGCTGCGTACTGCACACGCACATGCCTTATGCCACCGCGCTGTGCATGCTCGAGAATCCGCGGCTTGAGATGGCGGTGCAGAGCGCGCTCATGTTCCACGAGGATATCGCCTACGACTTGAGGTACAACGGGCTCGCCTTCGACCAGCGGGAAGGCGAGCGCCTGGCGCGCGCGCTCGGCATCCAAATCCGTGCTGATGATGGGCAACCACGGCGTGCTGGTGGTCGGGCGAGACCGTCCCGCGGGCCTTCGAGCGGCTGTATTTTCTGGAGCGGGCGAGCCAGGCACAGGTGCTCGCCCTGTCGACGGGGCGCGCCGCTGCGGCTGATCCCGGAGCCGGTCGTGCGTGCGACCGTCGCGCAGTTCGCGTCGGGCGGCAAGGTCGGCGGCCGCGATCGCGCGGAACTGCATTTCGAGGCACTGAAGCGCATGCTCGATCGCAGCTCAAGCGGACTACGCGAGCTGAGCCCAGTGCCCCGTCCCGGCTTTGATCGGGGTACTGTGCTCACGGCCGCGGAAGCACGCGCGCAGGGATTGTCGCGCCCGTTCTACGTGGTCGCGCTGCTCGCGCTCGTGCTCGGCATCAACTACATCGACCGTGGCGCCATGCCGACCGCGGCGCTGCAGATCCGCCACGATCTCGGCCTGTCCGCCCAGGACTACGGCATCCTGTTCTCCGCGTTCTGGTGGGTGTACGCGTGGGTGCAGATTCCGGTGGGCTGGCTCGCTGAGCGCTACGGCGCACACTGGGTGCTCGCGGGCGGCCTCATCGTCTGGGCGACGGCGACCGTCCTCATGGGCGCGGCCGTCGGCTTCTGGTCGCTGCTCAGCATTCGCCTTCTGCTCGGCCTCGGCGAGAGCGCCGGCTTCCCCTGCGTTTCCAAGCTCCTCGCCTGCGTCGTGCCGATCGAGAGCCTCGGCAAGGCGAACGGCATCGTGGGCTTGGGCTACCTGATGGCGCCGGGCGTCGGCATCTGGCTCGCCGGGCTCCTTATCGATCAGGTTGGCTGGCGCGGCATGTTCTTCGTGTTCGGCGTCGCCTCGCTGCTCTGGCTCCTTCCGTGGTCGCGCGTCAAGCTGCCGAAGCTTGCGACCGCGCGCAGCGATGCCAGCACGCCCACCTGGGGCATGGTGCTCTCGCAACGGGGGCTCTGGGGCACGAGCCTCGGGCTGTTCTCGAGCAACTACCTCTGGTACTTCATGCTGGGCTGGCTGCCGAGCTACCTGGAAGAGGAGCACGGCTTCTCGATGCACGAGATGGAGCGCGTCGGCACGGCAGGCTATCTCGTGAATGGTTTGACGGCGCTACTGACCGGCTGGCTCGTCGATCGCTACGTGCGGCGCGGGGGGTCGGTGAACCTCTCCTGGAAGCTCATCATGGCGCTTGCGCACAGCGGCTCGGTCGTGTTCATGCTGATGATGGCCTGGGGCTCGCAGCCGCTCGCGATCGCCGCCATGTTCGGCTTCCAGCTGATGATGGGTGCCTCGTCCGCCGGCGTTTATGTCATGGGCCAGATCCTGGCGGGACCCAAGGCCTCGGGGCGCTGGGTCGGCATCCAGAACTCGGTAGGCAACCTCTCGGGCATGATCTCACCGGCGTTCACCGGCTTCATCGTGCAGCGCACGGGACATTACGAGCTTGCCTTCGTCGCGGCCGCGATCGTGAGCGCGCTGGGAATCGTCGGCTGGATCGGGATGGTGCCGAAACTCGCTCCGCTCCAGTGGGCCCAATCGCCGGCTGCAACGCCCGTCGAAGCGTGAGGCCGCGTCACACCTTGACGCTGCGTCTTTCTGGTGGGCAGGCCGCGACTTCGCGTCATCGGAATTGAATTCTAGTTCATTTCCTGCCAATTGGGGTTGGGCAGCTCGCTGAACACCTCCTGCAGCGCGAAGCCCCAGCGCGTGCGGATCATCTTGAAGTATTCATTCTCCAGATCGATGCTGATGTGCGTCGCCAGCCTGAATTCGTCGCGGCGGATGATCGCCAGATCCAGCGGCGGGCCGACGGAAAGATTGGAGCGAATGGTCGAGTCCATGGAGATCAGCGCGCACTTGGCGGCCTGGGCCAGGCTGCTCGAGCGCGTGATCACCCGGTCGATGATGGGCTTGCCGTACTTCGACTCGCCGATCTGAAAATAGGGCGTATCGGCCGATGACTCGATGAAATTGCCGGCGGAGTAGATGTGAAACAGTCGCGGCTCCTCGCCCTTGATCTGGCCGCCCAGAATGAACGTGCCGTTGAATTCGTGGCCGTGCTCCTTGAGGTACTCGGCGTCGCGCTCATGGATGTCGCGCAGGGCATCCCCCACCACGCGCGCGGCACTGAACATGTTGGCGGCGCGGAGGATGCGCGCGGGCTCGGCGGAATCTTCGGGCGTCTCGTGAAGCAGGTTGACGACGGCCTGGGTGATCGCGAGATTGCCGGCCGACAAGAGCACCAGCACCCGGTCGTGCGGCCGCTGGAAAGTCGCCATCTTGCGAAACGTGTTGATCTGATCGACGCCGGCATTGGTCCGAGAATCGGACAGCAGCACGAGCCCGGTGTCGACCAGCAGGCCGACGCAGTAAGTCATGAGGGCGAAATTCTACATCACTGCTGCTGCTGTAGGGCCGACTCCGCCACCAGAACGTTCGCTTCCATCGTCTCGCCGCCGCCGCCGTGGCGTACGCCGCGAACCGGCGCGGCATCCAGATAGTCGCGGCCGACGGCGAGCCGGCAATAGGTGCGGACGGCCGGACATTGGTGGGTCACATCCAAGCTCTGCCAGCCGAGCTCCGCGCCGAGCCAGACGTCCACCCACGCATGGCTGGCGGCATCGTTGGCGTCGCCGGTGAACAGATAGCCGCTCACGTAGCGCGCCGGCATGCCCAGGGCGCGCGCCGAAGCGATGTACACGTGCGCGTGATCCTGGCAAACGCCTTCGCCGCTCTTGAAAACCGCCGCGGCGCTGTCCTGCACATCAGTGGTGCCCGGCTTGTAGCGCACGGCGCGGAGCACGGCTTCGGCAAGCGACTGAGCGCGCTCCCGCGGATCCTTGGCCTGCTCCAGCGCCTGGCGCGCAAACGCCCGCAAATCATCGTTCGGGGCGGTGAGCGCCGTGGGCGCCAGATAAGCGAGCGGCGACAGCGGGCCGTCGTCCTGGCGTGCCTCGGTATCGGCCGTCTCCACGACCCCATTCACCACGATGTGAATTTCGCGGTGCGGCTGTTCGATGGTGAGCAGGTGCGAGATGTTGCCGTACGCGTCGACCTGTTCGAGCTTTCGTCCCGGGGCCGCGATGCTCCAGGTGATCGCGCGCTGGCTCGGATCGCGCCGCGGCGTCAGATGCAGGCTCTGGACGCTGTACTTGACCGGCCGGTCGTAGCGGTAGCGCGTTTCGTGCCGAATGTGCAATTGCATGGCTCAAGCCTCCGCCGGGGGCACCAGGAAATCAGACGCGACGCGATCGCCCAGATCGCGTAGCCGATCGAGGAATTGCTGCAAAAAGCGCGGCAAGCCCTCCGCGATGATCGCCTCCATCCGCGTGAAGTGCAGCATGGCATGCATTTCGCCGGCGCGCCGCTCGGTTTCCTTGGACTGCTCGTTCGATACCGACAAGAGGTTCTGGTAAACCTCCTTGCAGCAGCGCAGCAGCGAGCGCGGCATGTCGTCGCGCAAGATCAGCATCTGCGCCACCTTGTACGGCGTGATCACGTCGCGATAGACGCGGCGGTAGACCTCGAACGCCGACAGCGCCCGCAGCAGCACGCTCCATTCGTACGGGTCCGGTACCGCGGTCGCGTCGGCGCCGGGCTTGAGGTCGCTCTGGTGCGCCGTGAGAATCCTTGCGGTGCTGTCGGCGCGCTCGAGAAAGGTGCCGATGCGCGTGAAGTGAAACGCCTCGTCGCGCAGCATGGTGCCGATGGTCACGCCGCGCGTGAGGTGGGAGCGCTCCTTGACCCACTCGACGAATTGACCGATGTCCATGTGCGGGGTGCTGCGCGCCATGTACGAGCGCGCGTCGAGCCACGTGGAGTTCAGCGTCTCCCAGAGCTCGGAGGTGAGCGAGCCGCGCACCGCGCGCGCGTTCTCGCGGGCGGCGCGCAAGCAGCTCACGATGCTGCCGCCATACTCGCGGTCCAGGCTCACGAATTCGAACACCGAGCGCGGCTCGATCGTCTCGTGGCGCTCCCGGTACGCCTGCTCCATGTGCAGAGCCTTCATGGTCGAGCTCAACGACTGGGTCAGCTTGTCGCCCGATTGGGGCAGCAGCGACATTCGATAATGGGCATCCACCAGACGCGCGAGGCTTTCGGCGCGCTCGATGTAGCGCGCCATCCAGTACAGATGATCGGCGGTGCGGCTGAGCATCAGCTCTCCAGCACCCAGGTATCCTTGGTGCCGCCGCCTTGCGAGGAATTGACCACCAACGAGCCCTCGCGCAGCGCGACGCGCGTGAGCCCGCCGGGAACGATGGTGACGTCCCGGCCCGACAGCACGAACGGCCGCAGGTCGATATGGCGCGGCACGAGACCGTGGTTCGCAAATGTCGGACAGGTGGACAGCGCCAGGGTGGGCTGCGCGATGTAGCGATCCGGCGCCGCGATGATCTGCCTGCGGAACGCCTCGATCTCGCCGGTGCTCGCGGCCGGTCCGATGAGCATGCCGTAGCCGCCCGCGCCATGCACCTCTTTGACGACGAGCTCAGAGAGGTGCGCGAGCACGTAGTCCAGATCCTCTTTGCGGCGAAGAATCCAGGTGTGCACGTTGCCGATCATCGGGGCCTGGCCGAGGTAGAAGCGAATCATGTCGGGCACGTACGGATAGATCGATTTGTCGTCGGCGACGCCGGTGCCGATGGCATTGGCGATCGTGATGTGGCCGGCACGATAGGCGGTCAACAAGCCAGGCACGCCGAGCATGGAGTCGGGCCGGAATACCAGGGGGTCCAGGAAATCGTCATCGATGCGCCGGTAGATGACATCGACTCGCTGCGGGCCCTGCGTCGTGCGCATGAACACCGCCTCATCGCGCACGAACAGATCCTGGCCCTCGACCAACTCGATGCCCATTTGCTGGGCCAGAAAGGCATGCTCGAAATAGGCGCTGTTGTGGGCCCCGGCAGTCAACAGCACGACCGTGGGATCGGCTACGCCGATAGGCGCAACGCTGCGCAAGTTGTCGAGCAGCACATCCGGGTACCGATCGACCGGCGCGACTCGATGATCTGAGAACAGCTCCGGAAACAGGCGCATCATCATCTTGCGGTTTTCGAGCATGTACGAGACGCCCGACGGTACGCGCAGATTGTCCTCCAGGACACAGAACTCGCCCGCATCGTCGCGCACGATATCGATGCCTGCGATGTGCGCATAAATGCCGCCGGGGACATCTACGCCCTGCATCTCCGGGCGGTATTGCGAATTGCAGAGCACCTGCTCGGCGGGAATGACGCCGGCTTTCAAAATCTGCTGGTCGTGGTAGATGTCGTGAATGAACGCGTTGAGGGCCCGGACCCGCTGTTTCAGGCCGCCCTCCAGGCGGATCCACTCGTCGAAAGGCAGTACCCTGGGCACGATGTCGAACGGTATGAGCCGCTCCGTGCCCTCTTCCTGCCCGTAAACCGCGAAGGTGATGCCGACCCGGTGGAACAGGGCATCGGCCTCGGCACGCTTCTGCGCGAGCCGATCCGCCGGCTGATGCCTGAGCCAATCGTCATAGCGCAGGTAATGGGAGCGCGCCGCGCCGCGCTCAAGATACATCTCGTTGTACGGTTTATTGCCCAAAGAACCCCCCTGCTCAAGCAACGAGCGAATTCCATGCCAATAGGTCCTGTGCAGCCGATTATCATGGACTTACGGGGATTGGGCCGCAATGCTGCACCAAGTCAACGCTTGCATTCGCCCCGCAATGGTGCATTAATCAAGTACGCGGGATGGCGTCAGCAGCGGATGAGGATTGCGGGGACCGTCGCTACAGCTGCGCTAAGAAGCCGAGTGTCTGCAAATTTCCCAGCGACAAAAATGAGGCCTAGAATCACAAACATAGGCGTGGCCTAACTGCTCGTTAGGGATGTCCAAACTAAGGGCTCATCAGACGCCCCGCACATTCGAACAGGATAATCGCATAGTTGAGAAGCCACGCAGTTAAGACGAATTCCCGGCAACATTGGAAGGAGGTGAAGGGGCAATTTGACTGGCTGATGGTCCTACTGACTACCTGACTTTACCGGCGCCGGATTTTGTGCAGAATCGTGCCTCATAATAATTATCCATTGTCGCTGCCAGCACAATTTCGTTCCGCTGTAGGTACACAATTATTCGATAATCCGCCTTGCGCTAGCCACTTGAGCAATTTGCAACTGATACTGCGCTTGCCACCGAGGCAATTATGAGCAATTTCGCAGTAGCACCCGACCATATAGCAAGTTCATTGAGTTCGAAACGCAAAGATGTGCGCACGATCGCTAAACGAGCGCTGTTGCAACTCCTTGAACCTCTGGCCGGCTTTGTTATTGATACTGGCCTGAGCACAAACGAATTGTATTCAATCCTGCGCCAAGCCGCTGTCAGAAGTGTTGCGAATAGACAACTCGAAATTTTCAGTCGCATAAATATTTCTGGGATAGCCGCAGCAACCGGTATCCCTCGCGCGGAGATTTCTCGATTACTCAAGTTAAGCGCGAAGGCTGAGGAGCGGAATCCTGGCGATCGCAAACAAAATATCAACTAATAGGATATTGATGGCTTGGCATCAAGTGCCAAGGTTCACAATTCCAATGGTCAACCGGCTGATCTCAAATTGTATGGTCGGGGTGCCACGTTTGAGTCACTTGTGAGGAGCTATGGGCGCGGTATTCCACCCGCGCGGTCCTTGATGAGCTCATACGAACGCGCGCTGTAGAGGTGCTATCTTCTCAAAAGATTCGCGCAAAAACGTCGATTGCTGTGGATCGTGGCATAAGCCCAGAAGTGATCGAAGCTATTTGGAGATCGAGCTACCGAGCTGCTATCCACGCTGTTGTTTAACATGAGACAGCCGGAAAACCCACAATTTATTGCAACCGTATCTGGTTCGACATCGGTGCCCAACGCATTGCCACTGTTTAAAAGGAGCTGTTAAACCGGGGCGCAGAATTTTTGGCGATTATGCAAGACAATTTGATTCAGACGCCAATCAATGGATCAAAAACAAGTGCTACGAGAAGCTCAAATAGAGTAAGCGTCACCGTTTTTTATCACGAATCAACTCGTAAGAAGGCTGATAAGACCCACCGGTCAAACAAAAGACGAAATTTTCGACGAAATTCCAAATAGCTATTGGACTCACGGCCTATAACCGCAAGGTAAACACCGATGGCAATTTGCACTCGCTTACTTCGGCGTCTCGATTCGCGACTTCGGGCATTAGATTTACGCAACATCCAATTGTCAAATGCTTCAAGAAGGCCTTGTCCTTGGGTTCTAACTTTAATCCTTAGTGCTGGAATCAATCTTTCATCAAACTCTCCGTTCCAGGCAATGCGATGGAACAATTGGTCAGGGTTGTGGGGATCGCTATCGAGATTGTGCCGCAGGGTCCTTATAAAGGCATCGAGAGATGCCAATGTGTATTCGATAGCCAGTCGCCTGTCTTCGTAAACTGGTAGTGATCGCATGTGAACATGGATGAATTTGTCCTTGTCGATTGTTACCGCACCGATACGTTCGAGTTCCCCAAGAAGGATTTTGACATTCATATTTGGCACTACATTTTTCGCCAAACGGCCAAATGATTTTCGGGCGCCTCGCAGTTTGAGTGGGCGGGGATTACCCAAATTGTCCAAATACTCGGGGTCTTGATGCCAAACAGTTAATAGCTCACCAATTTCGGCGATGTGCGGGTAAAGCCGGTGTGTGGTGAGAGCGGTGTGATCCAGAGCTTTGACGCGGACACAAGGCGGGATGCGTCGATTTCAAGTTTCTCGAAGAGGTCTACTACAGCGCCAATCACATCATCAACAGTTACCTGACGCGGTACGACGGCACGAGCATTCGCTCTTTTTGGTGCGCGTGTCGTCACTCGTTTTGTGGGCAGTCGTGTCATTTTTGAGTTATCGCGCGACCAAAATCAGTCATTTGCAATGAACAGATGCTTCGAATACAACCTATTAAGAGGGTTAGTCCGGGCGCCTTTCAGGTACGGCTTTATCAATCTCTTTCGAGCTGTAAAAATAAATAGGGATCACTGGATAGTCAGAAAGCATAATCTTCTCGGCCTGTTCAAGGAGGTCCCGTCGATCTGACGGATTTGCGGTTGCTGCCGCACGGTCAAGTAGAGCGTCGAACTTTCATTTGCATATGAAGCATCGTTGTTGGGCGAGTCGCGCCGGAATATATCTAGAAAATTGCCCGCGTCATTGTAATCCGCCGTCCATCCAAGTCGCGCAACGTCCCAACGGGATGCATCTTTTCGGGATTCCAGGAAAACACGATATTCTTCGTCGATCAACTCCGTTTCGACCCCTAGGGTCTCTCTCCACATTGATGCAATCGCGATAGCCATTTGTTTGATTATTGGATTTGAATTGAAAAGCAATCTCATATGGAGCGGATATTTGGCTGAATATCCGGAAGTGCATATAGGTTCTTCGCTTTTTCAATCCTTGCGGCATTAGGTAGGGCCCTCCATTGCCAAGACTGTGGATCGTAATTCCAAGTACCGGGTGGTACAAATCCGTACGCGGGCGCTTGGCCAAAGGTCAATAATGTAGGCTCTAGGGCTGGTCGATCGATCGCCATAGCCAAAGCTTGCCGCAGCTTTATATTCGTGGCGAACCTTGGGGAGCGCAAATTCAATGCGTAGTACGAATTCCCCAAAAAAGGAGCCACCATTAACTCGTTGGGATATTCCTTGCGGATTAACGGCAATGCCGATGGCGGTACGCTTTGAGTTAAGTCAAGCTGCCCAGCGCGATACTGACGAAACGCGGAGTTCTCATCGGCAATCGAAATATATTCGACGGTCATGATTCGGACATTGGCGCTATCCCAATAGCTAAGGCTCTTTGTGAGCTTTATGTTGAATCCGGGTGTCCAGCTTGAAAGAATAAAGGTCCATTTGATACCCAGTCTCGCGAATTATGCGCATTGGCAGCATCCTCTGAGTACACCGGAAAGGTTGCAGAGTGCGTAAGCAGCTGCGGGAAGTAAGGGGCTGGTTGCACCAGATGCACAACTAGTAAATCGTCACGAACAGCATAGGCGGCCAGTTGCGTTGGCGACAAATGGCCGGCAATTATTTCTGCAGCGCCAGCAATTGGGCGGAGCAAGTCCGCAACCGGAGACGCTCGTTTTGGATCAACTACTCGTCTCCATGCGACTTCAAAATCTTGCGCACGAACGGTCTTTCCGTTCGACCATTTCGCATCATGTCGAAGCTGAAAGGTGTATTCAGTGCCATTTGGACTAACGGTCCACGATGCGGCTACCCCGGGTTGCAACGTGCCGTCCGCCGACTCAGTCGCCAGTCCTTCATACAAATCGCGGATTACTTCAAAGAAAATACGTCGACCGCTTGTCCGGGATCCAGTGTCGCTGGCTCGCCACCAATGCCGCGTCTTAGCAGCTCGGCATCGACTCTATGTTCGTTTTCGGCTGAGCGACCGTTTTCGAGTCGCAGCCGTGGATCACTAATAAAATTGCAATACAGAGCGTCGGCCAAATGAAAAGAAAGGAGTTCGGCCTTCGCGTACTCATAGCGCCGACTTTACAAGTCAAGGCCTAACTCGATACGTAAACCTTTGTCACAGCACGGAGATCCTGCGTGCAAAAAAGACCCGCAAACCGGGTCCAATGCCGCCCGAAAAAGGGAACATCACCCAAATGGGAGATACGATTTCCCAGTTACGGAATGTTGGCTGGACCACTAGGCGGTCGCACTTTTGCTCATTGCGGCTATGCAGCAATAGGGCAAACCCCGAATCTGTGAATTAGCGCACAATAATAGTTGTATTATGTTGCGCCGTGTCGCAATCTGTTAAACATAACTTATTAGCAGCATTTCGGCATTTACTTCGGCCTTAGTACGGATAGCGATAAGGAACGGGATCGGCTTCCAGGAGTTTGCAGGCGTGCTGCAGGACGCTTTTGTAAGCGTCGCGGTTCTTGAGCTTCGATCCTCTGCGCGAGACGTTGCCGCAGATGCGATCTCTGTGATGACCGGAGTTTCGCCCGCGGATGTCCGGGAGGTTTTGCAAACACCCGATACCGTAATTCTGGGTGAGGCTGAACAGAGAATTAATGCGGCTGCTAGGGTACTGGTGGGCTGGCATACGGATCGCGATTACATAGGCCCGTATGGATTGGTAAGAGACCTGATGTTTGCACCAACCGATTCGCAGTCAAAGAAGGACGTGAGTGGTTTTGCGGAATTAGCTAATCGGTATTGTCCAAATGTTTCGCCGAAAGTGCTTCTGCATGAATTGATACGAACAGGGTGTGTTCAGAATTTAGGTAACGGATTTTATCGGGCGCTGACACGGTCGTACGTTCCTGAGCAATTGAGTGCGGAGAGCATTCGGCGATTTGCGCAAGTTGTTCATAACGTGATTGAAACTCTCGAAGTGAATCTTCGGAGGTCTGTTCGAGGGACGGGGCGTATAGAGCGAACAGTATTTGCTGACTATGGTTTGCCGCGGAGCGATCTTCCAGCGTTTGATAGGTATGTGCGTGAACGGGGGCAACTTTTTGCGGACGATATAGATAATTGGCTGTCGGACCGATCGCAGCAGGGACATCCGGACGCAGTGCAGACTGGTATAGGGTTTTATCACTATTTAGTGAATGACGAAGACGAAGGGGATTTTGGGAAAGCTTTGCAAATTGAGGGGACCAGGGATGAGTAAGAAATCTAGCGCGTATCAAGAATGGATTCGGCGCGTTCGCTATCTTCGTGATGGTGGTGAGTCCGGGTTTTATTTCTAATGTGTTCGGTGCAAGTGCCGACCAAATTGCAACTAACTTTCAATCACTTGCGAAGAGCAACTTCTCCTTTTGGGCCCGGTTGATCGAGTTGATGCTTCAAAGTTTGCGGTTCAAGTACTTGGACAAGTCGCCGTAATTCCTCCAAGCCAACGAAACGTAGCAATTAATGATCTCGTTGGGCACATGGTCGCTGTGTACGGATCATTGGGTGGCGACGGTTCATTAAAAATCGAAGAGGTACACCAACTCACCACGTCAAATTATGTTCCCGGTGCGACGCAGCTTTATCTGAAAGGACGCGTGACTTCCGTTGATTACGCAAACGCTGTGGCTCGAATCGGTTCGCTGTCGGTCAATTACACCGGCGCGCTCCATACACTCGCTGCGGAATCTTTGGTTGCGGAAAGGCGGCATCGTTCACCGGAGTTCGATTCGCTGATTCTTCAAAGCTTTATGCTGAAAATGGACTCGCTCAGCCACTGGGTAAGACCGGCAGTGATGGTCAAACCGGCAGTGATCTAAAGAAGGCGCTGGGTCAAACTGGCAGCGATGGTCAGACCGGCAGTGATCTAAAGAAGGCGCTGGGTCAAACTGGCAGTGATGGTCAAACCGGCAGTGTATCTAAAGAAGGCGCTGGGTCAAACTGGCAGTGATGGTCAGACCGGCAGTGATCTAAAGAAGCGCTGGGTCAAACTGGCAGTGATGGTCAAACTGGAGTGATCTCAGAAAGGCAGCGATCTAAGAAGGCGCTAGGTCAGACTGGCAGTGATGGTCAGACCGGCAGTGATCTAAAGAAGGCGCTGGGTCAAACTGGCAGCGATGGTCAAACCGGCAGTGATATTAAAGAAGGCGCTAGGCCAGACTGGTAGTGATGGTCAAACCGGTAGTGATCTAAAGAAGGCGCTGGGCCAGACCGGCAGTGGTCAAACTGGCAGTGATGGTCAAACCGGCAGTGATCATAAAGAAGGCGCTGGGTCAAACTGGCAGTGATGATGCAGAGAAACCGGCAGTGATCTGAAAGAAGGCGCTGGGTCAAACTGGCAGTGATGGTCAAACCGGCAGTGATTAAAGAAGGCGCTGGGTCAAACTGGCAAAAAAAAAAAAAAAAAAAAAAAAAGTGATGGTCAGACCGGCAGTGATCTAAAGAAGGCGCTGGAATTTAAAAAAAAAAAAAAAAAAAAAAAAAAAAAAAAAAAAAAAAAAAAAAAAAAGGGGGAGAGGTTAAACTGGCAGCGACGACAAGACTGGCAGCGACTAACCGCGCGTCACAAAGCGGGGGTCGGTACCGCATCGGCGAGTGGATAGTTACAAATGCAGTGCCGTGAGATTTCTACCGGTACACCGCAGAGATAGTAATCGTAAGCACTGTGCGCCAATCCCAGAGCATCATGCCGCACGCTTTAGTCTGTTGGCGCTGCGGCGCTTCATTAGCGGAACTGAGTCTGCCGCTGCGGCGTCTCGACGTATGCAAAGCCTGCAACGCGGAGATTCATGTCTGCAAGACGTGTGTCGAGTACGATGTCAGCTACGCGAAGCATTGCAAGGAACCGACTGCAGAAGCGTAAGAAAGGAAGAAGCGACCAGGCGAATTTCTGCGATTTCTTCAAGCCAAAGGCGGGAGCCTACGTCTAAAAGGATAATGCAGAAGATTGAGCGGGCGAAGTCCGCGCTGGACGCGTTATTTCGCAAGTGACCCTGGATTCTTTCACGAGCCAGCGCTGATGCTGACGCCGGAGTATCATGGCCGAGGCGCGCAATCCGATCTCTGCGGAGAGTCTGAACGCATCGCGCGCACAAACGATCATTGCCATAGCCTTTTCAAGACACCATTCAGGGAATCCCTCATATTGCGCTTGCTGGTATACGGCGCCGGATCTCGATTTAGGCGTATAAGTTAACAAGCAAGTGTGATTTTGCAAGGGTCTAGCCCGCGGAGCAAGTAAAGGATGGCGACATCTCCGGACTACCTGCGCCTCGCGACCAGCGCGGCGCGTTCGGTAGCGGAAAGCGGCCTTGGACAGCGTTCGCGACTCGGTATTGGTCGTAGATGCCCGCATCAAGCATTTGCCGATCGTCCTTGCCAATGTGGCTGCGCGCGGCTGTCTCGGGGGCCGAGCCGCTGACAGAACGAGGCGTTGATCGGACATCCTCGCTCCTACGGTCTCTTGGGACCGGAGTCGCGCTACCGACGATTGAATCCAACCTGGCCTCGCTGGTCGGAAGCCCAGGTGCAGGGCCACGAACCGGGCGCTTACATGGCGGTTGGGGCGACGGCGAGAGCGACCGTCATGCCACCGAGTTGAAAGCTGCTCGCGACTGCGCTCAGGGCCAGCGGCTTGGTCATGCTGACGTTCGACCCCGCCGGCGGTCGATCGCAGGACCTGGTGTCTGCCGTGGAGCAGCTGCCCTTCGATCTGCTGATCTTGGACGGCAGGCTCAGGGTGACATACGCGAATCGCGGGCGCGGTGCGTTCGAGCGGCACGGCGGGCAGGCCTGCTCGGGGTGACTCGGCGCTGAGCTTGGTGACGCCGCCGAGCGCGCTGCCCGTGGAGGTATACCGTCCGCGGCACTGGAGGGCTGCCATCTATCACGATGACGCGGTAGGACTCGCGCTGCCGGGAGCTGACTTCGCCAGGGCCGCCGCTTCGAGCTGCGACGTGCAGTCCGCTCAAGGGACCGGCGCGGCCGTCGTCGGGCTTGGTGGTCTTCGTCGACCGAGGTGAGCCGAGCGCGGCTCGCTCCAGGGAGCGCGCAGGGCAGCCGGCGAGCGGCGGCTGCGGGCGCTCGACCGAGAATGCGCAGGACATCATCACGCGTCGCCGGTGCCGGATGGGCAGGCTGCAGTACGTGAGCGGCGGGGTGACGAACGCTCTCGGCTACACCTCCGAAGAGCGGCACCTGCAGCTCGATCTTCGATGATGGCGCACCGCGAGGATGCTGGGTCCGCTGCGCGTAGAAATTCGAACCGGCTGACGGCGGGCGAGATCGGCCGGTTCACCCATGCGATACCGCGATGCGCCACAAGGACGGCAGCTTATCGCTGGCTGGAAACGGTTTACGTCTCCGCGCTCGACAATCCGCTGATCAACGGCGTCGTGATCAATTCGCGCGACATCACGGAGCGCAAACAGGCGGAGACGTCAGCTCGCGCAGCGCGAGGAAGTGTTTCGGCTCGCCGCCGATGCGGTCGAAGGCGTCATCTTCGAATGGGACCTCGCTGCGCGGAATCGTGCACCGCTCGCGCGGCGTGCGTGAGATCCTGGGAATCGAGCCCGAGGACCTCGCGCCCGCTAGTGGATGCCTGGTCGCGAGCGGATTCATCCGCGCGACCTTGGCGCGTGTACCGCAAGGCAGATCGGTCTCGCGTTGATCAACGGCCGCGGCTGGACCACGACGTACCGGATTCGCGATGCGCGCGGGCGCTACCGCTCGATGCTCGAGCGCGGCCTTGATTCAGCGCAATGCGACCGGCGATCCGGTGCGCGCCATCGGCTGCTGCGTCGACGTCTCCGAAATCAAGCGGCTCACGGATCTGCTCGCCGAGACGCAGCGCACCGCCAAGATGGGCGGCTGGGAATACAGCTACTGCAACGCGGGAGCTGACTTGGACCGAGGAGATGTTTCGCATCTTCGAGACGCGACGCCGGCGGAGTTCGTCGTGTCTTGGGAGCTCGATGCTGGCGCAGTGCACGCCGGAATCGCGCGAGCGCTTTCACGAAGCGTGCGCGACGCGCCGAAGCGGGCGACGGGCAGCATCGATCTCGAGCTCGAAATCACTACGCTCAAGAATCGGCGCATCTGGGTACGAGATGATCGGGCACCTCGAGATGCTCGACGGCCAGCCGTTTCGCGCCTATCGGCTCCGTGCAGAACATTCAGGCGCAAAAGCTTGCGCAGATCGCCCTGGAGAACAGCACCGGCTGGCTCAAGCTCTCGATGCACATGGCGCACATGCATGCCTGGCGCTGGGACAAGGCTTCCGACCGGGTTCGAGTTTGCCATCGTCGAGGGTCACAAAACGACGCACTTGCCGAGCGCCTTCCCCAGCATGAAGGAGCTGATCAGGAACACCTTCACCCGCGCGATCGAGCGTTCCCTTGAGCCGAGCGATCGAGGAGTCGTTTCGGACGCGCAACGAGCTTCAGACGGGAGTTTCGCCTGCGCGTCAAGCGGCACGAGGTTCCGCTCGTTCGTCACCATCGCGCGGCCTCTGTTCGACCTCGCAGGCGCACCGCTCGGCTTCGTCGGCGTCACCCAGGATGTGACCGCGCGGCGCGAGTCGGAGGCGAAGCTTCGGCGCTCGGAGCAGCTGCTGCGCAGCGACGACCGCGAGCACCGCGGACACGCTCATGCTGATCGACACCGACTTCAAGGTCCGGTTCATCAATCTGGCGGCGCCAACGGCTTGAGGCATCGAGGAGATCGTGGGCTGCGAGATCTACAATCTATTCCCCGAGCCGGAGCGCGGGACCTGGTGGTTGCGAAGCTGCGGCCACGTCCTCGAACACCGGCGAGACCGACGAGCTACGAATTCGAGTCGCGCGATAACGGCGGCGAGCCTGAATACTTCGAGAACCGGGCAGTGCTGGTCCGAGACGACGGGCATCGGCACGGGCATCTCGATCAGCGTGACCAACATCACGGAGCGTAAGCGTCTCGAGCAGGAAATCCTCGATGTCTCGAGCCGTGAGCGCCAGTTCATCGGCCGCGATTTGCACGACGGACTGGGCCAGGAGCTCACCGGCATCGCGCTCATGTTGCGCAGCCTCGCGACGCGGATTCAAGCATCAGGTTCGCCGACGGGCGTCGCGGACATCAACGAGATCGTCGCGCTCGTGAATCAGTCGATCGAGACGGCTCGCTCGCTTCGCGCGCGGGCTGGTTGCCGGTGCGCACCGAGAAGTGGCGGGCTGCCCTTTGCGCTGCGCGAGGCTCGCGACGCGCAGCCGCGATCTCTACGGCCTGGCAGTGAACTTTCGGGCTGAAGTGTGGCCAGAGATAACATTGAGCGAGGCGAGCGCAAGCCACTTGTACCGCATAGCACAAGAGGCACTCACCAATGCCGCGCGCCATGGGCGTGCTTCAAAGGTCGATATTCTACTGATGGTCACCAGAAGACGTTCTTGTTGCGGATCACGGATGACGGAGTGGGAATTGAGAGTTCGAACAAGCCGGTGGTGGAATCGGTCTGAAGACCATGCGCTACCGGGCCGGCATGATAGGCGCCAAGATCGAGATCGGTCCAAACGTTCCGCGGGGGACGGTCGTCAGAGTGTCGGGGGGGGAGCCGCCCCGTCAGGGCGGAGTACACAATGGTCATGTGAGTTTTGGAGGAAGCGAGTATGGGCGCTAGCAATACATGGATGATTCCGCGGCGTCCCAATCCCCCGTGAGCGGCGGCAAGCGCAAAGCGAGGCGCGTGCTCATCGTCGACGATCATCCGATCGTCCGTCAGGGATTGCGCCGTGTGATGGAGAACGAGGACGATCTCTTCGTGTGTGGTGAGGCGGAAACGGCGCGCGATGCGCGCAACGCAATCAAGGAGCACAGTCCCGACGTCGTGATCGCCGACATCAGCTTGAAGCAGGGCGATGGCATCGAGCTGGTGCGCGATGTGCGCGCCCACCATCCGCAGCTGCCCATCCTCGTGCTCTCGATGCACGATGAGACAATTTATGCGGAGCGGATGCTGTCGGCCGGCGCGAGTGGCTACATCATGAAACAGGCGGCGAGCGAGCAATTCCTGGTGGCGCTGCGCCGGGTGCTGGACGGCGGTATTTATGTGTCCGAGGCCGTCGGCAACAACATGATCCAGAAGTTTGCGGCGGGCGGATCCTACATCTCGGCGAATCCGATCGATCGATTGAGCAACCGCGAGCTGCAGATTCTGCACATGATCGGCAAGGGCATGAGCACGCGCGAGACCGCGCATTCGCTGAACTTGAGCATCAAGACCGTCGAGTCGCACCGTCAGCGGATCAAGCGCAAGCTCAATCTCACCACCGGCACGCAGCTCGTGCAATACGCGGTGAACTGGTTCACCGGTCGCGAAGGAGGCAGTGGCCGGGGGAGCGAATCCGAGGCGGCCCGCGAGATCTAGTCGCTGCTGCGGCGGTCCTCGAGCGTGACCGCGAGATGCCGCTGTGCGTCGTGCTGGAAGGCGATGGCGCGCACGCGGGCTTGGCGCTCGCCGGCACCGGCCCCGCCTCATCCAGCCAGAACTCGATGGCGGCCTGGCGTTGGCCGCGCGCAGGCGCGCGAGGGCCTGCGCTGCGGTTGCGGCAGGAACGGCGCTCCCACAGGATTGGCCGCAAGGACCGCCGCGTGTCGATAGAGCAGGGCCGCCGCCACGGGCAACGCGTCGAACGCGCCGCGCAGGCATGCGAGGGTGCTCGACTCCCTAGGGTCGGGTGCACCGCTCACGTCGCACATGCTGCCGGCAAAGTGAATCGGCTGTCCGGCGCTATTGCGCTGTGCCGCGCCGCGCATGCGCCAGCGTTGGCCCGCCCCCCCGATTCGACCTCGAGCTCCGCATCGAGCGGCACGCCGCGCTCCAGATGATCGCGGAAGCTGCTCATGAGCTTGTGCCACGCGTGCGGACGCAGGGCGGGCTCGAGATCGTTCAAGGTGGGACGCCGGGCGTCGTGTCCCCAATCGAGCTTGCGGTAAAACCAGTCGTTGAACCAGGCGGAGCCATCGATGAGGTCGAACTCCCAGAACCCTTCACCGCACGCGGCGAGCGCGCGCGATCCGGGTGGCGTGGCTTTCGGGCGAGGGCGGCGCGCTGCCTGCATCGGGAGTGTATCGGCCTGGCTGATCTGCATCTTTAGGGATCTTAGGCCCGGCGTAGGTGAGCCCCCGATGCCGTGGAGCACATTTTTCGTAAGTGACTCGGCGCAAAACCCGTGACTGACGATCAAGTCGCAGTGCGATGCGCCGATAATAATAGGATGTGTACGACAGGGCCGTGGAGCTCGCTATCGTGTCTGAGACGGATTCTGTGACGCCGATCACAGTCGACTCCTCGACGGCGATTTTGCTCGCCGAGGACGATCCGGTCACCCGCATGCTCATGACCCGCTTCCTGAAGAAGGCGGGCTACGAGGTGGATGCCGTGGCGAACGGCTCCGAGGCGCTCGACCAGGATGACGGGGCGCTACTACCCCATGCTGGTCACCGATTGGGAGATGCCGGAAATGGACGGCGTCGCTTGTGCAAGGCGGTGCGCAACATGCAGCTCGACGGCTATGTCTATGCGCTGCTCTCACCGCGCGCGATGCCAAGGAACACATCATCGCGGGGCTCGAGGCGGGGCCGATGACTATCTGGTCAAGCCGGTGCATGAGGCCGAGCTGATCGCGCGCTTGAATGCCGGACGGCGAATCCTGGCGCTCGAGCATTCGCTGCGCGCCGCCAATCAGCGCAATCGCATCTTGTCGATCACCGATGCGCTGACCGGCGCCTACAATCGCCGCTACATGATGGAGCAGCTGCCGCGCGAGCTCGAGCGTTGCCGCCGCTACGCCTATCCCTTGTCGGTGCTCATGTGCGATCTCGATCATTTCAAACAGGTCAACGACCAGCGCGGCCACGCGGCGGGCGACGAGGTGCTGCAGCAGTTCGCTGCCGCGCGCAGAAATCGATCCGCACCAACAGCGATTGGATCGCGCGCTACGGCGGCGAGGAATTTCTGATCGTGCTGCCGGAGACCGGACACACGCGGGCGCCATGTTCGTCGCGGAGAAGATGCGTGGATGTGATCGCCGGCGACGCCGTTCTCGACCCGCGCGGGGGATGTGCCGTGACGGCGAGCTTCGGCGTGGCCTCGACCGGTGCCGAGGGCCCGGATATCTTGCTCAAAGTGGAGACGCTGATCCGTGCGGCGGATGAGTGCCTGTATAAGAGCAAGCAGGCGGGACGCAATCGCGCGAGGGGCTGGAATCGAGATGGGACCTGCGCGCCGGCGGCTCGCGCTGGAGCCTGCCTGGTACTCCGCCGGCAGTCGCGCGGTACTGAGGCACGCCCGGTCAGCCGACCTTGCGTAATTCCGCGTTCACCGCGTGAGTTTCTCGTTCAGCTCCGCACCAAGCCGTCGATCTCGGCGGCAGGATTCGCCCGCACGGCGCTCTCCAGGCTCGACGGCGGCGGCGCTCAGGCGCGGCGCGTGAATGTTGGCGCTCGCGCCCTTCAGCGCATGGGCGCGCTTGCCGATGGTCTCGAAGTCGCTGGCACTGCAGCGCGGCGACGATCTCGGCCAGGCATTGGTCGCCGCTGGCGACGAAGGTCTCGATGAGTTCGCGTTCGAACTCGGCATCGCCGCCGGTGAGTTCGTGCAGTGCGCCATGTCGACTTCGGCGCGCCTTGGCTCTTGCTTCAGGTAGCGGTCAAGGCAGTCGGCGAGCTGGCGGGCCGATGGGTTTGCCCAAGTGTGCGTCCATGCCGGCGGCAATGCACTCTCGCGGTCTTCGCTCATGACATTGGCAGTGAGCGCGATGATGGGCAGGCGCTTCTGATGCCGCTTGCTTTCTCCAGTTCGCGAATGCGGCGGGTCGCGGTGAAGCCGTCCATGACGGGCATCTGGCAGTCCATGAGCACGGCATCGAAATGCGGATTCGGCAATGCGCTCGAGCGCCTCGGCGCCGTTGTTGGCGATGGTGACCTCGGCGGCTAGATTCTGCAGCACCCGCTGCGCCACGCGCTGATTCACCGGGTTGTCCTCGACCAGGAGAATCCGGTGGCCGGGGAACGTCGGCTGGCGACTGCCGCGGGCGACCACGGTGTTGGCGCGTGCGGGTTTGCCGGTGAGCACCTGATCGACGAGAGTGCGAGCGGCGGCGCGAATGGGCTTCAAGGCCACGGCATCGGGCCGGTGCGCCGCGGTCGGCAAGGTGTCATGTTCGGCGCCGAACAGGGACAACAAAATGAAGGGCAGGCGGGCGTGACGCGGATCGGCGCGCAGCGCCGTTAGCAGATCCAGTCCGCCTTGCATCGGGCATCAACTCGTCGGCCAACACGAGGTCGAACGGCGGTCCTGAGCCAGATGCTGCAGCGCCTCATCGACGCCGCCGACTGCGACGCGGCTCGAAGCTGCCAGAGGCGAGCTTCGGCCGCAAGACTGTCGCGGCTGGCCGCGAGGTCGTCGACGATCAGAATGCTCCGGCCGCGGCCCAAGGGCTCGGCGACGCGCGCTGTTCGGCAGCGAGCGTCGACCGGCGATCGTGCACCCAGAAGCGTCGAGCCTGCCCCAGCGTCGCTGCGCACCCCGACTTCGCCGCCCATGAGTTCGGCGAGGCGCTTGACGATGGACAACCCAAGCCCGTGCCGCCGTAATGGCGCGTGGTGGAGGAGTCGATTTGCGAGAAGGATTTGAACAGCCGGTCGAGGCGGTCCGGCGGAATGCCGATGCCGGTATCGCTGACCTCGATGCGCAGAGTGAGGCACGCCGTCTCGCGCCCGCGATCGCAGACTGCAGGAGCGACGTGGCCTTCGTGCGTGAATTTGATGGCATTGCCGATCAGGTTCATGATGATCTGGCGCAGGCGCCCCGGATCGCCGCGCGCCAGCACCGGCACATCGGCGTCGATGTTGACCATGAGTTCGATGCCCTTGACGGCGGCCTGCAGCGCCATGGCGGCGACGGTCTCGTAGATCACGTCGCGCAGATCGAAGTCGACTTTCTCGAGCTCCAGCCGGTCCGGCTTCGATCTTCGAGAGGTCCAGCACGTCGTTGATCAGGGACAGCAGGGCCTTGGCGCTGCCGCGGATGATGTCGACGTACTCGCGCTGGGTGCTGTCGAGGCGCGGTCTCGGCCAGGATCTGCGACATGCCGATCACGCCGTTCATCGGGGTGCGGATTTCGTGGCTCACGTTCGCGAGGAAATTGCTCTTCGCGCGGTTCGCGGCTTCGGCGGCGAGCTTGGCATCGAGCGTGGCCTGTTCGGCGCAGTCTTGCGGTCGGTCACGAGCTGCATGGAGCCCGCGAGCCAGACGGGCGTGCCGTCCGCATCGCGCTCGGCCTGGCCGCGCAGCCGCACCCACTCGTAATGCCCGTGCTTGGTGCTGCACCCGCACTTCCACGTCGAACACGGCGTGATCGCTCGAGGTGACTGTCCATCGCGGCGCGCGCCTCGCGCCGATCGTCCGGATGGATCAGGCGCTCGAAGCGTCTCGCGCGAGCGCGCGAGCTCGCCGACGCCGAAGCCCAGCAGCTCCTCGAAGCGCGGGCCGTACCAGAACTCGTTCGGTCGGCACGTCGAATTCCCACACACCGTCGTGCGTGCCGCGCATGGTGCGCGCCAGGCGAATTTCGGTCGAGGTGAGCGCCGCCTCGGTGCGCTTCAAGTCGCGTGATGTCCATGAGCGCGCCCGGTGATGCGCACGACCTCGCCGTCGGGGCCGTGCGTGACGTCCGCTTTCTCGCCGATCCAGCGCTCGCTGCCGTCGGTCGAGCACGAGCCGGTATTCGCAGCGATAGGTAGGGCGTCTCGCGGGCTCGTCTCGAGCGGCGCGCGGCGCATGCGCTCGAAATCGTCCGGGTGAACGCTGCGCAAGCCGGCCGTTCCAATCGCTCGAGCGACGTCGCCTGCCGGCAGGCCCAAGAGCTCGTGGAAGTTGTCCGAGCAGATCCAGCGCTGCGGCGAGAAGTCGAGGTCCAAGGTGGCGATGCCGGCCGCGGTCTGCGCGATGTTGAGCGACTCGGCCTTCTCGCTTGAGCGACTCCTCGAGGTGCTTGCGCGCGGTGACATCGGTGATCGTGCCGATGAGCCGGGCCGGCTCGCCGTCCGCGCATCGCGGGCGATCTCGCCGCGCGCGGCGATCCAGCGCACGCTCGCCGTCCGAGCGTCAGGGTGCGGTATTCGGCATCGAAGTTGACGGCCGGCTGCCGATCGCGTGGCTCGAGCGCATGCACGACGCGTCTCGAAGTCCTCGCGGTGCACGGTCGCGAGCCAGTCGTCGCGATGGAATCCGAGCGCTGTGGGAGGGAATGCCGATGATCTCGAAGAAGAGCGGCGTCGCCGTCGATCTGCGCCGCTCGCGAGATCCAGATCGAAAATGCCGAATCCGCCCGCGCACTGCGCGAAGCGCAGGAACTCCGCGGAGCGGTGCAGCTCGCTCTCGCGCGGTCGCGCACCGAAGCGCAGAGCACCTGCGCACGCCTGCGGCGAGCGCGTCGAGCTCATCGGCCCCGGCGGCGCCGGGGCTGCTGCGGGTCCGCGAGCGAGGCGAGTCGACATCGCGCAGGGCCGTCGGCACATGCCGCCGCGTGACATCGGTCGCGCCAAGGATCGCCGCGCGCCAGGCGATGACCACGACAGGGCGCAGTCGCACGAGCCCTCGCGATCGGGCATCAGCGGCGGCGCGGCAAGGAGGAGCGTGCGGTCAGGGCCCGAGGCGGCGAGGACGAGGCCGCCGCCAGCATGGCGGCGATCAATTTGGTGCGAATCGGCCCACTGCGCATGCGTCATTCCAAGATACGGCTGGGCGTACGCCCTCCGTCAGTTATCGGCCGGGATCGGGGCGCCTTGAGCTATGATTTGCCTCGATTTTAGAGGGCAAATGGGCGCCGATGTAGGTCAGATCCCCAGAAAGCCGCTGCTCTTCGCCGAGCGGCTGCTCGCCTGGTTCGACCGGCACGGCCGCAAGAGCCTCGCCCTGGCAGCGAATCCCACGCCCTATCGGGTGTGGGTGTCCGAGGTGATGCTGCAGCAGACCCAGGTCGCGACCGTGATTCCGTACTACGAGCGCTTCATGGCGCGCTTTCCGACCGTCGAGGCGCTCGCCGCGGCGCCGCTCGATGAGGTGCTGCATCTGTGGACGGGGCTCGGCTATTACGCGCGGGCGCGGAACCTGCACGCGTGCGCGCAAGCGCTGGTCGGCGGCCATGGCGGGGAATTTCCCGGCGGCCATCGATGCGGTCACGGCGCTGCCCGGCATCGGGCGCTCGACCGCCGGGGCGATCCTCGCGCTCGTCGCGCGGCGAGCGGCATCCGATTCTCGATGGCAACGCCAAGCGCGTGCTCGCGCGGGTGTTCGGCATCGACGGCGATCCGAGCTCCGCGAGCGTGCTCAACGCGCTCTGGGCGCAGGCCGAAGGCTGCACGCCGGCGCACGCGCGTCGCCGCCTACACCCAGGCGATCATGGATCTGGGCGCGACCCTGTGCACGCGCACGCGGCCCGCGTGCACGGTGTGTCCGATGACGAGATCTGCGTCGCCGCGCGCGAGGGGCGCCAGGCCGAGCTGCCGGGCGCGAAGCGGCGGCGCGCGCGGCCCTGCGCGCGAGGCCGTGCTGCTGATCGCCGAGACCGGCGAGGACGGCTCGCGCGCGGTGCTCCTCGAGCGCCGGCCCGCGCCCGGCATCTGGGGCGGCCTGTGGTCGCCGCCGCAATTCGACAACGAGATCGGCGGCGCTCGCGTGGTGCCGCCGCGAGCTGGGCGATGTCGAGCGCCGCGGAGTCCTGGCCGCCGATCGAGCACGCGCTTCACGCATTTCGACCTGCGCCTGAATCCGCTGCGCGTACGCTGCACGCCGCGCGCGAGCGGCGTGCGCGAGGCGCGATGACCGGCTCTGGTACGCGCTTGCAGCGCCGCCCAAGGTCGGGCTTACCCCGGCCGATCATGCAGCTCTTCGAGCGCCTGCTCAGACGCCGGCGCTTAGCGTAAGATTCCTCCATGGCGCGCAAAGTTCAGTGTGTTCTCTTGAAGCGCGAGGCCGAAGGCCTCGATTATCTGCCTATCCCGGCGAGCTCGGCAAGCGCATCTACAACAACGTCTCGAAGGAAGCCTGGGCGCAGTGGGTCGCGCACCAGACCATGCTCATCAACGAAAATCGCCTGACGCCGATCGAGCCCAAGGCCCGCGCCTTCCTGGTCAAGGAGATGGAGAAGTTCTTCTTCGGCGAGGGCTCGGAGAAGCCGAAGGATTACGTGCCGAAGTAGGCCCGGGGCGGCGCGCCGCCCATGCCGATGCGCTTGCGCCTACATCGAGCTGTTGTTCCAACCCGCAAGGCGCAAGAAAAAGGAGACATCATGAGCACGAACAATACCTATCTCGCCGTGTTCCTCGGCAGTAAAACCAGTCCCCGACGAACGGCCTGGGACGCCCTTCCCGAAGGCGATCGCCGCGCGAAGGAAAAGGAGGGCATGGCGGCGTGGAAAGCGTGGGTCGAGAAACATCACGCCGCCATTGTCGCCATGGGCGGGCCATTAGGGAAAACCAAGAAGGTCACGCAACGCGGGATCGAGGATACGAGCAATAATATGGGCGCTTTTACGGTTGTACGCGCGGACTCGCACGAGGCCGCCACCAAACTTTTCGAGAAGCATCCGCACTTTGCCATTTTCCCGGGCGATTCCGTCGAGGTCATGCCCGTGCTGCCCATACCAGGCGCGTAGCGGACGCCGTGCGCGCGGGGCGGCGTGGAACCCGGAGCCTGCCCGCGTGCATGCGACATCGAGCTGTGATTTCGAAAACCGCGG
>CAVZGU010000011.1:177500-527158 GCA_963774865.1 uncultured Gammaproteobacteria bacterium
CGCTCTGCCTGCTTCTTCTTCTTCTTTGGGCTGCACGCGACAGACGAGTGTTGCTTTATGGTCTGCCCGTGGTGCTCAGCTTCGACAATCTCAGCGGCGGCACTCCCGCGCTCATGGCGCCGGCCGTTGGCGCGGGCAGCGCCGTCATGGCCGTGTGGGGCCTGAGCGTGGCGGCGTCCGTCCGAGACCGGGTATCCCTGTCGCGGGCAGAGCGCTGATGGGTGTCTTGCTGCATGCACACTATCGGCTGATGGGACCCGATGGTCAGAAAATCGTCATGCCGGCGCCGATCGACGCGCACACGCCGCATGCGCCCTGGTGGTGGGATCATCTGGCGGGCCAGGCGGCGCAATTTCGGCGCAGCGGATTCAGTGCGATTCTACTGCCCCCGGTGTGCAAGACGGCATCCGGTGCGGCCCCAGACGCCGATGGCTATGGCCTGTACGACAACTACGACATCGGATCGAAGAACCAGGTCTTCAATGTGCCGACCCGATTCGGCGATCACGAGCGCCTGAGGCGCATGATTGCCATCATGCACGCCTGCGGACTCGACGTGTATGGCGACGTGGTGCTGCATCAGTACGACGGCGGCAACAATGGCACCTACAAATATCTGGGCGCGGACCGCAAGACATTGAATGGCCGCTTCCCGAAGGAGGCCCCATGCTTCGTCGGTAGCCCGCCGCGCGTTCCGGCAGATCCGGTAGCCAATCCCCAGGGCAATTTCGGTTTTGGCGATATGGCGGCTTACATCAATTCCAAGCCCAAAGGCTACATGATGAACGGCGCCATCGATGCCGCCGACTGGCTGACGCGCACGCTCGACTTGCAGGGTTACCGCATCGATGATGTCAAGGGGATGGCCGTGCCGGCGGTACGGCAGCTGCTCGATTCCAAATCGATGGCGGGTCGCTTCGCGGTCGGCGAGTACTTCGACGGTAACCCCTCGTCGCTTCAATGGTGGGTGTGGAATAGCGGTATGGGCGGCCGCTGCAAGGTCTTCGATTTCACTTTGCATTGGACCATCCAGGCCATGTGCAACAACAACTCGAACTGGTGGATGGGTGGTCTTGCCGGAGCCGGCTACATTGCTCTGGACCCCATAAACGCCGTCACCTTTGTCGACAATCCGGATACGGACTTGTCCCATGGAGAGAACGTAATTTGGAACAAGATGCTGGGCTACGCGCTGATTCTGACCGCGGAGGGTTACCCGTCGGTGTATTACAAGGATTACAGCACCGACGAAGGCTGCTACGGTTTGAAACCCCTGATCGACAATCTGATCTGGATCCACGAGAACCTGGCGTTTGGTTCCACGCTGACGCGCTGGGGCAATGATCCGCAGGTGTATGTCTTCGAGCGGCAGGGCTATCCCGGATTGCTGGTCGCGTTGAACAACGATCAATGGACGAGCGCCACGCGCACCGTGCAAACCAGCTTTGGAGCCAACGTTCAGCTGCATGACTACACGGGAAAGCACGGCGACGTGTGGACGGATGGCCGGGGCAGGGCGACGTTCACCGTTCCGCGAAACGACAATGGTCAAAGTTATCTGTGCTTTTCGCGCGTGGGCTACGCACAGGCCTTTGCACTTCAGGAAAGGACCACGACGCAAACCTACTTCGGGGCGATCGACCTGGATCTGAGTCCCGCAGTCAATACCGCGCGGGTGCGGGCGGCCCGCGTCTGGTGCCGGCGCGGCAGCGAGGTGCAGGCCGAGCTCAATGCCGACACCAAGGGATGGGAGAACGGGATGCAGATCGATGTTGATCTGAGCGACACGAAGGGCAAAGTGTTGGCGAGCCAGCCGCTGACCGCGAAGACCGCCGCGCGATTGCGAACCAATGCCGATCAATCCGGGTGGCTTGCCCTGCACGTGGCGGGACGAGGACTTGCGGCCGCAGGCGCAGCCTATGAATTGAAGGTAACGTACACCGGAACTCAGGAGCTCGCGTCATGAGCCTCGCGGTGATCACCCGCGCCTATGACAATACTCGCTCGGGCGCCAATACGCAGGAAACTCTGCTCACGCCCGCGGCGATTCGGCAGCGCGGCATCAAACGCTTGTTCACGCTCGCACTGCCCGGGGATGCGCGCGGTTGCGAAGCGCAGCCGCTGATCGCCCCCGGGGTCACGCTCGCCGACGAGTACGAGACACGACGTCGTGTATGTCGCGACCATGGCGAATCAGGTGTTTGCTTTCGACGCCAATGACGGCGCCAAGCTGTGGATGGTGCAGCTCGGTCCGCCCATCAAGGGCGATACCAGCATCGATGCGCATTTGATCAACGATCATTGGGGCATTCTCTACGACGCCGGTGATCGACCTTAAGGCCGGCCTGATGTACGTGTGCGCGTGGACCAGCGCGAATGGGTCACCCGCGAGCGGACAGCATTTTCTGCACGCCATTCGGCTCAGCGACGGCCGCGACGCGCATCAGCCGTTGAACCTCGAAGGGGTCTCGCACAATCCGGGTGACGCACTGCCCGTTCTGAATTTTCGTTCGGCGGAGCGCAAGCAGCGCGCCGCGCTGTTGCTGCTCGACGGCGCCGTCTTCGTCGCATTCGGCACGATCGCGGAGAGCGCCGCGACCGCGCGTGGCTGGCTGATCGCCGTGGATACGGCCAAGTTCCAGGTGTCCGCCGCATGGACCTCGACGTCGCGCGGCAGCGGCGGGGGAATCTGGCATTCGGGAGGAGGACCCGCCGCAGATGCCGAAGGAAGCATCTACGTCCTGACCGGCAACGGGGACTTCGATGGCGCCACGGATTTTGGAGAAAGCATCGTCAAGCTGCGCTACATCCCGCCGCGCGCCAACGGCATCGCGTCCCTCACCGTGGTGGATTGGTGGACACCGTGGACCGACGCGGGACGCACCGGCGGAAATCCCGACGGCGGGGGCGCGAAGACGCACGCGCTCGAGGGACGGCCCACGAATTTTCGCAAGGATGCACATCTCGCCAGGTCGTTGGGCGCGGATGCGATGAACATGAGCGACACCTGGGGAGATCAGGACTTTGGATCTGCCGGGCCGGTGCTGGCGCCGACCATAGGCGTTGTCCTGGCAGCCAACAAGGACGGCATTCTCTATACCGGCAATTTACGGCATCTCGGCCAGACGCGGCCTGCCGACCTCGATCCGGCACATACCGCGGCGAACTATGGAAAATTGAAAGCCGCGCCGATCTTCTATACCTACTATCCCGGCCCGCAAAGCGCGGCGCCGTCGAACCCCGCCGATTTGAATTTTTGGGGTGCCAATCGCACGCATCACCTGCATGGAACGCCGGTTCTATGGAACAGCGCCAAGAACGGTTTGACGCATTTCTGCTGGGGAGAAAACGGCAATCTGCGCGCATGGGCGCTGTCCAATACGGGCGTGTCGATGTATCTCGGCTGCAGTGCCGAAATGGCATCCGCCGAGTGGCCCGTACCCCTCGGCGGCATGCCGGGTGGAATGATCTCTCTGTCGGCGAATGGAGCGGCCGAGGGAGTCATCTGGGCGTCGATTCCCTACACGGATGCCAATATGGAAGTGAGTCCCGGCCGCTTTCTCGCCTATGACGCCGTGAATTTCGGCAAATATTCCGACGGCAGCGGATCCATTGTGCCGCTGTGGGACAGTCAGCAGTGGAACTGGCAATTCAGTCACAACAAATTCAACCGCCCGGTCGTGTGGAACGGCCGTGTGTTCTTGCCGACGTATGACGGCGAGATCTGGGTGCTCGGCTTGGCCTAAAGATGTCCCTGGCAGCACCGCTTGCCGGGCAGCCGGACATGCGATGCTCTATAGCTTTGCAAGAAGAGCCGTTCCATCCGGTGTCCCGAGCCCCGAGCAGGCATCCCAGCCGGGCCCGGCTTTGTAGCCTTTCACGGTGTTGGTGATCGCATTCGTGCCTACAGTAACGTCGTGCACAACACCTTCGCTCGCGTTGGCGTATAGAATCGGATTGAGAAACCCCACGTTTTTTTTCTTTGCCTGATTGAGAAGCGCGACCAGCGCGGACATCAGCGGCGCAACAGCGCTGGTGCCTCCGGATGCGCCTTCGGCGCTGTCGACCCGCGTGTAGTAGTTCGTCGCACTCATGGCGATGTCGGGCACACCTCGGCCCGGCTTCCCTGAGTCGATGGACACTGGAAGGTTCGCCTTCGCTTGATAGCTCGGCACCGCGATGACTTCGCTGATGCCGCCGCCGCTCGCCCAGCCGCCCCCTCCCGGTACGCTTTTGTCGAACGGCGTGCCGTCGTTCCAGACAACGTCGTTGCCATTGCCATCGATTTGTGTGCCGCCGCAGCCCAAGACCAAGTCGTCGACCGCGGGGTGATCGACGTGAATCTTGCCGTCCCAATCCGTGGCGTCGAGATCTGCGGTGCCGTGATCGCCGGAGGCCACGCAGATCGTGACACCGACCGCCGCAGCGGCGACGAAGAGCTCATGAAAGGCCGTGATTCCCTGCTGATCAGTGGCACTTTCCGGCCCGCCCCAACTGATGGAGATGACGCTTGGATTGCGTTCGGCATCGTGCACCGCGGCGCTGATGCCGTCGATGAAGCCCTGATCGCCGTTGTTCGGTGCGAAATAGACGGCGAATTTCGCTTTGGCGGCAACGGCTCCCGCCACTTCGATGTCGAGCATGACCTCGCCATCGCTGGAATCCGCCGTGGTCGGCTGGTTCCCGGCATGATCGACCGAGACGGCCGCCACCGATGGCGCCGGGACGCCGATCTCTTGGAAGAATACCTTGAGATCGCTTGCTCGAAATCCACCTCCGAGTTCGACGATGGCAATCGTCTGACCGGTGCCATCGAGCGTCTGACCTTGATAGGTCTGCGGAAAATTGTAGCGGGTGGCGAATTGCGTGGCCGGCACGCCATTGTCGCCGCCGGGCCCGCCGGCCGGCCGCACGCGGCGCGAATTGCGATGCTTCGGACGCGTATCGAACCCGAATACGCCGGTCACGATTCCTTCCAGCGCCTTCGGCATCTGAATCTCGCCCTGGCGTCCGCGATATGTTCCGGTCGAGTGGTGGTAGAGCTGTACATCCGCGGGAAACAGACTCAAGAGATCGCCGAGCTTTCCCTTGAGAACGACGGAGCGCTCCGCCGCGCTGCGATGCACGACCATGAGGTTGTGCTCGTGAGCCAACTGCTCGATCAGGTCGAGATCCTCGGCTCTGGCGCCGTGCCCTTTCGCCAGCTCGTCACGTGTAAGGTAGGTTCTCTTGGCGAGCGGCTCGCGGCTCTGCTGCTGCACGCGCTGCTCGAGCGCAGCGACGTCGCCCATGGAGCGCGTCCGCAGCGTGAGACTGACGATTTCGGTGGGATCAATAGGTCCCGCCGCACGGGAGTTCGGTAGAAGCGTTTGCTTGCTGCCTGCCAGCGTCACTCGAGTTGCCATGAATTTCTCCTTCGGGAGCGATATCCCGGTGGACGTTGCGCGGTATAAACCTAATTTGATCCGCAAAAATTGTGAACTTCCTCTCGTCGTGGGCATCACCCCTCGGCAGCGCCAGGCAACGAACCCTGGATCGGCGGCAGCCTGCGTCACATGGCGTCAACCGCCCCTCGCCTTATTCCCCGGATCGAACGAGTTTTGCGGTGTGGCGTGGCCATTGGCCTGGCAGTCCTTCGCGCCGGTGACGACTTTGGCAATTCCGATTGCGGTCGTTCAAACGAGCGCAGCTTCGTACCGTGTGCAGGCGATGTCAAGTTTAGCATTGGTCCATGCAGGTTGACACTGACATGTGGGGCGAGTACTACCGAAACCGGGTTCGGCAAGGAAGCAATCATGCATCGGGAAATGCGTGCTTTCTCCTTAGCGAGGAGATTCGCGTGACATCCATTTTGCCCACGGTTGAGCATCTCGTGGTAGTGATGTTTGAAAATCGGTCGCTCGACAACATGCTTGGCGGCCTGTACCCGAGCGGCGCCGGGCCGTCCGTCGTATTGCCGAGCGGCAGCGCAGCGGATTTCGATGGCCTGCGCAGCGGCCTGTCCAATCCCGCGAGCGCCGCGTACTTCAGCGGCGGAGCATCGGCGCTGGTGCCGGTCGCAAGCTCCGTGGCGAGTCCAACGGTTCCCGACCCGGACCCGCAAGAAACCTGGGTGAACGTGACCTATCAGCTGTACGGACCGCAAGGCGAGGTCGCGGATCCCAAATGGCCGATGCAGGGTTTCGTCGTCAATTATGCGACGACCTCCACCAGCGAACCGGGGCAGATCATGCAGTGCCACAGCCCGGCTCAGCTGCCGGTACTGTCGGCGCTCGCGCGCCACTACGCCGTGTCCGATGCCTGGTTCGCTTCCGTGCCCAGTCAAACCTGGCCGAATCGCGCCTACGCTCACGCCGGGACGTCCAATGGTCGCATCGACAACGGCAGCCCGCCCGATCCGCTGCATTGGGATGTGCCGACGATTTTCAACGTGCTGGAATCGATCGGCGCGAGCTGGTCGGTCTACAGCGACACGCTGCTGACCCCCTCGCTGACACGCACGATGTTTCCGAAGCTGTGGGATCCGAAGCTGGATCCCCACTTTGACGGATTCAGCGCATTCGTCGATGACTGCGCCAATAATACGCTGCCACGCTACTCATTCATTGAGCCGAGTTTTCTGCTCGATCCGAACGATCAGCATCCGCCGCACGACGTCAATGCAGGCGAGGCGTTCTTGCATTCGATTTGGACCGCGGTCAGCGGCTCGCCGGGCTGGCAGCAGACCTTGCTGCTCATCACCTACGATGAGCACGGCGGCTGCTACGACCATCGATTGCCGCCCACGGGCGCCGTTGCGCCCGATCGTGCGAGCTCGCCCGGAGACGGGGGATTTGCGTTCCAGCGATTCGGGGTGCGCGTGCCCGCCGTGGTCGTGTCGCCCTACGTCGCAGCGGGCACGGTCTTTCGCTCGGATACCAAGGTTCCCTACGATCACACCTCGATTCTCGCGACGCTGCGCGATTGGATCGACATCGGCGCTTCGGCCATGTTGCCGAGCGCGCGCACCGCGGCTGCGCCCACGCTCGCTCAGCTGCTCACCCTGAGCACTCCGCGCAGCGATCTGCCGAGTATTGCCGCACCGACGGCCGATCTGCTGGCAACACCGCTGTCGACACCGCCCAACGATTTGCAGCGCAGTCTGGTCAGCGGGGCAGCGCGCCGCTTTGGAATGGACCCAGCGACCGCACTGGCGCAAATAGCCACACGTCAGCACGCGGTCGAATTCTTCAAGGGTCGCCCGTCCCGAGCGAACCGGTGAGGCGCTGGGTCGACCAAACCGGGCCACTTGCCCAAGACTCTCCCTCCTTCAGAAAAGCTCTAAGTATTCCTTGGCGACGCATTAGGACTTCGAGCAGGTCTCCGCCGTACACCTTCAGTCACGCCACATGGTGGCGGGTTCTTAGATCCCGAACCAACTGAAGGAGACGACCAATGAACGCGAACATTCGAACGAGGCTTTTGACAGCCATCTACTGCGCCTTGGGGACGGCGAGTATGTCCACGCTGACCACGGCTCCGGCGGGAGCTGCCGAACAAGCCGTGCCGACCGAAACCGTCCGATTCGATGATCTCGATATCACCAAACCGGCAGGGGCAACGATCCTCTACCGCCGCATCAAAGCCGCGGCGGTGGATGTCTGCCCGCGCATGAGCAGGGAGCTGTCGGAGGTGGTGGTGGAGCGCAAGTGCGTGGAGACGGCCATCGACATCGCCGTCAGGAAGGTCAATTCGGACGTTCTGACCGAAATGCGATTCGGCAGCGGCATCCGGCTGGCCAGCAAGTGAACGACACCGGCACTGCCTGGTGGGCAGCGCAACAAGCTCATCGACGGCGCCGGGCCCTCGAACATTGACATCACAGGAGATACTCACATGAACATTCAAGAGAAAATACCCGATCCCTCCCGGTACGAGTCGGGCTACAGCAAGCTCGCCATGTCGCTGCTGGGCGTTATCCTGGTGACGGCGGCGCTCGGCAAGCAGTTGCCGGCGAACGCCGCGGACAAGGCGACTGCGACGGTGTCCGTTGCCGATTTGGACCTCTCGACGGACCAGGGCATGCAAACGGCGCGCGACCGACTCTATGCAACGGCCAAGCGGCTGTGCCAGAAAGTGGTCGATCCCTCGTCGCTGTCTATTCACAGCGACTACGTGCATTGCGTCGATGAAGCGACGACTGCCGCGGTGGCACAGCTGACAGGACCGGTGCTCGCCGCAAACGCCAAGTCTCACGCGCAGATATTGAGCGCCCGATAGCCCCGCCCCATGGCTTTCTGGGCTCCGGCGATTTGCGGTCCCCCCGCCCGCAAATCGCCCTTTTTTTGCCAAGCCCGCCGCCCCGCCGCCGCTTTGGACCGCAAGCCTTATACTGGCCTTAAGGAGGCGTGCTGCGATGCCGAACTGGAAGTCGGGCGTGGTGCAGATCGGCGATTGGATGGTCAATCCCGCGCTCGACACCATTTCGCGGGGCAGCGAGACTCACAAGCTCGAGCCGCGCACCACGCGGCTGCTCCTGTGCCTGGCCGACTCCGCCGGCGACGTGGTCAGCGTCGATCGGCTGCTCACCGAGGTGTGGAGCGGCGTGATCGTAGGGTCCGCATCGGTCTATCAAGCGGTGTCCCAATTGCGCAAGCTCCTCGGCGACACGGACCCGGATCCTACCTACATCGCGACGGTCCCGCGCAAGGGCTATCGGCTCATCGCGCCGGTGCGGCGCGTCGAGCCCGTCATCGGGACTCCGCCGCCCGCCGCCGAGGCCGCACCGCTCGCGCCGCCGCTGCGGGCGGCTCGCCCGCGCCGCCTGCTGCCGATCATCCTCGGCAGCGTGGCTCTCATTGCTCTCATCCTGACGGGCTCGCTCATCTGGCAGAGGGTGCTGACATCCGGCCGGTCCGCCGGATCCGCCGCTTCGATCGTGGTGCTGCCCTTCGTCGATTTGACGGCAGAGAAGGCCGATCAGTCGTTTTGCGACGGCCTCACCGAGGAACTCTCGAGCTGGCTCTCGCAGATTCCCACCTTGCGCGTCGTGGCGCGCACGTCCGCGTTTGCATTCCGCGGACAGAATGAAGACGTGCGCAAGATCGGCAAGGCGCTCGACACCAACCATGTTCTCGAAGGCTCGATGCGCCGCTCCGGCAATCACATGCGGATCACGGTGCAGCTGATCGATGCCCGCAACGGGTTTCACATGTGGTCGGCCAACTTCGACAGGCCGACGGACGATGCGATCAAGATTCAGGAAGACATTTCGCGGTCCGTGGCGGAGAACTTGCAGGTACGCCTCACAGAGGACTCCGAGCGCCAGTTCGCGGCGAGACGCACGGCGGATTCTCAAGCCTATGAATTGTATTTGCTCGCTCGGTACTATGCCCAGCAGCTCACCCCCGAATCGACCGACCGTGCCGTTGATCTCTTCCGGCAGGTGCTGAACGCGGACCCCAAATTTGCGCCCGCCTACGTGCAACTCGCGTACGGTTACTTGAATCAGGGATATTTCCGCAACCGTTCAGTGGCTGACGTGGCCGCGCAGATGGACCCTCTGATCGCATCGGCCCTGCGTATCGATGACCGCATGTCCGCCGCATACGCCGTCCGGGGGGCGCTGCGGGCAATTCAATCCCGAACGAAGGAAGCGCTCGATGACTTGCATTACGCCACCGCCTTGAATTCGAACGACATGCCGGCATATGCGGAGATTGGCCGGATTGTGCTCATCGACGGGCAGCCGCGAGAAGCACTGAAGAGTTATGACCGCGCAGCGGCCTTGGATCCGCTGAATTCCTTCGTGCAGAGTCAGCGATGTAAGGCGCTCGAGGATCTGGCGCAGTACGAAGACGCCGCGAAAGCCTGTGAGCGTGCACGCGTGTTGCGGCCTGGCAGCGCATTGGCCGCCGATGGCCTGACGTGGCTTGCCGAATCGCGCGGACGGATCGATGAGGCGCTGCGGTGGAATGCCGAGACCCTGAAAGCCGAACCGAGCGACGAATTCGAATTTTACTGGACGCGATCGGATCTATTCCTGTCCGTCGGACTGCCAGCCCCCGCCCGAGCAGCAGCGGAACTCGGTCGCAGCGCCACCAAGGATGAGGACAGTGCCAATGCCGCGCTCGCGCGGGTCGTCTACTGTGAAGCCGGCGCAGAAGCATTGCGAAGCCATCTTCAATCTGTACATCTGGATCAATCTCCGCACGCCTTGTCGTTATTCGAGGCGGCTTACTCGCGGATGTTGCTCGGCGATGCGCCTGCCGTCAAAGAACTCATCGCGCGCGCCCTGATTGCGCCTGACCGGCAGCCCGCTTTTGCCGAATCTCCATGGTACTTAAGAGGCGAGGGCACAATGGGCGCCCCCTTTCGGCTCGATCTGGCCGTGGCGGAGCTTGCGCTCGGCGATCGCGCGTCGGCGCAGCGCGAGTTGAACACGATGCTCGTCATGCTCAATAAAATGATCGCCGCCGGGGTCGAACGCAACGGCACCTACGAGCTACTCGCCAAAGTCCATGCTCTCGAGGGACAGGGCGACGAGGCGATGCGAGATCTCGGCAAAGCGGTCAAACTCGGCTGGCGCCGCGCATGGTGGGCGGCGCACGAACCCTACTTTGCCTCGCTGCAGCCACGAAGCGATTTTCAGGCGCTCATGACGGAGGTCAGCCAATCCAACGATCGGCTGATCGAGAAGCTCAAGGCCGATCGGTCCGGCTATTCCTTCGGCTCGTCGATGGGAGTCTGTACCTCCAGCACGAACGCGGGAAATGGCAGGGTTCCGCAAGGCGGGTGAGGCCCTTGTCCCGCAGGCTCTGCGCCTTTCCTTGCTCGCATGACGGGCGGATCCATGGCATGAGCCGCCTCGTTTGGAAACTTCTCGAGGATTGTCACTCCCATGAACAACATGACTTGCCGGTAGGCAAACTGCCACTGCTCCAGAGTGTAGTCGTTGGGAATATCTCGTAGGAATTCGCGAAACTTCTTTGCAAAAGCATCATGTGTGGACATGATTGGCCCTCCCTAGTTTGTCCGCGTGATGACGACGCCCCGATGCACGCCGATCTCATTTAGTATGCGCCCAAGTGTGGGGAGTTTCTAACAGCTTGCGCTGGTGCGTTCGAGTAATTGGTGCACTGCGCTGCGCAGCTTCTCAATCTTGAGCTTCGAGCAAGGCGCGATGCACCGATAGCCGCTCAAGGAGCGGGCGTTTCTGGAGTTAGCGCGACAATCAGCAGGCCCCTGGCGCAGAATGCCCTCTGAAGGCGCACCCGCGAATGAGCAGAAAAGAAGACCGAAGCGACATCGTCATCAAGACACCGCAACGCCGCCGCCATTTGGCTCGTCTCGCCCTGCTCGTGGCCTTGGGTGCTCGTGGTTCTGGGCGGCAGCACGGCAGTGTCCTACTACGTCGATGCTCTCTGGTTCGAATCGCTGGGGCTCGAATCCGTGTTCTTCACGCGGCTCAGCCTTCAGGCCGCGACCTTCGCAGCCTTTTCCCTGATTACCTTCCTCGTGGTCTATGGAGTGTTCCGGGCGTTGAAGCCCAATCGCGCTCGGGTCAACCGATCGGGGCCACGATGCTCTTCAACCGGCGGCCGGTGACGTTGCCGGTCGAACCCGTCCTCAAGCTCATGGGGCTCGGTCTATCCGTAGCCATAGCGGTCGTCACGGGCGCGAGCATGATGGAGCGGTGGATGACCCTGGCCCTTTACTGGGACGCGCCGCGCAACGCCGCATTGCTCGATCCCATCTTCGGGCGATCGCTCGATTTTTACCTCTTTACGCTGCCGGCCTTGCAGCTCGTCTCCGGATGGCTGCTGACACTGTCGGTGATCGCCTGCCTGATCGCGGCGGGGTTCGTCGCGGTCACCGGCGGCGCACGTATCCTGACGGAATGGCGATCGTCTGCGGCGCAGGCGAGACTCTGGCGCGGCCTGTCGGCGAGCCTCGCCGCGTTCTTGCTGATGCTCGCGGTGCGCGCGTACCTCGGGCGCTTCGATCATCTGTTCCAGGATGGTACGGTCTTCGCGGGTGTCACCTACACGGACGCTCACGTCACCTTGAGCGGCACATTGGTGGTCTGCGTGGCGCTGCTCGTGGGCGCGGTCATAGCCGCGGTCGCCGCGGTCTATGCTCCGCGCCCGCGCTGGCTGCTGGCGGTCCCCGTTCCGGCCGTCGTCTGCTACCTCGTCGTCGCCGGGGTGCGCTGGTACGTCGGCGATTTCATCGTCGCGCCGAATCAGCTGGTGCGAGAACGTCCCTTCATTGAGCACAACATAGAAATGACGCGGCGGGCCTTCGCGCTCGACCGCATCGAGACCCACCCTTTTCCCGCCGACACCGGAATCGAGGCGGTGGAACCGGCCAGCAATCAGACGACGCTCGAGAACATACGGCTTTGGGACTGGCGGGCGCTGCAGGATACGCTCCGTCAGATTCAGGAAATCAGGACTTACTACGACTTTCCGGCTATCGACATCGATCGATATCAACTCGGCGGTTCGGTTCGCCAGATGATGCTGGCCGCACGCGAACTGAACGTGGACAAGCTGCCGCAGAGCAGCCGCAACTGGATCAACGAAAAGCTGATCTACACCCACGGGTACGGGGTCACGATGAACCCGGTGAACGGCTTCACGCCCGAAGGGCTGCCGACGCTCGTCTTGAGCAACATGCCCGTCCAGAGCACGATTCCGGGTCTCGACGGTGACCCGGCCGGAGATCTATTTCGGCGAGCTCACGAATACCGATGTCTACGTCAAGACCCGCCAGAAGGAATTCAACTACCCGCAGGGCGATGCCAACAATCTGACCTCCTACCAGGGCAACGGCGGCATCCGGCTGGGCGGCTGGCTGCGCCGTACGCTGATCGCGCTCGATCGCGGCGATCTGGCGAAGCTGCCGTTCAGCGACGATGTGAACTCGGAGAGCCGATTGCTGATGCGTCGCCAGCTGAACGAACGCGTGCAGGAGCTCGCGCCGTTTCTCACGCTCGACTCGGACCCGTACATCGTGGTCGGCGAGGATGGCCGGCTGTACTGGTTGATGGATGCCTACACGACGTCCGACGGCTACCCGTACGCGCGCCGCTACACGCTCGGCAACGACGTCATCAACTACATCCGCAACAGCGTGAAAATCCTGATCGATGCGTACAGCGGGCAGACGACCTTCTACGTGTTCGACACGCGCGATCCGATCATCGCCGCCTATCGGGCGGTGTTTCCCGGCTTGTTCACCGACGCCGCGGCGATGCCGGCTGCCGTGCGCAAGCACGTGCGCTACCCGGAGCTGCTGCTGAATGTGCAGGCCGCCGTCTACGGCCTCTACCACATGACCAATCCCGATGTGTTCTACAACCGGGAGGATCTGTGGAGCGTCGCCACGGAAATCGGCATGCCTGATCAGCGCCAACAGGTCATGGAACCGAACTTCGTGCTGATGACCCTGCCGGGCGAACGATCGACCGAATTCATCGCGATCCTTCCCTTCACACCGGCCAATCGCAACAACCTGATCGGCTGGATTGCAGGCCGCAGCGACGGCGAACACTATGGCGAGGCTTTGGTCTACGACTTTCCCAAGACCAAGCTGATCGACGGACCCTTGCAGATCGAGGCGCGCATCGATCAGAACGCCCAGCTGTCCGGACAGTTGACGCTGTGGAATCAGCAGGGTTCGCACGTGCGCCGCGGCAGCCTGATCGTCATTCCGATCGGGCGGGCGCTGCTCTACGCGGAGCCCATCTACCTGCAGGCCGATCGCAGTCCCATGCCGGAGCTGCGGCTGGTGGTGCTCGCGGTGCAGGATCGCCTCGCTTACGGGCCGACGTTCGAATCGGCGATGGCCGCACTGTTTGGGACGGCCCCTTCCATGCTCAGCACGCAAGTCTCGTCGGCCGCTCCGGCGGCGCGGCCGGCGAGCGCCGCAACCACGACGGGGGCATCTGCGGCGGACGTCGACGCCCTGATCGCCGAGGCGGGTCGGGACTTCATCGGACTATCAGCAGCTGACGGCTGCCGGCAAGCTCGCCGAGGCGGGTCAGAAATTGGAGGAGCTGAAGCGCACACTGGAGGCGCTGCAGGCCCGCCGCCGTTGATCTGAAACCACTGCGACCCTAGGACCCGACCTCCTCGCCGGCGCTGCTGGCGCCTTACATAGATCGAGCATTGAAGTAGGTGATTTCCCTGAATGTGAAAACCCGCGGGGCGGATAGGCTATCTGCATGCAACGCACCTATCGGCAATTCACGGGTCACCTGCTGCAAGCCGTGCTGAGCTTGGCAATCATCAGTGCAGCGCAAGCGTCGCCCTCCATATCGAGTGGAAGCCGGCTTTATGCACCTTGCGTCGTTTGCCATCAACTGAATGCATGGGGCTCGCCGGACGGTGCCATCCCGAACCTGGCCGGCCAGCAACCGCGTTATTTGGAAAGGCAGCTGGCCTTGTTCCGATCCGGAGCGCGGGTGGATACCGCGATGCAGGTAGTTACCGCGCACCGGACGTTCGGCAACCCAGAGGACATCGTGGCGCTCGCGCGCTATCTTTCCGATCTGGTGGCGAATCCTGATCCGGTTAAGGGTTCGGGAGAGCATCTTGCTCTGGGAGCGGAACTGTACGCTCGCATCTGCGCTGCCTGTCACGGTGTCGCCGGTCGCGGTGCACCGGGCAACCGGGTGCCGCGCATAGCGGGTCAGCACTATCCCTATTTGAGGCGGCAGATCGAGGACGCCGCGGCTCTGCACAAGGATCTTGCGCCTCCCGAAATGACCGGTGCGCTTCGCGCCATCCGCCCTGAGGAAAGGGATGCACTGGCGGATTACATCTCGCGTCTCGGTAATCCCAATGGCGCGATACCTGACGCCCGGCCCAGGTAGCCACCGGCGGGTCGGCTGGGCTATCGCCCATGCGCCTCGATTAAACATAATCAGGCTATTCAAGCGAGGGATTCCGTACGGCCGGCTAATACACCTCCGGCACGAGCATGTCCGCGGGCACCGCCTGTCGAGAGTAGTGCTCATGATGCTCGCGCTGCGGCAGTACGATCGGCGCCTTCGGCATCTCCGCGTAGGGGAACTGCTTCAGCAGATGATCGATGCAGTTCAGTCGCGCGCGCTTCTTGTCGACGGCCTGCACGACCCACCACCGCGCCTCGGGAATGTGCGATCGCTCGAGCATCACTTCCTTCGCCTTCGTGTAGTCCTCCCAGCGGCGGCGCGATTCCAGATCCATCGGGCTCAGCTTCCATTGCTTGAGCGGGTCATTGATGCGGCCGAGAAACCGCAGGTGCTGCTCCTCGTCGGTGATCGAGAACCAATATTTGAGCAGCTTGATGCCGGAGCGAACGAGCATGCGCTCGAACTCCGGCACGGATCGGAAGAACTCCTCGTACTCGTCGGGCGTGCAGAAGCCCATCACTCGCTCCACACCCGCACGGTTGTACCAGCTGCGGTCGAACAGAACGATCTCGCCGGCTGCGGGCAGGTGCGGCGCATAGCGCTGGAAGTACCACTGCGTGCGTTCGCGATCATTGGGCGCCGGCAGCGCCACGACCCGGCACACCCGCGGATTGAGCCTTTGGGTGATGCGCTTGATCGCGCCGCCCTTGCCGGCGGCATCGCGTCCTTCGAACAGGATCAGGATCTTCTGCCCCGACGCGACCACCCAGTCCTGCAGCTTCACGAGCTCGGCTTGGAGCCGAAACAGCTGCTGGAAATACGCTCGCCGGTAGTCCCTTTCCGCCGCGGCTTCGGCGGGCGTCGAGACGCCCGGGAGCGGATGGCGGTCTTCGATCTCCATCTCCAGTTCTTCATCGTAGCCGTCGGCCAGATCGCGGCTGATGCGGCGCACGAGCTCGTCGTGGTCAAAGGGCGGTGAGGTGCTCATGCGCGGGGGCTCCGAAGACCGTTGATTTTCAAATGAGCAATCGTCAACCAGACATTCAGTTGTGGGACGTTCAAGCGGGTCGGCACAGCGCACGCGGGCAATTTTACGCGAACGCTCAAGAATATCTGTAGCGGGCTCGCGTCTCAAGAAGCGCACGCGCCGGCGGGGTTCCTTCAGCATCCACGAAAACTGGATCGAAGACCATCGCTACCTGGACATGAGTTTGCTCAAGGAGCAGAAGAAGGGCCTGCTACGCGCGGCCGCTTAACCCGATGACCTCAGCCAAAACCAATTTGCACAACTCGACGGACCCAACCACCAGAGCCTTTCGCCGGTGCTCGCACCAACCATACGCCGTTCTTGACCCCAAGGGGACCATCGCAAATTTGCGACGTTTGCAATTAGCGACAGGTTGGCTGTCCGGCTGACGACCCGGATCATGCAGCCATCGAAAGCGGTCGCCATTCCTTCATCGGACTCGCCGCCGGTTACCTGGAAAGGGAGAGGTCTGTTATGAGGGCAACGTTTGGGAAGTGGTCCATAGGGCGATTTGTTCCTGGCATATTTGCCCTGACGATCCTGGCGGCATGCCAGCCGAGTGGCGGATCCGGGCCCAGCGGCACGACATCCACCTCTGCCACGTCGGTCAACCCAACACCGCCAACTGTTTCCCCGAGCGCAAGTTCGGGGGGTCCAGCTCGGTCGGTGCAACCGGGGCGGTATCTCCGGTCCATGCCGCAGCCGGAGCGGCCCCCACCAGCTGGAGCATGGGTTGTCTTGACAACCAGTGCATCAGCATCACGGACAGTCGGCTCTCGGCGGGACAGTCATTCCTGCTCTCGACGTTGTCGGCGAGTGGTGCGGCGCTGCGGTTCATACACCCTGACTGCCGATGCCACCAATACAATCACGGTTCGGCCAGCCTCTTATGGCGAACTGATCGCGCTAAACGACAGCAAAGGATTGACCATAGCCATTGCCGCATCCGGCTCCGGACCAAACCCTAACATTGAATTTGCTGCCCTCAAAACAGTCACCGGTTTCTCAAGGGCGTCCGGATCAAGCAATTTGCTCTTGAGCCTCAATACGAATTCTCTCGTTCAAAGCCCATCCTATTCCATAGAGTTCCTCGATTCGGCGCAGAAGTCCCTGCAGACATTGACAGGCCTCACGCCGGTCGATTCGGCCTTGACCGTCGATCTTTCGGCGCTGCAGCCGAGTGTTGCGGCGGCCTATAACGGCAATGGGATCTATGTCGTGCTGACGAACTCCAGGGCCTGGCCTTGCCGGGCACCTACTACACGAATGCGAGTGACATCGGTGCTCTCAATGATTTCTATAACGCCACCCAGCTGCAAGGAGAGACGGCGTTGTACGGCGGGGACCTATTAAACATCAAGAATGACTTGGGATTCCTGTTATCCCCTAACGTGGATGTGCCCCTATATAGCGCGCTTTGCCAATGAGGTCCCTTTTGCGCACACCCTGTCGATCACGCGATTTCTCGGCGGGTATACGCTGTCGGCCGTCAAGCTCCTCTGCACCAGCAACGCGGGCACCACGACCTACGCGAGCTATTGCAGCCCAAGTTACAATCCCGCTAGTCTGGACTACGTCGTCAATGCCGGTGGCTCATTCAAGTATCAGACGGCGCTGATGCTGGATCGGATATCCCCGTACATCAATGCCGGCTATTCGCCGAGCGACATCACTCTTGTTCTCAAGAATGTCCCATGGGCCATGGCCTCGAACGTGGCGCCCCAGAATGGTTCGGCATGCATCCCCCAAAGCATCGGCGGCAGCCTGGGGCAATATGGACAATGCAATCCACCAGCGAGCTACACCCAGTGGGCCACCGCGATCAGTCGCTTGGCCACGGATCTGCTAAACACCTATCAGACCGGCGCCGAACAATTTAAATTTGCCATCGGCGATGAATACGACCAAACGTCGAACTTCAACGGCCAGGCGACAGACTTCTATGGTCTGTATGAAAACGCCTACAAATCCCTCAAGTCGGTTCTGCCGACAGCTTCGGTAGCCGCGGGCGACTTCACGGGCGCCTGCTACAACTCCGCATTAAAGAAGACTTCGGCATGCGTCTATGATTCAAGGAGCTTCTTCAGCCGCGAAGGCACGGGCGGCGCCACTCCTTCTTATGTAGCGCGCAGCCTGAATATGTTCTGGGACATGAACCCCACTTCCTATCCGTCCGCCGCGGTTTCGACGGCGATGGCGTCTTACGCGTATGTAGCGACGCCCGCTCAAACGTCATTCGAAATGCACCAGTTTGGCTTCTTGCACATGCCCTGGGGCGCGACGGGCGGTACGATGGTCTCCTCCATTCAGGCGAACTGGGAGTTCCAAACCCTGATGGGCTTGAGGAAGAACCTGCCCTCTGTCTCGCGCGTATTCAACTGGGGCGGCTTTGCGACCATAATGCACGGCACCCCCATCGCCTTCCTCGAGGGAGCGGGGTATGTCCGGATAATCATGGATAACCACCAGGGGGCGGAGCTGTACATGTTGCCGGTGACGAGCGGCAGCCTGCCCGCCGGCAATGAGGTGATGGCCATCGCCATGGTCGAGGGCGACAGCTTTCAAATCATCGTCTCGAATACGGATGTTGTGGCGACTAATTCCAATCTGGCCCTGATGCAGCCTCACGCCCCGATTCCAATTTCCATCACCATCCCGGCCTCGTGGCTTGGAACGACGAGCTGGAGCTACCTGCGTTATTCCCCGGCCATGGTTGACAACGTCTTCGCCCATATCAAGAAGGATTTTGCCAATGCAGGCATCCTCGATCCGCACTTTGCCGAATGTGGCCTCTGCTTCTCGGATCCTTTGAGTATGGCCACCGATGCCGCCGCCGCCCGCACCATCCTAATGAACAACTGGACGACCGGCAGCAACTACGTGCAAACCATGCAGAGTGCGCTGAAGTGGAATGCGGTCACCTCCGTGAATGCCGCCAATCAGCTGAACATTGACCAGAATGGTGTCGTCCACGCCTTCAGCCAGAGCGGCGGAACCCTGAACGTCACCGTCGGCTCCAATGAAATGCTGGTCTTGAAGCCAAACTAAGCGTCCCGAACCTACAAGTGTGTTGTCAGCGCAATGGCCTTGTAGTTCCAGCCGTGTACGCGCGCAGGTGATCGGGGCGAATCGCCCTAGACGACCATATCAGAAGGTCAGCCGCATGCCGCCGTACAGCGTGACGGCAAGCCTTCCTCCGCAGCGCCGATGCTCGGCGAGGCGGCGAGGGCGAGCAACAGCAAGGGCCTCACGCAACCGGCAATTCGCGGCAAAACCTACCCTTTGTGCAACGAGGGCTATAGAACAGTCCAGCTGTCCACGCGCCAAATCCCGTTGTAGTTTGCTTCATACACTACCAGCGGGTGCTTCTGGTCACTCCCCGATGAACCGAAGGAAAGCATTCGGCACTCCCAAGCAGCAGCGCTTCCCGCGCCCCCGCAAATAACCACTTCCGTCGTGTCTGGAGTGTAGCCAATCGCAGCGATGGCCTGGCTCTCGGTCATTCCTTGTTGAAGGCGCAAGCTGAAAGGTTGCCAGTCAGCGGGTCTGGCAGCGCACGCGCTCAAGACCGCAGTTGCGACTAAAAGACTATGAACCGCTCTCATGTGAGCCACGGGCAAGGCTGCAAGCGCGATCTGCGCAGATAGGGCAACACCGACAACAGCGTGCTGACAAGAGGAGTTATTCCGGCGTGGCGAGCAGCAGGCCATCCGCTGCAATGATCGAGGTCTTCAGTGCCGCGACGATGGACGGAATTCCATCACGCGCTTCCAGATCCCCGTCGTAGAGCGGGATCCCATGCAAGGTCTTGATCTCGAGCTCCGCCTGCGGCGGCAGAACGGTCTGAGCCGCGCGCAGCAGCGCTGTGTTGAACGAAGCCTGGCGCAGGCTGCCTGAAATGCCGATGAGTTCAGTCGCCACGTCCGCCCGGCCTCCCCGAATCTTCGATGATCCTGCGCGAGTGATCCGGCGAACGAAACAGCAGCGGGTGCTCGGGAACCTCCTCGCCTTTCGCGATCGCCGCCAGCACGAGGTGGTGGTGCGGGGACTTGTCGCAAACCGGGTCCGTCGCACCGATGTCGCCGGTCAGAAGGTACGCTTGGCAGCGACAGCCGCCGTAATCCTTCGTGCGTTCCGGACAGCTGCGACACGGCTCCGGCATCCATTCCTGGCCGCGAAATCGGTTGAAAGCCCGCGATTCGAACCAGATTTCGCGGATGCTCGAGGTGCGGACGGAAGGAAATTCAAGATTGGGCAGCATGCGGGCGGCCTGGCAGGGCAGGGCGGTGCCATCCGGACTCACGCACAGGATGGTCGTCCCCCAGCCATTCATGCAACGCTTCGGCCGGCCTTCGAAATAGTCCGGAACGACGAAGAGAATCCGCAGGCGATTCCCAAGAACCGTGCGCCGCGCGGCCACCACCGCCTCGGCACGCTCGAGTTGCGCGCGGCTCGGGATGAGATGATCGCGGTTGAGCAATGCCCAGCCATAGTACTGCGTGTTGGCGAGCTCCAGATACTCCGCACCGATCTCCACCGCAAGATCGATGATGCGGTCGACATGCTCGATGTTGAGCCGGTGGATGACGCAGTTCATCACCATCGGAAATCCATGGCCCTTGATCAGCTCCGCAACTCGGCGCTTGAGATCGAAGGTGCGGGTACTCGACAGGAAATCGTTCACCTCGCGAGTGGAATCCTGGAACGAAAGCTGGATGTGATCGAGTCCGGCCTCCTTGAGCCGGCGAATGCGCGCCTCATTGAGGCCGGCGCCCGAGGTGATGAGATTCGTGTAGTAACCGAGCGCATGCGCCTCGGCCACCAGCTCCTCCAAATCCTTGCGCGTCAGTGGCTCTCCCCCCGAAAAGCCGAGCTGCACGGCCCCCAGGGCACGCGCCTCTCGCAGGACCCGAATCCAGTCCGCCGTCGAGAGCTCGTCGGTCTGCGCGGCGAAATCCAAGGGATTCGAGCAGAACGGACAATGCAGTGGACAGGTATAGGTGAGCTCGGCGACGAGCCATAGCGGCGGCGTGATCGGAGCGGTTTCGCCGGGGTTTGCGCTCATCGATCGACCCACTCGACCCAGCCCTTGTCCGTCGCGAGCTTCAGGAACGCCTCGACATCCGCGGCAAGGCCGGCGGCGGCGAATACGCTCTCGAGCTCCGAGACAATCCCCGCCACAGATCTCATGCCGTCGCACCGCAGCAGAATTTGCCCCGCGCTGGCGTTGAGCTTGACCATCCCCTCCGGAAACAGCAGTACATGAGCCTGCTGGGCCTCCTCCCACTGCAGTCGATACAGGCGCGCGACGCGGGGATGTCCGGAGTTCGCCGGCGCTGGTTCAGTCATGGTCGGGCCCGAAGCGCAGTTGAATGGCGTCGAGCATCGACCACAGGATGTCGAGCTTGAACTGCAGAATCTCGAGCGCCCGGTCCTGCGCCTCGCGGGTGGTGAAGTATCCCAGAGTGACTTTAAGACCGTGTTCGACGTCGCGCGCCGCGAGAGGGATGCGGGTTCGGAAATACTCGAGGCCCGCCGGGTCGATCCACGGATAGTGAATGGGCCAAGTGGCGAGCCGGTCCTTGTGGATCTGCGGGGCGAATAGCTCCGTCAGCGACGCGCACACCGATTCCTGCCAGGGCCGCTGGCGCGCGAAGTTGACGTAGGCGTCGACCGCGAAGCGCACACCGGGGACGAGGTCCTTGAGCGACCACAGATCCTGAGGCGATATTCCAACCGCTTCGCCGAGCTTCACCCACGCCTCGATGCCTCCGGGATCCCGATCGGCGCCGTCGTGATCGAGTATGCGGCGTACCCATTGGCGCCTGACCTCTCGATCGGTGCAGTTGGCGAGTATGGCCGCATCCTTCTGCGGAATATTGATCTGATAATAGAAGCGATTGGCGACCCAGCCGCGGATCTGAGCGGGGCTCGCGCGGCCCTCGTTCAACAGTACGTTGAACGGATGATGAATGTGGTAGCCCCGGCCTTTCGCGCGCAGGGCCTGCTCAAAGCGCGCCGCATCCCAGGGCTCCAACGCAGGGGACCCCCCGCTCACAGCCGAATCTCCATGCCGTCGAACGCCACCTCGATGCCGGCCGCGGCAAGCTCTGCCCGCTCGGCGCTATCCTCGTCCAGTATTGGGTTCGTGTTGTTGATGTGAATCAAAATGCGCCGTGCCGCGGGCGGCAGTTTCGCCAATGTGTCGATCATACCGCCGGCGCCGCTTTGCGGCAGATGTCCCAGTTCCGATGCGCGCTTGGGTGAGACGCCGGCGGCGATCATCTCATCGTCCTGCCAAAAAGTGCCATCCACCAGCACGCACTGACTCGCGTGCAGGGCCAGAGCGACCGGTGCGGTGACGGCCGCGAGGCCGGGTGCGTAGAGAGCCCGGCGGCCGCTCTCGAAATCGCGAAACGACAGCGCAATGTTATCGCCGATCCGTGGATTGCGGCGATGGGGCGAATAGGGCCCGGGCTTGCCCTCGACCGGGAGGGCGGTAACGGCGATGCCGGGCAGGGCCGGGATCTGAAACGGCACCCCGTCGATGTCGATTGGGTGCCACTCGACACCGCAGTAGTGTTCGAGGACGGACAGCAGCGGCAGCCCCGCGGTCAAGTCCGTGCGTACCGCCTCGGTCGTCCAGACCTCGAGCCGCCGGCGATGCTCTCGCAGCAGCAACAAACCCATCGCATGATCGATCTGCCCGTCGACAAGCAGGACGGCGGCGATGGGAGTATCGCGGACCCCGGCGCGCGGCTGCAGAACCGGATTGGCGGCAATCTGGCGGTGTAGATCCGGTGACGCGTTGCACAATACCCACTGATTGCCATCGCGTCGAGACGGCGATGGAGGATTGAGTTCGGGGAGTGGCCGCGACGGAACCGTCGCGTACTCCGCGGCAATTACGGCAATTGCAATTCCATTGCGGAAAGCCGCCGCCGGCTGCCGCGCCCAGAACACGGATCAACACGACCGGGCGACCTTAAAACGAGCGATGAGATTAGGTAAAACAGCGCCCCAGATACTGGGGGCGCTGCCGCAGAGGCCTCAGCGAACCGAGACGTAGGAATTGATTTCCATTCCCAACCGCAATTCAATCGCCGCGGGTGTTTCCCATTTCATGCTTGGTATCCCTCGAGTACGTAGATCAGGTCCGCGTCCAGTATGGCTCGCCCGGGCGGCGTATGCAATGCCGCGGGGAACATTGATTTTGTTACATATTTCATCGGGAGACTCGCGACAGAAATCCCCTCAAAAAGTCAGGCGGTGAATCTCAGACCATCCGTGAGCGCCAATTTGTGAGCATTTGCGCACACCTCCAGCCAGTCATCAAGCAAGAGATCATCAATGTTTTCGCGCGGAGCAAACCGATCTATGAATCCCTTGAAAAGCCCGGGCAAGACGACTTCCACGGAACCCGACGCATGGTCTGCGTCGGCAGGAACCATCCAGAGAAGGGTATTTCGTCCGTACGACGAAAGCGCAGCATACAGCGGCAGTATCTCCTCATCTCGCAACGGCACATTCCTCTTGAATACGAAGATCTTATTTCCCTTCTTCAAGTCTCCGACAAATCTTTGCGCACAATACGCAAGCCGTTTCGATTCGCTCTCGCGCAGCTGCTCCTCGCCAATTACGTCCTTAGTCCGGAAGGTGTGGAATATCACGCCGTAGCGTGCGTCACGGACGATGAATTCCGGCTTTTCCTTGTCGTCCAGGTAAATTTCCAACAGTGCGGCGTTGCCAAAGTCCTGCATCCCGTCATCCAACGCGCGGAGCAGGCTCGGAAGGTCCATGCCGGCGAACCGCAGGAGGCTGAAGAAGGGTTCGGCACCACAGCGCCGCTGGACGAGTCCGAACTCACAGGTATCGCCAAGACTCTCGAATTTCAGCATGAGCCTGTCTGGAGTCAAGCCCACCATGTTCTCGAGCTGCGACGGCGGGATGCCGCCGGTTCCGTCGATGCGTTCGCCCGACGCGCCTTGCCGTATTGGCGACAGGCGCAATCGCTCCACCGCCAAGGAAAGCAGGCGTACATCCGTGCTCGGCTCGAAATCGCGGGGACGCGCTCCTCCGGGATGACTCAACACGACCGATATGCCTTTCCTGCCGGAAAGAGCGGCAGCCGGTATGCGGTAGCCGAATCGAGCGGCGGTCATGACGGTGGACTGGCCGACGAGCATGCCATTGACGGATACCGTCAACCGCTGGGACGGGAGCCATGGCTGTCTCACGAAAGGTCGGAGGTCGAGCTCCATTATGTAGTCGCCGTTCGAGAAGCTCTGATCGGCGCGCAGCTCGCTTTCCGGGCCGATCATCCATCTACAACCGGGTTCGGCACGTCGTGACCATCCCCCGGTCACAAACTCTTTACAATTTCCGTTTATGCCGAAACTGATCGTCCATCCGGCCTGCGGGCTGTCTCGGCTAGCTACGTTGGCGTTCAACAGCGAGTCTCCAGGTGTGCCTTGTCAAGTTCCTCGGCGATCGGTCCGCATAGAATGGCCGCGTTCGGGGCGAAGCTACGCGAGCTTTTTCGCCGGTGCAGCAAGGCGAGGGATGTCGTTCTCTTAGCGCTCCGAAAAAGCAACGGCTCCAGGCCGGCCCCCGCTCATCCGACCGCCACGGCGCAAGCACTTATCGGCTTTCATGGTGATGATTCCACGAAATTCTCCGGCATGCAACGTGGCTATCCATCCGCCGGACTTTGCCGCCTCGATAACCCGCGGGCGCTGGTCTCGCGCCACGACGTACAGACCCGCACGGTGACCTTCAACCCGAAGATCCTGGCTTTCGCGCGGCACTGGACTTTCGCCCGAAGGCGTGTGCTCGATACCGAGCACGCACGGAGCGGATCCACACCACCACGTACGGCCCGCGCCCACGCATCCTCGATCGACAACATCTCGCGGGCATCGTCGGCGCATCACCCAGAGCTGCACCGGACTGCGCGCTGTTGCGACCCTTGTCCGCGTACGCTCTCGCGGGAGGTGCGCCATGATCCTCGACGAGGCGCTGCTGCGCATGCTGGCGCGGCTGAAGCTCACTGCGATCCGCGATCAACTCATCAAACCTGCTCGATGAGGCCGCCCGACGCGAGAAACGGGGCGGCGTCCTCGCAACCCACACGGCCAGCGAATTGGGCAACGTGTTCGGCGACACCGTCGTGGCCAGCGATCCTCGATCGCCTTCTGCACCATAGCGACCTCGTGACCATCGCGGCGACAGTTACAGATTTCGAGAGAAGAGTAAGTCCGGATTGCTAACACCGATCAATGCCGCTGCAAATGCAGCCTGACCAGGGGTCAGTTTTCGATGTCGCCAAGGGATCAGTTGCGGATGTCGCTTGACATAAGTAAAAGGTGTCGCCTCCTACAGACATTTGAAATCCCAGTTCGTAGCCGATTTACTGACGCAAGTTAAGGGCAAACCTGTCGTAAGACGGGGACGCAAAGCTTCCGGTCTTGAGAGCTGATCGGCTTAAAAGACAGCGGGGTTGCCGGTGGGATGCTACAACTTCTGTGGCGCTCGTCGTCAGTTCTCCGGTGTTGTTCGTAATCTCTCGTGATCGCACTCTGCAGCCCGCGTCAGGCTATCGTCAGTGTGGGTCACAAATGTTCTACAAGTTCTCGGTCTCTGCTTCAAAGTTCCGTCAAATTGCCTCGTGCGCAGGGTTGGCGCTCACGCTAGGCGCTTGCAGCTCCGGCTCGGGCAACGCGCCAGCCCCGTCCGGCTCGGCAGCGAGTGTTCACACTCAGCCCTTGACCATCAGCGGCGTTCCGGCGACAACGGTTATAGCTGGCGCAATATATAGCTACGTTCCCACGGCCTCCGGTGTAAGCACGCCGGGACTTGCCTACAGCATCCTCAACAAGCCCAATTGGGCGACCTTTACTGCGGCGAGCGGCGCGCTCTCCGGAACTCCCACCGCAAGCAACGTCGGCATGACGGCGAACATCGAAATCATCGCAACCGATGGCACGCAGCGAGCCACCGTTGGTCCCTTTTCCATTAACGTACTCCAATCCACGCCGGGTGCGCCGACGATCTCGGGCACTCCTGCAGGTACCGTGACGACCGGCAGCAACTATTCATTCACGCCGGTCGCGAGCGGTCCGAGCGGCGATGCGCTGTCTTTCAGTATCCTGAATGCCCCCTCGTGGGCAAGCTTCAGCGCGAGCACCGGTCAGCTCTCCGGAACGCCTCCGGCTGCCGATGTCGGCACCTACTCGGACATCCTCATCACCGTGAGCGACGGACACGCGAGCGCCTCGTTGCCTGCATTCGCGATTCAAGTGACGGCGCCTGTATTGGGTACCCAGGCTCAGAACTTGTTGAACTACCTGAAAGGACTGACCGGCAAGGGGATCCTCAGCGGCCAATACGCGAATTACAATGTCAAGGGCATGATGGATCAAGTGCCGCTCATCACCAATGGCACGGGACAGACGCCTGCGATCTTGGGCACGTTTCTTTCGCTGGGAGCTTCTACCTCTAACGCCGATCCAATCGCATTATCGAACCAGTGGCTTGCCAAAGGCGGCATCGTGATCGCGATGTTGTCGCCTGGTAATCCGACCTACAGTGCGCAGATCATTGGCGGCGTCACCCAGTCGGCGCACCGACCCAACGGCCATCCGGTAAACTTCAACAACCTTCTTATACCGGGAACTCTGGAATACACGCGCTGGCAAGCGTTTCTCGCCCTTCTCGTTACCGAATTCAAGGCGATCGACGGCCCCATTATCGTGCGTCCCTTCCCGGAATTGAACTCGGACTGGAAATGGTGGGGAGCGCAGCCGCCCGCTGAGTTCATTGGGGTCTGGCAGCAAATGGTGAAGTACGTCCGTAACGCGGGCGTAACCAACGTCCTGTGGTGTTTGAACTTCGGGGCGACTGCGCTGCCGCCCGGCTATCCCGACCTCGGGGCAGTGGTCAGGGCGTATTACCCAGGCGACGCCTATGTCGACATTGTGAGCCTCGATTCGTACCCGCCATCGGCCGCCAACAGCTCGGCCATCGCCGCCTTGACGGCGACTGGCAAACCCGTCATCTATTCAGAAATGGGGGCCCTGCAGGGACCGATTCCTGTTCCAGAATATACCGGCGATACGGGTGCGGCGCTTGCATCGCTCATTTCAAATTTCCCGCAAGTTGTCGCGGCGATCGTTTGGCCCGGCACCGAGGCGTTGCCGGTACAGAACGGGATGGATACCTTCATGAGCAACCGGAAAATTGTAAACCTGGCGGACTTGCCGGCAATCCGGTGATGGATTCGCATTGTCTTCCTTTGGCCGCCGTCATCGGCGGCCGGCTTCCTTGACACCTCGCTCCGCCAGGAGCATCTTGCGCGGCGGCGCCTGAGAGCTCGGCTCGCCTCGCAGCGAATCAATCAGCGAGTCCGTACCGCGTGAAGTCACACGCATTGCTCAACTCGTATGCGACCCGTCTCCAGCAGGCTACACGTCGCGAGAGCCGGCAAGAGTTGCTATCGTGAGTCGGGTATATGGCTCGCACCCGGCAAAACGTGCTGTTCGGCCGTTGCGCGGGTCCCGCGAACGTCGAATCGGGCCAGTGCCACTACCGCTGCTGATCGTTTAGCCGGGAAAATAAATGTTTCTTAACTCAAAATTGATGCAATGCAAAATGGCAGCAATGCTTTTTGCTGGTGTGATCTTGTCTGTTCAAGGTTGCGGTGGCGGCGGTGGCGCCTCCGCTCCGGCAACCAATCCGCCGCCAACCGCCGCATCCGGCTGGACCATCAATTGCTTCGACAACCAGTGCATAAGCATTACGGACAAGCGACTCACCGCTGGCCAGACATTCACGGTATCGACGTTGTCGGCGACCGGAACGGCTTTGCGTTCCTATAGCCTGACCGCCGATTCCGCCAATACGATCAGTTTGCGGCCCGGCTCTTACGCCGAGCTCATGTTGCTCAACGAAAGCAGCGGATTGACCGTATCCATTGCTCCGTCGGGTTCCGGACAAAATCCCATCATAAAATTCGTTGCTTTTAAAACCGTAACCAGCTTCGTAAATTATGCCGGTTCAAACAATTTGCGCTTGAACCTCAACACGAACGAGCAAGTGCAAAGCTCCTCTTATTCCATCGAGTTCCTGGATTCAACTCAGAAATCGTTGCAAACACTGACTGGCATCACGCCGGCCAATTCGATTTTGACCATTGATCTGTCCACTCTACAGCCGAGCGTTACGGCAGCCTACGATGGTAATGGGATGTACGTGGTGCTGACGAACTCTCAGCACCAGATCCTGCCGGGCACGTACTACACGAACGCGAATGATATTGGCGCTCTCAACGATTTTTATGACGCCACCCAATTGCAGGGACAATTGGCATTGAATGGCCAGGGTCTCGTGAATGTCGATACGGATCTCGGATACCTGTCATCGGCGAATGTGGACGTGCCCTATGTCTCGCGCTTCGCCAATGAAATCCCCTTTGCCCATACCTTGTCGATCACTCGATTCCTCGGCGGGTACACGCAGGCGGCTGTCCAGCTGCTTTGCAGCAGCGCCGTGGGCACTACGACCTTCGCGAGCTATTGCACTCCGACCTACGAGCCCTGGAGCCTGGACTATGTGATAAATGCCGCTTCTTCCGTCAGTTATCAGACGGCGCCCATGCTCGATAGGATCTCCCCTTACATCAAGGCGGGTTACTCGCCGAGCGATATGACCCTTGTTCTCATCAACGTCCCGTGGGCCATGAGCTCGAGCGCCGCGCCGCAGAATGGTTCGGCATGCGCCGTGCAAAGCACCGGCGGCAGCTTGGGAGTATGGGGACAATGCAATCCGCCGGCGAGCTATAGTCAATGGAGCTCCGTAGTGGCTCAATTGGCCACTGATCTGCGCGGCGCTTATCAAGCCATGGCCGCCGATTTCAATTTTGAGATTGGCGATGAATATGACCAGACGTCGACCTTTAACGGCCAAGCCAGCGATTTCTACGGTCTTTACGAAAATGCCTACAAATCCGTCAAATCCATTCTTCCGGGAGCATCGGTCGCGGCGGGTGATTTCACCGAACCGTGCTACGACTCCGCGTCAACGGGTGCTGCAGGTTGCGTCTATGATTCAAAGGACCTTCTCAGCCGTGAGATCGCAAATGGCGATAGCCCCTCGTATGTAACGCGCAGTTTGAATTCCTTTTGGGATACGAACCCGCATCCATACCCATCGGCCGCGATTTCGGATGCGACGGCCTCATTCGCCTATGTCACCGCAGCCGCGGCAACTCAACCCCCGGTTGAAATCCATCAGTTTGGATTCTTGCACATGCCCTGGGGCGCAGACGGCAGTACGTCGGTCTCATCCGTCCAGGCGAATTGGGAGTTTCAAACCCTGATGGGCCTCAAGAAAAATGTGCCCAATCTCTCTCGCGTATTCAATTGGGGCGGCTTTGCGACCATAAACGACGGTACCTCCCTCAACTTTCTTGAAGGGGCGGGGTATATACGCACGATCATGGACAACCATCAAGGCGCGGAGCTGTTCATGCTGCCGGTTTCGACCGGCGCTTTACCCGCGGGGAACGAGGTCATGGCCGTAGCCGTGGTCGAGGGCAACAATTTTCAAATCATAATCTCGAACGTGGATGTGGTGGCCGTCAACTCCAATCTGACGCTGATGCAACCCGACGCCCCCACGCGGTTGACCATTACCATTCCGGAGTCGTGGTTGGGAACGACAAACTGGAGCTACCTGCGCTATTCATCGGCCATGGTGGACAATGTATTTGCCCAGATCAAAAGGGACTTTGCCAATGCGCAGCCTCAGAGCATTCTCGACACGAATTTTTCGCAATGCGCCGTGTGCTTCTCCGACCCGATGAGCATGGCCACGGACGCCGCGGCCGCCCGAACCATACTGACGAATAATTGGACGAGCTCCAGCAATTACCTGCAAACCATGCAGAACACGCTGAAGTGGAATTTGGTCGCTTCTGTGAATGCCGCAGATCAATTGAACATTGACCAGAACGGCGTCACCCATGCCTTCAGCCAAAGTGGAGGGACCCTGAGCGTCACAATCGGCGCCAACGAAATGCTCGTGCTCAAGCCGAACTGATCGGAGGAGCTGTACGTCCGCAGCTGCACCGGATCCCCTAAGGCGCGCTATGATGTGTGCAGATTTCGATTCTTGGGCGCCACACAATGTCAGCACCTCCGGGGTACGCTCGGGTCAAGATAGTCGTCGCGGTCTTCGGCGTCCTCTGGACGGCCGCATGCGCAGCCATGTTTTGGTCCATGCCCAACCGCTCCGCGCTGGTTCTCTTTTTCCTGATTGTCGCCGCCGTGCCGATCGCGGCGGCGTTGGCTCTACTCGTGGCCGCACGGCGCGCCGACAAACTGACGGCACCACAGGGGCCGAGGCGCCGTAACAGGGCAGCCGATAAGGACGGGAGTGCTTGATTTGAAGCCTTCTAGAACGCTGGCCAGCCGATAATCCGTTTCACTTGGCCTGGCCTTTTTTGCCCTCCCCGAAGTTAGGATGAATCTGCTTGCAGGCCGCGACCAGATCCGGAGGAACCTCCGGCAATGGTTTGTCGGCCTTCGCCGGCTGCTTCGTCCCGCGCATGATCGGATCAATGCAGTCCCTCCATAATCCATAGCCCTCTCTTGGCATCGCCCTTCACGAAGCCTGCACTCGTGCAGGCGGCGAGGATCTGTTCGCACGGCCCCGAAGCCTGTTCAGCCGACTGCGCAGCCCAAGGAAGCGCGAGCCCAATGACGAGGGTTAAGGGCTGGCGGGTGAAATCGGCACCTGGCGCATCGATTATCTCCCAATTGAGCAGAGCGTTGCTCAAGTCTCGATCATCACTTCATTTCGATGGCTTCGCAAGGATCGCCTATTGCGCGCAGCGCAGGCGCACCGGTTCGGTTTTCACGGCGCAATACGTCGTCCGGATTCAAGAGCTTCTCGGCGGTTTGAAGCGCGGAACACGCGTCTCGGAGCGTTGATCTGAGAAGTGTTCTAAGCTCACGCGTTTCGGGAATCGAGAAAGCTACTCCGCCGCTTCGGCTGCCGGATCTCGCCATTTCAGTCTCCACTATTTCGGCGGCGACGCTGGCAGCCATCACCGCCTCGATCTCGGGCGGATCGAGAAACGTCAGCCGCCCCAGTTGAGTGCGCAGCAAATTGATCTGATTACGGCCTGAAATCAAAGGAAGCTTGCCGCCGGAAAAAATGCCCAAATTCTCCTCGTAATGCCTACGCAGCGCCGCAAGGCTGATGGTTAGCGCACTGCGCAGCCGCCGGGCCTCACCGCGCACTCGATCGCCCTGAGCCCGCAGCGAAAAGACCCGGGCGCTCAGGATGATCGCGGCCATACCGCAAAGCTGGAAAAAATGTTCAAATGTAGTCGACCACATGCTCCACCCCGCAGCAAAATTCGCCAGATCACGCAGATAAAGATTCTCACGTAGATCCAAGGCATCGATCATCGCCCTGGCCTCGTGGGTCGATTTTACACCGGGCGGGGGATCACACTTACGATCGTGTGGGGCGCGGCGTCGGCCGTGTCGATCGCGGCAAAATCAACCAGAGCGGGTATGGGCATATCTGCTGTCCCTCAGGGACAATTGTATATACCTCCCAGGTTCGTGTACTGCAATGCATTGTCGAAGTTTGCGGCTGCTCCGGCCGATTGGTCGATCAGCCAATAGAAGCTGGAGCTTTTATTGTCGATCACGTAGCCGGTTTGCACGGTGCCAGCCGCCGCGGGGAGTGCCATCCACAGGCGCCCTGGGAAGGCGGGAGTCGTCGCGTCTTGAATCCATAGGGCTGGCGCGCTGGAACCGTTGATCTGCCAAGACAGGCTCGCGTTCATTTGATTCGAGGAGTTGCAGCCGACCTTGGACACGGAGGTAAAAACTGCCGATCGCGTGAGAAGCCGGATGGGCGCGTAACTGGTGCCGCCGCCCGCGGCGCTGGCCTGAATCAGAGCGGTGTAGTTGTCGCCCAACGGCAGGACGGCGCCGGCCGGTGATATCGACAGGACGGTGACCACCGACGTTTTCGTCGAGGTGAGTTTCACGCTCGCCGGGGTGAAGGAATACGTCACCCCCGGAGGCAAACCGGTCAGCGTCAGGCTCACCTGACCGGTGTAACCGCCGAAGGAATTCACATAGACATTGTCGGTTTTCGCGCTGAGCGCGGCGAAGGTCAGCGTCCCCAATGCCGGCGCCACCTGAACGGACGGGGTCGTCGGCAGCAGGCCGTAGACGGCGACCTGGTTCGATCCGGAGGCGACATACACCTTGCCGTTGGCAACCGTCGGGACGGAGTAGCGTCCCTGGGCTCCAAGAGTGTCCCGCTTCGGCACCTGCGCCGAGTTCCAAAGAAGCGTCAGGTGACCATCGGAGGGAACCGCGTTATACGCGGACACAATCGCGGCGCCGTTCTTCTGACTCGTCGCGGTCCAGAGAATTCCATCGGCGCCGCCGTTTGCGGACACGGCCAGTGCGTTCAAATTATAGTTGCTGGGCGTATCCGCGGACGTTTGCGTGAACGTGCTCCCCGAAACCTGCCACGACATGAGTTCGGCGACGTTGCCAAAGCTATAGAAATACGAGGTGCCGCTCGGGTTGTTCCAGAACGCGGTGTCGCTGCCTTGCAGCCATCCGTTGGCGGCACCCCGGGTATCGGCGCAGGTTCCGCCCTCTGCGGGAAGCGTCGGATAGTTATTGGTACCCCAGAAATATGGCGGGGTCTGCGTTTGCAGCGCCTGGTCGAGCTGCAGCGTATAAACCTTGCCCTCCTTTCCGCCGCCAAGCAGGAGATTCGTCCCGGCGCCCGGAACGATCATCGGCCCTGCCGACGCAAGATCCAGATCGAGCGTGTTCAAGCAGGTCGAGTCCGGATCCTGGTAGGAGCCGGCGACCGACAGCGTCCCGGGGTTCAACTGAACAAAGCTCTCCGAATAATCGGCCTTGCCCACCTTCTCCGCGTTGGCGGTCATGGCGTAAACATAGGTGCCATCGGACGCCAGGCCGCGCCCGCCCTGCCAAATGGATGCGCCAATGCCGCCTGGCTCCCCATTGAACGTCGCGAGGAGCCCCAGCGTCTGCGCATCGTACGCAAGCACCATGCCGTAATAGGGATTCGAGGTCAGCGTCGTCAGGTTGACGTGGAAATCCGCGTGAGAGGCAAGGGCCACGTAAACCGTGCCGTTCAGCAGGAGCAGTCCGGCGCGCTGCAGATTCAAAATCGGATTGAAGCCGGTCGTCGCGATCGGGACCGGGCCGCCGAATTTCTCCGCTCCGGTGATCAGGTCCAGCGCATGCAATTGCCACGCAACCGTCTGGCTCGCGGCATTCCACAGGTGGGTCAGCACGTAGATCGTGTTCGAACCCGGATCGATGACCGGCGTGGAAAAGATACCGTTGCGCGAAACGCCGCTTCCACCTTTGAAGAGAAACTCGGACGACGGAACACCCTCCCCCAGGTTGACGCTCCAGAGCGGCCGGCCGATGTCGCCGGATTGTCGGCGTCAAACGCATAGACGCTGTTGCCCATCGTGGCGATGAAGACGACATTGTGCGCACCGCCATCTATGACGAGGCCGGGAACATAAAGAGGCTGCGCAAAAACCTCCTCGTCGACCGGATAGGCAAACAGCTTCCCGAATGTCGCGGAGGAGACGTTCGATGGCGTGAGAATCGCTTCGCCGAGGTTGGCGCCCGACCGGCTCATGTCATAGTCCTGCGTCAGTACGCTGATTTGCGCGATCGCAGCAGGCGATATGAGCGTCGCCATGACGAGTGAAGTCGCGCAATGCGTGATGCTTTTCATTCGGTCTCTCCACATTTCCCGGCGGGGCGAATTTTTCCGCGCCGGCATGGGAGCCGGCGATAGGGTTGCGATTCCGTCCGCGAAGCCGCCTTCGAGTTCAAAGCATACTCCCCATTGGATGTCGTGTTGAAGCCGTAAGAGTGACTAGCCACATGGGGAAACCGCTTATGTGAGATTTCACCGCGCAGCAGTAAACATAATTCGTGACGCATCGCGGGGGAGAACACCGTGGCATCGCAATCGCGGCAAGGCTGAGTCCGGCCGTTGCGCTTGCCTTCCTTGAAATGATTTTCACGGCGCCTTCCTTGCGCATCCGTTCGTCACGCGTGGATCGACGTGGTCGAATCATCGAAGCACGCCGGCCGCTGGCCGTTGATCAGATCGTCAAACAGCCTGTTCCAACGCGGCAGCATTACTTTTTTCAAATCATAATATTTGACCGCGGTCGTGCGAGCCGCGCTTGCGCAACGGTTGCATCTCGGTCCGCCTGTTCCAGCGCAGCTTCGATGCGGTTGGCGAGCGCCTTGGGGGCAAAGAAATCGACCGTCAGCCCGTTGAATCCGTCTCGAAGCACTTCGAGCACCGGCGGGGTGCCGGAACCGACCATGAGGCAACCGCACGCCATCGCCTCGATGAACGACCAGGACAGCACGAATGGGTAGGTCAGGTACACGTGAGCCGATGAGACCTGCAGCAGGTTCAGGTACTCGTGATACTCGAGCATGCCGACGAAATGTACGCGCGACAGATCGATCTTGGCGCCGAGCTCCTGCAGCATCATCTTCTTGAACGTGGATTGCGGCGGCGGCGGTGTGCCGTAACTGACGCCATCGCCGCCGACGATCACGATCTCGGCGCGTTTGCGCCGGCGCAGCAGTTGGGGGAGCGCGCGCATGAAGGTATGAAAACCGCGATAGGGCTCGAGATTGCGCGACACATAGGTGACCACTTCGTCGTCGCGGGTGAGCACCCGGCCAGATCCGGCAATTTGAACTTGGCCGTCCGATTTGGGCGGGCGATATCGGTATCGACTCCCTCATGAATTGCGCTGATTCGTGATCGCATCTCGGGCGGATAGAGACTGCGCTGCCAGCGCGTGGCGGAGTGGCCCCAGTCGGCGGCTTCGAAGGACAGCAGGTTGGTGGCGTTGCGCACGCGCAGGCGCGACGGGTCCTGGAATATCGACACGAACTCCGGATCGAAGCCCACGTCGACGCCGCTCGAGTGGTAATAGAACTCGAAATTCGCGAGCAGCGGCACGTCCGGAAAGACGTCCTTGACGAACATGGTTTCGCCCCAGCCGCTGTGACCGACGATCAGATCGGGGCGAAATCCCTGGTTGCGCAGTTCCCGGCACTTGTCGGCTACCGCCGCGGCGGCATAGATCGCCCGGTCGATTTCGACCGAATAGGCATGGCAGTTGATGCTGCTCGCGCTGATCCTTGGGATAGGTGATCTTTTGAACGCCCGGCATGGAGTTGTCGTTCGGTTGGGTAATGAAGTAGAGCTGGTTGCCCGGCTGGTTAGCCAGGTGTCTGAGCAGGTGCACATACTGCGCGGGAAAATTCTGATGTATGAACAGATAGTTCATCGCTTGAGAGCGGCCTGGCTGCGCGGCTTACGCCGGCCACAATTTGCAGGGGCAAGGGTGGGTGCGCTTGGCGGCCGGCTCACGAAATGCGATTTTTAGGAGCGCTGCGTAGAGCGCGTGCCGCGGTCGGCTTTGCCGGAGGCATCGGCCGGCTTGACGCGCTTGACGGACCTTGGCGCGTTGTCGCAATTCCTTGGCTGCGCCGTTCAGGGGTGTGCCTTCTGCATCGCGATAGCGGCCAAACGTTGGCGTCTTGATGCCTGGGCGCGAAGCGCTCGACTTTGCCAGGCACGGCGGCCGCCTTCGGACGCTTGACGATGCGGATCTGAATGCCCTCGAGCGGATCATTCGCCACCGTCGAACGGCAGGGGGCGCCGTTGCGCAATGGGCCGACGGTGACGCCCGACCGATAGTAGCCGGAATATTCACAGTCGTAAGCGGACGGTTGCAGGGCTTGGCTTGAGCCGCATCGCAAAACCCACCAACGGCACGGACATGCCTTTGGTTCCGCATATTTGATCATCGCTGAGCCATGGGGTTTCAAACCCGGTGCCCGTGAGTCCCTTGTACTCGATGTCGTGCGCGGCGAGGTCCTTGAGCGGCTCGATCGAGAAGGATTCAATCCAAAGCCCGGGAGCCACGCGTCCTGCCCAGGGCGCATCGGCAAAGTTCACATCGCCTCGCGAGCGGATGTGCGTCTTGATTTGAAGCGGTACAGCCTGAGCATCGGCTGCGGGAACGACGTCTGATTTCGACGTCGGTGCAGCCGGTGCGGGAGCGCCGGCTGCAGAAGCTGCGGCAAGCGGGAAGTTTGACCGAAATGTTCTCGGATTGCGTCGGCACCGCGGCCGCGGCTTGCGCGCGACCTTCCAGCCGCTCCACCGCGATCGCCAGCACTTCCCCAATCGAGGAGCGAACTGATGTCAAAATCAGAGTGGCGCCGGTGCCGTTGACCTTGGCGACGAGCACGTCACCTTGCGCGAACAGCCAAGTTCCCTCGGTGCCCGGTCCAGCAACGAATTCCACCTGCTCGGAGCGCACGCCGGGACCCAAACCTACATGCATCGCGGGTAAACTCAATTGCCCTGCGGGGCGCTCGGCAATCGGGGCAGCCGCCTTGACGGAGAAGAGGTACAGGCCGCTCGGAAGAGGAAGGAGTTGCACCGATGCGCTCAGCCCTTCTTCCTTTGCAAGTTCGTCGACGGAAGGTTTCATCGCTTTTATCCCCTTGGTTCTTTCTATCTTAGCGTCATCGCCTTTGATCGATTGCGTCGTTTGGACATAAGCCCGTGGGTTTCGATGCTCGGCGGCGCGGCCCAGCAGGCGGTCATTGATTTGCCGCGAACTCAGATCCAGCGGCAGCAACATCCCGAGACCGGCTGCACGCAACCGTTCGGCAATCGCGCCCAGATCGAACGCGACCACCGGCAGTCCCGCAGCCAGCGCGTAATCGAGAGTGTAGCACCAAGTCTCGGGCCATACGGAGGGCAAGAATGCGATATCGGGCCGCTCGCGCCGAAGCAGATGCGGCGCCTCGATTTCGCTGTAGCGGCCGGTGATGAAAACCTTTCCCGTCTTCAGCAGTGGCTTGTCATTCTCCGTGTAAGCCGATCACCACGAATTCCAGGGGCAGGCGACGCGCGGCCGCATCTCGCGCGCAACCGAGAAGTACCTGGTAGCCCTTGTGTCCACCGATCGCGCCGATCAGGCCCACGCGCAATGTCTTCGCGCGCGGGGAGGGCGCCGTCTGCGGTAGCGGCGTGAAGGGGGGCGCATGCGGCCGCACTTCGATATCCAGAGCGGGGAAATAATTCTTGAGGCGCGAAGCGGTATCGGCGGATGGCGCCAGCACGCGGCGCGCTTCTCCCAGCCAAGCGGCGCTTCGGGCTCGGAGCGCCGGGACCGATAGGCCTCCCCCCAGACGCGAGCCATTTTTTCTGACGCAGGAGCGGCACACCGACACTGGAGGCTCGCCGCAATAGCGGCCGCTTCCATCGATGAGCGTCACGCGCGGGCAAATCCACGAATAGTCGTGGACGACGACGTCGTAGGGAACGCCCAGGGCGCGCACCGTGTCGATGACTCTCGCATCGAGGTCCAGAAAGTGATGCACTTCGATCTCCTCGATGCGCAGACAGCCCAACACCTTGATCAACTCGGGCAGGTCCGCCGGAATTGCATAGCGAAGATTCGGTGCGTCGATCGCATCGGTCGATAACTCGCAAAGGCGCGCGTCTCCCGGCTTTGTGCGGCTTGAGCACGAGTGGCACTAGGCCACGCTCGCGGATCTGCCTGCCGCGCTCAGCAACGAAACGCTCAACTCCCCCCTCCAACGCCAGCGTTACCAGCAGGACAAATCGTCCCTCGAAGGCGGTCAATCGACGTTCGTCGAGCGCGCGTCGAACCGGGCGCAGCGCGCCTTGCCTCAGAAAATCCCTGATGAAGCGATCGTAGCCCGGATAGCGCATATTGAGCAGGCGCTGGCTGCGATCCAGCAGCGCCGCGCGGCGCGCCCCGAAGGAGAGGGCGCCGGCGTGATAGACGTACACATCGGCCGCGATCCGATGCGACCAGCCAAACTCACGCGCACGCAGACAAAAATCAACTTCCTCACCGTATCCCGTGCCAAATGCGCGCGCGTCGAGCTCGCCGACGTCTTTCAAGGCAGTCGCGACGTATATATAGACAGAAGCCGACGCCGACCGGAATCTCGACGGAGGTTCCCGCGTGCGTCGATGCGGCGAGCCTGTCCAGCGCCGCCGCTTCCTCAGGGTCGAGCGAGGATCCCAACTCACGGGGGTAGCTTGCAATCGATCCGTTGTTGCTGAAGGGAGTGACGGTCCCCACGCGGGATGCGCCATAGGCTGCGGCGCGCAATCGCTGCAGCCAATCGCCGAACACCAGCGTGTCCGAATTCAACAGCACGACGTCGTTGGCGGATGGCATCGCGAGCGCGCGATTGACCGAGCCGACGAATCCTAGATTCTTTTCGTTGCGCAGCAGCGTGATGCGGCCGGCGGCCGCCAGCTCATCGAGGGTCGCGGCGAGCGCGGTGTCCTGCGTCGCATCGTCTACCACGATCACCCGCTCATGCGCTGCGATGGTGGCCAGCACGGCATCGATGCAAGCCAGCGTCTCCTGCCCACCGCCATGCACGGGGATGAGGACGTCGATCGATGCCGCGCGCGTTGAGGAAGCACGCCGAGCGCGCACGGCCGGTGAGACTGCTTTTCGCCAGCGCGCAAGCCGGACGCGCTTCAGTTCTCCGATTCGCAGTGCGCGATTCAGCAGAAGCGGTGTGTCCGGCAAGGGCTGCCAGCGTCCATCGGGCAGTTGGGCCGCGATGCGTATGCGGCTGCCTGATAGGCCGGCGCTGCGCGGTTTGATCCGGAACGGCCAGCGAAGCCCTGGGATAGCGATGTTTTGGGTTCTCGATCGATGGCAGTGTCCATCTTCATCCTCGAAGCTGAGCTGAACCGGCTGTGTGGGTAGCCAACCAAGGCGCGCCCAGCCGGAGATTTGATTGCCGTCGCTTTTCGCGCGGCCGTCCAGCGCGAAATCCAGCGGTAAGCGGCGTCTGCCGCCCAACAGCGGCACACCCCGACTGCTGACGCTGAGGATCGCGTCCCCGGTCCCCTGCGGTACTTGGAAGCCGAATAGGGTTCGCCCGTCTCGGCGCTCGGCCGTGACGAGAGGTGCGAAATCTTTTTCCCCGAGGCGGATTTGCAGGGAATCGATGGGTTCCGCGATCAGCTCGCCGTGGAACTTGAGTGTGGGAGAAACGCCGATCCATCCGGGAGCGTGCACGTCCGGCATATGCAGGACTTGCGCAGCCTCGCGGGCGAGCAGACTGTCCGAAGTCAGACTGTGCTCCTTCAAAGCCAGATCGAGATGCCGCCTCGCATCATCCGTTCGCCGCAGACCCAGGTATGCGCGTACGGTGAGCGCGGCGACGTCGGCATCCGGTGCGCCGATCGTCTGCAGCACGCGCAGAGCGGCGTCATGATCGCGATCTTCGAGCGAGAGCAATCGAGCGTAGATCGGTGCGAGCGCCTCGGCGGCGTCCGGGCGCGTGCGCCAGGCTCGATCGATCAAACGTATCGCCACCGGCACGGAGTCGTACCGCAGCGCGAGGCGGATTCCCTGCAGATCACGGGCGAGCGCACGATCCGTGCCGCCTAGCAGGTCATGTGCCAATGCTCCGCGCGCTGAGGCGAACACGATGGATCGGTACGAACGGCCCCGGTCGAAGGCGACCGGGGCGGCTCGATTTGCAGCTAGCGCTGTTTCAGGTTTCAGCTCGACGCCGTTTGCCAGCGTGATTCAAAGACTACGAATGCCGCAGTCTTAGCCCTTGTGCGTCGTGACGTCAGTCGAGGTCAGACTCGTGAAGCCCTTCAGCTCCACGGTAGTTTGACCGCCATCAAGACTGATGTAGGTGTTGCCGTGGCTCACGGTGACATCTCCGCGGCTTTGCAGGTAGCTCATCGACTGACCTTCCAAGTAAAGCTGATCGTGGCCCGCGACAAAGTTCGTGATGACATCCGTGCCGCCTTTCGCGCCACCGAAATCGAACACGTTATGGCCTCCGGTACCGCCCGTCATGGTGGCCTGGCCCGAGCCGCCAATGAACAGGTTATGGCCGGTACCGCCCGTCATGGTGGCCTGGCCCGAGCCGCCCACGAACGTGTCGTTGCCGCCGGTTCCGCCGCGCATGACAACCGCACCCGAGCCGCCGATGAACTGGGTGCAGTGATCTCCACCGACCAGCGTCGCGTTGCCGCTGACAGCAATTTCTTGGTAGACGTAGCCGGCATCGTGCCGGCCGCCGTCATCGCCGTAGGTGCCGTAGCTGCTGCCGTGCCGCCCGCCGTCGTCGTGCCTCTGACTGCCGTCGTGGTGGCCATGGTCGTGCCGCGGATCGCTCGAGCCGACCTGAACCTTGAGGAATTCGAATTTTCCGCCCACCACGGTGGCGCTGCCGAATGCGCCATAGACCGTTGCGTGGCCTGCCTCGGAAATCGTGTCACTACCGCGGCCCAAATTGATCGTGTCGTGCCCGATCTTCGTTCCGGAGTCGTTCTGGACGATGGTGCCCGAACCGAGCGTGATGCTGTCGTTGCCGGCGCCGACCGTTACGCTTCCGCGCCCGTCGATCGTGATCGTGTCGTTGCCATTGCCGGCTACGACGGACCCGTTGCCGTAGATGTGAACATTCGTATTGCCGCCACCCGAAATGCTTACAAATGCCATAATTTTTCTCCCTACACGTCAGGTGTGGAACACAAAGCGAACACAATTTCTTCGGACTGGTTCGCGCTTTGACACTAAGGGAAACCCCTTATTGGCGATGACAATAGCAAAGCGTGAACTGCACCACAATTACAATTTGACATATGGGCGCGATTTATTGAACTTTTTTGGCGTGAAAAAAATCTTCGGCAAATCAATCTGATGGCACAATTCAATAAAGCTCTCTATCGGCGCAGCTGTTCGATTGCGCGCACCCGATTGGCGCAATTTCAAGACTGTAGATTGATTTGTGCGGCTAAGAGCCTGAAAGTCCGCAAGTTCCTACAGACAAATGCATTGATGTGATGTGTCCGGATGACGTTGCAAACTTGAGTATCTAAATTGGTTTTCATCTGTAACTTCAGGAAAGTTCTCAAATTTCTGCGCACAAAATGGGAAGCTCCAATTGCAGCGGCGGATGATCTGGTGAAACCACGTATATTCACGAGATACAAAACGGGGCGAGCTTATGCCAGCGGCGCGCCCCGCGCCGGTTTGCGCGAGCTAGGATAGCTGCCTGCCGAGCCATCACAGAGAAATTCATGGCGCGGCGGGCACGACAATGCAGAAATCACAGAGTCAATTCAGCCTCAGCAGTTTGGTACGCTCGGCGCGTTTTCCCGCCGTGGGCTTCAAATCACACGAGGCATTTCAGGCTTATTTGCGGGACCACCAATCGGAGTTGGACGCTCACTACGCGTACGAACTCTCGCTGGCAACCCAAGATGCCTTGTTGACTTGCAAGGGCACTTGCGCTCCCTGCCTGCGTCCGTCGACCTTCGTGTCTTCCACGCAGGATGGGGAGAAGATGCCCGATGGGCGCCGCGTGCCCAATTGGCGCGAGCAAATGCGCTGCGACTGCGAATATCGCCTGATCGGGCGGCAGCGCGCGCTGATTCATTTCCTGCAGGCCACGGTGCTGACACCCTGGACGCATTTGCTGTTGTTCGGGCCGGCCAGCGAAGCGGATCGCCGTCTCGCAAGCCTGGCGGATGCGACAACACGGGTATTGCGCTTGCGGCGCATGGCCGCATCCGTGAATGGACCTTCATCGCCGCTTCTCGATGCGCCCAGTGCCAAATTCCACGCTGTCGTCTCGCAGGATTACCTGCAATTCGTGCCTCCACTGCAGGCCGCCGTGGAGGAGATCTTTCGCGTGCTGGTGCCCGGAGGAAGATTCGTTTTTACGATTCCGTTTCACTTCACCGAACCTACGTCGGAATTTATCGCAAAGGATGTTCTCTCATTTGCTCCCGAAACGCCGACGGAGTTTCTCGGATCCGGACATAAGCTCGGGTGGGATTTGCTTTCCTTGTTGATGCAGGCGGGATTTCGGGATGCAGCCGCCTATCTGTATTGGTCAGAGGAACTCGGATATCTGGGAAGCATGAATTTCCTCTTCAAAGCCGTGAAATGATTGGCCGGTTGGTTTATCCCTGTCTCGAATCTCGCATCCGCCCGCCTCGGAGTTCGCGCTAGCCGGCACGTCGCACCTCTCCGCTCGCCCTGTCGGGCAATCGCGACGCGCATGTTGAATATTGACCGACATTGTGTTGAGGCGTTAAATGCGCGATGCGCTGCTCGGTAGGTAATGCAACGGCGGTAAATTCAGGGGCGGCAGCCAATGAACACGATCGCAAGGTGCTTGTCGGCACTCATATGAATCCCCTTCGTATCGTATTTGTCGCCGGCCCATTTCTCTGCATAAGCGCGCTTACGCTCGGCATCGGCGCTTGCGGCGGCGGCGGCTCGTCCGCGGCGCCGCCACCGGTGGCTCTGCCGAGCTATACGCTGACCGCCAGCGCCTTGAGTCCGACTCCGGTCACTGCAGGAAACGCGGCCACGTCCGCCATCGAGCTCACTCCGGCCCATGGCTATACCGGCAGCATCAGCCTTTCGTGCGGCATGATCAGCGGCGGCACCCACGCTCCCAGCTGTTCATTCAGCCCATCTACGGTGACGATCAGCGGCGCCAATCCAAGCGCCTCCAAGCTGACGGTGACCACCACGGCCAACACTCCCGGCGGCAACTACGCCATCACGGTTAACGCAATCGATGCCAAGAAATTAGCTCCCAGCAACGGCCCTCAGGCGCTGACCTTGGCGGTGGCCCTCCCGCCCAGCTATACGCTGACCGCCAGCGCTTGAGTCCGACTCCCGTCACTGCAGGAAACGCGGCCACGTCCGCCATCAAGCTGACTCCGGCCAATGGCTATACCGGCAGCGTCAGCCTTTCGTGCGGCATGATCAGCGGCGGCACCCATGCTCCCAGCTGTTCGTTCAGCCCATCTACGGTGACGATCAGCGGCACAATCCAGGCACCTCCACGCTGACGGTGTCGACTTCGACCAACACTCCCGGCGGCAACTACACCATCACCGTTAACGCAAGCGACGCCAATAAATTAGCGCCCAGCAACGGCGCCTCAGCCGCTGACCTTGACGGCGGCGGCCGTGATCCAGCACGTGGTGATCATCTTTCAGGAGAATCGCACTCCGTGACAATCTGTTCCAAGATCCGGTGCTCATCGCCCGCGGCGCCGATATCGCCAGCAGCGGCATGAATTCACTGGGCCAAACCATCCCGCTCAGCCCCATCGATCTGGGCACAGCCGGCTCCAACCCTGCAAAATTACGACCTCGGCCACAGCACATGACGACTTCGTCGCGATGTACGACGGCGGCAAGATGGATGGCGCGGACCTGACCGGATGCGCTCCGGCCGCCGAGTGCCTGCCCTGCCAATGCGCAATTCATGTACGTCAAGCCGGCCGACGTTCAGCCCTACTTCGCGTTGGCCGAGCAATACACGTTCGGCGACCGCATGTTTCAGACCAACCAAGGTCCGAGCTTTCCCGCGCACCAGTTCATCATTTCCGGCACTTCGGCGCCCACGGCGACCAGTCCCCTGTTCGCCGCCGAAAATCCGGTCCGGGGTCTCCGGCCGGATGCATCGCTGCCCTGACGAATATGGTCATGATGATCGATGCCACCGGCAGCGAAACAGACTCAGCCGCCCCAATATCCTTGCTTCGAACATCCCACGCTGACCGACCTGCTCGATGCCAAGGGTGTGACCTGGCGCTACTACACGCCCGTCCGCCGGTTCCATCTGGACGGGGCCCGATGCCATCGAGCACATCTGCCAGCAGCAGACCGTCAACGGTGCGCTCGCCTGCACGGGCACCGATATGGTCCAACAATGTGATCATTCCGCAATCGCAAGTCCTCACGGACATCGCCAAGGGCCAACTTGCGCAGGTGAGCTGGGTCATTCCCGACGGCAAGAGCTCCGATCACGCCCTCGCTCAATGACGGCAGCGGACCTTCCTGGGTGGCCTCGGTCGTCAACGCGATCGGCAAGAGCGCCGTATTGGGACGAACACCGCCATCATCATCACCTGGGACGATTGGGGCGGCTGGTACGATCACGTCGCCCCCAAGGTCATCAACGACGGCGTCAGCTGGGGATCGGGATATGTCTACGGCTTTCGCGTGCCGCTCATCGTCGTCTCGCCCTACGCCAAGGCCGCTTACATTTCCCACGTCACGCACGACTTCGGCAGCATCCTGAAGTTCATCGAGACTACCTTCAATCTGCCCTCGCTCGGCTACGCTGATGCTTACGCCGACGACCTGTCCGATTGTTTCGACCTTACCCACACGCCCCTGACCTACAGCGCATTCCCGCGCCGGTCGCCGCCGCCCACTTCATCAACGACAAGCGCCCGGCTACCGACCCCGATGATGACTAGGCTGCCGGAATTCGGGACGCCCGATGCCGGCGTCGGACGGCGAGGCGACGGCTTGAATCGCTGGCATGCGTTGGCGGGGGCCGTCCTCGTCGCTGCATGCCTGCTGCAGCCGGCCGCGGCCGCGGAAAAGCCAAAGCTGGGCATAAACTACAATTGGTACCAGCTCAGAGCCGATCAGATACCCGAATGCGACGCGCACCCGGCCTGGGTGCTGTGGGGCGGCGGAGTCGTCCAGCAATACAACGATCTGAAGATACGTGATGCCGTTCGCGGGCAGCTGGCACAGATGCACGGCGCGGGCTTCGTTTCGATGCGGATTATCCTGCACGCGTCCCATTTGCCGGCCGATCACAAGGAAGGTCTGATACACACGATATCGGGCGACATCTCAAGCCAGGACCAGGACAATATCCGCAATTTTGTCGGCGATGTGGCGGCCGCGGGCTTCCGCAGCCTGGAGGTCGCATTCGGCTTCCAACAGGACGGCAAGATTTTTTGCAAGGTCAGCGATTGGGGCGATTGTTTCGATCCGGCTCGCACGGATGCAAACTGGCGCTTCATTGATGGTGCAACGGCGCTGGTGAAGAGCTCGGCACATACGATGTCGCTTCGATTCGACCTGAATAACGAAGGTTGCGTCGCCCCTTCGATGCCGGCGAACACGATTGCGAATGCGAAAAAATACCTGTCGACAATCGCCTCCCGCTTCCGTGAAAAGTACGGCGACGATGAGTGGCTGATCTCCTGCCCCGATTCACAGCGAGGGGTCAGGCTTGCGGCCATGCTCGAAGGATTGCGCGAGTCCAATTTGAAGCCGAAATTCGTCGAGATTCACACTTACAAGGAAGACCCCGATCATGTGCGGGAGGTGATTACGGCGGCGAATGATATGGCCGCTCAAATCGACGCGAAGCTCATTCTGGGAGAGCTTCGCTACCACAGCGCGATCCAGGAGAAAGTGATCCACGAATTCATCCTGAACCATCCCAACAACCGGATCTTGGAGATTCTTCAGTGGCCGCATGCGGCCCCGGGGAAGTGTCCGATCGACGTGCAGCCGCCATACGATCCCGGGCCGTATAGCCAGGACTAGAAATTGCCCCGCGCATGGGCTCGTGGAATCGCGCGGCGCCCGATGTCAGGGGCGTTGAAAGCGGGAGGCGAATTCCACGATCGCCTTTCCCTCACTGCCGAGTTCGCCGGTGACGGCGCTGATTTCCGCCAGTTCACCCTCTTTCAGGTGGAGTCCTCCGTCCTGGGCGGTCAGGTCCGGGGCCGGCAATAAGATGTCATATTCCGACTCGAGCAGCTCTCGATCAGCCTGCAGGCGTCGAGATGCCTCCAGCGCGGCCTCTCGGCCGAATATGAACCCTGACGGGCCGAAAAACCGCCGCATCTTCCGCAGCGCGGAGAAATAGCGCTCACGGTCATCGGCGCTGTTGGCGACGTTATTCGCGGCGAGCACCGCAATCAACGCCTTGGAGCTCAATGAAACGTTGCGCAGTTCGGATGGCGGAATTTTGTCGTCGGGGAAACCGATGTGACGCAGGAATCGCTCGACGAGATCGTTAGACGGATGGTAGTTGAGAACGCTCACCATTTTTCCGGTCTGCCGCAGCTTGCCGATCAGATTCGCATATCCGAAATTCAAGTTCTGCCGCCGCAGGAAATCATCCGGACCTTCGCGCTCGAACCTGCCGACGTCCTTGACCCGCTGGTTATACGCAGAGGCAATCCGGCCGAAGTGCTCGCGGCAGACCACAATCAATTCCACCGCCACCGGTTCACTGAACTGTTGAGTGAGCGCCTCGATGAACCGGCGGATGCCCGGTCGGCCGAAAAGCGCCTCCGAGCTGATCACCACATTCCGATCCGACGCTGCGAATGCGCGACCGAGCTCGTCCAGCAGTTTCCTGGGATCCGCCTTGACGGCGTCCGATCGATTCTTATCGGCGAAGAAATTTACGATCAGATTATTGTGAGATCCGCCACGTGAAAGTCCGACTTGCGGATACATGATGACCGAACCGTCGTGGGTCAGCAAGGCATGCTGAATCGCGCTCGTTCCGGTCTTGGCCGGTCCGACATGGATGTAAAGGGTTCTCACGGCGCGGACTCCAATTAGTAGCTTACGTCACCGGACAGGACGTGCTGATATATGCGCTCACACGCGGCGACGGCACGCCCTGTAAGCATCCAGGTGTCACTGGGGACCAATAACTCTCTGTCCGGAAGCTGGTCCCGCAATACATTGAGAAAGCATCCCTCGTACTTTTTTCTGAAGGCGGCGATGACCGAGTGCTCGAAGAACCCGCCGGTAAGCCTCAGGGGCTTCATTTGGTGGCGTATTGCGGCTGCGAGGAGATCGACTTCGCCGCGTATTTCGTCCGAATTCCTCTTGCGGAGAAATAGGGTTCTAATATTATGAATTCTCAGCTGCCCGTTGAATTCCGCAATGGCGTTCAGCGCCCGGATGATTTCGACAATTTCCAGTTTCAGCGACGCGTTGACGGAGGCATTGATTATGCCCGTCAGCTCTATGCCCAGCAGCTCGAGAAGCGGGGCGAGTATGGTATCTCTCTGCAGGGCCGCGTTGTAATCGATGATTGTGATATTGCTTTTGCCGAATACGTCTGCATACAGATCGAGTACAACGCAGGGGTTGACTATATTGCTGGCATATGGCCGCAAGATATGCGGTAGGACGAACTCGTGGAAGGAAATCCTCGAGCCGTGCTTGACTGCCTCCTGCCACCAACTTGGCAGCATGTCGATATGATTTCTATAATAATAAATGATTCTCACGTCGGCCGTTGCAAGAGATTTTTGGAGTTTTTGTATTTCCCCCGAATTCAGGCGATCGAAGTTTTCGCTTGAAACAAAGTTGACTTCACCGCTGAGAAACGGAGCCAGGTATTCGTCAAGCTGCCCTTGTTCAAGGGCCCTTACTTTCTCGACCGCCTCGTGTTGTCCAAATTGTCCGCTGAAACCAAAATTCGGATAGTTCACTCCCAGGCGAAGCAGGCGTTCCCTGTTCTCGAAGAAGACCTTCTGAATGAAGGTTGACCCGGTCTTGTGCGGTCCAATATGTAGATATAGCTTAGTCATATTCGCTGTGACGGCCGAGGAATCGAATCACCGAATGCAAACCACTGGTTCAATGTCACACACCTGCTAGCGTCGCAAGACGACCGCGAAATCAGGTTCATATAATATCTTTCCGTCCGCCGCACTTGTCCGGACGCAGAAGTCGACCAGTGCGGACTCCACGCCGGCCTGCCTCTCGTTCAGGCCTTGACCGCGCTGCCACGCTTCGCGCCTTACGGCGAAGGCCGCGCTGGTGACGGCATCGATGCGTCTCGGATGCAGGAATGCCTCGGAAGAAGGATCGGAGCCCAGGCCGATCGCTTCCGAATGCCCGTTTATCAGCATGATGCCGGCATTCTCGAGCACGCCATCCGTTCTGAGGACTTTTGCGCCGACCATGGCCAGGCCTTGATCGGCCTGGAACGCGGTGAAAATCGTCTCGGGCCAGTTGCCGGACGGTTCAGCGGCGCCGGCCAGGAAAACGATGATGTCTCCGCGGGCGAATTCGGCGGCGCGATTCCGCAAGGCAACAGGGTTGGAGCGTTCATCCGCATGGAAATAGCGCAAATTGCGGGCGACAAGCGGCAACAACAGAGCCTCGTCACAAGTTCCGCCGTCGAAGAGTACGACTTCGAATGCGATATTGGATTGGAGCCGGCAAATGCAGTTCAGGGTGTTGTAAATGGTCTCGAGCGAACCCGTTGCTTCTACGCATATGCTCAACTGGGGGTCCGACGGCAACCTGAACTCGATCGGAGGGAACCTGGAAGTCACGTCCTCGATTGCGCCGCGCAATGTTCTCAAAGTTCCCGGGGGCTTGCCTGCTGCGGTGGCGTTCGCAAGCTGGACGAAAAAGTCCCCGACCGTTCTAAACAGATCGGCTGCCGCACGCTGATCGGCGGCCGCACGATCGGCCCCCAGCGCGGCGGCGGAGTTCAGGAGCCGCGCATCGTTTTCCAGCTCCGAGAGCTTTTCGACTGCGTTCGCAATTTCACGGCGCTGGAACAATCGGGGTTCCGCCAGAATGCGGCCGGTTCCTTTGTCCCGCAGGGATACCAACGAAGCCCGGGGTCGCGCCAACACCTCATACGGTAAGCCAAGCGCGAAACCGTGATTTCCGTCGCCGATCCCGGCTGATACCAGATCCTGTCTAGGTACGGCGGCTACCGTGTCCCCGACGACTTCGCCGTCGACGAGCACCTCGATCTCAGCACGCCTGCCCGGGATGTTCGGGTACCAAGCCCAGCCCTTGACCCACCCCTCGTCGCTGACGCCTTCCAGCATCCCAACGGCCGCTTCCTCCGGTTTGGTCTTTACGGGCGGTTCAGCGACGGCGACGTTCGCAGCGCTTTGCGAAACGGAGATTGGACAGTTGCCCAGATTTTCGGTCGAGCCGGCGGCTCGCGCAAAGATGGTATGAACGTGCCCGTCGAAAAGGATTTCGGGGAGCTCAAACTTGAAATAATGATTGCCGGTCCCGATTCCGGCCGCCAATAAATCCGGCCGGAACATGAACGCTACAGCGCTTCCCAAAAGGAGTTCACCATCCAGGATTTCGACGGTCACTGGCATTGTGGGATTTTGGACGTCCATGGCCCATCCCTCGACCGCATGGCCCACGATTGTCTCCAGCGAACCGACGATCCGCTGCCCGCCTAACGACCGACCATCGACACGTGCAGGATCCTCCAATTGCGAACCGCGGATTTCGGAAGCGCCCGCCGGCGGCCGACCGGGATCGGCGCTGGATCTGCTCGAAGACCGGGAACCTTGCTTACGCTTACGCATTGCACCGCCAATTCTCAAGAAGCCGCCTTTCGGGTACCGCCAATTGCGCTACTCGCCCGTGGAGTTGGCCGCGCCGAGCCCCAACTTATGGGTCAGCGCGATCTCTACGCAGCGTGCCAAGGCCACCTTGCCCATTTCCAAGGAAAGCGTCTCCTTGACCAGATCTTGGCCGGCTCTCGACAAGCTCCCCCACAGGCCGGGATCCCGGTACAGGCGAAGTACCGCCTCGGCAAAGGCTGCAGGACTGTCCGCCAAGAGTACTTGTCTGCCGTGCTGCAATTCCGTCCCCTCCACACCGACTGCTGTCGACACAACGGGTATTCCGTAGGACAGAGCCGATGCAACCTTCCCCTTGACGCCTGCCCCTATCCGCAACGGGCAGACAAACACGCGACAGGGGTCGAACAGATCCCGCAAGTCATCGACCATCCCTGTGACAACCACGTCGTCGCCCGCCAGGGCGCGCACCTCCTCGGGGGGATGAGCACCGGCAATGATGAAGCGGATGTCGGGCTCCTGGGACTTGATGAGCGGAAAGATCTCGTTCACAAAATACACGACGGCATCGACGTTCGGGGCATGCCGATACCCACCCAAAAAGCACAGGTCACGACGCTCTGCAAAGGTTCTTTGCGTTCCGAAAAATTCGAACATCAACGGCCACAGAACCGCCGGGCTTCCGGGCGCTTCCCGCGCGAGAATATCGAGCTCAGCGCTTGAATGCGATATTGTGCAGTCAACCTGCCTGACGAGGGAGAGTTCCCGCTCCTTCATCACCGACGCGGCGTATTGCATATCGGCATCACCAGACAGCTGCGCCGTTCGCTCCATTCTCAGGTAATGCAGGTCAGCGACGTGGAACATGACGGCTGCCTGCGGTGCATGGCTTCTCGCCAGCGGCAGGACTTTTTCGGTCACTCCGGCGCGGTAGGCCAGTATGACGTCAAACAGCCAACCGTACCGCCGGATATAGGTTTCAAATCCGACCTCATAGGGAGCGAAGGCGCAGTCGACGCCGATCGCCTGCAGAGCCGAGGTGTATTTCGGCTGATAGAGCCAATTGTCCTCGGGCACGAAATGCGTTTTGTACCCCAGCGCCAGGCAGGTCTGTAAGGCCATGAAGGTCTGGACCGAACCGGCGTCCTGATCCGGAGTGGGCGTCGTCGCGTCCACCACCAGGAAACGCTTCCGTGCAGTGCGTTCGCGCTCGAAATAGGGTGCTTCGCCAATGGGCCGATGACGGGTGAGCGGCTCTCGCCATCGAAAATACAGCTTCTTCGAATTGACGATCTGGTACGCCTTGATCCCGCCGGCCGTGCTGGTGCCGGAGGTCTTGCCTTCGTAGTGAACCACTCGCGATTGCGGCTGAAACCAGACTTCGCGCCCGCTCGAGCGGACGCGAAACGCAAGATCGACATCTTCGCAATAGGCCGGTCGATAGATTGGATCGAATCCGCCCAAATCGCGCCAGAGCGCGGTAGGCAATGCAATCGAGCAGCCCGAGATGTAGTCGACCTGCCGCGCGTAAGAATATTGAGGGCGGTTCGGATCGTCGTTTCGACCGTAGTTCCATGCGGAACCATCGCGCCAGATGATGCCGCCGGCCTCTTGCAAACTTCCGTCGGCGTAATGCATCTTCGAGCCGACCAACCCAGCGTTCGGCCAGATGCTGAAGCTCGCGATCAAGTTGTCCAGCCAGCCGGAGGCCACCCGCGTATCATTGTTCAGCATCACGACAAAGCGGCCGCCCGAGATCTCCGCTCCCGTATTGCAGCTCTGTATGAAGCCGCCATTTACCTTCTGGCGATGATAATGAATGCAGCGCAGCTGCGGCAGCAATTCGCCGCTTCTATCGGGGGAGGCGTCATCCACGATGACTATTTCGACGCTGTATCGCGATTTGTGCGCCATCAAGCTGTGAATGCAATTCAACGTATAAGATAGCTGCCCGTAGACGGGAATGACGATCGAGACGTCTGGTCTCCGCTCGTCGATTGACGCCACGTGAAGCTTCCGCTCCATGGCGTTGATTGCGGCTATCGCACCCAGAAAATCCGGCTCATCGGCGAGCAAGTTGAACCGCGCGAGAAATTCCGCGCCAAGCCTTCCCGCAACGACGACCTCGTCATCGCAGCGGCGGTCATACAGACCGAGATCTTCCGGCAGCAGTTTCGCGCTATCGGCCAAAGGCCATTCATGCGCTGTTCGGGGCGTGTCGAAGAACGCACCGGACCTTGGACCATGTGCGCCGGCGGTAGCCAGCTCCCGCTTCAGCTTCAGATTTTCTTGCGCCAATCCCTGGATGCGCTCTTCAACCTCCAGGAGTCTGTTCACGAGCGCAATGGAGCGGAGCGCATCCTGCTGTTCGTCGCCACCGCACACCATCGGCGTCAATCCTCCGACGCGGTCGCGGCTGCTTGGAGTCAAGCGCACCGCGCCGGATCTTGTGATTGACGCGTCCGAGGACATCATCCGCCGGTCATCTTGCGGAGCCGGGCCAGCCGCTACCTGCCGACCCAATGTCGCGGTCGATGATTCAGTGGGCCGCTTCGACACGGAGATCACTCTTGTGCTCTAAAGGCGGCTCATCCCATGCGCAAAGTTCGATTCCATCGCGTATGGCTCGTATCGCGAGATCAACGTCCTCAAGACCCGTCACCGTATCCTTTGACGAAAGGAAAGCATCGAGGTGCTCGAAAAGTTCACGCTTTCCCGCAAACTCCACGCACAAGGGATAATTCGTGCGCCGCCTGGACAAATGCTCTGCTGATTCTGCGCAAATTTCGTAGGCGATTTCCGCGCTTCGCGCATTCATGTAAATGGAATAACCGGCGTTCATTTGCGCCACGATTTCCGGTAGACGCCGGGCGACCTCTTCCCGCGGATTTCTCATGAAAAGCAGCAGATCGCCGTGAGAGTACCTCAACCCGTCGGCAAGCAGCGCTCTGAGATCGCTGCGCGGATCAAATACGTAGCGCAAGTTGCCGAAAAGACTCGGCGCAAGCGCAACGTCGGCATCCAAGCCGCGATCGATCAATAGCAGAGACGCTTCCAGGGAATCAAGCGTGGGTACGATCGCAGATATCGCCGACAGCACTTCGCTGGAGGCCGAGTCGGCGATGATGATCAGCGCCAATTTAGGGTTCCGCAAAATCTCAAGAATCCTTGGAGCCGTTTGCTGCAGAAGTTCGGCCCTGGCTCTTGCCATCGGCGTGCGATGGAGGGTGTCGTCGAGCTTTGCGGCCGTTCGCAAATGCATGCCCAGGGCGCCCAGTTCCATCGAGATTCTAGCGGTAAGCGAAGGTCTGCCGAGGGCACGAAGATGGCTCGATCGCGCAACGCGGGAAAGTTGCTGCTGCGCCTCGGCGAAGCGGCCCGCAAAATCATTTGGCAAGCCGGATTCGCCTCTTACGTGCCGCCAGAAGCAGCAGCCGGACGATCGCTCGCGGGCGCTGATCACGAAGTTATCTCCCGCATCCAGCAGGGACTTCGCAATCGTGGTTATAAACCCATAATACCCATCGCCGATATTTCGTCCGGGCAGATCTTCGCGAAAGCGGGAAGCGACAAATGTCGAGACGATCCTTTCGTTGATTAGAATTTCCACCACCAAGCGTTCGGTAGGCCTCTTCGGGTTCCAGCACCAGCCTTGCAGGACCCCGTCTGCGGCCAGTTGAGCGTCCCCATCAAGAACCACGTTATTGCGGTGATCGTCGTCGCGCATTTGAGACGCCGGGGATGTCGTCAGGTTGGCCAGATATCCAGCGTGATTTCCTGGAAGCAAAATCCAAGCAGCCGCCGGTCGGTAATGCCGGCGGATTCCGACGGCCTCACGCTGCCCGGAATGTGCCAAACGAATTTGGCAAAACCCTTCCCGCTCCTCTCGTGCCAGAATTCCGGTGGAATTTCCGCCACCAGCAAATATGTTTGACGCGCATCGAGCCGCCAAAAGGCAGCCCGGTACCCGTTCACGAAAAGAGTCATGTCTTGATGATGAACATTCTCGGTAAGGTAAGGTGCGCCTCTGATTCTGAGCGCGCAGGCGTGTGGCGGGCGCGACTTCAGCCACATTGTCAGGGACGCGTCTATTCCATCGTTCCAGGAATGGTTGGCCTCAGGAGCCGCCCAGCCACGCTCGAAGTACGTGTCATTGAGGTCTCCCTGCCCGAAAAATCGGGTGACTCCCAGCTCGAAGTCCGGCAAATTTCCTGCTCGACTAGAATTCATTTGCGCAGCCTCTCCGGATTGCGATTTACCCGAGAACATGGACGACTCCCTAAATCAATGTCCAAGCAGATACTCAGTCGAGAGTATGCTCGAATTGTTGCCGCTCTGGCGAGGCCTTTGGCGCGGGCGTCAATGCTGCGATGTTCCAATATGTTAACCGGCTGGTCGCAGACCTCGGCTCCGGCAGGCATTCCGAGTCGGCCGGGGTCGCCGACAAAGTCGCCGCCATGCCGATTCATCGCGGCAGCTCTCGATGATCCGCTCTTCGCCAAATCCTTATCCCCTTATGGTTGGCCTGGCGGACAAATGGCGCAAATCAGCAAAGCGCAGCTGGTGCACTTTACAAACAATTTGATTATTCTAAACGTCGGCGCGGCGGGGCGCACGGGACCTGGGCGACTGCACGGCTGATGCCTTTCCGACCGCCCCGTCAGCGGCGATGGCTTGCTTTGACGCGAGCGTGGACCGCCATCCGGGCGATGCAGATCTTTACTCTTTGAAAGTGAGGAAGTATGGCTCAATTACCGCCGCGAAATACAGAAGCCGAAGCGCGCCGTGCCGAGGACGTGGCCTGGCGCGAGAGGGTGCGGGCGGAAGAAGTGGCCTGGCGTGAGATGAGGCGGGAGGAGGACTGGGCCTGGCACCAGAAGGTGCGTGCTGAGGATGTGGCCTGGCGCGAGAAGTTGCGGGCGGAAGACGTGGCTTGGCGCGAGCAGGTGCGGGTCGAGGATAGCGCCGAGCGACAGACGCTTCATGCTCAGACGCTGCAGTGCCTGGCACGTGGTTTCTCCTTGCTGGCGGCGGCGCAAAATTCCAGGCCCGACACGCCGGCAGAGGAGTTGGCGCGCAGGGCGCGAGATTTTACCCAGTGGTTTGGTGACGTCGGCGGCACGGAATCAGGTGCCTGAGATCATCCAGAGATGATATTTGATATCCCTGCCCGGACTACGGCTGGGCCGGGTCGGATACCAACGGCTCGGTTCGCGTCAAATGGCCGAGCGCGAGCGCCAGCTGCCCTCGTGCGGTCTCCCACGCAAGTTCCGCGCTGATCCGTGCCTGCGCGGCAGTCGCGGCGGCCGTTTGGGCCGTCAGCAAGTCCAGAATCGTGCCGACGCCCGCCTGATAGCGCCCCAGTGCCACCTGCTGGTTTTGATCGGCGGTCTTGACCAGCGTGGTGGTCGCCGTCAGCTGCTGATTGGCCGAGTCCAGCGAGTAATAAGCGTTCCAGACATCGCTCGATATCTGCAGGCGAATCTTGTCGACATTTACCTCGCTGCTCTCGAGAGCGGCCTGCGCCTGGCGAACTCCATAGGCCACCTTGAATCCGGTAAAGATCGGTACCGTGACATAAATGCCCACTTGGCTGTAGTTCTGGTTTGTTGCATCCGTGGTATTGCTGCTGCTTCTGCCGGCCTGAATCGAGATCGTGGGTCGGCCAACGGCGCGCGCGACCGTGACGTTCTGCCTCCGCCGCGTCTCGCTGCGCAAACGCCGCAGCGAGATCCGGGCGCTGCCGCTTGAGCCTGCGCCATCAGATCTGCGATTCGCGCGGTGAAGGCCGGCACTGAGGCGGGTACAGGCTGCGCGCCAAGTTTGAGTGCCACATTCGCGGGCGACCCAATGGCGACGCTCAGCGTGCCATGGGCGCTCGCAGCCGCGTATTCGTACTGCACTCGCGTCAGCACGGCCTGATCATAGGCCGTTTGGGCCTGAAGCACGTCCGACAGCGACGCCGCGCCGCCCTTTTGCAGCGCTTCCGCGATCTCAACGCTGCGCGCATACGCGGCCTCTGCGCTTTTTGCGGCAACCACCGCCGCATCGGCAGCGACGACGCCGTAATAGCTCTGTACGACGTTCAGCACGGTCTGCTGGGAGGTGCTGTTGACCGTGTCAGCTGCCGCATCCAACCCAAAGCGGGCGCTTTTGATGTTCGCGCTGATACCGCCGAAATCGTACAAGGTCCAGGACAAATTGAGCGCTGCATCGCGGGTGTCTTGGGGGGTCGAGACCGAATTGCCGTTGACGTCCACGTGCGTGCCATAGGTGCGCGATTCGGAACCGGTGGCCGATAGGCTCGGCAGCAACGCGCTCTCGGCGCCGCCGAGCGCCGCGGCTTGCGCTCGTGCGGCCGCCCAAGACGAACGGGTCGCGGGATTTCGACATAGCGCAACGTCCACCGCGGCGGACAGCGAGAGGGCGCCCGCGGGGAGCGGGCATTCACGTCCCAGTGGATCCTCGAGATCGACCGTCCGCTTTTGCAGCGCCCTGCCGGTGTGGAAGGCGTCCGGCTGGAGCAGGTCGGATTTGGGATCCGCGGCGGCCGGAAGATTGACCATCGCGCCGACGAGCGCAGCGCCAAGAAGACGCACTGCGAACAACCGCCAGCGCATGGGACTGGTGTTGGTGAAGGCTCATATCTTAGGGCTCCCGCATGGCCTCCAAACCGGTGCGCATGGCGGCCTCCGTAATATAGGACCAGATCGTGCGCCTCCCCACCAGAATATCGCCGGTCAGCGACATGCCGGGAACCAATCGGTAATCCTTCGGCACGTTGCGCAATTGATACTTCTTGGCGACCACATAAACCTTGAAGAACGGGCCGCCCGGCTCGGGCTGGCCGTTTATGTCGGTCGCGTACGAGGCTTCGCTGATGCGCCTGACCTCTCCCTTGACCGTACCAAAACGAATGTACGGAAAGGCATCGATCTTCAGCGTAGCGGTATCGCCGACCCTGATGAAGCCGATATCCTGAGTGCTTATATCGAGCTCGGTTTCCACGGGCGCGTTCAGCGGCATGAGCGTAATCAGCGGACTCTGTTGCAAGTTGGCCGAAGCGCCCGCCGCCCCGCTTTGCACCGAACCCTTCGACACCTGGCCGAGCTGGGTGACGATGCCGTCCTCCGGCGCATCGAGGGAGGTGAGGTCGCGCATTTTCTGCGCCTTGTCGAGACTGTCCTGCGTCAGATCCCGGTCATTCTCATCCGTCACGAGTTGAGTGGAAGTAGCGGCGTCCCATGTCTTGACGTAGGCGGCGAGCTGCGCCCTCAGGGCGGCTGCCGTCTGGCCATATTGCGACACCTGGTTCTCTGCGTCGTTCAATAAGCGGTTGATTTCCGTTGCCGAATCCGTCGATTGCAGAAGTTGCAGATTGGAGGCGTAGCCCTTTTCGACGAGCGGCTTGTAGATGCCATTGACATCATTCGCGATCTTCAGCCGAACCGTGTATTTCTCCACATCAGACTGAGCCTGCGACAATTGCGCCTCGGTGCTCTTGATTTGGCCTTGATAGTTTTCCACAGTGGACTTGAACTCGCCCTGACGCTGCTGCCACAGTTCTCCCTGAATCGCCTGATAGTGGTCCTTTTTGTCGTACACGTAGGGCCGGCGGGCGAGTTCGGCCTTTTCGCGAGCGATCTGCGCCACGTCGCTGCTCATATGCTCGCGCAGCTGGTCGAGGTCCGCTTGGGTAAAGGTCGGATCGAGGGTCGCGAGCGATTGGCCCTTCTTGACGACATCGCCCACCTTGACGTGAAGTTCCTTGACGATCCCCATGGTCAAATGGAGACACATAGATGGCTCCAGCCGTTGGTATCACCCAGCCTTCCTGGCTGGTGACCACGCGATCGAGGCTCACGAAGACGGTGAAGACGAGCGCCACGATGATCAACGCCGAACAGACGTACAATGTGAGATGTTCAGTGACCGGCGCCGTGCGCACGAACACTGCAACCGTGTCCGACTCGAACGCCCCGATCACGTCACCGACCACGCCAGACGTGCGGCGCGCAACGGCGGTATTGCTCCGATTCGCCAGAGAGGAGCGCGGTTTGTCCAGCTCTCGACTCATCGAGCGCCTTCCAGCATGACCTGCGGCACTTCCCCCGGGCGCGGGTCGAGATGGCGGTTCTGCTGATGCCACATGTGCTTGTAGATGTCGCAGCGCCGCAGCAGCTCCTCGTGCGTGCCGATGTCGTAGACCTTGCCCTGCTCGAGCACCAAGATGGCATCGCAATCCACGAGCATCGACAGACGATGCGAAATGGTCAGCACCGTGCGTCCCTGGGCCATGCGCTTCAGATTGGCGTTGACGATCGCCTCGCTCTCGGCATCGAGCGCGCTGGTGGCCTCATCCAGGATCAGCACGGGCGGGTCGATGAGCAGCGCGCGCGCGAGCGCCAGGCGCTGGCGCTGGCCGCCGGACAGATTGCTGCCGCCCTCCTGGATCTCCGTGTCGTAACCGCGCGGCAGGCGCTCGATGAATTCCTCGGCGCCACTGAGCTGCGCGGCCCGCACGACCTCCGCAAAGGTCGCATCCGGCTTGGCCATGGCGATATTGTCGCGGAGCGTGCCCGAGAACAGGAAATTCTCCTGCGGCACGACGCCGATGTGCGTGCGCAGATGCATGAGGTTGATCTCGCGCAGATCCATCCCGTCGATCTTGATCATGCCGTCATAGCTCGTGTTCAGGCATTGCAGCAGACGCGTCACCGTGGTCTTGCCGGAGCCGCTACGCCCCATGATGCCGAGCATCGTACCGGCGGGGACGGTGAACGACACTCCGCCCAGAGCATAAGCCGCGTCGGGCGAGTAGCGAAACCGCACGTCCTGGAACGACACCTCGCCCTTGATCGGCATGCGCAGGCCGTCGGCGCGAATATTCTCCGGTGCAACGTTCACGACCGACCCCACGGCGCCGATGGAACCCCGCACCTCGGCCAGGTCCCGCTGCAGCGTCGCAATGTTGATGAGGGGCTGAGCAAGCCGCCCGGACAGCAGGTAAAAGGCCATCAGGGCGCCGGGAGTGATCGAAATGGGATTGGGCGTGTTCACGTTGAACAAATACAGATAGGCGCCGAAGAACATGCAGCCGGATTGAATCAAGCGATGGAACGGCAGCGCCAGCGTATCCGGATAGTTCGCCATCAGCCCCATATTGTGTCGGGCAGTGATCGCATCTGCGACGAGACGATCCCAGTCGCGGCGCCGCCTCCCTTCCAACGACAACGACTTGATCGTTCTCATGCCATAAAGCGTCTCGTTCAGATGCGCTCCCTTGGCCTGCTCCGCTTTCACCACTTTTCTGAACAAGAGGTGGATCGGCTTCAGGTACGACAGCACGATCACAAAAACGATTCCGCCGAGCCCGAACGCCATCAGCGCCATGTGCCATTCGATGATGAGCATCACCGGGATCAGCAGGATGAGCGGCACGACATCGACAATGGCGGTGAAGAACCGCAATTCCAGGAAGTAGCGAATATTGTGAACGTGTTGCAGGTTGGTGACGATGCGGCCCGTCGGCGTGCGCTCGAAGTACTCCATCGGCAGCTTGAGCACCTTGTCCACGACCAGCAATCCCATTCGACCGTCGATCCGCGTGGATATCACCTGCGTCAACATGTTGCGCACGAATTGCATTACTGGATTCAAACAACAGCAGCAGCAGGACTACGGCCACCAGGACATTGAGGGTGGTCCACGACTGGTTGACCAGTACTCGGTCTACTACGATCCTCATGACAAACGCGGGCGCGACCGCAAATACGGTACCGACCAGGGCCGCCAGCAGGATGGCATTGAGAAGCCTGCGCTCCCTCAACAGCTGCCCGACTAGCCAGCGCAAGTCGAAGGGCTGCTGCTCGTCCTCGGTGGTGGAATGACGTCGTTTGACGAGGATCGCCTCACCCTCCCACACCTCGGCGAGGTGCAGCTCGTCGATGGCGACTACCACATCTTCGGTAGCGCTCGGGTCGCGAATGACCGCTACCGTGCCCTTGGCCGGATCGGTGCGCGCTTCCTCGAGTATCAGGGCACCCCCGTCCTTGGCGCGCAATATCGCGGGCAGCGCGCCGTGCGACCTGCGGCAGATCCTGGAAGGTCATGTGCAGCGAACGGGCCTCGAGACCGAGCTCGCGCGCCAGGGCAATGAGCGTAGGAGTGTCAGGCTCCCCGGGCTGCAGCGCAAAACGCCGCCGCAACTGATCCACGGTTACATCCACGCCCAGGCGCGAGGCGATCGCGGCCAGAGCTCGGAGCGAAGTGGAAATTTCAGCCGAGATGGAAATTTCGGCGCCGGATTCTTGTTGTTTTGTCAGGGCCTTTTTCATTGGACTAACGGTTATACCGCGGCCGCTGTAACACGCTCTTCGACACGATTGACGATTCGTTCATCAAGTCAGGAATCCCCAAAGAATGCCGCCCGGCTTCGACACGCTGCTGAAGGTCTCGGTGAATAATTCAGTGGCAGCGTGGCAATATATTGCCCGATTATGCTCTCGAAGTCAATCCTTGTAGTGCGGCGGTGATGAGGACCCACTCCGCAGCGGGGCCCCGCACGCGCGGCCCAAGGGCGCCGGATTACATATTCCGGCGAGCCGGCGCGGCACGGTCCGAGTGCGGCGAGTCTGGGCACCTTACCTTGACTCATCTTGAATATACGGGCAATATATTGCCAAGTCTACAACCATTGCCAAATCTACAACCAAAAGGGAGCTTAAGATGCATTTTCGCGAGCGCGATCAAGTTGTCCAAATCATCCGCACCAAGTACGACGCGGCCCTGAAGAAAGGGAAGAACGAGATTGTCGGGCGGTTGGCCAAGGCGAACCCCAAGATCAGTGACGAACTGGCGGCGGCACTGACGAAAGAGGAGCGTAAGGAAGTGGCTGCCTGGATCGAAGGCCACGCAAATGTCGGGCGACTCAAAAAGGAGCTGGCGGTGCGCACTTTGCCCGAACAGCTGGCTCTTGCCGAAGAGTGGTTCGCCGAGCAAAAAGGCGATGACGCGCGTTTTTTAGCGGCGTCACTGGTTCCTGCCTGGACTCGGCTCCGCGCGGCGCTGAAGAAAAGCAACCTGGTCGAATGATTCGGGGGTTTCGATGTAATGCCGTTGAGCGGACCAGCATGCCCTGATTGCTGGATGGCATCTGCCTTGCCGCTTCAGCGGCGACGCGGGTATCGCAGGAGGGAGATTCGTTGAGCGTCCGCTCGGTTCTGTCCAAGACGTTTTCCGCCAAGCGCCAATCGTCGTCTGAAGCGCGCCGAGCGCGCGTTTCAGGACGGCCGCTTCGCCGACGCAGCGACGATGTTTCGCGAGCTGGCGGACGACGGCAACGTCGACGGGCAATTGCGGCTCGCTCAACTTTACGAGCACGGTCAGGGAGTGCTGCAGAGCTTCGTCGAAGCGGCGCGCTGGTTCCGGGCGGCGGCAGAGCAGGGCTCCGTGCCGGCGCAGGCGCGATTGGGCGAGATCTATTTGACGGGGCTCGAAGCTCCGGCGACGGCCACAGCCTCGGCAGTCGCGCGTATCGATGCGCCCGAGGCGCGAGGGCTCGCTGCTCAATCGCCTGTTTCCGCAAGGACTGTCGGTTCGTCAGGATCCGGTGCAAGCGGCGCATTGGAACCGTGCCGCCGCTCAAGCTCACGATGCGGGTGCGCAAGCACGCTTAGGCTACCAATACGCCACGGGGTTGGGTATTGCCCAGGATCTCGCAGCCGCCGAGCAGTGGTTTTCGGCCGCGGCAGCCCAGAATCATGTCGCCGGCCAGCTCGGGTTGGGGATGCTGTATTCCGGAAGCTTCGGCGGAGCGAGCGCCAATGCCCGCGCAATCGAGTGGTTCGAGAAGGCGGCAGCTCAGGATAATGCGACGGCCAAGCTCTGCTTGGCCCTGCTGCTGCTGCACGGCGAGGATGTCGCCCACGATGAGGAGCGCGCACGCCGGCTGCTGCAAGAAGCCGCAGACTCGGGCAGCCCGCCGCGATGTTCCATTTGGGTGAGATGTATCGTTTGGGTCACGGGGTGCCGGCCAACGCCTCGCAAGCGGAAAGCTGGCTGCGCCGCGCCGTTGCACGCGGCCACGTAAAAGCCATGCTGTCGCTGGTGCAGCTGTTCGACTCGGGTCCCGAGCCGGACGCCAACACCGCTGCGGTGCTGTGTCGGCAGGCCGCAGAACTGGGCGATGGCGAAGCCCAATATTGGTTGGGGAAATGCTACCTGGCCGGCAAGGGCGTACCCCACGACCCTGCGGAAGCGGCGAGATGGATTTCGAAAGCGGCCGATCAGGGTATCACCGCGGCCTACGAAAGGCTGGGCGCGCTATACGCCGAGGGCCATGGTCTTCCACAGGATTTCCAGGCGGCCGCCGACTGGTTCAATCGCGCTGCCGTCATGGGCGACGCGAGCGCGCTGTATCACCTTGGCACCTTGCAGCTGCGCGGGCTCGGGACCCAGCGCGATCCCGAATCCGCACTCGCGAGGTACCAAAGCGCGGCGGAGAAAGGCAGTGCCGCCGCCTGCCTTCAACTCGGCATCGTTTACGCCAGCGGCGAGGACGTGCCGCAGGACTATGCCGAAGCGGCCCGATGGTATTCACAAGCCGCCGAGCGCGGTCTACCGGAGGGCCTCTACAACCTGGCTTTCCTGCATCTGCGCGGCTTGGGCGTGCGCCAGGATACGCCGCGTGCGCTCGATCTGCTGGAGCAGGCTGCCGAAGCGGGCAGCGTTCAGGCCGCTTGGGCGCTCTATGACCAGTTCACTTCGAGTCCGTATGTGGTGGAAAACGCAGAATTTGCGGCGCGATGGCTGCGTCGCGCCGCAGACCTGGGCAGCTCGCCGGCCGTCGGCCTGTTGGCGCAGATGCTCGACCGGGGTGATCCCGCGTCACCCGCCCAGGGAGCGCGTCGTCACCTTGCTGGCACGCAGCGCCTCGCGGGGCGATGCGACCTCCCAAGCGCACCTTGCCCTGTGGTATCTCGAGGGCAAGCACGGATTGCATGACGCGCAGCTGGCATTGCGATGGTTTCATCGCGCTGCGCACGGCGGAAATGCCTTTGCGCAGGCATGGCTCGGCGACACGTACGCCACCGGCCAAGGGGTCAAGAGCGGATCTTGCCGAAGCCGCCAAATGGTACGAGCGCGCCGCGTCGCAGGGCCATGGCGGCGCGACCCGTGTGTTGACCCAGATGGGTGTCGCAGCCGGGTCGCATCCCGAAGAGATGGCCCGGCTATTCAAACTCTGGCACAAGGGAGCCGAACGCGGAGATGCGATTGCGCAACGGGTCGTCGGCGATTTTTACATGCGGGGAGTCGGGATCGAACGCTCGACGATCGAGGCCGAGCGTTGGCTCACCGCCGCCGTCGATCAGGGCGATACGGAGGCGATGGTGTTGCTCGGCGGGCTCATCCTGGAAAGTCCCGATCAAGCGGCGAGATTTCCGCGCGCGGTCGAGCTCTTCGAGCGCGCCGCCGCGAAGGGCAACACCGATGCGGAATACAACCTCGGTGTCTGCCTGCGGCGCGGCTTGGGCGTGCGACAGGATGCCAAAGCGGCGGAGCGGAGCTATCGCACCGCGGCCGAGCGCAACCACGTGTCGGCACAACTTGCTCTCGGCGATCTGGTTGCAGAACGCGCGGCCACCGAGGCCGAATGGCTCGAGGCGACCCACTGGTATCGTCTGGCGGCGGACAGCGGCAATGCAGCCGCCCAGACTCGTTTGGCCGAGGTCCAAGGCGGTCGGTTCCATTCCAACATGAAACATAATGAGTCATTGGTCATTGCGGCCCATTCAGCGTAATCCAGCCCAAAAGGCCGGTCACCGACCGCCGCCGCCAAAGACTCATCAGCGATCGAACCTGGCACAGCAACGAGCTGAGAGGAAACCCGCCAAGGCCGCCGCCGAATCAGCATAATGGGATGCAACAATTTTGATCGGCCATTTCATATAAGGTATCCATCCATGGCCGCCCGGACAAACCAACGGGCGCAAGCACGACCAAGGTTGATATGACCCTAAATTGGATCAATTGCGCTGCCGGATTTGGCGTAGGCGCACTGGTGGGCCTCACCGGAGTTGGCGGCGGATCGCTCATGGCGCCCATCATGATCCTGTTGTTCGGCATTGCGCCGAGCACTGCGGTCGGCACGGATCTTTGGTTCGCCGCCACTACCAAGATCGTCGGCGCGTGGATTCACGGCAAGAAAGGAACCATCGACAAGCAAATCTTGCGCCGCATGTTCTTGGGCAGCCTGCCCGCGGCGATTCTTACGCTGATCTGGTTGTACATGTCCGGAGCGGGCCAGAGTCACAACCGGCTGATGTTCAAGACACTGGGTGTGACGCTGATCCTGACCTCCATCGCCGCTGTGTTCAGAAAGCGGGTGCATGCCTTCGGCGAACGCATGCGAGGCTCGAGGCCAATCGAGTTCAAGACCTTGCAACCCGGGCTCACCGTGCTGGCGGGCGCGATACTGGGATTTCTTGTGACTTTTACGTCGATCGGCGCAGGCGCGCTGGGCGCGGTGATGCTGCTTTATCTTTATCCATTTAGGTTGACCGCGAGTTCGCTGGTGGGTACCGACATCGTGCACGCAATCCCATTGACTATTATTGCCGGCATAGGACATTTGTTGCTGGGGAACGTGAATTACGGGCTGCTCATCAATCTATTGCTGGGATCGATTCCCGGAATCGTGCTTGGCTCGCTGGCGAGCACATACGCCCCGGAGAAAATCGTGCGATCAGCGATTGCCGTCATGATCGCAGTAGTCGGCGTGAAGATGGTTTTGGCCTGATGGCAGTTGGCAAGAGCGCTTGGGTGGACTGGGATCTGCCCGCGCCTTACGTCGCCTCGCTCGCCGTCGGGCGGGCCGATATCGATGCCTATGATCACGTCAACAACGCGGTCTACATGACTTGGTTCGACCGCGCCGCCTGGGAGCATTCGGCGGCGCTCGGTCTGCCGATCGAGAAATGCCTTAAGCTCGATCGGGGCATGGCGGTCGTGCGCAGCGTGATCGCGTACCTGCGCCCCGCGGTGCTGGGCGACACCATTCGCGTTGCCACCTGGCTGCTGCCGGCAGACGGCAGATTGCGCGTTCGGCGGCGTTTCCAGGTGCGGCGCGACGGGGACGGCGCGACGCTTGCGCGCGCGGAGATCGAATATGCGTGCATCGAACTGTCGAGCGGGCGCCCGGCGCGGTGGCCGCCGGCGTTTCGCGAGCGCTATGTCGCGCTCGACGAGGTGATGCGCGCCGGCGAGGCGCTGGCGCCGGTCTGAGGGTGGCGCTTCACGGAATCGCGCAAGGATTCGAACTGTGACGCAGTACCGACAGCCATCCCGCCCGGTGCGCGTACACTTTTTCGAGGTCGGTTCGCCGAATCGCTGAGGGATTGTAAAATGTACACGAGAGCGTTGAGTGCAGCGGTCGCCCTGTTGATCGCGGGAGGGAGTCGCGCGGGGGATCTGGATATCCACGTCATTCTTTCTGCGCAGGTTGCGCCCGGCGTCTACGGGCAGGTTCAGCTGGGAAATTCCCCGCCGCCGCCGCTCGTCTATGCACAGCCCATGCTGATCGAGCCGCAGCCGGCTGCGCTGCCGCCGGTATATTTGCACGTGCCGCCGGAGCATGCGAAGAACTGGCGCAAGCACTGCCACGAGTACCACGCCTGCAACCGGCCGGTGTATTTCATCCGGTCTGCCGAATACGAACCGGATTACGATCATCGGGATCATGACCGCGACCGCGACCGCGACCACGGTCACGATAGGCACGACGATCGAGACCACGATCACCACGCCGATTTCTGAAAATCATTGCAAAAATTACAGGCCGAGCGCCCTGTCGCAGACCGCCGACAGCTAACGTTCCCCGAATCACCCTCGCGATATAATAGGGGACGCGGCGCTCGTTGAGCGCCGCAGAGCGTTGACGAATGTGATGAGGAGGGCTCTATGAAAATATCCTTTGTGACCGGCGCGCTGGCCGGCGCCGTCCTGGTGACCGCCGGCAGTGCGATCGCCGGCTACCACCTGTACGAGACGGCGCATACGGCCAAGGTGCTGAGCGCCACGCCGCTGACTCGAACCGTCAAGATTCCCCGACAGGAATGCCACGACGAAGCGGTCACGCGCACGAAGCCCGTCAAAGATCAGAACCGCTTGCTCGGGACCGGAATCGGCGCCGTGGTCGGCGGCCTGTTGGGGCACGAGATCGGCGGCGGAAGCGGCAAGACCCTCGCGACCCTCGCCGGTGCGGGTGCCGGCGGCTATGCCGGCAATCAGATTCAGCAGAAGACCCAGCAGGGCGACACGTACACCACCACGGAGCGCCGATGCAGCACCGTATACGACATCAAGGAAGAACCGGCCGGATTCGATGTGGTCTACCAGTACCAGGGCCATGAACATCACCTGCACACGGATAAGGATCCGGGCGGGTCGCTGCCGGTCAAAGACGGCAAAGTGGTGGTAGCCTCGCTGAATAACACACCCGGCCCGGCCAATGGCCAGTACTGAATTGGATCCTGTTGCCCGTCAAACCACGACAACTGATATTGCGTGAAAATGCCGGGTCGTTGAGCAAGCCTCGGCGACCCGGCTGACTTACGCGTGGCGCGCTCCAAATCGTTTCGCCGGCGCCTGCTCATCGTCGCGGGCCTTGCCCTCGCAGCCATCGCCGCCGCCTGGGTCGTGTACCTCGATCGAGTCGTGACCCGGGAATTCCAGGGGCGGCTCTGGTCCGTGCCGGCGCGCGTGTATGCCGAGCCGCTCGAGTTGTACGCCGGTGCTCCGGTGGGTGCCGACGACCTCGAGGAGGAACTGCGGCGCCTGCACTACCGCAGCGGTGATCCGGCGGCCGGGCCCGGCGCGTACCGCCGGCATGGCGGGGACTTCGATCTGCATGCGCGCCGCGTGCGCTTCATCGACGAGCTGCGCGAGCCGGAACGTGTGTCGATCCGCGCGGGCAGCAACTCGATCACGAGTCTTCGGCATGCCGACGGCACGGAGCTGCCGATGTTCCGCCTCGATCCGCTGTTGATCGGCAGCGTCTTTCCCATCCACGGCGAGGACCGCCTCGTGCTGTCGCCGGCGGACGTGCCGCCGCTGCTGCGCGCGGCGATCAAGCTGATCGAAGACCGGCGCTTCGACGAGCACCACGGCGTCGACCCGTACGGTATCCTGCGCGCGCTCTGGGCCGACCTGCGGGCCGGACACGTCGTTCAAGGCGGCAGCACCCTGACTCAACAGCTCGTCAAGAATTACTTCCTGTCGGACGAGCAGACCATCGGCCGCAAGGCAACCGAGGCCGTGATGGCTCTTCGGCTCGAGGCGCACTTCTCCAAGGAGGATATCCTGGTCGCGTACCTCAACGAGGTGTATCTCGGCCAGGACGGCGCGCGCGCGATACACGGCTTCGGGCTCGCGCAGCGAGTACTATTTCGCCAAGCCGCTCGACGAGCTCGACGCCGCTGAACTCGCGCTGCTGATCGGGCTGGTCAAGGGCCCATCCTACTATGATCCGCGCAGGCACCCCGACCGCGCCCGCGCTCGCCGCAACCTCGTGCTGCAGGTGCTCGCCGATGCGCATCTGATCGATTCGGCGGCGGCGGAACGCGCGGCCGCAGAGCCTCTCGGGCTGCGCCCGCCGGGCGGCAGCTACGTACCCGCCTATCTCGATCTCGTCCGCCGGCACTTGAAGCGCGACTACGCCGAGGCGGATCTCGCCGCCGCAGGGCTCGCCGTGTACACGAGCCTCGATCCGCGCGCACAGGCCGCCGCCGAGCGCGCGCTGACGCGGAACCTGACGCGTCTCGATGCGGCAAGCCGCGTGCGCGACGCGCATCTCGAGGGCGCGGTGGTCGTCGCCGAGCCGAACAGCGGCGACGTGGTCGCGGTGGTCGGCGGACGCGAGATCGGCGCCGACGGCTTCAACCGCGCGCTCGATGCGCGCCGGCCGATCGGCTCGCTGGTGAAGCCCGCCGTGTACCTGGCTGCGCTCGAGACCGGTCGCTACAACGCCGCCACGATGCTCGAGGACGCGCCGATAGAGCTCAAGCTCGGCGACGGCAGCATCTGGGCGCCGCAGAACTTCACGCACGAGACCTATGGCCAGGTGCCGGTAGTGCGCGCGCTCGCCGAATCGATGAACCTGGCGACGGTGCGGCTCGGGCTCGACGTCGGGCTGCCGCAGGTCGCCGACACGCTGCAGCGGCTCGGGCTCGAGACGCGCCCGGCACTCAATCCTTCGCTGCTGCTCGGCACCGTGGAGATGACGCCGCTCGAGGTCGTGCAGGTCTACACCTCGCTCGCGAACGGCGGCTTCCGGGCTCGGCTTCGCGCCGTGCGCGCGGTGCTCGACGAGCACGGCCGGCCGCTCAAGAGCTTCAAGGTGCAGGTCGAGACCGCGGCGCCGCCGGCGGACGTCTATGCGCTCGATCGGATGCTCATGCTGGTGACCACGCGCGGCACCGCCCGCGCGGCGTCGGCTCGTCTGCCGCCGGGAATGGTCGTCGCCGGCAAGACCGGCACCTCCTCCGACACGCGCGACAGCTGGTTCGCGGGATTCACCGGCAGCTATCTGGCGGTCGTCTGGGTCGGCTACGACGACAATCGCGTCACCGGCCTCACCGGCGCCGCCGGCGCATTGCCGGTCTGGGCCGATACCATCGCCAGCCTGAAGTCCGCTTCGTTCCAACCCGTGCCGCCGGAATCCGTCGAGGATCGCTGGATCGGATTCGAGGACGGGCTCGAGACGACGCCGGAATGCAGCGCAGATGCGGTGGTCGTCGCGGTGCCGAAGGGTACGGCGCTGCCGGGCAAGCCCGGCTGCGGCCCCTCGCCACGGGACTCGCTGGGTGACAAGATCAAGGCATGGTTCAAACACATGGTTCACTTGAGAACATGCGCCGTCCTGCTCGCTGCCGCCGCGCTCAGCGCCGCTTGCTCGCTGTTCCGCCCGACCGCGCCGCCGCCGCCGTCTCAGCCGTCGCAACCGTCGCAGGTGCCGAATCCACCGCAGCCGCAGCAAACGCTGCCGCCGCTGACGCCGCGCCGCCCCGGCACCGCCTGCGCGCGAGAACAGCCTCTCGCCCGCCACCCGCTCGCTGGTGACGCAGGCCAATGCGCAGGCCGCGCACGGCGATCTCCCCGGCGGCGTCCTCGACGCTCGACCGGGCGCTGCGCATCGAGCCGAACAATCCGCTGCTGTGGATCGAGCTCGGACGCCTGCGGCTCGCGGAGAACGATGCGCACCAGGCCGAGGTCTGCGGCCGCAAGGCGCTGGCGCTCGCGAGCGGCGATCGCGGCGCGCAGGGGCAGGCCGGGCGGCTGCTGGCCGACGCCTTGCGCGCGCAGCGGCGCAATCAGGAAGCGCGCGAGGTCGAGAGCCAGCCGTTCATGAATTAGAATGGATGCCCGTCTTTAGGACCAGGAGTAACCTCCATGAAGATCGGCCTGCAGATACCCAACTTCACCTGGCCCGGAGGGCCGGCGCAGATTCCGGGCAAGCTCGCCGAGATCGCCCATGCCGCCGACGATGCGGGCTTCTTCAGCCTGTGGGTGATGGATCACTTTTTCCAGATCAGCGTGATCGGGCCGCCCGAGCACGACATGCTGGAAGGCTATACCACTCTCGGCTACCTGGCGGCGCTGACCCGCCGCGTGAAGCTCGGCACTCTGGTGACGGGCGTGATCTACCGCTACCCGGGCATCCTGGTGAAGACCGCGACGACGCTCGACGTGCTCTCGGGCGGCCGCACGTATTTCGGCATCGGCGCGGCCTGGAACGAGCACGAGGCGAAAGCCCTGGGGACGCCGTTCCCGCCGATCAGCGTGCGCTTCGAGTTGCTCGAGGAAGCGCTGCAGATCGCCAAACAGATGTGGTCGGCCGACAACGGCCCCTATCGCGGCAAGCACAATCACCTCGACGAGACCCTGTGCAGCCCGCAGCCGCTGTCGCGTCCGCACCCGCCGATCATGGTCGGGGGCAGCGGCGAGAAGAAGACGCTGCGGCTGGTCGCACAGTACGCGGATGCCTGCAATCTGTTCGGGTCTCCGGAGACGGTGAGCGCCAAGCTGGCGGTTTTGAAGCGGCATTGCGATACGCTCGGCCGGAATTACGGCGCCATCGAAAAAACCTCGCTGAGCACCGTGGACCTGCAGCCCGGGCAGATGAACGCGACGGAGGTGATCGCACGCTGTAAGACGTTCGCCGCCGCCGGCGTGCAGCATGCCATCTTCAACATGCCGAATGTGCACGAGATCAGGCCGCTGGAAATCTTCGGCCGCGAGATCATTCCGGCGGTGGCCGGATTCTGACGAAGGCCGCCGCGCTCCGAGACCGCTAGACCGGCTTCAACACCACGACCGGAATCTGCCGGTCGGTCTTGGTCTGGTACTGCTCGTAGGGCCCGTAGATCTCCACCATCGTGCGCCAGAGTTCTGCGCGCTCAGCGCCTTCCGCGGTGTATGCGCGAGCCGTGAATTTCTCGGCCTTGACCTGCACCTTGACCTCGGGGTTTGCGCGCAGATTCAGGTACCAGGCCGGATGCGTCGGCGCCCCGCCCTTGGAGGCCACCACGACATAGTTCGGACCGGACCGACCGAAGATCAGCGGCAGAGTCAGGACGCCTCCGGTCTTGCGGCCGACGGTGGTGAGCAGCAGCGTGGGCACCAATCCCTTGCCGCCGCCGAGGCTGGCATCCCAGAGATAGCCGTCCACACCATCGGTGGCGAGATAGCGCGTCAGGTGATCTTTGATCCAGGCAGGGAGCTCAGGAGATTTGTTGGGTTCAGCCATGCGTCCTCCTTCGATCGGCATTATGCGACAAGATCATCATTCGCGTCACGCGTGAAGGCTTCGGTCACGCGCGACGCGCCCGGAGCGCGTCGGCCGCCTGCAGCGTGGTGCGCGCGAGGCGCAATCGATCACCGGTCGAGCTCATGAGCGTTGCGGCTCGGAAGAACGTGACGCCGGGCAGAGGTTCCGGCGGCGGATCTTCCTGGTCGATGACGAATCCGTCGATGATGCCTGCGTAGCGGCGCGCGACCGCCGCTGCGCTCACCTCGAGACCGAGCTCGGCCAGCATCCTGGCCGCCGGACCCTTGATGGCCTTGCCGCCGATGATGGGCGTGACGGCGATGACCGGTGCGTCGGATTCTTGAATGGCGGCGTGAATGTCCGGCACGGCGAGGATCGGGCCGATGCTGACAAAAGGGTTCGAGGGACAGATGACGATGGTGCGCAGATCGGGCCGTTTGAGGGCAGCGAGCGCTTCGGGCTGTGCGCGGGCGCTCGCGGCGCCGTCGAACATAATTTCCCGCACCGCGGGCCGGCACTGCTCGCGGACGAAGTATTCCTGGAAATCGAGCCAACCTTGCGCGGTCAGCACGCGCGTTCGCACCGGATCATCGCTCATCGGCAGCACCCGGACGGCGATGCCGAGGGCCCGGCACAGCTCGCCCGTGACTTCGCTCAAAGAAGCGCCCCGCGCAAGCAGCCGGCTGCGCTGCACGTGCATGGCGAGATCGGCATCGCCGAGCTGGAACCACGTCTCGCCCCCCAAGCCCTTGAGCGCCTCCATGAACGTCCAGGTCTCATCTCGGCGGCCCCAGCCCCTGACCGGATCGGACAATCCAGCCAAGGCATACATCACCGAATCGAGGTCGGGCGCGATCGAAAGGCCCATGTGCTCGAAGTCATCGCCCGTGTTGACGATGACGGACAGCTCTTGCGGCTGCAGTGCCAAGGTGAGGCCATGCGCGAGCTTGGCGCCGCCCACGCCGCCGCAAAGCGCCACGACGTGGCCCATCATCGGAAAAGATCCTGCTGGCGCGGGCGCATGAGCGCGGCCGCCGGCTGCGCGGGCGCTCGCGCTGCAAGACCTCGCACCAGAATCACCGGGCGGCCCTCGCTTCCTTGCCCCATCAGCACCGAGGCGGCGGAGGCGATCTCATCCGCGTGGCCGACCACCGTGACGCGCAGGGCACGCCCGAACAGATCCTGCTGCCCCTTGAGGTCGAGCGTCGCGGGAAACCCGGCGCAGCCGATCGCCACGCCGACCGTACCCACGCGCCAGGGACGTCCGAAACTGTCGCTGATGATGATGCCGGCCTCGCAGCCGGTCAGCGTGTGCAGCCGCTCGCGCAGGCGCGCGGCGCTCGCAGTCCGGATCCTCGGGCAGCAGCAGTGCAAACTCCCCGCCGGCGGGGTCGGCGACGTTGGATTGATCGATGCCGGCATTGGCCATGATGAAGTCCCAGGCGGTGCTCGACGATCAGCACGTCTTTGGCGGAGCGCACGATGCGGCGCGATTCGCGCAGGATGAGCTCGACCAGCCGCGGATCCTTGTGCACGCGTTGCGCCAGCTCGATCGCCTTGACGCCCGGCACGACGGCGGCGAGTTCGATGCGCCGGCCCTCGGCCTTGGAGATTATTTTCTGCGCAAACACCAGCACGTCGCCGCTTCGCAGGGCGAGCCCACCGCGCGCCAGCGCCTGCGCCGTCAGGGCGGCCAGATCATCGCCGCCGGACACCTGCGGAAAGCCGGGCAGCGCGATCAGGCGCAGTTCGGCCCGCCGCGCTCATCCAAACGCTGCGCGCAGCCTGGGCAGGACCTGATCCGCGTACAGATTCAAGAAACGCGCCTGATCGGGTCCGGGAGCGTGAAACACGAGGTGCCGGAAACCCATGTCGATGTAGGGCCGGATCTTCTCCATGTGCTCGTCCGGATCCGTCGAGACGATCCAGCGCTTGGCGGCGCGCTCCGCCGGCAGCTGATCCGCCAGCCGCTCCATTTCGAGCGGATCCTCGACCGAGATCTTCTCCTCGGGCGAGAGCGCGAGCGCGGCCCAATGGCGGGTGTCCTCGCAATGCGCGCTTAGCGTCGCTGTCGAACGAGACCTTCATCTCGATCATCATGTCGAGGGCCTCAAGGCCGCGGCCGGAGGCTTGAACTCCCGCCGCCACGTTGGGCAGCAGCGTGTCGCGGTACAGCTCCGGTGCCTTGCCGCTGGTGCAGATGAATCCGTCGGCGAACTGCCCGGCGTATCTGGCCATCACCGGGCCGGCGGCCGCGACATGGATCGGCGGCATGATGTTCGGCCGATCGTAAATCGTCGCCTTGTCGGTGCGATAGAACTGGCCTTTGAAGCTGACCCGCGGTTCGCTCCAGAGTTGCCGGATCAGCGCCACCGCCTCCTTGAGCCGCGCCGTGCGCTCCTTCGGTTCCGGCCACGGCAGGCCGAGCGCCGGTACTTCATTGAGCGATTCGCCCGTGCCCACCCCCAGGATCACCCGCCCCGGGAACATCGCACCCAAGCGTCGCGAAGGCCTGTGCCACGACCGAGGGGTGATAGCGGAACGTCGGGGTGAGCACGCTGGTGCCCATCACGATGCGCGAGGTGCGCGCGCCGAGCGCGCCCAGCCAGGCGATCGAGAACGGCGCATGGCCGCCCGTATGGCGCCAGGGCTGAAAGTGATCGCTGATGAACACCGAATCGAAGCCGCGCTGATTCGGCGAGCACCGAGAAGTCGAGCAATTCATTGGGCCCGAATTGCTCAGCCGACGCCTTGTACCCCAATCGCAGTGGCACGCTTGCTCCTTCGGCAATCAGCCGGCCGCGGCTGCATCGTGCGCGGCGGCCGCCGGCCGGATGGGCAGCGCCCGCGACGAGGGCGCGTCGCCGGGAACACCGTAGAGCGTGGTGCGCTGGCGCGCCGGGCGGCCGATGCGGCGAGCCAGGGCCTGAAGCTGCGCCGCATCGAGCTCCTGTCCATGCACGCCGCCCGCAGCCCGGGTGATCGATTCGTTCATGAGCGTACCGCCCAGATCATTCGCCCCGGCGCCGAGGCAGAGCCGGCACCCTCGGCGCCCATCTTCACCCACGACGTCTGGATATTCTCGATCAGCGGATGCAGCACGAGCCGGGGCACCGCATGCATCAGCACCGCCTCGCGCAAGGTCGGCCCCGAGCGCGTGCGTCCCTTGCGCCAGAGCGGCGCCTCCATGTGCACATAGCCCAAGGGCACGAATTCGCTGATGCCGCCGGTGCGCTCCTGCAGCGAGCGTAGCCGCAGCAAATGCCGCGCCCAGTGCACGGGCTGCTCGACGTGTCCGTACATGATCGTCGCCGTGGTTCGCAGACCCGCCTCGTGCGCCGTGCCGATCACCTCGAGCCATTCGTCCGTGCTCAGCTTGTCGGGGCAGATGACCGCGCGGATCTCGTCATCGAGAATCTCGGCGGCGGTGCCCGGCAAGGTCGAGAGGCCCGCATCGCGCAGCCGTTCCAGATAAGCCGCGAGCGGCAGAGCGAGCGTGCCGGCGCCGTGTTGAACCTCCAGCGGCGAAAATGCATGCACGTGCATCCACGGCACGGCCTGCTTGACCGCGCGGACGATATTCAGGTACGTCTCGCCCGTGAAGCTCGGATGGATCCCGCCCTGCAGGCACACCTCGGTGGCGCCCGCCGCCGCCGCTTCGAGCGTGCGGCGCGCCACCTCGTCGAGGTCGAGATTGTAGGCGGGGCCGCGCAGATCCTTCGATCCCTGGCCTTTCGAAAATGCGCAAAAGCCGCAGTGGTACAGGCAGATGTTCGTGTAGTTGATGTTGCGGTTGACGACGTACGTGACCTCATCGCCGACCGACTCGCGGCGCAGCTCATCCGCCGCGGCGATCAGCGCATCGAGATCGCGGCCCTCGACGCTGAACAGGCGCACGATATCCGCCTCGTCGAGCGTGTGCCCGGCACGCGCCGCCTGGATGATCGCGCGCAGTCGCGGCGTGCTGCCTGAACGGCCCTGCCGCGCGGACGGCCGGTGCGCCGACGACCAGCGCGCGGCGACCGGCGGCAGTTCGCCGCTCAAGCCCGAGTACCAGCGGTCCGGCCGCGCGAAGCCGCGGCCGTCGCTCAAGCGCCGCACCCGCGGCGTGATGGCCGGATCCGTCCACGCCTCGGGCCGTGCCGCATAGGCGGGCACCAGCGCCAAGCGCTCGACGAGGTCCCGCCCCGCGGCATGGGTCGAACGCGCAAGATCTGCAAGATGCGGCCAGGGCGCCTCGGGGTTCACGTGATCGGGCGTGACCGGCGAGACGCCGCCCCAATCGTTGATGCCGGCGCGCACCAGGCTGCCGAGCGCCGCGGGCTGCAGGTTGGGCGGCGCCTGAATCGACATGCCCGGGCCGAACAGCATTCGCGCCGCCGCAATCGTCCAGAGCTGCTCTTCCAGAGGCGGCTCGGGCGCGGCAGCCATTTTGGTTCCGGGCTTGGCTTTGAAATTCTGAATGATGAGCTCCTGCAGATGGCCGTGCGAATCCTGGATGGCACGCAGCGCCAGCAGCGATTCGATGCGCTCGCGCCGCGTTTCGCCGATACCGATCAAAAGGCCCGTGGTCATCGGAATGCCGAGCTCGCCGGCCGAGCGCAGGGTCGCCAGCCGCCTCGCCGGAACCTTGTCGGGAGAGCCGAAGTGCGGACCGCCCCGCCCGCACAGCCGGTCCGAGGCGCTTTCGAGCATCAGGCCCATCGACGCGCTCACCGGCTTGAGACGGCGCAGCTCGGCGGCGTCCATGACCCCGGGGTTCAGATGGGGCAGGAGCCCGGTTTGCTCCAGCACGAGTTTGGCCATGCGCGCGAGGTAATCCAGCGTGCTGGCCGCACCCTCGTCATCGAGCGCCCTGCGCGCCGCCGCGTATCGCGCTTCCGGTTTGTCGCCGAGCGTGAACAGGGCCTCCTTGCAGTCGGCGGCCCGGCCCGCGAGCGCGATCGCGAGCACCTCCTCGGGCGAGAGGTAGGCGCTTTTGAGGCGCCGCGGCGCTTTCGCGAAGGTGCAGTAGTGGCACACGTCGCGGCACAGTTGCGTGAGCGGAATGAACACCTTGCGCGAATAGGTGACCGATTCGCCGAATCCGGCCAGGGTGAGCGATTCGGCCGCCGGCAGCAGCTCTGCGGGCGGCGCCTCGGTGAGCACGTCCAGCGCCTCGGCCAAACCGGGCCGCCGGCCTGCTTCGGCCGCGCGCAGCAGCGCGCTCAGGCCTGAAGACGAGCGCGCCATTGCTGCTCATCGAGCCGGTTGAGGTCGTCCGGCGAATCCACGTCGAACGCCAGACCGGGCAGGTGCACCACCTGTGGGTTCAAGGCCGTACGCCGCGCCTCTTCGAGGTGCAGCTGCAGGCTGCCCGAGCCGAATTGAAAGCGAAAGGAATGCGGCGACACCAGGCACAGTGCGTTCGTGCCCAGGCCGGCCGTGTCGGGCGCAATCGCGAAGCCGCCGCGCCGCCCGGCGCGCACCAGGCCGTCGATTTCAGCCCCGGTGACGTGGGGCAGATCCGCCGGCAGTATCACCACCTCTCGGCAACCGAATTCTCGCAGTACCCGATGGGCCTGCGTCAGTGCGCCGTTGAGGCACACCCCGGTATCGGCAAGCACCGGGACTTGCGCGGGCACGGAGTCTCGCTCCGGGCTGACCACGATGATCTGGCGCACCGTCTGGGCGCCGCCCGCGGCCGTCAGCACCGCCGCGAGCATCGATCGTACGAGTTCGATGCGTGCACGAGGCGCGAGCGCCTGCGCAAGCCGCGTCTTGCAGCGCACACGCTCCTTGATGGCGATCAGGGCACAGGCGCCGTGCCGCTGATCGAACTGGCGCGTCAGATCGCCAAGCATCATTAAGCTCATCCACGCTCCTTGCGCGCGTCAACACCACTGGGACCCACGATACTCATGCCGGTTCATTTCAGCCAGCCTAAGAGCGCCAAAAGCGGTGCCGGCGCGTCCAAGCTGCTATATTTGCACATTCGGTCCATACAAGGAGTTGGTCATGAATTTGCTCAAATCGCTGCTGCTGGCCTGCGCGCTTGGCATTACCGGTGTCGCACTGGCACAGGATGCCTCGGTCACGATCTCCTCGCCGGCCGACGGCGCCAAGGTCGGCACCAGCGCCGTCAAGGTCGCTTACTCGGTGGTGACGGGCCCGAAGGGTGATCACGTTCACTTCTACGTCGATGATAAGGAAGCCGCGGTCCTGCATCAGCTCAAGGGCACCTATACGGTCGACTCGCTCACGGCCGGCGCGCACACGCTGTGCATCAAGATCGTCGACAAGAGCCACACGCCGATTGGCGTGGAAAAGTGCATCAAGGTCACGGCCGGCTGAGAAAGCCTTAGGATCAGGGGCGGGTGAGGCGGTGGATGCGCAGGACCTGGGCTATGCGCTGACCCAGGTCGTGCATAACCTGGGCGCCGTTTCGGTGACGGGCGGCGCTGCCGCCGCACGCTTCCTTGGATTCGCCGAAGAGCAAGCCGCCCAACGGCGGCTTGCCTGGCTGGTGCTGGCCGGATGGGCGGCGCAAGCTGCCAGCGGCGTGACATTCGGCGCCATCAGCTACTCAAGCTACGGGCGCTTTCCCGACATCCATGGCATCGCCATCGGCGCGCTGGCACTGAAGGTGGTGTGCGCCGCCGCCGGATTCTCGCTGGGGGCGCTGTACCTGGCGCGCGCCTCCGGCTGGTCGGCGGCGCGCCGCCGGGGCGCGTGGTCCACGTTGTTCGGGTTTGCACTGACGGCCCTGACCGCGGCCGCATTCCTGCGGTGGTTCTCCTGATCAGCCTGCGCCCAGCCGGGGAGCGCGATCAGCCGGCACGATTTTCCGCGAAGCTCAATGTCTGAAAGCGGCTGGCTTCGGCCTCGCCCAGCTTTTTCTGAGCGCGGATCTCGTTCACCAGCTCGAGCGCGGTCTTCGGACAGGGCGGCAGTTCGGCGTCGCAGGGCTCGAGCGGGGTCAAGCGCTCTCCCCAGCGGATCAAATGCGCGGACAAGGTCAGGCCGCCGCCAAACGCGGGCATCAGCACCAGGCTGCCCGGCGGCACGCGGCCTTCCTCGACGGCCTCCACCAGCGCGACCGGCGCCGTGGCCGCGCTCATATTGCCGTACTTCTGCACCGTCAGATACAGCTTGTCCGGGCCGGCGCCCGCACGCTTTGCGACGGCGTCGATGATGCGAAGGTTCGCCTGATGCGGCACGACCAGGGCGATGTCGTCCATCGTCACATTGGCGCGGCGCATCACGTCGAGGCTGGCCTCGCTCATGCCTTGCACCGCCTTGCGGAAGATTTCCTGGCCGTCGAAGTCCCAGCAGGTTTGTCCGAACTGCACGCCCAGATTGGCGTACATGGTGCCCATGCCGCGCACCCGCAGGATCTGCCGCGAATCTGCGTAGCACTGAAGCTTCTCGGCGATGAGCCCCGTTTCGTGCTCCGACTCTTGCAGCACCATGGCTGCCGCGCCGTCGCCGAACAGCACGGCCACATTGCGATTGTTCCAATCCATGTACTGGGAGATCAATTCGACGCCGATGACCAGCGCGTTCTTGACGATGCCGGTCTTGATCATCGAGGAGGCGATCGACAGGCCGTACATGAAGCTGGTGCACGCGGTGTTGACGTCGAAGGCTGCCGCGCGAGTCGCGCCGATGCGCTGCTGCACGCCCGAGGCGCTGTTGGGCACCGTCTCATCGTTGCTGCAGCTGCCGTAGATCACGAGCTCGATGTCCTCGCCGCGCATGCCGGCGCAGGCGATGGCGCGGCGCGACGCGGTGATGGCAAGCTCGATGCCGGGTACGTGCGAGATGCGCCGCTCCTTCATCCCGGTCCGCGTCGTGATCCACTCGTCGTCCGTCGGCAGAAATGTGGCGAGGTCGTGATTCGTCAGCACGGACGGCGGCAGGCACTTGCCCCAGCCGACGATGGCAGCGTGAGTCATTGAATCTCCCCGAAGGCCGTATTGTTGTGCGGGCCATTGTCGCCGATATGGGCGCGGCCCGCACGCCTTCGGCGGCGCGCCCGCTCGGGCCTCGCCAAGGGCTAGAGCTCTTCGAGATCCACAAGCAAGGAGCGGTCGACGCGGCCGTCCTTGACGGCGACTCCCTCGGCCCGCAAACGCTGCGCCTGCTCGCGGTAATGCACAGATGACCTTCGGAACACGATGTGTCCGCCGGCGCCGACCACGCGATGCCACGGGAGCCTCAGCTCCTTCGGCGCCGTTCTCAACGCGAATCCGGCCAGCCGTGCTCGACCCGGCAGTCCGGCGGCGCGTGCGATGGCTCCATAAGTTGACACCTGCCCGCGCGGGATCGCGGAAACCGCGTCCCAGATCGCCTGCAGCGCCGGATTGCCGCCGGCGCCCGCCGGCCGCCGCGCCCTCGCGGCGCCGAGCGGCAGAAGCAAATCAGAGAGTGTCCTGCTGGAACGTGCCATGCGCTCTCGAATTGGCTAGCGCGTGAGAATATCACGCCGCCGCGCCCGTTGCGCCCGCACGCAGCACCTTGAGCTTGCTGTGGAAATCCTCCTTGTTCAAATAGGGGCCGCACAGCCGGCGGAAACCCTGATACGCGCGGCGCCCGTGCAGGGTGCGCCAGTTGTCGAACAGCAGCGCCGTCCCCGGTGCGAGCCGCGCCAGCGAGGCCGGAAATTCTCGTACAATCGGCTATTCATGACCGACACGCTCAAGACCATCAGCCCCGTCGACGGCCGAATCTATGTCGAACGGCCGCTTGCGACAGCCGCCGGCATCGACCGGGCGCTCGACGCCGCGCAGCGCGCACAACTCGCGTGGAGATCCGTAGCGCTCAGGGAGCGCTGCGATGTTCTCGGCAGGGCGGTGGACGCCTTCGTCGCGAGGGCGAGCGACATTGCCGCGGAAATCACCTGGCAGATGGGACGTCCCATCCGCCACTCGCCCGGCGAGGTGCGCGGCTTCGAGGAGCGCGCACGCTACATGCTCGGAGTGGCGCCCGAAGCGCTCGCCGCGATTCGGCCGGGGACAAGCCGGGCTTCCAGCGGCAGATCAAGCGCGTGCCGCTCGGCGTCGTCGCGGTCGTCGCGCCCTGGAATTACCCCTACCTGACGGCGGTCAATGCGGTGCTGCCGGCGCTGATAGCCGGCAATGCGGTGGTGCTCAAGGCGTCGCACCAGACGCCGCTCTGCGCCGAGCGCTTCTTCGAAGCGTTCGCGAGCGCCGGTGTTCCCGCCGGCGTGTTCCAGTACCTGCACTTGTCGCACGCCGATGCCGCGCGCTTGATGGGCGACCGGCGCGTCGCCAGCATCTGCTTCACGGGTTCGGTGTCGGGCGGCAGAGCCGTGGTCGCCGCGACCGCCGGCGGCTTTGCCACCTCGGGCCTCGAGCTCGGCGGCAAGGACCCCGCCTACGTGCGCGCCGACGCCGATCTCGCGCATGCCGTCGAAACGCTGACCGACGGCGCATTCTTCAACGCCGGCCAGTCCTGCTGCGGCATCAAGCGCATCTACGTCGCGGCCTCCCGCTACGAGGCCTTCGTCGTCGGCGTCGTGGATCTCGCCAAGCAGTATCGCTTGGGTTCACCGCTCGATCCGGAAACCACGCTCGGGCCCGTGGTGCGCACGGCCGCCGCCGAGGCCGTGCGCTCGCAGGTCCGCGAAGCCGTCGCCCGCGGGGCCCGTCAGCTGATCGACGAGAAGCTTGTTCGCGGCGTCCGCCTCCGGAACGCCGTACCTCGCCCCGCAGGTGCTGGTGGGCGTCGATCACTCGATGGCGATCATGCGCGAGGAGACCTTCGGGCCTGCGGTCGGCATCATGAAGGTCGATTCGGACGAGGAGGCGGTGCGGCTCATGAACGACAGCGACTACGGCCTGACGGCCGCGATCTTCTCGGCGGACGCGGAGCGCGCCGAAGCGCTCGGCGATGCGCTCGAGACGGGCACCGTGTTTTTGAACCGGTGCGACTACCTCGACCCCGCCCTCGCTTGGACCGGCGTGAAGAATTCCGGGCCGCGGCTGCACGCTGTCGCGGGTCGGCTTCGAACAGCTCACCCGCCCGAAGTCCTATCATTTCAGGATCACGACATGAACCCGGTGCTGCGCGGCAATTGGAATTATCCGACCACCATCTGGGCGGGGCCCGGCCGCATCGCCGAGCTGGCCGATGCCTGCGCCCGCGCGGGCATCGCGCCGCCCGCTGCTGGTCACCGACGAGGGGCTCACCGGCGCGCCGATGATCAAGAGCGCGCTCGCCGCTCTCCAGGGTGCAGCGCTGTTCGGTGCGGTCCGCGGCAATCCGGCCTTGAGCCACGTCGAGGCGGGACTCTCCGCTTATCGCGCCGGCGGCCACGACGGCGTCGTCGCGTTCGGCGGCGGCTCGGCGCTCGACGTCGGCAAGGTGGTGGCCTTCATGTCGGGCCAGGCACGCCCGCTGTGGGACTTCGAGGACATCGGCGACTGGTGGACGCGCGCGGATCCCGCCGGCATCGCGCCGGTCGTCGCGGTCCCAACCACCGCCGGCACCGGCTCCGAAGTCGGCCGGGCCGGCGTGATCCTCAACGAGCAGACGCATCAGAAGAAGATCATCTTCCATCCGCAGATGATGCCGCGCATCGTCATATCCGACCCGGAGCTCACCGTCGGGCTGCCGCGCGCGGTGACCGCGGCCACCGGCATGGACGCCTTCGTTCACTGCTTCGAGGCTTTCTGCGCGCCGGGCTTCCATCCGCTCGCGGACGGCATCGCGCTCGAGGGCATGCGCCTGATCCATCGCTTCCTGCCGCGCGCCTGTGCGGACGGCCGGGACATCGAGGCGCGCGCGCAGATGCTGGCCGCCGCGTCGATGGGCGCCACGGCCTTTCAGAAGGGTCTCGGCGGCGTGCATGCGATCGCGCATCCCGTCGGCTCGTGGTTCAACACCCATCACGGCCTGACGAACGCGGTCATCCTGCCGTACGTCATGGCATTCAACCGCACCGCGATCGCCGACAAGGCGGAACGTCATCGCGCGCGTTCTCGACCTGCCTGCGCGCGGCTTCGACGGCTTTCTCGCGTGGGTGCTCGAGATGCGCCGCGAGCTCGGGATACCGCACGCGCTCGGCGACATCGGGGTCGAGCGCCGACAAGGCCGCGATCATCGGCCGCGAAGCGGCGATCGACCCGTCGGCCGGCGGCAATCCGATCCCGGTCGATGCCGCGGCGCTGGAGCGCATCTTCCGGGCGGCGGTGGCCGGCCGGCTCGAGGCCGTGGGCGGCGCCGCGTGAGCGGTGCACGGATCCTGGTCATCGACGGCAACGTTGCCGAGATTCGCGCGCGGCAGGCGGCGGCGCTCGGGATATGACTCGGGAATCGGCTACGCGCGGGTACTGCGCCGCATCGATCCTGCGCTGCAGGTCGACATCGTGACCGCCGCGGACGCCGACGCTGAGCTTCCGAGCAGCGTCGGCCTCGAGGACTACGACGGCGTCACGATGACCGGGTCGGCGCTCAATATCTACAAAGGCGGCGCGCCCGTGACGCGCCAGATCGAACTCGCCAAGGCCGTGTTCGCGGCGGGCGTGCCGTTCTTCGGCAGCTGCTGGGGGCTGCAGGTGGCGGTGACGGCGGCGGGCGGCGAGGTGCGCGCCAATCCGCGCGGCCGCGAGTTCGGCTTCGCCCGACGCATCGTGCTCAGCGACGCCGGCCGCGAACACCGTCTATTCGCCGGTAAGCCGGCGGCATTCGAGGCGCCCACCATTCACAAGCGACGAGATCGCCTCGCTGCCGGCGGGTGCCGACGATACTGGCGGTCAACGACTTCGGGGTGCAGGGTGCGGCATTCAATTATGGGCGCGGCACCTTCTGGGGCGTGCAGTACCACCCGGAGTACGACTACGTCGATATTGCAGCGGCCGCCGAGCGCTACGGCGAGACGCTGGTCGGCGAAGGAATGTTCCGCGACGCCGCGGCGCTCGCCGCGTTCGTGGCCGACCTGCGCGCCCTGCAGACGAACCCGGCGGATACGCCGCTGCTGTGGAAGCACGGGCTCGGGTCCTGCCATGCGCGCCGAGGAGCTGCGCCTGCTCGAGATCCGCAACTGGCTGGCACGCCGAAGTGCGGCCCCGCGCACAGCGGCGGAGCTGATCACCCCGGTCCTATTTTCAGTCCGGCGCCACCCGACGCACCCCCATCTCGCGCAAGGTGTCGGCGACGGCGGCCACCGCCTGCCTTAAGGTATCGGCGCCGATCGCGCCGATGCAGCCGACCCGGAATGTATCGACGGCCGTCAGCTTGCCCGGGATAGAGGATGAATCCGCGGTCGCGCACCCGACGGTAGAACTCGCTGAAGTCGTACTTCGGATCGGGCGGGGAGTGGAACGTGACGATGATCGGTGCCTGCACGGCGTCCGGCAGGAATGTCCTGAAGCCCAGCGCCCGCATGCCGGAGACCAGCGCGGCGCAATTCTCGGTGTAGCGCGCCAGCCGCGCCGGCTGCCCGCCCTGCGCCTGGTACTGGTCGATGGCCGCGCGCAGCGCGGCGACGACGTGCGTCGGCGGCGTGAAGCGCCACTGGCCCGTCTTCTGCATGTACTGCCACTGGTCGAGCAGGTCCATCGCGAGCGAAGCCGCTGTTGCCGCCGGAGCGCTCGAGCGCCGCGCGCCGGGCGATCACGAAGCCCATGCCGGGCACGCCCTCGAGGCATTTCCCGGACGCCGCGATCAGCGCGTCGAAGCGGCATGGTGCGAGCGTCGATCGGGATGGCGCCGTAGGAGCTCATCGCGTCGACGATCAGGCCGCGGCCGTGCTCTGCCACGATCGCCGCGATCTCCGGCAGCGGATTCAGGATCCCGGTACCGGTCTCGCAGTGCACCTGCGCGACGTGCGTGATCGCCGGATCGGCGCTCAGCGCGGCATCGATGCGCGCGGGGTCGGCCGGCTCTTGCTCGCCATGCGGCAGAACGACGGCCTCGCGGCCCAGATAGCCCAGGATCCGCACGATGCGCTTGCAATAGCTGCCATTGTCCGGCACCAGCACCTTGCCGCGCTTTGGGCACGAGCGTGCCGAGCGCCGCTTCGACGGCGAACGTGCCGCTGCCCTGCAGCGGCACGCAGACGTGGTCGGACTGCGCATGGACGATGGCGACGAGATCGCGGCACACCGATGCGGTCAGCGCGTTGAAGGCGCCGTCCCACGATCCCCAGTCCGAGAGCATCGCGGACTTGGTCTCCGCCGAGGTCGTCAGAGGGCCGGGCGTCAGCAGGATCGGGTCGGTCATGGCAATCTCAGTGGGTTCACGGTACGTGTGGTTTGATCGGGAGGCGGTTCACGGCTTTCGGCCGGCCGAACGCGGGATCTTTGAGACGGCTGCGCTGCAGCGCTCCCGCGCGCTCGAGGACGGGATACGCGGCCGAACACAGGTGCGAGTGAATTCGCTTCAGATCCCGCAGAATGTCCAGATCCAGCGAGTACGACTCGATCGTTTCCGGCGTCCCCTCGCGCAAGCGTGCGAGGTACCGCTCGGCCGCTTGCGAATTCTCTCTCGCGCAGCTGCGCTTTGGCGGCTACCAGTTGACGGGCCACGTCCATATCGCCCGACATGAAGATGCCGATCGCGAGGGTGAGGCTGTTGACAACCTGCTGGTGAAACTCCACGAGATCGGCCTCGCCTTCCTTGGAAAATGTGATGCCGCGCCTGATCTTCTTCGACGCCAAGTCCATCAGGTTCTTGTCGATGATGTCGCCTACGTGCTCGAGATTGATCGAGAATGAGATGATCTCCATGGCGCGATAGCCGTCGCGGTCATCCAGGCTGTCGCGCGTCATCCGGGTTACGTACAGCTTGACCGCCATGTTGAGGCTGTCGACCGCGTCATCCATGTGGCAGATCTCGGCGACCAGCTTGCGGTCGTTGGTCAGCAGCGCCTCATCGCCTGCCGCAGCATCTGCTCGATCAGGTCGCCCATCCGCAGCACCTCGCGTGCGGCGCAGACCAGCGCCACGGCGGGAGCGGCGGCGGCGGACGAGTCGAGATAGAGCGGAGTGCCCGGGTCCGCGGTGCTGGGCTGGTCCGGCAGCCAACGGGTGAGCAGCGCAGCCACCAGATTGAGGGGCCCGATGAACAGCAGCGCGAGCAGGATGTTGAAGGCGGTGTGAAAGTCCGCCGCCAGGCGCGCGGGGTTGGGCTCGTAGCGCTGCAGTGTGTCGGCGATGGGATTCAGCAGCGGCAGTACCAGTGCGCAACCCACCAGCCGAGTGAGCAGATTACCCACCGGCAGACGCCGGCTCGCCGGATTCCCCGCTTGGCTGGTCTCGATGAGGGGGTTCAAGGCGCTGCCGAGGTTCGCGCCCAGCACCATGGCGATGACGGCTGTCGGAGAGAGCAGGTGGGCGGCCCCGAGCGACATCACGACGAGTACCACGGCGACGCTCGAGTGCGCAGCCCAGGTCACGGCGGCCGCGACAACCAAGCACAGCATCGGGTGGCGTGCGAGCGCGCCCAAGAATGCGTGCGAGACCGTCACGCTTCCCGTCGTCACGAGGGTGTCGAGGAAGATGTGCAGCGCCAGCAGCATCAGGGCGATGCCGATCACGGCGCGGCCAAGATCGCGTGTCCGGGTCCTGCCGCCGCGCTTGAATGCAATGACTCCCGTCAGCAACAGGATGGGCGTTACGACGGATATGTTGAACGACAGGATCTGTACGACCAGCGTCGTGCCGACGTTGGCGCCGAGCATGACGGCGAGAGCGGGACCAAGGTCCAAGGCGCCGCCGGTGACGAACGAGGCCGCCATCAGTGCCGTGGCGGTGCTGCTCTGCAGCAGCGCGGTGACGAAGGCGCCCGCCAGGAATGCGCGAAACCGGCTGTGCAGGGCAATTCCGAGCAGACGCCGCAGATCTGCGCCGAACGCGCGCGCGACGCCGCTGTGGACCATGTGCAGGCCCCAGAGGAGCAGCGCGACTCCGCCCATCAGATCCAGAATGACGGTGCTGCCCATGCCGTTACCAGGGCAGCGAATAGGTCTTCGTGTTGCAGAAGCTCTTCATCGCTTCGAGCACGCCTTCCTTGTAGCCCAGCCCCGAGTCCTTGATGCCGCCGAACGGCGTCATCTCCAGCCGGTAGCCCGGGACCTCGCGCACGTTCACGCTGCCGACTTGCAGCTCCCGGATGAAGCGGGTGATCAGGTCCATGCGGTTGGTGCAGAGCGAGGAGGACAGGCCGTAGGCGGTGCCGTTCGAGATGCGGATGGCCTCGTCCACCGTCTTGAAGCGGATCACGGGCGAGACCGGGCCGAAGGTCTCCTCGCGCACGACCGTCATGTCCGGCGTGACCCGGTCGAGCACGGTCGGCGAATACAGTGCGCCGCGCCGGACATTGCCGATCAGCAGCCGCGCGCCGGCCGCCACCGCTTCGTTCACGACCGCCTCGAATCGCCGCGCCGATGGCTCGTCGATCACCGTGCCCATGTCCATCGTCGGATCGAACGGATCGCCGTACTTGACGGCACGCGTCTTCTCGACCAGCAGTTCGACGAAGCGGTCGGCCACGCTCTCCTGTACCAGCATGCGCTTGACGGCGGTGCAGCGCTGGCCGGAGTTCTTGTAGGAGCCGCTCGCCGCGAGCGTGGCCGCTTCTTCGAGGTCCGCATCCTCGAGCACGATGATCGGATCGTTGCCGCCGAGCTCCAGCACCTGGCGCTTGTAGACGGCCTTGGCGGCAATGTACTTGCCGATCGATACGCCGCCGGTGAAGGTGACGAGGTCGACGTCCGCGCTGGTCAGCAGCTCGTCGGCGATCTCGGCCGGGTCGCCGGTGAGCACCGACAGCATCTCGGGCGGCAGCCCCGCCTCATACAGGATGTCCGCGAGCGCAAATGCGGTCAGCGGCGTCTTCTCGCTCGGCTTGAGCACGACCCGGTTGTTGGTGGCCACGGCGGGCGCCACTTTGTGGATCACCTGGTTCAGCGGGATGGTTGAACGGCGTGATCGCGGTGATGGCGCCGAGCAGCGGCTCCTTCAGCGTGTAGACCTTGCGGCTCTTGCCGTGCGCCGTGAGGTCGCAGGAGAACACCTCGCCGTCGTCGACCAGAGCCTGGTTGGCGGCGAACAGCAGCACATCCGAGGCGCGGCCGACTTCGTACTGCGAGTCCTTCAGGCACAGGCCCGACTCGAGCGTGATCAGGCGCGCGAGCTCGTCGCGCCTCGCCGCAATGATCGCGCCGGCCTTCATGAGGATCCTGTAGCGGTCGTGGCGCGTGAGCGGGGAGCTTGAAGTCGCGCGCGATCTGCAGCGCGCGTCTGACATCCTCGACGGTGGCCTTGGGGACGGTGCCGGCGAGCTCGCCGCTGTAGGGATGGCGAACCTCGATGACCCGGTCGGCCGGGACACTTTTCGCCCGCGATCCGCAGGGATTCGCGGATCGGCTCGCGCGGAGCAGTGGCGACTGGCGGCATCGGAGTTCCTAGGCGGACGGCGGCGAGGTTGAGCCGAGGTCGAACGCATCGAAGTTGCGCCAGCGGCGGTTCGCCGGCTGCTCGGCGACGCTGCCGGTTGACGAGCAGCGGCACTTTCTGCTCCGACGTCGCCGCCGTGCGAGCGCAGCGGCACGTCGAGCCCGGACAGATCGTGCTGCTCGCGGCTGGTGCCGATGACCGTGTCGCGCCGCGACACGACCACGAGGTCGCCGATGCGGTCCGCCGGCAGTTCGAACTGCGCCGCGGCTTCGGCGCGCGTCAGCACCGCTTCGATGCCGGGAAGCGCCGCGATCCGTTCGGCGACGGCGCGTCGATCGGCGCTGCGGCGGCAGGTAGACGAGCGCAAAGGAGCCGAGCGCGCCGTGGTGCACGACATACGGATCGGTGATCGGCAGGATCACCCGCGCCTTGCCCGTGCCGAGCCACGCATCGAGCGTGTCCTGCAGGTAGATCACGTTGGGCTGGCCGTCGGCGCCGTGCTTGGCGTTCATGCCGTGATCGGCGGTGACGCACGATCGTGGCGCCCAGCGCGTCGAGCCGCGCGAGATTGCGGTCGATCATCGCGTAGAAGTCGTTCGCCGCCGGCGTGCCCGGGGCGGCCTTGTGCTGGATGTAGTCGGTGGTCGACAGGTACATCAGGTCGGGCCGCTCGCGCTCCATCAGCTTGACGCCGGCGACGAACACGAATTCCGAGAGCGCCGCGCTGTACACCGAGGGCACCGGCATGCCGACGAGCTCGAGCACGTTCTCGATGCCGTTCTCGGCCAGCGTCACCTGGTCGGCTTTCTCCGACGAGAAGCAGATGCCCTTCATCCGGTGGCCGAGAAGCTTGCGCAGCTTGTCCTTCGCGGTGATCACGGCCACCTTCGCGCCGGCCTGCGGCGAACGCCGCGAGGATGGTGCCGACGCGCAGATGCTGCGGGTCGTTCATCATCACTTCCTCGCCGCCGCTCGGGGTCGAAGAAGTAGTTGCCGCAGATGCCGTGCACCGACGGGCGGCACGCCGGTGACGATCGACAGATTGTTCGGGTTGGTGAAGCTCGGCATGACGCAGTCGGCCATGAAGCAGGTGCCCGCGCCGGCGAGCAGCCGGCCGAGGAACGGCGCGACGCCGGCGGCGACGGCGGCAGTGATGTACTCGTACTGGCAGCCGTCGATGCAGACGACGACCAGCGGACGGTCCATCCAGTGGTAGGTTCGGCCGTTTACAGTGATGTCGTTTGGCAAGTTCTGCTCCCTGGTGCGGTCGCGTCGCGGATGTTGACGATGCTGTCGGCGGCGGCCGCCGCCTTGTGCATGCGGGCGCGGCTCTCCGCCGCGTGCTGGCGCAGCAGCCGGCCCGGCCCGGGCGCCGTCGCGTGCGGCGACGGCCTCCAGCACCGCCTTGTGCTCGGTGTTCGAGACCGCGAAGCCGCCGCCGTCCTGCAGCCCGCGCAGGCGGAACAGCAGCAGCTCCTTCGTCAGCAGCCGGTAGCTTTCGGTCAGGCGGGCATTGCCCGCGAACTCGACCAGCAGGTCGTGAAACTTCAGATTGAGCGCGTGGTAGCGCTTGACGTCCTGCTGCAGCGGTCGCCTCATCCATCTCGGCGACGAGCGACTTGCAGATCGCCGAGTTGCTCCGGCGTCGCGCGCTCGGCGACCCGCTGGCCGATCAGCTGATCGAGCGCCTCGCGAACGTCGTAGATCTCGTCGGCTTCGGCGACCGAAATCTCGCGCACGAAGACACCGCGATGTTTCTCCGAGCGGACCAGGCCGGATTCCTCGAGGGCCCGCAGCGCCTCGCGGATGGGACCGCGGCTGGTTCCGAAGCGGGCCGCGAGTTCGCTCTCATTGACGTGTTGGCCGATGGCGAGCTCGCCGCGCAGGATCAGCTGCTCGATTTCGGCCTGCACGAGCGCCGGGAGCGAGTTCGATCTGCACCAGTTGCAGCGCGGTGGGAGCGGCGGCGGGTGCCATGGCATATCCATCGGTGAAAATGCAGTGAAGCTTGCCACGATTGTAGATTGTTGACAATAGGCAGTTGACGATGCTGCAAAGCAGTAATCGCGGGCCAGGCCTCCGGTAGGTCAGTCGAACAGCTCTTGAACGACTTCCTCGCCGATCGCGAAACCCGTCGAAGCCCCGATGCCGCTCGTGAACACGACCAGGCGGACCCCCGCCGACGGCGCCTCGATGAGCACGGCGCGATCACTGGCTACCGCATAGCTTCCGATCCAGCGTTCCCGCAGCTCTAACCGCGGCTCGTCCCGCCGTCCGGTGGCGGGGCCGGGTCCGTCAGGTGGCGCAGCGGCGCCAGGTATTTCTCATAGTGGCGCCAGCGCCCAGCCGATGCGGTACTGATCTTTTGCCGGACCTGCCATTTGCTGGCGGTGATGACGACGCGATCGGTTTGATGAAAATCCAGGCACTTCGGGTCCCATGGCAGCCCGACGAAGTCCAGCATCCGCCGGGTCCAGCCCTCCTGATCTGCGATGAGCCCCTCATAGGGCACTTCCAGCAGCGCCGCCGCGGGCAGAACGGTGCGCCAGTGGCCGGTGATGCGGAGGTATTCGCGGTAGTAGTGCGCGAGACTGCCAAGATCGTTGGCGTACGGATCCCAATTGAAGAAATGCTGAAAATAAATCGACAGACAGGTATCGACGGGATGGCGGCTCATGTGGATGATTCGGGCCCGCGGCAACGCGGCGTGGATCAGTCCCGCGTACCAGAAATTGGCGGGCATCTTGTCGACCACCCGCAGTGCCGTGCCGGAGAACGCCGTCAGGCGCTCGAGATAATCGGCGGCCACGCGAGGTATCAGGTCCGCCCCGGCCGGCGTACCGGTGACCGCGAGGTATGCGGCATCCCAGAAAGGCACTTCCCCGGCACCGAAAACCGCCGGGTGGGAGGCGAGGATTTGCTCGGTCAACGAGGTGCCCGATCTCGGCATGCCGATGATGAAAACCGGAAGCTCGGAGGCGGACCCGTGTGTACGGCGCCGGCGCAGGAACTCGGCATCGACGCTCGCGATGAACTCATCGACGCGTCGGGTCAAATTCGACGGCTCGTACTTCGATCCGTAGCGTTTGGTCAGCTCGTTCGCCTGTCGGTAATGCCCGAACGCATCATCGTACTGTGCGATGTCGTCGAAGTATTTGCCGAGTGCGTAGTGCAGGCTGATCTCATGGTCGAGCGGCAGCCGCTTCGTGAGCAGCGCTTCGGCGCCCTTGAGCCAAGCGGTATCGCCGCTGGTCATTTTCCGGTGCGTCGCGATGCTGGAATAGGCAAAGGAGAAATCCGGATCGATCGCGATGGCGCGCTGGAACAACTGCTCTGCCTCGGCGAATCGGCCGCGGTCGGCCCGCAGCTCCCCGAGGAGCGACAGCGCCTCGACGTAGTTCGGGTCGATGGCCAGTGCGGCCTGGCAGCTCCCTTCTGCACCGCCGTGCCGATGCTGCGCGCGCAGCACCACACCGAGGCCCAAATGGGCTGGAGCATGGCGGGCTCAAGCTCGAGCGCCCGGGCGTAGCTGGCCGCGGCCTCATCCATCCTGCGCAATTCGAACAACGCGCTTGCGAGCTTGTAGTGGCTCTCCGCACGCTTGGGGCCGAGCTCGACGGCGCGCGCGTAGAGGGCTGCCGCTTCGCGGCGATGCCCGAGGTCACGCAGCACATCCCCAAGGTTGATGAGTGCTTCCACGCAGCCGGGATTCGATGCAAGTGCCTGCCGGAAGCTCGCCGCGGCTTCCTCGCGCTGCCCGAGCTTCCAGTACGCGCTGCCGAGATTGCACAGTATCTGCACGTCATTCGGCCTGAGCTCGAGCGCACGGCGGTAGCAGGCGAGCGCGCCATCATGCTGGCCCAGCTCCAGCAGCGCATTGCCCAGATTGTTGTGTGCCTCGACGAGGGGGACTCAGCTCGAGTGCCCGTTGATAGAGCGCAGCCGCTTCGCGTGCCTGCCCGAGCGCTCTCAGTGCGTCGGCTGCATCCACGAGTGCCTCGACGTTGTTCGGCTGGATCGCAAGCGCTCGGCGCAGGCTCGCCAATGCCTCGTCCCACCGCCCCAGATCGTGCAGCGCCGCGCCCAGATTGCCGTGCGCCTCGCCGTCATGCGGCATCAGCTCGGCGGTTCTTCGCAGCGGGTGCAATGCGTCTTTGCCCTGCCGCATGAGCGCCACGCCGAGGATCTTCCACAGCATCCCGGCGTCGGGGTGCATGGCGAGCAGCGCACGAGACCTGTGTTCCGCCTCGCTCACGCGTTCCTGATCGACCAGCGCGACCAGCGCGCCGATCTCCCGCGGATTCAGCGAATGCGGCGACGCCGCCGCGCCGGTATGAAGTCCACAGCAGCGTTTGTACTTGTTTCCGCTGCCGCAAGGGCACGGATCGTTTCGACCCGGCTTGACGCTCGTGTTACTCATCGCGGTAGCGGTTCAGCCCATCACCGAGTGCTTGCTTCAGCGGTCCGAGCCAGGGCTCGAAGTTCTTCCAGTGATCGAGGCCCTCGCGATAGATGGGCTGGCGAACCTGCTCGGAACTCGCGGTGCGCACGCTGCGCACCGTCTTGTGATACTCGATGCACTGCGGGTTCGAATTCGAGGCCGCAGAAATCGAGGATGCGCCGCACGTTGCCCTCGAGGTCATCGACGACATCCTCGTGCCGCACGCGAAGGACCCGTCCAGGCAGTACCCGATCCCAATGCCGCATCAGCTCCAGATAGGTCCGATAATAGCGCGCGATGTCCTCGACGCTGTAGGTGAACTCCTGCCCCGTGGCGAAGAGCTGCTTCAGATTGCTGAAACAGCACGCCATCGGGCTCGCGCCGCGCGTCGATGATCTTGGCGTTCGGCAGCATCAGGTGAATGAGCCCGAGGTGCCGGAAGTTGTTCGGCATCTTGTCGATGAAGAAGGGCTTGCCGGTGCGGTAGACCCGGGTGTCGGCGATGTATCGCTCGCCGAGCGTGCGAAAATCCTCGCCGCTCATCTCGCTCGAGGATGCGCGGATAGCGCGGATTGTTCAGCTCCGGGTCGCGGCCCCGAAGCTTGCTGACGATCTGCTGGATGTTGGCCAGCTCCTGCGTGCCTTCGACCTTCGAGTGCGAGGCCAGGATCTGCTCGATCAGCGTCGAGCCCGAGCGCGGCAGGCCGACGATGAAGATCGGGATCCGGATCCTGCGCACCCCAGCCTCGGCGGCCCGCGAAGAACTCACGGCGTGCATACCTCGATCTGTCGGCTGCGTATTGTTCTCGATGATTTCAGGGCGATACCTGCTTTCAGAGCGCTTCAGCGCATTGCCCAGCGCGTAGTAATGAAAGGATTCGGCGAATTCGCCCTGGTCCTCGAGCGCCTTGCCGAGGGCAAAGCACAGGTGAAACCGATCGATCGAGCCCGACGCTCGGCTCGGCTTGCGCGGCCCGCAGCCGTGCCAGCTCCTCATCCGTGAACCGGTAGGTTTTGAGGTTGGCGAGACTCCAGTACGCATCGCCAAAGTTCGGCCGGCAGGCTGCCGCCCGGCGGTAGGATTCGATGGCCTCCTCGCGCCGCCCGAGCGTCTTCAGTGCGTGCGCGATCGACAGGTGCAGGTCGGCATCTTCCGGAGTCCCCTGCAGCAGCTCCCGGTACAGTGCGATGGCCCGTTCATGTTCGCCCAGCCCGACGGAAGTGGTGGCATATAGCCCCTGGTAATACAGCCGGTTGTCCGGATCCTCGTCGAGGAGCTGCTCGAGCTCGCGACGCGCCTCGGGATATTTGTGAAGCTCGACGAGCACCTCGGCATATTCCTTGCGCGCGGCGCGATATCCGGGCGCCAGCCCGAGGACGGCCGCCAATAGCATCTCGGCATCGTCGAACACCTTGCTTGCAATGCCGATGCGGGCGAGCAGGCGCATGGCTTCCACCTGATCGCCATGCTGCAGAAGATGGCTGCGCACGATCGCCTCGGCGGCGTCCAGATCGCCGTCCTCGAACAGTCCCGTTGCAGTCACGACCTCGGCGCGGTATCTTCCGTAGCGTTGCCACGTGACTTGCCGCCATCGCGGCGTTGTCGGATTGCCCCATCATGCGGTAGAGGCCATCGAGCATCGTCCAGCTGCCGGGCAGCGCGTGATTGAAGTTCACCGCACGCAGAAATGCCTCGATGGCCTGAGGCGCCTGCTTCAATTCGACGAAGCAGCGCCCGCGCTCCTCGTAAAGGCGGCTGAAGCGCGGATGATGCCGTTCCAGGATCTCGAGGGTGTTCAGCGCTTCGGCGATCCGGCCCAGATACCGCTGGGCGACGGCCACAAACAGCAGCGCATCACGGTGGTCTGGGGCATCGGCGAGCAGCGCTTGGGCCGCGGCCAGCGCCTCGGCGAACTTGCGCTCTCGGAGCAGCGCGCGCACCCGCGGGCACTTCGGAGGCAATGGCAGATGGGTCGTTTTGGCGTCGGTGGAATCCATGAGGGCGCGCATAAAAAAAGGGCGGACAAGCGTCCGCCCTCGATTCTACGGCAAGCGGCCGCAGCCGGGCTTATCGGAACTTGTAGCTCATCAGCAGCGTCACCACCCGCGGGCGCAGCGGCACCTCGGACTCGATGAACTGATACGAAGAGGTATTCGTACTGGCATCCGAGTTCGTGATGTTGCTGCCCGCGACCTGCACCGTCCAAGTTGTCCTTGGCCACGCCGATTGATGCGTCATACGTCGTATACGACGGCATCGTATATTGACACAGCGTGGTGGTCGGAACCGGCGAGCAAAATGACGAGGTGCCCGCCGGGAAGCTGGCGGGCTCGTTTCGCATGCTGCCGACATGATTGGCGCCCACCATGGCGAACGGCTTGTAGTCGCCCATCGTCCAGTCGTAGCGCGCGCGCAGGTTGAACAGCTGGGGCGGCGAGAACGGCGGAGACGTGTCGAGGACGCCGTACGGATTGGTGTAAGGCAGTCCATTGACCTGCGTGATGCAGGTTCCGACCGGGCCGCGCCGAGCGCGGTTGCCTTATTGGCCGTCAAGCAAGGCGCGTTGGTCTGGTTGGTACTGTTCCAGGAGCCCGACCCCTGCACCGTGAGGCCTTCGGTCACGCGGGCAACCAGCTGAAGCTCGATGCCCTTGACCTGGTAGGTGGGGCCGTTGATGTCGAAGGTCGTGTTGCCGAGGTGCACCGGGTCGAACAGCGGCAGCTGAACGTTGCTCCAGTTCATTTTGTACAAGGACAAATTGGCCTGGACCCGATGCTGGAAAAATTCACTCTTGAAGCCGATCTCGTTGTTGGTCAGGTTGTCCGAATCGTAGCCAGACGGCTTGTTGAACTGCTTGTCCGATCCACCGGCGCTATAGGGGGCCACCGCCTTCAGATCGATGGTGCCATCGGCAAATGACTTCGTACGGTTGAAGCCGCCCGGACGGAAACCCTGCGAGTAGGTGTAGTACGCCATGTAGTCCGGCGTGATGTGCCAGGTCAGGTTGCCGCGGCTCTTGAAGCCGTGCTCGGTCTTGTTCAAGTTGATCGGGAAGCCGGCAGCGCCTTTGGCGGTGACGGCCCCATTGGGCAGGTTGAGGATCGTTGACGAGCTGTAGAATTCCGACCCCCGCTCGAACTCATCGTAGTGGTAGTAGCGCGTCCCGCCGGTGAGCGTCAGCACCTTCGGCAGGATGTCGAAATCGACCGACGTGAAAAACGCCGTCTGCCGGTAGCCGCGCTCCACGTCCTCGCCGAACGCCGTGTTCGAGTTCACGCGCAGGTTGGGATTGTTCGCATACGTGCCGGGCAGCGGGCCGACGGCCGACAAGCAGTCCGGACCGCCGCCCGCCGAGATCGCGAGGTTGGTCGGACTACACTGCGGTATCGGCAGGTAGTTGAAGTTCATCTGATCGTAGATCTTGAAGTCCTCATAGAAGGCGCCGACGAGGCCGCGAATCCGGTTGTCCTCCGAGGTGCTCAGGCGTATCTCGTGGGTCTGGTTCGTGTTGCGTACGGTGTCGTTCCAGGCGCCCACCGGCGCATAGCAGGTGGTCGGCTTGGCCGACCGGAAATAGGAGTATCCGGCGCCCCGCCCCGTGCACGCGTAGTAGGAGCCATGGTGACTGCGCAGGTAGTTGGAGTAATCGGCCTGCTGGTCGATGTTGCGGTCGAGATAGCTGCCCGTGTACACGAATTTCAGGTCGCCATATTGGCCCAGGCTGCCGAATCGGCCGTTGAGCGTCCAGGCCGTGCTCTCATATTTGTCATGGTCGTAGGCCGGGCTGAAGGCGGTGATCTGGTAGGGACCCAGCGCCTGGCCGTCGTTGGCGACCGGATACGAGTTGAAATAGCCGTCCGCCTGCATGTTCTGATAGTTCTGTGTAAGCAGCGCGTTCCAGTTGTCGTTGATCTTCCACAGCATGGAGGCCCGGATGCCGGTGTAGTTGACCGGGTTGGTGTTATCCCCCACCAGAGCCGCGTTGTTGGCCACCGGGCTCTGGGTGGGCGGATTGCTGGTCGGGTATGCCTTGAGCGCCGCAGCGGTCGGGTAGTTGATGAACGAGGCCGTGCCCGGCACGTTGTTGATGTAGCCGCCGCGGTGGTCGTTGAAAATCGTCGCACGCACCGCCAAGGTGTCCGCGATCAGCGGCAGGTTGATCGTTGCGTTGGCGTTGGAATTCGGGTCCCCGCCCGAGGTGTAGCCGTAGCCCGCATTGAAGTTCGCTTCCGTGGTATCGAGCTTCGGCTTGTTCGTGATGTAGCGAATGGCGCCGGCCTGTGCGCCGCCGCCGAACAGAGTGCCTTGCGGGCCCTCGAGCACCTCGACCCGCTCCATGTCGACCATGTACACGTCATTGTTGCGCGCCGGAAACTGCATCGGCTCGTCGTCGAGATACAGCGCCACATTCGGGAACGGGGCAGTGGTCGACTGCGACTGGTTGCCGGAGCCGCCCGAGCTCAGGCCGCGCATGAAAATGTTGCCCGTGCCTGGGCCGTTTCCGCTGAATGTCACGTTCGGCGTGTACCGCAGCAGATCGTCGAAGGTCTGGATGTTGAGCTGCTTCAGCTGCTCGCCGGTGATCGCCTGGATCGTAATCGGCACGTCCTGGATCGACTCGATGCGGCGCTGGGCGGTGACGACGATTTCCTGGATGCTCTCGGATTCGTTCGCGCTCGCGTCACTTGCGGTTGCCGCTTGCGCGATTCCCGCACCCACTCCGGAACCGCTCAAGATCGCGGCAATCGCATAGGACAGCTTCGGATTCGAATTCATGTGTTCATCCCTTCCCTTAGAAAATCTATAGGCCCGCGGGCAGGCCCGTTTTGTTGCTTAGAAACGTCAAAAAGCCATCGAAGAGAGCATTCGGCGTTATTCTCGAGTCTCGTCGGTCAGAACTTTCTTGCCGGATGCTTTTTACGCACACCGAATTAACAATTAACAACAACATCATGACAGATTTATGACAGTGGCATGAGAGTGCACTGTCTGAATACAAATTACAAATCGACATGGCGCATCGAGGGCCCTTACATTACGGCGCTCATGCGAATGATTGCCGAACCCGCCCGGATGCTGGACGTCGTCCTGGTTAAGGCGCTCATGGCCGCCAGCAGTCCGCGGGGACTGGCGGCCGCGCTCGGCGCGACCCTCAGCGGCCAGGGCGCGCGGATTCGGTGAGTCAGGCCCCCGCCGCGGCCGATACCAGCCGCAGCAGCGGCTACTCGCCGCTACGCTGGTGGGCGCTGGTGCTGGCGGCGGTCGCCGTGTCGAGCAGCTACTACGAAGACGATGTGATCGGCCCGATCGCAGGCCTGCTGCTGCGGCAGCGCGGATTCAGTCAGTCGCAGCTCGCTGGTCGCGCTGTCCTCGGCCGCGCTGCTCTGGCGCCGCGAAGCGGGGCCCGAAGGCCATGGGCTCGAAGACGCGCGCAGGCTGACGGCGGCCGCGGCGTAGCGCGGATTCACCGGAGCACAGGGCGGATGGTGACGCTGGATCTGGTCGTTCTCGCCGCTTACCCTATTGGTGGGGATTTGAGTCTCGCCGGCCGCGAGCCCAGCTTCGGCGTCGCAAAAAACTGAGGATCCTATGAGCTACACAAAGAAAGGCACCGTCGACGGTCTGGATTACGAACCGATGAAGGAGCCGCGCTATGCCGAAATCGCCACCTTCATGCGCGCGCCGCTGGCAACCAGCCTGGATCAGGTCGACATCGGCCTGATCGGCGTACCCACCGATCTGGGCGTAACCAATCGTCCCGGAGCCCGCCACGGCCCGCGCGAGATCCGCAACTCATCGAGCCTCATGCGCAGCTTCAATCTGGGCATGCGCATGAATCCCTACGAGCTGTGCCGCATCGCCGACCTGGGAGACGTGCGCTTCGCCGGCCGCTACGATCTGGAGGCGCAAACGGCGCAGATTGCGGATTTTTATCGGCTGGTGCACCGCGCGGGGGTCATTCCGGTGACCGCCGGCGGCGACCACTCCATCACCTTCCCGATCTTTCAGGCCATCGCGGCGGACGGCCCCATCGGCATGGTCCACATCGACGCGCACACGGACACTTGGGGCGATCTGTACGGCTCGAAATTCACGCACGGCGCGCCCTTCAGGCTCGCGGTGGAGCATGGGCTGTTGGACCCGAAGCGCACCATTCAGATCGGCATCCGCGGCGGCCAGAACCTGATGGACGGCATCAACTTCTCGCTCGACCACGGAATGCGCGTGGTGTTCATCGAGGAATTCGCTGCGCTGGGCGTCGAGCGTGTGATCGAGGAAGCGCGTCGCATCGTCGGCGACGGACCCACCTATGTCTCGTTCGACGTCGACGGGCTCGATCCGGTGTACGCGCCGGGCACCGGAACGCCTGAAGTCGGCGGTATCTCGACGCTGGATGCGCAGCTGCTGCTGCGCGGCCTGCGCGGCCTGAATCTGATCGGCGGCGACGTCGTCGAAGTGGCGCCGCCCTACGACCAGACCGGCAATACCGCACTGGTCGGCGCCACCATGATGTTCGAGATCATCTGCCTGATTGCCGACCGGCATTGGGGACCCGGCCGTCCCGCGGCCGGCTAAGCGCGCAGCAGCGCCGCGGCGTCGGCGGCAATGACGCTTGCCTCGTCCACGGGGATGACCCATATCGCAGCGCGGCTCGCCGCGGAGGCGATGCTCGATTCGACGCCGGCGCATGCAGCATTGGCCTCAGGCTCAAGCTCGATGCCGGCCCATTCGAGGGATCCTGCGATGCGCCGCCGAATGCTGGGGCTGTTCTCGCCGATGCCGCCGCCGAACACGATGGCATCCACGCCGCCGAGTTCGGCGATGTACGCCGCCAGGCAGTGCCGCGCGCGCCGGCAGAACACTTCCACCGCGAGCGCAGCCGCCGGGTCGCCGCCTCGCTCGAGCGAGAGCAGCTCGCGCATGTCGGCGGTCCGACCCGAAAGCCCGAGCAGTCCGCTCCGCTCATTCAGCTCTCGACTCACCTCGGCCGGGGACATGCCGCCGCGTTCCATCACGTGCAGGATCGCTCCCGGATCCACGTCCCCACAGCGGGTGCCCATCACCAGCCCTTCGAGCGGCGTGAAGCCCATGCTGGTCGCGATCGGCCGGCCGCCGCGTGCGGCGGTCACCGAACAGCCCCGGCCAAGCTGAAGGCTGACGATGCGAGCCGCCGCGCCGGCGTCCTGAAGGCGCGTGCACGCGGCCTCGCACAGGTAGCGATGCGCCATGCCGTGGAACCCGTAACGGCGGATACCGAAGTCGGTGCGCCAGCGGGGCGGCACGGCGTAGCGAATCGCGGCTTCGGGCAGATCCGCGTAATAAGCCGTGTCGAAGACACCGATGAGCGGCACCCGGGGGCCAAGCCTGCGGCGCACGGTGTTGATCACCGATAGGGCGGGGGGGTTGTGCAGCGGCGCGAGCGGGCTGAGTTCGGCGAGCGCCTCGAGCTCCGGCTCATTCAACAGGCTCGACGCGCGGAACCGCTCACCGCCGTGGACGATCCGATGCACGGTCGCTGTCACGCCGCCCAGCAGATCGCGGCCGTGGACGAGGCGGTTCGAAAGCCACTCCAGCACGAACTCGGCCGCCTCCGCCAAGGTCGAGACCGCCGGCGGCGATGTCTCCGCAGCGGTGGCGGCGCGGAATATGAACCGGCCGGAGCCATCGGCGGCATCGGCGAAGGCGCCGGCCGCCAGACGCCGGGCAGTTCCGCTCGCCTGCAGTTCCAGCAGATCGAACTTCAGCGATGAGCTCCCGGCGTTGAAAACGAGCAACTGCATGGGCTTCAAGGCGGCGGAGCGCAGCGCCTCATGTGAACGCCCGGTACTTGTCGAGCATGCGCACCGGCTTCGACAGCGCGTCGCGGCGGAACGGATCGCCCAGCTCCTGCGTCACCATCATCTCGAGCACCGTGGTCTGCCCTTCGCTCTGCGCCGCGCGCGGCCGCGCGCAGCGCGGGCCCGACGTCGGCGAGCCGTTCGACCGTCACGCCCTCGCAGCCGAAGGCGCGCGCCACGCCGGCCCAGCTCGGGTTGTCGAGGTTCACGCCCTGATAGCGGTCGCGAGTAGAAATCGACGTGATTCTTCTTCTCCGCGCCCCACTGGCCGTTGTTGAACACGACCACGGTGACGCCGATCTTCTCGCGCGCGCAGGTCAGCAGCTCGTTGAAGCTGATGCCCCACGCGCCGTCGCCGACGTAGGCGAACGCCGGCCGGTCGGGCGCGGCGACCTTGGCGCCGCAGATGATCGGAAAGGCGTAGCCGCAGTTGCCGAAGCTCATCGCGGCGAACATGGAGCGCGGCGCATCGAAGCGCAGGTAGGAGTTCGGCGACCGAGCAGATGTTGCCGATGTCGGTCGAGACCATCGCGTTGTCCGGCATCGCCTTCTCGAGCTCGCGCAGCATCTGGCGCGGATGCATGTACTCGGAGCCGCGCGCGACCTCGATCGAGTAGGCGTCGCGCTCGTGCGTCCAGCCGTCGAGCTCGCGTCTCCCAGGCCTGCTTCTCGGCGTTGATCCGGCGCGGCGCGCTCGGCGCGATTGGCCGCGGCGGCGAGCGTGCTGGCCCTTGAGGCGCTCGAGCAGCGCCGCAGCGGCGGCGCGCGCGTCGCCGTAGATGCCGACCGAGATCGGCTTCACCAGGCCGAGCATGCGCGGGTCGGCGTCGATCTGGATGATCTTCGCCTTCTTCGGCCAGTAGTCGAGGCCGTGCTGCGGCAGCGTGCCGAACGGCCCGAGGCGCGTGCCGAGCGCCAGCACCACGTCGGCCTGCGCGATGAGCTTCATCGCCGCCTTGGAGCCCTGGTAGCCGAGCGGGCCGCACCGCGAGCGGATGCGATGCGGGGAACGAGTCGTTGTGCAGGTAGCTGTTGCACACCGGCGCGCCGAGCAGTTCGGCGAGCGCGACCGCCTCGGCGGTGCCGCCGCGACATGATCACGCCGCCGCCGGCGAGGATCACCGGGAAACTTGCGCCGCGGCGAGCAGCTGCGGCGGCCGCGTCGAGCGCCTTGCGCGCCGCCGGCGCCGCGGCTCGATCGCGCATCGGCTGCGGGATCTCGCACTCGATCTCGCCGTAGAAGAAGTCGCGCGGGATGTTGAGCTGGGTCGGGCCCATCTCGAGCATGGCGCGGTCGAAGCAGCGCGCGGTGATCTCGGCCATGCGCTTGCGGGTTGTTGACGTGCGCCCTGGAACTTGGTGATCTTGGAGAAGATCGGCAGCTGCTCGGTCTCCTGGAAGCCGCCGAGGCCCATGCGTCATGCGAGCCGGTCTCGGGCGTGATGACCACGACCGGCGAATGCGCCCAGTAGGCGGCCGCGACGCCGGTGACGAAGTTGGTGATGCCCGGGCCGTTCTGCGCGATGCACACGCCGTGGCGGCCGGAGACCCGCGCGTAGCCGTCGGCCATGTGGATCGCGCCCTGCTCGTGCGCGACCGGGATGAAGCGGATGCCGGCCGCCGGAAAGATGTCGAGCGCGTCCATGAAGGCCGAGCCGACGATGCCGAAGACATGCGTGACGCCGTTGGCGGCGAGGGTTTCGACGAAGGCCTCGGAGGGCCCCATCTTCTGCGACTGGCTCATCGGCTCGGCTCCCTATCGGTTTCTTCGGATGAGACATGATTTGTTTCTTGGGTATGACATAGTCCCAATGGTCCGCTGGCAAACTGCATTCCTATCCAGAGTTTTCGTATCGTTTATCGGAACGAGGTCGTCAAGATGAACAGCAGGTCCTGTCGCTCGCCGCCGAGACCGGCGAGATCGCCGGCGAAACCTCCTCGACGCTCAAGGCCTTCGGCGTGCTCGAGGTGCTGGTGCGCGCCGGGCGCGCGGTCACGCTGTCGGAACTGATGCAGGCGACCGAACTGCCGAAGCCGACGCTGCACCGCACGCTCGCGCTGTTCGAGGAGGCGGGCTTCCTCGCCCGCGAGCCCGGCGGGCGCGCCTACATCATCGGCGAGCGCCTGTCGCGCTTCGCGCTCGACGTGCTGCGCAACGATGGCGCCGCCGCGAGCGGCGCACGTCTGCGGGGCGTGGTCAGCGAGATCGGCGAGAGCTGCAACTTCGCGGTGCTGCACAAGGGCGCGCTGATCTATCTCGACCGCATCGAGGCCGACTGGCCGCTGCGCCTGCATATGCCCGGCGGGCGGCGTCGCGCTGCCGCCGCACTGCTGCGCGAGCGGCAAGCTGCTGCTGGCCTATCTGCCGGCAGCCGAGCGCCAGCGTCTGCTCGAGCTGCTGCCGCTCGAGCGCTTCACCGAGCGCACGATCACCGACCGCGCAGTGCTGGCCTCCGAGCTCGACCGCATCGTGACCGCCGGCTACGCGGTCGACAACGAGGAATACGTGCTCGGCGTCGCCTGCGTCGCGGTGCCGGTGCGCAACCGCCACGGCGAGGTCATCGCCTCGCTCGCGGTGCAGGGCGCGACCGCGCGGCTGCCGCTGATGCGCGCCATCGAATTCATGCCGCGCCTGCAGGCGGCGGCGCTGGATATTGGCTCCACGTTCGGCTGAGCGGAGATGACCATGGAACTGACGATCGAAACGCTCGAACAGCACTGGCTGCCGTTCACCGCCAACCGCGAGTTCAAGCGCGAGCCGCGCCTGTTCGTCGCGCCAGCGGCATGTACTACTGGAGCCAGCACGGCCGCAAGATCCTGGACGGCAGCTCGGGACTGTTCACGACGCGCCGCCGGCCACTGCCGGCCGGAGATCGCCGACGCGGTCGAGCGAGCAGCTGCAGACGCTCGACTTCACGCCGTCCTTCATGCGCGGCCATCCCGGCGCATTCGCGCTCGCCGAACGGCGGTCGCGGCGCTGACGCCGAAGGACCTCGACCACATCTTCTTCTGCAACTCCGGCTCCGAGGCGGTCGACACCGCGATCAAGATCGCGCTCGCCTATCACCTCGCCCGCAAGGAGGCGCAGCGCACCTACTTCGTGTCGCGCGAGCGCGCCTATCACGGCGTCAACATCGGCGGCACCGCGCTCTCCGGCATGGTCAAGAACCGCGAGGCGTTCGGCGCGCTGATGCCGGGCGTGCTGCATCTGCGCCATACGCTGCTGCCCGAGAACCGCATGACGCGCGGCATGGGCGCGAGCGGCGCCGAGCTCGCCGACGATCTGCTGCGCTTCGTGCAGCTGGTCGGCGAGAAGCGCATCGCCGCGGTGTTCGTCGAGCCGATCGCCGGCTCGACCGGCGTGCTGGTGCCGCCGCGCGGCTATCTCGAGCGGATCCGCGAGATCTGCGACCGCTACGGCATCCTGCTGGTGTTCGACGAGGTGATCTGCGGCTTCGGCCGCACCGGCGAGCCGTTCGCGGCCGAACTCCTTCGGCGTGACGCCCGACCTGATCACCATGGCGAAGGCGCTCACCAACGGCGCGCAGCCGATGGGCGCGGTCGCGGTGCGCGACAGCATCTACCGCACGATCATCGACGCGGCGCCGGACGGCGCGCCGGAGTTCTTCCACGGCTACACCTACTCGGCGCATCCGGCCGCCTGCGCCGCGGGCCTCGCGACGCTCGAAGATCTACGAGACCGAGCGGCTGTTCGCCAGGGGCCGCGAACTGTCGCCCTATTTCCTGGACGCGATGTTCGCGCTGCAGGATCTGCCGGCGGTCGCGGATGTGCGCGGCTACGGCATGCTGGCGGGCATCGAGATCAAGCCGGGCAGGCGCCCCGGGGATGCGCGGCACCGAGCTGCAGGCCAAGCTCTTCGATCGCGGCCTGCACGTCAAGACCACCGGCGATGTCGCGATCATGGCGCCCGCGTTCATCGCCAGCCGCGCCGAAATCGACCAGATGGCCGCCCTATTGCGCGAGGCGCTGGCGGAATATTAAAGCTCTTCGTATCGATGGGGCTCCATCGCCAGCGCCGCGATATCCGGCTTGCTGCCGAAGCGCGCGCGCGCGCCGAAACCGAGCAGCAGGAGCCCCAGGCTGATGATGCCGAAGATGAGCGGGGTTCGCTGCTCGGGGATGAAGGCCATCGCCACAACGATGCCGAGCATGCCGGCGATCGCCAGATAGGTCAGGTACGGATACGCCCACATTCGTATGCGAAGCCGTGCCGGATCCTCACGTTCCAATCGCGCGCGCAGGCGCAGCTGCGAAATGGCGATCAGTACGTACACGAATATCGCCACCGTTCCGTACGAATTGACGAGAAAGGCAAACACGGTATCCGGCGAGACGTACGACATGACCACGGCGCCGTAGCCGAACAGCGTTCCCAGCAGAATGGCGCGGGTCGGCACGCCGCTGCGGCTGAGCTTGCAGAGACCCTCGGGCGCGTCGCCGCGCCTGGTCAGAGCGAACAGCATCCGCGACGAGGCATACAGCCCCGAATTCAGGGCCGACAGCACCGCGGTGAGGACCACCGCGTTCATGATCTGCGCCGCGGCGGGGATGCCCATCGCACCGAGGGCGCTCACGTAGGGCGCGCTGATGCCCGCCGAATTCCACGGCACCAGGCACACGACCAGCAGGATCGATCCCACGTAGAAGAACAGGACGCGCGTGATGACCGAGTTCGTCGCCCGGGCAACCGCTTTCGCCGGCTCGGCCGCCTCCGCCGCTGCGATCGTGACGATCTCGGCGCCGAAGTAAAAGCCCGTTGCCGCCACCGCACCGGTGAGGATCGGAAGTATCCCGTTCGGCGCGAAGCCGCCGTGCGCCGTGAGGTTGGCCACGCTCGCACCGACCCCCGGCCACAGGCCGAGCACGTAGATGCCCGCAAGCAGCAGGAAGACGCCTATCGCGGCAACCTTGATCGAGGCGAACCAGAACTCGAACTCGCCGTAAGACCTCACCGAGATCAGATTCGTCAGGGTCAGCAAAACCAGCAACCCCAGACTGATGAGCCAGGGCGGTTCGCCGGGCAGCCAGAAGCGCACCAACCCGGCGCCGGCGACCGCCTCCATCGCCACGACGATGACCCAGAAATACCAGTACATCCAGCCGGTCAGAAAGCCGGCGAGTTCACCGGCCCGCGGCCGGTCACTGAAGGCCAGGCGGGCATATTCGTAAAACGAGCCCACCGCCGGAAGCGCGACGGCCATTTCGCCGAGCATGCGCATCACCAGCACGACGAGCAGACCCGTGATCACGAATGAGAGGACCGCCGCGGGTCCCGCCGCTTTGATGACGACGCCGCTGCCGACGAAAAGGCCGGCACCAATGACACCTCCCAGAGCAATCATCGTCATGTGCCGCTGCCTCAAGCTGTGGCGCAGCCCGCTCGAAGAGGCAGCTATGCTCGTCATACCCGACATCGTAACCCACCTGGTGCCCGCAAACGCCGTCGTGAACAAGTCCTGCTGATGCTGGCATAGTGTCGTCGGTCGCCGGTGCCGCGGTGCGCGCCTCGGCGTGATGCGGTCGACGTGACCCGGTCGACAGTGCCCTTCGGCGCGCCGTTGCTACCATGCGCCTCCAATGAGCCAGCGAATTGCCGTCTGCATGGTTTTGCTGTTGATCGGCTGCGCACCCGCGCGGGGGGCGGAGCTCTTTTATATGGACCACGACCCGTTCACGAAGCAGTACGTCGGCCCGTCGGGCCCTTTGGTGCTCTCCGGCGACATCGTTCCCGGCGACTACGATCGGCTGTTGGCGAAGATCGCAGAGGACCAGAACCGCTTCTTCGAGCAGGGCAAGCTATTGCTGGCGTCGGACGGCGGCGATGTGACCGAAGCGATCAAAATCGCCAGGCTCGTGAAGGCGCTGTCCACCGAGGTCATCGTCGGACCGGTGACCGGCCGGTGCGCGGGTGCGTGCTTCCTCATCTATGCCGCCGCCGACCAGCGCGGGACCGATGGTCCGCGGTTGATCGGCGTTTATCGCCCGCAATTGGACGATGCCGACGCGTCATTGCTGCCGGGGCCGGACGCGGCGATTCTCGAGGACGACATGCTGGCGGACGCGCGCGCCCTCGTGCAGGACAACGCGGTTCCGGAGTATCTCGTCGATGAAATGTTTCGGCACACCGCGAGCGATGTCTACTGGCTCTCGGAGCGCGACGAGCAGAATCTCGGCGCGAAGTCGCCGTCGTTCGAGAAATTTCTCGCGGCGAAATGCGCATGGAGCGACACGCTCGAACGGTCGGTCTACAGGGGCGAGCGGCCGATCGAGGACCTCAGGCAGGTGTGGATCTGCCGCGCCCGCTTGACGCAGCCCGCCGCGCGGCAAGCCCTGGCCTCAGCGCTGCATCAATCGAACACCAGCCGCGGCAGGTAGAACGATACCGTCCAATTCGGCAAATCGACGATTTCGTCGTGTGCCGGTGCGTCATGCGGCGCTCATTGTAGTCGGTAGGATAAGCTAAGCTCATGTCGCTGCAAGACTTCGGCTATCAGGAACAGCTGCGCCGCGTGCTGACGACCAGGGACCTGGTCATCTACGGCATGATCTTCATGGTGCCGATCGCGCCGTTTCAGGTGTACGGGTTCGTGTGGGATGACGCCAAGGGCATGGTGCCGCTTGCCTACCTGCTCGGACCCCCTACGTGAGCACGCTCGCGGTCGCGTGCGTGTCGATTCTGGTCGGGCTGCTGTTCGCCAGCCGGGCGGACGACCTCACCCGGATCGTCAATTTCGGTGCGCTGAGCGGCTTCGTCCTGCTGCATCTGTCGGTGATCAATCACTACTTCGTCAGACAGCGCAGCGGCGACTGGCTGCGGCATCTGCTGTTTCCGTTGACCGGATTGCTGATCATCCTCTATGTCCTGTACGAAATGGACACCGCCGCAAAGGTTCTCGGCGGCTGCTGGATCGCGATCGGCGTCGTGTACCATCTGGCGCTCGCGTTGCGGTCGAAAAAGCCGGTCTCGCTCGAGATCGCGCCGACCCGGGGCGAGTAGCGCGGAGGTGTGTGTGATCTATTCGCTCGGCGGCAAAAGCATTCAGACGGCGGGTGACGATTTCTACGTCGCGCCCGGCGCGTGCGTGATCGGCAACGTTCGATTCGGAGTGGCTGCGAGCGTCTGGTTCAACTGCGTGCTCCGCGGCGACAACGACTGGATCACCCTCGGCGACGGCACCAACATCCAGGATGGCACCGTGATCCATACGGACGAGGGCGAACCCGTGATCCTGGGTGCGAACGTGTCGGTCGGGCATCGGGCGATGCTGCACGGCTGCACGGTCGGGGATTCCACTCTCATTGCGAACGGCGCCATGATCCTCGACCGGGCCGTCCTGGGCCGCAATTGTCTGATCGCCGCCGGCGCATTGGTGCCGCCGGGCAAGCTCATCCCCGACGGCTCCGTGGTGATGGGCATGCCGGGAAAAATCGTGCGGCAGGTCAACGAGCGGGACCTCGCGATGATCGAGCTCACCGCCGAGCATTACATCGCGCGCGGCCGCTGTTACCGGCGCGAGCTCACGCTCGATGCGCGCAGTGCGGCGCTGGCGCCGAAGCGCTGAGCCGCCGGCCCGCTAAGCCGCCGGCGCGATGAGTTCGGGGTCGTTGTTGGCGGGCTTGTTGACCCGGGCGCTCACCGGCCAGGCCACCATGTGCTCATCGGGATAGGGCTTCAAGACGGACCATGCCTGCTCCGCGCTCCCCTCGAGCCACGCTTCGCGATCCTGTCGCGCCAGAATCGCGGGCATTCGATGCTGGGTATTGTGAATCTCCCCGACGATGCGGTTCGCGGGCATGGTGATGTGCACGCAGGATTCGATGACCTCGCCGGCGTCGGTTCTGGAGGAGTCCCACAGCCCGGCAAAGGCGAATATCGGCTGATCGTTCAGGTGAATATAGAAGGGGATCTTGGTCCTGCCGTCGGCCTGCGTCTGCCACTCGTAGAATCCCTGCGCAACGAGCAGACAGCGCTGCCCTCGCTTCCAGGGGCCGCGATAGCTGGCGGCGGTTTGCACCGTCTCGATGCGCGCGTTGATCGTCGAATATTTGGGCGCGATGCCGTGCGCAAAAAACGGTATCAGACCCCAACGAAGCCGCACCCCTTCACGCCGGGCCTCCCGGATGCGGACCACGGGCACCTCCTGGGTCGGCGCGACGTTGAAGCTCGCCGGAAACTTCCATTCGGTGCGCACCAGATTGAACTCGCGCTCGATCGAGGCATCGTCCGGTGATACGTACCGCCCGCACATGCGCGTCGGACGCTCCTAGCTCGTTTGCCGGCGTCCGGCCGGGCGTGTCGTGCGCAAATGGCGAATCAGCGCGCGGTGCAGCGCGAAATATCCGGGCGCGCTGACTAGCGGATGCGGCCCCGGACGAGCGCATTGACTTCGTGCAGCGCATGGAACGGCACCGCGGGAAAGGCATGGTGCTCGACATGGAAGGGCATCTGCCACGTGAGCAGGCGCACGGCCGCATTCGTGTAGGTGGTGCGCGTATTGGCGTACATATCGGGACTCAATGCGCAGCCGGTGTGCTCGGCCAGGAGAAACAGCCGCAAGAACGGCTGTCCCGCGAGCACCGGCAGCACCCAGTAGATCAGCGCATCGCCGCTGCGCAGCGCGAACGAGAGCGTCAGGACCGCCCAATAGCACAGCCAGAGCCTGCGCGCCTCGTGCACGATCAAGCGGCGTTTGGGCGCAGGCACGAAGGGCTCGGTCACGCGCCCGGCCAGGGCGTGGCGCAGCGTCACGCTCAGGCGTTTGTGCCAGTTCGGCAGGCCGCTCATGCGCCAAAGATAGGAGCCGAAGGTGAGCGGCTCGGTTTGCGCGAGCTCGGGATCGAGCGCAGGATCCTGCGTGAACCGATGGTGCGCGAAATGGAACAGCCGGAAATATTCCGGCGGCAGGCACAGAACGGCGCCGCAAATCCAGGCGACCGCATCGTTGGCGCGGCGGCTCGCGAACGCCGTCCGATGAATCGTCTCGTGAAGCGCGCAAAACAGAAAATTGAGCGCCACGCCGTGCAGGATGACGGCGGGCAGCAGCCAGACTGTGCCGCGGCTCGCCCAGACGAGCACCCCGGTCGCGCAGATCAGCGCGCCGTGCGTGGCGAGCTGCACAAAGCCGCGCGCGTTCGAGCGCCGCGACAGCCGTCGCAGCGTCGCGCGGTCCATGCCGTGCATTGCATGCGTCTCGATCTCCATCACGCCTCCCGTGCAAGCGGCCGCCGGCGTTGGAACCCCACCGAGATGATCGCCGGAACCGCTGCCAGCGCCACGTACCAGGCGGGGGCGAATACCGAGCCCGCGGCGGCTGCGGTGAACCAGCTCAGGATCGCCGGCGCGAAACCGCCGAAGATCGTGATCGCGCCATTATAGACGAGCGATACCCCGGTTGCCCGAACCCGGGTGGGGAACAGTCCGGAGACGACCGTCGATTTCCGACTCCGGGTTGGCGTGTCATGATCTGATGCACCCGCTTGTGGAGCGTCGCGGTATCGCGCGCATTCTCCGACGCCGTACCCACGTAAGGGCTCAGTGCGCGCAGCAGATCGCGGTCCGAAATGACGCCGCACAGCTTGTTACCCGTATCGACCACCAAGAGATGATGAAATTTCATCGAGTTGAAGATGTTTTTGACGACCTCCAGGGAGTCGTCGAGCTCGACGGTGACGACCCGCGTCGTCATGATGCTGCGTAGGTTCACAGGTCACCCGCGGTGTTGGAGGTCGCTGAGTCGCCGCTGGTCGAATGCGCGGCCGCCGGTCCGGCCGGGGCCTCGTCAGGGGCCTCCCGATGATACGGCAGCCAGGCATAGATTTCCGGCGATGTCTGCGGATAGGCGAGAAATTCCTCTCGCTCTTCGACCACGCGGTCGAGCTTGCGCCGGTACAGGCGCCAGATGGCGAACAGGGTGAAGGTGAGCGTGAGCGCGATCACGTAGGCGAAAAATGCATGCGGCGAGATGAGCTGGATCGCATACGTCCCCGTGGTCGGTCCGATGGCGGCGCCGAGCGCCCAGACGAACAGGAGCGTCGAGGACAACGCGACGTAATCGGCGCTGACGGCGCGGTCGTTCGCATGCGCCACTCCCACGGCATACAGACTTTCGGCGAGACCTCCGAAAATCGCGAACAGCACCGCGAGCAGCGGGAACGGCGTCGCTCGATCGACCGTCAGCAGCGCGGCAGCGACGGCGAGGGTGCCCGCTCCCAGGCCGATCAAGGCATAGAGACGGTCGACCTTGTCCGAAACGAAGCCGATGGGCCACTGCAAGAACAAGCCGCCCAGCGACACGCAGGCCATCAACAGCACGATGTGCTGCTGATCGAAGCCGATGCGCAGGCCGAACAAGGGTCCGACGGTGTAGAAGCCGGTGAGAATCAAGCCGTTCAGCAGACAGGCGAGCACGCTCGCGGGAGAGGTGCGCAGCGCCTTTAGTATCTCGACGCTTGACGCGCTGCGGAAGGACCGGCGCACGCACGTCGATCCCCACCATGGGCACGAGCGCGAGAGTGGTCGCGATCCCGGCGATGAACAGCAGCTCCGGGCCTCTGACGTTGAGGTTCTCGCCCAGAAGCTGCCCGGCTCCGTAGAACAGCCCGTACACCAGCACATAAATGGTGAGCACCCGGCCGCGCTGCTCGTTCGGCACGAGCGCGTTCAGCCAGCTTTCGACGATGATGGCCAGCCCTGCGGCGTTCAATCCGATCACGAACCGCAGCAGCGCGAGCGAGGCGGCGCTCTGCGCGAAGTACAGACCGAGGATCGCGACCGCCTTGGTGCCCGCGAAGGCGCCGTATGCGCGCTCCAAGCCGACCGGCGAGATGATCTTGTGCGCGTACAGGCAGCCGACCAGAAACCCCAGCGCCTCCGCCGTCGCGATCAAGCCGATCACGCCCGGCGACAGGCCCATCGCCGTGAATCGCAGCGGCAGCAGCGAACCCATCACCCCGGCGCCGACCATGATCAGCGCCGTGCTCAGGAGAGGAGGCGCCACGCGCAGCGGAATTGCGCTCACGGCGCCGCGCCTGCCACGAGGTCGAGGAACGACCTCTGCCCGCGCGGCGTGAAGCGGATGACACGCGAGCCCGCATCCCGTTTGGCCCATCCCCAATCGCAGACGCCGGGACAGCAGCGCGCAGCCCAGCGCGCCCGCGAGATGCTGGCGCCGCTCGCTCCAATCCATGCAGGGCCGGCACAGAATGCGGCGCTGATGAGCCGCCGCCGCCGTGTCCACGCCCACCTTCGCGAACCACTCGGCCCCCCAGGCGGTGAGCCGGATGCCGTCCGGCGCGCGGACGAACACCTTTGCGCGAAGCAAGGCCTCGAATGCCGTCACCCCGAGCTCGCCGGCGAGATGGTCGTAGCAGATTCGCGCCTTGCGCAGCGCCGGTTCGCGCGGACTCGCGAGCAGCCGCACCGCGCCGGTGCGAAACGCCACGCCCATGAGCGACTCGAGCAGATGCGCCACGTCGGCGTCGGCCAGCCGAAAGTAGCGATGCCGCCCCTGCTGATCGACGGCGAGCAGCCGCGCGTCGAGCAGTTTGGAGAGGTGCGCGCTCATCGTCTGCTTGGTGACGCCGGCGACGGCCGCCAGCTCCGTGGCCGTGAGCGCGCGATCCGCCATGAGCGCGGTCAGCGCCTCCGCGCGCGCCGGATCCCCGAGCAGCGAGGCGATGCGGGCGATATTCGGTCCGTCTTTCATGGTTCGACGTTAAACGAACCATTGTCACGTTGCAACCGGGTATGCTCGGCCTCGTGAGGCGCGCGTCGCTGTCTCATCAAGCGGCGCCTTCCGCGCTGTACCGCGCCAGCAGACCGGTGCGCACCGCATGGCGGTAAATGCGTCCATAGAAGTGCGCCGCGAGCAAGAGCTCGAGCGCCGCCACCGCGGTTCCTTGCAGCAGCAGTGCGCCGGGGAACGGCCGGCCGTTGAGCAGACTGCGCATTCCTTCGAATACATACGCGGGCGGCAGCCCGTGCGCCACCGCCCGCATCCACGGCGGCAATGTGGCGAGCGGATAGAAGACCGCCGCGAAGGGCGAGAGCAGCGCCGGCAGCGGCCACAGCAGCCACTCGGAAGCGGGTCCAAAGCGCAGCACGATGCCGCTCCCGAATATGCCGAGCGTGATGCCGAACACGAACAGCACCATGAGGAACGCCGCCAGCGGCAGTCCGAGCGCAAAGAATTGCAGATGGAAAACGCCGGTCGCGAGCAGCAGCATGGTCACGAGGCCGACGCAGCTGGTCAGCACACTGGTGATCACCAGCCCGGTGATGTATTCGGATATCGACAGCGGCGAGGAGAAGAGATTGAGAAAATTGCGCGACCAGACATCCTCGAGGAACGCCGTGCTCACGCCCTGCATGATGCGCGCGCAAAAATCCCACAGTAGTACTCCTCCGAGCAAAGTGGGCACGAAGTTGACGCCGCTGCCGCTGACCGTGTTGAGGTAGCGCGTGATGAACCCCCACAGCACGATGTCGATCGCGACCCAGGTCACCATTGGGAACAGACGTACCGGACTGCCGCGCAGAAGATAGAGCTGCCGCAGAACGATGCCGGCGACGGGGCGCAGCTTCACGTCGCCGCGCCCGGGGAGTCGACCAGCGGCTCGCGCGCCACGCGGATGAACAGTTCCTCCAGGCTCGCGGCTCCGTGCTCATGCGGCAAGGTCCGCGGATTTCCCTCGAGCAGAATTCTGCCGTGCGAGAGCAGCAGCACCCGGCTGCAGACGGCCTCCACCTCATACATGTTGTGCGACGTCCATAAAATGCCGCACCCCTCGTGCGCCGCCAGGCCCTTGATCTTCTCGCGGATGATCTGTGCGGCGGAAGGATCCAGCGAGGCGGTCGGCTCGTCCAGCAACAGCAATTTCGGCTCATTGAGCAGCGCCTTCGCCAGCGCCGCCCGCGTCTGCTCGCCGGAGGACAGCAGTCCGCACTTCGTGCGGCGCAGATGTTTAAGGTCGAACTCCTCGAGCAGCTCCTCCACGCGCGCCGCGAGGCCGTCGATGGCATACAGCAGGCCGAAAAAGCGCAGATTCTCGCTCACGGTCAAATTGCCGGGCAGCGCCGCGTAGACGGCCGCGAAATTCGTGCGCTCGAGGGCCAGCGCCCGATCCCTGGCGATATCGATCCCGTCGATCTCGACGCGGCCGCCGGTCGGCTCGAGCACCCCCAGCACCATATTGATCGTGGTCGTCTTGCCGGCGCCGTTCGGCCCGAGAAGGCCGAGGATCTCGCCGCGCTCGACGCTGAAGGACACCTCATCGAGCGCCGTGACGCCGGCGTACTGCTTGCACAGCTTTTCGACCTGAAGTGCGGGTGGATTCGCGGGCAATTCCGCCTTGTCCGAATTTGAGCTCGCGGTCAATGCAGGCATCGCGCGATTATGCACAGTTTTTGAGTTAATAGGCGCGCGCCGTCTTTCTCCCGTTATTCGGCATTTAATTCCATTCCAGTTTCATATCGCCTCTCGCACACTGCATCTCACGCGAGCGACGGTACTTAGTCGACGCGCATCCAAACAATCAAGGAGGAGAGTATGAACAGCTTCAACGTCACCGCCGTCGGCAATCTCGCGAAGAACCCGGAGCTCGCCGTCAAGGGCGACACCACATATACCCGATTCTGCCTGGTGGGCAACGACTATGCGGGCAAGGACGAACATGGGAACGCCCGCGAAGCGGCTACGAGCCTGTGGTTCGTGGCGTTCGAAGGCCTCGGCGAAGTGATCGCCAAGAATGCGCGCAAAGGCGACCAATTGATCTTACAGGCTCAAATTCGCGCCAATAACTGGACGGATAAAGAGGGCGAAAAGCAGTACGACTATTCGTTCGTCGTGCAAAGCTTTCGCTTTGGCGCGCCGGGAAAATCCAAGCGCGAGGAGCTTGCCCGGCGCGAAGAGCGGGACATCGGGGCGCTCGAAACAGAAATCTAGCCGATCTGCCAATTCGAAGTTACACGGAAAAGGTATTCCGCCGATGTGCCATCCCCTTACGCAGCGCCTGACTTCGACGCGCCTTGCGATCTCGTCATTACTCCTCGTGCTCGTCCTGTTGGCGCCGGAGCTTTCGATCGCTCAGGCGACCTCGCCGTTCATGACGGGAGCAACCTCGCTGCAGACGAACATCCTCGCGTGGCTGACGCCGGTCGCAATTATTTTGATCATGGTGTTGGGCGGCATGGCAATGGCGAACCGCATTGCACAAGTGTCCAGCACCTACGGCGCCGCGGACGCGCAAACGATAGTGGAGAATTGCGGGAACACTCTCATTTTACGCTGTTCAGCCAGTGAGAACGGCGGCACGTCTCAGTTTGCTTCGAGGCTGATCGGCGAGCGCGAGATCTTGAGAAGACAAGTCTCCCGGGGCAGTGATCGCGAAGCGGTGTTTTCGGCGCGTGGCTCGCGGCGGTCCAAGAGCACCAGCGAGCAGCACGTGACCGAGGCGGCGGTCATGCCCTCACAAATCGAACAATTGCCGGATTTTTGCGGCTATTTCAAGGGCGCCACATCGCGCGCTTGGTTAAGGGTGTCCTTCGGTCCACATCGAGGCAGCCGCATTCAGCTCTTTCGCCGGAAGCACCAATGAGCAGCGAGATCAACATCCGGTCCAATGGCTACTTGGTCGCCCGCGCGACTGGAACATGCTGGCACTGCGGGGCCGCAACGCGCCTGCTCGCATTGGCTTTGCCGCCGGGCCACGAAAATCTCGCGATGGACGCGGACGCGGACGCGGATGCGGATGCGGATGCGGATGCCGAGGGCGGGGTGTTGGCTCCAGAGGTTTGGGATGCCGCTCTCTGCAACGCGTTTCTTTTTTATGTCGCGTATCTACCGGATGCCGTTCAGCGTCGGCTGAGGGGGTTCTCCTCGTTCTACCGGTTTGCCCGCAGCGCAGCAACGCTGGGCTCTTACTGGGCAAACCACTGTGAGTCGTGCGGATCAATGCTGGATGACCACGACCTTTTCTGCGAGCCGGAAGGCGCGTTTCTGCCCACGTGCCACGCGCGGGCCGCTGCCATACAACTGCTGCGTATAGACGAGCCGCTCGAGGCCGCCGCGGCGGGGTATGCCTGCGATCCGCAGTTTTTTGAATCTGCGCGCGGACCCTGAAGCATCGTGGCGGTGTATTACCTGAATTTGAAGACGTTTGGGCGGTCCGACGGCAGTAGCGCGCCGAGCGCTGCTGCGTACCGCGCCGGTGAGCGCATCAAGGACGAACGCACTGGCCGGACCTACGATCACTCGGATCGCCAAGACGTCATGCACAAGGAGATCGTATTGCCGACTCGATTTGCGGATGCCGACATGGGCTGGGCTAAGGATCGAGCGAGCCTGTGGAACGCCGCGGAAGGAGCGGAGACGCGCAAGAACGCGCGGGTCGCGCGCGAGTACCTGGTGGCGTTGCCGGTGGAACTCACACCCAATCAGCGCCTGGGCCTGGTTCGAGGATTCTCGCAGGAGCTCTCGGACCGATACCGGTTTGCCGTGGATCTCACCATTCACGCGCCGCGCGATTTCCCCGGGAGTGATCCGAGAAATTTTCATGCACACCTGTTGGCCACGACGCGGGAGGTATCCACTACCGGGTTGGCGGCCAAAACCGCGCTCGAGTTCAACGATTCGAAGCGCCGCACGCTCGGGCTAGATCCCGTCATCCATGAGCTGTTGTATGTGCGAGAGCGCTGGGCGGCCGTCACCAACGAGGCGCTGCGGGACGCTCAGATCGCGGCGCGAATAGACCATCGGAGCCTCGAGGCGCAGGGGATCGACCGCGAGCCGCGCCCACAGATTCCTCGTGCTGCTTTTGAGATGGAGCGGCACGGGTATCGCAGCGTGGTCGCCGAGCGGCTGCGCGAGGATTACGAGGCTCGCGTGCAGGCGCGCCTTGATCGTGCAAGTCACGCCGGCGGTGAACCGACGTCGCGGTCCCCAACCCTCGAGGAAATCCGGCGGCAAGCTCGCGAGAGCTGGCTGCGGCTGCGCCGTGAATCCCCGGACACTCCGGCGTACGGCGGCAAGGAGCGCACGCCCGGATGACGACTTGGCGCGCTGATCATACGGAAGGCCCGTGATTCCGGAAGTTAACTTCGCATCGTGCTACGTGTATTCACCCTGTGGCTCGTGCGCGGTTTGCGAGCGATCCCGGCTATTGCGCGCACGACTTAAGGCCGGTGACGCTCGCCTCATTTTCAAGTACGCCGTGCGAGTGCGCCAGCAGTCAAGCGAAGTTCCCTCGCTTACCCGCTTTTTTAATGCAACGGACGTCCTCATTCCGGTTCCCGGCAGTGAGCCACTGGACTCGGGGGTCATGTCGGTCACCGAACTACTGGCGGCAGCGCTGGTTCGAGAGGGGCTCGGAAGGACCGCCTGGGCCGGGCTGCAACGGGTCCGCGCCGTGCGCAAATCGGCAACCGCCGCTGCAGGGGAGCGGCCGACGGTCTGGAAACATTATGATTCATTCGCCGTCGCGGGCACGGCTATTTTTGGCCGAGCCGAGCAAATCATCCTCATCGATGACGTAGTGACCAAGGGAAGGACCCTATTGGCGGCAGCGACGCGCCTCCAAGAGGCGTTTCCGCACGCGCGCATCAGGGCATTCGCGCTGTTAAGAACGATGGGATATATCCCGTGCGTGAATCAGCTAGTGGACCCCTGCGTCGGCCAAATAAGATGGAGGGCCGGAGATGCGCACCGAAATCCGTAGCGCCGGGTCGCGCACCCTCCGCAGTGCCCTTGGGGTTGTCTCAAAATTTTATACCGTTTTGGCGTCGTAACCTCATGACGTTCCGACGCCAAAACAGTACAAAAAAATCACAGAAGGTCAAACGCGCCACCATCTACCTCACTCCGGAAGTCCATCAGGCGCTGCGGTTGCGCGCGGCCGTCACAGGCAATTCAATTTCGCAGATGGTCAACGCGGCAGTCAGGGCGGCCCTCACCGACGATGCGGAGGATCTCGACGCCTTCGTTTTGCATCAGGAGGAGAAGGACATGTCCTTTGAGTCCTTCATTTGCGGTTTGCGACGCCGTGGTCGACTATAGGGTTCTCATTAAGGCCTTCGCGGCGAGCAGAATCGAATCGATCGATCCCCGTGAAGTTCGATGTGCGATCCGTGGAAGAATCGCGGCCCTGGCGCGTGAGCCGAGACCGGCGACCGCTGAACCGTTGCCCGGCTATGCCGAACGCTTCCGCATCCGCCTGGATCGCTACCGCATTTTGTACCAAATTGACGATCGGCAAAAGAGAGTTACTATCTTCTGGGTTGGAAATCGCCGACCCTAAAACCTTGCCGAGCGCGCGTCCGCTTCGAGGCGAAAGCCAGGCCGAGATCCGCGCTCGGTTCGAACGGTCCCTCGCGAGGGCTGATGGCGCGATGGGCGCGCATTGCATCCATGAATGGTGGATGCGCGGCGAAATGTCCATTAATATCGAGCGCGCGCTTGAAGGATTGTGGGCGCGGGCTGCCGCGTCCATTCCGGATTGGCTGCCGATGCGCTACATCGAATGGTTGCCGCTCGCGTACGAGGTGGCGCTGGGATTTCGCGCCTCCGGCAAGGGACGCTCGAACATCTATCTGGTGCTTCTCGATTATCGCGACAGTCGCAGGGAGGCGTACGGCGTGTACGTAGGAATGAGCAAATACTCCCCGGCACAGCGGTTCGATCAGCACAAAGCGGGAATCAGGGCAGCTGGAAGCGTTCTGAAGCGCGGACTTGAGGTGCTCACAGGGCCGACCATGCACCTGCAATTCATCCGGCGCACCGAAGCGGAGCGTATCGAGGTGGAACTGGCGCAAGCGCTGGCGGCAGCCGGGCTGATCGTGAAAGGCGGGCACTGAGGATGATTTTGATAGGTATGTTTGATTCGCCGTTCGTGCGGCGCGTGGCGGTGAGCATGAATTTGCTGGGCTTGCCGTTCGAGCACCGAACTGGTCGGTCGGCAAGGACTTCGAGCTCATCCGGCAGTTCAATCCCCTGGGCCGCGTGCCGACGCTGGTACAGCCCGACGGTGAGGCGTTGATCGATTCGAACGCCATTCTGGATTTCCTGGACGAGATCGGCGGGGCCGGAACGTGCGCTGCTGCCCCGCTCGGGACAGGAACGGCGCGAGGCGCTTCGAATCGTGGCCATTGCCGATGGGCGCGGCGGAGAAGGGCGTGCAGCAGATGGTATGAGACGGTGTTTCGGCCCGAGGGCAAGCGCCACGAACCTTGGATCGAGCGCTGCCGTACGCAGATGCACGGCGCGCTTGCCGAACTGGATCGAATTGCGCGCGCGCTTACTCGCGAATGGATGATCGGCGGCCGCTTGACTCAGGCGGATGTCACCACGGCATGCGTGTTCGGCTTCCTGTGCGATGCCTTGACCATGAGCCAGCCGGCGGCGATCTACCCAGGGTTGGCCGCGCACGGCGCACGCTGTGAGGCGCTGCCGGAATTTCGGTCGGTCAAAGCGGATCTCACGCACCCAGTCATCTGAACTGGACGCGCACGCCCGAGCGACGGCAGGCGGCGCCGCGCACGCGCTACTATAGATGTGCGGTGACGAGATCCACCTGGTCCTTCGAGCCCAATATCACCGGCGTGCGCTGGTGGATCGCCGTGGGCTCGATGTCCAGTATTCTTTGGTGCGGCGCGGCCAAGGTCTTGCCGCCGGCCTGTTCGACGATCATGGCCATCGGGTTTGCCTCGTACATGAGCCGCAGCTTGCCGTCCGGCGCCTTGTGCGTCGGCGGGTAGAGGAACACCCCGCCTTTGAGCAAAATGCGGTGCACGTCCCCCACCATGGCGCCGGCGTAGCGGCTCGAATAGCCATTGCTCTGCGCCCAATCGAGGTATCGCTGATAGCCTTCGGGGAAGGATTTGCGATTGCCCTCGTTGACCGAGTAAGTCTTGTTGCCCGCCGGGATCATCAAGTTTCGCTCGACCCGCATGAAGGCGCCGACGGCGGGATCGAGGACGAACATATCCACGCCTTTGCCGAGGGTCAGGACGAACACGGTGGACGAGCCGTAGAGCACGTAGCCAGCGGCTATTTGGCGTGCGCCCGCCTGCAGCAGCGAGTCCTGTGCCCGCGTGCGCTGCCCGTCATGCGCAAGAATGCTGAAAATGGTGCCGACGCCGCCGCAGATGTCGAGGTTCGACGAGCCGTCCAAGGGATCGAAAAGCACGCAATAGCGGGGAACGCCGCGGCCCTCATCCCGCAGGATCACCGGCTCTTCGTTCTCCTCGGAGGCCACGATGGCCACGCCCTCGCGGCCGCCGAGCGTGCCCATCAGGACCTCGTTCGCGAGCACGTCGAGCTTTTGCTGGACCTCGCCCTGCACATTCTCGGTGCCGATGCTGCCGAGCACGTTCTCCAGCCGCGCCCGCCGCACCTTGTCGGCGATGATCTTGGCGGAAATCGACAGCGCGGACAAAATCCACGAAAAGGTGCCGGTGGCGTGCGCATGCTGGGCCTGCTCGCCCAGGATGTGCGCCTGCAGCGTCATGATCCGAACGTCGTCGCGGGAGCTGTTCATGGATGGAGAATGCCACAAACGCAGCGCGCGCGACATGGCCAATCGGCTGCATATGTCAATGCGCTACACTACGTTATGATCGTGGTGCACCACCTCAACACGGGCCGCAGCTCACGCGCCACGTCGATTTCATGGAGTCCGAGCTCGCTGTGCGCCCCTGGCTCACGGGAGACGAATTCACCGCGGCGGACGTGCAGATGAGCTTTCCGCTGGAAGCGGCCGCCAAGCGGGCCGGATTGAACGCCAGCCGGCCGCGGCTGATGGGGTTCCTGGGCCGTATCCATGCGCGCGATCCCTACAAGCGCGCCCTGGAGCAGGGCGGACCATACGATTTTTTATAAAAAAATGACGGGGGGGCACGATGGATAAATCGATCAAATTGAGTGCGGGGTTGTCTTTGGCTTTTTTGCTGATCAGTGCGGGAGGCTGTAATCAAGGACCCCAGTCGACCGCACCGGTGAAACGGGCCCCATCGCTCGCCAGCCAGCAGTGGGCGCAAGTCGCCAATGGCTTCATAAACGAATATTTCTCCGCTCAGCCGTTTTTTGCGGCGCAGGCCGGCAAACACCAATACGACGGTCAGCTGCCGGATCTGAGCGCGCATGGAATCAAGCGCGAAATCGCCCGCCTGCACGATGCGCAGGACCAGCTCACGGCGGTCGACCCGGCGCCATTGGAGCCGAACGAGCGGTTCGACCGCGAGTATCTGCTGAACGTGGTGCAGAAGGATCTGTTCTGGCTGGAGAAGGCGCGCTTTCCCTTCACCAATCCCTACTGGTACCAGGCGAATCTCGATCCCGACATGTACTTGACCCGCAATTACGCGCCGCTCGATGTGCGCATGAAAGCCTACATCAAGTACGCGCACGGCATCCCCAAAATGGCGGCCGACATCCAGGCGAACCTCAAGTCGCCGCTGCCCAAGACCTACGTCGAGCTGGGCATCGCCGAATTCGGCGGGTATGCGGATTTTTACAAAAAAGATGTCGCGGCGGTGTTCGCGTCGGTCGCCGACCCCGCTTTGCAAAAGCAGCTGACCGAGGCCGACGAGTCGGCCTCGCAGGCGATGGCGAATCTTCGAGACTATATGATTTCCCTGCGTAAAACCGCGAACGATAGTTACGCGCTCGGCAAGGATCTGTTCGCGCAAATGCTCAAACAGACCGAACGCGTCGATTTGCCCATCGAGCAGATCGAGGCGGCCGGCCGCGCCGACCTCGAGCGCAACACGCAAGCGCTCAAGACCGAGTGCGCGGTGTATTTGCCGAAGGGCACGCTCAGCGCCTGCATGGCGAAGATGTCAGACAAGAAGCCGCCCGGCGGCACGCTGGAGGCCGCCCGCCGCCAGTTGGTGACGCTCAAGGAGTTCGTCCAAAAGAACAGCGTGGTGAGCATACCGAACGACGATCAAGCGCTGGTCGCGGAAGCCCCGCCCTACAACCGGTCGAATCAGGCGTACATTGAAGTGCCCGGTCCGTACGATCACGGTATCGCCGCGACGTACAACATTGCGCCGCCCGATCCGAAGTGGACCAAGGCCGAACAGGCCGAGTACCTGCCGAGCGAGGCGACGCTGCTGTTCACCTCCGTTCATGAGGTCTGGCCGGGGCATTTCCTGCAGTTTTTGCACTCGAACGCCAACCCCGACAAGCTCGAAGCCATTTGGGTGGGGTACGCGTTCGCGGAAGGATGGGCGCACTACTGCGAAGAGATGATGTACGAGGAGGGATTGGGCAAGGGCGATCCTGAGACGCACATCGGCCAGATCCGAGACGCGCTGCTGCGCGATGTGCGCCTGCTGTCGGCGATCGGCCTGCACGCGCAGGGAATGACCGTCGCGCAATCCGAGAAAATGTTCAGGGAAGCGGCGTTTCAGGACCCGGGCAACGCCCGTCAACAGGCGGCGCGCGGGACCTACGATCCGGCGTATTTGAACTACACGCTCGGCAAATTGATGATTCGCAAGCTGCGCGAGGATTGGATCGCCAAGACCCAGGCCGGCGCAGCGGCATCCGTACCGGCTTCGACCGCCGCGGCCCCAGCGCCGGCAACTTCGACCGCTTCGGGTGCACCGGCGGCCCCCGGGGACGATCGTGCGCTGTGGCATGAATTCCACGACAAGTTCCTGTCGTTCGGCGGCCCGCCCATTCCGCTGCTGCGCAAGGAGATGGTGGGCGAGGGGGGCAGCCTGCTGTGAGGCGGCGAAGAAATTAAACGCGAATCCAACACCTCCGCCGGCGTCCATTCGAATCGTGCCGCATTCGACAGAATGGGCTGCCGCGCGAAGCCCCAAGAAAAACATACGACAAAATGTATGTCATTGATAATTAATAAATTAATAACTACCAAGCGAGGCGGGCGGGATAGCTTTCGCGGCGTATCCACTGCGACAGTAGCCATTTTTCACGTGCCGTCACGGGCATGCCTGCGTGCAAACTGTCTCTGTGGCCCAGTCCGTCTGCACCTAGATTATGAAAATGCAGCATGTCGCCGCGGCGGGCATTGATGGTCAGCTGCAGTGCCGGAAAACAGGTGCTGCCGCCTCTGTAATCGTCATTCAGATATGTCAGCACCGTTTGCGCGCGCTGCCCGCCATCGGCCAGCGATTGATAAGCACCGGCGCCGCTTTCATTGAAGTAATCCACGTGCGGCCTGAACTCTTCACCCGGCCGGTAACGCAGGATCTGCAGGAATTCACCGTTCAGTGCAGGCATGCCGGAGACGCGACTGATGCAGCGTTCGAGCGCTTCCAGCACATGATCGTGCTGACGCGGACTGAGCGTGACATGGGAACTGGTACGCATCGGATCGGCACGCACCTCACCGGTTTGCGCATCGACGATCTGCGAGCGCTGCACCAGCGGTGCGGCAAGATTTATCAGCGTATCCAGCACCAGCGGATGAATCACGCCGGGCAGTTTTCGAATCAGCGGTGCTTCGTGCAGTGTTTCGGCGGCGGGAAGCGGTATGTCAGCGGCGAATTGCGGCAGCGCCTGCTCCAGCGCCAGCCAGTCGATAGTCAGTGCCGGCGCCTCTGCAACGGAAGAGGCCAAATTCTGTTTCCTGAGGTGCTGGTATAGACGCTGCCCTAGATATTGGCTGCTCGCGGCTTCACTATGGCTAATCGTCAGGGCCAGCGCCGGTTCCGGCGCGCCACCGATCCCTCCGGCATAACTGCAAGCAAGGGCATAGACGGCGGCGGCATCGCCACGTCGCGCCGATGCGTCCAGCAACGGACGCAACAGATCCCAACGCTGATGGCAGACGCTGAGCAAAGCCAGTTGGCGCAGCGCACCGGCTTCCCCCATACGCGCTGCTGCTAAAAGATAACGCAGGCCGGTTTCGCGATCTTCGACTTCCAGTGCAGCAAAGCCATAAAGTTCGCTGAGCAGAAGATTGGCCTGAATTTGTGTAGCTGCTAACGGTTGCAGCAAATCGATGGCCTGTTGCCGATCGCGCGGACACTGACGCCCATCCATCAGGACAATTGCCAGCGTTATTTGCGCCGGAATCAGCTTTTGCGCCGCTGCCAGATGCAGCCAATGCAGGCTCTCATCGAATTGTCCGCGCTGGTGCAAGACAGAACTCAGTGCGTACTGGGCGTCAGCGTTGCCTGACTTTGCAAGTGCGGCCGCTTCCTGAAATGAAATGCTCTGCGTCATTAACAGCTCCGGATTTTGCCGCTTAGGCTAGCGAATAGTGACGAGATCGTTCAAGCGGAATTCGCCGCCGCAGCACGTTAAGTGATGCCGAACGGATAGCTGCTGTTTTACCTTCCGCGGTGGCGAGTTACCATCGTGCCGTAAGCTTCCCCGCTCGATTGCCGGGCGGAGGCTTGGCACATCGCCAGCCGGGTGACCACGAGCGCGTCGCTATGCCCCATCTAGTCCCCGGGGGGGTCGGTGGTGAGTCTCGGGCGGTCGAGAGTATACTTTGTGTTGCATTACCCATCGCCACGGCGGCGAATGTTCAGCTTCACGGACGCTCGGTCTTTTATGCAAGGATTATGGTGTGGTTTGTGCTTGATGCTCGCCGGAATCGCGACGGCTGACGAACTGTCGGCACGATCCTGTACGAGCATAGCGGACAAGATGGCGCGTCTTGCGTGCTACGATGCAGCGCTAGGCGTGAACACGGATCCGGTTCCGCATTCCGTGACATCCGGCGCTTCACCGGGCGCGCTGCAAACCGCGCCGGCTGGGCCTCCACCAACGGTCGCAAAAACGCCGGACGCTGCGTTCGGGGACACCGGCAATCTGAGAGGCAGCCAGAAGCCAGTCCTACCGAAGCGATTGACTGCAACGGTCCTGGATGCCGTGCCATTGGGTCAAGGTCTGTACCGACTGACCCTGGACAACGGGCAGATTTGGCAGACGACGCAAGCCGACTGGGCAATAGACTTCGATCCCCGCAATAGCGTCACTATTTCCCGTATGATGTTCGGTAATTATCTCATTTCGCGCACCGGTCAAGGGCGCACCGTTTCGGTCAAGCGAATCCAGTAGCTCAAGTATGCTCGACATTCCGGGGGCGTCCTATCTGGACAAAGACTCGTTGATAGGGGGATGTGTCCGGCTGCCGCTCCACATCGACGGCCAGCGCTTGCTCGAGGAAGTGGCGCATTTGCCGGCGTCGGTGTGGGGAACACCCGGCGGGCGAGTCGGGGTACACGACAAGTCGGAAGCGATTTTCTTGCGCGGGTTTGCACCCGCCGAGGGCGAATTGCCGGTTGAGGATCGCCCGGTTCTCGAGCGTTTGCCGTACGCGCGATTCATCATCGAGAAGGCGATTCCGGCGCCCCCGATGCGCTGTTTGCTGGCGCGTCTACCGGCGGGCGGGGTCATCGCGCGACATATCGATAGAGCGCCCTATTTCGGCAAGACGCTGCGTGTTCACGTCCCCGTCGAAACCAATGAATCGGTTTTCACGGTTTCGCGCGGACTTTGCTATTCCATGCACACCGGCGAGGTTTGGCTGTTGAACAACAGCGCAAACCACGCAGTCTGGAATTCGCATCCCTCTCGATCCCGCACACATCTGATTTGCGATTTTCTGCCTTCTGCGGCGCTGCTCGATCTGCTCGCTCGCGCCGAGCGGCACCTCGGTTTCCGGCGCGCAGATGTCGAGGAGCATACTCGGACACGGTATCCCGCCGGGGCCGTGTGAGTTCATGATCGTAACGCCCCGGTTCATATTTCTGCATCTGCATAAGTCGGGCGGAACGTTCGTCAACGAATGCCTGGTGAAATTCGTCAAAGAGGCTCGGTACATCGGCTACCACTTGCCTCGAAGCATGGTCCCCCAAGAATTCGCCCACTTGCCCGCCTTGGGCTTGGTGCGCAATCCTTGGAGCTATTACTTGTCCTGGTATTCGTTTCAACTGGACCGGCCGCACCCGAATTTTTTGTTTCGGATCTTGAGCGATGACGGTCAGCTCGACTTCGAAGCGACGGTGCGCAACATGCTCCATCTCGGCGCGGGTAGCATTCGCCTCGACATGTTGATGCGTGCGCTGCCGTCGGCGTACAGCAATCGCGGTTTGAACCTGCCGAACTTCGCCTTGGCCCCGATTCGAGACACTCAGCTGGGCTTTTACACCTACCTATATCGCTACCTCTATCTGGGAGGAGCCGAACCGGCGATCGTCGGCCGCATGGAGGAGATGCGTCAGGAACTGGTGCCCATGCTGGAGCGGGTGGCGCATTCGCCGAGCGATGATATGCGTGCATTTATCGCTGAGGCATTGCCGCGCAACACCTCCCAGCATGGAGACTACACGCGGTACTACAGCGATGCCCTGCGGAAATTGGTCGCGAAGCGCGATGAGGAAGTCATATCGCGGCATGCCTATCGCTTCGGCGGGTGACAGCTTTTCACCGAAGGACCGTCGCACCCAGTCGGCGCCTTATCCCGGCGCAACCGCTTCCGCGAACAGCGAATAGTATCGATCCCCGTACTTCGCCTTGGCGACTTCGCTGATTTCGTCCACCCTCAATGCCGGGTGATCGCTGCCCATGAAGCTCGATCTCTTCGTGCCAACGAATCCGGCATCTTCGAGAATGCGTTGCAGTGTTTCGAAATCGTAGCCGTACTTGTGGCTCTCGAACAAATACGCCGGCTCCGGGCCGGCGCCCGCATAGGCCAGAAAATCCTCGAGCCGGGTGGGATTTTCCGGCCACCAATCCCAAATCTCGCGCCGGCTGCCAAAAAAGGCCTGGTCTCCGGCGGTATAGGCGTCGATGCATTGCTCGATATCGGGTACCACGATGCGCACGAGGCCGCCCGGGGCGAGCACCCTGCGCAGTTCGGCCAGGAACGGCTTGACGTCGCGCGGAAAGAACAGATGTTCCAGAAAGTGCGATACGAAAATGTGGCGGACGCTCCCGGCGCTGAAAGGCAATCCGCGCAAAACGTTCATGCTCAGCGGCGCAGGATGGATATCGATGTTCACCCATCCGGGAAGGAGTCCCTTGCCGCAGCCGATGTGGAGGTTCAATTCCGTGCTCGCAGAATCGATCCCGAGCGCCCGAAGTTGACCGTCCAAATGAGGATTGCGAAGGCTCGCGAGCTCGCTTCGCAATCCGTCGGTCGCCGCGAGCAGCGCCATGAGCCTGCGCTCGACTCCGACGCCGCCGCGTCTGGCAAGTTCGGCCTCTGCATAGGGTCCGAGCCCGAACAAGTCCGCCGCCGCATCATAGATGCTTCGGGCGAGGAGGCGCACGTGTTCGCGGCTGCGCTGCGCCGCCTGCTCGTGGCCTGTGGGCGACGGGTCGGCTGATTCGGCCGGGACCAGCGCACCGCTCCGTCGAAGGTAGTCGAGCACCCGGCCCATTCCGGTGCGGTCGCCCGCCGGCAGCCGCGCCAGCGCGGCCTCAGGGTCCACGCTCTTGGAAAACTGACACAACCAACCTATCAACATCGGATTATCGGTCTCGAACGCCGCCAACGCGCTGGAGGTCGTGTGGATCAAGATGCGGCCGCTCTTGAAGCGGATCAGGGTGTCGGCTGCAAATTGCAGTGGTGAGGCCATTCAACGCAACGCTTGCAGGCGCTCCCAGGTAGAGGCAATTCCCGGAAGAACCCGCTCGATCAAGGGTGCATTCATGCGCCACTTGTCCGCGGCGGGCGGCGTCTGAGTGTAGCGCGCCGGCGGAAGCGGCGCTTCGATGCGCGCGCGAAGCGCGGGATCCAAATCGATGCCGAGAAAGGCGCACAGGCGCTCGACCGTCGCCTGCGGCGCGCGGACGAGCTGCGAATATTCCACCGCCGTCCAGCGATCCGGGGGCAGGAGCGCCAGGTCCTCGCGCATGATGCGATTGGTCGCGTCCCATTGAAAAGCGGCTATTTCCTCAAGCGGCCGCCCATTGAGCGCGCGCCATCCCGGCGGCAGCACCATCGACCATGGGCCCTCGAAGCCGTCGAGCTCGCGATAGGTCTGCCAGTCGCCGGATCGCCACGCCTCCATGAGGCTGCTCAGGTTTTCGCGCGGGTCTCGCCACAGGAAGATGAACTGGGCGTCGGGAAAAACCCGACTGAAGAGCGGGATGCGCAATGAATTCTTCGGAGTCTTCTCCAAAAAGCGCCGGCCGTCGAGCACATCTGCCGGGCGCCCCGCAGAATCCACCAGCTTTTCCGACAGCGAGGCATGCATGCGGCGAGCAAGTTCAACCGAGTAGGCGTCGGCGCCGAGTCGATTGGAATCGACACCTGGCGCGCCGACGCGAAGTTCATCGACGCTCTCGACCAGCCAATGAGCTTCGCCGCCGACCGTAACGAGCTGGTCGCTGGCTGCGAGCGTTTCAAACAACAGCGTGCTGCCGGAACGCGGTGCGGCCACGATGAACACGGGCCGGTTCAGGACCGGCGGCGGACGGCGCGAATTTTTCGCGCCGGTCTTGTCGGGGGCGGCCGCGGCCGTGAGCATGGGACGCAGCACGCGGCCTTCGAGAACCACGTGCACGGCCACGCGGTTGGTGCGCAGTACCAGACCCTCGCTCAGTGCCCTGGAAACTTCGCGGACGCTGTCGCGCAGATTCGCGAATTCGGACCAGCCGAGCTCGCCCACGCCGTGCAGCAAGTATAGCTGGCGCCAATCCTTGCAAAAATTCTCGAGCAAGGCGTTATATCGCGCGAGCTGGACGGTCGCCGCCGGCAGCGCGTCGTTCGTAACTAGTTCTGATCGCAAATCACGAATCAGCATCTCGACCTCGGCGGGGTGCATCACCGGCGCCAGCATGGTCTGTTCGGTCATCAGAGTCGTCGACCGCTGCGGATCGTAGGCAAATGTGACATCCTTGCTTTCCGGTGATTGGCTATTCGCGACGAACTGCCAAAAGCTCGAGCTGCCCGATGTATCGGCGACCAGATGAATCCGTTCACGGTCGCTGGCATTTTCAACTCGATGCAGACGCCAATTGTCGAACAGCCAAGCTTCGCCGGCGGCCATGTGTACGGCCTCGTCACCGCAAAAAAAACGGACCTCTGGTGCTGTCACGACGGGGATGTGCAGTCGAACCCGGGTGAACCAGTGATAATTGATGTCTGCGTGCTGCGGCACCGAGGCCCCGGGTGCGAGGCGCATGAGGCGCGAGCGGCCCCACACCACGCCGAAACTGCTCAGAATTTGACGCAGATACGGCGATTTTGCGAGATTCGGCGTCATAGTCATGCGCCCATTGACGTCGTCGTTCTGGGCACCATTGACGCTGATCAGCCGAATCGAGCTATTGCCCGGAATGTCATTGGGATGTGCGGCCCAGGCCGAAAGCGGCATGCGTTCGATTTCTTCGCGCATTCGGCCGGCATCGAACCGCACGCTGAGGCGCTGAAAGGGCTGCGGCAGGCGCATTTACGACAGCGCCTCGACGTCGTGGCGGAAGTCTCCGATATTTTCGATCAGGACAGCCAGAGCCGCGCGTTCGGCCTCGCTCAAGTAGGGACTCCACAGGTCGAAGATCAGCACGACGCGGGTCTCGCCGCTGCGGTTCCAGGCTTCGTGCTCGTAGGTATCGTCGAAGACCACGACTCTCCCCTCCTGCCAGCGATGCGCCTTGCCGCCCACGACGAGCCGGCAGTTCTCGGGCACGATCAACGGCAGGTGGGCAACGACTCGGACGTTGGTCACGCCGCGGTGCGGAAGCAAGTGCGTGCCCGGGGTGAACACGGAAAACAGAACTTCCGGTCCGTGTCCGTGAATTCTGCAGAGGGGGAGGGAATCGAGCGCGGCGGCTGTACGACTGCACCGATCGCAGTTGTCGTTCCGCCGTTCGCCGTGGCGATAGAAGTAGTAGCCGGTCCATGATGGCGGCTGTTCCAACCCTCGCAGATGATCGGCTTCCAGATCGGCGCTGCCGAATACGCGCTCGCGTCCGTCGGCCCCGGGCAACAGCGATAAAAGCTCGCGGCGGATGTCGGAGGTCTCAGCTTCGAACGAATCGATCCAGGGAAACAGCTCCCGGCTCAGATACGGGCTCACGGGTACATCCGGGAAGTGAAAGAAGCTCGGCCGTTGTCCGGACTCAGGCAGCGCCGCGGCCTCCTCGTTGAAATACACCCGCAAACTCTTATCGACCCGGCGCATCGAGTCGCGGCCGTAGGTTCTGATCAGAGGCTCGAGCAGCCGCGCGATCGCGGCGCGCCGGCCCTGTTTGACTTGCCGAACCGCATGTTCAACCAGGGTCCGAAGGCCGGCGGGCGTCGACGCTTCGTTGAGCCAGCGGCCCTCTGCCTGCGCATCCTGCAATGCCCGCGCATAGGCGACGATCGCTTGATGCGGCTCGCCGCAACGCTCCAGCGCCCGGCCCAGGTAGAGCCTCGCGGCGTACAGATTCGGCGCAACTTTGAGAGCAGCTCGCTGCGCCGCCGCCGCTTCATCGTAGCGCTCCGCGGCGTCCAGAATGCGCCCATGATTGTGCAGCGTCAGCGGGTTCAGAGCATCCGCCCGTCGCGCCCTTTCGATCAAAGCGAGAGCGGCGCCGAAGTCTGCGCTGCGCAGCGCCACGAGGGCCATCACGTTCAGTGCTTGAACGTGGTCAGGTTGTTGGGTCAGAATTGCGGCAAACGCCCGTTCCGCCTCTGCAATTCGGCCTTCACGCAATAAGAGTTGCGCCTGCTCGACGGACATCATAAGTTCTGCTCTTTCAACGGCTATCCCCGGTCTTCCGCGCTTCCCACTCAAAGTTCATTGGAGGCCAATTGCTGAGCGGCGCCATCCAAATCGGTCAATTATCCCATTACATCCGCGTTTATGATCAAAATCTCGACACGGCTCTGTGCGTCCGCATGATCGAGTCGTTTGCGGGCCTCGCCCGCTTTCAGCGACCGAACGGGCGCGGCATCAAACCTGGACTGGAAGACTCTGCCTGGACCGAACTGAACGTCACGGCGCTGTCCGACGCTCACTTCCTCGGGATGTTCCGCAAATTTATCGACCAGGCGCTGGTTCGCTACAACCATGATATCGGACTGCCGATAGCCATCCCAGCCACCCCGCTGATTTCGGAGTTGGTGATGAAACGGTATCGTCCGGGACAGGAGGAACGGTTTCAGCTGCACTTCGATGCCATCAACTACGTCGCCAACCGTTATCTGGTGATGCTATGGTACTTGAACGACGTTGCCGTGGGCGGCGAGACCGACTTTCCGCATCTTAAGTTGACGATCAAGCCCGAGGCAGGGCGTCTGCTGATTTTCCCGCCGTACTGGATGTATCAACACCAGGGATTGCCGCCGGTTTCGGGGGACAAATACATCCTGTCGACCTATTTGCTGTTTGAGATGACCAAGCCGGACAATCCAACACCACGGGTCTGACCTCGGATGGCACAGCACATGACCCCCAGGCCATCCACCGGCACCCAACGGCTGTTCGCAGCCGCCTTGTCGGACCATCAGGCCGGCCGCTTGAAGGAAGCGGAACGGCTCTACCTCAAGATACTCAAGGCCGATTCCCGCCATGCCGACGCTCTGCATTTCCTTGGCGTTCTGAACCATCAGATGGGAAAATCAGACAGCGCAGTGAAGCTGATCCGCGAAGCCATCGCGCAAAATCCCTGGGCGCCCGCGTTTCACAATAACCTCGGCATGATCCTCTTCGCGCAAGGCAAGCTCGACACGGCGGCGGCTTCCTACGAACGCGCGGTCGCCCTCAAGCCCGACTACGCCGAGGCGCATTACAACCTCGGCGTCGTGCTTCAGGTGCAGGGCAGGCTCGACGCGGCGGCGGCTTCTTACCAACGCGCGGCCGCCCTCAGGCCCGACTACGCCGAAGCGCATACCAGCCTCGGCATCGTCCTTCTGGAGCAAGGCGGCTTGGATGCGGCAGTCGGCTGCTTCGAGCGGGCGTTGGCCCTCAAAGCCGACCATGCGGAGGCGCACAACAATCTGGGTAATGCCCTGAGGCAAAAAGGGAATTGGGCGCAGGCCATCGCATCGTATCGGAAGGCCTTGTTCCACTCTCCCGACTACGCCGAGGCGCACCTCAATCTCGGCACGGTCCTCGTCGAACAGGGCAAGTCGGCTGAGGCCATTCTGCATCTGGAGCGCGCGCTGCTGCATAAACCGGATCTGGCCGAGGCGCATTGCAACCTCGGCACGGCCCTCAAAGAGCAAGGCAAGCCCGACGCGGCGCTCGCCGCCTACGGGCGGGCGCTGGCCCTCCGGCCCGACTACGCCGAGGCGCGGCTCGGCATGGCTATCGCGCTCATACCGATCTTCGCGGACGATGCTGCCGCCAGCAGCGCTGCCGCTGAAAAATTCATGGGCTCGCTTGACGGTTTGGCGGCGTGGGCCACGGTCAATGCCGAAAGGCTGGGACGGTGTGCCGGCAGCAACCAGCCGTTTTATTTGGCATACCGGCCGGGCGACGTCGGCGCCGCGCTGTCGCGCTACGGGGATCTGATTTGCCCGGCAGCCGCCGCCTACTGGCAACCCGATGCGCTTAGGGCAAGCGCACGGCGAGCGCAGCCGACTCGAACGCGCTTGTTGGTGGTGAGCGGCCAGGTGCGGCAGCACCCGGTGTGGCGGATCATCTTGCGCGGCATGATCGAGCATCTCGATCGCGGCCGGTTTGAGATCATCGTCTACCATACGGGCCCGGCATGCGACGCCGAGACGCTCTGGGCCAGAGCCCGCGTGGACCGCTTCGTGCAAGGTCCGAAGCCCGTGAAAGCGTGGCTCGATGAGATCAGGCACGACCGTCCCGACGTGATTTTCTATCCCGAGGTCGGCATGGATCCGGCTACCTCGGCACTCGCGGCGCTGCGCTTGGCGCCGCTGCAAATCGCGGCGTGGGGACATCCGGTAACGACAGGCCTGCCGAGCATCGACCTGTTTCTCTCGGGCGAGCTCCTGGAAGGCGGCGGAGCCGCGCAGCACTATCGGGAAAAGCTGGTCCGCTTACCCGGGACCGGCGTCTGCACGCAGATGGCCGACCAAACGGCACAACCCTGGGGAGGACCCGAGCGTGCGAGGAACATCGTTCGCTTCGCCCTATGTCAGCAGCCCATCAAGTTCGACCCGGCGGACGACGTGCTCTTAACCCGGATCGCTAGGCAAGTCGGCCCGTGCGAATTCTGGCTGGTGGCGCCGGAAAAGCTCAATTGGGCTGCGGTTAGATTGCGCGATCGGCTGGCTGCGGCCTTCAGGGCGGCAGGTCTCGATCCGGATGCCTATCTGCGCGTGACGCCCTGGTTGCCGCACGAGCAATTCGTCGGTTTCCTGGATGAGATGGATGTCTATTTGGATTGCCCCGCTTTCTCCGGCTATACGACCGCTTGGCACGCCATACATCGTGGGCTGCCGATCGTCACGTTGGAAGGTCGCTATCTGCGCCAGCGCTTGGCGGCGGCCCTGCTGCGACAGATCGGGAGGGAAGATCAGATTGCTTTATCGCATGACGGCTACGTGGAGATCGCCCTGCGCCTGGCAACCGAGATCCTCACCCGCGAAGGCCGCGGCGCAGCGAGGCGCGATGCGATCCGCCGCGCGGCGCCTCAAACGGACGGTAATGTCTCGGCCATCGAGGCCTTCGAGCGGACAGTCATCGCCGCTGTGCAGGCGGGCATGCAGCGATGATCGCGATGACTCGCCCGATGTTCCTCAAGACGAATAGCCCCAGCGCTCAAGGTAAGGCATCAGTATCGGCAGACTCGCCGTGAAGTGCGCCTGGTAGTTCCGCCAGCGGCCTACCGCTCTGGCATTGATCGGCTGTACGACCTGTGAATAGCTCGGCGTGCTGATGAATCGCTTCTCCTGCGCCCGATTCGCGGGAGACAGGACCGCCTGATGCCAGGGCAGCTCGAGAAAATCTAATACGAGCCGCGCACTCGGCTCGAAATCATCGACGAATCGCTCGTAGTGCAAGTCGAGAACGTCGGCTCGCAACAGCTCCTGCTGCGAATGCCAGAAGTCAAAAATCCTGCGATAAGCAGCCGCAAGGGTCGGAATGTCCTTGCACAGCAGCGCAAAATCCGGCGCCCGGAAATGCTGCATGAAGCAACTCAAAATCACGTCGCACGGGTGTCGGATCGCGAAAATAACCTTCGCGTTCGGGAACAGCCGCTTGATGACCGGCAGGCGAAGGACGTTCAATGGATTCTTGTCGATCAGGCGTTGGCCCGGGGCCCGCTCGACGCGTCGCGCCGTTTTGGCCCAGTAGGCGCGGCGGACGCGCTCGAGCTGCGCTTGGGTAAGCGTTGCCAGCTCGCCGGGATACCGAACGCTTTCCGCCAGCATGTCATCCAGGGCGTTTTGCAGGAACGGCTGTTCGTCGATCGACTGCAGCTGCGGATGCGCGTCCAGGCAGAGCTCGAGCAAGGTGGTCCCGGAGCGCGGAAAGCCCACGATGAAGATCGGACTCTCCGCCGCGGGGGGCTCGGAGTCGTCCTTCCAGCGTGCGATGTCCTGCGCCTCACAGGAGTGGTCGGCGATCGCCAGCGGCGGTGCGTATAGCGCCGGAGAGGCTGCGAGCGTGATATAGGCAAGCTGAGAGGCGTGCGCTTCGCTCAACGTCGCAAACGCTTCGCCGTAGCGGCCGAGCGCATCCAGGGATCTCGCCAGAGGGAATTGTTGAAAATGTCGCAGGTGCGGTTGCTTGCATTCCGAGACGACGTCGCTGAACAGGGCGACCGCGGTTTCGTGCCGGGACTCGCGTTGCGCGAGCTGCGCCTCGGTCATTTTGAGGTCGCTTCCCAAGGACGTCGCGGCCGATTGCGCTCGCAGCTCATCGAACAAAGAGCGCGCCTCCGCGATCCGGTTGGTACGTTCCAGAAGTTGAATCAAGGTCAGCATCGCGCGCGGATCGGCATCGCCTTGCAGAGCGGCCGTGCGCACGGTCGGCTCCGCCCGGCCGATTTCACCGAGCTTCATCATGAGGTGGCCGGCGCTCGCCGAGACATCGGGCGCCGCCGCCAATCCTTCCCACCCGTCGAGCGCCGCCAGCGCTTCGTCGGCGCGCAGAGTTTCGTAACAGCAAAAAGCGTAGCGGTAGCGCACCTCGGCATCGTCCGGCGCGAGCTTCAGGGCCTTTTGCAACAGCGACCGGGCCGCATCGTAATCGTCCCGCCCGATGTGCGCCAGCGCCACGTTGTAGTAGAAGTCCGCGGTATTCGCCCCGAGCGCAGCCGCCCGCGCAAACGCATATAGCGCTTCATCGATCCGATCATCGCAGCGGCGCGCGGTGCCGACGTTCATCCAGTGCAGGGGTTGCGAGGGCTCGAGATTGGCGAGCGCGAGATAGACCACTTCGGACTCGCGATGCTTGGCCTGCACGTGCAGCGAGTAGGCCAAGGCTTTCAGTGCGGCGGGATTGCGGGGATCGGCGCCGAGCGCCTGCCGCGCAGTGTCTTCCGCCTGTGCGGGCTCATTGCGGCTCAGATGCTCGATCGATCGTGCGAGGAGGCCATCGGCGGGGTCCGGCCGCGTCGTCATGGGGGCGTGCGCTCCAAAAAAAGAGGCCGCGCGATCACCGCGCGGCCCTATGTTAGCAAACCCGCCGATCAGAATTTTTGCGTAAATCCGACCCACCAATTTCGTCCGATAGTGTCATAAGTCTCCACATCGGTGTTGGCGTTGGTCACATTGTTCTGATAGAAAATCGGCGGCTGCTTATCCGACAAGTTGCGCACGCCCGCTTGCAGGTGCGTGTTCGTCGGGAACGTATAGCCAACCATGATATCCGTGTACACCAGCGATCCGATCTCATACGGCGGATACGGGGCACCGGTTGCGGTGATGCCGGTCACGGAGGGATTGTCTATGACGAGCCCGCCGATGTACTGTTCGGTGAGCAACGCGTCGACTCCCTTCCAGTTCCAACTCAGGAGGAACATAGCGCGATTCTTGGTGTAGTTGCCGAATTGCTTGTTGTAGGTGCCGGCAACCTCCTGGGTCACCGAGCCGGGCGCCGGCGTGTTGCTGTAGTTATTGGTATGCGTCCAATCCAGCTCGCCGCTGAATGACCCGATGGGCGTACCCTTCAGGGCGTATTTAATGGCGAAATCGACACCGCTCGTGTTCAGCGATCCTAAGTTGTAGGAAGGCTGGGCGAACGCTTGGATCTGCCCCGCGTTGGGACCGCTGGGATAGCGGTTCACGAGGCTGCAGAACGTGGGAGAGCCCGTCGCGACGCACTGCTGGATGGAATAGTTCGCATCGAGCGTCGTGATCAGGCCGTCGACATCATAATCCCAGTAGTCCACCTCCAGCGACAAGTTCGGCACGTAGCTCGGCTCGTACACGAAGCCTGCGGTTTTCACCTTGCCGGTCTCGGGTTTGAGGGCCGGATTGGACTCGTTCAAGCCGGTGATCTGGCCGTTCGGCTCCTTGAAGGTGCCGTTGCGCGGCACCCCTTCGCAAGCCAGGGCCAGATTCGGGTTGGCGTTGACACTGGCTTGCGTCAAGCCGTTGCACGGATCGTTGAAGGTGGTCGAGTTGTTGAGCGGCGCGGCGGCGATGTCGTTGACGGTCGGTACGCGCAGCACCTGCGAGAACGTACCGCGCAGCAACAGATCGCGGATCGGACGGTACTCGACCTTGAAGTCCGACTTGGTCGAACTGCCGAACAAGGAATAGTCGCTGTGCCGAACACCGGCGTCGAGGTTCAAGCCATAGGCAAAGGGCTTATCCTTCAGGATCGGCACCAGGAGCTCGAGGTATTCCTGCCAGCTACTGTAGCCGCCGACCGCAGGACCGGTGCAGGTTTCCTGCGACAACCCGCAGGTCAAGTACAAGGGCGCCGAGGCGATGACGATCTGGTCGGGGTTGAAATCGCCGTGCTGATCGTTGTATTCGGCGCCGACCGCGGCCTGCAGATCGCCCGCCGGCAACGTCCAGACCTTGCCGGTGAGGTCCAAGTCCACTGACTTGTAGATGTATACGTAATCGGTGTTGTAGTTGGCCGAGGTGCCTGTTAGCGCGGTGGAGTTACTGGGGGCGAACTGATCGAACAAGTTGAGCGGAGTACAACCATCGATGGGTGCCGCGGGGGTGCCGCAGGTCGGCACGCCGGCGTTGAGGAACGAGGGGCCGACCGCCGCGCTAAGCTTGCTGCCGAAGTAATAGCCGCTGATGTCGGCGTGCTCCTGCAAGCGGCTGTAAGTGGTGTTAAAATCCCACTTCCAGTCCGTCTTGAAAAGATCGCCTTTCAGGCCGCCGTTGAAGTCGGAGCCGTCCTCCGTCGTGTCGCTCTGGCGCTTACCGAACAAGAACGTGCGCAGCGTGAAATCCGGATTGACGCCCGAGTTGCCGCCGAAATCGCTGCCGAAAGGGTTATAGATGCTGTTCTTCGAAAGCACGATGTTATCGTTCAACGAGTCGAACGGCAGGGGTGCCAGCTGAAAGCCGGAATGCGAGTGCGTATAGGTGACCGATGAGTAGGCTTCGACATAGTCGTTGATCTGGTAGTTGGCCTTCCCGAACATCGAGCTTCTCTCGACCGGCGTCGTGAGCAGATTCAACGGCTGATAGTTGAAATTATCGGCTGGAGAGTTGTAGCAGCGATAATCCGCCAAGGTGCTGCCGTTGGTACTCGAGATACGGGTCACGCTCGAGCACGGCTTGCCATTGGAGCCGGTCAATCCCAGGGGGTTGTCGAAGATTCGGCCGGTCGGAGTGCGGCTCGATCCGCCTTTGGTGACCCCGGTCGTGTGGCCATACAGATAAAGAGCATATTTCGAATAATCGCGGTTGCCCGCGGATACTGGATCCTGCTTGAAGTAATTGCCGCCGACGTAGACGCTGCCTTTGTCGCCGGAGTGACCGAATAGCGCGCCGAACTGGCCATGCTTTCCGTCGGCATGCGTGGTTTCGCCGTAGTTTCCGGTGAGCTCAATGCCCTCGACGTCCTTGCGGGTGATGAAATTCACCACGCCGCCGATGGCATCTGTGCCGTAGATCGCGCCGGCGCCTTCCCTCAGCACCTCGACGTGATCGATCATGTTGAAGGGAATCTGATTCACGTCCGTGGCATCGGCTGTCGTGCCCACGAACCCGACGCGGCGTCCGTCGACCAGGATCAGCGTGCGCTTGGCGTCCAAACCGCGCAGTTCGATGGTCGATTCGGCGAAGCCGCCGCCATTATTGACGTTCGGATTGGTCGCATTGCCGGAGATGCTGGGAATGCGCTGAAGCAGGTCGCCGAGCTGGGTGATGCCAGATTCCGCGATTTGCTTCTGGTCGATCACCAGGACGGGGTTCGCCGTTTCGGTGTCTACTCGGCGGATGCGCGATCCGGTGACCACCACTTCCTGCAACTCGGGTGTCGCGTTCGTTGCGCTCGTATCGTTTGGCACGGTGGCGTCTGCCGCCAACGCGAGTGGCACATAGCCCAACGAGGCGCCCGCGGCTCCCGCCGTTGCACCGACTGCCAAGCCGACAGCTTGCCTAACCGATAAATTACTCATCTCCGTGGTGCTCCTTGTAAACGTCCCGCGATCGCCCGCAATCGTTTGTAAAACCGGCCGCGAGCGGCAACGGTCGCGCCATTGATTGAAAATGTATTCACCCCAATCACCGTGCGTTGCGTTATGCATACAAGCCCGGCATCATTTAGTGCGTCGAACAATAACATCTTGATCGGGAATTACCAGTGGTCTGGCGGATTTTTTTGTTGCTTTGGTGCTACATGCGACTACTGGAAAGACTGCGGAACGCCGTCGCCTAAGCCCTTGAAAGCAACGGACGACGCTGCGGCGGGCGGCGGCCTTGCGCGGATTGGCTGCATATGTTGCATAGGAGTTACGGGGCGCGAAGACTGCCTGTCGATACCGCGCGGCGGTGGCGGAATTTACCGGCTTGCCGGTGCCATTTCGCCCGCCTGCCGCAGCCGAATTTCGAACAGCTTGGGCCAGTTCTTGCCGGTCACGAACAGCCGGTCCCCCTTGGCATCGTAGGCGATGCCGTTCAGCACGTCGGTCTGTCCGATGAGCACGTCCGAGGCAGAGAGAAGCCCCGCCAGATTGACGAGGCCGACGACCTCGCCCGTGTGAGGGTCGATGCGCACGATGACACTGGTCCGCCAGACGTTGGCGTAGATCTCTCCCTTGACCCATTCCAACTCGTTCAGATTGCCGACCGGCTTGCCTTCGAGGGTCACCTGAATGCGGCCCGTCTGCTTGAGCGTCTGCGGATTGAGCAGGCGAATTTCCGCGCTGCCGTCGCTCATGAGAATCTGCTTGCCGTCCTGCGTGAGCGCCCATCCCTCGCCCTCGTATTGGAACTGCCGCTGCACCTTGAAGGTGGCGAGGTCGCGCACGAATCCGACGTGGGATTTCCAGGTCAGGCTGATCAGGCGGCTCTTCCAGTTGACGATCCCTTCGCCGAAGTACTGCGCGGGGACGTCGAGTTTCCGCACCACCTCTCCGGTCTCGAGCCGCACCTTGCGAATCGACGAGTGCTGCTCGAGTCCGGTGCTTTCGTACAGAAAGCCGTCCAGGTAAAACAATCCCTCGGTGAAGGCCGTTGGATCGTGCGGATACGTGTGCACGACCTCATAGCCGTAGACCGGCACGGCCGCGTGCGAGGCGGCCGCCCACGTCCATGCGCAAACGATGCAGGCGAACTCAAGCCAGGTGCGCCGGCTCATTGGGAGGTCTTGGCCGGTTCCGGCGCGTCGTAGTTCACCAAGCCCGCGAACTCGAACGTGCTCACCAGCACCGCACCGTCGCCGCGCACGGCGTGCGCGGGCTGCGTGCAAAAGCCGCGCGCTTCGAGGCGGTACGATTTTGTCATCGGCAGCGGCCGCTGCGTCAGCGTATCCACCGTGCAGCGCGAGTCGCCGAGAGTTCCGAAAAATTGGTCCGTGCCCTGCACGATGAGCGTCAAGATTCGCGCCGATCTCCCGAGCCGGCCGGCCCTCGCGCACACCCGTCAACCCGAAGATGAACAGCAAATCGACCGCGCCGGCGGGCGAACGCTGAAAGCTCAAGCGCACGCCGGGGGGTTTGCTCTTCGGCTCCCCCTCGCAGCGCGTGCCGCTGTTGGGCCAGTCGATCTTCGCTTCGATCGCACCCGCGACCTGCGCCCGCAAATACCCGTCGCCGGACGTAAGACACGCGGCGCCCGCCCCGCGCGGCGCCGCGGATGTGTCCGTTGCGCCGACGGCGGCCGCCCACATCGTGGCGCACAACGCGCCGAACGCCGCCGCCGCGCTCCCGCGCCTGCGCCTTCTATTGAAAGGGATAACCGGTATCATTTGCCCATGTTGCCATGCGTGCCGCGGAGAATGTGGATGTCGAAGCGATTGCTCCTGCTCCTCTTGCTGTGCACGGCCGCCTGCGCGGTGAAATTCGAGCGGCCGAATATTAACGTCGTCGGCATCGACATGAAGAGCGGCAACCTGCTGCAGCAGACATTCCTGGTCAAGTTTCAGATCCAGAATCCCAATGATCGCGAGCTGCCGGTGAGCGGGCTGCATGCCGAGTTGAACGTGGGCGGGGAGCAAATCGCCAGCGGCGTCAGCAATCGTGCCTTCGTGGTCCCGGCGCACGGCCAGAGCGAGTTCGACATGACGATCACCGCCAACATGGCGCTGGCCATGCTCAAGCTCGCCAATCAACACGCGGACTCGATCGACTACGACGTGACCGGCGCGGCAAGCCTCGACCTGCCCTTCATGCACAACCTGCCATTTCATCAGAACGGCTCTTTCTCGCTCAAGGGGTCTCATATAAGTCATTGAATTAAAAATAATTGAATACCGAGGTCCGTCGGAATTGCCCGGCGCTCCGGTAACAGACTGCGGCCGTCTGGCTAGAACTCGTACTGCGTCAAAAACGGGCGTCGACCCCGCAAAGGTGTCGCCGCCCCGTCGCGCTCATCATGGCACTGACTCCCTACCAACAACTGGAACAAGAATTTCGCCGCCTGCATGCGTTTCGCGGTGCGCTGTCGCTGCTGCGTTGGGACGCGGCGGTGATGATGCCGCGCGGAGCGCCGACGTTCGCGGCGAGCAGCTGGCGGCGCTCGAAACCGAACACCACGCCTTGCTCACCACACCGAAGGTGGCGCGCCTGCTGGAGCGGGCCGAGGCGGGCGCGTCGCAGCTGGAGGATTGGCCGCTTGCCAATCTGCGCGAGATGCGCCGGCAGCGCGATCATGCCATCGCGACGCCGCCGTCCTTGATCGCGCGCCTGGCGAAGGCAACCGCGCGTGCCGAGGTCTTCTGGGTCGAAGCGCGCAAGGCCAACGATTTCAAGATGTTCGCCCCGCACTTGGAAGAGGTGGTGCACCTGGTGCGCGACAAGGCCGCGCTGCTGGGCCAGGCGCGCGGCTTGCCGCCCTACGATGCGCTGGTCGACGCATTCACGCCGGGGATTTCGACCGCGGACATCGACACGATCTTCAAGGCCCTGTCGCGCAAGCTCCCGGGGCTCATCAATCAGGCCATCGAGGTGCAGGCCGCCCGTCCGCCCATCCCCCTGGCCGGCAAGTTCACGGTGGCCCGCCAGCGCCAGTTGTCGCTTGGAAGTGCTCAAGGCCTTGGGATTTCCTTTCGATCGGGGCCGTCTGGACGAAAGCGAGCACCCGTTCACCGAGGGAGTCCCCGGCGACATCCGCGTCACCACGCGCTTCGATTCGAACGATCCATTCTCGGGTCTTCTCGGCGCGGTTCACGAGACCGGGCATGCCATGTACGACCTCGGACTGCCGCAGCAGTGGCGCGATCAACCGGTGGGGCGTGACCGCGGGCTCGCGCTCGAGGAGAGCCAGTCGCTGCTGTTCGAAATGAATCTGTGCCGCAGCCGCTCCTTCGTGAAGTATCTGAAGCCGCTGCTGGAGAAGTTCTTGCAGGTGAGCGGCGAGGAATGGAGCGAGGACAACCTGTACCGGCACCTGATCCGGGTGAAGCGCAGCTTGATCCGCATGGATGCCGATGAGCTCACCTATCCGGTGCACATCATGCTGCGCTATGAGCTCGAGAAGAAGATTCTCGACGGCGCGCTGCCGGTGGCCGAATCTGCCGGAGGCGTGGAACGCGAACCTCGAACAGCGCTTGAACATCCGGCCGACCAACGACGTCGACGGCTGCCTGCAGGACATCCATTGGGCGGTCGGGCACTTCGGCTATTTCCCCTCCTACGCCCTGGGCGCGGTCATCGCCGGCCAGCTGAACGAGGCGCTGCGCGCCGAGCGCCCCTCGCTCGACGCGGAGATTGCGGCCGGCCAATTCGGCGGGGTGATGGAATGGCTGCGCGATAACGTGCACGGCGTCGGGGCGCGGTTGCCCGTTCAGGAGCTCATCAAGCAGGCCACCGGCAAGCCGCTGACGGCCGCGGCGTACCTGCGCTACCTGGAAGCCAAGTACCTGGAAGCGCCGTGAGCTCGAGTTGAAGCCGAGCCGTGCGCGACCGATCGAATAACTTCAAGAAACTGCAGGCGCAGCTGCGCGGCTCCGTCGGCAAGGCCATCGGCGACTTTCGCATGATCGCGGACGGCGATCGCGTCATGGTGTGCCTGTCCGGGGGCAAGGATTCGTACACGCTGCTCGACATGCTGCTCTCAGCTTGCAGCGCAGCGCGCCGGTCCGCTTCGATCTGATCGCGGTCAATCTCGATCAGAAGCAGCCGGGCTTTCCCGCCGACGTGCTGCCCGGCTACCTGACCGGCCTGGGCGTGCCGTTCCGGATCATCGAACAGAACACCTACGCCGTGGTCAAGCGCGTGATCCCCGACGGCAAGACGCTCTGCGGCCTGTGCTCGCGCCTGCGGCGCGGCGCACTGTACCGCTTCGCGGCCGAGAACGGCATCACCAAGATCGCGCTCGGCCATCACCGCGACGACATCGTCGAGACGCTGTTCCTGAACATGTTCTTCGGCGGCCGCCTGAAGGCGATGCCGCCGAAACTGTTGAGCGAGGACCGGCGCCACATCGTGATCCGGCCGCTCGCCTATGTCGCCGGAGCGCTCCATCGCGCGCTATGCCGCGGCGCGCGAGTTTCCCATCATTCCCTGCACGCTTGTGCGGCTCGCAACCGCACCTTCAGCGCGTGGCCGTGAAGAGCATGCTGCGCGATTGGGAGGCAGAACTTTCCCGGCCGCATCGAATCGATATTCTCCAGCATCTGCAACGTCTCCGCCTCGCAGCTCGCCGATCCGGCGCTGTTCGATTTCGCGGGGCTCGAGCGGCTGCGCGCGCCGCGCGGGCCGCGAGCTGCGCGTCAATTCCAGCTGCGGCGCGCCGTGATGAGCCGCTGCAGCAACTCGCGATTGACATCCCGTTTCCGATCGGGCCGTAAGATAGGCGCTGCTCGCCAAGCGCGACCGCAGGCGATCTCTGGCTTCGTAGGCGGAGCCGTAGTCGATTTGGCGCGGGCCCCAGCGCGTCTTCGAGATCGTCCCGGCCGGGCGAGAGGTTGACGGTCTTGCAGGCCGCATGGCGATCGCGTACTTGATCGCTTCGGCGACCGTCGTGGTCATGACGCTGTAGCGCGCCCAGAGCGGGTCGAACCCCGAGTAATACAAATACAGAGCTGTCCCCGACCACGAAGCCGATCCGCATGGCGACGATCTTGGCTCCGATCTTGAGCGCAAACAGGCGCACCGCTCCGCGCGCCGCCAGCCGCTCGCAGACCGCGTAGAGAAACTCGCGGCAAATCCGGCTTGCGAACCGGTCCGGATGAACGGCACGGTGTGCGTGAGGTTCGGCGCGCATGCGGTGCAACTGCAAGAAATCGGTCCAAGCGCCGGCCTCGACACCGGCGGGATCTGTCGATCACCTCCAGTTCGAACCGATGGCCGTCGCGCTTCAGCGAGTTGTAGCAATGCCGCAGGGACTCACGGATGTTGCGCTTGAGGCCCGATCGAAACTCCTCCCAGCTCGGCGGCAGGTCGAGCACGAAATCCGACAGCGGCGGCTGCCAGTGACAGTGCCGCTCGCCGCCCAGCGCCTCGGCAAACTCGCTCGCTCACCCCGCTCCAGTGAATCCAGTCCCAATCGCGCAACCTTCGCCAGGCCGTCGCGCACGGCACGCGCCGTCAGATGTTCGTAACCGCGCTCGATCATCGGGGCGCGGATCTCGGTGATGGCCGGGATCGGCGCCCAAGCAGGCTGATCGAGACGATTTTGAACGGCCCGAGCCGGCGGCGGCTGAGGATGAACGGCAGGATCGCGACACAGTCGCCCGCCGCATTGCGCAATAAGTAAAAAAGCGGCTCGTCCTCGAATGCGCGGGTCGCAGCCGAGGAAATGGCGGCACCAGGTCAGATGCCATTCGTGTAGCGCGAAGGGCAGCGTGGTTGCCGGTGACGCCGCACAGGTGCTCATAGTCCGGCTCGCAGCGCCGCGACTTCCTCGACACATGGTTACGGTCTCGACGGTAACCTGCGGACGGGAGCGGGCTCTTCGGCGCTATTGCCGGCGGTCAATGAGACACCTCCGACAACGAATGGTCTATGCCCAGACGGACGAATTGAAGGTAAGATTTTCCGGATGACGGTAGCAGTATCGCAACAGCCATGTTGCAAGCCCGTAAAACGCCGGCGCGCGTCGCCGGCGCGCGCCGCGGCGGCGCTACGCCTGGGAGACGCTCGCGGACGAGCAGCTGCTGAGCTTGCGCTTTTGCGACCTGAAGCTGACGATCGAAGGCACGGACCTGGACGGCGCCATCCAGCGGCTGTACGGCGAACTTGACACCCGCGGCATCCGCTTCCGGCCGCATTGCTGGCTGTCGCAGGAATGGTTTTCTCCCGACGGCATTCCGGGCATCGCGATACCGTTCTACCTCGCCCATCCGCGGCTCATCGGCATCGAGCGGCGCTACATGCGCGAGGTGGAGGGCGGCAACCGCAACTGGCTGATGCGCATACTGCGCCACGAGGCGGGCCACGCCATCGACTCGGCGTATCGCCTGCGGCGGCGGCGGCACTGGCGCGAGGTATTCGGGCCGGCCTCGCTTCCGTATCCGGATACCTACCGGCCGCGCCCGGGAAGCCGCCGCTTCGTGCAGCATCTCGGCGCCTGGTACGCGCAGGCGCACCCCACCGAGGATTTTGCCGAGACGTTCGCGGTTTGGCTCAAGCCGAACTCGGCCTGGCGCCGGGAATACATGGGCTGGCCGGCGTTTGCCAAGCTCAGTTCATCGACGAGCTCGCCGCCGAGATCGGCGACGCCAGACCCAAGGTGACCGACCGCAGCCGGATCGAGGACATCGCCGAGGAGAGCTGCACCTTGCGCCAGCACTATGAGCGAAAGCTCGCGCGCTATCGCATGCCGCGCCGCTCCGGCGCCGACGATCTGCTGCTCAAGGTTTTCACCCACTCGCCGCGCTCGCGGTCGGCGGTCAAGGCGGCGACGGTGCTGCGCGAGATGCGGAATTCTTTGCGGCAGCAAATCCTGCGATCCGGCGCCTTCAGCGAATATCTCGTGCATCAGGTGCTGAGGCTGATGATCGAGCGCTGTGAATCCTTGAATCTTTACCTGCGCGGCCCGCGCCGCGAGCTCAAGGCGCATCTTCTGTGGGTCATCGCGCGCCTTGCCGAATCGTACGAGGAGCGTCAGCTGCCGCGGGTCGCCCTGTGAAGAAGATGCGCGCCCTGGTGCTGGTGCACGCAACACTGGTGCCGCCGGATTCGCTGCGCGGCCTGTCGGAGAAGGAGATCGACGAATGGCGCACCGAGTACGACGTGATTTCGCATCTCAAGGCCGCCGGCCATGACGTGATGCCGCTGGGTTTGAGCGATAACCTGTCGGAGCTGCGCCGCGCGATCATCGACTGGAAACCCGACATCGTCTTCAATCTGCTCGAGGAGTTCGACGGAATCGTCACTTATGATCAGCACGTGGTCGCCTTTCTGGAACTGATGCATCAGCCGTACACCGGCTGCAACCCGCGCGGCATGCTGCTGTCGCGGGACAAGGTGCTCTCCAAGCAACTGCTGTCCTATCACCGCGTGCCGACGCCGCAATTCATGGTGTTCTCGCGCGGCAAGACCCCGCGGGTTCCGAAGCGACTGCGCTTTCCGATGTTCGTGAAATCATCGACCGAGGACGCCTCGCTCGGGATCGCGCACGCGTCGGTGGTGACCGACGAGCGGCAGCTCAAGGAGCGAATCGAGTTCATTCACGAGCAAACGCACTCGGACGCGCTGGTCGAGGAGTACATCGAGGGACGGGAGCTGTACGTCGGGGTCATCGGCAACGACCGGCTGAAGGTGCTGCCGGTCTGGGAAATGACCTTCGGTTCGCTGCCGGAGAACCTGCCCGCCATCGCGACGCGCAAGGTGAAGTGGGACCGCGGCTATCAGCAGAAGTACGGGATCACCACCGCGGCCGCGGAAAACCTGCCCGACGAGACCATGACGCGGCTCGAGCAGCTGTCCAAGCGCATCTTTCGTGCGCTGCACCTGACGGGCTATGCGCGCATGGATTTTCGCCTGAGGGGCGACGGCGCGCTGTACGCGCTCGAAGCCAACGCAAATCCCAACCTGTCCGCGGGCGAGGACTTCGCGCAGTCGGCGCTCACCGCGGGCATGCGCTACCCGGAGGTCCTGCATCGAATCCTCAAGCTCGGGGCCGACTATCCGGCGGCGTGGCGCGGTCTCGACGCATAGGAGCCCGTCTAAAGTATTCCCCGCGGCTCACGCGGAATACTCAGACAGGCTCCTCGCCCGGAGCCCTCATTGCCGCGTCCAGCGGTTCATCCACGCGATCGCCGTCTCGTACCATTGAATGCTGTTGGCGGGCTTCAGCACCCAGTGATTCTCGTCCGGAAAATACAGCAGCTCGCTCGGCACGCCCCGCCGCTGCAAGGCGGTGAACACCGCGAGACCCTGCTCGTACGGCACGCGATAATCGAGCTGGCCGTGGATCACCAGCGTCGGCGTCTTCCACTTCGCGACGTAATCGATCGGGTTGTGCTTGGCGTACGCCGCGGGGTTCTGATACTCCGGGCCGCCCATTTCCCATTCGGGAAACCACAGCTCTTCGGTGGAGTAGTACATGCTGCGGTTGTCGAAAATGCCGTCGTGACTGACCAGGCATTTGAACCGGTCCGGCCACTGGCCCGCGATCCAATTGATCATGTAGCCGCCGTAGGATCCGCCGAGCGCGCACATGCGCTCGCCGTCCAGCCAGGGATATTGGCTTGAGCGCGGCGGCCAACCCCAGCTTCAGATCCTCGAGCGGCTTGCCGCCCCAATCGCCGCTGATCGAGTCGGTGAAAGCCTGGCCGTAGCCGGTCGAGCCGTGAAAGTCGATCATGACCACGCCGTAACCCGCACCGGCGAAACTCTGGGCGTTCCAGCGCCAGTGCCAGACGTTGGCCATGCTGCCCTGGGGTCCGCCGTGCACCACGAACGCCACGGGATATTTCTGGCCGGGCTTGAAGTTCGCCGGCTTCACGACGTAGCCGATAGACGTTGTCGTTGTTCCAGCCCGCGAAGCTGAACTGCTCATATTCGCCGAGCAGGCGCTTCGCGAGCACCGCTTGATTCAGATGCGTGAGCTCGAGCGGCTGGCCGCCGGCGAATCCCACTGAGTACAGGTCCGCGGGGTTGGCAAGATTGCTGAGCGTGTAGAACATCTTCTTCGGACCTACGCTGAAGCCCTCGACGTCGCCACCGCCGGTGATGGCGGCCGCCCGGCCGGCTTTCGCATCGATCGCCCACAGCGGATGCTGGCCCAGATGGTCGGTGGTCGCGAACAGCGTCTTGCCGTCACGCGACCAGGCGAAGCTGCCGATCGAGCGGTCCCAATGCTGCGTGAGCGGATGCTTGTCGCCGGTTTTCAGATTGAGCAGCACCAGATGAAAGCGGTCGGCCTCGAATCCGGGCCGGTCGGTGGCAAGATAGGCGAGCGTCGAGCCGTCGGGCGAGTAGGCCGGCTGGCTGTCCCACGCCGGGTTGTCGGCCGTCCAATTGCGCGCCGTTCCGCCGGTCGACGGCGACCGTATAGATATCGAAGTTGGTCGACCAGGGTTCGCCCACCGGGACTGCGCGCACCGAGAATGCCACCTGTCGGCCGTCCGGGCTGATCGCGTAGTCGTCGCGTCCGCCGAACGGCTTGCTCGGCACGTCGCCGTCGATACCCGCGGTCAGATTGACCGGCGTTCCGTTCGCGAGGCCGGCATCGTCGAGTGCAATCGCGAACAGCTGCGAGCGGCGGCCGTCGCTCCATGCGTCCCAGTGCCGTACGAAGATCCGGTCGTACAAGACGCCGCGCGCCGCGCGGCGCCCGGCCGCATCCAAGCGCTGCTTGGTGCAGTCGAGGGTGGCGCAGTCCGGATACACCTCGAGGCTCACCAGCACGCGATCCGACTTCGGGGAGATGCGAAACGACCCCACGTCGAGCGGCAGATTGGTGATCTGCAGGGGCTCGCCGCCCGGCGCCGCACGCCATACCTGCATCGAGCCGCTGCGATTGGACAGGTAGTACACGAAGCGCCCATCGGCGCTCCATTGGGCCGAAGTCGAGTTCGCGGCCAAATCCGTGAGGCGTGCCGGTGCAGTATCCCGTTTGCGGACATCGAGAACCCAGATGGCCGTGCGCGCCTTGTTCGCCTCGATGTCCGTGGTGCGCAGCGTATAGGCCACCCGCTTGCCGTCCGGGGCGGCCGCGATCTCGGAGATGCGATCCAGCCGCACCAGATCCTGCACGCTGAACGGCTGGGCGGCCTCCGGCGCGGTGTCCGCGGCCGCGGCCGAGCGCGGCGGCGCCGGCGGCGAGCAGCGCAAAAGCTCCGAGCAAGTGAATGGCCCGCATCGAACTCCTCCCCAGCGGATACGTGGCTTGCCATTGTAGCCTTTACCAGGCCTCATCTAACATCGCGACAAGGATGAGCGCATCTTGAGCACCGCACCGCGAGTCATCAGCCTCGATTTGGACGACACCTTGTGGCCGGTCGCACCGGTGATCGCCGCGGCGGAGCAGGCCCTGTTCGCTTGGCTGCAGGTCCGCTGCCCGCAGGCGGTGAGAGGGCACAGCGTCGAGTCGATGCGCGCGCTGCGTGCGCGTGTCGCCGCGCAATTTCCGGAGCGCAGCCACGATCTGACGTTCTTGCGGCATCGCGCGCTCGCCGAGCAATTCGGCGCGGCCGGCATAGGCGCGGCCGGCCCGGACGCACCGGGTTGCGCCGGAGGCGCTTGCCGATGAGGCGATGGAGGTGTTTCTGGCCGCGCGCAATCGCGTCGAATTCTACCCGGACGTGCGACCGTCTCTGGTGCGGCTGCGCGCCACGCTATCGGCTGTTCGCGGTGAGCAACGGCAACGCGGATCTGCAGCGCTGCGGCGTCGCCGATCTCTTCGACGGCCACGTCAGTGCAATAGCCGCGGGCGCCGCCAAACCGGATGCGCGGATCTTCGCGGCGCTGCGGCGAATGGCCGGCGTGAGCGCAGCGGAGGTGCTGCACGTCGGCGATGATCCGATCGCCGACGTGGTGGGCGCGATGCGCGCCGGCATGCAGGCGGTGTGGCTCAACCGCGAGTCGCGCGCGCGTGGCCGGAGGCGCTCGCGCCGCCGGCGCGCACCGTCTCGACGCTTGCCGAAATCTTTTAGCACCGCAATGATGCACAAAATCTAGCAGCCTACGGCGCAGACTGCTGATATCGAAAAACACTGAAATTATCGGCACTTTCTCACATTGTTTCGCGCTTTTTCCGCTTCACTTCGGGGGTGCATTGCCGATAGGATGGTGTCGTGTTTGGCAGCAAGGACACCACATGCAAGCAATGTCCGATAGATCTCTGGTAGCCGTCAGTTCCCTGCGCGAGTTCTTCCGTGACGCGTTTCACGCAGCGAGCGAACACCAGCACCTCGACATCGACGAACAGGCCGAGCAATACGTCGTCAACCTCCTCACCATGTTTTCGCGCGCCGATGCGCTGTACGAAGAAACTCCGGATGGACTGCGCATCAAGCCGCTCGCGCACATGCTCGCCGAGGCGCTGGATGCGCCGAGCGCCGCGGCGCGGCAGCGCGGACTGCAGCGGCTCGGCGATGTCTCCCTGTTCATCGCGGGATTCTTCGCACGCAGCTTTGCGCGAAAATTGATCGACGTCGATTATCACATCGCGATGGGCGGCAACGCCTACAGCTCCCTCGCGGATACCATGCAGCGATCGCACGTCGGGCCGCAGCATCGCGGCGATCTACACGCAGCTCGCGCAGAAATTTCAGCGCCTGGTGGACGCGCTCAACGAGGTCAGCGAGATGTCCTACTGCCACACCGACGCGGACATCCTGCGGCTCTACGAAATCTGGATGAAGACCGGCAGCCAGCGCGCCCACGGCCTGCTCAGCCGCCTGGGCGTGCAGCCGGTGAAACACGGCGGCCTGTGCCATCAGCACTGAGCCTGAGCATGGTGCTGCGTGATCTGCAGTCGCTTCTGGGTCGCCTGTACGATGTATCCGTGGATTACGACGTCTACGATTTCCTGGTCACCGACCGGCGCGCACTCGCGGGCGTGATCCCCGACAACGATCGGCGCGCGCCCGAAGAGGAGCTGCTGCTGGCGGAGACGCCGGACGGCAGCAGGGGTCGCGCTGTACATCGACCCTTGCGTGCTGCGGCGCCTGGAGCAGGCGGATCCGCTCGGCGCCTTGACGGAGGCCAATCTGGCCGACTACTGCACGGCTCTGGAAGGAGTCAGTCATTTTGTCTATTCGACATGGCGCCTGGATCGCGATGCGCCCGTATCGCTGCTCGAGCTCGAAACCCAGGCGGAAGTGGACAAATATGCGGCCACCGTATTTCTGATCGCGCGACCAGCAGGGCGGCGGCTATCCGGCGCAAGTGCATGCGCGGCTGTTCGACCGAGTCCAGTTCGATGCGCGCCTCGAGCCGCGAACAATACGACCGCTACCGAACGGCGCACCGCTCGCGCCGCGAATATTGCAGGCGGCTGGAAAGCCGCTTCGTGAGCCGGGGCGAGGCTCAAGTGGAGGCGTTGGTGCGCGAGCTGCGCAAGTTTTATCGCTTGGGGAGCGCCGCCAAGCTGCGGCACGCGCTCGCGTGAGGCGGCGCCGAGGCGCCGTTGCGCGATGCCGGCTAATCCTCCTCGTCGCGGTTGTCGCTGGCCTGCTTTTTCAGCTCGAGCCACTCGCTCAGTTTCTTGAGATCCTTCTTGCGCGGCGGCTCCGCTTTTCCCAGCCGGCCGCTGTCGTAGGGGTTATAGCCCTTGACCGTGCCCTGGGGGTTCGACTTGACCTGGTTGAACGACGGCGTCGGCGCATCCTCGGCGAGCGACAAGCCGGGGTTCTCGAGCTTTTGCAGGCGCTCCGTCGACACTTCGCGGCCGAATGCGCCGGTCGCGACCGACCATTCCCAAATGGCGTTGCCGCGATCGTCGAATTGCACGCGCCCGGTCTTCTTGGGCTCCGCCTGGGCACGGCTTTGCCGGCGGCTGCGGCGCCGGGCTTGCCCGTCGGCCTTGGGTTTTCTCTGCTCATGCTACCTTTTTAGGCCTTGTCCGGCTCAAGTCAACCGGCAGACGCTGAAAATTTGCTGGCCGTCACAATTGCCGCGGACGGCCGTCACAGTTGCAGCCGGTATTGCGCGCGCACCAGCGCCACAGCGGTTTTTCCGTCGTTCCATTCGCCGCGCAACACCCGCTCGATGGCTTCGCCGAGGGGCATCCACGTGAGCTCCAATTCCTCGTCGGTGTCCGGCGCCGGCGCCCCCACCTCGAGCTCGCGCGCGAGGTACAGGTGGATCACTTCCGTGAAGATACCCGGGCGCCGGGATGTACAGGCCGAGAGGAGTCCATGCGCGCGCCGCCACGCCGGTTTCTTCGGCAAGCTCGCGCACGGCGCACAGCTCCGGGGCTTCGCCGCGGTCGAGCTTGCCCGGCGGGGATCTCCCACAGGAAATCCGCGATGCCATGCCGATACTGGCGCACCAGACACACGCGCCCGGCGGCATCCACCGCGACCACCGCAGCGGCGCCGGGATGGCGTACGAGGTCGATTTCGTGTTCGCGCCCGTTCGCGTATTTCAGGCGTTCACTGGACACGTCGATGATGCGGCCCCGGTGGATATGCGTTGCTTGCGATCGTCGTCGGTTTCAACATGTCTGCCCTTTGTGGTGATATCGCGGATGAGTACTGCGGATCTGACGATCATCCTCGGGAGCCCGGCAAGCGGCAAGACGACGGTCGCGCAGCGGCTGAGCTCGGATCTGGACCTCCCGTGCCTATGCAAGGACGACGTCAAGGAAGCGCTGTTCGAAGCGCTGGGGTCGGGGGATCGAGCTTGGTCGAGGCGTTTGAGCGACGCGAGCTTCGCCGCGCTCGTGCGCCTTGCACGCGCGCAGCTCGCCGCAGGCCGCTCGTGCATCGTCGAGGGGAATTGGCGCGCAGCGCACGCGCGGACTCTCGGAGGCGTTCTGGCCGCTTACGGCGCCCGGGCGGCGCAGATCTGGTGCCGCGCCGAGCCGCAAGAAATCGTGCGGCGCTTCACATCGCGCAGACGCCACCCGGGTCATCTGGACGCTCTGCTCGCGCACGGCGAGCTCGACGCCGCTGCGCGGGCGCCGCCGCTGTTCATGGACTTGGGCGGGCCGCGCTGGGTGTATTGCAGCGATTCCCCCGAGGCTTACGAAGAGCTCCTGCAGAGCTTGAAAAGATGGCACATGTGATCTGTCTCCACGCGTGCACGGCACCAAATGCGCGATCCTCGATGCGTGAAATGGTGTAACGTAACGCGATCTGGATATCCATACAGTCCGGCGGTATAGTTTTCGTATGATGAAGGCCAAGACAACGACGGCGTTCGATGCTCTCAATCCCGCGCAGCGCCGCGCGGCCACATTCGGCACGCCCGCGCAGGAAAGGACAAGGGCATCGGCGCCGGCCCGCTGCTGATCTTGGCCGGCGCCGGCACCGGCAAGACCAATACGCTGGCGCACCGCACCGCGCACTTGGTGCTGAACGGCGTCGATCCGGCGCGCATCCTCATGCTGACGTTCACGCGGCGCGCGGCCCAGGAAATGATCCGCCGCACGCCAGACCATCGTCACGGAGATCCTGAGCGAGCGCGGCAAAATGGGCGATCGCAGCGTGCAGTCGCGCCTGCTGTGGTCCGGCACCTTTCATTCGGTGGGCAATCGGATCCTGCGCCGGTTCGCGAAACATCTGGGCTTGGATCCGAATTTCACCGTGCTCGACCGCTCCGACGCGGCCGACCTGATGGATGTGATCCGTCACGAACTGGGATTTTCGAGCAAGGACAAGCGCTTTCCGCGCAAGGACACCTGCCTCGCGATCTACAGCTATCGCGTCAACACCCGCCTGTCGCTCAAACAGACTCTCGAGGAGCAATTTCCCTGGGTCAGCGAATGGGAGCAGGATCTGACCCGCCTGTACCGCGAATACGTCGCCCGCAAGCAAAAGAACAACGTGCTGGACTTCGACGATCTGCTGCTTTACTGGCACGTGATGATGCAAAACCCGACGCTCGCACAAAATCTCTCCGCCAATTTCGACCACGTGCTGGTCGATGAATACCAGGACACCAGCGCCCTGCAGGGCGAGATCATTCAAGCGCTGAAGCCCGACGGCAAGGGCGTCACCGTGGTCGGCGACGATGCGCAGGCCATCTATTCGTTTCGCGCGGCGGCGGTCGAGAACATCCTCGGTTTTGCGGACCGCTACAAGCCCAAGGCCGAGATGGTGGTGCTGGCGCAGAATTACCGCTCCACGCAGCCGATTCTCGACTGCGCCAATGCGCTCATGTCGGAAGGACGCGCGCCAGCACCGCAAGACGTTGCTGGGAATGCGCCAGGCCAGTCAGAAGCCGTTCTACGTCACGCTGGACGATGCGGCGGGTCAGGCGGAATACATCGTCAACAAGATCCTGGCGACCCGCGAAATCGGCGGCTCATTGAAGCGCCATGCGATACTGTTCCGCAGCTCGCACCACAGCGACGTGCTCGAGGTCGAGCTGACGAAGCGCAACATTCCCTACGTGAAATACGGCGGACTTAAGTTTCTCGAGGCCGCGCACGTCAAGGACATGCTGTCGATCCTGCGCTGGGTCGACAATCCGCGCAACACCGTCGCCGGCTTCCGGGTTTTGAAGCTCGTCCCCGGCTTCGGTCCCGCTCACGCCAAGCAGGCGCTCGAGCATCTCGAGGCGCAGGGCTTCAGCATCAAGAGCCTGGCTGCCTTCGACGCGCCGCAGCCGGTGAAAATGGATTGGAAGAGATTCTGCACACTGCTGGAAAAGCTCGCCGACCCGGCCACGCCCTGGCCGGGACAGGTCGGCCTGGTGCGCGATTGGTACAAGCCGCAGCTCGAGAGGATTTACGATGCCGCGTGGACTCGCATCGGCGATCTGGAACAGCTCGAACAACTGTCAGCGCAGCAACCGAGCAGAGAGCGGTTTCTCACCGAGCTCACCCTGGACCCGCCGGTGCTCACCGGCGACCAGTCCACCGGCGCCTCCAAGGACGAGGACTACGTCATCCTCTCCACGATCCATTCCGCGAAAGGCCAGGAATGGGACATCGTCTACATATTGAACGTCGCCGACGGCAACTTCCCGTCGGAATTTTCAGCCGGCAAACCGGAAATGATCGAGGAGGAGCGGCGCCTGCTGTACGTGGCCATGACCCGCGCCCGCAACGAGCTGCACGTGTGCGCGCCGCTCAAGTATGCCGTGACTCAACAGGCCAAAGACGGCGACGCGCACGTCTACGGCGCAAAGAGCCGCTTCATGACCGACAAAGTTCTCGATTGTTTCGAGCGCACCACTTTCCGCAGCCTGCGCGGCGTCGAGAGCCTGGGCGAGGGCGAAGCCGCGACGGTGGACGTCGTGGCGCAGCTCAAAGAGATGTGGTGAGCGGGCACAACCCCATATAGGACCTGGCGATCCCCGCTCGAAGGTCCCTCCCCCAACTAGGCGCGCCGATCAACCGGACGTCGGCCGATCGGCGTTCGACCCGAGTCTGTCGACTACCAGCGGCGCGGGCCGCCGCCGCCACCGCCGCCGCCAGCGGGCTTGGAACGCGGCGCCCGTTCCTGGGCCTCGTTCACCCGCAGCGGACGACCGCCCATCTGGAAGCCGTTCGTCTGCTGAATCGCGTTTTGCGCCTCACCGGCCGCCATGTCGACGAACGCAAAGCCCCGCGGGCGTCCAGTCTCGCGATCGTTGATGAGTTTGACGGAATCGACTTTGCCGTAGCGCTCGAACAGGCTACGCACTTCGTCTTCTGTAGCGGTGAACGGCAGGTTGCCAACGTAAATCGTCGTCATTCAACTAGTCTCACTGACAGTGCGCGCCATCGCGGAGATTTCCGCTCGCACGCGGTTTCACCTTAGCAGACGACGCCACCAGTGCCGCGGCGGCGTAGCCCGTACCTTCGGTCGCGCGCTAGAGGCTTCGATGCCCGCGAACGGCCTACGAACCGATGCTACGCCAGGGGGAAATTCTTGGCAAACGCGACGATCCTCAAAGTTTGACGCCCCCGCTACTCGACCTCCAGGTACGCGTAGCCGTTGAGCTCGTTTTCATAAAAGCGCTTGACGGCCTGCGCTTCGGCGAGCGACATCCGGCCCTCCTGAATGGCCCGCTCACAGTCCCGTGCGATGCCCGGGTAGAGCTCGTCGGTGTCATATTCCATGTACTCCAGCACTTTGTTGGCGGTATCGCCTTTGACGATTTCCTCGATCCACCAGCCGCCCCCCTCCTGGAGTCGGATATGGACCACGTGGGTGTCGCCGAACAGGTTGTGCAGATCCCCAAGCGTCTCCTGGTAGGCGCCGACCAGGAAGGCCGCCAGGTAGTAGGGCTCCCCCGCGATCAGCTCATGCACCTCAAGAGTGCGCTTGGTGATGCGCGGACTGACGAAGCGGTCGATCTTGCCGTCCGAGTCGCAGGTGATGTCGGCGAGCACGGCGTTTCGGCCCGGCCGCTCTCCCAATCGCTGAATCGGCATGATGGGAAACAGCTGGCCGATGGCCCAGCTGTCCGGCAGGGACTGGAACACCGAAAAGTTGCAGAAATAGATGTCGCTCAGCATGTCCTCGAGGTTTTCCAGCTCTTCGGGAACACGATCGAGCTTGCGACAGTAATCGCGAATCTTGGCGCAAGTCGCCCAGTAGAGCCTCTCGGCCAAACCGCGAAACTCGAGGCTCAAATACCCCCAGTTGAACATCTGCAGCGCCTGCTCGCGCGCCTGCAGCGCATCGTGATAGCACTCGACCAGCCGGCGCTCGTTGACCGACCGATAGCTGTCGAACAGATCGCGCACCGGCTGGGGCAGCTCTTGCCGGCCGCGATAGTCCTCGTCCGGCCGTCCCGACACTTTGAATTGGTCGAGTTTGGACGCGCCCAAAACGTCGAACACCAGCACACTGTGATGCGCGGCGATGGCGCGGCCGGATTCGCTGACGATCATCGGATGCGGCACGTCGCGGGCATCGCAGACGCTTTTGATGCGATACACCACGTCGCTGGCGTACTCGTTCAGCGTGTAGTTCATCGAGGACTCGTAGTTGGTGCCGCTGCCGTCGTAATCGACGCCCAGGCCTCCGCCGATATCGATGTATTGCAGGCCCGCACCCATGATCTTGAGCTCCGCGTACACGTGCGCGAGCTCGTTGATCGCATCCTTCACTCGCCGGATGTCCTGCAGCTGGCTGCCGGGGTGGCAGTGCACCAGCTGCAGGCAGTCGAGCATGTTGCGCTCCTTCAAGAGCGCATACAGGTCGAGAATCTCGCTGATGAAGAGGCCAAATTTGGATTTTTCCCCGGCCGATTCGCGCCAACGGCCGGCACCCTCGCTGGCGAGCTTCACCCGCACCCCGATTTTCGGCCGCACCGAATAGCGTTCCGCATGCTTGAGAATCAAATGAATTTCTTCGTAATTCTCCACCACAGGAATGATCGTGCGGCCGAGTTTGGTGGCGAGGATGACCGCCTCGATGTAGCTGTCGTCCTTGAAGCCGTTGCACACGACGATGCGGTCCGGCGCATCTTCCGTAATGGACATGACGGCGAGCAGCTCGGGCTTGGAGCCGACTTCGAGGCCGAAGCCGAACTCCTTTCCGTAGCGGTAGACTTCCTCGACGACCAGGCGCTGCTGATTGACCTTGATCGGAAATACCGCGGCATATCGGTTCCGGTACTCATTCTCCGCAATGGCGGTACCGAACGCGTCCGCAAGGTGGCGCAGGCGATGCGCAAGGATGTCGGCGAAACGAATGACCACCGGCGTGTGCAGGTCCCGCGCTTTGAGCCCCTGCACGACCTCGTACAGGTCGATCTCGTGCGCGGGATCCATGCTGGGCCGGATCACCACGTGCCCTTCGACGTTGATCGAAAAGTAGCCCTTTCCCCAGGCCTCCACCTGGTACAGATCGAGCGATTCGTCGATTTTCCACGCGTGGTTCGCGGGCAGCTGCTTCGCGGGAGTGTTCATCGGTGCGCACCATAACAAATTGGGGCTGCATGTAAATGACGGCGCCCGCAAGTTAACCCCGCGCCACGGGGCGCCCGGGGTCACGGATCCATTCGCTCCACGACCCCGCGTAGAGCTTGGCGCCGCGCAATCCCGCCATTTCCATGGCGAGCAGATGGTGACAGGCGGTGACGCCCGAGCCGCACATGGCGATCACGTCGCGCGGGGCGATGCCGGCGAGCCGCGCCTGCCAGCGGCGCTTCAGCTCGGCGGGCGGCAGGAAATGCCCGTCGCCGCTCAAGTTGGCGCTGAACGGATGATTGACCGCACCGGGTATGTGGCCGGCGACGGGGTCCAATGGCTCGACGGTTCCTGCGAAGCGCTCGGCTGCGCGGGCGTCGACCAGCAGACGCCGCTTGTCGTTGAGCGCTTCGATCAACTCGGCGGTGCTGAGCACGGCATGAGGGTCGACCCGCGGTGTGAGCCGCTCGGATGCGGGCCGGGCCGGAGCGGCGGAGGGTTCACCGGACTCGAGCCCGCCCCCTCCGGCAACCCAGGCGTTGAGGCCGCCGTCGAGCACGGCGACCCTGGGGTGCCCCAACCAGCGCAGCAGCCACCAAGCGCGCGCCGCAAATGCCCCGTTGCCCTCATCGTAGGCGATCACCTGCGTGCCGCTGCCGATGCCGAGCTCGCCGAACCGGACGGCTAGGCGCTCGGGCGGGGGGAGGGGATGGCGGCCGCTGTCGGCGGATACCGGCGAGGACAGGTCATGGTTCAGGTCCACGTATCGAGCCGTCGGAATATGCCGGCGCAAGTAGGCCTGCCTGCCGGCGTCCGGCGCGGCAAGATCGAAACGGCAGTCGATGACGGCGACCGCCGGATTGCCGATCAGCGCCTTGAGAGAGGCGGCGTCGATGGAGGTCTCGTAGTCCACGTTTCGAGCTTAACGCGATGCCGGCTGGACCGCATCCGCTACAATCGGCGCCATGGCACTCACTCTTTACTGGGGCAGCGGCAGTCCGTTTTCATGGCGGGTGCTGTTGGCGCTGGAGCACAAGCGACTGCCCTACGAGTCGCAGCTGCTTCACTTCGACAAACAGGAGCATCAGTCGCCGCAGATGCTGAAGCTGAATCCGCGGGGGCGCGTCCCGGTGCTGAAGGACGGCGATTACGTGGTGTTCGAGTCGGTCGCGGTTCTTTACTACCTCGATGTGAAATACCCGCAGGCGCCGATCTTCGGTACGACCCCGGAGGAGGCCGGCGTCATCATGCGCGTCATATGCGAATTTCAGGCGTATGCCGAACCGGCCCTGTCGAAGATCGTGAACGCCATCTTCACGGACCGCGTGGCCGAGGCCGTCGACGACCTGACCGACGCGATGCACGTGGTCGCGCGCGAAGCGCGCACGATCGAAGGGCGCTTGAGCAAGGAGAACTGGATCGTCGGCGCGAACTACTCCGCCACCGACATGGTGATCTTTCCGTGGATACAGCTCTTGCGGCGCGCGCTGGACAAAAGCGCCGCCGCCGAACTCGGCGCGCGCTTCCTGCCGATGGAAAGAAACTACCCGGCGCTGGCGCGCTGGATCCACCGCATCGAGGCGCTTCCCGGCTACGAGCGCACTTACCCGCCGCACTGGCGTTCGTCGGGTTACACTTCGGGTTTTGCGAATTAGAGCAGGAAGAAATGATGAGCAGCCACGAAGTGCATGTGAAATTTGCGGGCAGGATCGTATTTGTCGGCTTCGGCAGCATCGGCCAGGGGGTTTTGCCGCTGATTTTGCGTCACATAGGCACCTCGGCGGATCGCATCACCATCGTCACCGCCGAGGATGCGGGGCGGACCGAAGCCGAGCAATTCGGCGTCAAGTTCGTCAAGATCGCGCTGACGCGCGACAATTACCGCCAGACGCTGCTGCCGTTGCTGGGCGCCGGCGATTTTTTGCTGAATCTGTCGGTCGACGTGTCGAGCGTCGCGCTGATACAGCTGGCGCGCGAACGCGGCGCACTGTACCTCGATACCTGCATAGAACCCTGGGCCGGCGGCTACGTGGATCCGAAGCTCAACGTCGAGACGCGCAGCAATTACATCATGCGCCTGGAGGCGCTCGCTCTGCGCGACGCGGCGCCGAGTGCTCCGACGGCGGTGCTGACGCATGGCGCCAATCCGGGTCTGGTGTCGCACCTCGTCAAGCAGGCGCTGCTCAACATCGCCGGGGACACCGGAATCGACGCCGGTAGGCCCGCGGGCCGCGAGCAATGGGCCCGGCTCGCGCAAACCCTGGGGGTCAAGGTCATTCACGTCGCCGAGCGCGACACGCAGGTTTCCGATGTGCCGAAGCGATCGAACGAATTCGTCAACACCTGGTCGGTGGACGGCTTCGTGAGCGAGGGCGCGCAGCCGGCCGAACTCGGCTGGGGCACCCATGAGAAGCACTTCCCCGCCGACGGCGGCACGCACCGGGCCGGGTCAGGCTGCGCGATCTACTTGAACCGTCCCGGAGCGAGTACCCGCGTGCGCACCTGGACTCCCAAGGCGGGGCATTTTCACGGCTTTTTGGTCACGCATTCCGAGGCCATTTCGCTCGCCGATTACTACACCGTCAGGGAGGGCGAACGCGTGGCGTACCGCCCCACCACGCACTATGCCTACCACCCGAGCGACAATGCGGTGCTGTCCGTGCACGAATTTGCCGGCCGCAATTGGCATTTGCAGGACGCCAAGCGGATCATGCTGCATGAGATCACCGACGGCATCGACGAGCTGGGCGTACTGCTCGCCGGACACAGGAAGAATGCTTATTGGTACGGATCGCAGCTGTCGATCCACGAGGCGCGCAAATTGGTGCCTTACAACAGCGCGACCAGCCTGCAAGTGACCGTTGCGGCGCTCTCCGGGATGATCTGGGCCATGGAAAACCCGCGGCGCGGCATCGTTGAACCGGATGAAATGGACTACCAGCGCCCGTTGGACATCTGCATGCCGTACCTCGGCAGCGTGGTGGGCGAGTACACCGATTGGACGCCTCTGTACCAACGCGGCGAGCTGTTTGCCGAAGACCTCGACACGACCGATCCCTGGCAGTTCAAGAACATTCGGGTGGTTTGAGCGACGGAGCGCAGCCGGGTGACGCCCGCTATCGCCCCGTTACTCGTTCAGATCATCTCCACTCGAGTTCTTGGCTTCGTTCGGCCTCGCGATCAGTCTCCTGATCGCGGCCCACGCCTTTTGCGCCTGCGATTTTTTGCTGCCGTAATCTCAACCAATTCTCGCGCGCTTGACGCCGAATCTCCTCTAGAGAAACCGGCTCGAGTTGAGCAACTTTTCTCTCGACTTTCGACACCGTCGCGGCCGGCTCCGAAACTTTGCCGTCGTCATTCGGAGTGTCGCTCTTGTACTCGTTCTCCAGGGAGGATTCGTCAAGACTAAATGCGCGCTCGACAGTTCGAACAAAAATTTCAGCTTTCTCAACAACCTCCGCCGCCTCCTCACGTTCAATTTCGGCGCCCGTGTAGTCCGCCTTTATTCGAAGCGATTCTATACGGCTCAACTCGGCGCCAAGTTCCCTATCAATCTGCCCAGATTGAACTGCGTAATCACGAAAGGCTTCGGTAACCCCATTATGCGTTCGGGGCAGTTTGTTTTCGGGAACGCCGGCACGCAAAAGTGCAGCCCGCGCGATGTCAAACATTGCGTAATAGGATCTGCTAACCGCGCTATCGTTATCGCCTGCGTCTAAAGCGAGCCTCGCAACCTTCAAAGCCCGTTCGCTTTTTCGAACCAACGCACCCCCGAACGGTGCGTTCTTCACAGGACTATCCCTTCGCGAGCGACATTTCGCAGAAACCCCGGCCGAGGAAATGCGCTCGGATTCAGCCAATCTTCGATTGCAATAGTAACCGGCTGTACCATGATCCCGGTGTCGAGATACGCGTAGTAGGCAAGTTCCGCGAGCCTCATCAAAGTCTTCCCGTCATTGCCGCGTTCGTGCAAGATCAGGGCGACATCGGCATCGCTGTCCGGCCTGTGCTCTCCACGTGCGCGCGAGCCAAAAAGTATCGCTCGATCCAGCCGTATATCAGCGGGAATCCGTGCGAGGAATTCGCGTACGGCGCCCTCGGTATCTGGATCCAAGAATTTCATAACCGGCATTTTGTGCCAGCAAATCTGTGTAATCAATGAATTAGCCCCTGGACTACGGACGAGGTCCGTAGCTGATCGCGGCCACCGTAAAGGTGTGTGCTCCGGTCGGCAAAGCCACCGTCACTTCCTCATCCAGGCGTTTGCCGAGGAGGCTCCGTCCGAGCGGCGAGTCCATGCTGATGTACTCGCTCGCCATATCGAACTCATCCGGTCCAACCAGCCGGTACCAGCGCAGGTCGCCGCCGGCCGTTTCGAGTTGCACCCATGCGCCGAAGTAGATGCGGTTTGGATCGCGCCTGCCGTTTTCGGACTCGAACTCGACGATAACCATGCCTTCCAGGCGCTTGCGCAGGAAGCGCACGCGGCGGTCGATCTCGTGCAGACGCTTCTTGCCGTAGGTGTATTCGGCGTTTTCCGAGCGATCGCCTTGCGCCGCCGCTTCGGCGACCGCGGCGGTGACCCGCGGCCGCTCGGTGTGCCACAGCTGGTGCAGTTCGTCGCGCAGCCGCTTGGCCCCCTCCGGGGTGATGTATTTCGAGCCGGAAGGAGTGGGGGGGCGATATCTTGACACGGTGCAGCAGGGTCAGATTTTAAAGACGTGAACCGGTTCTTGAGCCTGTGCGATCGACTGAGCGCTTGATCACAGATTGCGGCCGCCGAATGTCTCTAAGCTTTGCACCCATGAGCGCCAAATATTACACCCACTTCATTGCGCAGTCGGACGGCGCGATCGAATACAGCGAGTACCGGGGTGTCGTCGAGCTGCTCGGGCAGTCAGGATCGGTGCAGGGCAGCCGCGAGATCGCGAGAATCCTGGCGCAAAGCTTCGATCTCGAGGAAATGGACATCCAAGTACTGCAGTGGCATCAGCTGCATTGAATCCCCTAGCGGGCTTTACTTCCCTTCATTGAAGTCCGCATCTCCGCCCCGAGCTCATCACTCGGGGCCTTTTTTTTGGGCGGTGGTAAACTCGCCGCGGATGTCCCCGCATCGAGGGACGCGAAAGGGGACCTAAAGATGCGTATTTTCGCTTTCTGCGCGATCGTCTGCGCGGCTTTGCCGTTGTCCGGCTGCGGCTACAATACGTTTCAGGCGCAGGATGAGCAGGTCAAGGCCGCCTGGTCGGAGGTCATCAACCAATACCAGCGCCGTTACGACCTGATTCCCAACCTGGTCAATACCGTCAAGGGATACGCGGCCCAGGAACAGACCGTCCTGTTGGGGGTGACCCAGGCTCGAGCCAAGGTCGGCTCCATCCAAGTGACGCCCGAATCTGGTCAATGATCCGCAGGCCTTCGCCAAGTTTCAGGCGGCGCAGGGGGAATTGTCGGGCGCCCTGTCGCGCCTGCTGGTGGTGTCGGAAAACTATCCGCAGCTCAAGTCCGACCAAAACTTCCGCGATTTGCAGGCCCAGCTCGAGGGCACGGAAAATCGCATCACGGTGGCGCGCAATCGGTACATCCGGGCGGTGCAGAGCTACAACGTCACGGTGCGATCATTCCCGAGCAATTTGACGGCGATGATGTTCGGCTACAAGGAGAAGCCGAATTTCACCGTCGAGAGCGAGGCGGCAATTTCCAAGCCGCCGACCGTGGAATTCGCGGCGCCGCCTCCGGCCACCGCACCGCCTCCGGCCAGCGCACACTGACATGGCGCGGCTCGCGGTCAGCGTGGTGGCGAGCCTCGCCGCTCTGGTCGCGAGCGCGGATGTCGCCGTGCCGCCGCTCACGGCACGCGTCACGGATCTCACGGGCACTCTGTCCGGCGGTGCGGTGAACCGTATCGAGACCAAGCTGGCGGACTTCGAGGCAAAGAAGGGCAGCCAAATTGCAGTGCTCATGGTACCGACCACTCAGCCGGAGGACATCGAGCAGTATGGCATTCGCGTCGCGGAGCAATGGAAGCTCGGGCGCAAGGGAGTCGACGACGGCGCCATCCTGCTCATCGCGAAAGACGACCGCCGAGCGCGTATCGAGGTCGGCTACGGGTTGGAGGGCCCGCTGCCCGACGCCGTCGCGAAGCGCATCATCGAGGAGACGGTCGCACCGCATTTCAAGGCGGGCGACTATGACGGCGGCGTGGAGGCCGGCGTCGATCAAATGATCTCGGTCGTCAACGGCGAACCGCTGCCCGAGCCGGATAGGAGGTGGGAGCAAGGCAGGGGTGTGAGCCATCTGCTGCCGCTGCTGTTGGTCGTGGTTTTCGTCGCGAGCGGGGTGCTGCGCGCGATGTTCGGGCGCCTGTTCGGTTCGATCGCCACGGGCGGCCTGGCGGGCGGCATCGCGTGGCTGCTGAGTCATCTGCTGCCGGTCGGTATCGGGGCCGGCGTGCTCGGCTTCCTGTTTGCGATGCTGCTCGGCTCGACCCGCGGCTGGTCTACCGGCGGCCGAGGGTGGGGCGGGGGCTTTGGGGGCGGCCTGGGCGGAGGCTTCGGCGGTGGCTTTGGCGGACGCGGCGGCGGCTTCAGCGGCGGCGGCGGCGGTTTCGGAGGCGGCGGCGCCTCGGGAAGCTGGTAATGCAGCTCGGACGCTTGATCCGGCATGTCGCGGCGACACATTGGCGCACCCGGATGCTGTTTCCGGCGAGTACGCTCGATGCCATTGAGCAGGCCATCGGACGCGCCGAACGGGCGCACTCGGGCGAGATTCGCTTCGCCATCGAGACTGCCCTGACGCCATTGCACATTCTCGGCGAGCTTACGCCGCGTGCCCGTGCGCTCGAAGTGTTCGCCCACCTGAGGGTGTGGGATACCGACTGCAACAACGGGGTGCTCATCTATCGTCCAGCTCGCGGATCGCACCGTACAAATCGTTGCCGACCGGGGCTTTGCGGGCCGGGTCAGCCCCGCGGAGTGGGAATCGGTATGCCGGCTGATGGAGGAGCATTTCCGCGCCGGGCGCTTCAAGGAGGGGTCGATCGCCGGGGTGGACGCCGTCGGTGCGCTGCTGGCGCGGCACTTTCCGCCGGGCGTCGCTGGGCCGGATCCCGATCGGGCCGCCGCTTCGCACAATCAATTGCCTGACCGGCCGACTTTGCTGTAGATAGGCGGGATGAATCTGCGCTCCCTGCATTCGTCTCGCAAACGGCTCCTGCTGGCGATGGTCTGTGGACTGGCCGGCGCCGGTTGTTCGCTGTTCCGACCCGTGCCCGCGCCGCCGCCGCCGGCCGTCAAGGTTGAAGCACCGCCGCCCGCTCCTGTATTGCCCAAGCCGGTGGCTACCGACCGGTTCGAAATCGACGCGAAAAGCGGCGATGTCGTGGGCTACGTGCAAAAGACGGTCATCGGCAAGGAGGATACGCTGCCGGATATCGCGCGCCGCTTCGACGTGGGCTACGAGGAGATGGTGCTGGCGAATCCCGGTGTGGATCCGTGGCTGCCCGGCGTCGGGCGCGAGGTCGTGGTTCCGACGCAATTCGTGCTGCCGGCGGCGCCCCGCCAAGGGGTCGTGATCAACGTGGCCGCCATGCGAATCTTCTATTACCCGCCGCACAAGAAGGGTGAACAGCTGACTCGTCTACACGCATCCGATCGGCATCGGCAGGGTGGGCTGGAAGACTCCCGAAGGCACGACGAAGATCGTCAGCCGGGAGAAGGATCCCGTGTGGGTCGTGCCGAAGTCGGTGCGCGACGAGCATGCCGCGGACGGCGACACGCTGCCGGACAAGGTGCCGGCGGGGCCGGACAATCCCTTGGGCCAGTATGCGTTCCGGCTGGGCTGGCCCAGCTATCTGATCCACGGCACCAACAAGCCCTACGGCGTCGGCATGCGCGTCGAGCCACGGCTGCATGCGGCTGTATCCCGAGGACATCGCGGTATTCTTCGACCTGATCCCGATCGGCACCAAGGTGACCATCGTCAATCAGCCGTACCTGTTCGGCTGGCAGGACGGCACGCTGTATCTGCAGGCCTACGCCGTGATGGAGGACGATTCGCGCGACTGGAGCAAGAACCGCAAGCGCCTGCTCGCGAATCTCCTGAATCCCAAGCTGCGCCAAAAAATCGAAAATCACGGCGCCGACATCGACTGGCAGCGGGTCGGCGATCTGGCGCACTCGCCGCGCGCGATCCCGGTGCCGGTCACCGGAGCGCACGATGGTCTCGACGCGGTGCTCGAGAAATCCCTGCTGGTGCAAAACAGCTTGCCAGAGGGCTCCAACTGGGACGGGCAGACGAGCTTGCGGGTCGACGAGAAAGCGTTCAATGATCTGCTCGGCGGCCGCGCGCCCGCGCCGCCCGTGACGCAATCGCAAGCTGTCGTGCAGTAGGCTCCCGGGCATGAGGCAGCTGTTGCGCGTCACTGCTGCGGGCCTGGTGCTCGGCTGCTCGAACGGGGCCGCCGCGGCGGGCGGCCCTGAGGCGCAGCTCTCACCGCTTCAGCCCGGTCTGGATTACCATTCCTTTGCCAACATCGAGCAATTTCGCGTCACGCACCTGGACTTGAACCTGCGGGTCGATTTCCACAACAAGGTGTTGTTCGGAGCCGTCGGGCTCGAAATCAAGCGGCTCGATCCCCGCGCCACCGAGCTGGTGCTCGATACCCGCGACCTCGACATCCGGGATGTCGAGGAAAAGGCGATCGATGTGCTCGGCGCCACCGCGAAGAGCCAGACGACTTGGGTGAGCCGGCCGTTCCATTTCGACAAGGCGGACCCCATTCTAGGAAGCCCGCTGGTGATCGAACTGGCGCCGCTGCAGAAAAAGACCACCGAATTGATCCGGATCGATTACGTCACCTCGCCGACCTCGCCGGCGCTCCACTGGCTCACCGACAATCAGACCACGGGCAAGCATCAGCCGTTCATGTTCACGCAGACCGAGCCCATCGCGGCCCGCAGCTGGATCCCGCTGCAGGACACGCCGCAAGTGAGGGTGACGTACAGCGCCCATATACACACCTCGAACGATGTGATCGCGGTCATGAGCGCCAGGTTCGACCCGAAGGCGAAGCGCAACGGTGAGTATGTGTTCGAAATGCGGGACGCGATTCCCTCCTATCTGATCGCCCTGGCCGTCGGCGACCTGCGCTTCAAGGAAACCGGCCCGCGTAGCGGGGTGTATGCGGAGAAGCCCCTGGTTTCGGCTGCGGCCGAGGAATTCGCAGGCACCGAAGCCATGATCCAGGCGGCCGAGAAAATGTTCGGGCCCTATCGATGGGAGCGCTATGACATCGTGGTGCTGCCGTCGAGGTTCTCCCTCGGCGGTATGGAGTATCCACGGATTTCCTTCGTCTCGCCGACCGTTGTCACGGGGGACAAAAGTCAGCGGTCGGTCATCGCGCACGAGTTGGCGCATGCCTGGTCGGGAAATCTGGTGGGCAACGCGACCTGGCGCGATCTGTGGATCAACGAAGGGCTTGCGGAGTATCTGCAGAGCCGCATCATCGGCGCGACCTACGGCGAGCCGCGCGACGCCATGGAACGTGTGCTCGGCCTGAAGTCCCTGCGCGATGACCTCGCAAAGCTCAAACCGCAGGAGCAGGTGCTGGCGATCGACCTGCGCGACCGTGATCCAGGCGACGCGTTCAGCAGCGTGCCTTACGAAAAGGGCCGCCTGCTCTTCACCTTCCTGGAGGGCAAGTTCGGCCGCGAACGCTTCGATGCCTTCCTGCGCGGCTATTTCGATCACTTCGCGTTCAAGAGCATCTCCACCGAACAGTTCATCGGGTACCTCAAGGACAATCTGCTCGATCGCTATCCCGGTGTGGCCAGCCGTGAGCAAGTCATGCGATGGGTGCTCGCTCCCGGTATCCCGGCGGATGCCGTTCTGCCGGCCTCCGATGCCTTCGAGCGGATCGACCAGGCGCGCAGCGCCTGGCTCGCGGGCAAGCTGCCGGCGAAGAAGCTCGATACCCGCGATTGGATGACGCCGCAGTGGCAGTATTTCCTCGACGGAATGCCCGGCCCCCTGCGCAAAGAGCAGCTCGCGGAGCTCGATCAGGCATTCGGCTTCATGCGCACCGGCAATGCGCTGGTGACCGGCAGCTGGCTGATGCTGGTGATCCGCGGCGGCTACACCCCGGGCTTTCCGCGTCTCGAGGAATATCTGCAGTCGATCGGGCGCCGCAAGCTCATTGAACCCCTGTACGAGGAGTTGATGAAGACACCGGCCGGCGCCGCCATGGCGAAGCGGGTTTTTGCGCTGGCGCGACCCGGCTATCACGCTTACACCGCCACGGCCATCGATGCGATCGTCAACCCTCCGTCCGAGGACGCAGAATGACGAGTGAGTGGATGAAGGTCATGCTCGAGGAGATCGCGCGCAAGAAGGCGGAGGCCGCACAGGCGCAGGTCGAGCAAGGGCTCCGTGAACTCAAGGGCGCATCGCCGCTGCCGCAAGCCGACGCTCAGTCCGCACCCGACGCCGCTGCGCACGCAGACAAAGGATGATCCCGCTCAAGGATGACACGCCGTCCGCGCTCACGCCGTATGCGACGATTTCGCTGATCGGGGCGTGCAGCGCGGTGTTCATCTGGCAGCGTTCGCTCGGTCCTGCCGCGGCTCGGCAAGCCGTCGTCGCGCTCGGCGCGATCCCCGCCGCGCTGCTGACCGACGCGCGCTTGCCGCAGGATTTGCAATGGGTACCCCGCTACGCGACGCCGGTCACCTCCATGTTTTTGCACGGCGGCTGGATGCATCTGCTCGGCAACGTGCTGTATCTGTGGATCTACGGCGATAACGTCGAAGACGCCCTGGGGCATGCACGCTATCTGCTGTTCTATTTTTTGTGCGGCATGGCCGCGATATTCGCGCAGGCGCTGGCGAACCCCGATTCGCCGTACCCCATCATCGGCGCGAGTGGCGCCATCTCCGGCGTGCTGGGAGCCTACTTGCTGCTGTTTCCGCGCGCCAAGGTGCTGACTCTCGTGGTTCTGCCGTTCTTCTTCACGACCTTGCGCGTGCCGGCGATGCTGCTCCTGCTGCTGTGGTTCGCGGTGCAATTGCTCAGCGATCTGGCGGCATCCGACGGCGGCGCGAGCGTGGCGTTTCGCGCGCACATGGGCGGATTTTTGGCCGGCATGCTGCTGGTCCCGATGCTCAAGCGGCGCGACGTGAGACTGTTTGCGGGACGCTAAACGCGAGCCGATTGTGCTAAAGTCCGCCCGAGGGCGCTCCTCGAGGGACATCAGTGGCGACGCCGAGCAGCTCAGGGCTCCAGGTACAACAAGAACGCGGCCCCGACCCGACCATCGCGCGCTTGAGCACCGCGCGCACGGCGTTCGTCGGGCGCACGCTGCGCGGTCCCGTCAATCGGCCGACTCTGATCCGGAACTTTGCCGAATTCCAGCAGCAGTTCGGCGGTCTTTGGCAGCCGAGCACGCTCGGATACGCGGTGGAGCATTTCTTCGACAACGGCGGCCGCGAGGCGCTCATCGTGCGCGTGGTCAACGGCGCGCGTTCTGCGACCCTGACGCTGAGCGCGGGCGGCCCCAAAATGACGCTGCGGGCATCGAGTCCGGGCACTCGAGAATTCCTTCGCGCGAGCGTCGACTACGACAACATATCCGCCGATGATTCCATGCGGTTCAATCTCACGGTGCAGCGCGTGCGCGTCCCGGGCGGCAGCCACGTGGAGGATCAGGAAATATTCTCCGGCCTGTCGATCGTCCCGGGCGACGCGCGTCATGTGTCGGGCGTACTTGCCCGATCCGAGCTGATTCAGCTGGTCGGCGATGTGCCGGCTCATCGGCCCGACCGCACCGTCGATGCGGCCGGCTCCGGTGCCGCCGGCTACGTGAGCTCCGGTGCGGACGGCGACGATGGCGCACCGCTGACCGACTATGATGTGATCGGCTCCGACATCGACCGGACGGGCATCTTCGCTCTGCGGAACGCCGACTATTTCAACCTGCTGTGCGTGCCGCCGCTGTCGCGCGAGCAGGACGTGGGGCCGAGCGTTCTGTGGGTCGCTGCACGGTTTTGCAGGGAGCACCGCACGCTGTTGATCGTCGATCCGCCGTCTGGTTGGCACACGGCGGAGGATGCGCTGCTCGCGATGCGCGACTGGAGTTGTGCGACGGAAGATGCGCTGATGTATTTCCCGCGCATCCTTGCGCACGACAAATTGCGCGGCCATTTCGAATCGTTCGCGCCCTGCGGGGCCGTCGCCGGCATGCTGGCGCGTACCGATGAAGCGTCGCCGTTGTGGGGCCCGGCAAAACTCGAGGAAGCGGTGCTGCGGCCCGGCTATCGACCGGCGTGCCTGGTTGCGGAAGACCGGCGCATGCAGCTCGCACTGCGCGGCGTGAACACCCTTCAGGCGGTTCGATCGGTCGTGCGCATCGGCGTCAAGCCGCGCACTCTGGCAGCGGGGGCCGCGGGCGCCGCTGACTGGCAGAGCCTGGCGGCGCGGCGCCTGGCCCTGTTCATACTCAACAGCGTCGAGCGCGGCACCCGATGGGCGCTGACGGCCGAAGCGCAGGCTCAGGCGGGCGTCGCCGAGCGAGTGGAGGCTCAAGTGCGTACTTTCTTCGAGGGACTTTACGAATCAGGCGCATTTGCGGCGCGCCGGATGGAAGAGGCGTTTTTCGTCGTCTGCGACCGGCGGACCAGCGCGGCTGCAAGCACGGCTATAAGCGCGGGTGCTGGCGTGGATGCGAGCACATCGGCCGGCGCACAAGCGGACGAGTTTCGCCTCCTGATCGGCTTCACCTTCCGCGGGCGGGAGGATTTTCACAGTTTCCGAATTACGCATTCGGCCGCGGGCAGCAAGGTGCAGCCCGTAACGCTCAGTCGCTTGAACCTGGCCGAATATTGCCCCGAGGAGCTCGAGTGGGTGGACCGATTGGCTAGCCAGTTCCAGCCGCCTTAGCGGAGAGGCGCCTTTCGAGCTCCAGGGCGAGCGAACTCACGGCGGGCTTCTTGACGGGGGGCAGCAGCTCGTGAACTGAGGTGTTATGTCCAGTACGGTCGTGTTTTCTCACGGCAAGGAAAGCGGTCCCTGGGGCCGCAAAATCACCGCCATGGCGGCCTTGGCCCGGGAACTGGGATGCGCCGTGGAGTCCGTGGATTATCGCGGCATGGACGATCCCCGTGAGCGAGTCGGAAAACTCATCGCTGCCGTGGCTCGAATTCCGCAGCCCATCGTGCTCGTAGGGTCGAGCATGGGCGGCCATGTATCGGCCGCAGCCGCATCGCATGTGCAGCCGCGCGGCATATTTCTGCTGGCGCCCGCCTTCTATATGCCGGGATTCGAGGCCTACACGCCGCAGGAGGTCTCCTGTCCGACCACCATCGTTCACGGCTGGCACGATACCGTTGTGCCGGTCGAGAACAGCATACGCTGGGCCCGGGAGCACGACGCCACGCTGCACGTGCTCAACTCGGATCACCGACTGGAAGATAGGATCGAAGCAATCTGCACCCTGCTCCGCGCGTTTCTCGCCGAACTTGAGAAACCTGTCTGAGTATTCCGCAGACTCCTAATGAGGCGCGGCGGGTGCAGGCGCGGCGGGTGCAGGTGCGGCGGGTGCAGGCGCGGCGGGTGCAGGTGCGGTGGCGTCGATCTCCAGCTGCCGTCCATGATGTTCGAGCGACGCCTCGACCTGCGCCTGCGCGAGTTCTCGCAAGCTCTCGCCGAGCTGCTCGCCGGTGCGCTTACCCATGGCGTCGAACCCAGCGCCCATCGATGCGTTATACGCGGTGACATAGCGCTTGCCGACCGGGGACTCCAGAAATGCGAGAAGGTGCTTGAGATCTGAATTGCTCAACGATCGGTAGGAATAGGCGAGGAAGCGGCGCATGGGCAACCGCATGGACTCCTCCAACTCCGCGCGGCTGGCTTCGCCCGATTTTTTGGCGCGCTCGCCGACGGCGATCGGATCCTGCCCCGAACCGATGGCCGTGCCGACGGCGACGGCCTGACCCATGCTCAAAAATACCTGCACCGTCGATTCGGTAGAGCGCGTCGCACGCTCCAGCTTATCGAGGATCTCGTCGCGCTTGGGTGTCGATGGCGCCGCGAGTTCGCCGTTCTCGATCTTGGAAATATTGGCCTCGCCGAGCGACGCCGCTGCGACGTCGGCGGCCACCATGCGTCTGCCCAAATCGCTGTTGAGGAACGCCAGCGACTTGGTCACGGTCGCAGCATCCAAATTCTCGGCGAGCGCGCTCAGCGCCGGCGGCTCGAAAACGTCGATGCGAAAGCCGCGCTCGGCGGCCGCCGTGACGGCGGCGAGCTGCTCCGCGGTGAGCTTTGCCGCTGCATCGCGGGCAAAGAGATCGCGGATCTGCGACGGCATCCCTCCGAGAGAGGCGCGCACCTGTTCGCGGATTGCGGCAGCCTGGTATATCTTCGCCGCGGTGTCGATATCGACCGCCGGCTCCGCTGCGTAAACGGTGCATGCCAACATCATCAAGAGCGCCAAACGAACCATGTGCGAACTCCAAGTGACTGCGTATCCACGACGATTGTACACTCAGCGCCTGTGCAGGCTGGTCGCAAGAGGTTGACAATGGGCGTGCCCAAGCTGTCCACTGTGTTGTTGGCGGATTTGTCGGTTCTCGGATGTGCTTCCGGACGGTCACCCGATCCGCCGCCGCCCGCAAAAACCGTATTCGATCCGCTGCGGCAAACGAAACAGCGCGCGCTCGGGGTGTACGAGACTGTCGATCAAAACGCCGATGCCGCGCGCAAGGCGCTCGACGCCCAAGAGCGCGGCGACAGCTCCCCCACTGAGCCGGCTCCTAGCAGCCGCCATGAGCCCGCATCGTTGGCTTGAGCAGGGCCTGGCGTTGGAGCATTCGCAAGATTCTGGGCCTGTGGGTCAAGGCAACCATCAAGCCCGAGGACGCGGCCGCGGTCGTAGCGGCGCGCTCGCGGCCCGTGTGCTATGTGCTCGAGCGAGAGAGTCGGACGGACCTCGCCGTGCTCGACAACGCCTGCGCTCAATTGCAGCTGCCGCGCCCGGAGCGGCGCTTGACTGTCGGCAATCGGCGCAGCAAGGCCTACTTCGAACTCGAACTCGTACGCCGTGCGCCGTTCCGGCGCACGCGCGGTCACTTGCGCGCGCCTCGCTATCTGGTGCAGCTGGTCGAGGCGGCGGCGGCTGACGCGAACTTCGACGTCGATCTCGTCCCGGTCGCGATCTTCTGGGGCCGCGCCCCGCTGAAGGAAGACAGTCTGTGGCGTCTGCTGTTCACCGAGGACTGGGTCTTGGTGGGACGCTTCCGCAAGCTCCTCAAGGTCGTGTTCAACGGCCGCAATACCGTCGTGTATTTCGGCGAGCCGATTCCGCTGCGCCAATCGATGTGCGACTTGACTCCGCCGCGCAGCGTGCGGCGGCTCCTGCGTTCCCTGCGCGCGGAGCTGCGCGCACAGCGAGCCTCGACCATCGGTCCCGACCTGTCGCATCGCCGGACCATGGTGGCGCACATCCTGAAGACCCAGGCCGTGCGTCGGGCCGTGCGCCGCGAAATGCAGGGGCGCGCCGAGCGGGGGCGGGCGCGGCGCGAGCAGCGTCGCGCTGCGCTGCTGAAGGCCCGCAGGTATGCGGTGGAGATCGCAGCCAATTATTCGCAAGCCTTCGTGACGTTCATGGCATTGCTGCTCGGCCGCCTGTGGAATCGCCTGTACGACGGCGTCGAGTTCGAGCACGTCGAAAAATTGAACGAGATCGGCGATGGCGCCGAGATCATCTACGTGCCCTGCCACCGCAGCCACATGGACTATCTGCTGCTCTCGTACGTGATCTACCGCAAGGGATTTGCCGTTCCGCACATCGCCGCCGGCGTGAATCTCAACATGCCGGTGATCGGGCATTTTTTGCGCAAGGGCGGCGCGTTCTTCATGCGGCGCAGCTTCAAGGGCGATGCGCTGTACGCCGCCGTGTTCGCCAAGTATTTGGGATTCATGATGGCGCGCGGCCACCCGCTCGAGTATTTCATCGAAGGCGGCCGCAGCCGCACCGGGCGATTGCTGGCGCCGCGCGCCGGCATGCTGTCGATGACGGTGCGCAGCTACCTGCGCGACCCAAAGCGCCCGGTCGTGTTCATGCCGGTGTACTTCGGCTATGAGCGCATCGTGGAGGGCAGGACCTACATCGGCGAACTATCGGGCCTGCCGAAGCAGAAGGAGAGCGTGTTCGGCCTGCTCAAGTCGCTGTCCGTCCTGCGCAGCAAGTTCGGCAAGGTGCACGTCAATCTCGGGCAGCCCATCGTCCTCGATGAGCTGCTGCAAAGGCACAATCCGCAGTGGCGCAGCGCGCCGGTCGAAGACGAAGAGTCGCCTCCCGACTGGATCGGCCACGCTGGTCGCCGAACTCGCCGCCGGCATCACCGCCGGCATCAACGCCGCCGCCGCCGTGACGCCCATCAACCTGGTCGCCATGGCCGTGCTCGCCACACCGCGCCAGGCCTTGCTGGAAGCCGACCTGGTGCGCCAGGTCGAGCTCTATCAGCGCCTGCTGCGCGACGCGCCGTACGCGCCGCTGGTCACCGTGACCGCCGACAGCGGCGCGCAAATGACCCGCTACGCCGAGTCGATGGGCATGCTCGAGCGGCAGCCGCACCCGCTCGGCGACATCATGCGCATGAGCGACGAGCGCGCCGTGCTCGCGACCTACTACCGCAACAACATCCTGCATCTGTTCGCCATGCCGTCGCTGCTCGCGTGCTGCTTCGTCAGCAACGCGCGCATGCGCACCGTGGACATCCAGCGCCTCGTGTGGCGGGTCTATCCGTATATATCGCGCGGAGCTGTTCCTGCGCTGGCCGGAAGAGGAGGTCGGCGCCGTGGCCGATTCGCTGCTCGATGCCTTTGCCCGCTTGAGCCTGCTGCAGGTCAACGCGGACCGCAGCGAATGGCAGCGCCCGGCGCCGACCTCGCTCGAGGCCGTCCAGCTGTCGCTGCTCGCGGAGGCCACCGATTCAGACGATCGAGCGCTACTACCTGGTGATCGCGCTGCTGCTGCAGGCGGGCTCGGGAAACATCGGTCACGAGGCGCTCGAGCAGCGCTGCCATCTGATGGCCCAGCGCATGTCGCTTCTCTATGGCTTGAATTCGCCCGAGTTCTTCGACAGAAGCCTGTTCCGCAACTTCATCGACCTGCTGTGCCGCCGCGACGTGATCCAGGCATCGGAGGACGGCACGCTCAAGTTCGGGGAGCCGCTGCTGGGCGTCGCCACCGACGCGCAGTTGGTGCTGTCGGAGCAGATCCGGCACGACATCCTGCAGGTGACACTCGGGCAGTGAGAGGCGCGCCGGTCCCTCACTCCCAGCCGCTTCGGCCTCTTTGCCGCTTGGTGCTGGCGCGGCGCTTCTTCGACTCGATGCGCCGCTCCTTGGATGCGCGCGTCGGCCGTGTCTTCTTGCGGATCTTGGGCTCGACCAGCGCCGCGCGGATCAGCTGCGCAAGCCGCTCGAGCGCAGCGCGGCGGTTCTGCTCCTGGCTGCGCTCGCTGCGCGCGCTGAGCAAAATGCTGCCGTCGTCGATCAGTTTCTGCCCCGCCAGACGGCGCAGCCGGTTTCTGGCGGCCACCGGCAGGCTGGTGTTGACTGGAAGCAAGAATCGCAGCTGCACCGCGCTCGCCACCTTGTTGACGTTCTGCCCGCCGGGCCCCGATGAGCGGACGAATTTCCACTCCAGCTCCTCGTCGGGTATCGCGATTTCCGGGGCGATGACCAGCGGCACGGCGACCGGATCGTCAGTCGTGGCCCACGCGTGCGTCGAACACGCGGATCTCGCGCTGCGCCACGGGTATCGTGATCTTGTGCTCCTTGAACAGCGCCCAAATGGTGCGATTGACTTCGGAGCGCACGTTGTTCACCCCCTCCTGCGGATCGGCGATCCAGAAACGCAGCTCGAGCTCGATGCCGTGATCGCCGAATTGCATCAATCGCGACACCGGCGCCGGGTCGCGCAGCACGCGCCTCTGGCTCTCGCACGCCATCAGCAGGATCTGCAGCGCAAGCTCCGGATCGTCGCTGTAGCTCACGCGGACCGGCAGTTTCAGGCGTATGCGCGGATCGGTGTAGCTCCAGTTGATCACCGCGTTGGAGATCAGCTGCTGATTCGGCACCAGCATCTCGATGCCGTCCCGGTCGCGCACCACCACGTAGCGGCCGCGCAGCTCCTGCACCCAGCCGAAATTCTCGGTGCTGGTGCCGCTTTGTCCCGAAAAGCTGATCACATCGCCCGGCTTGATCGAGCGGTCCATCAGCAGCACGAAGCCGCTCACGAAATTGGCGGCGATCGACTGCAGGCCGAACCCCAGTCCCAAGCCGATGGCGCCGGTCAGCACGGTCAGGGCGGTGAGATCGACGCCGGCCGCATTCAAGCCCATGAGAATGCTGAGGCCGATCAGAAAGGCGTTCGCGAACTTGGCGAGGCCGATGCGCGTCGACGGCGCGAGAGTGCTGAGCTTCTTCAAGCGGCGGTCGATCCAGCGGCTGATCCACGCCGCCACCAATACGAACAGCGTCAGCGTGAACAGCAGCTTCAATACCGACCACACCGTGACGCGGCTCTTGCCCGCCGCGATGCCGATGCTGTCGAGCCCGGTGATGATCGGATCGAGCCAGCCGAGGTAGTCGGCGGCGAATCGCCAGCCAGATGAACAGGGTGAGCCGGCTTTCCAGGTGCTGCATCCAGGACTTGATTGCCGAGACTCGCCGCGAACAGCAGTACGCCGACGCGCACGATGATGTAGGCGCCGATGAGGCGCACGGCGGCGTCGAGCGATCGTCACGTCGTAGTGCGACGCATGGAGCACTGCCGCGCGGCAGGAGCACCAGACCCAGCGCCGCCAGCACGGGGGTGATCACGACCATGCCGTGCGTGGCGAAATCGACTGCGCGTGAGCGCCGCCGGCGCCCTGATCGCGAGGCCATGATAGCGATCGCGCAGTGCGGTGGCGACGAACCAGGCGATTCCCACGGCACACAGCGAGCGCCGCGATCTCCGCCAGCACGTTGCGCGTGAACAGAATGTCGAAGAAAGACTGCGAGGTGCAGCCAGGACTCCATCATGCGTTCAGATCCGGGATCAGCTGGCTTTCGAGTCTCGCGATTTGGTCCTTCAGCATCAGTTTGCGCTTCTTGAGCCGCTTCATCTGCAGCTCATCGACCTTGAAGTCCAGGGACAGCCGGGAGATGACGTCGTCGAGGTCGCGGTGCTCGATGCGCAGTTGCCGCAGCCGCTCGATGTTCTTGAACAAATCGGTATTGACGTTGTTGTCTTCGTCGCTCACTGAGGTCGGCTGCTATGTGTTGTATCGAGTCGGCTGCGCCACACGGGCTCGACGCAATCAGGTAGCTTAGCCAACCGGCCCAAAGGATTCCAAGTCAGTTGTGGGCCGTGAAAGTCCGAGCCGACGGAGCCGTGAGCCCGAATTTGACGCGCGAGCGCCGCACAGGCTTCGGAGTGCTGCGCGCCGTTGCCGCCGGTCACCACCTCGAGCGCGCCGCCGCCGGCCGCCGCGAAGTCGGCCAGCAGCTGCCTGCGGGCGCCGGAGGACAGGGCGTAGCGCGCCGGATGCGCCAGGGATGCGACGCCGCCCGGCCTCGACGATCCACGCGACGACCTGCGCGAGCGGCGGGCCAATCGGCGGCGACGTGCGCGGCCCGGCCGGCGCCCAGATACTTGCGAAACGCGTCGTCGGTACGGCTGACGTGGCCGCCTGCGACCAGCGCGGCCGCGAGATGCGATCGGGTCGGCAACCCGGGCTGTGCCTCCACGGCCGCGAGCAGCTCATCGCCCGGCAGCCCCAGCTTGGCTCAATGCGGCGCAGATTCTGCGCATGCGCAGCCGGCGCCGGTCGGCTTGCGCAGTCGAGCATTCGCTGCGAGCCGCAGCCGCGGCCGGGATCGATCCATAGTCCCAGGACATGGATCGCCTGGGAGCGCCAGGAAGCCGAGATCTCCACGCCCGGGACGAGCCGTCATGCCGCAGCGTCCGGCCGCTGCGTGCGCCTCCTCGAGTCCGGCGATCGTGTCGTGATCGGTGAGCGCCAGCACATCGACGCCGGCTGCGGCGGCGCGCTGCGACCAGTTCGGCCGGGCTCAAGCGACCCGTCGGAGCAGAGCGAGTGGGTATGCAGGTCGAAGCACTCACGTCACGGGGCTGCCCGCGAGCCCGACCGCCTCCAGGCGCCGCCCCGCCAGCACGACGAAGCCCTGTGCCCGCTCGAACCCATCGCTGCGTGTAGTCGAAGGTGTAGGTGCGCAGCAGCCGGCGCCGGCCGTGCGAGTCGCGGCTGAGCCGAAAGCCCGCGAAGGCCACTGTCCCGTCCAGGAACTGCACCACGGCCCGCGAGCAGGTTTCCCGGGCGATGCGATTTGCGGCCTCGCGCGCATCGAGCGAGCTCTGCCACACCTTGTAGGCCATGCGCCAGGATGCCGGCGCAGGCCACCAGGAACGCGAGATCGTCGCTCATGACGGTAAAGCTTACCCTGGATTTCCGCCGAACATGCCCCATACAGAGCGTCATGAAGCGATACCCAGGGCCACATGACGAACGACCAGCAGCCATACCTGACCGTGCGCGTCGATCCCGACGACATGGTGCAATACGTCCATAACGCTGATGCCGCCCCGCGAGCTCGCCGGAGCGCTGCAATGGGGCGGCGATACGCCGCGTGGCGCGCGCGGCGCAGCTGCGTTGGAACGCGCTCAATCGCGCCTTCTGGCGATCGCGCGCGTCGAGCCCCTGGATGACGCCGCGGAAGCGCGACCAGATCCAGTGCCGGCGGCGCTGATCGCGAGCGGCCGGCGTGGCCCGCCTGACCATGGAGCGAGGACGAGGTGGTGTTCGACATTCCGACGCTGCTCGATGCGACTCTGCAGCTTGTGCGAGCCCGGCCGGCGCGCGCCTGAGCGCTCGCCTCGCGGCCCGCGCTCACGCGGACTACTCGGCAGCACCGCTCGGCGATGCGCTGAACGCGACGAAAGTCGCCGTTGATCAGGCTTTCGCGGCAGTTGTAGCGCAGGCGATGCCCGTCCAGGCGCGTGACGTGGCCGCCCGCGGCTTCGAGCAGCGCCTGGCCGGCCGCGGTATCCCATTCGGAGGTGGGCCCGAAGCGCGGATAGAGATCGGCGCTGCCCTCGCGCCACCAGGCAGAATTTGAGCGAGCTGCCGACTGCCGGTCAGCACATGGGGGCCGAGCTGCTCCAGATACGCGGCGGTCTGCGGGCTCATGTGCGAGCGGCTGCCGACCACGCGCATCGGGACCGCGGGCGGCGCGACCCGTATCTGGGTTTGCGCCGCGCCCTCGGTGGCGGCTGAATGCGCCGACGCCGGCTGCACCCCAGTACAGAAGTCCCTGGGCCGGCGCGGCCACCACGCCCGAGCAACGGCTCGTGCTCGACGATGAGGGCGATATTGATCGTGAATTCGCCGTTGCGTTTGACGAACTCACGGGTTCCATCGAGCGGATCGACCACCCATAGCTCGCGCCACGCCCGGCGTTCGTTCCAAGGGGCGTGCGCCGACTCCTCAGAGAGAATGGGGATGTCGGGCCACTGCCCGCTTCGAGTCCTTCGACGATCACCCGCTGTGACTCCAGGTCGGCGAGCGTCAAGGGCGAGTCGTCGAGCTTGTGCTGCACCGTGAATGCGCCGTCGTAGATCCGCATGATCGCGGCGCCGGCGCGCTCCGCGATCGGCAGCAGAGAATCGGCAATGTCGGGAAGATTCTCTCATCGATTGATATCATACGCAAATGTCCGAACACGCTGCGCTCGACTGGTCGGCGATCGATACCGTGCTGCTCGACATGGACGGCACGCTGCTCGACCAGCGCTTCGACAATTGGTTCTGGCAGGAGCTGATTCCCAGCCACTACGCACGAGCGCAACGCGCATCAGCGAGGCGGAGGCGCGAAGCCCTGCTGGCCCCGAAATTTCGAGCCGTCATGGGCACGATCCGACTGGTACTGCATCGACTATTGGAGCCGCGAGCTCGGACTGGACATCGCCGCCATCAAGCGCACCGCTCTGGAACAGGTGGGCTATCTGCCGGGAGCGCAGGAATTCCTGTCCAAGCTCAGAGTTGAGCGGCAAGCGGCGGGTGCTCGTCACCAACGCGCATCCGGTCACTCTGGCGATCAAGAACGAACAGGTGCGGCTCTCGGCCTATTTCGACGCGTGCTATTCCACTCATCCGTTCGATGCGCCGAAGGAAGCCGCCGCGTTTTGGCCGCGGCTCAACGTTCAGGAGCCGTTTGTGCCGCAGCGCACGCTTATTCGTGGACGACAGCGTGCCGGTGCTCGATGCGGCGCGCGGTTTCGGCATCGCCTGGCTGCGGGCGGTGCGCCTGCCTGATTCGGGCCGTCCGGCGCAGGACACCGGCCGCTATGCGGCGGTCGATCGGGTGCGCCGATCTCATGTGAGTGCCGGCGCCCCGCCGCCGGGTTCCCTGCCGCCGCGGTTACGCCGTACGCCTGCGCCGGGCGGAGCCGCCCGGCCGCAGCGGACGCATCGCCGCCGCCTGGGTTCGCCGCCGCTGTCGGCAGAGCTTCGACGCGGGCGCCGCGCACCGGGGCATGTGCAGGGGCATGTGCAGGGCGCGCGACGCGGTGCGCCACCGCTGCGGCCGCCCGGCCGGTGCGCTGCGCTGGAGCGCGGGCCCCCGCTGCGCGCCGCCGCCCCGCGATTGGCCCGGCCGCGGCGCGCGCTCGCGCCATTGCGCCGGAGGCGGGGCGGTGACCGCGGCCAGATCGACGGGGTCGATCGTCGCGCGCGGAATCTGATGCCCGATGTAGCGCTCGATGTCGGGCAATGAGATCGCGTATTCTTCGCAGCCGAAGCTGATGGCGTCGCCCTCGGCGCCGGCGCGCGCCGTGCGTCCGATGCGATGCACGTAATCCTCGGCATCGTTCGGCAGGTCGAAATTGAACACGTGGCTCACGTCCGGGATGTGCAGACCGCGCGAGGCGACGTCGGTTGCGATCAGCACCGCGACCTCGCCGTTATGGAAATCGCGCATCATCTTCAGGCGCTTGCTTTGCGGCACGTCGCCCGACAGCGCTTGCGCGACGAATCCATTCGCGGTCAGGGTCCGCTCGAGCACCTCGGCGATGCGCCGGGTATTGACGAACACCATGGTGCGGCGCGCATCGATGCGCCGCAGTAGGCCCATCAGCAGCGGGATCTTCTCCTCGGTGGAGGGAAAGTACAGCACCTGCCGCACGCGGTCGACCGTCATCTTGTCCGGCTCGATGCGGATCAGCTCCGGATTGTTCATGTGCTCGTAGGCGAGCTCGAGCACGCGGTAGGACAAAGTCGCCGAAAACATCATGTTGAGGCGGTGGGTCGGGTGCGGCAGCCGCCGCAAAATGAAGCGAATGTCCTTGATGAACCCCAAATCGAACATGCGGTCCGCCTCATCCAGGACGGCCACTTGAATATGTCGCAGATCGAACACATGTTGCTTGAAGTAATCGATGATGCGCCCCGGCGTGCCGATCAGCACGTCGACTCCCTGCTCGAGGATGCGCCGCTGCTTCTCGTAGTCCACGCCGCCGAACACGATGGCGAGCTTGAGATCCGTGTATTTGCCGATGCCTTCGGCATCGGAGTGGATCTGCACGGCGAGTTCGCGCGTCGGCGCAATCACGATGGCGCGGGGCGCGTTGACCGGTCGATTGGCCGCTCCCGGGTCGGTCAGCAGGCGATTGAACAGCGCGATGAGGAACGCCGCCGTTTTCCCCGTGCCGGTCTGCGCCTGGCCCGCCACATCGCGGCCGGCAAGCGCCAGGGGCAAGGTCTGAGCCTGAATCGGCGTGCAGCGCGTGATAGCCGAGTTCGGCAATACCCCGTTTCACGGATTCAGGGATGTTGAGCGAATCGAATGTGAGCTGACTGAGATGGGCGTCTGACATTTTTCCTTTGTGAGTCGCAGAAACTTGCAAAATGGTGGGGGACCGGTTAACAATACGGCCAATCCGGAGCTGGTCTATCCGCTCCCATCAACCGTATCATCGGTACCCTTTTAAGGTAATCAAGACCGCTAAAGCCGCTGTATTGTGCCCGAACGGCCGCGCATCGTCACTTCGCGCGAGGTTGTTGGTGCCTCGTTCTCTCCACAACATAACCCCGCTCCAATTCAAATGAATCTCCAAAAGGAGGCATATCCGCAGTGAGTAACCCAAGTATCGTTCACACCAGCGACGCCACGTTCGACAAGGACGTGCTCAAGTCGCGAGAAGCCCGTACTGCTCGATTTCTGGGCGGAATGGTGCGGACCCTGCAAGATGATCGCGCCCATCCTCGATGAGATCGCCGATCAGTACAAAGACAAGATCAGGATCGCCAAGCTCAACATCGACGACAATCCGGCGACGCCGCCGAAGTTCAATATCCGCGGCATTCCGACGCTGATCCTGTTCAAAAACGGCACCGTGGAGGCCCAGAAAGTGGGAGCGGTCACCAAATCGCAGCTCGCCGCCTTTCTGGACAGCAACCTGTGAGAGGCTATCTGGGCAATCAGTCCCGCGGCGGCCAAGGCGGCCAGCAGGGCGGCGGGGCCAGGGCGGCGGGCGCTCGAATCGCTCCAATCGCCCGCGCAACGACAACCGCAACGGCAACACCAACGGCGGCCGGCCGCCGCACGAGGATTACGGCGATCTGCCCGAGGGCGGCGATGATCTGGAGATCATTGCGCCGACGGATCTCGCGCGCAGCCGCAGCTCGATGAATCTGACGGAGCTCAAGAAGCGTCCGATCAGCGACCTCGTCAAGCTCGCCGAGACCATGGGCCTCGAGAACATGGGCCGCTCGCGCAAGCAGGACATCATCTTCGGCGTGCTCAAGGCGCACGCCCGCAAGGGCGAGGACATCTACGGCGACGGCGTGCTGGAGATTCTGCAGGACGGCTTCGGCTTCCTGCGCTCCTCGGACTCGAGCTATCTCGCGGGGCCGGACGACATCTACGTCTCTCCGAGCCAGATCCGCCGCTTCAATCTGCGCACCGGCGATTCGATCTCCGGCTTGATCCGCCCGCCGAAGGACGGCGAGCGCTACTTCGCGCTGCTCAAGGTCGGCGAGATCAATTTCGATTCGCCGGAGAGCTCGCGCGGCAAGGTGCTGTTCGAGAATCTCACGCCGCTGCATCCGACCGAGCGGCTGAAGCTCGAGCGCGGCAACGGCTCGACCGAGGATCTGACCGCTCGCGCCATCGATCTGGTGGCGCCGATCGGCAAGGGCCAGCGCGGCCTCATCGTCTCGCCGCCGAAGGCCGGCAAGACGATGCTGCTGCAGAACATCGCCACCGCCATCACCGCGAATCATCCCGGAAGTGCTATCTGATCGTGCTGCTGATCGACGAGCGGCCCGAGGAAGTGACCGAGATGGCGCGCACCGTCAAGGGCGAGGTCGTCTCCTCGACCTTCGATGAGCCCGCGAGCCGCCACGTTCAGGTGGCGGAGATGGTCATCGAAAAGGCCAAGCGCCTGGTCGAGCACAAGAAGGACGTCGTCATACTGCTCGATTCCATCACGCGCCTCGCGCGCGCCTACAACACCGTGGTGCCGAGCTCCGGCAAGGTGCTCACCGGCGGCGTGGACGCGAATGCGCTGCAGCGGCCGAAGCGCTTCTTCGGCGCGGCGCGCAACATCGAGGAGGGCGGCAGCCTGACCATTCTCGCCACCGCGCTGGTCGATACCGGCTCGAAGATGGATGATGTCATTTTCGAGGAGTTCAAAGGCACCGGCAACTCGGAAATCCATCTGGACCGGCGCATCTCCGAGAAGCGCGTGTTCCCCTCGATCAACATCAACCGCTCGGGCACGCGCAAGGAAGAGCTCATCACGGATCCGGCGGAGCTTTCCAAGATGTGGATTCTGCGCAAGCTCCTGCACCCGATGGACGAGTTGGCCGCGATCGAATTCTTGCTCGACAAGATGAAGGACACCAAGACGAATGCGGATTTCTTCGACGCGATGAAGCGGTAGACGCCGCTGCGCAGGAGCCTTCGATATGCAATGGTGGGCGTGGATTGCCGTCGGCGCCGTACTGTTGGGGTCCGAGCTGACCTTCGTCAACGCCCAGTTCTATCTGGTGTTCATCGGCGCCGCGGCGCTCGTCGTCGGGATTCCTGGAGCTGGCGGGATTGCACGCCGCCGATTGGCTGCAGTGGTCGATCTTCGCGCTCCTCGCCATCGGTGTCGATGGTCGGCTTTCGGCGGCGGGTCTACGAGCGCATGCGCCGGCATTTGCCGTCCATGCGCACGGGCCCGCAGGGCGAGACCGTGATCATGCCGCACGGCGCTGCCGCCCGGCGAGACCTGCCGGCTCGAGTATCGCGGCAGCTCCTGGAGCGCCGTCAACGGCGGCGAATCCGGCATCGCCGCCGGGGCGCGTGCGCGCATCGACGCGCGTCGACGGCCTCACGCTCGTGCGTACGACGCCGACTGAGCGCAGCGGTTGGACGTACAAGGCGCATGGAGAGACTCTTGGAAATATCTTTGGGCTACGGAGCCATCGCAATCGCCGTGATCGTCGTCATCGTCGTGGCGAAGACCGCCACGGTGGTGCCGCAGCAGAGCGCCTACGTCGTCGAATACCTGGGCAAGTACAGCCGAACCTTGCAGGCGGGGTTCCATATTCTCATCCCGTTCGTCGAAAAGGTGGCGTACCGCCACAGCCTCAAGGAAATCGCGATCGACATCGCCGAGCAGATCTGCATCACCCGCGACAACGTGCAGGTCGGCGTCGACGCCGTGCTGTACATGCAGGTGCTCGATCCGCATCTTGCCTCCTACGGAATCGCCAACTACGGCTTCGCCATCTCGCAGCTCGCGCAGACGACGCTGCGCAGCGAGATCGGCAAGATCGAGCTCGACCGCACGTTCGAAGCGCGCGGCGTCATCAACGCCAACGTGGTCGGCGAACTGGACAAGGCCTCGGCGGCCTGGGGAGTCAAGGTTCTGCGCTACGAGATCAAGAACATCACGCCGCCCAAGGACGTGCTCTCGGCCATGGAGAAGCAGATGCGCGCGGAGCGCGAAAAGCGCGCCGTGGTGCTCACCTCCGAGGGCGAGCGCGACGCCAAGATCAATTCGGCCGAAGGCGACAAGCAGCGGGTGATCAAGCAGTCGGAGGCCAGCAAACAGCAGCAGATCAACGAAGCCGAGGGCCAGGCGCAGGCGATTCTCGCGGTGGCGGGCGCGACCGCCGAAGGACTGCGGCAGGTCGGCATCGCGCTGTCCGAGCGCGGCGGAATCGAGGCCATGCAGCTGCGCATCGGCGAAGAGTACGTCAAGCAGTTCGGCAAGCTGGCGCAATCCGGGACGACGCTGGTGGTTCCGGCGAACCTCACGGACCTCGCTGCCATCGTCACCATGGCGACCAGCATCGCCAGGAAGCCTCCCGCCAATCCGCGGGCCTGAAGCGATGGCCCCGAGCCGCGCGGCCGCCGCGCTGGGTTTCCTGGAATTCGTCGTGCTCGTCGCGGCGATGATGTCGACGCAGGCCATAGCCATCGATGCGATGCTGCCGGCGTTCCCGACGATCGTTCGAGCCCTGCACGTGTCGGTCGCGAACCACGGCCAATGGATCGTCACCGCGTACATGGCGGGTCTGGGCATGGGCCAGCTCTTCTGGGGCCTGCTGTCCGACCGCTTCGGCAGGCGGCCGGTGCTGCTGGGCGGCCTCGGCCTGTACGTCCTTGCGGCGCTGCTGTGCGGACTCACCCCGCGGCTTCCATGAGCTGCTCTTCTGGCGCTTCGTGCACGGTGCGGCCGCGGCCAGCGTCACGGTGAGCCGCTCCGTCATCCGCGATCTGTACTCCGGCAGGCACATGGCGCGGGTCATGTCGCTGACGTTCGTCGTGTTTCTCACGGTGCCGATGCTGGCGCCGAGCCTGGGGCAGCTGCTGCTCGAGCTCGGACCGTGGCGCTATATCTTCATCGCATGCGGCGCCTTTGCCTCGATCGTGTGGCTGTGGGCTTTCGCGAGACTGCCGGAGACGCTGCATCCGGAATACCGCATGACGCTGACCGTGCGGCACATCGCGGGAGCGGTGAGCCTGGTGCTCGGCAACCGCCTGTCGCTGTTCTATACGCTGGCGATGACCGTGATGTTCGGTTCCATCCTGGCTTACGTCGGCATGGTGCAGCAGATTTTCTCGGATGTATTCCATCGCGCGAACCTGATGCCGAGCATGTTCGCGCTGTGTGCGGGGTTCATGGGCATGGCGGCGTTTCTGAACTCGCGCCTGGTGGAGCGCTCGGGATGCGCCTCATCTCGCATACCGCCCTGTTGGCATTCATCGGCGTGACCGGGCTGCACGTCGTCATTGCCGCGCTGGGGCAGGAGCAGCTGTGGACCTTCGTGGCGCTGCAGGCGGCGACGATGGCGTGCATCAGCTTGTCGACTGCGAATTTCGGCGCGATGGCGATGGAGCCGGTCGGATCGGTCGCCGGGATCGGCGCGTCCCTGCAGGGGTTCGTATCGACATTCACCGCCGCGCTGGTGGGCGCCGTCATCGGCAGGCTCTTCAGCGGCAGCACCTTGCCGCTGGCCGCCGGCGCGCTGTGCTGCGGTCTGTTGAGTCTGCTGTTCGTGCTGCTGGCGGAGAAAGGGCGGCTGTTTCGCGGGCACCACGCGGCGGGCGCCGCCCTGGCGATCGCGCACTAGGAGCCTATTCGAACAGCGTATCGAGCTCCTGGCCCGAGGCTGCGCCGGCGAGGCCGTCGAAACTCCCGTGCTCGGCGATCTGCCGGGACGCGCGCATGAAGCCGCCCCAGGCGGCGCGCGCGAGCGCGCCGCCGACGCTCACCCGCCGCACGCCGAGCGCCGCGATCTGCTGCATCGTCAGGCTGCCGGGCGAACTCACCAGCAGGTTGACCGGTTTCGGACTGACGGCGGCCACCACGGCGCGTATCTGCTCGACCGTGCGGATCCCGGCGCATACAGGCAATCGGCTCCCGCGTCGGCGTACGCCTTGAGCCTGGCCGATCGTCGTGTCCAGATCGGGCAACCCCACCAGAAAGCACTCGGCGCGGGCGATCAACAGCGTGTCGCCGCCCGCGCTGTCGATGGCGCGGCGCGCGGCGCGGATCCGCTCGACCGCCACGTTCAGTTCGAACAGCGGTGCGGACGCGTTGCCGGTCGAATCCTCGATCGACAGCCCCGCGACGCCGGTCTCGACGCACCGTCGCACGCTGTCGCCGACGCCGGCCGAGTCCGCGGCGAAGCCGCTTTCGAAGTCGGCATTGACCGGCACGTCGGTGGCGGCAACCAGTTCGCTGAGATGGGCCAGCACGCGCTCGCGCGCCACTCGGCCGTCGGCCCGGCCCTGCGACCAGGCGAAGCCGGAGCTCGTGGTCGCCAGCGCCTTGAATCCGAGGCTCTGCAGGTACAGTGCGCTGCCGACGTCCCAGGGATTGGGAATGGCGAAGCATCCGGCTTCGTGCAGCCGGCGAAATGCGCGGCGCTTATCCGCGATGCTGGGGCGAGTCTGTGTCACGTGCTGCTCCCGGTTGCCTTTTCTATCCGTGCGCAGCGCGCTCGCGTGCGATCGCGCGATAGCCGATGTCGCGGCGAAATTGCACCAAGTGCCAGTGGATGGCATGCACGAGCTCGTACGCCTCGTGCTGCGCCGCTGCGACGCTCGCGCCCAGCCCGACCGCGCACAAGACGCGGCCGCCCGCGGTGAGAATCTGCGAGCCGCTCGCCCGGGTGCCGCGCGTGAAAGACCTTCCCCGGCAGGCGCGCGGCAGCCTCGAGACCGGTGATCGGATCGCCCGTGCGGTAGCGCTCGGGATAGCCGCCCGCCGCCATCACCACGCCCAGCGCCGCGCGCGAGTCCCAGCCCGGCTCGCATCGATCGAGCGAGCCGCCGAGGGCCGCCTCGCAGAGGTCGATCAAGATCGCTTTGCAGCCGCATCAGAATCGGCTGGGTTTCCGGATCGCCGAATCGGCAATTGAATTCGAGCACATTGGGGGTGCCGTCCGTCCGCGATCATCAGACCCGCATACAGGAAGCCGGTGTAGGGAGCCCCGTCGAGGCGCAAGCCGCGCAGGGTGGGCCCGATCACTTCGCGCATGATGCGCGCATGCAGCTCCGGCGTGACCACGGGCGCGGGCGAATAGGCTCCCATGCCGCCGGTGTTCGGGCCTCGATCGCCGTCGTCGCGGCGCTTGTGATCCTGCGAGGTGGCGAGCGGGAGGACCTGGCCGCCGCCGGCGACGACGATGAAGCTCACTTCCTCGCCGCGCAGGAATTCCTCGATCACGATGGTATTGCCCGGCGGCGCCGAAGCTGCCGCCGAGCATGGCGTTCGCGGCCGCGATCGCCGATTCGTGCGTTTCGCAGATCACCACGCCCTTGCCCGCGGCGAGCCCATCCGCCTTCACCACCAGCGGCAGGCGCTGCGCACGAACGAAGCCCGGATCGAAATTCCCGGCCGTGAACGCGGCGTAGCCTGCGGTCGGAATGCGGTGGCGCTGCAGGAAGTCCTTGGTGAACGCCTTCGATCCTTCCAAGCGCGCCGCCGCGCGCGAGGGACCGAAGCACGCGCGGCCGGCGGCGCCGAAGCGGTCGGCGATGCCGGCGACCAGCGGTCCTTCCGGCCCGACGATGGTGAGATCGACGTTCTCGCGCTGCGCGAATTCGAGCAGCGCGTCGAGATCGTCGGCGGCGATCGGCACATTGCTGCGTGTTCGGCTCGAGCGCGGTGCCGGCGTTGCCGGGCGCCACGAAAACGTGTTCGACGCGCCGCGATTGGGCGCATTTCCACGCCAGTGCGTGTTCACGACCGCCGCCGCCGACAATCAGAACCTTCATGCTGGCTAGGCTCCTAGTGCCGGAAGTGGCGGGTTCCGGTGAACACCATGGCGATGCCGTGCTCGTCGGCCGCGGCGATCACCTCGGCATCGCGCTTCGAGCCGCCCGGCTGGATCACGGATCGAATGCCGAGCTGCGCGATGACATCCAGTCCATCGCGAAACGGAAAGAACGCATCCGACGCCGCCGATGCCGCTTGCAGCGACAGGCCTTCCTCCTGGGCCTTCAGCGCCGCGATCCTGCTGCTGACCACCCGGCTCATTTGCCCGGCGCCGACGCCCAGCGTCGCCGTGTCCTTGGCGCAAACGATGGCGTTCGATTTGACATATTTCGCCACGCGCCAGGCAAACAGCAGATCGTCGAGCTCCGCGGGAGAGGGCGTGCGCTTGGTGACCACGCGCAGATCCTGCGCGCGCACCGCGCCGTCGTCGCGCGTCTGCACCAGCAGGCCGCCGGCAACGCTCTTGTACTCGAGCAGCTGGGACACCGGCTTGGCGAGTTCGCCGACCTCCAGCACGCGTATGTCATCCTTGGCCGCCAGCAGCGCGCTTCGCCTCGCCTGTCACCCGTGGCGCAAGGATCACTTCGACGAATTGCCGCTCCAGGATCGCCCGCGCCGTGGCGGCATCCAACTCCCGATTGACGGCGATGATGCCGCCGAACGCGGAGGTCGGGATCCGTGCGATAGGCGCGCGTATAGGCCTCTTCGAGACGTGCCGGCGAGTGCGGCGCCGCAGGGATTGGCGTGCTTGACGATGACGCACGCGGGTGCCTCGAACTGGCGCACGCATTCGAGCGCAGTATCGCTGTCCGCGATGTTGTTGTACGAAAGCTCCTTGCCCTGCAGCTGCCGCGCCTGCGCGATCGAGGCGCCGATGGCGCGCGGATCCGAGTAGAACGCGGCTTGCTGATGCGGGTTCTCGCCGTAGCGCAGGTCCGAGCGCTTGCGAAAGGACAGGTTCAGGTCATCCGGAAATGTCGGGCGAGGCGCCGCCGACGGCGCCGGTGAAATACGCGGAAACCATGGCATCGTATTGCGCCGTGTGCGCAAACGCCTTGGCGGCGAGCTTCTGGCGCATGACGAGGTCGCGTAGCGCCCTGATTGGCCGCCAATTCGTCGAGCAGACTCGCGGTAATCGCCGGGGTCCACCACCACCGTCACCGAGGCGTGATTCTTTGCCGCGGCGCGCACCATGGCCGGGCCGCCAATGTCGATATTCTCGACCGCATCGTCGTAGCTGCAATCGGGCCGCGCGACGGTCGCGGCGAACGGATACAGATTGACCGCGAGCAAATCGATCGGCTCGATGCCGTGCTCGCGCATGACCGCTTCATCAACGCCGCGGCGCCCCAGCAGCCCGCCATGTATCTTGGGATGCAGAGTCTTCACGCCGGCCGCCCATGATCTCCGGGAAGCCGGTGTGCTCGGCGACTTCCTTGACGGAAATTCCGTGCCGCACCAACAGCTTGGCGGTACCGCCCGTGGACAACAGCTCGATGCCGCGCTCCTTCAGCTCACGCGCAAACTCGACGATCCCGGTCTTATCGGAAACGCTGAGCAGCGCGCGGCGTACGGGCGTGAGCAATGCGATCCTCTACTCGCCGATCCCGAACTCTTTGAGTTTCTTGCGCAAGGTGCCGCGATTGATGCCGAGGATCGTCGCCGCGCGGCTCTGGTTGCCGTGCACGTGGCCCATCACGACCTTGAACAGCGGCTCCTCCACCTCGCGCATGACCAGGTCGTACAAATGCGCGGGCTTGTGGCCGTTCAAGGCCTCGAAATAGCACTCGCAAGGCTTCTTCGGCTTGCGTGCGCAGCGGCACGCCCTTGCCATTGACTTTGAGATCGCGGCCGTTGAACGGCGGCGACGCGTCTTTGCGTGACTTCGATTTCTTTTTTGCGACCATAGCCCCATCCAATTCCCTGCAAAGTCGTTATTGTTATTCAACCATGTACGCTCACGCAGCGCGATGCACACGAGTATCGAACTGCTTCCAGCAACGTGGCCAGCTGCTCCCGCGGCGTCTCGATTCGAACGAGACGATTCCGCAATGCCTCTTGTCCAGGATGCTGCCGGAAATACCAACTCAAGTGTTTACGCGCCACTCGAACACCGGTCTCATCGCCGTAAAAGTCGTACAGGTCTTCGAGGTGGGCGCGCATAATATCACGGACATTTTCCAGCGCTAGCTCCGCGCGCAATTCGCCTGTCCCGAAGGAAAAAATTGACTTCGTCGAAGATCCATGGCCGGCCTTGCGCGGCTCTGCCGATCATGATGCCGTCGCAACCGGTGGCCGCCAAAATTTCCCTTGCGCGCATCGGCGAATCGATGTCGCCGTTCGCAAACACCGGAATTCTGATCCTGTCCTTGATCGCGCGCACGGTTTCGTGTTCAGCCATTCCCTGATACATGTCCGCGCGGGTGCGGCCGTGGATGGCAAGCGCCTGGATGCCGCAATCCTCGGCGATCATCGCGATGCGCGCGCCGTTCTTGCGGCTTCGGTCCCAGCCGGTGCGCGTCTTGAGAGTCACCGGCACGGTCACGGCGTCGTACCACCGCCTGCAGGATGCGCGCAACCAGCGCCTCGTCCTGCAGCAACGCGGAGCCTGCGAGCCGGTTGCACACTTTCTTGGCCGGACAGCCCATGTTGATATCGATGATCTCTGCGCCGGCATCGACGTTGCACCGCGCGGCCTCGGCCATCATCGCCGGATCGAAACCGGCGATCTGCACCACTCGCGGGCTGGGCTCGCCGGTGTGATCCATCCGCCGGCGAGATTTCGGCGTATCCCACAGCCGCACATCTGCGGTCAGCATCTCCGATGCAGCGAGCCCGGCGCCGAATCTGCGGCACAGCATGCGAAATGGACGGTCGGTCACTCCGGCCATGGGGGCGAGCACGATGTTGGAGCGCAATGCGTAAGGCCCGATCTTGATGCTCATGACTTTCCATGCGTCGCAGCATCGCCGGCGCAGACTATTTTTTGATCGGCGCCTCGCAGGCATACATCGATCTCGAATCCTTCCGCGTCCTTGCCGGGATCCAGGATGTCCAGGGTTGCATCGACTCGCTCGCCGGGCGCGAGCATGCGCACCGTGGGTTTGCCCAAATATTCCGCGGGCTCGAAATCGCGCGCGCCGATGCGGGTGCCGAAGCGATTGGCGAGCGTGACTCGCAGCAGCGGATAGGGCTGCAATTGCGCGGCGGTGTTCAAAATGCTGGCGCGCACCCGCAGCGTGCCGGTGGCGCTGGGGTCCCCGGTCACTCCCCATTGGCGAAGCTGGTAGGCGGACAGATTCGCGGGCGCCGGCAGCGCAACGCCGAGCCAGCCGTACAGGGGGCGCAGACGGGAGTCAGCGGGGACATGAGCGGCGAACCACTGGCGATTCTGATGGACGATCTGTGCGCCCAACGACAGCGCCAACAAGATCGCCGCACTCAACCAAACGGCGAACGGCAGAGCCCTGACTCGCGGCGCCGCCAGATCCGGGAGTTTTGCCTGCTCGTATCCGGCTAGCATTTCACGCTGCACCTCCGCCGACACCTCCAAACCGACGATGCGGTCGTGCGGCGCTTCGTCGGTCTCGACTTTGCCCGGCGGATTTTTTGGTTCGGTGCTGCCGGCGGCGCTGCTGTCTGCAATGCTGGTGCCGTCTGCAACGCCGGCGCTGCCTGCGGCGGCGGATTGCCGCGTTCGCGGCTTGGGCTCGACGAAGATTCGGTCGAGTTCGCCGGGCGGGAGCGTGAATTCCAGCGAAGTCTCCGGCGGCGCATCCAGTACCTGGAGCCGCGCGAACTCCACGTCGGCCGAGGCCAAGTCCTCGCTCTCCGGAGGCGCCGCGGCTTCCCTCAGTGCCGGCAGCGCGGCGCTCACGGCCGGGTCCGCCGGTGAGTGCAGAATGCGATCGGCGCGAGCCTCCATCTCGAGCGGTGATTCGCCGGTGGAAAAGGCGGATGCATCCTCGGCGAGCCGGGCGAGCGCATTGAACACTTCACCGCAGCGGCCGCAGCGCACCTGTCCGCCGGCGGCACGCAATACTTCGGCCGACAGCTTGAAGACGGTCTCGCATTTCGCGCACTGTGTGTACAAGCTGGGAGCCTGTCTGAGTATTCTACGTGAGCCGCGTTGGCTGGGAGAGGGAGCGGATGCAAGGCGCGCGGCGCAGGGCGTAGTGGGCGCTACGACCAAGCCGCGCAACGCCGCAGACGCCCCTCCCCCAGCCAACCCTTCGGGACCCGGGCAGATTTCGCTTCATCCATCGTTGTCGCCTCCTTCTTGGGTGCTGACCCAACCGCGTCGGCTCCGCCTCGGCTGAAGCGAAATCTGCCACGGTCGCGGCCACGCAGAATACTCAGACAGGCTCCTACGCTCTCCGGGCGTGGATGCAGCACCAGTCATCCCGCCCAACGACTTGCACGATATCAAAGGCCGAGGTGTAAGCGGCCTTTACCGCGTATGCCTGGGTCTTCAGCAGCCCCGACAAGAGCAGATCGGCTCCAATTTCACATGCCGCCGTCAGGATCGGCGCCAGTTCAATCAGGGGCCCGGCCAATATATTCGCGACCACGCAGTGTGCCGGCCGCAGCGCGGCGGGCACTTCCCGGGTTTCGAGTTCTGCGGACACGCCGTTTCGAGCGGCGTTTTCGCGCGTGGCAGTGAGCGCCTGCGGATCGAGATCGACCGCGACCACGTGCGCCGCCCCCAGCTTCAGCGCGGCAATGCCCAAAATGCCGGAGCCGCATCCGTAGTCGATCACCTCGCGCCCCGACAAGGGTAATGCATCCAGCATCTGCAGGCACAATGCGGTCGTCGGGTGCGTGCCTGTGCCGAAGGCGAGCCCCGGATCGAGACGCACCACCACGGCATCCGGATCCTGCGGAGGCTGCGCGGCGCTCGGGCATACCCACAGCCGGCGCCCGAAGCGCATCGGCTTCCAATCCTCGAGCCACACACGCTCCCAGGCCCGCGCTTCGACGGCGCGCACGCGCGCGTCCGCGCTGATGTGCGGGCCGAGATGTTGCGCGAGCCGGCTCAGGGCGCGCGCGGGGTCGTGCGACTCGTCGAACAAGGCGCGCACCAGAGTGTCGCTCCACAGCGGGACCTCGCCCGGCTTCGGCTCGAGCACCGGCTCATCGCCGCGGTCCAGGTACGTGATCGCGCTCGCGCCGATCTCGAGGAGCGCCGCCTCGACGGCTTCCACGTTCAGCGATGCCAGGGGAAATTCGATTTCATAGAACATTGTCCGGCGCGTTCACTTGAGTCCCAACCGCCGCTCCAGATAATGAATGTCGGTGCCGCCTTGACGAAATGCGGAGTGGTTGAATATTTCCTGGTGCAATGGAATGTTGGTCTTGATTCCCTCGACGACCATCTCCGCCAGGGCATTGCGCATGCGCGCGATGGCAGTATCGCGCGTATCGCCGTAGGCGATCACCTTGCCGATCATGCGAGTCGTAGAACGGCGGGACGTTGTAGCCCGTGTAGACGTGGCTGTCGACGCGAATGCCCGGGCCGCCCGGCGAGTGCCACAGCCTGATCGGGCCCGGAGAGGGCGCGAAGGTCTTCGGGTCCTCGGCGTTGATGCGGCATTCCACCGCGTGCCCGCGAATTTGAATGTCGTTCTGCGCGAACGGCAGCGGCTCGCCCGCCGCAATCAGCAGCTGCGCCTTGACGATGTCGATGCCGGTCACCAGCTCGGTCACCGGATGCTCGACCTGGACTCGCGTGTTCATTTCGATGAAGTAGAACTCGCCGTCCTGATACAGGAACTCGAGCGTACCCGCGTTGCGGTAGCCGACCTCGCGGCACGCCCGGGCGCAGCGCTCGCCCATGGTTTTGCGCTGCTTGGCGGTGAGCCCCGGCGCCGGCGCCTCTTCGATCACCTTCTGATGCCGGCGCTGCATCGAGCAGTCGCGCTCGCCCAAATGCACCACGTTGCCGTAGTTGTCCGCCAGCACCTGGAATTCGATGTGCCGCGGTTTCTCGAGGAACTTCTCCATGTAGACCTGAGGATTGCCGAACGCCGCGAGCGCCTCGGATTGGGTGACGCTGATGGCGTTCAGCAGCGATGCATCCGTATGCACCACGCGCATGCCGCGGCCGCCGCCGCCGCCCGAGGCCTTGATGATCAGCGGATACCCGATGTCCTTCGCGATGCGGAAATTCTCGTCCGCGTCGCTGCCGACCGGCCCGTCGGAGCCCGGCACGCAGGGCACGCCGGACGCCTTCATCACCTTGATGGCGGACACCTTGTCGCCCATCATGCGTATGGTTTCGGCGCGCGGTCCGACGAATATGAAGCCGCTTTTCTCCACCCGCTCTGCAAAATCCGCGTTCTCGGACAGGAAGCCGTACCCGGGATGAATCGCGACCGAGTCGGTCACTTCGGCGGCGCTGATGATCGCGGGCATGTTCAGATACGACAGCGCCGCCTGCGGCGGTCCGATGCAAACCGTCTCGTCCGCCAACAGCACGTGTTTCGTATTGAAGTCCGCGGTGGAGTGCACCGCCACCGTCTTGATGCCGAGTTCGCGGCAGGCGCGCAGGATGCGAAGCGCAATCTCGCCGCGGTTAGCGATGACGACTTTTTCGATCATCGGAGCTATTCGATGATGAACAGCGGCTGCCCGAACTCGACTGGCTCACCGTTTTTGGCGAGTATCGCGGTCACGCGCCCCGCCTTGTCGGATTCGATCTGGTTCATCATCTTCATGGCCTCGATGATGCACAGTATTTGTCCGACCTTGATCTCCATGCCGATCTCCACGAAGGGCTTGGCGCCCGGCGAGGAGGCCGAGTAATAAGTGCCCACCATGGGTGAGGTCACCGTGTGTTCGTCATTGCGCGGCTTGTGCTCCCCGGCTGCCGTCGCGGGCGTCGCCGGTGGCTGAACGGGCGCGGGCTGGCTCATGGGGCCGCCCACGCTCACCGTGGGCGGCATGGCGAGGCGCGGATGACGGCTGATGCGCACGGATTCCTCGCCCTCGGAAATCTCCAATTCCGAGATGCCGGACTCTTCCAGCAGCTCGATCAATTTTTTTACTTTGCGAATATCCATCCGCGAACCCCCTCCGAAAGATCGTCGATTAGGTGGCGGCCAGCCGCGCGCAGGCCGCTTCGAGCGCGAGCTCATAGCCCATGGGGCCGAGCCCGATGATGCAGCCGACCGCAATGTCGGACAGATACGAGCGATGCCGGAAGGCCTCGCGTGCGAATAGATTGCTGAGGTGCACCTCGATGAACGGTACGGACACGCCCAGAAATGCGTCGCGCAGGGCAATGCTCGTATGGGTAAGCGCGCCGGGATTGATGATCACGAACGCCACGCCGTCGCCCTGGGCCGAATGAACCTTGGCGATGAGCTCGTGTTCCGAGTTGCTCTGCGCACAGAGCAGCTCATGGCCCTTGGCGCGGGCCAACCCCTTGAGCTTGGCCTCGATGTCGTGAAGGCTCGCCGAGCCGTAGATCGCCGGTTCACGCGTCCCGAGCAAATTCAGATTCGGTCCATTCAGCAACAGAATTCGCGCCATCTTGACGACAGTCCGGCGTTACCGCACATAAAAGATCCGCGATAATAACCAGAAATGGAGGGGAATTGGCAAGCTTCGGCTGCGAACTTCGGCAGAACCCCTAGCCGGGCTCTGGCGGCACCCAAGGCGCGCAGACCCTCGCTGATGGCGCGCCGCGCCTGCGGCAGTGCGATTCGATCCCGGTCGAGGTCTTGCACCTGCGAGAGAATGAGGTCGGCCTGCGCCTGATGCAACTCGCCCACGTACAGCGCCACCACTTCGCCGCGGCGGTCGGTGAATACCGTGAACGGAAATGCCGGCGATTCGACTCCGAACGCCGCGGCCGCGTCCAAAGCGTCCTGTTCGCCGATCAGCAGCGGGTAGGCGATCTTCAGTTCATCCGCATAGGCCATGACCGAGTCGCGGTGATCCACGGCGATCCCGATCACCTCCACGCCTCGATCCGCCCATCGGCTATTCAGCGCTTCGAGCAGCGGGATTTCCCGACGGCAGGGCTGCACACCAAGTGGCCCAGAAGTTGATGATCAGGGATTTGCCGTCCCACGATCTTATCGAGGTCAGTTTGCCGCTCACGATCCTCGAGCGAGAAATCGGGCACCCGGTCGGGTATCTTCACCGCCGGCGGCGCGGCCGCGTCGGAGCCCGCGGCGAAGTCGCTGGAGGCGGGTGCGCCTGCCGCGCCCACGGGACTGCTCACGCGGCCGGGCGCGCGCGCCGCCGTGCGAATCGAATAGATGCGCCCCGCGGCCCAAAACCCGGCCAGCAGCACCAAGGCCGCGGCAGCGGCGCGCAGCAGCGTGCGGCTCATGGGGCCGGCAGGTCGAGACGGCGCCCTTTGCGCAGCAGCAAGCCGGCAAGAAGAAAGGCCAAGGCTCCGCCAATGATCGCGATGCCTTCCCAGGGATGCGACGGGGTCTGCACCATGGGAGGGGCTGCGCTGTCCGGGAACAGCACCTTGGTGATCGGCGGGTAGCAAAGCCCCGCCTCGGCGCAGCCCTGATAGGTCACCTTGATCTGCATGCGGGTGGGCGCCGTAGTCGAAGCGTCGGTACGGCACGGTCGCCTCGACTTGCTGCATATAGACCTCTTGAGTCCCGAGGTAAGGATCGGTCCTGCTGATGCCGCTGGGCAAGCTCAATCCCGATCACCACAAGATCCGGACTTTCCGCCTTGACCTCGATTTTATGGCGATACAGGTAGTAGCCGTCCGCGATGACCCAGCGCACCCGCACCACGTTGCCGTCGATCCGGGCGTCGACGCGAAAGGCGGCGTCCGGCGGCAAAAAATCGGTTTCGTTGGACTCGACACCGCGCATCCACCACGGCTTGGCGGCGGCGGTGCCGCCGAGCGAGCGCGAGCGCGCATAACAAGAAGGCCAAGGCTCGGCTGATGTTCATCTGCGCCACTCTATAATAATCAGGCCGCCGGCGGGGCCACACGGTGTCGCTTAGCCCGAATGCTGCATCCAGCAAAAACTTGCACCGCCATCCCCCTTGAATCGCCGTAATCCGCCGCTATGATTAGCAGCCACAAGCGGAGAGTGCTAACAGTCCTCGCTTCAGTAAACCCGTAACCAAAGCATTAGGAGTCTTGTTTTATGAAGATTCGTCCCCTTCATGACCGTGTGATCGTGAAACGAGAAGAAGAAGAGCGTAAGTCCCCAGGCGGCATCGTGATTCCGGACACCGCGACCGAGAAGCCCATCTTCGGCAAAGTGGTTGCCGTCGGCAAGGGCAAGATTCTGGAGAACGGCGAGATTCGTCCGCTCGACCTCAAGGTCGGCGACAAGATTCTATTCGGCAAGTACAGCGGTACCGAAGTGAAGATGGACGGCGAAGAGCTCGTCGTCATGCGAGAGGAAGACGTCATGGCCGTGGTCGAAGGCAAGTAAGCCCTTCGATCGAACGTATCGTTATCAATGAATTCAAATAGATAGAGGAATCTAGAAAATGGCAGCAAAAGACGTACGTTTCAGCGACGACGCCCGGCAACGCATGTTCAAGGGCGTGAATATCCTGGCGAATGCCGTCAAGGTCACGCTGGGTCCCAAGGGCCGCAACGCGGTGCTCGACAAGAGCTTCGGCGCCCCCACCGTCACCAAGGACGGTGTCTCGGTCGCGAAGGAAATCGAGCTCAAGGACAAGTTCGAGAACATGGGCGCGCAGATGGTGAAGGAAGTCGCGTCCAACACCTCCGATGAGGCCGGCGACGGCACCACCACCGCCACCGTGCTCGCGCAGGCGATCATCCGCGAGGGCCTGAAGTCGGTCGCCGCGGGTGCGAACCCGATGGATCTGAAGCGCGGCATCGACCTCGCGGTCACCTCCGCGACCGAGGAGCTCAAGAAGCTCTCCAAGCCCTGCAAGGACCCGAAGGCGATCGCGCAGGTCGGCACGATCTCGGCGAACTCCGACGAGAGCATCGGCAAGACGATTGCGGATGCGATGGCGAAGGTCGGCAAGGAAGGCGTGATCACCGTCGAGGAGGGCTCGGGCCTCGAGAACGAGCTCGAAGTGGTCGAAGGCATGCAGTTCGATCGCGGCTACCTGTCGCCGTACTTCATCAACAATCAGCAGAGCCAGAGCGCCGAGCTCGACAAGCCGCTGATCCTGCTGGTCGACAAGAAGATCTCCAACATCCGCGAGCTGCTGCCGCTGCTCGAAGGCATCGCCAAGGGCGGCCGCCAGCTGCTGATCGTCGCCGAGGACGTCGAGGGCGAGGCGCTCGCGACGCTCGTGGTCAACACCATCCGCGGCATCGTCAAGGTCGCCGCCGTCAAGGCGCCGGGCTTCGGCGATCGCCGCAAGGCCATGCTGCAGGACATCGCGGTCCTCACGGGCGGCACGGTGATCTCCGACGAAGTCGGCCTGTCGCTCGAGAAGGCGACGCTGAACGATCTCGGCGAGGCGAAGAAGATCCTGGTCGAGAAGGAGAACACCACGATCATCGACGGCGCCGGCAAGGCCGACGGACATCAAGGGCCGCGTCGAGAGCATCCGTCAGCAGATCGAGGAAGCGACCTCCGACTACGACAAGGAGAAGCTGCAGGAGCGCGTTGCCAAGCTCTCCGGCGGCGTCGCCGTGATCAAGGTCGGTGCCGCGACCGAGATCGAGATGAAGGAGAAGAAGGCGCGCGTCGAAGACGCGCTGCACGCAACCCGTGCGGCCGTCGAAGAGGGCGTGGTTCCGGGCGGCGGCGTGGCGCTGGTGCGCGCGCTCAAGGCCATCGAGAAGCTGACGGGCGCCAACGAGGACCAGACGACGGGCATCAAGATCCTGGCCCGCTCGATCGAAGAGCCGCTGCGCCAGATCGTCGCCAACGCCGGCGAAGACGCCGCCGTGGTGCTGAACCGTGTCCGCGAAGGCAAGGGCACGTTCGGCTACAACGCCGCGACCGGCGAGTACGGCGACATGATCGAGATGGGCATCCTGGATCCGACCAAGGTCACGCGTCTGGCTCTGCAGAACGCCGCCTCGGTTGCGGGTCTGCTGCTCACGACGGAAGTGATGATCGCCGAGTCGCCGAAGGAAGAAGAGCATGCACATGGCGCGCCGGGTGGCGGCATGGGCGGCATGGGCGGCATGGACATGTAACACCGGATCGGCCGGTTACAGTCAAAAGAGAGCGGGCTTCGGCCCGCTCTTTTTTTTGGGCTAGAAGGGGCGCATGAAGCTCTATTGGTGCCGCAATACGCGCGCGTTCCGCATTGCGTGGCTGCTGGAGGAGTCGGGGCTGTACTATGAGCGCGTCGTCATCGACATCCGCGACGCGGGTGCGAAGAGCGACCCCGCATTCCGTGACGTATCGCCCATGGGCAAGGTCCCGGCACTGGAGGACGGCGCGGCGCGGCTGTGCGACTCCGGCGCGATTTGCATCTACGTGGCGGACCAGTATCCGCAGACCGAAGCTGGGACCGCCCGTCGGCCATGCGGATCGCGGGCGCTTCCTGCAGTGGGTCACCTTCACGAACTCGGTGATCGAGCCGGCGATGGCCGAAAGGTTTGCAAAGCTCGAGCCCAGGCCCACCTCCTTCGGCTGGGGCAGCTTCGATCTCATGCTGACCGCCTTTCGCGCCGGAGCTGTCGGCGGGCGACTGGATCCTCGGGAAACAATTCTCCGCCGCGGACGTCCTCTTGGGGACCGCAGCGTTCTATCTGAAGCAGTTCGGCCTGATCGAGGAAGACCCGGTATTGGGGGCTTACGCCGCGCGCTGCCAAGCACGTCCCGCTTGGCAGCGGGCGCAAAGCTTCGATGCGGGGTAGCGGTCTGCCGTCCAGGCCGGAACTCGGCGCTCATGCCGGCGCGCTTGATCAGCACTCTTGGGCGCGCCCAGAATTCCAATGACCGCCTGGACTAAGAGTCAGCGCAACGTGGTGATCGCTGCATATCTGGGCTGGACTCTGGATGCGTTCGATTTCTTCCTCATGGTGTTCATGTTCAAGGACATCTCGGCGGAGCTGCATTCGAGCATGCAGGTCGTGTCGACCGCGGTGCTGCTGACCCTGGGGATGCGGCCGGTCGGAGCGCTTCTGTTCGGCCGTCTCGCCGACCGCTTCGGCCGCAAGCCCGCGCTCATGTGGAACATCCTCGCCTATTCGATGCTGGAAATGGCCTCGGGATTTGCTCCGGGCATGGCGACGCTACTGATCATCCGCGCCTTGTTCGGCGTGGCGATGGGCGGGGAGTGGGGCATCGGTTCCGCGCTGACGATGGAGAGCATACCGCCCGCGGCGCGCGGCTTCGTGTCGGGCCTGCTGCAGGTCGGCTACCCCTCGGGCTATCTCCTCGCGTCCCTGGCCGTCTACCTCTTCTATGACCGCCTGGGGTGGCGGTACATGTTCGTGCTCGGCGTCATCCCGGCGGTGCTCGTGTTCTTCATCCGGCGCGGAGTCGACGAATCGCCCGCATGGAAGGAGCTGCAATCCGCTCCGCGCACGGGGATCCTTGGACCGTTCTGAGGCGCGACTGGAAGCTGGCGGTGTACGCCGTCATCCTCATGACGGCGTTCAATTTCTTCAGCCACGGATCGCAGGATGCGTATCCGAACCTGTTTTTGAAGGTCCAGCATCACTTCGATACGAGACTGGCGTCACTCATGACGGCGGTCGCGAACATCGGAGCGATTTGCGGCGGCATGTTCTTCGGTTTCCTGTCCGAGAAGCTGGGGCGTCGCCGGACGATCGTGATCGCCGTGTTGATCGCGCTGCCGGCTCTGCCGTTCTTTGCGTTCGGCGTCGACGCCGTTGATCCTGACGGCGGGAGCATTCGCGATGCAGATCTCCGTGCAAGGGGCCTGGGGGGTGATTCCTGCGCACCTGAACGAGCTGTCGCCGCCCGAGATTCGCGCCACCTTTCCGGGCTTCGTCTACCAGCTCGGCAATCTGCTGGCCGCGGTCAACTTGAATCTGCAGGTGGCGATCGCGCAGGCCCACGGCGACGACTACGGCTTGGCGATGGCGCTGGTCGATCGCGGCAGTGGCCGTCGTGATCGCCGTGATGGTGGCCCTCGGCCCCGAAAAGCAGGGCGTCCAGATGAGCGCGGCGCATGCCGGGAGCGCGAGCGCGGCGCACGCTGCGAGCGCGAGCGCAGGCGGCGCTTGAGTGACCTGGTCCGCCCGCCAATACCAGCGGTTCGAGGATGAGCGCACGCGGCCGGCACGCGATCTGCTCGCTGCGTTGCCTGCGCTCGATGCGCGGCTCGCCATCGACATCGGCTGCGGTCCCGGCAATTCGACCGAACTGCTCGCGGCGCGCTTTCCGCACGCCACGGTCGGCGGATTCGACAGCTCGGCGGAGATGATCGAGGCGGCGCGCAAACGGCTGCCGGCGCTGCAGTTCGAGATCGCCGACGTCGCGCAATGGGGCCACGCCGATGCCGCGCATGCGCAGGGCCCATTCGACGTCATCCTCGCCAATGCCGTTCTACAGTGGGTGCCCCATCATGCGGCGCTGTTCCCGGCGCTGATCGCCAAGCTCGCGCGCGGCGGCGCATTGGCCGTGCAAATGCCGGACAACCTCTCAGAGCCGGCGCACCGCTTGATGCGCGAGCTCGCCTCGGCCGCGCCATGGCGCGACAAGCTCGCCGCCGCCGCGGGAGCGCGCGCACTCCTCGAGGGCGCCGATTGGTATTATCAATTGTTGCGCTCGAGCTGCGCCAGGTGGACGTGTGGCGGACCACTTACTACCATCCGCTCGCCGGAGGCGAAAATGCGGTGGTCGACTGGTTCAAGGGCAGCGGCTTACGGCCCTTCCTGGAACCGCTCGACGATGCCGAGCGGGCCGAGTACCTCGCGCGCTATGCCGCGGCAGTGAAGTGCGCCTATCCGCCGCTGCCGGACGGCACGGTGTTGCTGCCCTTTCCGCGATTGTTCATCGTCGCGCTGCGGTAACGGACAGTCGGCGCGCGCTCGGACGGCGGCTATGCCCGGCGCCTGAGGCAGCTCGCAGGCAACCACGTTGCCGCCGCTCGCGCGGCGTCCGATCAGCAGCTTCCCGCCGATCGCACTGGAGCGAAAGCGCATCGTGCGCATCCCCAGGCCGGTGCCGCGCGCGCCCTCGGCAGGCAGGCCGTGGCCGTCGTCGAGGATCTCCAGGCGGACGGTGTCCCGGCGGATCTGCAGGGCGATCTCGATGGAGCTCGCGCCGGCATGCTTGAGCGAGTTTTGTACGGCCTCCTGGGCGATTCGGTACAGGTGGTTGCGCGCCTTGAGCTCGATCGTCAGCGGGGCAGAGTGCTCGGCGCGAAATTCAACCGGGGTGCCGCTCAATGAGCTGCGGCGCGCGAGCGACCTCGAGCGCCGCCTCCAGGCTGCCGTCGGCATCCGTCAACGGCGAAAGCCCCTGAACGATGAGGCGCGCGTCCTGGATGCAGCTCGTCGCGAGCAGCGCCAGCTGATCGAGGTCATCGGCAATCGCATCGCGCTCCCGCGCCGCACGGTTCGCCAGCGCGCGTACCGAGAGCGCGAGTCCCGTGAGTTCCTGGCCGAGGCCGTCGTGCATCTCCTGGCCGATCCGCCGCTGCTCGGCCGCGACGGCGTCGATCAATGCGCGGCCGAAAGCCCGCCGTTCGGTGACATCGAGGGCGAACACCAGTTCGGCGGCAAGGCCGCCGAAGTCGATCGGACGTGTCCAGACCTCCACGTCGAGCACGCGGCCGTCCCGCGTCAAATGCCGCGTTTCGACCGGCTCCACGCCCGACATGAGCGCCGCTTCGCTCTCATCCGGCGCCTTGAACGATTCACCGGGAGGCATCAGCGCCGCGACGCTCATCGACAGGATCTCGTTGCGGCTCCAGCCGTACTGGCGCACCGCCGCCTCGTTGATCATCAGAAACCGCAAGCTGCTGCGATCGTGCACCCAGATGGGCTGCGGGCTGCCGTCGAATATCTGCGCATAGCGCTGCTCCGCGCGCAGCCGGTCGAGGCCCGCCGAATCCCGCTCCGCCAGCAGCGCCGTGATGATGAGAGTCAGGCCGGTGAGCACGGCGCTGTACGACCAGATCAGGATGAGACCCTCGAGCTCGCTGAAACGACTGAAGGCGCCTCGATTGAAGGCGACGCAATAGGCGGTCAGCACTGAAAGCGCCAACGACGCCGACGCCGCGGCCACCAGCCCGAAGCGTATCGTGCCCACCACAACGAGAAGCACGGCAAATACCATGATCGGCGGCCTGGTGCTTTGGGCGCTGAAGCCAAGCAGCGTCGTGACGCAGCAGATCAGGACGCCAAGCAGCCAAAGAACCCCCTCCGAGGGGTGCTCGGTCATATGCGCAAGGCTCTGCCGACTCACCGCCAACAATATCGGGGAGACCACTATCACCCCCGCGGTGGTGTTGCTCCACCAGCGAAGCCATGCGAACGGATCCGATGCCGCGGCCGTGGAGCCGGCGAGATAGAAACCGAGAAAGCCGAAGGCGGGCGCGAGCGTCATGCCGATCGCGGCCGCCAATATGAACAATGGTACGTCCTTGGCGCGGCTGAAGCTCGGATCGAAGCCGCGGCGCACGAGAATCCATGCCGTCAGCGCGGCGCCGCCCGCAAGCCCAATGCCAACGCCGAGCGCGCCGAGGAGCGAGCTGTGCTCCGACAATTCGATGGCGGCGCCGGCCGCAAACACCGCCGACCACATTCTCCATCCCCAGCGGTAGATTGCGGCAACGGCGAAACCGCTCGGCAAAAGAAGCAGCGGAAGGCGGCTGCCCATGCTTGGCAGCGCAAAACCGAGTGCGCCGGTGGCGAACGTCAGCGCAAACGCGGTCAACCATCGGAGCGCGGACGATTCGCTGGAGTGCAAGGCGCGCTTGATCGCTTCGATCACATGGATCCTTCCCTGGTCATCCATCGCGCAAGGTATCCCTGAATCAAATGTGATTCAATCGTCTTCAATGATCGCTCCCATTCCAACTCTGCACGCGCTGCCCGACACCCTGCGCGAATCCGTGCTGCGATGGTGGGAGCGCGCCGCCGGGCAGGATGCATGGTGCGCGGCCTATGCGGCGCTGCCCGAGAGCCTCAGAGATGAGCTGCCGCGGGTGGTTGCGGGCAGCGAGTTCGCCGCCTCGGCGCTGAACCGCGATCCCGAGGCGCTCGCGTGGCTGAGCCGCAACACGGTGCCGGCGGACGCGCACCAGGCAAACGGCGAGTACGAGCGGCGTACCGCCAACGCAGCAGGCGGCGCGGAAGCGCAGCGGGTGCTGCGCGAGTGGCGGCGGCGCGAAATGCTGCGCATCGCCTGGCGCGAGATCGCCGGCCGCGCGAGCGTCGCCGAAACCCTGCGCAGCCTGTCCGAACTCGCGGACGCCTGCATTCGCGCCGCCACGGTGGCCGCACAGACGCAGCTGCAGACTCCTTTCGGCAGGCCGCGCAGCGCGGACGGCGCGCAAGTGCCGCTGATCGTGCTCGGCATGGGCAAACTCGGCGGCCGGGAGCTCAATTTCTCGTCCGACATCGATCTCGTGTTCCTGTTCGCGCAATCCGGGCAGACCGACGGCGCGCGCGCGGTCGACAACGAGGAGTATTTCAACCGGCTCGGCCGGGAACTCATCCGGCTGCTCGATGCGCGAACCGAGGATGGCTTCGTATTTCGCGTGGACATGCGCCTGCGCCCCTTCGGCGAAAGCGGACCGCTGGTCGTGAGCCTGGCGTCGCTCGATGATTATTTGCAGCAGCACGGCCGCGATTGGGAGCGGTATGCCTGGATCAAGGCGCGCGCCATGGTGGGCGACGAAGCCTACGCCGGCGCATACCAGGAATTCGTGCGGCCCTTCGTCTACCGCCGGTATCTCGATTTCGGAGTGTTCGAGTCGCTGCGCGAGATGAAGGCGTTGATCGCGCGCGAAGTGGCGCGCCGCGACCTCGAGCACGACCTGAAGTTGGGAGCGGGCGGAATTCGCGAAATCGAATTCATCGTGCAATCCATGCAATTGGTGCGCGGCGGCAGCGACCGGCGCCTGCAGAACGCCGCGCTGCTCGAAGTGATGCCGCTGCTTGTCCGGCTCCAAACTGATGTCGAGCGAGGAAATAGCGCGCCTGACCGGCGCGTACCTGGTATTGCGCCAGGCGGAAAACGCGCTGCAGATGATTCGCGACGAGCAAACCCACTCGATCCCGGCGGATCCGCTGGACCGCGCGCGCCTGGCCTTGAACATGGGCATGCCGGACTGGCCCTCGGCGCTGGAACGCATCGAGGCCGCGCGGCAGACCGTCGCCCGCCAATTCGAAGCGCTGATGTTCGCCGGCCCCGACGTGCAGCGGCGCAACGGCGAAGGCGCGCTCGGCTGGCTTGCCTCCGAAGGCGCCGACATCGCAGAGGAGCTGGCCGGCGGCGGATTTCCCGCCGCCGAAATACCGCCGGTTGCGGCCCAATTGGAATCCTATCGCGATGCGGCTCCCTACCGCAGGCTCGATGAGGCCGGCCGCCGGCGCGTGCACTTCATCTTGGACCGCGTACTGAAGGCGGCCGCACTGCAAGCGGCCCCCGCGACCGTGGTGCAGCGGGTGCTGCGGGTGCTGGACGCAATCGGCGCCCGCTATTCATACCTGGCGCTCCTCAAGGAGCAGCCCGCGGCGCTGGAGCGCCTGATCGAGGTTTGCGCGATCAGCGGATTCTTGGCGCGCCAGATCGCCGATTTCCCGCTGCTGCTCGACGAACTGATCGATGCCAAAGCGTTCGATGAAATCCCCTCGCGCGAGGGATTTGCGCGCGAACTCGCCGCCCGGACCGAACGGCTGGCCGGCGATGACCCGGAGAGGGAGGTCGAGGCGCTGCGAGAGTTCCAAAAGGTCGCGGTATTTGCCGTCGCCCTCGCCGATCTCACCGGACGGCTGCCGCTGATGGCGGTCAGCGATCGCCTGACCGACATCGCCGAGCTGATCATTCAATGCTGCATAAATCTTGCCTGGGGGCAGATGACGACGATCTACGGCGTGCCGTACTGCCGCGATGCCGACGCCGCCGCTCGCGTCGTGAACGTCGCGGTGGCGGGCTACGGCAAGCTCGGCGGTTTGGAGCTCGGCTACGGCTCCGATCTCGACCTCGTCTTTCTGCACGATTCGAGCGGCGAGAATCAACAGACCATGGGCGAACGACCGGTCGACAACGTCGTGTTCTTTCTGCGTCTCGGTCAGCGCATCGTGCACCTGCTCACGATGCACTCGGCTGCGGGGCGGCTGTACGAAGTCGACATGCGACTGCGGCCGAACGGCAAAGGAGGATTTTTGATTACCGGCATCGACGCGTTCGAGCGCTACCAGCTCAAGGACGCCTGGACCTGGGAGCATCAGGCCCTGTTGCGCGCGCGCGCGGTCGCCGGCGATGCGAACCTGTGCCTGCGCTTCGAGGCAGCGCGGCGCCGTGTGCTGTGCACCGCCGTTCGGCGCGACACCTTGCGCGGCGAGGTGAAGACGATGCGCCTGCGCATGCGCCGGGAGCTGTCGCAGTCGGGCCCCGGGCAGTTCGACATCAAGCAGGATGCGGGCGGTATCGCCGACATCGAGTTCCTGGTGCAATATTGGGTGCTGTCGGCGGCGAGCGCGCATCCAGAGCTCGTGGCCTACACGGACAACATCCGCCAGCTCGAGGGCCTCACCCGGGTGGGCGTGGTCGATGCCTCGACGGCGCAGTGGCTCAAGGAAGCCTATATACGCTATCGTACCCTGCTGCATCGCCTGTCGCTGGAGGGCGGAGAGCGTGTGGTGGAAGCAGCCCCGCACGCCGAGGTGCGGTCGCGGGTCGAGGAGATCTGGCGAAAAGCCTTCGACACCGAATTAATTTGAGGAGCGCGGAGCAGCGCGCAGCAGGCAGGAGAAGCGATGACGATGCCGGATTTGATTCAACCCAATGCGCAGCATCAATACACGGTGACGCAGGCCGATTTGCCGCTGTCGTGCCCCATGCCCGGCATGTTACTGTGGAATTCCCACCCCCGCGTGTACCTGGCGATCGAGTCGGCGGGTTGGGCCAAGTGCAACTACTGCGGGGCGGAATACACGCTCATTCGGGCCGCACACGAAGTGCCGCAGCCGGGCCAGTAGTCAGCTTCTGTACTCGCGATAGGACTTCTCTTCGACCAGGGCCGACCCGAGCTTCAGATTGAGGCGGCGCTTGATGGCGGCGCGCTCGTCGTTTTCCATGTACACCGCGCGGGCGAGCCGGATGAATTCGGCGCCGAAATCCTGCGCACGCTCCTTGTCGCGGATATCGTCTTCGATCGACCACAGCCGCTGATTCACGGCAAGCAGGGCGTGCACATCGCTTTCGACGTCGATACCGGCATATGCGGAGCCGCTCCAGATGCGCTCGAGCGCATCGAGTTCGAGGCGCACGTTCGACAACTTCTTGGGGTCGGACATGCGGCGCGACTTGATGCGCAGAATCGTGATTTTATCGAGCAGCTCTCCGGGCGATACGGGGACCTTGATTTCGTTCATGGGTGTTAAACTCGACGATCGTAGTGCCTAAGGACGCGCTGAAAGAATGACGAAGGACGGCGGCCGACGCATTGCCACTCCGCGGGGCGCCATGCTGGCCGATCCGGACTGTCTTGGCAATCTGCTGGACACCGCGGGGGAGGCGCTGTTCGAACCGCAGTTCTGGGCCGCTCGCGGTGCACTCGCGGCCGTGAGCGCCGGGCGCGGCGCGGCCTGGTTCGTCGAATGCGGCCGCCGCCGGTGGGTGCTGCGCCACTTTCGGCGCGGCGGACACATGGCGCGTATCGCGCAGGATCGGTACGTCTGGGCCGGCGAGCGGCGGGTGCGCGCCTTCGCGGAGTATCGGATGCTCGCGCGCCTGGCGGGCCGCGGTTTGCCGGTTCCGAAACCGGTCGCGGCGCGCTACCGGCGCAGCGGGATGATCTATCGATGCGATCTGATCGTGCAGCGCATAGCCGATGCCAAGCCCTTGAGCTCGATGCTCGCCGCTGCCGCCTTGAGCGACGCATCGTGGCGCTCGATCGGCGCGACCATCGCCCGTCTGCACCGCGAGGGCGTCGATCATGCCGACCTCAACGCGCACAACATCCTGCTCGACGGCCGCGGCGCCGTCAGCGCGATCGACTTCGATCGCTGTAGTTTGCGCGGTCCCGGCGCATGGACGTCGCGCAACCTGCGCCGGCTGCACCGCTCGCTCGCGAAGATCTCACGCGAATTGCCGGCGGATCGATTCACCGCCGCGGCGTGGGGCTGCCTGCTTGCCGGCTATGGTGGGCAATAGACCATGCGCCGCCTCTACAGTCTATTGACGCTGATCGCGGCTCCGGCGGCGTTCGCGCTGGTGCTGTGCCGCGGATTGCGCGATCGCAGCTACTGGCAGCATCTGGGCGAGCGTTTCGGATGGGGGGCCTTCGCCGGCGGATCGCCAAGCATCTGGCTGCACGCGGTGTCGCTCGGCGAAGTGGCCGCCGCGGCCGCCTTGGTTCGCGCACTTCGCACCCGCTATCCGTCGAGTCCGCTGGTGCTGAGCACCGCGACTCCGACGGGGCGGGCGCGCGCACGGTCGCTGTTCGGAGGGGAGATCGGCATCCGCTACCTACCCTACGATACCCCCGGCGCGGTGCGACGATTCCTGACGCGCGTACGACCGCGCCTGGCGATCATCATGGAAACCGAACTGTGGCCCAATCTGCTCTATGAGTGCCGGCGGCGCGGCGTGCCCGTGGTGCTCGCGAGTGCGCGCCTAACGGCGAAATCCGTATCGCGGTACCGGCGTCTCGGCACCTTGTTCAGCGGCGCGGTGGCGAGCAGCCGCCTCGTCGCGGCGCAGACCGCCGAGGATGCCGAGCGCTTCATCGCCATCGGCGCCGACCCCGCACGTACGCGCATCGTCGGCAACGTGAAGTTCGATATGCAGCTGGGGCATTCGGTCGTGGAGCAGGGGCGCCAATTGCGCATGCGCTACGTCGGCTCGAGGCCCGCATGGATCGCCGGCAGCACCCATGGCGGGGAGGAGGAGCAGCTGCTCGACGCGCACGCCGCGCTGCTCGCGCATTTCGCGGACGCATTGTTGATGCTCGTGCCGCGGCATCCGCAGCGGTTCGACGGCGTGGCGAGCCTGCTGGAGCGGCGGGCCATTCGATTCGATCGGCGCAGCATCGCTCAAGCGGTGCGGCCCGAGGCGCAAGTGCTGCTGGTCGACACCGTGGGCGAACTGGCGGCGCTGTATGCGGCGGCCGACGTGGCGTTCGTCGGCGGAAGTCTGGTGCCGGTGGGCGGGCACAATCTGCTGGAGCCGGCGGCGCTCGGCGTACCGGTGGTCATGGGACCGTACAATGCCAACAGTGGAGACATCGCGCGCGCGCTGGTGCGCACGGGCGGCGCGGTGGAGGTCGCGGATGCGCCGGAGTTGAGCAGCGTCCTGCAGCGTTTCTTCGCCGACGCCGAGATGCGGCAGCAGAGTGGGCGCCTGTGGGCGGGAGTTCGTCGAACGGCACCGGGGGAGCGTCGCGCGGCTGCTCGAGCTCATCGATCCGTTGTTGACGGAACCGCCGGCGGCTGAGCCACCGCCGGCTGCGGTGCGGCCGAGCCCGGCGAATCCTTGAGCAGGCCGTTGAGCCGATTCAAGCTCTGCTCGGAGAGGATTCCCGCCGCCTGCTGCAGCTTGAGCACGTTGATCATGTAGTCGTAGCGGCTGCGCGAGTAGTCGGTCTGCGCCTGTACCCACAGGCGCCGCGATGCCAGCACGTCCACCGCGGTGCGCGTACCGGCCTCGTAGCCGGCCTCCGTGGCGTTGAGCGCCGTCACATTCGATTCGAGCGCCCGGCGCAGCGCCTTGACGCGCGAAATTTCCGACAGCACGCCCAGATACGCATCGCGCGCGTCGTGCTCGGTTTGGCGAGCCACGCGCTCCAGCCGCTCCTTGGCCGCGCGATGCTGGTAGACGGCCTGCCGCACCATGCGAGGAGACCATGCCTCCCGAATAAATCGGGAAGGTGAACTGAATGCCGATGACGTTCTGGTATTGGTCGAGGCTCGTGCTGCCGTAAGGCGTGCCGTCCGCATTGGTGTATACGCCGTCGCTGCTGGCCTTGTAGCGGCTCGCGACGAGGTCGAGGCTGGGCAAGTGGCCGCCGCGCGCCGCGCTGACGTTCTCGCGGGCGATGTCGGCGGCCAGGCGGCTGGACACCAGCGACAGGTTCTGCTGCAGCGCCATTTCCACCCACCGATCTTCGCTGCTCGGATCGGGATTGGCGAGCTCGAACGGTTCGTTGGGGCGTGCCAGGTAATCGAACACATCGCCGGTGATCTCGCGCAGCAGCTCCTGAGCGGATGCGAGCTGCCGCTTGGCCGCGATCACGGCGGCCGCACCGCTGTCGTGCGCCGCGCGCGCCTCTTGGACGTCGGTGACGGCAATCAGTCCGACTTGGTAGCGGCTTCTCGGCCTGCTCGAGCTGACGATTGACGGAGGCCAGATTGCGCCTGCTGCGCATCGAGGTCGTCCTGCGCGGCCAGCACGTCGAAATAGCGCTGCGCGACGCGCGCGATCAGATCCTGCTGCGCGGCCTGGTAGTCCGCCTCGGCCTGCGCCACCTGTGCATCCGCGCGCTGCAGTGCCACCCAATTCTCCCAGCGGAACAGATTCTGCTTCAGATCCACGCCGTAGTGATGGGTGGTCGTGGTCATGCGCCCGTTGAACGGAAAGGACTCCAGAACGGTGCCGCCGCCGGCGCCGCCGGACACCTGCACGGACTCGACCGTGTTCGAATTGTCCGCTGTCCTTCTCCTTGCTCGCCGTGCCGTTGCCGGCGATCTGCGGCAGCAGTGCCGCCAGTGCCTGGGGCTTGGATTCGAGTGCGGCGAGCCGATTGGCCTCGGCCTCCCTGAGCTGAGGGTCGTTTTGCAGGGCGCGCTGATAGACCGCGAGCAGATCGGCTGCCGGGGCGGCCTGCAGCAGAGCAGGCTGCAGGCGAGCATGATCAGGAATCGCTTCATAGGTGTTATATATGACTAAATCACCTGGATCGCAGCCAGGGAAACTCAGTACTGCGGGATGCTGGGGATCCACATCCCGCGACCATGCCAGGATACCGCCGGCCAGATTGAATACCGAGCCGAATCCGTGCGCGGCGAGGTACCGTGCCACCTGCAGGCTGCGCCCGCCCGAGCGGCAGATCACGACGGTCGTCGTGTGCGGGTCGAGTTCCCCCATGCGGTCCGCAATCTGGCCCATCGGAATATGCACCACGCGGGCCGGTACCGGCGCCAATTGGGTTTCCCAGTCCTCGCGCACGTCGAGCAGGGTCAGCTCGGCGCCCGCGTCGCGCCGCTCCAGGAATTCCCGAGGGCTCAGCTCGTCGATCATCAGAAGACGAATCCTCGCGCGGCGGTGGCGTTGATCAGCGGGTCGATGACGGTCTCGAACAGGCTCTCGCGAATCCATTCGGTATGATCGACGCGGCGTACCAGTATCGCGTCCATCACCGGCGCCGAGCCGACCACGGCGAACAATCGGCCGCCGAGGCGCAGTGCGCGCTCGAAGCGCGCATCGTAGACCGGCAGCGACCCGGTGACGGCAATGACATCGTACTCGCCCAGCGGAGCCGGGTCGAAGGCATCGCGCGTCTCGAGCCGAACGCGCGCGCGCGGCACGGCGCGCAGATTGGCGGCGGCAGCGGCGGTGAACTGCGCATGAATGTCGATCGAATGCGTCGAGGCGGCGAGCAGACTCAAGCACGCGCTCAGATAGCCGGTGCCGGTGCCGACCTCGAGCGCGCAGTCCGATGCGCCGACGCCCAGCGCCTGCAGAATGCGCCCTTGGATCTTGGGCGCGAGCATCGATTGACCCAGGCCGATCGGCAGCGGCGAATCGGCGAATGCGAGCTCGCGATACCCGTTGGGCACGAACGCTTCGCGCGGCACCTCGGACAGCACATCGAGCACCCGCGGATCGAGCACTTCCCACGTGCGAATCTGCTGATCCACCATTTGCTGCCGAGCGGCCAATGTGTCCATGGATTTCCCTTGGCGATAAGGCCGCTGATTATGGTCAATTTCCACAGGCTGCGCCATGCCTGTGCGCTATTCTTCTGATAACGATGATTCGCGACGCGCCCAACCCGCGAGGGGCCTCAGAACCAAGCGCCGTCGGAATCTGTTGTTATCGAGGTCAGCGTTGATTTTCTCTTCCATCGTTCTCTGGCTTTTGACCTCAGCTATTCTGGCCGTGGGCGTCGGTGTGCTCTTCGCATGGAAGCGGCGCCAGGAGCGCGCCGTCAACGAATTCTCCCAGCAGATCTGGCGGCTCACCCGCGAAGCGGGTGCAGCGGGGCGCATCGGGCTCGAAGGCAAACCCGAGGCGCTCGGGCAGCTGGGCACCGCGGTCAATGAGTTGCTCGAGAATCTCGAGCAGCGCGGCGCGCGGCTGCACGACCGCGAGCAGCTGTTTCAGCGCCTGGTCGAGACGGTGCACGATGCGGTGCTGGTTCACCGCAAGACCATCCTGTTCGCCAACACGCGCTTTCTGGCGCTGCTGGGCGCGAGCGCGTCGGATGTGGTCGGCAAGCCGCTGACCGAGTTCGTCGCGCCGGAATATGTCGAGTTGGTGGAGAACAATCTGCGCCGGCGATTGGCCGGCGAAGCCGCGGCCGAGCGCTATGAAATCGAGCTCGTCGGCAAGCACGGCGAGGTCACCCGCGTCGAGTTGTCCAGCACCCTGATCGACAGCGCCGGCGAGCCGGCGCTGCTGCTCACGGCGCTGGAGATGCTGCCGGCTCCCGCACCGGCCGGTGCGGCGTCGCGGCCGCGCGCGATGGCGACGCTCGATGCCATGGGCGAGAGCGTGATCACGGTCGACGCGGAGGGGCGGATCGACTACGTCAATCACGCCGCGGAAACTCTGCTCGGCCAGAGCTTCGACCAGATCGTGGGCAAGTCATTCGCGGATGTCGCCTCGCTGGTCGACGAAACCGACCGCCGCTCGCTCGGCGATCCGGTGCGCAAGGCGCTGGCCACCGGCGGCCGCGTCACGATGGGCAAGCGCGCCGTGCTGGTGCCGGCGAATGCGCGCCTTGGAGCGCTCGGTCGAGATCAGCGTGACGCCGCTCAAGTCCGAAGCCAAGGAGACTCTCGGCCTCGTGCTGGTGCTGCACGACACCAGCGAGCTGCGCGGCTTGACCCGCCAGATGACCTATCAGGCGAGCCACGATGCGCTGACCGGCCTGGTGAATCGGCGGGAATTCGAGCGGCGGCTGCGCGAGGCGATGGACTCCGCGCAGACCGGGGACGCGGCGCACGCGCTGTGCTACCTCGATCTCGACCGCTTCAAGGTGGTGAACGACACCTGCGGGCACACCGCGGGCGACAACATGCTGCGCGAGATCGCGACCATCATCAAAGAGGCGGTGCGCGATTCGGACACGGTCGGGCGCATCGGCGGCGACGAATTCGCGCTGCTGCTGGTCGGCTGCCCGCTCGAGAAGGCGCGGCAAATCGCCGACGACGTGGTGCGCTCGGTCAACGATTACCGCTTCGTCTGGAAGGACAAGATCTTCAATGTCGGCGTCAGCATCGGCCTCGTGGAAATCGGGCGCGGCGGCGGCTCGATCGAGGACATCATGAATTCGGCGGATTCCGCCTGCTACGTCGCGAAGAAGCAGGGCGGGGTGCACGTGCACGTGTATTCCGCGCGGGAGGAGGCGAACGCGCGCCACAGCGGCGAGATCCACTGGCTGCAGAAACTGCAGAGCGCGCTGCGCGACAACAAGTTCGAGCTGTACTTCCAGCCGATCGTGCATGCGCGCAGCAACGGCACTCGCGGCCCGGCGCTCGAGGTGTTCGTGCGCCTGGAAGGGCGAGAACGGCCAGCCCGGCGCGCCGCCGGCGGAATTCATCCGCGCCGCCGAGCGCTACCGCTTGATGCCGCACGTCGATCGCTGGGTGGTGCAGGCGGTGCTGTCGGCCCTCGGCCGCGGCGGTATGAAGCTGCCCGCCGGGCCGCAGCGTCGCGATCAACATCTCCGGCCAGACGCTGGGCGATGCGGAATTTCTGGAGTTCGTCGTCGACTGCTTCGATCACACCGGGGCAATCCCGGCGGACATCTGCTTCGAGGTCACCGAGAGCGCGGTGGTCGGCGAATCTGGATCACGTGCGCCGCTTCATCGCCGTGCTGCACGGCATGGGCTGCGAGTTCGCGCTGGACGATTTCGGCAGCGGCCTGAGTTCGTTCTCGACGTTGAAGACCCTGCCGATGGACTACCTCAAGATCGACGGCTCGTTCATCGGCAACCTCGCCGTGGATACGGTGAACCAGGCGATGGTCGCGGCGATGATCGAGCTGTCGCGCAGCTTGCAATTTTCGCATCGTCGCCGAGCAGGTCGAGGATCAGTGCTCGCTCGATACGGTGAAGGGCATGGGCATCGATTTCGTGCAGGGGTTCATCATCGGCCGCCCCCAGCCCCTGTCGATGACTGCCGGTTCCCCTGTAAATCAAGGCGTTACGGCTTATAACCGTCCGGCAGGCGCTCATAACAAACTACTATGGCATTTCGCACTCGCGCTTAGGAGGAAAATCCGCGCCATTACCGGAACCTTCGAGGTGCCGCATGCCCATCTATGAAGACAACACCAAGTCCATCGGCCGCACGCCGCTGGTGCGCATCAATCGCCTGGACGCCAGCGAGCGCGCGCGACGATTCTCGCCAAGATCGAAGGCCGCAATCCCGCTTACTCGGTGAAATGCCGGATCGGCGCCGCCATGGTGTGGGACGCCGAGGAGCGCGGCACCTGAAGCCGGGCATGTCGATCGTCGAGGCGACCAGCGGCAATACCGGCATCGCGCTCGCCTTCGCCGCCGCCGCGCGCGGCTACGGCTGCGTGCTCACCATGCCCGAGACCATGAGCATGGAGCGGCGCAAGGTGCTGGTCGCCTTCGGCGCCAAGCTGGTCCTGACGCCCGGGCGCCAAGGGCATGAAGGGCGCGATCGCCAAGGCCGAGGAACTGGCGGCGGCGGACCCGAGCAAGTACGTGCTTGATGCGGCAATTCGACAATCCCGCGAATCCCGCCATCCATGAGACGGACCACGGGACCGGAGATCTGGGACGACACCGCAGGGCAAGATCGACGTGCTGGTCTCGGGCGTCGGCACCGGCGGCACGCTGACCGGCGTGTCGCGCTACATCAAGGGCACCCAGGGCAAGAAGATCCTCACCGTTGCCGTCGAGCCGACCAACTCGCCGGTCATCAGCCAGACGCTCGCCGGCCAGCCGCTCGACGCCGACCCCGCACAAGATCCAAGGCATCGGCGCGGGCTTCATCCCGAAGAACCTGGATCTGTCGCTGGTCGATCGCGTCGAGCAGGTGAGCAACGAGGAGGCCATCGCGGTGGCGCGCAGTCTGGCGCGCGAGGAAGGCATGCTGTGCGGCATCTCGTGCGGCGCGGCGATGGCCGCGGCGCTGCGCCTGGCGCGCGAGCCGGCGCAAGCGGGCAAGACCATCGTCGTCGATTTTGCCGGATGCCGGCGAGCGCTATCTGTCGGGCGCGCTGTTCGAGGGCCTGTTCGAGGACGTCGAGAAGATGCAGGCGGTCGCCTGAGCGCATCGATGACCGTCGTCGCCCCATCCAAGTCCGAAGCGACCGCAGCTCGAGCGCGCGTCGAGCGAGGAGCTGCTCGCGAGCTATCTCGGCGATGAGCGCGCGCGGCGCATTTCGCGCCGCTATCTGCCCTCGCGCGAGGCGATCGTCGAGATCTTGGAGGGCGTGCTCGACCTCATGTATCCCGGGCTACTTCGGCCGCCGCGATCTGAACGGCGAGAATCTCGGTGCCTACGTGTCGCAAGTCGCTGGCGGCGCTGGCGCCGAAGATCGAGCGCGAGATGGAGCAATGCCTGTGCTATGGGCGCGAGCGCGAAGCCGCGCGGCTCGGACTTCGGCGAATGCGCGCCGCGCGCCCGCGAACTGGCGGAGGTCTTTCTGCGCCGGCTGCCGCAGATTCGCGGCTCTGCTCGTGCGGGACGTGCAGGCGGCGTTCGACGGCGATCCGGCCGCGACGAATCTCGACGAGGTCATCCTCGCCTATCCCGGCGTGCTGGCGGTCAGCGTCTATCGCATCGCCCATGCGCTGTACGATCTGGGCGTGCCGATGATGGCGCGCATCATGACCGAGTGGGCGCATTCGAAGACCGGCTGCGACATCCATCCCGGCGCGAAGATCGGCGCGGCGTTCTTCATCGATCACGCCACCGGCGTCGTGATCGGCGAGACCACCGACATCGGCGAAGGCGTGAAGCTCTACCAGGGCGTCACCCTGGGCGCGCTGTCGTTTCCGCGGGATGCCAGCGGGCACATCATTCGCGGCCGCAAGCGCCATCCGACGGTCGAGAACGGCTCGACGCTGTACGCGAACGCCACCGTGCTCGGCGGCCAGACCGTCGTCGGCGCGGACAGCGTCATCGGCGGTTCGGTGTTCCTGACGCGCAGCGTGCCGCCGCGCTCGCGCGTGTCGCTCAAGGAGCCGGAATCTGCGGGTCGCCTCGCGCGACGGCGCCGCCGAGCCGGACGCGATCTACTTCGACATCTAGGCAGCCTGTCGGAAGGTGACGCGGCGCTGGCTGGCGCGGCGGCGGATGCCGGCGCGCGCCGCAGCGCGGCCGCTCACATCATCTTGCCGAGCAGCGGCACCAGCAGCAGCGCCACGATGTTGATGATCTTGATCAGCGGATTGATCGCCGGGCCCGCCGTGTCCTTGTAGGGATCGCCGACCGTGTCGCCGGTCACGGCCGCCTTGTGCGCATCCGATCCCTTGCCGCCGAAATGGCCTTCCTCGATGTATTTCTTGGCGTTGTCCCAGGCGCCGCCGCCGGTGGTCATCGAGATCGCGACGAACAGGCCGGTGACGATGGTGCCGATCAGCAGGCCGCCGAGCGCCTGCACGCCGGCTGCCCGGGCCCATGAGCCAATTCATGACGAACACCAGCACGATCGGCACCACGATCGGCAGCAGCGACGGCACGATCATTTCCTTGATGGCCGCCTTGGTCAGCATGTCGACGGCGCGCGAATAGTCGGGCTTCGCCGTGCCCTCCATGATGCCCTGGATCTCGCGGAACTGACGGCGCACCTCGTTGACCACCGAGCCCGCGGCGCGGCCCACCGCTTCCATCGCCATGGCGGCGAACAGATACGGCACGAGGCCGCCGATGAACAGGCCGATGATCACCGCCGGATTCGACAGATCGAAGGCGGTGGCGTGCCCAGTGACCTCCTCGAGCTTGTGGGTGTAGTCGGCGAACAGCACCAGCGCCGCCAGGCCCGCCGAGCCGATGGCGTAGCCCTTGGTGACGGCCTTGGTGGTGTTGCCGACGGCATCCAGCGGATCGGTGACGTCGCGCACCTTCTTGTCGAGGCCCGCCATCTCGGCGATGCCGCCGGCGTTGTCGGTGATCGGGCCGTAGGCGTCGAGCGCGACGATCATGCCGGTCATGGACAGCATCGCGGTGGCGGCGATCGGCGATGCCGTACAGGCCCTCGAGCCGATAGGAGGCCCAGATGCTCAAGGCCACGGCGATCACCGGCAGGGCGCAGGCCTTCATCGAGACGCCGAGGCCGGCGATGATGTTGGTCGCATGACCGGTCTGCGAGGCGGCGGCCACGTGCTGCACCGGTGCGTATTCGGTCGCGGTGTAGTACTCGGTGATCACGATCATCGCGGCGGTGAGCGCGAGGCCCACCAGCGTGCACAGCCACATGCGACATGGCGTGCTCGCCCATGATCGACTGGCGACACGAAATAGAACGCGACCGCGGAGATCACGCCCGACACGATCACGCCCTTGTAGAGCGCGTTCATGATCTTGCCGCCTTCCTGGGTGGAGACGAAGAACGTGCCGACGATGGAGGAGACGATGGAGATGGCGCCGAGCACCAGCGGGAAACAGCACCGCCGTCTCGCCCAGGTCGACCATGACCAGGCCGCCGAGCAGCATGGTCGCGACCAGCGTGACGGCGTAGGTCTCGAACAGGTCGGCCGCCATGCCGGCGCAATCGCCGACGTTGTCGCCGACGTTGTCGGCGATCACCGCCGGATTGCGCGGATCGTCCTCGGGAATGCCCGCTTCGACCTTGCCGACGAGGTCGGCGCCGACATCGGCGCCCTTGGTGAATATGCCGCCGCCCAGACGCGCGAAAATCGAAATCAGCGAGCCGCCGAATGCCAGGCCGACGAGCGAGCGCAGCGCCGCTTCCGCGTCGCCCAGCACGTGCAGCATGCCGAGGTAGTAGCCGGCCACGCCGAGGAGCCCCAATCCCACCACCAGCATGCCGGTGATGGCGCCGCCGCGGAACGCGACCTTGAGCGCGGCGTTGATAGCCGTTGTGCGCCGCCTGCGCGGTGCGCACGTTGGCGCGCACCGAGATGAACATGCCGATGTAGCCGGCGAGGCCCGAGAGGATGGCGCCCACCGCAAAGCCGCCGGCGGTGGCCCAGCCGAGGGCCGCGCCCAAGACGACGAACAGGATGACGCCCACGAGCGCGATGGTGGTGTATTGGCGATTCAGGTACGCGCGTGCGCCGGCCTGAATCGCCGCGGCGATCTCCTGCATGCGCGCATTGCCCGCCGGCTGCGCCAGGATCCAGCGAACCGAAACGGCGCCATACGCGATCGCAAGGATTCCGGCTCCGATTGCCAGAAACAGGGCGTTATCGAGGGTCATTTCGCAGTCTCCGGATCAGGGGCGAGGGGTTATTATCTTATTGAAAATAATCGGTTTATTTTATAGAAGCCGGCGCAAATCATACCACAAAGGGTTGCCGCAGGCGCTTGGGCACGCCGCTGCCCTTGAGCGTCGCGTAGGCCGGCAGGCCGTTGCGGTACGGCGGGTAGTCCTCGCCGCCGATCAGCGGCAGCAAATAGCGCCGGCAGGCCGCAGTGATGCCGAAGCCATCGGCGGTGATGAAGTGGCGCGGCACCTTCTTTTCCTCGTTCGCGATCGCCGCGAGCGGGGCTTCGCCGATCGTCCATCGATAGGGCGCATGAGGATTTGCGCACGATGATCGGCATGACCGCGTTCTTGCCTTTCAGCGCGAACTCCACCGCCGCCTTGCCGACCGCGTACGCCTGCTCGACGTCGACCTTCGATGCGACATGGCGCGCGGAGCGCTGCAGGTAGTCGGCCACCGCCCAATGAAATTTGTAGCCGAAGGCCTCCTGCGTCATCTGCGCCACCACGGGCCCCACGCCGCCGAGCTGAGCGTGGCCGAATGCGTCCTTGGTGCCCGCCTCGGCGAGAAACTTGCCGTCGGCAGTGCGCACGCCTTCGGAAACCACGACGACGCAATAGCCGAAGCTTTCGACGCAAGCCTTGACCTTGTTCAAGAACAGCGCTCGATCGAATGGGATTTCGGGAAACAGGATGATGTGCGGGGCATCGCCGCGCTTCTCGCCGGCCAGGCCGCCGGCGGCCGCAATCCAGCCGGCATGGCGGCCCATGACCTCGAGCACGAAGACCTTGGTCGAGGTGCGCGCCATCGACAGCACGTCGAGCGCCGCCTCGCGGGTGGAGACGGCGATGTACTTGGCTGCCGAGCCGAAACCCGGGCAGCAATCGGTCATCGCCAGATCGTTGTCGACGGTCTTCGGGATGCCGATGCAGATGATGGGGTAGCCCATCTGCACTCCGATCTCCGACACCTTGTGTGCGGTGTCCATGGAATCGTTGCCGCCGTTGTAGAAGAAATAGCCGATGTCGTGGGCGCGGAACACCTCGATCAGGCGCTCGTACTGCGCGCGGTTCTTGTCGATTCCCGCCAGCTTGTAGCGCGCCGACCCGAACGCGCCGCCCGGCGTGTGGCGCAGGGCGCTGATCGCCGCGCGCGCTCTCCTTGCTGGTGTCGATCATATCCTCGGTCAGTGCGCCGATGATGCCGTGCCGGCCCGGCATAGACCTTGCCGATCTTGTCGCGGTGCTTGCGCGCCGTTTCGATCACACCGCAGGCGGATGCATTGATGACGGCGGACACTCCGCCGGATTGGGCATAGAAGGCGTTCTTCAAGTTTGGGCGCTGCATGATTGCTATTGGCGTACCGCGGTACACAAGCCGCGCAGGATAGCCGATCGGCGCGGCCTAGGCACTCCTTGGAAGCGCGGGTTTGACGATGGCCCCGGCCAAAGGTACGGTAGCGCGCTTTTACCACTATTGCGGAGAATCATGCGAATAGTCCTGTTGGGCGCGCCGGGGTCCGGCAAGGGAACGCAGTCGCAGCTGCTGGTGCAGGCCTATGGCATCCCGCAAATATCGACCGGCGATCTGCTGCGCGAGGCGGTGAGCCAAGGGGACCGAGCTCGGGCTGCACGCCAAGGCCGCCATGGACGCGGGCAAGCTGGTCGACGATGCCACCGTACTCGGCATGATCCGCGAGCGGTTGGCGCAGCCCGATGCCCTCAAAGGCTTCATTCTCGATGGGTTTCCGCGCAACATCGCGCAGGCCGAGGCCTTGGAAAAAATGCTCCTGGAGCTGGGTCAGCCGCTCGATGCGGTGGTGCTCATGAATCTGGACATCAGCGTTCTGTTCAAGCGGCTCACGGGCCGCAGAATCTGCGAGGAGCTGCGGCCGGGTGTTCAACATCTACACCTCGCCGCCCGGCGCGCTGCCGCACTGCGAGAAGTGCGGCGACATGCCGCGCCTGATCCAGCGGCCGGACGACAAGGAAGAGGTGATCGGCAAGCGGCTGGAAGTGTTCGAGGCGCAGACCAAGCCGCTTATCAAGCATTACGAGGCGGCGGGCCTGCTGCGCGTCGTGGACGCGGACGCCGACATGGAGACGGTGTTCAAGAGCATTCAGCGCGCGGTGACGTCCGCGCCTAGCGAGCGAGCCTAGCCGGCCGCCTCGAGCAGTTTCTCGCCGATCTCCTTCACGCCGCCAGCCGCTGAGCGCCTGCGAATCGCGCTCGCCCATCGCAAGCGCCTTGATTTCGCCGCGCGGCGCGAGAATTTCGGCGCTGACCTCAAGTTCGGCCGCGCGTGCATCGACCACACGGGCGAGCCGTTCGATCAGCGCCTTTTGCTCCGGGGTGGGGCGCGAGCCTTCAGCCGGCTGCCGGTCCGCTGCGCAGCGGCCCGGCGTCCGCGCGCAGCGCCTCGAGCAGGCTGTCGGCGATCGTATCGTTCAGGTTCGCCGGCAGCGAGGGCACCGCCCCGAGCGCCGCGCGAGTCGCGGGATTGGGCTCCGCGAGCTTGAACAGCGCCGCATCGGAGATGATCCAGCCGCGCGGCAGATCGCGCTCGCGCGCCAGTCTTTCGCGCCACACCGCGAGCACCCTGGCGCGTGCCCGCGGCGTCGGCGGCAGCTGGTTCAGCCCGCGCAGCCGCTTCCAAGCCTGCTGTGGATCGGGTTCGTAGAGCCTCGCGATCCTCGAGCGCCGAGCAATCCTGCGAACACCCATTGCTTCGCGCCCGAGCGCGCGCAGCCGCTCGCTCAAGCGGTGCGGCGAGCTCGTCCAGATACAGCACATCGTCGGCCGCATATTCCAGCTGTTCGGGAGTCAGCGGGCGCTTCGACCAGTCGGTTCGGGTCTGGCCCTTGGGCAAAGTCACATCCAGCAGCGTCTTGACCAGTTCCGCATAGCCTATCTGGGGCTTCAGTCCGATGCATCCGGCGGCGATCTGCGTGTCGAATACCGGCGAAATCACGCGCTTGACGCTGAGATGAAGCGCCTCGAGGTCCTGCCGCGCGGAGTGCATGACTTTACGCGATACTGCGGCGGTGAGTGCGGGTACCAGCGGCTCGAGGCCGCCGACCCGCAGCGCGTCCACGCACCAGACCTCATCGCCGGCCGCCAATTGCAGCAGGCACAGCTTTGGAAAGAAGGTGCGTTCTCGCAGGAATTCGGTGTCGACGCCGATCGAGGGATGCGATTCGAGGGTGCGCGCGAGCGGCGGCAATTCCTCGCCTCGATCGATCCAAATCGCGTCGGGCATACCATTGATCCACGTGTACAATTTGACGATTCATTATGACCTAATCGAACGATGCTGCGACTTGCAAAGGCATTCTGGGAAATCGCCATCTGGCGCAAATCGCCGGCGCAGCTGCCGGCATCGGTATTTTTGCTGTGTCTGGTGGCCGGCGCCGTCGCCCTCCTCGAGGTGCTCGGGGCCCTGCTGCCGCCCAGTTCCAGCGACGCGATCCTCGTCCGCGTGGTGTTGAGCGTGGGGCTGCCGCTGCTGTTCGCCTGGGCGGTGTTGGCCGCTGCACGCCGGCGCCAGCGCTTCCTGCAGACCGGTACCGCGCTGCTCGGCGTTGCGGTGCTTGCGCAACTGGTGCTGTATCCGCTGGGCTCGCTGCTGAGCTTCATCGGCACCGACCGCCCGGCCTCGATACCCCTGGGTGTGCTGCTGTTCGCCGGACTCATCTGGTACCTGCTCGCCTGCGCCAACATCTGGCGCGCCGCACTCGATTCGGGGCTGGGGCTGGGCGCGGCGATCAGCGTCGGCTACCTGTTGCTGTCGATGGCCTTGGAGCAGCAGCTGCTGCCGGAATCATGACGCATGCACGTGCACATTCTGGGAATTGCCGGGACCTTCATGGGAGGCGTGGCGGCGATCGCCAAGGCGGCGGGATTTCGCGTCACCGGCGCGGATCTCAACGTCTATCCGCCGATGAGCACGCAACTGAGCGCGCTCGGCATCGAGTTCATCGAGGGCTACGGCGCCGAACAGCTGGATTTGCGGCCCGATATCGTGGTGGTGGGCAATGCGTTGAGCCGCGGCAGTCCGGTCATCGAAGCGATGCTCGATCGCGGCATGGCCTACACCTCCGGCCCGCAGTGGCTGGCCGAGCAGGTGCTTCGCAACAGGCATGTGCTCGCGGTGGCGGGCACGCACGGCAAGACCACGACCGCGAGCATGCTCGCGTGGATCTTGGAGCATGCCGGCTTCGAACCGGGCTTCCTCATAGGCGGCGTGCCGAGCAATTTCGATTCGACGGCGCGACTCGGCGCCGCGTCTCGCGGCGCGGCGGCGCTGTTCGTCATCGAGGCGGATGAATACGACACGGCTTTCTTCGACAAGCGCGCCAAATTCGTCCACTACCGGCCGCGCACGCTGATCCTGAACAATCTGGAATACGATCACGCCGACATTTATCCGGACGTTGCGGCGATCCGCCGGCAATTCAATCAGCTGCTGCGCACCGTGCCGGCCGCCGGCCGTATCGTGCTGAACGGCGAGGACGGCGAGCTCGCGGCCACACTGGCGGAGGGCTGTTGGACGCCGCGCGAGGCATTCAGCCTCCGGCACGCCGACGCCGAATGGAGCGCCTCGCCCGTCCCCGAGTCGGCGTGGGGGGAATTCAGCGTGCTGCGGCAGCGCAGTGAGGTGGCCCGGGTGCGCTGGTCCCTGCTCGGCGAGCACAATGTCATGAATGCGCTCGCGGCCGTCGCGGCGGCCAATCACGTCGGAGTGCCGCCGCAGCGCGCGGCCGAGGCCTTGAGCGAATTTCGCGGAGTCAAGCGCCGCATGGAAATTCGCGGCGTGGTCGGCGGCGTCACGGTGTATGACGATTTCGCGCATCACCCGACGGCGATCGAGGCCACGCTCAAGGGCCTGCGCGCGCGCCTGCCGGATGTGCGAATCGTCGCCGTGGTCGAGCCGCGCTCCAACACCATGAAGCTCGGCGTGCACCGCGATCAGTTGGCGCCCGCGCTCGCGCCGGCCGACCGCACATGGTTCCTGAATGCGCCGCAGCTCGGTTGGGACCTGCCCGCAGCGGTCGCTGCGCTCGGGCCGCGAGTGCGCTTCGCGAGCACCGTGGATGCGCTGGTCAATGGATTGGCCGAAGACAGCCGGCCGGGCGACCATGTGCTGGTGATGAGCAACGGCGGCTTCGGCGGGCTGCACGACAAGCTGCTCGCCGAACTGCGCGCACGGGAAGCAGGCTCCTAGATGAACTCGATCGCGCTGTTCCCGCTGAACATCGTACTGTTCCCCGACGGCCCGCTGCCGCTGCGGATCTTCGAAACCCGATACGTCGACATGGTGCGCCGCTGCATGCGCGAGGGCCGGGGCTTCGGCGTGGTGCTGATCCGCGAAGGCCGGGAAGTGGGCGGCGCGCAGACCGATATCTACGACGTCGGCACCATGGCCGAGATCACCGACTTCCATCAGCTCGAAGACGGCCTGCTCGGGCTTTCCTGCGTGGGGCGGCAGCGCTTCCGCATCCGTGCCCGCAGCCGGCAGCCGGACGGCCTGCACCTCGCCGAGGTGCAGTGGCTGGACGCTGAGCCCACCCTGCAGGTGCCGGCGCGTCATGCGCGCTTGGCGGAGCTGCTGCGCACGGTGCTGCCTCAACTCGGCGAGGTGTACACCGATATCCACATGCGGCTCGACGATGCCGCATGGGTCGGCCACCGCCTGGCGGAAATCCTGCCGATCCCGCTCCCCGACAAGCAGAGTTATCTGGAACTCGACGATCCCATCCGACGACTGGATGAGCTCGCGCCGCTGGCATAGGGTACCCAGGCGCGTCGCATCGACCACAGCGCCAAACCGATGGCGGCGGCCCAGGGCAGCAGCCAGTACCCCAGCAAACCGTCGAATCGGCCGACCCACGCGGAATTCGCCGCCGCATCACCGGGTGCGGTGCTCAGTTGCAGCACTCGCAGCACCACCACCCAGCCGGCGTGCAGCCCGACCGCCGCCGCAATATTGCCGGTCAGCACGCGCGTCAGGCTCAACAGCAGACCAACCGCCAGCCATGCGAAGAACGAATCGATCACCAGGGCGGGATGACCCAAGGGCGCGAACGAGCGCAGCAGCAGATCGAAGCCGCTGCCGTAGCTCAACTGCTCCGGCGGAATGCTGGCTTTGGCATAAAAATGCAGAATCGCGAACAACGGCGCGGTGAGCAGCGCGGCGCTCCAGGGAGAGGATTCGCGCGCGATCGCCGTGTGCATGGCGCCTCGAAACACCGTCTCCTCGATCAGGGCGACGCCGACTCCGGACGCCAAACCGGTGAGGAACAGGTGCGACAGATTCGCGGCGGAGGCGAGCGAGGCCGGATCGGTCACGACGCGCAGACCGGCCGTCAGCAGGAAACCCGCACCCACGCTCGCGGTGGCGATGCCGACCACACCCCATGCCAGCGACACCCGCAGGAACCGGCGCCAGCCGAGGCCGAACCCGCAGTCGCGTTTGGTGTTGACCTTGAGATGGCGGCACAGCCACCAGAGCTCGAGCGCGAGCACCAGCATGGCGATGCGGCCCGACACGCGGTGAAAAGGCCACGGCCCGAGGTGCGACGCCAGCTCGAACGCGGGATAGGCGATGCTCGCGCCGATCAGGCCCGCCGCGAGCAGCGCGGCGAGCAGCCAAGCGAATGCCCGCATCTTGAGCCGCCCTTACGCGGAGTGCAGGCTGGCGAAGGTCGTCGCCGCCGCCGCAATCGTCGCGTCGATGTCGGCGGCCGAGTGGGCCGCCGACAGGAATCCCGCTTCATATGCCGATGGCGCGAAGTACACGCCTTCCTCGAGCATACGGTGAAAGAAGCGCTTGAAGCGCTCGACATCGCAGCTCATCACTTTGGCGAAGGTGTCGACGGTGCGTTCGCCGGTGAAAAATAACCCGAACATGCCGCACACGTGGTTGGTGGCGAGCGCAATCCCGGCGCTCGCGGCCGCCCCGGCGAGGCGCCGCACCAGTACATCGGTCATCGCATTGAGCCGCTCATGAAAGCCGGGAGCCGCGACGAGTTCCAGGGTGGCGAGGCCGGCCGTCATCGCCACCGGGTTGCCCGACAAGGTGCCCGCCTGGTAGATCGGACCCGACGGCGCGAGCTGCTCCATGATGTCGCGCCGGCCGCCGAAGGCGCCCACCGGCATGCCGCCGCCGATGATCTTGCCGAGCGTCGTGAGATCCGGGCGCACGCCGTACAGCTGTTGCGCACCGCCCAGGGCGACGCGAAATCCCGTCATGACCTCGTCGAAGATCAGCAGTGCGCCGGCGCGATCGCATTCCTCGCGCAGCGCCTTTAGGAAGCCGGGGGCGGGCGGTACGCAGTTCATGTTGCCGGCGACGGGTTCGACGATGATGCAGGCGATCTCGCCGCCGATTTGACGGAAGGCCTCGCGCACCTGCGCCGCGTCGTTGTAGTTCAGGGTCACGGTGTGGGCGGCGAGGGCTCGCGGCACTCCCGGAGAGGTGGGCACGCCGAAAGTCAGGGCGCCGGATCCGGCCTTGATCAGCAGCGAATCGGAGTGGCCGTGGTAGCAGCCCTCGAACTTCACGATGGTGTCGCGCCCGGTGAACCCGCGCGCCAGACGGATCGCACTCATCGTCGCCTCGGTCCCGGAACTCACGAAGCGCACCAATTCGATGGAGGGCATGAGCTCGATCACGCGCCGGGCGAGCTGCGTCTCGAGCTCCGTCGGGGCGCCGAAGCTCAAACCGTCCGCGGCCACTCTCTGCACGGCCGCAATGACCTGCGGGTGCGCGTGGCCCAGGATCATCGGCCCCCAGGAGCCCACGTAGTCGATGAAGCGCCGCCCGTCCGCGGCGGTCGTGTGAGCGCCGTCCGCCTTCTTGAAGAATATCGGCTCCCCGCCCACGCCGCGAAACGCGCGCACCGGCGAATTGACGCCCCCCGGAATGTATCGACAGGCCTCCTGATACAGGCTCACGACAGGTTTCTCCTCATGCCAGTGCTGCGGCCGGCAGGCTGAGCCGCACCTCCAGGCCGCCGCCGGCCCGGTTGCTCGCCCTGGCCCAGCCGCCGTGGGCTCTCATGACCTGGGACGTGATGGCCAATCCGATACCCTCGCCGCCGCTGTCGCGATCGCGGGATTCGGCCACCCGGTAAAACGGCTCGAATATGCGCTCCAAGTCGCCCTCCGGCACCCCCGGCCCCCGGTCGCGAATCACGATGGAAACTCCCGCATTGCTGCGCTCGACGGTCACGTCCACAGGCGCACCGTGCGGACTATACCGCACCGCGTTGCGCAGCACGTTCTCGACGGCGCTGCATAGCAGATCACGATTGGCATGCAGTGTGCAGTTTGCCGCCCCGTTGAGCTGCACCGAACAGCCCTTGACGGCGCCTTCGAAATTCGCATCGCGCACGACTTCCTCGATCACTTCATCGATGTCGAACTGCTCGCGCTCGAAGGCCTTGTTGACGCCGTGCAGGCGCGCAAGCTTCAACACCTGGCTGATCAAACCGTCGAGACGCTCGATTTCCCGCTCCAATCGATCCAGCTGGCGCTGCAGGTCGGTCGTCGGCTGCCGTGCGAGACCGAGCGCGACGCGCATGCGCGCGAGCGGCGAGCGCAGTTCATGCGATATGTCGCGCAGCAACTGCGTCACGGCGCTGCGGTTGGAGCGCAGCTGGTCCGCCATCGCGTCGAAATCCCTGGCGAGCACCGCGAGTTCATCCTTGCGGCCCTCGAGACCCGCGCTCACCCGCACGTCCAGATTTTCGGTGGCAAGCGCGCGAGCGCCCTCCTGGAGGCGGCGGATGGGCGCGCTCAAATGCTGCGCCAGCCACCAGCTCGCGAAGGCGCTGACGCCCAGTGCAATGCACAGAATGGTCAGCGAAATACCCGGCAGGCTCAAGGCGCCGAAAATGCTCGGGCGCCGCGGCACGAGCAGCACCGTGTAGGTCGAACCATCCGGACCCACGATCTGCGGAGCGGTGCGTTGCGGACGAAAATTGCCGGGCGGCGGCCTTCCCATGGCGGCGCGCCCACCCCGGGCGGCGTGCCGCCCGGCGGCCCGGCTTCCCGTGGCTCGGTCCCCGGCGGGCCGAACGCCGCCGTGGACTCGCGGTTGAAGAACTCCAGGCGCCGCGCGGCGCTGTCCGAGAGGCGACGGCCGAGGATGTCCCGGCCGTCCGGCCCGATGATGAACAAATCGCGGTCGGGGATCGGATGCTCGTTGGCCTGCAGCCATTTTCTGAGCGCCGAGATCCCGCCCGTCGCCAGCACCTCGGACGCTTGGATCGCCACGTTCGGCCGGCGCAGGTACTCGGGCGATTCGTATTCGCGCGCGGCTACGCTGAAGGTGATCGCGATGCTGCCGCCGACGATGAGCGCCATGGCGATCCAGAAGAGCACGAAAATCCGCAGGAACAGACTATGCATGCGCCCAGGTGAGCGTGTAGCCCGAACCTCGCACGTTCTTGATTTGCGGATTCTTGTCCGCTTCGAGCTCGAGCTTGCGGCGCAAATTGCTGATGTGGGTGTCGATGCTTCGATCGTAGGCTACGAGCTTGCGGCCCAGGGACTGCTCGGTCAACGCCTCGCGCGAGAGCACCTGTCCAGCCGATCGCATGAGCAGCTCGAGCACGCGGAATTCCGCGCCGGTCAAAGCGACCGGCCGATTTGCAACGTGCACTTGGCGCAATCCCGTATTGAGGACGATCGGCCCGACGGTGAGCTCCTCCGGCGCCGAGCCGCGCACCGAACGATTGCTGGCGCGGCGCAAAATCGCGCGAATCCGCGCCACCAATTCGCGCGGATTGAACGGCTTGCTCAGATAATCGTCGGCGCCCAGTTCCAGACCGACGATGCGATCGACGTCGTCACCGCGCGCGGTGAGCATGAGGATCGGCGTACGGTACGAGGCACCGAGCCTGCGCAGCACGTCGAATCCGCCGACGCTCGGCAGCATCACGTCCAAGATCAGGATCTCGAAATCGTTTGCGTGCAGCTCGGCGAGCGCATCGCTGCCGTCGTGCACGCTCTTCACTTCGAAGTGCTCGGCGTTCAGATACTCGGTGAGCATCTGACACAGCTCCCGATCGTCGTCCACGAGAAGCACCCGCGCCTCGCGGGGGGCGGAGGAATCCGTGGCCGGTGGCTCGCTCGCGTTCGTCATGGCTTGCGCTACTTTGGCAGAGTTTCCGGCGTTCGACTGCATTCGTTCATGAATTGACATTTCTTGACAGAATGGCTGCCGGAACACGCGATGCGCAAGCCGGCGAGCGCTGACAATTCTTTGCATGCTGCCCACGGAAAATTGCGTCAACGCGGGATTGCGCGCAGCCGTTTCACCGTAGACTACCCATCACTGTCAAGCCCAGGAGAAGCAGTCGCCATGATCACGCTACGACATATTGTTCCCGCCCTTTGCATCGCCACCTCGCTTTCGGGTGTGGCCGTCTACGCGCAGAGCGCTGCGCAGACGACGCCCGAAGCCACCGCCGCCGGCCCGCGCCACTGGCATCACGGAGAAGACGGTTTGGGACCGATGGGATTCGTGCTGCACAAGCTGAATCTGACGCCCGATCAGAAGACCCAGATCAAGGCGATCTTCGCCGGCCAGAAGAGCCAGTTCGAAGCGCTGCGCGCGAGCGCGAGGTCGAATAGGCAGGCTCTGGCCGCCACGGCGCCGACCGATCCCGGCTATCCGGCGCTCATCGAGAGCGCGAAGTCCAATGCGGCGACGCGCATCACCCTCGCGAGCCAGATCTGGAGTCAGATCTACGGAAGTGTGTTGACGAAGGAGCAGCAGGCGCAGATCCCGGCCATCGTCGCGGCCGCCCAAGCGGCGCGCGCGTCCAAGGAGGCCGCCTGGAAGGCCCAGCATCCGCAGTCGTGACGAGAACTCTGTCGGTCGCGGCGCCGATCGGCGCCGCGGCCACGGGGATCACTCGGGCAGGCTAACTTAACTAACGTTGGGCGGCGGCGATGCCGTCCTTTTTGAGCAGATCGATGACGCTGCCGCGACCGACCAGATGCCCGGTGCCGACGATGACGAGATAGTTCTTGTCCTCGTCGAGCAGCGATTCGATTCGCGCAATCCATTTGCGGTTGCGGGCGACGAGAAGCGATTGATAGAGAGCCGGATCGCGCCCCACCTCGGTCTTCAATTCGGACTCGAACCAGATGGTGTCGCCGCGCTGCCAGGCACGCACCATGTCGTCGACCTGCTTGGGCAGATCGTGAGCCTGCTCGAGGCTCGACACCAGATAATTCGCCTGCTCGTCCATCGACAATCCTTCGAACAGCGCTATCTGGTCGTGCAGCGTCTCGAGGCCGGCGACCGCCTTGCCGTCCGTGCGCGCGCGCTCCAGGAAATACATCTCCACACCCGATTGCGCGTCGAAACCCAGCTGCGCCAGCTGCAGCTGGGAGATCGCTTCGGCGGCGAACCACGGCGCGAACCGGTCGAACGTCGACAGATCGAACCCCACCTCGCGGGCGAGACCCTGCGCGCGCGAGTAGCGGGCTTGGCCCATGATTTCAGGCAGACTCTTCCCATCGGAGAGCATGGCGCTCGCCAGCATCTCTGATTGCATTTGGGCCATGTCCAATTCCTCGAGATTGACCTCCATCAGCAGCGAGTTTGCGTTGCGGTAGGCGTTGAGCACCGCGGGCGCGAGCGGATAATCGCTCGCGCGCAGCACATGGATCGAGCCGAGCAGATAGACGGTGTTGTGCTTGCCGTGCAGTTCCCAGAGCGAATGCAGCGCGGTATCCGCGCGTACGGCGCCGCACAACGCCCAGCAGCACAGTGTGAGCAGATAAAGTCGCGGGCTGGGGCGGAAACGGCGCACTAGGAGCCTGTCTGAGTATTCCGCGTGAGCCGCGTTGGCCGGGTGAGGGAGCGGATGCAAGGCGCGCGGCGCAGGACGTAGCGAGCGCTACGGCCAAGCCGCGCAACACCGCAGACGCCCCTCACCCGGCCAACCCTTCGTACCCTTGCAGATTTCGTCTCATGCATCGTTGTCGCCTCCTTATTGGGTCTCGACCCAACCGCGTCGGCTCCGCCTCGCCTGAGACGAAATCTGCCTTAGGTAAGGCCACGGGGAATACTCAGACAGGCTCCTAAAGTCGCGAGCTGCTCGCTTCAGGGTACGGATGCTGCCTGGCGCATGGGCAGCGGTTCGACCCAGCGAACCTCGCTGTCGATGCGCCCGTCCCGATGCAATTCGAACCGCCGATACGCGGGCGGCCGCGAATCGACGGCAAAGCGCTCGCTCTTCGGCAAGAACTGCGCGCAGGTCGAGGGGGTTCCAAACAGGCGTACCCCCGCGCGCTCGGCATCGTACGTCTGATGCACGTGGCCCCATGCGATCGCCCGCACGTGCGAATGTGACTCGATGACGCGCCAGAAATCCTCGGCATTGGCCACACCGATGCCGTCGAGCCAGCGGCTGCCCGTATCGACGGGATGATGATGCAGACAGACCATGGCGTGTGCGGATGAGTTGGCCAGCGTGCCGTCGAGGCGCTCGAGCTCGCGCATCGTCAGCCGGCCGCCGACGTGTCCCGGATCGTAGCTGTCGAGCATGATGAACTGCCAGCCCTCCGCGGCATGTGTTCCGCAATACTGGAACGGCGCTTCAGCAAGCTCGCGGCGCATGGCTTCGGGTTCGTCGTGATTGCCCGGGATGCAGAGCACCGGCTTGCGCAGACCGCCGAAGATGCTGCGAAAGCGCAGATACCCTGTAGGGTCGTCCTGTACGAGATCCCCGGTCACCAGCACCGCCGAGTAGTCCGGAACGCGCGCGAACGCATCCTCGAGCACATGTCGCAAACTGGCGTCGGTTTCCACGCCCCGCAGCCTGCCGCTCGCGTTGCCGTACAGATGGGGATCGGTGATTTGTAGTATGTGCATGTGCGAAATCGTAGCAAAGCGGTCGGCGCTCGACGGTGAACTGGGTCATGGGCACGCCGCTTCGTCCGGTACCTAGACAGACTGCAATTGTGTGAACGCGTTCCCGCGAAAACGGGACCTGTGTCCCGATATTGCTGGCGAACGGCGCATCGGGGACAATAGCCGGCCCTCTCCTACGGAACAAGCCCGACATGCCCACCCGCCGCGAACTCGCCAATGCCATTCGTGCCCTGTCCATGGACGCCGTTGAGAAGGCCCACTCGGGCCATCCGGGCGCTCCCATGGGCATGGCTGACATCGCCGAGGTTCTTTGGCGCGACGTACTTAAGTTCAATCCGGGAAACCCCGGATGGTGGGATCGCGACCGTTTCGTACTCTCGAACGGCCATGCATCCATGCTGCTGTATTCGGTGCTGCATCTCACCGGCTATCCCCTGCCGATGGACGAGCTGAAGAATTTTCGGCAGTTCGGATCCAAGACCGCGGGCCACCCGGAGCGCGAAGTGCACCTCGGCATTGAGACGACCACCGGGCCGCTCGGTCAAGGTCTTTCAAACGCGGTGGGCATGGCGCTCGCGGAGCGCTCGCTCGCCGCGACGTTCAATCGGCCGGGCCATACGATCGTCGATCATCACACCTACGTGTTTCTCGGCGACGGCTGCCTGATGGAGGGCATCTCGCACGAGGCTTGCTCGTTCGCGGGGATGCAGAAACTCGGCAAGCTGATCATGGTTTACGACGACAACGGTATTTCCATCGACGGCAAGGTTTCCGGCTGGTTCGCGGACAACACGGCGCAGCGCTTCGAGGCCTACGGCTGGCACGTGCTGCCCCACGTCGACGGCCACGACAGCGGGGCGATTTCCGCCGCGCTGGCCGCGGCGCGCGCCGTCACCGATCGCCCGTCGCTCATCTGCGCCAAGACCGTGATCGGCTGGGGCGCTCCCAACAAGCAGGGCACCGCATCGATGCACGGCGAGGCGATGGGCGAAGAGGAAATCGCCGCTACCCGCGCGCACTTGGGCTGGACTTCGCCGCCGTTCGAAATCCCCGCCGATATTCGCGCCGCGTGGGACAGGCGCGAAAAGGGTGCGCGTGCGGAGCAGGAATGGCGCGCGCGATATGCGGCCTACAAGGCCGAGTTTCCCGCGTTGGCCGCCGAATTCGAGCGGCGCATGGCGGGAGACCTGCCGAACGGCTTCGATGAGCTCATGACCGCGTACATCAAGCACACGCAGGCCGAAGGCAAGGCGCTCGCAACGCGCCAGTCCTCGCAGGCGACGCTGAACTCGATCGGTCCCTCGCTGCCGGAATTGCTGGGCGGGTCGGCGGACCTGACGCCCTCGAACGGCACCTTGCGCAAGGATTCGACGACGCTCAACGCCGCCTTGCCCGCGGGCAATTATGTGCACTTCGGCGTGCGCGAATTCGGCATGTCGGCGATTCTCAACGGCGTCACGGCGCACGGCGGCTTCATTCCGTACGGCGGCACGTTCCTGACCTTCTCCGACTATGCGCGCAACGCGGTGCGCATGGCGGCGCTCATGCGGTTGCGCGTGATCTTCGTCTACACTCACGATTCGATCGGACTGGGCGAGGATGGTCCGACGCACCAGCCGATCGAGCACACGGCGAGCCTGCGCGAGATACCCCACATGGACGTGTGGCGGCCCTGCGACGCGGTGGAGACCGCGGCGGCCTGGGCTGCCGCCATCGAGAATCGGGACGGACCCACGTGCCTGGTGCTGACGCGCCAGGCGGTCGTGCATCAGGCGCGCCAGCCCGGCCAGGTCGCGGCGATCGAGCGCGGCGCCTACGTCCTGATCGATACTGACGGGCCGCCGGAAGCCATCGTCATCGCCACCGGATCGGAGGTCGGCATCGCGGCCGATGCGGTGCGCACCGCAGCGGCCAGGGGCCGCAAGGTTCGCCTGGTTTCCATGCCGAGCAATACCACCTTCGACCGCCAGGACGAGGCGTATAAGAGGAGCATATTGCCGTCCTCCGTGACGCGCCGTGTGGCGGTCGAGGCCGGCGCGCGCGAAGCGTGGTGGCACTACGTCGGTCTGCAGGGGCAAATCGTCGGAATCGATGAATTCGGCGCGTCGGCGCCGGCGAAGGAGTTATTCAAGCATTTCGGGTTCACGCCGGAGCACGTGGTACAGGCTATCGACAAACTGTTTGCGGCCTAGGTTCGAGTCAACGGGGAAGATCATGACAATCAAAGTGGGCATCAATGGATACGGGCGCATCCGGTCGATTTCAACCATGATCCGGCCTCCTCGAACTACGAGGCGACGCTCACCAAGGTCATCCAAGGCACGATGGTGAAGGTGTGCGCCTGGTACGACAATGAATGGGGCTTTTCCAATCGTATGCTCGATACCGCTCTCGCTTGGACAAAAGCCGGCTGATCTTGGCGCAGCATCGCGCGAGCATGGCCGGAGCGATCGGTACTCGACGGAGATTAAACATGAAAATCAATAGAATGACGAACCTGGACATGGCCGACAAGCGGGTATTGATTCGCGAGGACCTGAATGTGCCCGTCAGCGACGGCGTGGTCACCAGCGATGCCAGAATTCGCGCGGCGTTGCCGACCATCCAAGCCGCTTCGATGGCGAAGGCGCGGGTCATGCTCATGTCTCATCTGGGGCGCCCGGAGGAGGGCAAGTACGCCGAGGAATTCTCGCTCGCCCCGGTCGCGAAGCGGCTCACGCAGCTTTTGGGGGTGCCGGTCGCCCTCAAGCGGGATTGGCTGAACGGCGTGGACGTCGCGCCGGGCGAGGTGGTCCTTCTCGAAAACGTACGCTTCAACAAGGGCGAAAAGAAGAACGCCGACGATCTCGCCAAGAAGATGGCGGCGCTCTGCGACATCTACGTCATGGACGCCTTCGGCACGGCGCACCGCGCCGAGGCGAGCACCCACGGCGTCGCGAAATACGCCCCCGTCGCGTGCGCAGGACCCTTGCTGGTCAGCGAATTGACGGCGCTGGAGACGGCGCTGGAAAAGCCGGCTCGGCCGCTGCTCGCCGATCGTCGGCGGCTCCAAGGTGTCGACCAAGCTCACCGTGCTCGAGTCGCTGCTCGGGAAGGTGGATCAGCTGGTGGTCGGCGGCGGAATAGCCAACACTTTCCTGGCCGCGCTCGGCTTCAACGTCGGCAAGTCGCTGCACGAGCCGGACATGCTGGATATCTGCAAGCGGCTGCTCGAGCAGTCGCAGAAGCGCGGCATCGTCATTCCCATGCCCACCGACGTGGTGGTCGCCCGCGAGTTTTCCGCCAAGGCCGAGGCCGACGTGAAGCCGGTGGGCAGCGTGGCTTCCAACGAGATGATTCTCGACATCGGTCCGGATTCCGCCGAGCGCATCGGCGCGCTGATCGCCGCGGCCGGCACCATCCTGTGGAACGGCCCGGTCGGAGTGTTCGAGTTCGACCAATTCGGCGAAGGCACCCGCACCCTCGCCAATGCGATTGCCCGCAGCAAGGCGTTTTCGCTGGCCGGCGGCGGCGATACGCTGGCGGCCATCGAGAAATACGGCATAGAGGACAGCATTTCCTACATATCGACCGGCGGCGGCGCGTTCTTGGAATTCGTCGAAGGAAAGAAGCTTCCAGCGGTCGATATTCTCGAACAACGGGCAGCATGAGCTTCATTCAGCGCCGGACCAAGATCGTCGCGACTCTTGGTCCGGCCACGGATGATCCCAAAGTACTGCTCGACATGGTGCGCGCCGGCGTCGACGTGGTGCGGCTGAACTTTTCGCACGGCGCCCTCGCCGATCATGCGCGACGTCTCGATCTGGTGCGGGAAGCCGCGCAGCAGGCCGGCCGCTACGTGGGCGTGCTCGGCGACCTTCAGGGTCCCAAGATCCGCATCGACCGATTCGCGGCGGGCAAGGCGGATCTCGCCGACGGCGCCGAGTTCACGCTGGACGCGAGCCTCCCCGTCGACGCCGGCACCCGGCATGCGGTCGGCATTGCCTACAAGAAGCTGCCCTCGGACCTGTTCGTCGGCGACGTGCTGCTGCTCAACGACGGCCAGATCAGCCTGCAGGTGCTCTGCATCGACGGCCCGCGGATCAAGACCCGGGTACTGGTCGGCGGCGAACTCGGCAACAACAAGGGCATCAATCGCCAGGGCGGGGGCTTGTCGGCCGGTGCGCTGACCGACAAGGACCGCGAGGACATTCGCGTCGCGGCGTCGCTCAAGATCGACTACCTGGCGGTTTCCTTCGCCCGCGATGCCGCCGACATGAACGAGGCGCGTACGCTGCTGCGTGCGGCCGGCGGCCACGCGCTGGTGGTGGCCAAGATCGAACGCGCCGAGGCGATCAGGAATTTGGCCGATGTGGTCCGGGCAAGCGATGCGGTGATGGTGGCCCGGGGGGACCTCGGGGTCGAGATGGGCTATGCCGAGCTCGCGGGCCTGCAGAAGCAGATCATCCAGGAGGCGCGCCACCAGAATCGGGTGGTCATCACGGCGACGCAGATGATGGAATCGATGATCGTCAATACCATCCCGACCCGCGCCGAGGTATCGGATGTGGCCAATGCGGTGATGGACGGGAGCGATGCGGTGATGCTGTCGGCGGAAACCGCCGCGGGCAAGCATCCGGCCAAGGTGATCGAAGCCATGGCGCAGATCATCGAGGGCGCCGAAAAGTACCAGGGCGCGCACGTGCGCATCCGCCAGCGCAATACCGGCTACTTCGACCGCCCCAACGAGGCGATCTCCGCCGCGGTGATGTACACCGCGAATCACATGCACGTGAAGGCCATCGTCGCGCTCACCGAGTCCGGCGAAACCGCGCTGTGGATGTCGCGGGTGCGCTCGGACATTCCGATTTACGCGTTTACGCGCCAGGAGGATCACCCGTTGCCGGGTGACGCTGTACCGCGGCGTGTATCCGGTCGCCTACGATGTCACGGACAAGGATCGCGAAGTGTTCTATTACTCGATTTTCCGCCTGCTTCTGGACTTGAAATTGGTGAAGGAGGGGGACCTGATCATTCTCACCAAGGGCGAGCTCAGCGGTGTCGCCGGCGGCACCAATTCAATGCAGATCCTGCAAGTCGCCCGCAAGTAGCCGCAGCCGTGCAAACGCAATTTCGCGGAACCGACCGGTACGTCGCCACCGAAGAATTGATGGCGGCGGTGAACGCCGCGATGGTGCTGTCGCGGCCGCTGCTGATCAAGGGCGAGCCCGGTACCGGCAAGACGCTGCTCGCGGCGGAAATCGCCCGCTCGCTCGGCGAAGCCGCTGTTCGAGTGGCACATCAAGTCGACCACCAAGGCGCAGCAGGGCTTGTACGAATACGACGCGGTGTCGCGCCTGCGCGATTCGCAGCTCGGCGATCCGCAAGGTCAAGGATATCCGCAACTACATCGTCAAGGGCAATCTGTGGGAGGCCTTCGATTGCGAGGTGCAGCCGGTTCTGCTCATCGACGAGATCGACAAGGCGGACATCGAATTTCCCAACGATCTGCTGCGCGAGCTGGATCGCATGGAGTTCTACGTCTACGAGACGCGCGAGACGGTGCACGCCAGGCACCGCCCCGTCATCGTGATCACCAGCAACAACGAGAAGGAGCTGCCGGACGCCTTTCTGCGGCGCTGCTTCTTCCACTACATCCGCTTTCCGGACGAAGCGACGATGACGCAGATCGTCGATGTGCATTTCCCGGATCTGAAGCGCGAGCTGCTGCGCGAGGCGCTGACGACGTTCTTCAAGATCCGCGAGACGCCGGGCTTGAAGAAAAAGCCGACCACCTCGGAACTGCTCGATTGGATCAAGCTGCTGGTGGCCGAGGACATCCCGCCCGAGGCGCTGCGCAGCGACGACGCGAAGAAGCTGATTCCACCGCTGTACGGCGCGCTGCTGAAGAACGAGCAGGACGTGCACCTGTTCGAGCAGCTGCTGTTCCTCAACCGCCGGAATGCTCGTTAGGTTCTTCTTTCTGCTGCGCGCCGCCGGCGTGCCGGTGGCGATCACGGAATTGCTGACGCTGCTCGAGGCGCTGCAGCGGCGGCTTGAGCGACGCGAGCGCCGAGCGCTTTTACTATCTGGCGCGCACCTGCCTGGTCAAGGACGAGCGCCACTACGATCGGTTCGACCGGGTATTCGCGGCGCATTTCAAGGGCGCCGAGGACCTGTTCGCGCTGCTCGTCGCGCGAGCTGCCGGCCGAGTGGCTCGAGAAAATGGCCGAGCGGAATTTGACGGACGCCGAAAAGGCGGAAATCGAGGCGCTGGGCGGCTGGGAGAAGCTGATGGAGACGCTGCGGAAGCGTCTCGAAGAGCAGCGAGGCAGGCACCAGGGCGGCAGCAAATGGATCGGTACGGCCGGCACTTCGCCGTTCGGCGCCTACGGCTACAACCCGGAAGGCGTGCGCATCGGCCAGGAGCGATCCCGCAACCGCAGCGCCGTCAAGGTCTGGGACAGGCGCGAATTCGCGAATCTGGACGATACCGTGGAGCTCGGCACGCGCAACATGAAGCTGGCGCTGCGCCGGCTGCGGCGCTTCGCGCGGCGCGGCGCGCCGACGGAACTCGCCCTGGCCGACACCATCGACGCGACGGCGCGCTCCGGCGGGTGGCTCGACCTCAAGATGGTGCCGGAGCGGCACAACGTGGTGAAGGTGCTGCTGCTGCTCGACGTCGGCGGCTCGATGGACGATCACGTCAAGACCTGCGAGGAGCTGTTCTCGGCCGCGCGCAGCGAATTCAAGCATCTCGAGCATTTCTATTTCCACAATTTCATCTACGAAGCGCTGTGGCGCGACAACCGGCGCCGCTTCAACGAACACATCGGCACCGTCGAGGTGATGCGCACCTACGCCTCGGACTACAAGCTCATACTGGTGGGCGATGCGACCATGAGCCCGTACGAGATCACCTATGCGGGCGGCAGCGTCGAGCATTGGAATCCCGAGCCCGGCAGCGTGTGGCTGCAGCGCCTGATGAAGGCCTACCCGAAATTCGTCTGGATCAATCCGCAGCCCCAGGCGCGCTGGCGGCAGAGTCGCCTCGATCGCGCTCATCCGCGAGCTGCTGGAGGGGCGCATGTATCCGCTGACGCTGTCGGGACTGGACGACGCGATCGAGGCGCTCGAGCTAGCCGCCTTTGTGGCGGCTCCCCGAGGCGAGCCGTGACGCAGTCCCACCAAAGCGCGCGCGGCCGGTGCCATACTGGGTCATGTTTGACGAGGCGCCCGAGCGGGGCTTGGTATTGACGGGCGGCGGCGCGCGCGCCGCCTATCAGGTCGGTGTACTCAAGGGCATCGCGGAGCTGCTGCAGCGCGGCGCCCGCTGCCCGTTTCAGATCGTGACCGGGACCTCCGCCGGCGCGGTGAGCGCCATCGCGCTCGCCTCGGATCCGGCGCATTTCAGGCATGCGGTATACTCCATCGAGCGGGTGTGGCGCGATTTTCGCGTGCACCATGTGATCAAGGCCGATGCCGTGAGCGTGCTCAGGTCGGGATTGCACTGGATTCTGGCGCTGCTCACCGGGGGCTGGCTGGTGCATCCGCCGCGGTCGCTGTTCGACAACACCCCGCTCTGGGAGCTGCTGCGGACGAATCTGAATTTCGACGGCATTCCGCGCGGTCTTGTACAAGAAGCATCTGCATGCCGTCGGCATCTGCGCCACCAGCTATTCCGACGCCGATTCGGTCACCTTTTACGCGTGCTCATCGGCGATCGAGCCGTGGACGCGGGCCTCGCGCAAGGGCGCGCGGGTGCAGCTGACCCTGGAGCACTTGATGGCGAGCCTGGCGATGCCGTTTCTGTTCCGGCCAATTCCGCTGCAGCGGCAGTATTACGGCGACGGCGCCATGCGCCAGACCTCGCCCTTGAGCCCGGCCATACACCTGGGCGCCAACCGCCTTCTGGTCATCGGCGTGGGCGACCCCGCGGTGGCCGGTCTCGGCATGCGCGATCCGAACGCCGAGCCGACCTTCGGGCAGATGTTCGGCTTCATGCTCGATTCGCTGTTCATGGATCAACTGCGTTCGGATCTGGAGCGCATCAATCGCTACAACGAGGATCCCAGGGTGCGCCGCGATCGATTGCCTGGTGCTCACTCCGTCGCAGGATTTGAGCGAAATCGCGCGGCGGCACCGCCGCGAGCTGCCGCCCAGCCTGCGCGTGCTGCTGCGCACGATGGGCGCCAACAACAGCGCGGGCACGCAACTGCTGAGCTACCTGCTGTTCGAGCGCGGCTATACGCGCGAGCTCATTGCGCTCGGACAAAGCGACGCGCGCGCCCGCGCCGAGGAGATCCGCGCGTTCCTCGGGCAGCAAGAGGTCACGTTTTCTGCAGCGAGTCGTGCCGGGTGAGAACCTGCGGGTAGCTCTTGCGAAAGTGCTCGGCCAGCTGCTCGGCGATGTACACGGAGCGATGCTGGCCGCCGGTGCAGCCGACCGCGATGGTCAGGTAGCTGCGGTTGGCGCTGCGCGAATTCGGCGATGCGGTCGCTCAAGGAATTCGCCAGCGCCGCGATCATCGTGCGCACGCTCGGCTGGCCGGCCAGATACTCGATCACCGCGCGGGTCGCGGCCGGTCAGATGGCGCAATTGCGGCTCCCAGTAGGGATTCGGCAGGCTGCGGACATCGAAGACGAAATCCGCGTCGCCGGGGATCCCGTGCTTGTAGCCGAAGGACTCGAACATCAGCGCCAGCCGCCCGTCGCGCCTGCGATCGATGCGCTCGCGAATGCGCTCGCGCAGCGCGTGCACGCCCATGTTCGAGGTGTCGATCACCAGATCCGCCGCGATCGTGATCGGCTCGAGCAGCTTGCGCTCCGAGGCGATGGCCTCGCGCAGGCTCACCCGCGCGGACACCAGCGGATGCTTGCGGCGGGTCTCCGCATAGCGCTTCAGCAGCACCTCGTCGCTCGCGTGCAGGTACAGCACCTCGCAGCCGATGCCGCTGCGGCGCAGTTCGTCGACCAGCGCCGGAATGGTCTCGATCTCGTTGGGCCGATTGCGCGCATCGAGTCCCACGGCGGTCCGTGGGATAGACCTCATCGGTGCCGCGGACCGTGTGGGAGATGAACGGCTTCAGCAGCGCCGCCGGAATGTTGTCCACACAATAAAAGTCGATGTCCTCGAGCAGGTGCAGGGCCACGCTCTTGCCTGAGCCGGACAGGCCGCTGACGATGATGAGGCGCATGCGGCTGGGTGTTCAATGGAAGGCGGCGCTCACGGCGACGAGCGGGCCTTGATCACTTCGTCGGCGTGATGGTCGGAGGCCTTTTCCTTGTGTTTTTTGACGCAGCGGTCGAGCTTGTCCGTGAGCGCGTCGATCGCTGCGTACATGTCGGCGTCGGTCGCGTCCGCATAGATCTTGTTGCCGCGCAGCATGAGGGTGGCTTCGGCCTTGTGGCGCAGCTTTTCCACCGTGAGCACGCAGTGCACGTCGATCAATTGCTCGAAATGCCTGGAGATGCGTTCGAATTTCTTCAAGACATAGTCCGCGAAGCGCGGGCGTGACTTCCACATGATGACCGCTGAGATCGAGCTGCATGAGGTTCCTCCTTCACTTAGGCGCTTTTCTACGACGCTCGGGCGGCAGCACGCTTCCGTTCGTTGGACGGGGCGATCTGCATGCCCTCGCGATATTTGGCAACCGTGCGCCTGGCGACCGGTATGCCCTCCTGCGACAGAATCTCCGCGAGCTTGCTGTCGCTCCACGGATTTTCCGGATTCTCCTGAGAAATCAGCTTCCTGATCTTCGCGCGGATCGCGGTCGAGGACATTTCCGGTGCCGTCCGCGGCCTCGACGTGGCTCGAGAAGAAGTAGCGGAATTCGAACACGCCGCGCGGCGTGTGCATGTACTTGGCGGTGGTCACGCGCGAAATCGTCGACTCGTGCATCTCGACCGCCTCGGCCACGTCCTTGAGGATCAGCGGCTCCATCGCCTCCTCGCCGATGCTCGAAAAAGCTGGTCTGGCGCTGCACGATGCAGCGCGCCACCTTGATCAGCGTCTCGTTGCGGATTTCCAGGCTGCGCATCAGCCAGCGCGCCTCCTGCAGCTGGGTGCGCAGCATGGCATGATCGGGCGCGCGCGAAATCAGGTTGGCATAGCTCTGGTTGACGCGCACGCGCGGCACGGTCGCCTGGTTGATCTCGACGGTCCAGCCGTGATCGGTGCGGCGCACGAAGACATCGGGAATGACGTACTCGGCCTGCGCCGGATTGACCGCGGCGCCGGGGCGCGGATGGCAGGAGCGCACCAGCGCGAGCGCCATTTCCAGATCGCTCTCGCTGCAGCGCAGCTGGCGGCGCAGCAGCACGAGCTGCTGGCCGGCGACCAGATCCAGATGCTCGAGCGCCACCCGGATCGCGATGTCGCGCGCCGGGGTGTCGCGGATCCAGCTGGCGCAGCTGCAGGGCAATGCACTCGCCCAAGTTGCGCGCGCCGACGCCGGCCGGCTCGAGCGACTGGACCGTCGCCAGCACACGTTCGACATCCTCCGTGCGTGGCCTCGATCTCCGGCCTGAGACTCGAGCGCATGTCCTCCAGATCGTCCTTCAGATACCCGTCGTCGGTGATTGCGTCGGTGATCACCCGTGCGATCGCGAGGTCGATGGGCGACAGCTTGCGCGAGCTCCAGCTGCTCGATGAGCTGTTCCTGCAGCGTTTGACCGTGCTGATCGCTGAAATCGCTGCTGCGGTCGTCATCGCCCGACCAGGGGGTGTCGGATGGTCCGCTGCGTCGTGCTCGCCCCAGGCCTCGTCGGCGATCTCCACCTCGGGCTCTTCGCGCTGATCGCCGGCGGTGGTATTGCCGTCGAGCTCGGCATATTTCTCGTCGCGCCGGCGCCTCCTCGCGTTCGCGCACGCGTCTCGGGCGGCGCATCCAGCGCAAGCTCGTCCTCGGCCTCGAGCATCACGTTGGTCTCGAGGGTCTCGCGGACATGCGCCTGCAAATCGAGCGAGGGGAGCTGCAGCAGACGGATGGCCTGCTGCAGCTGCGGCGTCATGGTGAGCTGCTGGCCGATGCGAAGCTGCAGACTTGGCTTCAACATAGTTCTTTAGGATCCAAGCCTACAGTTTGAAATCCTGGCCCAAGTACACCTCACGAACCTGCGGGTTGGCAAGAATCTGGTCCGCAGAACCAGCAGGCGAGGACGGTGCCCTGGCTGACGATATAGGCGCGTTCGCAGATTCCGAGGGTCTCTCGCACATTATGATCCGTAATCAGTACGCCGATTCCCTTGTCGGACAAGTGCTTGATTATTCTTTGGATATCCGCGACCGAGAGCGGATCGACGCCGGCAAACGGCTCATCCAGCAGGATGAATTGGGGATCCGCGGCCAAGGCGCGGGCAATTTCCACCCGGCGCCGCTCGCCGCCGGAGAGGCTCAAGCCCAGACTGTCGCGAACATGGCCGATGTGCAGCTCCTCCAGCAGCTCCTTGAGGCGGGCGGTCGCGCTGCGCCTCGTCGAGACCGGGACGGGTCTCGAGGATGGCCATGATGTTGTTCGGCGACCGACAGGCGGCGGAATACGGAGGGTTCCTGCGGCAGGTACCCCAGGCCGAGCTGCGCGCGGCGGTGCATCGGCAGACGGCCGATATTCCGGTTGTCGAGATAGATCTCGCCGTGCTCGCAGCGCGTGAGCCCGACGATCATGTAGAAGGCGGTGGTCTTGCCGGCGCCGTTCGGCCCGAGCAGGCCCACCACTTCGCCGCTCTCGACCTCCAGGGACAAGTCCTTGAGCACCTGCCGCGATTTGTAGCTTTTGGCGAGGTTCAGCGCCCGCAGCACGCTCATGGTTTGGCGGGCGGCGGCGTGATGATGATGTGCACGCGCTGCGAATTCTGCTCGGCGGCCTCCGCGACGATGCTTTGTGCCGAGCAGGTTGTACTTCAGCGACTCGCCGCGGATCTCGTTCTGCCCGTCGCTGAGCCAGGCATTCTTCAACAGCCGCACGATGCCCTTGCGCGGCATCGTAATCGATGCGTATCGGCATGACCGTGGGCGAGCTTGCCGGTCTTCTCGATCTGCTGCTCGAATTCGGCCGGCTTGCCGTTGGCCACCGCTTTGGCGAGCAGCTTCTTGACGAAGTTGATCTGCGCCTCGTCGGCGCTGAGCTGCCCCTGCTCCATGGTGATTTTCACGTTGCCGCGAAAGATCCAGAGACTGTTCTCGAAATCCAGGCCCGAGGCCTGGCGCGTGGCCTGGCCCTGATCGGCGGTGACCGACATGGCTCCCTGCGAAATGCGCACCTTGCGAAACACCACGTTGTTGTTGTTCAGGTCGAGCTCGGAGGACTGCGCATCGAGCGTGATGACCTCCGGCGTCGGCGGGCGCGGCGGCCGCCATGGCCTGGCAGCGATCGCCAAGCGCGAGCGCCAGGCAGCGCAGAGGCTCTTAAGGGTGGAACGGCCATTGACCTTCGATTCTAGGCGCATGGTGCGCTCTTTCAAATTGGCCACAGACCGCGCGCGGTGAGAGTGTGCGCGCCGAAATCGATGCGCACGTCGCTCTGGTGCTGGCGACCGCCTGCGGGAACATTGTAGCTCAGCGCGTCGGTGCGGACCACGGCGGTGCCGGCGTGCTCGGTGCTCTGGCCCTCCAGCCGCACGTTGCCGGCCACGTCGATGACCTTGCCGCCGGGCTGGACATGGGCGATGTCGCCGAACATGACCCAGGCCTGTCCGTTCGGCGACTGGTAGTCGAAGCGCACGTTGTACAGCGCCACCTCCGGGCCGTGATCGATTTGATCGATGCGCTCGGCCTGGATGCGGATGCTCGGAGCGCCCGTCTCGATCATAGTCCGTCAGCACGGCGTTCTTCAGGTAATAGCCGGGCAGCGCCGCTTGCTGGCCGCGGCCGCGGGCACTGGCGCGCGGCTCGGCGAACTCAATATCCAGGTGCTCACGGCCAGCGCGATCACCGCGATCAAGGTGAAGATCCGAAACAGCACTATGCTTCCCGGCGCCGGCTCGCGCCCGCAGCAGGGCATCGCACAGTTCGCGCACGGCGCCGCGGCCGCCGGGCGCGCGCGCTCACCCAATGCGCCGCGGACAGTACCAGAGGATGGGCATCGGCAACCGCCGCCGCGAACCCGACCGCCGACATCAGCGGCAGATCCGGCGTGTCATCGACGATGCAAGCGCAGTGTCAAGCGGGTCGACCTCAAGCCGCCTCGTCGAGGTCGTGCAGAGCCAGGACCTTGTCGCTGCAGCCTTGGACCACGTGGGCACGCGCAGTTCGCGCATGCGCGCCGCCGCCGCCGCGGAGCGGCGGCCGCTGACCGCCGCCACCGCTACCCCGCTCGGCCATCGAGCAGCTTGATGCCGTGGCCGTCGCGGACGTGAAATACCTTGAGCGCTTCGCCGCGGGCCGGAAGTACAGCCGCCCGTCGGTCAGCACGCCGTCGACGTCGAGCATCAGCAGCTCGATCTCGCGAGCGGCGTGGCTTTGCGCGCGCGTGCGTGCGCCGCTTCAAACGACACCGGCGCGCAACAGATCGTGCACGTTGAGCGCGCCGACCAGTTTGCCGTCCGCATCGACCACGATCAGCGAAGTAATGCGGTGCGTTTCCATCAGCTGCACCGCCTCGGCGGCGAGCGTCTGGGCGCGCACGGTCTTCGCGCCTGCGCGTCATGACCTTGATCCATGCGCGTGGCGATGCAAATCCGCGGCGCGATCGAGCGCGCGGCGCAGATCGCCGTCCGTGAACACGCCGAGCACGCGGTTCGACTCATCGACGATCGCGGTCATGCCGAGACCCTTGCGGGTCACTTCCATCAGGCCCTCGGCGAGCGGCGTCTCGGGCCGCACCTTCGGCACGTGCGTGCCGGTGCGCATCACATCCTTCACGTGCAGACAGGCGGCGGCCCAGAGCGCCGGCCGGGTGCGAGCGCGCGAAATCCTCTTCGGTGAAGCCGCGCGCTTTGAGCAGCGCCACCGCCAGCGCATCGCCCACCGCCAGCGCCGCCGTGGTGCTGGCGGTGGGCGCGAGGTTCAGCGGGCAGGCCTCGGCCGGCACGCCGATGTCCAAATGCACGCTGGCGAGCGCGCGCCAGCGCGGAGTCGAGTTGCCGGTAAAGGCGATCAGCGGCACGCCCAGCCGCTTGATCGACCGGCAGGATGGTGAGGATCTCGTCGGTTTCGCCGGAATTGGACAGGGCGAGCACCGCATCGTCGCGGGTGATCATGCCGACATCGCCGTGGCTGGCCTCGCCGGGATGCACGAAAAACGCCGGTGTGCCGGTGCTGGCCAGCGTGGCGGCGATCTTGCCGCCGATATGGCCGGACTTGCCCATGCCGGTGACCACGATACGCCCCCGGCAGTTAAGACAAATCCGGCAGGCGCGTGCAAAATCCCATCCCAGGCGGGGCAGCTGCGCGCGCAAGCCGTCGATCTCGACGGTGAGCGCCTGGCGGCCGAGCTCGATGAGGCTTCGCATCCGTGTAGTCGAGGCTTCATCGGTGAATGATACAACTTGAGGAGAGGGCATGAATCCACAACAAGTGGCCGAACTGATCCAGCGCGGGCTGCCGGGCAGCCGTGCGACGGTCGCGAGCGAGGACAACGTGCATTTCGAGGCCGTGGTGATCGCCGCGGCTTTCGCCGGCAAGCGGCCGCTGCAGCGCCATCAGCTGGTCTACGCGACGCTGGGCGCGCAATGGGCAAGGAGATCCACGCGCTCGCGCTGCAAGGTATTCACGCCCGATGAATACGCGAGCCAGGCGAGCGGCCGTGGATAAACTGCAAATTCACGGCGGCATCCCGCTCGAGGGCGAGATCCGCATCTCCGGCGCCAAGAACGCGACCCTGCCCATCCTGGCCGGCTGCCTGCTGGCGGACGGTCCGGTGACGGTGTCGAACGTGCCGCATCTGCAGGACGTCACCACCATGATCGAGCTGCTCGGGCGCATGGGCGTGTCGGTGACCATCGACGAAAAGATGCGCATCGAAGTCGATGCATCGACCATCAAGGAATACTTCGCGCCCTACCAACTGGTGAAGACCATGCGCGCCTCGATCCTGGTGCTCGGACCCCTGCTGGCGCGCTTCGGCGCGGCGGATGTGTCGCTGCCCGGCGGCTGCGCGATCGGCGCGCGCCCGGTCAACATTCACGTCGCCGGCCTGCAGGCCATGGGCGCGGACATTCACATCGAGAACGGCTACATCAAGGCGCGCGCCGGCGCCTGCAAGGGCGCGCGCCTGGTGCTCGAGACGGTCACCGTCACCGGCACCGAGAATCTCATGATGGCGGCGACCCTCGCCGAGGGCGAGACGGTGCTCGAGAATGCGGCGCGCGAGCCCGAAGTCGTCGATCTGGCGAATTTCCTGTGCGCCATGGGCGCCAAGATCAAGGGCGCCGGCACCGACCGGATCGTCATCGAGGGCGTGGAGCGGCTGCAGCGGCACGGCCTACGAAGTGCTGCCCGACCGCATCGAGAGCGGCACCTACCTGGTCGCCGGCGCGATCACCGGCGGCCACGTACGCGTGAAGAACACGCGGCCGGATCATCTCGATGCCGTGATCGTCAAGCTGCAGGAGGCGGGCGCCACGGTGGGCGTGGGCGACAGCTGGGTCGAGGTCGACATGCGCGGCCGGCGGCCGACGGCGGTCGATATCCGCACCGCGCCGTATCCGGCGTTTCCCACCGACATGCAGGCGCAGTTCGCGGCGCTCAACACCGTGGCCAACGGCGTCGGCACCATCATCGAGACGATTTTCGAGAACCGCTTCATGCACATGCTGGAGATGCGGCGCATGGGCGCGGAGATCCGGCTGGAGGGCAATACCGCCATCATCAAGGGCGTCGAGCGCCTCACCGCCGCGCCGGTGATGGCGACCGACCTGCGCGCCTCGGCGAGCCTGGTGCTGGCGGGGCTGGTCGCCGAGGGCCGCACCGAAATCGAGCGCATCTATCACATCGACCGCGGCTACGAGGCGATCGAGGAGAAGCTGCAGCAACTGGGCGCGCGCATCCGCCGCACGCCCGCCTGAGCGTGCGCGGCTGCTGCGGCACGGCGGCAACCGGCGGCTAGTGCGCCGAGCGCTGCGCCTGGCGTGTCGGCCGCTCGATCACCTTGAGCTTGATCTTGTACGGTTCCTGTCCATGGCGTCCGGCGAGCTCGACCTCGGCGCCGGGTTTGTAGCGCGGCGACCTTGCTCACCAGATCCTGCGAGCTGCGCACCGGCTCGCCGTCGAGCGCCGTGACCAGATCGCCGGGCCTGATGCCCGCCTCGAACGCCGGACTCCTGACCAGGATATTGACGACCGTGACGCCGCCGGCACCGATGCCGAGCTGCGCCGCCTGCTCCTGCGACAGGTCCTGCGGCACGAATCCGAGCCAGCCGCGCACCACGTGGCCGTGCGCCAGGATCTGCTCCATCACGCCGCGCACGAGATTGACCGGAATCGCAAAGCCGATGCCCTCGGGCCCCCCGTAGGTGCGGTTCAGCACGGCGGTATTGATGCCGACCAGGTCGCCGTGCGCATCGATCAGCGCGCCGCCGGAGTTGCCCAGATTGATGGCCGCATCGGTTTGAATGAAATTCTCGAACGTCGCGAGCCCGAGCTGGCCGCGGCCGGTGGCGCTCACGATGCCCTGCGTCACCGTCTGGCTCAGGCCGTAGGGATTGCCGATGGCGAGCACGATATCGCCGACCCGCAGCGTGTCGGAGCGGCCCAGCGGCATGACCGGCAACTTGCCGATGGACAGATCGAGAATGGCGAGGTCGGTGTCCGGATCCTGGCCGACGACGGTCGCTTCGGCGATGCGGCCGTCGGCAAGCTGCACCATGATCGAATCGGCGCCCGCGATCACGTGCTGGTTGGTGACGATGGTGCCCTTTGCGTCGACGATGACGCCCGATCCCAAGCTGCGCTCCACGCGCTGGCGGTAGCTCGGCCAATAGTCGCCGAACAGCTGATCGAGCGGCGCCGGCTGGCTGCGCTCGGTGACCACGCGCGCCGTGTAGATATTGACCACCGCCGGCGCCGCGCGCGCGACCGAGTCGGCAAAGCTCTGCATGACCACGATGGTGCGCTGGGGTCCGGGCGGCGCAGCCGGGCGAGGGCGCCGGCGCGGTGACGGCGCCCAGCAATGCGGGCTTCCACCAGACGACCAAGAAGGCGACGGCCAGGCCGACCACGACTGCTCTCAGCAAGAAACCCGCAAGGATGCGTGTGTTCTGCAATCCGACTCCTCATGCGTGCTCAGGATGGTCGCTTATCTGTGTATAATGCGCCCGCAATATTCTTTGGGAAACACTACGGCCACAGGGGTTTACGTGAAGAATTGTCAACAATTCGCGGAAGCGGCGAACATTACTGCGGGGGCGGCGAATGGCTGAACAGGTCGATCACGGCCGCCGCCGCTTGTTGACTGCGGCCACGGTCGGAGTCGGCGCGGTGGGAGTGGCCTTCGCTGCAGTGCCGTTCATCGCCTCTTGGGAGCCGAGCGAGCGCGCGAAGGCGCTGGGCGCGCCCGTGGCGGTCGACGCATCGAAGCTCGAGGATGGGCAGATGCTGAAGGTCGTCTGGCGCGGCCAGCCGGTGTTCGTCGTGCGCCGGAGCAAGGCGGTGCTCGCGGGGCTCGGCAATCACGACGATTTGCTGGCCGATCCGAATTCCGATGATTCGCTGCAGCCTCGCTACATCAAGGATTCCGGGCCGGCGCGCGCGCGCAATCCGGAATACTGGGTGGGTCTGGCGGTGTGCACCCACCTCGGCTGCTCGCCGCTCGGCGCGTTCGAGCCGAACAACGCGTTTCAGGTGGCGGGCGTCGATTTGGGCCAGAACTGGCCGGGTGGGTTCTATTGCCCGTGCCACGGCTCGAAGTTCGACATTTCGGGACGTGTCTTCAAGAGCATGCCGGCGCCGAAGAATCTCACGGTCCCTTCCTACACGTTCGCGGGCGATGCGCGCATCGTGATCGGCAGCGACGAGACTCCCAAGACATGACGCACGAGAGGTTGAGCGATGGCCGCAGCACCTGAATCCGCCGGCACCGGCAAGGGCTTGATCGGCTGGATCGATCGGCGCTTTCCCTTGACCGTGCTGTGGCGGACCCAGGTCGCCGAGTATTACGCGCCGAAGAATTTCAATTTCTGGTACTACTTCGGGTCCTTGGCGCTGTTCGTTCTCGTGATTCAGCTGGTCACGGGAATTTTCCTGACGATGAATTACAAGCCGTCGTCCGCCGGGGCATTCGCCTCGGTCGAGTACATCATGCGCGACGTCAACTGGGGCTGGCTGATCCGCTACATGCACTCGACCGGCGCCTCGGCGTTCTTCATCGTGGTGTATCTGCACATGTTCCGGTCGCTGCTGTACGGCTCGCACCGCAAGCCGCGCGAGCTGCTGTGGATATTCGGCTGTGTGATGTTCGTGCTGCTGATGGCGCAAGGCTTCATGGGCTACGTGCTGCCGTGGGGCAACATGAGCTTCTGGGGCGCGCAGGTCATCGTCTCGCTGTTCGGCAGCATTCCGGTGATCGGCGGCGGCCTGGTGGACTGGATCCGCGGCGATTACGTGATCGGCGACGCGACGCTGAACCGGTTCTTCGCGCTGCACGTGGCCGCGGTGCCGCTCGCGCTGGTGTTTCTCGTGATCGCCCACCTCATGGCGCTGCACGAAGTGGGCTCGAACAATCCCGACGGCATCGAAATCAAGGAGCACAAGGGCGCCGACGGCCACCCGCTGGACGGCATCCCGTTTCACCCGTACTACACGGTGAAGGACCTGTTCGGCGTGATGGGATTCTTGCTGCTGTTCTGCGCGGTGATCTTCTTTGCCCCGACGTTCGGCGGGCTGTTCCTGGAGTCGCCGAACTTCGAGCCCGCCAATATCCTGCAGACTCCGCCGCATATCGCGCCGGTCTGGTACTTCACCCCGTTCTACGCGATGTTGCGGGCTGTGCCTTCGTTCGCAGGCACGCAGGTGTGGGGCGTGATGGTGATGGGCGCATCCATCCTGGTCCTGTTCTTCGTGCCCTGGCTCGACCGCTCACCGGTCGCCTCGATCCGTTATCGCGGACCTCTGTACAAGATCATGCTGGCGATCTTCGTGGCGGCATTCGTCACACTGGGACTGTGCGGCTTGAAGCCGCCGGCGGGCATCTACCCGCTCTTGGCCAAGATCTGCACGACTCTGTATTTCGCGTTCTTCTTGCTGATGCCCTGGTACACGAGATTCGACCGCGTCAAGCCGGTGCCGCAGAGGGTCACGGGACATGGTTAAGCGCTGCCTGTTGATCGCGGTGGCATTGCTGCCCGCCGCTCTGGCAGTCCCGGCCGGTCAGGCGAGGGCGGAAGAGGGCGCGGTAGCGCTGCTGCATTCCGGAGCGGACATCAGCGACATCAAGTCCCTGCAGCGCGGCGCGCGCGACTTCATGAACTACTGCTCCGGCTGCCATTCACTGAGTTACCTGCGCTACAAGCGGATCGCCGAGGACCTGAAGATTCCCGAGGCCGACGTGAAGGCGCACCTCATGTTCACGTCGGATAACATCTACGACAGCATCGTGAGCGCCATGCCGCCGGCGGATGCCGCAAGCTGGTTCGGGAAGCAGCCGCCCGATTTGTCGCTGAAGGCCCGCGAGCGCGGCGTCGACTACATCTACTCGTTCCTGAAGGGCTTCTACGTCGACAAGACGCGTGTTTGGGGCGTGAACAACCTGTACCTGCCCAACGCGACGATGCCGGACGTGCTGGCGGACAGGCAGGGATTGCAGAAGCCGGTGTTCAAGAACGAGGCCGACGAGAACGGCAGCTCCCGCATGGCGTTGGCGGGCGTCGAAATGATGACGCCGGGTGCTTTGTCGCCGCAGGAGTATGATGGGTTCGTCCGGGACGTCGCCAATTTCCTGGATTACGCCGGCGAGCCGGTCAAGGCGAAGCGCGAATCGTTGGGCATCTACGTGATGCTGTTCCTGCTGGTGGGATTTGTGTTGGCATATTTGCTGAAAAAAGAATACTGGAAGGACGTCCACTGACGCAGCCGCGGGAGCGCCCGTTCAACTATGGTCCTAGGAGATCGCGTTCGTGGCACGTCGCTCGGTGATGACACTGTTTTCCGCGCCGACTGACCCGTGGAGTCACCGGACGCGACTGGTCCTTGCCGAAAAGGGAATTGCGATCGAACTGGTGAATGTCGATCCCAATAAGCTGCCGGAAGACCTGCTCGATTTGAATCCCTACCACAGCGTGCCGACGCTGGTCGATCGGGATCTGGTGCTGTACGACTCGCGGGTGATCATCGAATATCTGGACGAGCGCTTTCCGCACCCGCCGCTGATGCCGATAGATCCGGTGACCCGGGCGCAATTTCGCGTGGCCCTGTATCGGGTGGAGCGCGACTGGTACGCACTGGCGCACGACATCGCGAGCGATCCGCAGGGCAGGACGGCGGCGCACAGCCGCAAGGTTCTGGGCGAGGCCATTTGCGCCAGCGCCGAGGTTTTCAAGGCAAAGCCGTTTTTCCTGAGCGACGAATTCTCGCTGGTCGACGCGAGCATCGCGCCGATCCTGTGGCGCCTGCCGTTCTACGGCATCGAGCTGCCGGCCCAGGCGCAGCCGATCGTCAAATACATGAACTCGATTTTTGCGCGCCCCGCGTTCCGGGCGTGCTTGACCCCTGCCGAACGGGAAATGCGACATTGAAGCCGCGCCGCCCCTACCTGTTGCGTGCGCTGCATGAGTGGATCACCGACAGCGGTGAGACCCCGCATATCGTGGTCGACGCCACCGCCGAAGGGGTGACCGTGCCGCGCCAATACGTCAAGGACGGCAAGATCGTGCTGAACGTCAGCTTCTCCGCGACGCAGATGCTGAAGCTGGGCAACGACTTCGTCAGTTTCGAGGCGCGCTTCGGCGGCGTGGGGTTCGCGGTGCTGGTGCCCGTACGCGCGATCCTGGGCATCTACGCGCGCGAGACCGGCCAGGGCATGATATTCCCGGAAGGCGACGCGGATCCCGACCCGACCGACGCGCCGCCGGCGGCGCCGAGCACCTCCGGCGCGGGGCCGGCCGCCCCGAAGCGGCCCAAGCTGCAGGTCGTCAAGTAGCACGAAAGGCGTCCTTGACCCACACCGTATCGTGAGCGCCGTCCGGCAGCCCCTGCACGCCGATCACATCGAAGCGCAGGCGCAGGCCGCGCCACTGCGGAACGGTGCACAGGATGAAGCGCGTGGCGCGGATGATCCTGCGCTGTTTGCGCGGCGTCACGGAGGCGAGCGCGCCGCCGAAATCACGCCGCCCGCGCTGCCGCACTTCGACCACCACCAGCACGTCGCCGTCGCGGCAGACGAGATCGAGCTCCCCGCCTTTGCAGCGCAGGTTGCGCGCGAGCACCGCAAGCCCGCGGGCTTCCACGTATTGGGCCGCGAGCTCTTCGGCTGCGCAGCCGCGCTGACGCCTCCCCTGCCCAATGTCCGCCGGTCGTGCCATCGATGCGAGTATGGCTGCGCGGGCGGGCGGCGTCGCCGGCGCTATCTGGCGAGTTCGTCCTGAAATCGGCTGAACCCGGCGCTCATTGCAGCCGGGAATCCGCCTGCTGTTGCGCCCAGAGCCGCTCCTCAAGTCCGCTACAGGACCACCGGCACCCCATTCCTGAGCTGGACCCACTCCAGCTCGCGGTGTATTCGATCGTGCTCGTCCAATAACAGCTTGCCCGTAACGCCTGAGATCTCGCTGGTCTGGCTCAGGGTCTTGGATCGCAGCGCCGGCACGAGGCGGTAGGCATCGAAGCCGAAGGCGTACAGGCGATCGCGACGCGCAGTGCGCGACGGCCACGCCGCGCGCACGCTGTCGCGAATCTGGCTGGTCACGGGATCGTCCGACACCATCCACGGCATGTCCGGGAAGAACATGCCGTCCAGATCGGCATTGGCGCTCGGGATCGGGCTCGAAGCTGTCCGAGGTCGAGTAGACGGGCACGTCGCCCGCGTAATTGAACTTCAGCTGCGGCACGATGAGGCGCGCAGGACCCGCGGAGGTGCCGGCCACGAACACGAAGTCGGCGTCGGTGCGATGCGTGGACGGTTCGCCCTTGACCGCATGCACCTGCAGGGTTTGCTTGATGATGTCGGAGAAATCGGCGCGCCCGGCCTCGTAGCGGCCGCTGTCGAGCAGCGTCCCGCCGTGCTGCGACAATTCTTCTGCGAACGCCGCTTGTACTCGATTGCCCCATTCGCCGTCCGGGATGATGGCGACGCCCTTGAGCTTGCCGTCGGCCACCAGGCGCCGCGCGACGCTGCGCGCCTCATCCTCGGGCAGGAGCGCGAATTGATAGAAATTGTGCGCAGGCGCCGCCGAGTCGGCGAGGAAATTCGAGCGCGAGCATCGGCGTGCGGCCGGCGCTGCTCAAGGGAGCGAGCGCGGCCACATCCTCCTTGGTGAGCGGGCCGACGACGAAGCCGGCGCCGTCGTCGACGGCGTGACGATAGGCGCCGGCGACGGTTTCTGCGGCGACGTCGTATATCCGGAGATGCGGCCGCGAGGCGGGGTCCTGTTCGAGATAGGCGGCGATGAATCCGTCGCGTACGGCCACGCCGACGGCCTCGGCGCGGCCCGACAGCGGCAGCAGCAGCGCGATCTGATCGGGATACTGTGTGGCGACGGCGATCTGGCTTTGCGCGAGCATCAGCACGCTGTCGTTGGCGGGATGCTGCGGGAAGGATTTGCTTCCAGTTCGCCAGAGCGGCGCCGGCGTGCATCGGATTGCGCGTCATCTCCACGGCGACGGGGCCGAGCGCCAGCCACCCGGCGACGATGGGATCGGTTTTCGGCGGCGGCTTGAGCGGCGTGCCGCGCTCCGCGGCGCTCGCGAATCAGGGCGAAAAGCTCCTCGCGGCTGGCGCGCAGGGCGCGCGGGATCCGGCAGGTAGCGCTCGCGCTCGACGAAGGCGCGTGTGCCTTCCACGGGGTGGCCGGTCAGGAACGCGCTCTTGCCGCGGATCCACCAATAATTCTGCGCCAGGTCCGGCTGCGTGGGCACGGGAATCGCATCCAATTCGTGAATGGCGCGCGCGCCGTCGTTCTCCGCGAGCGCGATCTCGGCGGCGACGATCGCGCGCGAAGCCGGCAGCTGGGTGCGCGCCTCGGGCGACACCGCGGCGAATGCTTGCTTGGCCGCCGGCGTGTCCCCGGCGAGCACCCATTGTTCGGCGCTCAGCAGCTCGTAGCTGTCGCGCTCCGCCGGCGCCTGCGCGGCGAGTTCCGCATACGCCGCGCGCAGCATCGGAGTGCTTGCCTTCGCCCGCCAGGCGCTGCGCCCGCTGCTGCTTCTCGAGCCGTGCCTTCCACCGGCTGCACCAGGCTGCAGGCCGCCGCCAAGAGCGCCGCCGCGAACGCCGCGCAGAGCACGGCCGTGGACGTCGAAGGATCGCTGCCATACCCTGCATACCGCGATTCTCTGTTAAGTTGCGAGCAGGGGATATATAGTGACAAACACGCGCGCGGGTCGGCTCTACGTCGTTGCGACGCCGATCGGCAATCTCGGCGATTTGAGCCCGCGGGCCCGCGCCGATGCTTTCGGCCTGCGCGCTGATTGCGGCCGAGGACACGCGTCATACGGGGGCGCTGCTGAAGCATTTCGGCATCCGACCCCGATGGTGTCGCTGCACGAACACAACGAGCTCAAGCGGACGCCGCGAGCTCGTTGCTGCGCATGCAGAGCGGCGCCGAGATCGCGCTGGTGAGCGATGCCGGTACTCCCGGCATCAGCGATCCCGGGTTTGATCTGGTGCGCGCGTGCGCGGCGGCCGGCATCGACGTCATCGCCATTCCCGGTCCCTGCGCGCTCGTCGCCGCGCTCTCGATCTGCGCATTGCCGACCGACCGATTCTGCTTCGAGGGTTTTCTGCCGGCGCGCGCAGCCGCACGCCGCGAGCGCTTGGATGCGCTCGCCGCAGAGCCGCGAACGCTGGTGTTCTACGAGTCGCCGCACCGCGTGCGGGATATGCTCGCGGACTGCGCGGCGCGCTCGGCGCCGGACGCGCTGCCGCCGTGGCGCGCGAGATCACCAAGCTGCATGAGACGCTGTATCGCGGCTCGCTCGCGCAGCTGGCGCTGCGCGCCGGCGCGGAGGCGGATTTCGCGCGCGGCGAAATCGTACTGGTGATCGCGGGCGCGGCGCCCGGGCACGGCGACGCCGCAGGCGGCGCGGACGGCCATGGCGGCGCGCTCGACCGGGTGCTCGAGCCGCTGCTCGGCGGAATTGCCGCTTGAAGCAGGCGGCGCATCTCGCGGCGCAGATCAGCGCGGTGCGCGACAACGAGGCGTACAAGCGGGCGCTGCAGCTGAAACAGGCGTATGGTGCGCCCTAAGAGTCGGCCAGGCAGTCGCTGTGTGCGCGAGCGCATGGAGGAAAGTCCGGGCTCCACAGGGCAAGGTGCCAGGTAACGCCTGGGGGGCGCGAGCCACGGAAAGTGCAACAGAAAGATACCGCCTAAGCGCCGCGCAAGCGGCGCCGGTAAGGGTGAAATGGTGCGGTAAGAGCGCACCGCGCGGGTGGCAACATCAGCGGCACGGCAAACCCCACCTGGAGCAAGACCAAATAGGGAAGCGAGCGGTCGTTTCGGCCGCTACATGTGGCCCGCATGGGCTTCCGGGTAGGTCGCTTGAGGTGTGCGGCGACGTGCATCCCAGATGAATGACTGTCCACGACAGAACCCGGCTTATCGGCCGACTCTTTTCTAGGCGCTGCGCGCAACTGTCAACGGGTCGAAGCGACCCGCCGCGACTTGATCGGTGAAGAAAAGCGCGGAGCTGCGCGACCGCACGCGCGCAGCTCGCTGCGCGATTCGCTCGCGTGCAAAGACAGAAAAACACGCTAACAGATTGATTCGAAACGAAGTCCACGTGCTGCGGTCGCGCGTATCCAACAAATGTGATCTAAGTCACTGTTGTCCCGAGTTTTTTTTAACTTAAGCCGTTGACAGTGCGACACGGCGCTCCCTATAGTGGCGGCCGGTGGGAAAAAGTGGGAGAAAATGGGTCACGAGGCCCATCCAACATGTTCCGGGGCGCCAACAAGCTCACTCTCGATGTCAAAGGCCGGATGGTCATGCCCACCCGGTATCGCGAGCGGCTGCAGGAGCGATGCGGCGGCAAATTGGTGGTCACGGTGGACAAGGACCAGTGCCTGCTCATCTACCCGTTGCCGGATTGGGAGGAGATCGAGCGCAAGTTGATGCGCCTGCCCACGCTGAACCCTGAGGCGCGGCGCCTGCAGCGGCTGATGGTCGGGCACGCGACGGACCTGGAACTCGACGGGCACGGCCGGGTGCTGCTGCCGCCGCAATCTGCGCGAGTTCGGCCTGCTGACCCGCGACGCCATGCTCATCGGCCAGGGCATGCGATTCGAGCTGTGGGACGAGGCGCGCTGGAACGAGCGGCGCGACGAATGGCTGGCAAGCGGAGAAGCCGCGGCCGACCTGCCGGCCGAGCTTGAAACGTTGTCGCTTTAAGCCCTCCGAGTCGACGGGGCGAGGGCGATGGCAGGAGATGGCGGAGGTAGCACACGGCGGTACTGCTACCTCAGGTACTGGCCGCGTTGAACATACGGGCGAGTGGCACCTATCTGGATGCCACTTATGGGCGGGGCGGACATGCAGGGGCGATTTTGGAGAAGCTCATCGCTGACGGCCGATTGCTGTGTCTCGATCGCGATCCGGTCGCCATCGCCGAAGCCAGAGCGCGCTTCGCGGGCGATCCGCGCGTCGCGATATTCCTCGCGCCGCTTCTCCGCGCTTCGCGCATGCGCCGACCGCGGTCAGCCCGGCCTGCAAGTTCGACGGCATCCTGTTCGACCTCGGCGTCTCCTCGCCGCAGCTCGACGACCCCGAGCGCGGCTTCAGCTTCATGCACGACGGGCCGCTCGACATGCGCATGAGCAAGGGCGAAGGGGTGAGCGCGGCCGACGTGGTCAACGGCGCGTCCGAGGCCGAGCTGATCCGCATCTTTCGGGAATTCGGCGAGGAGCGCTTGGCGCCGCGCATCGCGCGCGCCATCGTCGCCGACCGTCGGTCAAGGCCGTTCGAGCGCACCCTGCAGCTCGCCGGTCTGATCGAGCGCGTCGCCCGCGTCCCGCGCGGCGAGCGCTTCAAGCATCCGGCGACCCGCGTGTTCCAGGCGCTGCGCATCCACGTCAACGGCGAGCTCGAGGAGCTCGAGGCCGGGCTCGAAGCCGCGCTCGACGCGCCTGGCCCCGCACGGGCGGCTCGCCGTCATCAGTTTTCACTCGCTCGAGGATCGCGTGGTGAAGCACTTCATGCGCGGCCACTCGCTCACCGATCCGATGTATGCCGGACTGCCGCAGGTGCCGGAGCATGCGCGGCCGAAGCTCAGATTGGTGGGCAAATCGGTCAGCCGGACGCGCAGGAGACCGCGCGCAACCCGCGCGCCCGCAGCGCACGCCTGCGCGTCGCCGAACGACTGAGCACGGGATGGGCCGCATGAAGATCCGCAAATTGATGCCCGTGGTTCTGCCGGTTCTGTGGATCGCCGTGCTCGGATCCGCCGTGCAGGTGATCTACGCGCGGCACAAGGCGCGCGATCTGTTCGTGCGCCTGGAGAAGGTCAATGCCGAGCGCGATTCGCTCGAGATGGATTGGGGCCGTCTGCAGCTCGAACAGAGCTATTGGTCCTCGCATGCTTTCGTCGAGCGCGTCGCAAACTCCAAGCTGCAGATGACCTTGCCGCAGACTCGCGATGTGCGGATCGTGCGTCCGTGAAGCAGCGCTCGAACGAAGGCGGCACGCAGGCGAAGAGCTATCGCTGGCGGTCGGTGCTGGTGCTCGGACTCGTGGTGCTGGGCGCCGCGGGGCTCGCGGCGCGCGCGGTCGAGCTGCAATTGCTCGACCACGGATTTCTGGCGCGGCAGGGCGACGAGCGTTCGATGCGCGTCGTCAAGATCGCGGCGCATCGCGGCGCGATCACGGACCGCTCCGGCGAGCCGCTGGCGGTCAGTACGCCCGTGGACAGCGTGTGGGTCAATCCGCAGGAATTGAACGACAACATCGATCAGCTGCCGAAACTGGCGAAGGCCTTGAAGGAGGATCAGCAGTCCTTGGCACGGCGCATCACCAGCAATCTGGATCGAGAATTCCTCTACCTGGTGCGCCACATGCCGCCCGAGCAGGCGGCGCACATCAAGGCGCTGGGAATTCCGGGCGTGTATCTGCTGCGCGAGTACCGGCGCTACTACCCGGCCGGCGAGGTGGCGGGACACGTGGTCGGATTCACGACCATCGACGACCAGGGTCAGGAGGGCCTGGAGCTCGCGTACGACCAGCTGCTGAATGGCGAGGACGGCGCCAAGCGGGTCATTCAGGACCTGTACGGGCGCGTCGTCGAGAACGTGGAGAGCATTCGCGCGCCCCGGCCGGGGCGCGATCTGGTCACCAGCATCGACCTGCGCATTCAATATCTCGCCTACCGCGAATTGAAGGCGGCGATGCAGGAATACCGCGCGCACGCCGGCTCGGTCATCGTCATCGACGTCGACACGGGCGAAGTGCTGGCGATGGTGAATCAGCCCGCGTACAACCCGAATGATCGCGAGCAGCTCAAGGCCGGGCTGTACCGCAACCGCGCGGCCACCGACATTTTCGAGCCCGGCTCGAGCGTCAAGCCGTTCATCATGGCGGCGGCGCTCGCCTCCGGGCAGTACCGCCCGGACAGCGTGGTGGACACCTCGCCCGGGTTCTTCATGGTCGGCAACAAGATGGAGGAGGACGAGGAGAATCTCGGCGTCATCGATCTGGCGACGATCCTGGCCAAATCCAGCAACGTCGGCACCGCCAAGGTCGCGCTGTCGCTCAAGCCCGAACAGATCTGGAACACGCTGACCAGCTTAGGGTTGGGTCAGGTCACCGGCAGCGGCTATCCCGGCGAGTCGGCCGGCATGCTCAGCAATTACTCCCATTGGCGGCCGGTCGGCATCGCCACTCTGTCGCATGGCTACGGGCTGTCGGTGACGCCCCTGCAGTTGGCGCACGCCTACGCCACCATCGGCGCCGGCGGCATCAAGCGCCCGATCTCCTTCGAGCGCGTCACCGGGCCGGTGCCGAGCGAACGGGTCCTCGATCCCAAGGTGGCGCGCGAGCTCGTGCAATTGATGGAGCACGTGGTCGAAAAGGGCGGCACCGCGACCCGCGCTTCGCTCATCGGCTATCGCGTCTCGGGCAAGACGGGCACTGCGTTCAAATCGATCGCCGGCGGATATTCGACCGACCGCTACATGGCGGTGTTCGCAGGTTTGGTGCCGGCATCGCATCCGAGGCTGGCGACGGTAGTGGTGATCGATGAGCCCAACGGCGATCTGCACCAGGGCGGCCAGGTGGCGGCGCCGGTATTCGCCAGCGTGATGTCGGGCGCGCTGCGCCTCATGGACGTGCCCCCCGACGATCTGCAGAATGTTCCAGCGGCCGCGCTGGTGCAGGCGAACGCCGCGCCATGAGCGCCGCGAGCGTATCTCTCGCATGGCTGCTCGACGGCATCGCGGTCGTGCCCGAGTCCGCCACGCACGTTCTGGATCTCACCCTCGACAGCCGCGACGTGCGCGCCGGCAGCCTGTTCTTCGCGCTGCGCGGGCGCCAGGCGCACGGCCTGGCATTCGCCGCCGAGGCGGCCGCGCGCGGCGCGAGCGCGGTGCTGTGGGAGCCGGGCCCCGGCATCGGGCCTCCCGCCCTCGCGCCTGCCGTGTTCGCCGCGCCGGTGGCCGACTTGCGACGATTGGTGGGCCGCATCGCCGACCGGTTCTTCGGCTGGCCGTCCGCCCAGCTGCGCATCGTCGGCATCACCGGCACCAACGGCAAGACCACCTGCGCGTACCTCGTGGCGCAATGCCTCGAGCGCCTCAAACACCACGCGGCCTACATGGGCACCATCGGCTGGGGCCGCATCGGCGCGCTCGCGAGTCCGACCCACACCACACCGGACGCCGTCAGCGTGCATCGCACGCTCGCGCAGCTCAAAGCGCAGGGCGTGCGCGAGGTCGCGATGGAGGTGTCCTCGCATGCGCTCGATCAGGGCCGCATCGACGGCGTGCGGTTGCACACGGCCGCATTCACCAATTTGAGCCGCGACCATCTGGACTACCACCCCTCGATGCAGGCCTACGGCGAGGCCAAGGCGCGCCTGTTCACGGTCGACAGATCTGCAGCATGTCGTCGTCAACATCGGCGACGCGTTCGGCCGTCAATTCGCGCAGGCCTACACGGGACGCGCGCCGCTGACGGCGGTCTGGATCGGCGCGGACGGCGCCGGCTGGCTGGCGGACCGTTCGCTGCATGCGAACGACGTGGCGGTGGATCTGCGCGGGGTTTCCATGACGCTCGACGGCAGCTTCGGCAAGCTGCGACTGCACACCCGGCTGCTCGGCCGCTTCAACGCCGAGAACTCGCTGGTGGTGCTCGGCTGCCTGCTCTCGCTCGGAGTGCAGCTCGAGGCAGCCGCCTCCGCGCTCGCCGAGTGCACGGCGCCCCCGGGCCGCATGGAGGTGATCGAACCCGCCGTGCGCGGCAAGCCGCTGGCCGTGATCGACTATGCGCATACGCCGGACGCGCTCGCCAAGGCCTTGGGCGGCCTGCGCGAACACTGCCGCGGCGCACTGTGGTGCGTGTTCGGCTGCGGCGGCGATCGCGATCCGGGCAAGCGCCCGATGATGGGCGCCGTCGCCGACGAGCTCGCGGATCGAGATCATCGTCACCGACGACAATCCCCGCTCCGAGAACCCGCAGGACATCGTGCGCAGCATCACCGGCGGCATCAAGTCGCACGCGCGCGCGAGTGATTCACGATCGCGGCGAGGCGATTGCGGCGGCGCTCAACGAGGCCGCGGCTGCCGATGTGGTGCTCATCGCCGGCAAGGGGCACGAGGATTACCAGATCTACGGCACGACGCGGCGCAGCTTCAGCGATCGCCGCGAGGCATTGCGATATCTGGGAGCCGCGGCATGAGGCGCACGCTCTGCGAGGCGGCGCGGGTGCTCGGCGGCGAGCTCGCTCGGCGTCGATCGCCCGTACTGCGCGGTGTCGACGGACAGCCGCACGCTGCAGGCAGGCGCGCTGTTCGTCGCGCTGCGCGGACCGAAATTCGACGGCGCGCAATTCGTCGCCGCGGCGGCGGCGCGCGGCGCCGTCGGCGCCCTGGTGGATCGGGCGGTGCCGTCGGCGCCACTGCCGCAAATCGTGGTCGCGGACGCGCTGCACGGTCTGCAGCGCCTCGCGCAGGCCTGGCGTGCCGATTTTTCCATACCCATCGTGGCGATCGGCGGCAGCAACGGCAAGACCACAGTGAAGGAAATGACGGCGGCGATTCTCGCGCGCAGCGGTCCGTGCATGGCGACGCACGGCAACCTCAACAACCACATCGGCGTGCCGCTGACGCTGATGCGCCTGGAGCCCTCGCATCGCAGCGCGGTCATCGAGATGGGCGCCAATCGCATCGGCGATGTGGCGGAACTGGTGCGGCTCGCGCGGCCGACGGTGGGTCTGATCACCAATGCCGGCGCGGAGCACCTCGAGGGCTTCGGCGATCTGGACGGCGTCGCCCAGGGCGAGGGGGAGATGGTGGGCGGATTGGAGCAGGGCGCCGCCGCGATCATCAACGCCGATGATGCCTACGCAGACTATTGGCGCACAATGGCCGCGCGCGCGCGCGCGTCATCACCTTCGGCGTGCGCGCCCCGGCGGATTTCAGCGCCAGGAACCCGGTCCAGGCGATCGAGCGCGGGGAGTTCGCGACGCGGTTCACCCTGGTGTGCCCGCTGGGCGAGCGCGCGATCATGCTCAAGGCCGGCGGCGCGCACAATATCGTCAACGCCCTGGGTGCGGCGAGCGCGGCCAGCGCGGCGGGAGCATCCCTCGACGACATCGGCGCCGGCCTCGCGGAATTCCGTGCCGTGCCGGGTCGGCTGCAGCTCAAGGCGGGCCTGCGCGACAGCTGGATCATCGACGATTCCTACAACGCCAATCCGAGCTCGGTGCGCGCCGGCACTCGACGTGCTGCGTTCGCTCTCCGGTACGACCTGGCTGGTGCTTGCGGACATGGCCGAACTGGGCGAGCACACCTCGGACAGCCACGCGACCATGGGCCGCTACGCGCGCGACTGCGGCGTCAAGCGCCTGTTCGCCTTCGGGCCGCAGAGTTCGCGGGCGGTCGAGACATTCGGGTCGGGCGGCGAATGGTTCGCGGACGTCGATTCGCTGATCCGCCGTCTGCAGGCGGAGCTCTCGCCGGGCGTGACGGTGCTGATCAAGGGTTCGCGCGTGAACCGCCTGGAGCGCGTGGTGCAGGCCTTGAGCGGCGGCGGCGCGGGCTCCGGCCCGATGATGCGGGCGAGCTGACGCCATGCTGTTGTATCTCACCGAATATCTCGCGAAGAGCCATTCCGGCTTCCACGTGTTTCAGTACCTGACTCTGCGCGGCATTCTCGCCGCGATAACCGCGCTCGCCATGGCGATGTTCATCGGGCCGCGCATGATCGCGCACCTTGAGCCGCTACCAGATCGGCCAGCAGGTGCGCATCGACGGCCCGCAGTCGCATTTGCAGAAGTCCGGCACGCCGACCATGGGCGGCGGCCTCATCCTGGTGGCGATGGTGATCGCGACCCTGCTGTGGGCGGATCTGTCCGACCGCTTCGTCTGGATCCTCGTCGGCGACCACGCTGGCCTTCGGCGGCATCGGCTTCTACGACGACTACTTGAAGCTGGTGGTCGGCAACTCCAAGGGTCTTCCGGCACGCTACAAGTACCTGGCGCAGTCGGTGGCCGCGCTGTGCGCGGCGTTCGCGCTGCACGCCATGCATCAGTCGACGGCCGAGACCTCGCTGTACGTGCCTTTCTTCAAGACCGTGGCCCTGCCGATGTCCACCGCCGGATTCGTCGCCTACGCCTATCTTCGTCATCGTCGGCACCAGCAACGCGGTGAATCTGACCGACGGGCTCGACGGCCTCGCCATCATGCCGGCGGTGATGGTGGCCGCGGCGCTCGGCGTGTTCGCCTACGCCACCGGCAACATCAAATTCGCCACCTATCTGCAGATTCCGTACATCACCGGCGTCGGCGAGGTGCTGGTTTTCTGCGCCACCACGGTCGGCGCGGGCCTCGGGTTCCTCTGGTTCAATTCCTATCCGGCGGAGGTGTTCATGGGCGACGTGGGCGCGCTGGCGATCGGCGCCGCGCTCGGCACCGTCGCGGTGATCGTGCGCCAGGAGATCGTGCTGTTCGTGATGGGCGGCGTGTTCGTGCTCGAGACCGTCTCGGTGGTGCTGCAGGTGGCATCGTTCAAGCTCACGGGCAGAGCGCATCTTCCGCATGGCGCCGCTGCATCATCATTTCGAGCTCAAGGGGTGGTCGGAGCCCAAAGTCATCGTGCGCTTCTGGATCATCAGCTTCGTGCTGGTGTTGGCCGGCCTCGCCACCTTGAAGATCCGATGATGGCAAGCGTGGTCGTCGGTCTCGGCAAGACAGGGGCATCGTGCTTGCGCTATCTGGCGAAGCGCGGCATTCCGGTGTCCGCCACCGATTCGCGCCGGGCGCCGCCGGGGCTCGCCGAACTCGGCGACCTTGCCAAGACGCTGGACATCCGCCTGGGCGGCTTCGATCTGTCGCTGCTCGACGGCGCATCGCAGGTGCTGATGTCTCCGGGCGTGTCGCTCGAGGAGCCGATTGCCTCGCGGCGCGGGCGCGCGGCATCGAGGTGCTGGGCGACATCGAGCTGTTCGCGCGCGCGGTGCGAGCGCCGGTCATCGGCATCACCGGCACCAACGGCAAGAGCACGGTCACCAGCCTGGTCGCGCGCATGGCCGCCGCAGCCGGGCGGCGCGTGCTCGCCGGCGGCAACTTGGGCAAACCCGCGCTCGATCTGCTGGAGCAGCCGGTTCCCGATCTGTACGTGCTCGAGCTGTCGAGCTTTCAGCTGGAGACCACATGCTCGCTCGAGCTCCTGGCCGCCGTGGTGCTCAACGTCACTGCGGATCACCTGGATCGCTATGCCTCCGTTTCCGCATACGCGCGCGCCAAGGCGCGGATCTTCGCCAGGGCATCGACCGTGGTGCTGAACGCCGACGACCCTCGGGTGGCGGCCATGCGCGCGGCACTGACGGGCGCGCCGGCAAATCGCGGGGCGGCGCGCGCGCGACCCGCCGCACATCCTGACATTTTCCATCGCAGCGTCCGGACGCGGATTTCGCGCTGCTGCACGTCGGCGAACGAATTCATCTGGCGCGCCGCGGCGAGCCCGTGTTCGACATCTCGCGGATGAAGATCACCGGTCTGCACAACGCCGCCAACGCGCTGGCGGCCCTCGCGCTTGGGCGAGGCGGCGGGCCTGCCGAACTCCCGGCGATGCTCGAGGCGATCGAGACCTTTCCGGGCCTCGAAGCATCGCTCGGCATGGGTCGCCGATATTGCGGGCGTGCGCTACATCGATGACTCGAAGGGCACGAACGTGGGCGCGACCCTCGCGGCGGTCGGCGGGCTTGAGCGGACCCCTGGTGCTGATCGCGGGCGGCGAGGGCAAGGGACAGGACTTCGCGCCGCTTGCCGCGGCTTTTCGCGGCAAGGTGCGGCACGCGGTGCTGATCGGCAAGGACGCGGCGGCCGTCGAGGCGGCCTTGCGGGGTGTGTGCACGACCGAGCGCGCCGCCACGATGGAGGCCGCGGTGAATGCGGCCGCCGCCGTCGCCGCGGCCGGGCGACACGGTGCTGCTGTCGCCGGCCTGCGCGAGCCTCGACATGTTTCGCGACTACGCTCATCGCGGCGATGTGTTCGCCGCCGCGGTGCGTGCGCTCGCGTGGCCGCGCGCGATGAATGCCGCCACCATGTCCTACGGTGTACGTGCGCGCGAGCGCATGCCGTTCGCCTGGGATGCCGTCACTCTCGGGCTCACGGCTGCGCTGCTGCTGGTCGGTCTGGTCATGGTCACCTCGGCCTCGATGTCGATCGCCGCCAAGGATCTCGGCGATCCGTTCTATTTTCTCGAGCGGCAGTTCGTGTTCAGCGTGGTCGGCGTGCTGTGCGCCTGGATGATCACCCGCGTGCCGGTGCAGTTTTGGGACAAGTACAGCTTGGCGCTGCTGCTGTTCGGACTGCTGCTGCTGCTGCTGGTGCTGGTGCCCGGTCTGGGTGCGACGGTGAACGGCGCGCGGCGCTGGATGCGCGTGGGCCCGATGAACTTCCAGGTCTCCGAGCTGCCAAAGTGCTGGTGCTGACCTGGGTGTGCAGCTATTGCGTGCGCAAGCGCACGGAGCTGGAGCAAACCCTGCCCGGTCTCGGCAAGCCGGTGGGGCTGCTCGGCGTCGCCGCGGTGCTGCTGCTGCTCGAGCCGGACTTCGGCGCCGCCACCGTGCTGTTCGCCACCGGCTTCGCGGTGCTGTTCGTGGCCGGCGCGCGTCTGCGCTACGTGCTGCTGCTGGTATCCGCCGCGGCGCTGGCCTTCGCGGTGCTGGCGCTGACCTCCGCCTACCGACTCAAGCGCCTCACCGGATTCCTGCATCCCTGGGACGATCCGTTCAACGGCGGCTTCCAGCTGACGCAGTCGCTGATCGCGATCGGGCGCGGCTCGTGGTTCGGCGTCGGTCTGGGCAGCAGCGTGCAGAAGCTGTTCTATCTGCCCGAGGCGCACACCGATTTCGTGTTCGCGGTGCTGGCCGAGGAGCTCGGCCTGGTCGGCGTGATCGGCGTGCTCGGCCTTGTTCGTCGCGCTGGTGTGGCGCGCATTCCAGATTTCGCGCATGGCCGCGCAGGCGGGGCTGCCGTTCCAGGCCTACGTGGCGCTCGCCTTCGGCGTCTGGCTCGGCCTGCAGGCCATCGTGAACATCGGCGTCAACATGGGCGTGCTTGCCGACCAAGGGGCTGACGCTGCCGCTGCTCAGCTACGGGCGCAGCAGTTTGCTGGTGAGCCTGGCGTGGCTCGGCGTGCTGCTGCGGATCTACCACGAGGTCAAATGCACCTCGCGCTCCGCGGTGATGCGCATGCCGGGAGGGTCGCGATGAGCGGCGCGGCCGGCATGGGCCCCGTGCTGATCATGGCGGGCGGCACCGGCGGCCATGTGTTTCCGGCGCTCGCGGTGGCGAAGGTGCTGCGCGAGCGCGGCGTCCCGGTGGTGTGGCTGGGCGTTCCCGGCAGCATGGAGTCGCGGCTGGTGCCGGCGAACGGATTTCCGATCGAGTGGGTGCGCGTCGCGCGGCATTCGCGGCAAGGGCCTGCTCGACGTGGCTGCTGGCGCCGCTTGCGTGTCGCCGGCGCCGTGCTGCAGTCGCTGCGAATACTGCGGCGCGTGCGGCCGCGCGCGGTGCTCGGCGCCGGCGGCTACGTGAGCGGGCCCGGCGGCATCGCCGCCTGGCTGCTGCGCATCCCGCTGCTGATCCACGAGCAGAACGCCATCGCGGGCCTGACCAATCGCTGGCTGTCGCGCATCGCCACCCACGTGCTGGAGGCGTTTCCCGGGAGCTTCGACCCGCGGAGTGCGCGCCCGCACCGTCGGCAATCCGGTGCGCGCCGACATCGCCGCCATCCCGGAGCCGGCGGTGCGCTTCGCGGGCCGCGGCGCGCGCGCGATCTGCTGGTGTTCGGCGGCAGCCAGGGCGCGCAGCGCCTGAACGCCGTCGTGCCGCAGGCGCTCTCGCGCCTGGATCCCTCGCGCCGGCCCAACGTGCGCCACCAGGCCGGCGAGCGGGGCCTCGCGGCCGCGCGCGCCGCCTACGCCGCGCTCAGGGTCGAGGCCGAGGTGCTGCCGTTCATCGAGGACATGGCCGCGGCCTACGCCTGGGCGGATCTGGCGCTGTGCCGCGCCGGCGCGATGACCATCGCCGAACTTGCAGGCGGCCGGCCTGGGCGCGCTCCTGGTGCCGTTGGCCGGCGGCCACCGACGATCACCAGACCAAGAACGCCGAGGCCATGGTGCGGATCGGGGCCGCGCGAGTGCTGCCCGGAGCGGGAGCTGACGCCGGACGCGCTGAGCGCGATGCATCGCGGAGCTCACGGCGGACCGGGCGCAGATGCTCAAGATGGCGCAGGCCGCACGCGCCGCCCGCAACATCGACGCGGCGTCGCGGACTGGCGGACCTGTGCATGCGCGGCGGGAGAGCGCACGCGGCATGAACGATCGCATGCGCCGCATCCATCTCATTCATCTGGTCGGCATCGGCGGCAGCGGCATGGGCGGCATCGCCGAGGTGCTGCTCAACCTGGGCTACGACGTGCAGGGCTCGGATCTGAAGCGCCAACGCCGTGACGCAGCGTCTCGCGCGCCTGGGCGCGCAGATCTTCATCGGGCATGCCGCCGAGCACCTGGGCGAAGGCGGACGTGGTGGTGGTGTCGAGCGCCGTGAGCCGCGCCAATCCCGAGGTGGCCGCGGCGCTCGCGCAGGCGCATCCCGGTGGTGCCGCGCGCGGAGATGCTCGGCGAACTGATGCGCTTCCGCTATTCGATCGCGGTCGCCGGCACGCACGGCAAGACCACGACCACGAGCCTGGTCGCGAGCGTGCTCGGCGAAGGCGGCCTCGATCCGACCTTCGTCATCGGCGGGCGGCTGAAGAGCGCCGACAGCAACGCGCGGCTGGGCGCGGGCCGCTATCTGGTCGCCGAGGCCGACGAGAGCGACGCGTCGTTCATGCATCTGCAGCCGATGATCGCCATCGTCACCAACATCGACAACGATCATCTCGGCGACCCACGACGGCGATTTCGCGCGGCTCAAGCAGAGCTTCGTCGACTTTCTGCACAACCTGCCGTTCTACGGCCTGGCGGTGCTGTGCGTCGACGACGCGCACGTGCGCAGCATTCTGGAAGCCGTCGCACGGCCCTTCGTCACCTACGGCTTCGTCGGCCGCCGCCGACGTGCGCGCGGTCGAGGTGCGAGCGCGTGGGTCTGCAATCGCGCTACCAGGCGCTGCGCGAGGGGCGTGCGCCGCTCAAGCTGACCCTCAATCTGCCGGGACGGCACAACGTGCTCGAATTCGCTGGCCGCGGTCGCAGTGGCCACCGAGCTCGATGTCGCCGATGCCGCGATCCAGCGGGCGCTTGCGCAATTTTCAGGGCATCGACCGGCGCCTGCAGCAGCTCGGCGAGATACACTGGCCCGGCGGGACGCGCCCTCGTCGTGGACGACTACGGTCACCATCCGACCGAGGTCGCCGCCACGCTCGATGCGGTGCGCCAGGCGTGGCCGGCGCGCCGTCTGGTGCTGGCATTTCAGCCGCATCGCTACACTCGCACGCGCGATCTGCTCGACGATTTCGGGCGCAGCTTGAGCGAATGCGACGTGCTGCTGGTCACCGAGGTCTATGCCGCGGGCGAGGCGCCGATCGCCGGCGCCGACGGACGCGCCATCTGCCGCGCGGTGCGCACGCGCGGAGTCGTCGAGCCGGTGTTCGTCGAGCGCGTCGATGAGCTGGCCGAAGCGCTGCGCAGCGTGCTGCACGACGGCGACGTGGTGCTCACCATGGGCGCCGGCAACATCGGCGCCATCGCGCAGGAGCTGAAGAGCCGGTTCGCGGCGGGAGCGGCGGCATGAGCAGTCTGGCGCGCACGCCCGGTCTCGCGCCGGAATTCGCCGCCCGGGTGCTGCACGATGTGCCCATGTCCAAGCACACCTCGTGGCACGTGGGCGGCACCTGCCGATCTGTTCTTCGCTCCGCGCGACACCATGGATCTGGCGGCGTTCATTCGGCAGCTGCCGCCGGATATGCCGCTGCTGTGGATCGGGCTCGGCAGCAATCTGCTGGTGCGCGACGGCGGCGTGCGCGGCGCGGTGGTGTCGACGCACGGCGCGCTCGGCTCGCTCGAGCGGATCAGCGCCACGCGCATCCATGCCGGTGCGGGCGTGCCCTGCGCGCGCATCGCCCGGCAATGCGTGAAATGGGGCCTGCGGCCCGGCGGAATTCTTCGCCGGCATCCCGGGCACGCTCGGCGGTGCGCTCGCGATGAACGCCGGCGCCTGGGGCGGCGAGACCTGGCGCCACGTCGTCGAGGTGGAAGCGCTCGACCGGCGCGGCGCGCGGCACACGCGCACGCCCGCCGACTACGAGATCGGCTATCGCCACGTGCAGGGTCCCGCCGACGAATGGTTCGTCGGCGCGCGCCTGGAGTTCGAGCGCAAACCGGGAATCAACGACGAAGCCATTCGCGAGCTGCTGGAGCGGCGCAAGCAGACCCAGCCGATCGGCGAATGGAGCTGCGGCTCGGTGTTCACCAATCCGCCGGGCGATCACGCGGCGCGTCTGATCGAGAGCGCCGGCCTCAAGGGATTTCGCATCGGCGATGCGTCGGTATCGGAGAAGCACGCCAATTTCATCATCAACCATGGCGCTGCGCGCGCCGCCGACATCGAGGCGCTGATCCTGCACGTGCAGCGCACCGTCGCCGCGGCCCACCGCATCGAGCTCGCGACCGAAGTGCGCATCGTCGGAGAGCCGGCATGAGCCTGCTCAAGGCGATATCGGCGCGCGCCGCGCGGGCGCGGGCGCAGCGGGGAATTCGGCAAGGTCGCGGTGCTGCTGGGCGGCGATTCCACCGAGCGCGAGATCTCGCTGCTGAGCGGCAACGCGGTGCTCGCGGCGCTTGCAGCGCCGCGGCGTCGATGCGCATGCGTTCGATCCGCGCGATCGGCCGGTGCAGAGCCTGGTGAGCGAGGGCTTCGAGCGCGCCTGGATCGCGCTGCACGGCCCCGGCGGCGAGGACGGACTGATGCAGGGCGCGCTCGAATGGCTCGGCGTGCCCTACACCGGCAGCGGCGTGCTCGCCTCGGCGCTCACCATGGACAAGCTCAAGACCAAGCGCGTCGTGGTCGGGCGCGGGCTTCGCCGCGCCGGAGTATGCGGTGCTGTCGAGTCCGGCCGATCTGCCGCGCGCGCTCGCCGACATCGGCCTGCCGATGATGGTCAAGCCCGCCTCGCAGGGCTCGAGCGTCGGCATCACCAAGGTCAAAGCCGCGGCGGAGCTCGAGCGCGCCTACGCGGAGGCGCGCGCGCATCGATCCGGTGGTGTTCGCGGAGCGCTTCATCGCGGGCGAGGAGTACACGGTGGGCGTGCTGCAAGGATCGCGCGCTGCCCTCGATCCGCATCGAGCCGGCGACCGAGTTCTACGACTACGAGGCGAAGTACTTCCGCGACGATACGCAGTATCACTGCCCGAGCGGCATCGAGGCCGAGGCGGAAGCGCGAGCTGCAGGCAGCCGCGCTCGCCTGCTTTCGCGTCACCGACTGCTTCGGCTGGGGCCGCGTCGACTTCATGCGCGACAAGGCGACCGGCAAGTTCTATTTCATCGAAATCAACACGACGCCCGGCATGACCGATCACAGCCTGGTGCCGATGGCGGCGCGGCGCGCCGGCATCGATTTCGACGAGCTGGTGTGGCGCGTTCTGGAGACCAGTTTCGCGAGGGAGCGAAAATGAACCTCAATGGGCTCGTCCGCCGCAATCGATTCAAGGATCCGTCCAGGGCGAAGCAGCCCGCGCGGCAGTGGCCCAAATTCATCACCGAGTGGCGCTCGCACGCGCGGCGTGCGGCGCTCATCGCGCTCGCCGCCGGCGCATTGGCCGCGCTCAGCTGGGCGCTCGACCGGCCGGTGCGCGTCGATTTCGATGGACGGCAGCTTCCAGCGGGTTTCGCCCGGACAGATCGAAAAGGCCGTTGCGCCCTTCGCGCACGCCGGCTTCATGTCGGCGGACCTCGATGCCATCCAGCGCGCCATCGAGGCGATGCCCTGGGTGGATCACGCGCGCATTCAGCGCCGCTGGCCGAACAGCCTGCACGTCACCGTGATCGAGCAGACCGCGGCGGCGCGCTGGGGCGAATCGGGCCTGCTCAACACCCGCGGCGAATTGTTCGTCAGGCAGGCCGCGCACGTGCCGGCGGAGCTGCCGCGCCTGAGCGGTCCCGAGGGCACCGAATCGCAGGTCGCGCAGCGCTACCTGGCGGTGCAGGGCCGCATGCTCGAGGCCGGCATGCGCATCGCCGCGCTGCGGCTCGACGAGCGCGGCGCCTGGGAAATGGACCTCGACAGCGGCGTGACCGTGCGGCTCGGCCGGCGCGATGTCGACGAGCGCATCGACCGCTTCATCCGCACCGCTTCGCAGGTGATCGCCCATCGCCTGAACGAAATCACTTACGTGGACATGCGCTATTCGAATGGCTTCGCCATCGGCTGGCGCAATTCCGCGGCGCCGGCGGCGGTACCCGCCAGACATCCCGACGATACCGACGCCTGAAGGAATCTCGAGCAAGACATGGCCAAGCGTTCAGACCGCAATTTGTTAGTGGGCCTCGACATCGGCACCAGCAAGGTCGTCGCCATCGTGGGCGAGATCAAGGCCGACGGAGCGCTCGAGATCATCGGCATCGGCAGCCATCCTTCGCGCGGGCTGAAGAAAGGGGTCGTGGTCAACATCGAGTCCACCGTGCAATCGATTCAGCGCGCGGTCGAAGAGGCCGAGCTGATGGCGGGATGCGAGATTCACTCGGTGTACGCCGGGATCGCGGGCAGCCACGTGCGCAGCCTCAACTCGCACGGCATCGTCGCGATCAAGGACAAAGAGGTCGTGCAGGGCGATGTCGAGCGCGTGATCGACGCGGCCAAGGCGGTCGCGATACCGGCCGACCAGAAGATCCTGCACGTCCTGCCGCAGGAATACATCATCGACACGCAAGAAGGGATTCGCGATCCCATCGGCATGTCCGGCGTGCGTCTCGAGGCGAAAGTGCACATCGTCACCGGCGCGGACAGCGCGGCGCAGAACATCGTCAAGTGCGTGCAGCGCTGCGGACTTGCGGTCGATGACATCGTGCTGGAGCAGCTCGCGTCGAGCTACGCGGTGCTCACCGAGGATGAAAAGGACCTGGGGGTCTGCGTGGTCGACATCGGCGGCGGCACCACGGACATCGCGGTGTTCGGCGGCGGCGCGATCCGCCATACCGCAGTGATTCCGATCGCCGGCGACCAGGTGACGAACGACATCGCGGTCTCCATGCGCACGCCGACGCAATACGCCGAGGACATCAAGATCAAATACGCCTGCGCGCTGTCGCAGCTGGCGAATCCCGACGAGACCATCGAGGTGCCGAGCGTCGGCGATCGTCCGCCGCGGCGGCTCGCGCGCCAGACGCTCGCCGAAATCGTCGAGCCGCGCTACGAGGAATTGTTCGCGCTGGTTCGCGATGAGCTGCGCCGTGCGGGCCTGGAGGAGTCGGTGGCCACCGGCATCGTGCTCACCGGCGGCAGCGCCAAGATGGAAGGCGCCATCGAACTCGCCGAAGAGGTGTTTCACATGCCGGTGCGGCTCGGCGTGCCGCAGTACGTCACCGGGCTCGCTCGACGTGGTGAGCAATCCGATCCACGCCACCGGCGTCGGACTGCTGTTGTACGCGAAGAGCAACTTGGAATTGAGTACCGCGCGGGATGCGCCGCTGCTCGCGGGCGGCATGAAGTCGATTTTCGAACGCATGAAGGCCTGGTTTCAGGGCAATTTTTGAATTCAACCAACAGGAGAACTGGAATGTTTGAACTGATGGATACTTACAGTCAAAGCGCCGTCATCAAGGTGCTGGGGGTCGGCGGGGGCGGCGGCAACGCGGTCTCGCACATGGTGCAGGCGGGCCTGGAGGGCGTGGATTTCATCTGCATCAATACCGACGCGCAGGCGCTGAAGCACTCCAAGGTGCGCACGGCGCTGCAGATCGGCTGCAACATCACCAAGGGCCTCGGCGCAGGCGCCGATCCGGAGGTTGGACGCCAGGCCGCGATGGAGGATCGTGACCGCATCATCGAACTCATCGAAGGGTGCGACATGCTGTTCATCACCGCCGGGATGGGCGGGGGTACCGGCACCGGCGCGGCGCCGGTGGTGGCGCAGGTGGCGAAGGAACTCGGCATCCTGACGGTGGCGGTGGTCACCAGACCCTTCGAGATGGAGGGCAACAAGCGCTCGCGCGTCGCCGACCAAGGGATGCTGGAGCTCTCGAAGTACGTCGATTCGCTGATCACGATCCCGAACCAGAAGCTGCTGTCGGTGCTCGGCAGCAACACCACGCTGCTCGACGCGTTCAAGGCGGCGAACACCGTGCTGCAGGGCGCGGTGCAGGGCATCGCGGAGCTGATCACCCGGCCCGGCCTGATCAACGTGGACTTCGCCGACGTACGCACCGTCATGTCGGAAACCGGCATGGCGATGATGGGTTCGGGCGCCGCGGCTGGCGAGGACCGCGCGCGCGAAGCGGCCGAGGCGGCGATTTCGAGCCCCTTGCTCGAGGACATCAATCTTTCCGGCGCCCAGGGGATTTTGGTCAATGTCACGGCGGGCATGGATCTGTCCATCGGCGAGTTTCAGGAAGTGGGCAACGTCATCAAGCAGTTCGCCTCCGACGATGCCACCGTGGTGGTCGGCACCGTCATCGATCCGGAGATGGCCAATCAGATCCGGGTCACGGTGGTGGCGACGGGCCTCGGCAAGCCGGTGGCGCGAGCCGCTCCGCAGCCGGTCACGGCGGCCACGGCGATGGCCATGGCGCCGCCCCCGACCATGCGCGTAGTGCGACAGAAGTCACCGATGGCGCCGACCGATTACGCGATGCTGGACAAGCCGACCGTTCAGCGGCAGCGGGCGGTCGGCGATGGCTTGCGGGCGGAGAGCGCGTCGGAGGATTTGCTCGACATTCCGGCGTTCTTGCGGCGGCAAGCGGATTAATTAACAAATCTCGACAATCCATGCAGTGGCGCCCGCGGGAACCCAAGCGGAACTTCAGGGCGCCGCCTTGCTTCGGAACAGGAAGGGAATTTGCGTCTTTAAGCAGGTGTGCAGCCTGTGGTACCTTTGCGGCACTTAACATAGCGTGTAATCGCGGTTCCCATAGATGTTGAATCAACGAACACTCAAAAATTCGATTCGTGCCACAGGGGTGGGTTTACATACCGGCAAGAAGGTTCTCATGACGCTGCGTCCGGCTGTGCCGGATGCGGGCATTGTGTTCCGCCGCACTGATTTGAGTCAGCCGGTGGACATCAAAGCGCACGCCCAGAACGTCGGCGACACCATGATGGGCACGACCCTGCACAGCGGCGAGGTCAAGATCTCGACGGTCGAGCACCTGCTGTCCGCCCTGGCGGGCCTGGGGGTGGACAACGCGCTGGTGGAGGTGAGTGCGGGCGAGGTGCCGATCATGGACGGCAGCGCCGGCCCGTTCGTGTTCCTGCTGCAATCGGCCGGTATCGAGGAGCAAAAGGCGCCGAAACGCTTCATTCGAATCCTCGAGAGCCTCAAGGTCGAAGACGGCGACAAATGGGCGCGCTTCGATCCGTACGACGGCTTCAAGGTGAATTTCGAAATCGAGTTCAATCACCCGACGTTCAAGAAGCATTCGCAGGTGGCGTCGATGGATTTCTCGACCACTTCATTTTTGCGCGAGGTGAGCCGGGCGCGGACCTTCGGCTTCATGCGCGATCTGGAAAGCCTGCGGGCGCGCAATCTGGCGCTGGGCGGCAATATGGACAACGCCATCGTGCTCGATGATTACCGGGTGTTGAACGAGGACGGCCTGCGCTACGAGGATGAATTCGTCAAACACAAGATTCTCGATGCGATCGGCGATTTGTACCTGCTCGGCCACAGCCTGATCGGCGAATTCAGCGGCTACAAGTCCGGCCACGCACTTAACAATAAGCTGCTGCGGGCGCTCATCGGCACGCAGAGCGCCTGGGAGGAGGTGACCTTCGAGAGCCTGGCCGAGGCGCCCATCTCCTATGTCGCGGCGGCCGCCCGGGCCTGAAGCGGCGCAGCACGGCTCACGCGCAGGGCGGGACCACCTTGATGCGTACACTGCGGATTTCGACGCCCATCGACTGTCCGACCCCTTCGCGCAGGCTCTCGCTGGCATAGCGCAGCCGACAGGCCCAAGCGGCACCGGCCACCCCAAGGGTCAGCTGCCCCTGCTCCAGACCGGCGCTGGCGACTTTTTCGGCAAGCTTCGAGGGCAACACGGCGCAGACGTGCTTCAGGACCGTGGAGCGCTCTTGAGCCCGGCTCTTCAGGTCGGTGAGCCGTCGGCTACCTCCCTGGAATAACTCATTGATATTTTTAGGTTTTCGCATTGCAGCACGGGCTTGTCGGAATTCGTTGACAGTCGAAAGCGTGCTTAATTTCCTTGTTTTGGTTGATCTTATTCTGCATAGTCTACCCCCTCTGCCGCCCAAGCCATGGGAGATCCACGCATGATGACGGCTTCGAGACCATCATCGCAATGAATGTCATTTTTGTGGGCCGCAAATCCGGCCGCGTCAAACAACTGGATCTGCGCCACCCTGCGGTCATTGCGGCCGCGTTGGCGCTGGTCGTTCGGCATCGTGGGCGGTGCATTTTCCGTCGGGGTGAATCTGGGGATCCGGCACCGCGGTGCGAATCCGGTCGATCAGCTGGGCAGTTGGTCCGCGGATCTGCTGCGCGAGCAGGCGCAGATCGAGGACGTACGCCGGGTGTTGCAGGAAAAGGTCAACGCGCTGGCGATGCGTGTGGGACAAATGAATGCCAATGTCATTCGTCTCGATGCGCTCGGTAAGCGTTTGACGCGAATGGCGAATTTGAATGACGGGGAGTTCGATTTCGGCAATCCGCCGGCACTGGGCGGCGCCGAGGGGGCGGACGGCCAGCCCGCGCAAATCCCAAGCCTCACCGCCATGGTCGATGATTTGCAGACCCAGCTGTCGAGCCGCGAGCAGCAGCTGGGGGTGCTCGAGAACCTGATTCTGACCCGGGAGCTGAACAAGCAGGTCTACCCCGAGGGCCGGCCGGTCCAGGACGGCTGGATTTCCTCTTATTTCGGCCAGCGCGCCGATCCGTTCACCGGCTACACCGCGTTTCACAAAGGCGTCGATTTCGCCGGGCCGCCCGGTACGACGGTGAGCTCCGTGGCCGCGGGGCTGGTGACCTTTTCCGGCGAGCGCGCCGGCTATGGCCAGATGGTGGAGATCAACCACGGCAATGGATTGGCGACCCGCTACTGCCACAACGAGAAGCTGCTGGTCAAGCAGGGTGACATGGTGCGCAAGGGTCAAGAGGTCGCCTTGATTGGCTCGACCGGCCGTTCCACCGGCCCGCATCTGCATTTCGAAGTGCTGAAGAACGGCACCCAGGTCGATCCCTTGCGGTTCATCGGCGAGGATCGCTAGGGCTCCTGGGCCGCGAGCCGCTTGGCGCCGCTGCAGCCGCCTGCGCGTCTCGCGCCGCCCGCAGCTCGCCGCCCGGCATCTCGCGCCGCCCGCAGCTCGCCGCCCGCAGCGAAACGATTTCCCGACCCTCCGGTCTATCCGTACAATACCCAGTTTTTCGAGGACTCCCCGCGCGTGTGGAAGCTTTTGACCCAAATATTCGGCAGCCGCAATCAGCGACTCATCAAGGAGCTGAGCCGCACGGTAGCGGCGACCAATGAGCTTGAATCAGACATCCGCGCCTTGCGCGACGAGCAATTTCCCGAAAAGACGGGCGAATTGAAGGCGCGCTTTGCCGGCGGCACGCCGCTCGACGATCTGGTGCCCGAGGCGTTTGCGTTGGTGCGCGAGGCCTCGCGACGCAAGCTGGGCTTACGGCATTTCGATGTGCAGCTGATCGGCGGCCTTGCGCTGCACTCCGGCAAGATCGCCGAAATGCGCACGGGCGAGGGCAAGACCTTGATGGCCACCCTGCCCGCGTATCTGAACGCTCTCACCGGCGATGGCGTGCACATCGTCACGGTCAACGAATACCTGGCGCAGCGCGATTCGGACTGGATGGGTCCGGTGTTCCGGTTTCTCGGGATGCAAGTGGGAGTCATCAAGAATGCCCAATCGCCCGACGAGAAGCGCGCCGCCTATGCCTGCGACATCACCTACGGCACCAACAATGAATTCGGCTTCGACTACCTGCGCGACAACCTCGCGTTTCGCCTGGAGGACCGCGTACAGCGCAAGTTGTCCTTCGCCGTCGTCGATGAGGTCGATTCGATTCTGATCGACGAGGCGCGTACACCGCTGATCATCTCGGGGCCGGCCGAGGAGAGCACCGAGCTGTACATCAAGATCAACACCTTGATCCCGCGCCTGACCAAACAGAAGCAGGAAGACGGACCGGGCGATTACGCCATCGACGAGAAGACCAAACAGGCCACGCTCACCGAAGAGGGTCATCAGAAGGTCGAGGATTTGATGGCGGAGATCGGCCTGTTGCGCGAAGGCGAGAGCCTCTACGACGCCACCAACATCCGTTTGATGCATCACTTGAACGCCGCGCTGCGGGCGCATGCGCTGTACCGGCGCGATGTCGAGTACATCGTGCGCCAAGGCGAAGTCATCATCGTCGATGAGTTCACCGGCCGCACCATGCCCGGACGCCGCTGGTCGGACGGTCTGCACCAGGCCGTCGAGGCGAAAGAGGGCGTCAAGGTCCGCGAGGAAAACCAGACCGTCGCCTCGATCACCTTTCAGAATTATTTCCGGCTGTATTCCAAATTGTCGGGAATGACGGGCACCGCGGACACCGAGGCGTTTGAATTCCAGCAGATCTACGGCCTCGAGGTGGTCGTGATCCCGACTCACAAGCCGATGATTCGAAAGGACCTCTCGGACCTCGTGTTCCTCTCCGAGCACGACAAATTCAAGGCGATTCTCGAGGATATCGAAGAATGCGTGAAGCGCGGCCAGCCGGTGCTGGTCGGCACGACCTCGATCGAGACCTCCGAGCGCTTGGCGAAGCTGCTGGTGGGAGCCAGCATCCCCCACGAGGTGCTCAATGCCAAGCAGCACGAGCGCGAAGCCCATATCGTGGCGGAGGCCGGGCGGCCCGGCGCGATCACGATCGCCACCAACATGGCGGGCCGCGGCACGGACATCGTGCTCGGCGGCAGTCCGCAAACGCAGATCGACGCCATTGAGAATCCCAACGAGGCCGCCCTCAGGCAGATTCACGAGGATTGGCGCAAGCGCCACGAACAGGTGCTCAGCTCCGGCGGCCTGCACATCATCGGCACCGAGCGCCACGAGTCCCGGCGCATCGACAACCAATTGCGCGGCCGCTCCGGACGCCAGGGCGACCCGGGCTCGAGCCGGTTCTACCTCTCGCTCGAAGACAATCTGATGCGCATCTTCGGCGATCCGACGCGCATGAAGGCGCTCATGACCCGGGTCGGCATGAAAGCGGGCGAGGCGATCGAGAGCGGCATGCTGACGCGGCAAATCGAGCGTGCGCAGCGCCGGGTGGAGCAGCACAATTTCGATGCCCGCAAGCAGCTGCTTGAGTACGACGACGTCGCCAACGATCAGCGCCGCGTGATCTACCAGCAGCGCACCGATTTGATGGCCGCCGAGGACGTCGCCGAAGCCATCAAGGGTGTGCGCGAGGATGTGGTCGCACAGCTGGTGGATCAGTCCATGCCCCAGGGGGCCCCCGAAGAGCAGTGGGACGTACCCGGACTGGAGCAGGCCATCGAGCGCGATTTCGGTCCCAGGCTCCCCATCGTGGAGTGGGTCAAGGCCGAAGAGGCGGGCGACGTCACCGTGCTCAAGAATAAGATCATCTCGGCGCTCGAAGCGGCGTACGCGCAGAAGCAGGCGAGCGTGGGCCCCGAGATCATGCGCTACATCGAAAAAGAGGTGATGCTGCGCACCTTGGATCAGCATTGGCGCGAACATCTCGCGGCCATGGACTACATGCGCCAGGGCATTTTCCTGCGCAGCTACGCGCAGAAAAACCCCAAGCAGGAATACAAGCGCGAGGCATTCGAACTGTTCTCCGCCATGCTGGATCGCATCAAGTTCGACACCGTGACCACGGTGTCGAAGATCCAGGTGCGCAGCCAGGCGGAGATCGAGCGGGAAGAGTTCGAGCGTCAGCAGCGCCTGGCGCGCGCGCTGCAGATGCAGCACGCCGAGGCGATATCGCCGATCCAGGCGGCGCCGGGATTCGAGGCGCCGGGACTCGGCGGCAATTCTCTCGAGGCCGAGCCGCATGCCGCCGCGCCGGCCGCGACGCCTTTCGTGCGCGCGGTGCCCAAGGTGGGCCGCAACGAGGCATGTCCGTGCGGATCGGGCAAGAAGTACAAGCACTGTCACGGCGCGCTGCAGCAGGCGAGCGGCTGAGCCAAGCTACCTAACGCGAATTATTCATGAAGGATACGCATTCTCATGCACCAAGGCTGGGTCAGATAGGTATTTTCCGGACCGCCGTGAATCCGTCCGTGGAGGCTGCGAGAAAAACATCCTGTTTTTCACGCTCCGGAAAATACCTATCTGATCCAGCCCTTTTCCAGCTTCTCTGTCGTTCATGAATAGTCCCGGCTAAGCGTGATTCATGTCGTCGCCGGGGTGGTGATCGACCGCAAGAGGCGTGTGCTGATCGCGCAGCGGCCGGCGGGAAAACATCTGGCCGGCGCGTGGGAATTCCCGGGCGGCAAGCTCGAGCCGGGCGAGGCGCGGGACGAGGGGTTGGCGCGCGAGCTGCGCGAAGAGATCGGCATCACGATTCGACAGCCGCGGCCGCTGATCCGGCTGCGCCATGCCTATCCCTACGGGCAAGTGCTGCTCGATGTGTGGGTCGTGCGGCGCTTCCGCGGCGAACCTAAGGGCCTGGACGGCCAGCAGCTGCGCTGGTGCTGCGCCCGAGAACTGCCGAGTGCCGAGCTGTTGCCGGCCGATCGCCCGATCCTCGCGGCGCTGCGGCTCCCGGAGCGATTGCGGCGCGCATCCACCGCTTTTTACCGAGTCGCCAGCTTCTCCGCGAAGGCCGGGAGCGCGCAAACCCGGGGCGCGAACTCTCGGGGCGCGCAATCCGGGTGCGCTTCCGCCCCCGCAGCGAGACTTGAGGGCCTGGCTTGCCGGAATGCCGCAGAGGCGGCGGCGGCGGCGGGGCGCGCGGATTTTCTCGTCCTGCGCACAGCGCTCGACCCTCGCGACCTCGCTGCATTGTGCAGTGACGTGGCGGTGCCGGTGTACGTGCCGGGCATGGCGCTCGAGCGGGCCTGGGCACTCGGCGCGAGCGGCATCAATGCCATAGTGTGTTAGTTTTCAGGGCAATGGCCTCCCCGTTGCCCCTTGATCCGCTCGATCGGATAGTGATCGCGTATCTGGCCGTGCCGTTGGTGATTTTTCTGGCCGGCTGGTTTGAAATGTGGGCCGCGGTGCCGCTCGTCGCCTGCGTGGCATATGCGCTGAAACCCCTCTTGGCCGGGCATCCGGCCGCGGCAGCGCGTTTGCCGGTGACCCGTTTGCAGCTGTCGGTGGCCCTCGCCGTGGGGTGCGCATGGACTGTGTGCGGCGGCATCGGCCACTGGGTCTTCGCCAATGCGGACTGGCATCTGCGCGACGCGGTATTGCATGATTTGGTCGCGGGGCGTTGGCCCGTCGGCTACGGGGTGGTCGGCGGCAAGGTCAGTCTGCTGCGGGCGCCGCTCGGGTACTACCTGCCCGCCGCGCTGCTCGGCAAGTGGGGCGGGCTGCTCGCGGCACATGCTGCATTGGCGGCATGGACCATGATCGGCGCGGCGCTGTTCCTGCTGCAAGTACTGTCGCTGACGCCTTCGCGGGCGGGAGTCGCGCTTTCCGTGGCCGCGGTGATCGTGCTCTTCAGCGGCATGGACGTCATCGGCTATCTCTGGCGCGCGCCGCACCTTGCGGCGCACTGGGACATCACGAGACATTTGGAGTGGTGGGCGGACAGCTATCAGTATTCGTCCATGACCACACAGCTGTTCTGGGTGCCGAACCATGCGCTCGGCGGCTGGCTGACGATCGGGCTGCTGAGCCGCGGCGAACGCGACACTCCCCTCGATTCGATGCTGCCGATGATCGTCGTGGCGGTCGCGCTCTGGTCGCCGCTGGCCGCGCTCGGCGCCATGCCCTTCGTGCTTTGGAAGAGATGCGCGGCACCGGCTTGTCTCATCCGCGGGTATGGGCGCCGGCGCTCGCGGTGGGCCTCGCGGTCTGCCGCCTATTTGACGCTCGATGCGGGCCGCATCCCCAGGGGATGGACCCTGGGCAGGAGCGGCACGGGCCTCCCGGGCATCGCGACGGATCTGCTTCATCAAGCGCAGTTTTTCGCGCTGGAGGCGGGTTTCATCGGATTCGCCATTCTTGCGATCCGCCGCTCGAGTCAAGTCGCGCTCGCCTTAGGTGTCCTCGCGCTGCTGCCGGTCGCCAGTTTTGGCGCGGCAAACGATCTCGTCATGCGCGCCTCGATTCCGAGCTTGGCGGTGCTCGCCATCGGCGCCTGTCTCGCTTTGTACCCGCGATGCCCCGGCTCCCGGCGCCATGGGCAAAAAGGCCGTCCTTGGCTGCCTGTTGGCGGTCGGTGCGGTGACGCCCTTTCAAGAATTCGCGCGGGCTGCGGTGCTGCCTTCATGGCCGATCAATCTGCAAGCCACTCTTATCGGGGCGGGGTGCAGCGAGTATCCAGCGCATTATGTGGCGCGTCTGGGAGGCCACGCGATCGAGCATTTGCTGCGCAAGCCCCGCGCGCTGCCGCTCGGACCCGAGGGCGGGTGGGTATGCGGGAGCCCGGGGTCGACAACGCATGAGTTGGGCGGGGCTTACGGGCGCAGGTTGTCATCGAAGAACCGCAAGATCGCCGCATAGGCGTGGCGGCCGTCATGCTGGCGCATCAACCCGTGCTTCGCGCCCGGGTAGACCATCACGTCGAAGGGCTTGCCCAAGATCCTGAAGCTTGCGAAAGAGCTTCGTGCTGTTGAGAAACAGCACGTTGTCGTCGGCCATGCCGTGAATGACCAGAAGCTTGCCGCGCAGATCCTTGGCGTACGGCAGTACGGAGCTCGCCTCGTAGCCGGCGGCATTGTCCGACGGGCGGCCGAGATAGCGCTCGGTGTAATGCGTGTCGTAGAGCGTCCAATCCGTCACGGGCGCCCCGGCCACGCCGGCGCGAAACACGTCGCGGCGCCTTGAACATCAGCATGAGCGTCATGTAGCCGCCATAGCTCCAGCCCCACACGCCGATGCGCGAGGGATCGACGAAGGGCTGCGAGCCCAGCCAGCGCGCACCCTGCACCTGGTCCGCCACTTCGATGTCGCCCAGCCGGCCGTGGATGGGCGCTTGAAATGCCGTGCCGCGAAAGCGCGCTGCCGCGGTTGTCGAGCTGGAAGACGACGTAGCCCGCGCGCGTCAATATTTGCGTGAAGGAGTTGCCGGTCCAGTTATCGAGCACTCGCTGCACGCCGGGGCCGCCGTACACCTCGACGATGGCCGGATAGCGCTTGGCGGAGTCGAAGTGGGCGGGCTTGAACAGCCGGTATTGCAGCGCCTGTCCGTCCGCGGCGGCGAGAGCGCCGAATTCCGGAATCGAATTCTCGGCCAGATACGGGGCGTCCGGATGCTGTTGATCCAGGCGGTTTTCGAGCAGATAGGCGAGGAGCCGGCCGTCCGCGTCGCGCAGGCTCGCCTGGGGCGGCTGCGTGCGGCTGGTGAAGTTATCGACGTACACGCGCGTGTCGCGCGACATGGTGACGCCGTGCAACGCCGTCCTCGCGGGAGATGCGGGATACCGCGCGCGGATCCTGGGTGTCGAGCGAGGTGCGGTACAGATTGCCGCTCGATGGGGCTCTTTTCGGTCGCGATGAAATAGATCAGGCGCCGCTTCTCATCGATGCCCTTGATCGCGCGATTGCGAAAATCATCGACGTTCCAGGGGCCGGCCGTGAGCTGCCGAAGCAGATGCCCGTCGTAGTCGTACAGATACAGGTGCTGAAAGCCGTCGCGAGCCGATGCCCAGACGAACTGCGGCGATTTCCTGAGGAACGTCAGCTCATCGTTCAATTCGATCCACGTGTTGCTGGTTTCGGTCAGTACCACGCGGCTCGCGCCGGTGGCGATGTCCGCGAAGAGCAGATCCAGCCGACGCTGATCGCGGCTTTCGCGCTGAATGGCGAGGGTCTTGCCGTCGGGCAGCCAATTCACGCGCGCAAGATAAATATCCTTCTCGGGCCCCAGGTCGATCCAGGTCGACCGCGCCGGTCGACAGGTCGACGACGCCGACGCGGATCAGCACATTGGCATCGCCCGCCGCCGGATAGCGCTGCGCAAATGTCGAGACGTTGTCCGCGGCGATCTCGAAGCGCTGCGGTGACCTTCACCGGAGTTTCATCGACGCGCGCGAATGCGATGTGCCGGTCGTCGGGCGCCCACCAGTAGCCGGTGCTGCGGTCCATTTCCTCCTGTGCCACGAATTCCGCCATGCCGTTCTTGATCGGCGCCGCCTCCATCGCTGGTCAGTGCCTTCTCGGTGCCGGCGGCGAGATCGTAGGCATACAGATTCTGGTCGCGCACATAGGCGACGTAGCGGCCGCGCGGTGAGATCGTCGCATCCGTCGCGAAGCCCTCGGTGTGCGTGATTTGCAGCAGCGCCTCCTGCGCGGGTTTGGCGAGATCGTAGTAGTACAGCCGCCCGTCCAGCGGAAACAGCAGCGCACGCCCGGACGGCGCGAAGGAGTATTCCAGGATGCCGGACAGCGCCGCGGTTCTCTGCCGCTCGCGGCGGCCGAGCTCCTCATCCGAGAGCTTCTCCGGCGGCCGGCGCCAGCACCTTCGAGTCGACGAGGATTCGCGCGCGGCGCTCGCGGATGTCGTATTCCCAAAGATCGAGCCGATCCTTGTCCTCCGGCCTGCCCTTGCAGATAGGTCACCCGCGAGCCGTCGGGCGATATCTTCAATCCGACGATGGAGGGCCCCGCGAGGGCCGGCGCATCGAACAGCCGATCGATCGTGAGCTCCGCGGCTTGAGGCGCGGAGTGGGGCGCTGCCGCGGCGGCGCAGGCGACCAGAGCGGGCGCCAGGTAGCGCCCCGACGAAGTTCGGGATTCGGCCATGAGCTGTTAGACCTTTTTCTAAGATTACAAGCGAACCGCGCGGTAGCAGACCTCGATCAGTTCGGTGACGCCGCGCGTGCTGCGCATCCGGGTCTCGGCCGCCGATACGTCCTCGCGGCCGATCTCGTCGATTTCGAATCGCGGTGAGTAGAGGCGCCGCACCTCCTCGCCCCGCACGGAAAACGGCGGTCCGGACATCTGTGCCTCGCGGATACTCCAGGGTGACCAGCAGCATCTGCGTGCCCGGACTCGTCACGGCCGCCAGATGCTCGACATACGCAGCCCGCAGATCCGGGCTCCAGGAAATCAGGGCCGCCCGGTCATAAACGGCAGCCGCCGCTCCGAGCATGGCGCGCCGTGAGCGCAAAGAAGTCGCCGCGATACAGCTCAAGATCGGCGGCTTCGTAGACGTCGAAGTCGGCCCCCGCCCTGCGCCGGGCGGGAATGCCGTTCTCCATGCAGAACGCCTCGACCGCCGTTGCCGAGAGTTCGACCCCGATCACGCAATGGCCCTGATCGCGCAGCCACAGCATATCCAGGCTTTTGCCGCACAAAGGAACGAATACGCGGCTGCCCGGCCGCGAGGCGCAGGCTTGGCCAGTGGCGGGTCAGATTCCGATCCGCCGAGGATTGATGAAACCCGATTTGGCCGGTGCGCCAGCGCTCGTGCCAGAACTCAGGCTGCATGGATCATCCGTCCTCCGGCGCAGCGCCGGACCGCTCCTCGCCATCGGCGGCGGACTCTTCGGGAATTTTGTGCTGCTCGCTGAGCCATGCACCCAAGTCGATCAGCCGGCAGCGGTCGCTGCAGAACGGCCGATACGCCGATGCCGCCGACCATTCCACCGGCCGCCGGCAGGTCGGGCATTTCACCGTGGTTGCCATCGAAGGGGACCGTCCGGATCAAGCGCAGCAGGTCAGCAGAAACGGCACGTCCGCCTCCACGTGCACCGGCCGGCTGGTCGCGTCGGTCCAATTCAAGAAGCGGATGGTGCAGCGATGCTGGCTGCCGCTGATCTCGGGAAACAGATCGCTGTCCGGCGGCAAGGTCACCCGCACCAATTGGCAGGGATTTTCCCGGTCGAATTGCAGCTGGAAGATTCCGCCGATCGCGTTCTCGGATTTGCGTTTGGCATTTTGCCGAGTGAGCCACAGCAGCTCCGCGATGCTGTCGCAGAGCGGCCGGATCAGGGCCAGCCAGCTGCCGAATTCGGCCGCCCGGATCTCAGCGGGGCGGTTGAGCCAGTACGAGTAGTCCGGCAGATCGAAATCGCAGGTGCCGCCGGGTATGGCGCTGCGGTGCTTGATGGCGCTCAGGAACTCCGAATCGCGCAGCGGTCCCATGAAATTGCCGCCGACCGTCGACAAATCCTCGCGCAGCTTGATGAGGTTCGACATCAGCGACTTCAACCGGCTGGGGTCGACGCCGGTCTTGGTCTGATATTCCTTGAGCACGTTGACGTGGCGCTCCAGCTCCTTGAGCACGTCGCTGCGCGAGTCGCCGCGCGCGGTGATGGCCAGGATCTCGAGCAGGCTCGAGACCGCGGCGCGCGCACTCCACGCATTGTCCAGCTCGCTGTGGTAGGTGGCCTGCGTGTAGAGGAATTCCAGGCGCAGGAAGGTGCGCATGCGCTCGTTGAGCGGCTGCTCGTAGACGACCGGCGCCAACAGGGGCTCCGCGTCGGCCCGCGGTTCGGGGGAGGAGTTCATGAGCCCTATTCTGATCCAACCGAAGGGCCACGGTAAACTTGGATTTAATCTAAATCACGGGCGAGGGCGCGCATTTCACGAGGGCACCGCGCCGGCGAGCCGCAAATAGCGCTGCGTGCAGGCGATCGACCGCGTCTCTCAATTGCGGCACGGTCCCGGCATTGACGAGCACATCGTCCGCGGCCTTCAGGCGGCTCTCACGGCTCGCCTGCGCCGCGAGAATCGCGCGCGCCTGCTCCAGGCTCACGGCGTCGCGCGCCGTCAGCCGCTCGAGCTGCGCCGCCTCATCCGCGTCGACGACCAAAATCCGGTCCACGCGGTCGCGAGCGCCGCTCTCCACGAGCAGCGGAATGGCCATCACCAGATACGGTCCCACGGCCCCGGCCGCGCGCCGCTCCATGTCGGCACGGATCAGCGGATGCAGGATGGCTTCCAGGTCGCGGCGCTTGCCGGGATCGGCGAAAATCAGATTGCGCAGGGCGCGCCGGTCGAGCTCCCCCTCGGGGCTCAGCACCCCCGGGCCGAACCTTTGGACCACCTGCTCGAGTCCGGGCTGCCCGGGCGCGGCCACGACGCGCGACGACTCGTCGGCATCGATCACGGGAACGCCGAGCTCGGTGAAACGCCGGGCGACCGTGCTCTTGCCGCTCGCGATACCGCCGGTGAGCCCGATACGCAGGCGCGGCGCCATCGAGGCTCAGCGCTGAGACCCGACACGCGCAAATAGCCGTTCACGAGCTCATTTCCATACAGCATGGCGAGCCAGCCGGCCGCCGCCAGATAGGGCCCGAACGGCATCGGGGCGGCGCGATCGCGGCCGCGCAGCGACGATCATCGAGATGCCGAGCACCGCCCCGGTGGCCGCGGACAGCAGGATCACCAGCGGCAACAACTTCCACCCCAGCCACGCGCCCAGGGCCGCGAACAGCTTGAAGTCGCCGTAGCCCATGCCTTCCTTGCCCGTGACCAGGCGAAACGCGTGATACACCAGCCAGAGGCTCGAATACCCCGCGGCGGCTCCGATGATGGCATCCCGCGCCGACACGGGCAGGGGGGCGCCCGCGGCAGGGCCCAGCACGACCGCCGCCAGCAGGCCGGCCCACAGCAGCGGCAGGGTGATGTCGTCGGGCAGCAGCTGGTGGTCGACATCGATGCCCGTGAGGGCGATCAGCGCCCAGGTGACGCCTAGGCCGCAGGCCGCTGGCGGCCGTGACGCCGAAGTGCCAGGCCACCGCGGCGGACAGCAGCCCGGTCGCGAGCTCCACCAGCGGATAGCGTGCGGAAATGCGCGCCCGGCAGGCGGCGCAGCGTCCGCGCAGCACCAGCCAGCTGATCACCGGGATGTTCTGCCAGGCCTTGATCGGCGCTTTGCACGCCGGGCAGGCGGAGCGCGGGGTGCTCAGGCTGAAGCGCTCGGACGGTGCGGAGGTGATCGTCGTCGCGGCACTGTCGGCGGAGCGGCAGCAGCTCGATGGCCTGGGCGCGCCACTCGCGCTCCAGCATGATGGGCAGCCGGTAGATGACGACGTTGAGAAAGCTGCCGATCACCAGCCCCAGCACGAACACCGACCCCACGAACAGCAGGGAGCTGGCTGTGTAGAGCACGGCGAGATCGTTCAGCATGAGCTAAACCCGCTGCCAGCCGTGCCGACGGCCGCTGTCTATCCGACGACTGAGCCGAGCTTGAAGATCGGCAGGTACATCGCGATCACCATGCCGCCCACGAGCACGCCGAGAATCGCCATGATGATCGGCTCCAGCAGGCTCGACATGCTGTCGACGGCGTTGTCGACCTCCGCCTCGTAGAAATCGGCCACCTTGGCCGACATGGTATCGAGCGCGCCCGATTCCTCGCCCACCGCGATCATCTGAATCACCATGTTGGGATACAGCCCCGTGTTTTCCATGGCGCGCTGCAGGCGCTGTCCCGTCGCCACTTCGTCCTTCATGCGCAGCACCGCTTGTTCGTAGACGATATTGCCCGTGGCGCCCGCCACCGATCCCATGGCCTCGACCAGGGGCACGCCGGCCGCGAACATGGTCGAGAGGGTGCGGGCGAAGCGCGCGATCGCGGCTTTGACGAGAATCGGTCCGATGATCGGGAACTTGAGCAGGATCCGATCGAGCGCGAGCTGCATCGGCCTCGAGCGCTTGAGGAAGTAAAAGAACGCATAGATGCTTCCGCCGATCACGAACGCCAGCCACCAGCCTTGATGCTGTACGAAGCGCGACAAATTGACGACCATCTGCGTGAAGGCGGGCAGATCGGCGCCGAAGCCCTTGAACAGCGATTCGAACTGCGGAATCACGAAGACAAGCAAGATGATCGACACGATGACGGCGACGGCCAGCACGGCCATCGGATAGAACAGCGCCTTCTTGATCTTCTTCTTGAGGGCCTCGGTCTTTTCCTTGTAGGTCGCGATCTTGTCGAGCAGCGTCTCGAGGGCGCCGGCCTGCTCGCCGGCCTCGACCAGATTGACGAACAGAGCATCGAAGTAGAGCGGGAATTTCGCGAGCGACTCGTGCAGCGTGCTGCCGCCTTCGATGTTGGCCTTGACGTCGAGCACCAGCTTCTGCATCGCCGGCTTCTCATGCCCGTTGCCGATGATCTCGAAGGCCTGCACCATGGGGATGCCGGCCGCCATCATGGTCGCGAGCTGCCGGCTGAACACCGCGATATCCTCCGTCGGTGATTTTGCCGCCCGACCGGAAGGCCTTGCTTGGCGTCTTGACGCGCGTGGCGGCGACCCCTGGCGCCGCAGGTCGGCGCGCAGCGCCGCCTCGTTCGCCGCAAGCGACTTGCCGCGCACCTTGTTGCCGCGCTTGTCCTTGCCTTCCCAGAGAAATTGGGTTTCTTTCTTGGTTGCGGTTGCCGATATCGCCATAAATCGATCCTTGCGTGAGCTCGCTACTCGATCGTGATGTTGTTCACTTCTTCCAGGCTGGTCGCGCCGTCTTTCACCTTTTGCAGACCCGCGCGGCGCAGATTCCAGACGCCTTCTTTGGCCGCCTGGTCGCCGATAGCTGATGGCCCCGCCGCCCTCCATGATGATCCGGCCGATGGTCGTCGGTGACCGGCATGACCTGGTAGATGCCGACGCGGCCCTTGTAGCCGTCCGTGCACTGGCCGCAGCCGACGGCCTTGTAGACCCGGATGCCGCTCGCGATGTCCGCCTCCTCGAAGCCTTCCTTGCGCAGCGCCTCGGCCGGAATGTCGATCGGCTGCTTGCAATTGCTGCAGAGCCTGCGCGCCAGCCGCTGCGCGATGATCAGGCTCACCGAGGTGGCGATGGCGTAGGGCTTGACGCCCATGTCCACCAGGCGGGTCAGCGTCTGCGGCGCGTCGTTGGTGTGCAGCGTCGAGAGCACCAAGTGGCCCGTCTGCGCGGCCTTGATCGCGATTTCCGCGGTCTCGAGGTCGCGGATTTCGCCGACCATGATGACGTCGGGATCCTGCCGCAGGAACGCCCGCAGCGCCGACGGCGAAGGTGAGGCCCACCTTGTTGTTGACGTTGACCTGGTTGATGCCGGGCAGGTTGATTTCCGCCGGATCCTCGGCGGTCGAGATGTTGCAATCCTCGGTGTTGAGGATGTTGAGGCCGGTGTAGAGCGACACGGTCTTGCCGCTGCCGGTCGGGCCGGTCACCAGGATCATGCCCTGCGGCTTGGCCAGATACTTCAGATAAATCTCGCGCTGATTCGGCTCGTAGCCCAGCGCATCGATGCCGAGCATGGCGCTCGAGGGATCGAGAATACGCGTGACGACCTTCTCGCCGAACAGGGTCGGGCAGGTGCTGACGCGAAAATCGATGGCGCGATTCTTGGAGAGCCGCATCTTGATGCGGCCGTCCTGCGGCACCCGGCGCTCGGCGATGTCGAGCCGCGACATGACCTTGAGGCGCGCGACGATCTTGACCGCCAGCTGCGACCGGCGGCAGCGCCACTTCCTTGAGCACGCCGTCGATGCGCGTGCGGATGCGGAAGAGCTTTTCGTACGGCTCGAAATGGATGTCCGAGGCGCCCTTCTTGATGGCGTCGAGCAGGATTTTATTGACGAAGCGCACGATCGGCGCGTCCTCGACATCGTCCCGGGCCAACGCGTCGGCGTTCGGGTCCTCATCGCCGGCGGTGACTTCGAGGTTCTCGAGATCGAAATCATCTTCGGTCAAGCTCGGCATGGCCGCGTCGGCCTGATCGATGGCCTTGTTGACCGCCATCTGCAGCTTGTCGTCCTCGACCACGACGAACTCGATGCTCATCGAGGTCTGGAAGCGGATCTCATCGAGCGCATGCAGATTGGTCGGGTCCGCGACGGCCAGGAACAGCCGCTTGCCGCGCTTCATCAAGGGCAATACCCGGTGCTTCTGCATGAGCTTGTCGCTCACCGCCCGCACCGCGTCCAAGTCGGCCGCCACGGCGTCCAGATCGAGGAGGGGCACCCCGAATTCGTTCGATGCGGAGATGGCGATATCGCGCGCGCTCGCCAGGTTCGAAGTCACGAGGTGGGTCACCAGGCTCTGGCGCCGTTCCTTCGCCTTGGCAACGGCGTCCTGCATGGCGGACTCATCCAACAAGCCGTCTTGGACCAGCCGCTGGGCGAGACCGCCGAGAGCCAGGCGATTGGTGCTGCCGGCTGTCGCTATTGCGTTGTCATTCATGGACTTAAGTCAAACCCCGGGACGCTGCTTTCGACCATCGACCACTACTATCGGTAGCGGGCCGATCAATTGTCAAATCAGGGTCAAATAGTCGCACATTGCACCGGCCGGCGCGTGACTTCAATCGCAAAATACGAGCTCGCCTGGCGTGCCGCTCACCCGGCAAAAAAAGAAGCCCCTCCGGAGAGGGGCTTCCGGTGCTGTTTCGCGCTTCAGCCGCTAACAGCGAAGCGGTCATTACTTGCACTGCGTCGGCACGTAGCTTGGCCAGCACCGTACCGGCCGGTGCAGCCGCCAAACCCTGGGCCGCTCGCCGTGGTGCTGCGTCGACGACGCGCAGGCCCAGTCGATATTGCCCGGCCGAGGCCGCGCAGCACATGACGGCACCGCCGATATTGGGCTCAAGGTTAATGACATTAGCGCCAGCCAACTGCGGGTGGTCGCAGCTGGAATAGGTGACCGTGATCAGTGCCCGGTACAGCCGCGGCGCCGATGGCGATCGTAATCTTCGTGACATACTTGGTCGCTGACCCACGAGTTATGCCAAGTGGTCGCCGCCGCAGTCAAGCCGGTGATGTCGTCCGACTGGAAGCCTTCGGCCACCGCGGTCTTCGCCGCATCCGCCAGGTTCAGGCCTTCCGTCACTTTCGCGCGAACCGTGTAGTCCTGATAGGCCGGAATCGCGATCGCGGCCAAGATGCCGATGATGGCGACCACGATCATCAATTCGATGAGCGTGAAGCCCTGTTGCATTTTCTTAAACATTCGTTGCTCCTGATTTGAACAAACAGTACTCAAGTTCGAAGCAACGGCCTGCGCCGGTAGTCGGGATGAAGCAAGTGCTGTGCCAGCCTAGCGTGACTGCATGCCTAAGTGCATGAATAATACAGATATAATTGGCATGGGACCGAGGCCGGCTTGACATAGAACCGTCGTCGCCCGGCGGCGGTTGTGACGCGCAAGGTCACAGACCGACAATATTTGTCAGTGCGTGGTGCGCTCAAGCCGATCAGGCCACTCTGCGCGCCTTCTTCGTGATAGCTCTCTTCGGCATTGATGTCCCAGATTCGGACTTCCCTGTGCCCCCGTTGATGATCGAGTCGACGGCGCATTTGGCCGACGAGCATCGAGTGATCCTGGTTGTTGTAGCGATGCATGCCGTTGCGGCCGATCGGATAGAGGTTGCGGAACTCGTCCAGATAAGTCGCGCACCATGTCGAATTGCCGATACTCGCCGAAATAGGCGGGATAGGCCTTGGGCACGCGCACGACCGTTCCATCGAGCACATCGCGCGCGTCGATCAGATCGAGCTTGCTCGAGCTCGTCGGCGGCGAAATCGAGGAACGGCCCGTCCTGCATGGACCACAGCTCATCGCCCTCCCGGCAGAAGTACTCCAGTCCCAGCCAGATCGTGTCCGGGTCCGCCACCAACGCCGGGCTCCAGTTGTTGAATATCTGCAGCCGCCCGATCTTCACGTCCGGCTCCTGGATGTAGATCCAGTTATCCGGGGCATGCCGTTGGCGGCTGCGCCCGCGCTGCTCGTGCTCGGCACGTCATTCGGCGCAGCAGGAGTCCCGCCGTCATGAAATCGCGGTAGGGAAGCCGCTGGGCGATTGCGCGACGCGCTCGTCCTCGGGCAAGAGCATGGCGGTAAGATCGCGAACCGGCATGCGTCGAGATGAAATAGTCGCACGCGACGCGGCGCACCGAGCCGGTGCGTCTCGTCGCGGACCGTGACGGCGCGTCACCGTGACGCCGCTTCGCTCGATGCCGACCACACGATGCTGCAAGTGGACCTGCGCCGCCGCGCGCGGTGACCTCGCGCGCGACCGCCTCCCACATCTGGCCGGGTCCGAGCTTGGGGTAGAGGAAGCGCTCGATCAGGCTGGTCTCGGTGTCGCTTTTGAGCGGTATCGGTCGACGAGCGAAACGGCGCTGCTGAGCGCATGCGCGAGCGCTTTGGTCACCGAAAGGCCCTTGATGCGCTGCGCGCCCCAAGCGGCGCTGATCTCCGTGCAGGGCACGCCCCAGACTTTCTCGGTGTAATCCTTGAAGAACGTTCGGTAAAGACGCTCGCCGAAGCGATTGACCAGAAAATCCTCGAGCGAGCTTTCCGGGCGATCGTCGCGCGAGGCGCGCCTGCGCGTAGCTCAAGCCCACGCGCAGCGTCTCCGCGACCCCCATGTTCTTGAGCGTGTTGGCGTTGAGCTTCAGGGGATAATCGAAGAAGCGGCGCCGATAGAAGATTCGCGACAGGCGCCGTCGGACCAGCATGACCGAGTCCGATCGCGGCGAGGCCGTGCCGTCGTGCGGCGCGCAATTCGCGCGATTGCCCTGGTAGCTGATGCGCAGCGCCGCGTCGCGCCCCGCATCGGTCCTGGCGCAATCGGCAGGATCTCCTGCCACCAGCGCATCACCCAGTCGGATTTCGAAAAGAATCGATGGCCGCCGAGATCCATCCGATTGCCGCGGTAATTGACGGTCTTGGAGATCCCGCCGACCTGGCCGTCCGCCTCGAACACGATGGGCACGATCGCCGAGCGGCGCAGCAATTCCAGCGCAGCGGTCAATCCTGCCGGGCCCGCTCCCGCCACGACGGCGACTCTTGCTCACGCGGCACAGGGCCTGCGTCCGTTCACGATCCGGCAATCGTAGAGATACCAGTCCTGCCTGCCCCGGACTGGGCATGGCGCAGCGGCTCGAAGCCGAGATTCTCCGCCGCCACCACGAAATTCAGCTGCGGATCGCTGCAGATGCTCATCAGCCGCTCGCGAGTCAGCGGCCGCACGCAGAGGATGGCGCCGTGCCGCCGCCACTGTGCGCCTTGCTCATGTTCGACAGCAGCCTCCAATCGGGATCCATCAGCGGTAGCAGCACTTGCGACCGGCGGCGAACCTCGAGCGGCGGTCGCCCGCGAGAAGACCACGCCGGAGGATTGATCCACCGTCAAATAGCTCGGACGCTCGAGCGTGAACCACGCAAAGGCCGCCGAGTTGGGCGCCGGACGACCAAGACATTGGCCTCGGCGGGAATGGCGCGCCGCCAATCCGAGAAATTCGTCGATCTCCGCGACGGTGCCGTCGCGCGTCCGTCATCGCGCAGCGCACGCGGGCAACGCTATACAGACAGCGCGGCGACGAGCGCACGCCGAAGGCGAGCGACAACGACGGCGATCGACCGCCGCCCTGATCCAACCGACCGCGACATGGCAAGATGTACAGACGCGATGCAGCTCCGTCCGCCGTGCACGAGAGAGATGCCAAGCCTCGATCTGCCGCCGATGCGCCGCGGCATGCCCCAGCATTCTCGACTCGACCCACGCATACGCTGCTGCACCGAGCGGCGATCATCGAGCGCAGAGCAGCGCCGCGATGCCAGCACTCGTCGCATCAGCCACAGATCAAGGCAGCACGCGAGGCATGCCGCACGATTGCTGGAGAACGTCCATCCGCAAATCATCAGCAGCGCGCAGAGCGGACCGCATCGCTCTGCGCGCCACAGCGCCAGAACGTCGGCGCCAGGAGCAGCACGCTCGCGAAACTCGGTCACCCACACCCACCGCCACGCTTGTCCTTGCAAGAAGAGGCTGACCGGACCGACCAGACTCGCGATGAGCGCCACCGCCAATCCCGCAGCACCGACCAGGATCGCGGTCGGCGCACGAACTTCGAACGCGCGGATCGTCGATCGCCAGGCCGCTCAAGCGACAATGACAGAAAGGGCCTGGCATTCAGGCTCCAATCGGCGGCGCGCCAGAGCTGCAGAAAGAGAAATTGCGAACGTTCCCGCACGACCTCCAGCCAAGCTGGCATCCATCACGACGCAAGATAGTGCCCGCTCGGCGGCCACGAGTGCAATCGAGCGCGACGGCGAGCGCCAGCAGCACCCCGGCGGCCGCTCCCAAGCGCGCTCAGCCGACACGGCAGCCAAGGCAAATCAGCCACAGCAGTCCCGGCAGAGCCATCAACGGGTGCACGAACATGCGCTCCGCACGCGATCAGCAAGGCCAAGATGCCGCGACCGTGAAACGAGCATGCGAGCGCGGTGACCACGAGCGCTTCGGCCAGCGAACGCGCCGTCAACCAATCTTCCGCATAATGAAACACGCCGAATGCCCCATAGGCGCCCGGGGTGACGATCAGCAGCGCAACCGCGAGGAAGGCGCGCTGGCCGTCGAAAAGCCGGCGGGCCAGCACCCACGCGGCGGCGAAAAACCAGATCTTGAAGAGCGATGGTGAGCGTGAGTGCGGCGTTGCGAAGGCCGACAGGCCGATGCATCGCGCGTAGAGGCTCGAAAATAGCGTGTAGCGAGTCCTGAGAAGTATTGCGCAAGATACAGATCGTTGAACAGGTTCGGATGAATCCGGCCAGGGCCTGCACCGCGTAGAGGCGCGCATCGCCGCCCAGGCCGCAGGTAATCGATGCGTCAGCGGACCAAAGGCAAGACGTGCGCAGGACGAGCGCGAGGCTTCGCGGCGGCCCGATGATCGAGTGGCGTCGCGTGCGCAGAGCGTGCGGCATCAGCCCGTGAAGCCTCCGGGCAGTGGATTCGGATTCTCTAGTCTCTCAGGCCTTTCAGCGGACCGATGAATTTCTCGTAGTTGCGCCAGCGCTGCACGGAATGGCTGTAGATCTTCTGCCGCACCTGCCAGCGCTGGCGGTGACCACCGAGCGCTCGGTCTCGTGGAAATCCAGGCAGCGCTCATCCCAGTCGAGGCCGATGAACTCCAGGATCTTGCGCGTCCAGGCCTTCCTGATCGGCGACCAGCTCCTGCGTAAGGCACTTCCAGAATCGATCCCGGCGGCAGCGCGCTGCGCCAATGCGCCATCAGGCGCTGATGCTCCGGTAGTAGTGCGCCAGGTCGCGCAGATCCATCGTGAAGTTCATGGCCGGTCGAGAACTGCTGGAAATAGCAGGACAGGCAGGTATCGATCGGATCCCGCCGCATGTGGATGATGCGGGCATTCGGGAACACAGAGTGAATGAAGCCCAGATAATCGGAGTTGACCGGCGCCTTGTCGACGATGCGCAGCGCATCCGCGGAACAGCGCGCTCCAGAACACGCAGATAGTCCTTCAGCCAGCTTCTTCCTGGCCGCCTCAGCTCGAGCGGCTCCTGCCGTATCACGGTCGTATGCGCGCGCACGGCGTTGAGCCAAAACTGCAGTTCTCCCGCGCCTTTCGCGGCGGGATGCGAGGCGATGATCTGCTCGGCGAGAGAGGTGCCGGAACGCGGCATGCCCACCACGAAGACGGGTTTCATCGAGGCCGAGCGCTCCCTGGCTATCGGAGACCGAGCTTCGCTGCGTGTAGACGCGGATCAGGTCGTCGACGAACTGCGCGTGCGCTCGCTGTCGATCATAGTCTTCGGCCACGCTCTTCAGCAACTCGTTGCCGCGCTGGTAGTTCTGCGAAGGCCCGCTCGAAATCGCTCGACGTCGTCGAAATACTTGCCGATGGCAAAGCGCAGCTCGGCCTCCTCCCAAGGCGCGATTCCGCTGCCGCGATCTCCTCGGCCGCCTTGAGCCAGTCGCATCGGCGGCCGGTCATCTTGCGCAGGCTGGCCAGCGCCGCCCAGGCCTCGGCATCTTCGGATTGATCTCCAGGGCGCGCTTGAACATCGCCTCCGCTTCGTCGAAGCGACCCTCAACGCGGCGAGCTGTCCCATGCCCAGCAATGCGCTTCGCATCGCGCGGGTCGAGTCTTCAGCGCCTTGCGGAAAGCAGCCCTTGGCCTCGCGCAGGCGGCCGATGAAGGAGAGCGTATAGCCGAGATTGCTGCGGGCGCCCGGATACTTCGGGTTTAGCTTGAGGGCGCGCCGCAGGCAGGCCTCGGCTTCCGCGAGATCGCCCTTCGATGCGCAGCGAGATTGCCGAGATTGCCATGGTGCGGTCGGCGTAATCTGGCTTGATTGCGCATCGCCTGCGAAAGCACTGTTCCGCCTCTTCGTAGCGACCCAGCTGTGAAGAACGCCACTCCGAGAGTTGTTCAGTGCGCGCTCCGCGTCGGCGCGAATCGAGCTCGACCACTTGCTCGTAAGGCGTCGACGGCCTCGGCATAAGCGCCCTCTTGGAACGCATTTGTTGCCCTCGTGAAACAGCTGCTCGGCCTTCGCCGGTCTGGCCCGGCCGCCGGCGCGGTCGGCGAGTCGCATCGTCGCCATCGGCCCTGATTCTGCGACAGGTGCACGACCAGTGACTGGGTCACCTCGTCGGCGATCTCGGCTGCGACGCCGTTCTCGATCAGCCTCCATTTGAAGGAGTTCGCGAACTTCGCCTTCTTGTAGAAGTTCAGCCGCAGCGATCGCACTTCGCGATCGGCGCGCCTGCAACAGTTCCGCAGGGCCGGGGGATGCTCTGTCGCCGCCTTATTGCCGTGCGCGGCTGCCGGTGGCTGTTTGGCCGCGCAAATTGATCGGCCAGCGCAGTGCCGACCTCGGCGGCCTCGCGTGCGTTGAACCAGTCGAGCATCATCGTTTGCGATTCCAGCTCCTGACAGAAGTTACATCGGAGCTTCAAATAGGTCACTTGAACATAATGAATGCCTCAAAATTGAGTGAGAGCAATCACATTTTTGCGCGCCGACTACTCGATCCCGAGCTTCTTGATCCGGTATCGCAATGCGCGAAACGACATTCCCAGGACCTTGGCAGCCGCCGTCTTGTTGTAAGCGCGTTTGCTCGAGCGCCTTGACGATGGCGTCCCGCTCGATGTCCTCCAGATGATCGCCCAGAGCGCCCCCCATCCGCGGCATCTCGCCGACGGCCGCGGCCGGGCCGACCGGCGAGCGGCCTGAGTTGAATATCGCTCGCGCGCACCTCGCCGCTGGTGCTCAGGGTGATCGCGCGCTCCAGGATGTTCTCGAGCTCGCGCACATTGCCGGGAAATGCGTAAGCTTCGAGCGCCGCCAACGCGTCTTTGCCCGAGCAATCGGCGGCGTGATCTTCATGCGCCGCCCCAGTCTGCGCAGGACGGCCTCGGCGAGCTCCGGGACATCTTCCGGCCGTTCGCGCAAGGAGGGCACCCGCAATTCGATGACATTGACCCGGTAAAACAGGTCCTCGCGGAATTTGCCTTCGGCGACCAGCTGGGCGAGATTCTTGTGGGTGGCCGAGAGGATCCGCACGTCGACGCCCACCTCGTGTTGCTCGCCGACCGGGCGCACGGCCTTTTCCTGAATGACGCGCAGCAGCTTCACCTGCATGTGCAGCGGCAGGTCGGCAATCTCATCCAGAAACAGGGTGCCGCCTTCGGCGGACTGAATCAGGCCCTTCTTGTCGCTCACCGCGCCGGTGAAGCTGCCGCGCTTGTGCCCGAACAGCTCGCTTTCCATGAGCTCGGTGGGAATCGCCCCGCAGTTGACCGGCACGAAGGGACCGTCGCGGCGCGGGCCGGATTCGTGGATGAGCTTCGCCACCAATTCCTTGCCGGTGCCGGATTCGCCGGAAATGTGCACCGGCGCCTGGCTGCGCGCGACGCGTGCGATCATCTCGCGCAGATGCTGCATGGCGGCCGATGCGCCGAGCAGGCGCGGGCCGATAGACGCTGGTATCGCCGTCGTTGGTGTCCGACAGCTTGATGGCCGTGGCGACCAGTTTGCGCAGACCCGCAAGATCCAGGGGCTTGGAGACGAAATCAAACGCACCCGCTTTGAGCGCGCGCACGGCGGTCTCCATGTTGCCGTGGGCGGTGATCACGGCGACGGGCACGCTCGCCGAGTACTGCTGGATCCATTTGACCAGATCCAGCCCATCGCCGTCGGGCAGCTGCATGTCGGTCAGGCACAGATCGAAGCGCTCGGTCTTGAGCATGCGCTGTGCCGCGGCGATGCTGTCGGCGGTGCGCGGACTCAAATCCATGCGCTCCAGGGTGATGGACAGCAACTCGCAAAGATCCGGCTCGTCATCGACCACCAATACTGCAGGCTTCGGCATGGGCCTATTGTAGCGTCAGCGCATCGAGGCGGGCGCTATTCCTCCCAGCGCTGCGGGTCGCTGAACACGACTCTGAAAGTGCTGCCGCCGCCGCTGCGCGGTTCGTAGAGCAGGATGGCGCGGTTCAACTGGCACAGCTCGCGGGCGATGAACAGCCCCAAGCCCGTGCCGCCTTTGCGGCCCGTAAAAAACGGCTCGAAGATTCGATCGACGGCCTGCCATTCGATGCCCGGGCCGCGATCGGCCACCTCCAGACACGGGCGGAGACTCGGGTTCAGGCGGCTCAGCTTGATATCCAGCGCGATGCCGGCGCGCGGCTCGCCGTACTTGATCGAGTTGTCGCACAAATTCCAGACCACCTGATGCAGGTGGCTGGGATCGAAGCGCACTTCGAGGTCGTCCGATTCCTCGTGCACACCGATCTGCGCAATCGGAACCTGCATGGTCTGTGAGAATTCGGGCAGGAATTCCTCGAGCCAATCGCCGAGCATCAGCCGGGTTGGCTTGGTGGCTTCGCGCCGCGACAGCTGTAGTACGTTGTTGATGATGGTGCTGACGCGCTCGGAATTACTGTGGATGATGTCGGTCAGCCGGCGCTCGGCGGGCCCGAGGTGCGGGCTTTCGGCGAGCAATTGTCCGGCGTGGCTCATCGCCCCGACCGGATTGCGTATTTCATGGGCGATGCTCGCCGATAACCTGCCGAGCGCCGCGAGCTTGCTCTGCTGAACGCGCTCCGCCATGAGGCTGGTATCTTCGAGGAAAATCAGCGTGGGTCCCGGCGCCATCCCGCCGAGCGGTGCAAAGTGGGGTTGAATCAGGCGCGCGCCGTCGGCCGCGACGAAGGTGGAGGGCGCGACCTCGTCGCGTTCGCCCTGCCGCCACGTGCTCAACGAATAGAGCAGCCGGGGCGAGACTTCGCCGACCAGCGCCCCGGGCACCGCATGCGTGTCGCCGAGAATCTCGGCCGCAGATTCATTGATCAGGCGGATCTTGTCCGCGGCATCGACGACCAGCAGACTCTCGCGCAGGTGCTGCACGATGTACTGCGACAGATCGGCGAGATTGGCGAGATCCACGTCCTTCTGGCGTACCAGGTCCTCGCTCTCGCGCATGCGGCCTGCGACGACGCTGGCCGATGCCGCGGACGTGAACAGCACGATTCCCAAAAGGCCGGCAGTCGCATACGCGCTGATGTCAGCATGGCCGGTGAGCTGCTGCCAAATCGTGTGCGCGAGCACCGCCAACGCGGCAACGGCGGCCAGGAACAGTGCGCTGCGCGGCGGCAGCAGGAACGCCAAGCCGCCCACCGGGACCAGCAGCAGCAACCCCAAGCCGCTGGCAATCCCGCCGCAGGCGTGCAGCACGCAGCATCAGGCTCGTAAGGTCGACGGATGCCTGCAGGATCGTCTGGAGATGCGCCGTTGCCAGGCGCCTGCGCACCAAAACGACGCTGCCCAGGCCGAAACACAGGTAAAAGATCGCCACCCCGAAGAACAGCCGCGGGGACTCGACGGCAATGCCGCGCGCGCCGCCCAGGGAATACACGCCGAGCAGCACCAGCGGCACCAGCACCCGGTACAGATTGAGCAGCCCGAGCACTCGCCAGTTGAGGGCGATTTTGGGGCCGCTTTGGCGGTCGAAGGGGCGGTTCAGAAGGGTCACGTTCCTAAGGATTCGCGTCCAAAGCCAGGTTTTGCGCTGTGGCTGAAGCTTAATTCAGAATAGCGCGCCTCAATGCGACCAGATCGGCACTCGAGGACAAATCATGAATTGGCGCGACTATAGCAGGGGATCGGCATGAGCCATCCACGGCAGCTGCGCTGTGTCATGGCGCAGCTCAATTTGGTCGTCGGCGCCGTCGAGGGCAATACCTCGCGCATCATCGCCGCGGCCAACCAGGCCCGCGATCAGTCGGGGGCGGACGTGGTGATGCTTCCGGAACTGGCCGTGTCGGGATACCCGCCGGAGGATTTGCTGTTCCATTCGGGTATGCGCACGCAGGTCGCGCGCTCGATCCAGCGGCTCAAAACCGAGGTCCGCGGCATCACGCTGATCGCCGGCTATCCGGAGTACGACGGGGCGCGAATCTTCAATTCCGCCATCGTCATTCGCGATGGCGCCGTGCTGGCGAATCACCGCAAGGCCTGCCTGCCCAATTATCGCGTGTTCGACGAAAAGCGCTACTTCACCCCCGGCACCGAAACCACGGTGGTCGAATTGAACGGCATCAAGTCGGGGATACTGGTGTGCGAGGACGTCTGGGATGCCGAGCCTGCGCGGCGGGCGCGCCGGGCCGGCGCACAGGTGCTGTTGGTCATCAATGCCTCGCCCTATGAAGTGGACAAGCAGCGGCAAAGAGAGCGGCAGGTCGGTGCCGTGCGCGTGGGGGAGACGGGAATTCCGCTGGTGTTCGTCAATTTGATCGGCGGGCAGGACGAGCTGGTGTTCGACGGCAATTCCTTCGTCATGGATGCGGCCGGCGAGGTCACGATGCGCGCGCCCGCGTTCACCGAAGGCCTGTATGTGGTGGATTTGGCGCTCGACGCCGGCGGTGCGGTCACGCCCGTGCCCGCCGCCATCGTGCCGCTGCAGGGCCAAGAGGAGAGCGTGTACGGTGCCTTGGTGCAGGGCACGCGCGACTATGTCGACAAGCACCGCTTTCCGGGCGCGGTGTTGGGGCTCTCCGGCGGGGTCGACTCCGCACTGACCCTGTGCATCGCCGTCGATGCGCTGGGCGCCGAGCGGGTGCATTCGGTGGCGATGCCGTCGCGCTACACCTCGCAGATGAGCCGGGAGGACGCCGCCGAGCAGGCATCCTGGCTGCGCGTCAAGCACAGTGAGATTTCCATCGAAGGCATGTTCGAGGCCGCGCTGGCTGCCTTGAAGGAGGAGTTCGCCGGGCTGCCTGCCCGATGCCGCCGAGGAGAACATTCAAGCGCGCTGCCGCGGCGTGCTGTTGATGGGCATATCGAACAAGACGGGCCGCATGCTGCTCACCACCGGCAACAAGAGCGAAATGGCCGTGGGCTACGCGACCCTGTACGGCGACATGGCCGGCGGCTTTGCGCCCATCAAGGACTGCAGCAAGCTGCTGGTGTACCGGCTCTGCGCGTGGCGCAACGCGCAATCGCGGGTGATCCCCGCACGCGTCATCGAGCGGCCGCCCTCGGCGGAGCTGCGCTATGACCAGAAGGACACCGACAGCCTGCCGCCGTACGAGGTGCTCGATCCGATCCTGGAGGCGTTCATCGAGGAGGATTTATCGGTGGATCAGATCGCGGCCCGAGGCTTCGACCGCAAGACCGTGGGGCGCATCCTCGATATGGTGAAGCGCAGCGAATACAAGCGCCGCCAGGCCCCGCCCGGCGTGCGGGTGAGCGGCCGGGCATTCGGCCGGGATTGGCGCTACCCGATCACCAGCGGCTACCGGACGGGCTAAGGACGGCAAAGGGCGTGGGTAGACCTATGAGGGCGGGAGTTCATTGACATACAACTGGCATACATTATAGAATTGCCGCTATGGCAATCCTGACGGTCCGTTTAACTGAAGAAGAAGAGCGCTTGCTCGCGCGGCGCTCGCAAAGCGCTGGTATGAAGAAGGCAACCTTTGTGCGCAAGCTGATTCGCGAAGAGCCCTTTGTCACCGGAGCTGACGTTCTGGTCGATGCAGCTCATCGAATGGGCGACTCGCGGCTGCGCATTTCGCGCAAGTGAGAAATATGCGTACTGGATTCCTCATTCCTGGTCGATCTCCTCAACGAGATCGCCGCTGGAGGACCGGGACCGGCACTGAACTGGCTGCAGCGTAATCCCTCGGCTCGCCTCTGGATCACTCCCGTCACGATGGCCGAAGTGCTCGAAGGTGCGCAGGACCCAGAGGCCGTGAAGACCTATCTGGCGCGGTATTCATGGCAGGGGATTCATCGCGTTCACGCAGAAAAAGTGGCCTCGCGGCAGCGGCGTGCTTCTCAGCGTATGGGTGAAAACGACGCCTGGCAGGTGGCGATTGCAGAGTATATGGGGGCAGTGTTAGTGGGCCATGATAGGGCGGCTTTCCAGCGTCTTGGCGCCGTTTATGATGACCATCGTCGTTCGGTTCCCAATCGCTAAACGGGGCGCTACAAAATCCGCTTCCACCAGGCCTTCTTTCTCTGTATGTCCTTGATATTACTTGGATAATTGTCAGCGTACACGCGCTCGACATTCTTCGCCAAATCGAGCATGCCGAGGTCGTAGTAGGCATCGACCATCACCTTGAGGGAGCCCTGGACCGCGGGCGCGCCGTCGTAATTCTCAACGCAGAACTTGGCGCGATTGAGCGCGCCGACATAGGCGCCGCGCCGCATGTAGTAGAGGGCAACGTGCAATTCGAAGTCGGCGAGTCGATTGCGCAGGAAAATCATGCGCTGCCGGGCATCCGCGGCATACGGGCTGTGCGGATATTTCTTCAGCAGCTCATCGAACGCATCGAAGGACTTTTTCGAGTTGACCGGCGGGCGCTGCGATAAATCGACATTGAACCGGCGCTCCACGAAATTCGCCTGACGCTCGAAATACACCAGTCCCTTCATGTAGTAGGCGTAGTCGACCCGGGGGTTGGTGGGATTTTCGCGAATGAAGGTATCCGCGGCGTCGATCGCCGGATCGACGTCGTGATTCTTGTAGTAGGCATAGATCAGATCGATCTGCGCCTGGCGCGCCGGCTCGCTGAACGGGAAGCGCGATTGCAGGGTTTCGAGCTGCTTGATCGCCTCCCCGTAGCTCGAATTCTTCATGGCCTTCTGGGCGCGGGCATAGATCACTTCAGGGCCGGATTTGGCGTCGTCCCGATGACTGCGGCAGCCCGTCGCCAGCACGCCTATGCCGATGGCGAGCAACAGAATGCGGCACGGATGGCCAAGATCACGCAGTCTCACAAGCGATTCCTTACAATGGGTGGGTCCAAAGACGCGCGGCAGTATACCCGATGCCCCGCCGTGGCAGCCTGTTCGAGTACCCGTATGAACGCAGAGTTCCAAGTCATCGACCTTCAAATCCCGCAGGAGTTGGCCGGACAGCGGCTGGACAGCGCACTGGCGCGGCTGCTGCCGCAGCATTCGCGCACACGCATCAAGGGCTGGATCGAGGCAGGCGAGGTACAGGTCGGCCGGCTTCCCTGCAAGCCCCGCGATGTGGTGAGTGCGGGTTCCCGGGTCCGGGTGCGCATGAGGTTCGAGCCGCCGGCCGGCGCCGCGCTGCCCGAGGCGATCGCGCTCGACCTGGTGCACGAGGATCGAGACGTATTGGTGATCGACAAGCCGGCGGGATTGGTGGTGCATCCCGGAGCCGGAAATCCGCGGCACACGCTGCAAAATGCCCTGCTCGGCCTCGATGCGTCGCTGGCAGCGCTGCCGCGCGCCGGAATCGTCCACCGGCTCGACAAGGACACCAGTGGTCTATTGGTGGTGGCGCGCACGATCGAAGCGCATACCGCACTCACCCGCCAGCTGGCGGCGCGCTCGGTATCTCGGGAATACCTTGCCGTGTGCGTGGGAATCGTGACCGCCGGAGGCAGCATCGATGCACCGATCGGGCGCCATCGCAGCGACCGGCTGCGCATGGCCGTCCGCCAGGACGGCCGACCGGCCATTACGCACTACCGAGTGCTCGAGCGCTTTCGCGCGCACAGCTACCTGCGCGTCAAGCTCGAGACCGGGCGCACGCACCAGATCCGGCTGCATTTGGCGCATCTCAAGTTCCCGATCGTCGGCGATCCGAAGTATGGCGGCCGCTTCGGGCGACCGCGCGGCGCGACGGAGGGATTGATCGTCACGTTGCGCGGCTTCAAACGCCAAGCGCTGCACGCGGCGAGCCTCGCGTTCGATCATCCGCGCTCCGGCGAACGGCTCAACCTGCACAGCGCAGTGCCGCCGGACTTCGCCGGGCTCCTCGGCGCACTGCGCGAGGACGTGCGCGTCGCCGCGGCGGGACGCACTGCGGGCGCTGCATGGGAGTAGCGTGGCTCAGGCCGCAGTGGCCCGCGCCCGCCGCGGTGTGCGCGTTGTCCACGCTGCGCGCAGGCGGAGTCAGCGCCGCGCCCTACGCATCGCTGAACCTGGCCGCTCATGTCGGCGACGTGCCGGAGGCGGTCGCGGAGAACCGCCGCAGGCTGCGCGCCGCCGCCGATCTGCCGGCCGAGCCCGCCTGGCTCAGCCAGGTTCACGGCGCCGAGATTGCGGATTTGGATGCGGGCGCAGCAGCGGGCGCAGCGGCGGGTCAGGCGGACGGCGCCGTCACGCGAACGCCCGGACGCGTCTGCGCGATTCTCGCGGCCGATTGCCTGCCGATCCTGTTCGCGACCGAGTCCGGCGATGCGGTCGCCGCCGCGCATGCGGGCTGGCGGGGTCTGGCGGGCGGTGTCATCGAGGCGGCCGTGAGGTCCCTTGCGGTGGCCCCGCGCTCATTGCTGGCATGGCTCGGTCCTGCCATCGGTCCACGGCACTTTGAAATCGGCCCCGACGTCCGGGATGAGCTGCTGCGCGGCGATCCGCGAGCCGGTGCGGCCTTCACCGAGAATGCGCGAGGCCGGTACCTGGCGGACCTCTATGTGCTCGCGCGCCGCCGGCTCGCGCGACTGGGCGTCGAGCGCGTCTACGGCGGCGGCGAATGCACCTTTTCCTCTTCGGATAAGTACTTTTCACACCGGCGCGACGGGCCAACCGGCCGGCAGGCGACGCTCATTTGGCTGCGCGACGCTTAGCAGCGGTTGAATTGCCCGACCGAATCCCCAACTTAAGCGTTCTCAAGGGATCTTGGGGTGTTTTCATGCGAATGGACAAGTTGACGACCAAATTCCAGGCTGCGCTGTCGGACGCCCAGTCGCTCGCCGTCGGGCGCGACAATCAATACATCGAGCCGGTGCATTTGATGGCCGCCCTGCTCGACCAACAGGGCGGCACCGCGCGCCCCTTGCTCGAGAAAGCCGGCGCCAATGTGGCCAAGCTGCGCTCAGAACTCGCGGCCGCGCTCGATCGAACCCCGAAGGTGGAAGGGTCGGCCGGCGAGGTGCTGCTCGGCAACGATCTCAATAAACTGCTGAACGTCACCGACAAGCTCGCCCAGCAGCGCGGCGATCAGTTCATCTCCAGCGAGCTGTTCGTGCTCGCGGCCTGTGATGACCGCGGCGAACTCGGCCGCATCCTGAAATCCTGCGGCGCGGCGCGGGACGGCCTGGAAAAGGCGATCGAGGAGGTGCGCGGCGGCGCCAAGGTGGAGGACGCGGGCGCGGAAGAGAACCGCCAGGCGCTGGAGAAGTACAGCATCGATCTCACCGAGCGCGCCGCCCAAGGCAAACTCGATCCGGTCATCGGCCGCGACGACGAGATCCGGCGCACCATTCAGGTACTGCAGCGCCGGACCAAGAACAATCCGGTGCTCATCGGGGAGCCCGGCGTCGGCAAGACCGCCATCGTCGAGGGCCTCGCACAGCGCATCGTCAACGGCGAGGTGCCGGAAGGTTTGCGCAACAAGCGGATTCTCGCGCTCGACATGGGCGCACTGATCGCCGGCGCAAAATTTCGCGGTGAGTTCGAGGAGCGCCTGAAAGCGGTCCTCACCGATCTGGCGAAACAGGAAGGCCAGGTGATTCTGTTCATCGACGAATTGCACACCATGGTCGGCGCCGGCAAGGCCGAGGGCGCGATGGACGCGGGCAACATGCTCAAGCCCGCGCTGGCGCGCGGCGAGCTGCATTGCGTCGGCGCGACCACGCTCGATGAGTACCGCAAGTACATCGAAAAGGACGCGGCGCTCGAACGGCGCTTCCAAAAAGTGCTGGTGGACGAGCCCTCCGTGGAAGACACCATCGCCATCCTGCGCGGACTCAAGGAACGCTACGAGGTCCATCACGGCGTCGAGATCACCGATCCTGCCATCGTTGCGGCGGCGACGCTGTCGCATCGCTATATTTCCGACCGGCAATTGCCCGACAAGGCGATCGATCTGATCGACGAGGCCGGCTCGCTGATTCGCATGGAGATCGATTCGAAACCCGAGGCGCTCGACAAGCTCGACCGGCGCATCATCCAGCTCAAGATCGAGCGCGAGGCGCTCAAGAAGGAAACCGATGAGGCATCCCGCAAGCGCTTGAGCACCCTGGAAGACGCACTGAAGCAGCTGGAGAAGGAATACTCGGATCTCGAGGAAGTGTGGAAGGCGGAGAAGGCCTCGGTGCAGGGCGCCGCTCACATCAAGGAGGAGCTCGAGCGGGCGCGCACGGATCTCGACACCGCGCGCCGTGCGCAGGATCTCGCGCGCATGTCCGAACTGCAGTATGGGCGCATTCCCGCTCTCGAACAGCGGCTCGCAAAGGCGCTGGAGGTGGAGCAGAAACCCAACCAGCTGCTGCGCAACTCGGTGACCGAAGTCGAAATCGCCGAAATCGTGTCGAAGTGGACCGGGATTCCGGTATCGCGCATGCTCGAAGGCGAACGCGAAAAGCTGCTGCGCATGGAGGAGGTGCTCGGCAAGCGCGTCGTGGGCCAGGAAGAGGCGGTGAAGGCGGTGGCGGATGCGATTCGCCGCTCGCGTGCGGGATTGTCCGATCCGAACCGGCCGAGCGGCTCGTTCATGTTTCTCGGGCCGACCGGCGTCGGCAAGACCGAGCTTTGCAAGGCCCTGGCCGAATTCATGTTCGACACCGAAGAGGCCATGGTGCGCATCGACATGTCGGAATTCATGGAGAAGCATTCGGTCGCGCGCCTCATCGGCGCGCCGCCGGGATATGTGGGCTACGAAGAGGGCGGCTATCTGACCGAGGCGGTGCGCCGCCGGCCGTATAGCGTCATCCTGCTCGATGAGATCGAGAAGGCGCATCCCGATGTCTTCAACGTGCTGCTGCAGGTGCTCGACGATGGGCGCCTCACCGACGGCCAGGGGCGCACCGTGGATTTTCGCAACACCGTCGTGATCATGACCTCGAATCTGGGCAGCCAGGTCATTCAGGAACTGTCCGGCGAGGCGAATTACGCGAAGATGAAAGCGGCCGTCATGCAGGTGGTGACGCAGCATTTTCGCCCCGAGTTCATCAATCGAGTCGATGACATCGTGGTGTTCCATCCGCTCGGCCGCGAGCAGATCCGCTCCATCGTCGACATCCAGCTGGGGCGGTTGCGCCAGCGGCTCGCGGAGCGCGACATCCAGCTGCGGCTCGACGATGCCGCGCGCGACAGAATCGGCGAGGCGGGATTCGATACCGTGTACGGGGCGCGTCCGTTGAAGCGCGCCATCCAATCGCAGATCGAGAATCCGCTGGCGCAGCAGATCTTGCGGGGTGACTTCATCGCCGGCGATCGGGTGGTCGCGAAGCTCAAGCGCGACGGCTTGGTGTTCGAGAAGGAGCGGTTGCACTAACGCAGGCCACACCGTGCCGCGCTTCGCTATACTTTGGCGCCGCGCAATGGCCCGGATCAAGGATAGACATGCCTTTTTACGAATATCAATGCAACAGCTGCGGCCACACGCTGGAGGCCATGCAGAGGCTCAGCGATGCGCCCCTCAAGAAATGCCCGCATTGCGGCAGGCCGCAGCTGACGCGATTGATGTCGGCGCCGGTATTTCGCCTGAAGGGCGGCGGTTGGTACGAGACCGACTTCAAGTCGGACCAGGACAACAAGCGCAACCTGGCGGATCGGCCGGACGCGGAAGCGCCCAAGGAAGAGAAAAAAGAATCGGCCGAGACCGCCTCCAAAGACGCCGCGGCCCCCGATGGGGCGAAGGCGGCGGAAAAGGGCGCCGATAAGCCGGCCGAGAAGGCCGCACCGGCGGCATCCGCCAAAGATCCCGCCGCCGGGGCCGCCGCCACGCGGGGCAGCCCGTCCATCCCGAAGAGGGCTCATCCGCGAGCGAAGCCCAAGCGGCCGGCACGGCAGGCGGCTGCGGCGAAGCCGGCGCGGCGGCGCTGACTTCATGCCTCGCGCACCGGGAAGCCGCCCGCCTTAAGGCGCCCGGGCTTGCTCGCGCGGGCCCCAAGCCTTAGCATCGCGCGCTTTCCCCGTGCAGTTCGAAGCTTATGCGCACTCATTATTGTGGTCAGGTCGGCGAGTCGTCGATCGGCAGGATCGTCACGGTGGCCGGTTGGGCGCATCGGCGGCGCGATCATGGCGGCGTCATTTTCGTCGACTTGCGCGACCGCGAGGGACTGCTGCAGATCGTGTTTGATCCGGACACCCCCGAGGTGTTCGCGATGGCGGAGCGGGTGCGCAATGAATTCGTGCTCAAGGTCACCGGCGCCGTGCGCGTGCGCCCGAGCGGTACGGCGAATCCCCATCTCAAATCCGGGCAGGTCGAGGTGCTGTGCCGGGCGCTCGAGATTCTGAACCGCTCCGAGCCGCTGCCGTTTCAGCTCGATGAGCACGTGAGCGAAGAGGTCCGCCTGCGCTTTCGCTACATCGACCTGCGGCGGGAGGAAATGCGCGAGCGACTGCTGCTGCGGCATCGCATTACCCGCGCCATGCGCCAGTACCTCGATGAGGCCGGTTTCGTCGACATCGAAACGCCGATGCTGTCCAAGGCGACGCCGGAAGGTGCGCGCGATTATCTGGTGCCGAGCAGGACGCACCCGGGCAAGTTCTTTGCCTTGCCGCAATCGCCGCAGATCTACAAGCAGCTGCTGATGATTTCCGGTTTCGATCGCTACTATCAGATCGTCCGCTGCTTCCGCGACGAGGATTTGCGGGCGGATCGTCAGCCGGAGTTCACCCAGCTCGACATCGAGACCTCCTTCCTCGATCAGGCGCAGATTCAGGAGCTGATGGAGGGGTTGGTGCGGTTTCTGTTCAAGCAGGTGCTCGGCGTGGAGCTGCCGAACCCGGTGCCGCGCATGACGTATTCCGAGGCGATGCGCCGCTTCGGATCGGACAAGCCGGACCTGCGAATCGCGCTGGAATTCGTCGATGTGGCCGATCTGGTCCAGGGCTGCGACTTCAAGGTGTTCGCCGGGCCGGCGGCCGACCCGCGCGGCCGCGTGGCGGCGCTGCGCGTGCCGCAGGGCGGGAGGCTCACGCGCAAGGAGATCGACGACTACACCGCCTACGTGGCGCGATTCGGCGCGAAGGGGCTCGCCTACATCAAGGTGAACGATGTCGCCAAAGGGCGCGACGGATTGCAGTCGCCCATCTTGAAATTCCTGAGCGATGCGGCGATTGCCGGAATTCTGGAGCGCACGTCGGCAAGCGACGGCGATCTGATTTTCTTCGGCGCGGATACCGGCAAAGTGGTGAGCGATGCGCTTCGGGGCGCTGCGCCTGAAGGTCGGCCAGGACCTCAAGCTGGCGGCCTCAGGGTGGCGTCCGCTGTGGGTCGTCGATTTTCCGATGTTCGAGTGGGATCCCGAGGCGAGGCGCTGGGCGGCCATGCATCATCCGTTCACCAGCCCGGCGAATCTGGACTACGCCGCGCTTGCCGCAAGTCCGGGCGAGGCGATCGCCAAAGCCTACGACCTGGTGCTGAACGGCTCGGAGATCGGCGGCGGTTCGGTGCGTATTCACACCCAGGAGCTGCAGTCCGTCGTGTTCGACCTGTTGGGCATATCGCCCGAGGAGGCGCGGCTCAAGTTCGGCTTCCTGCTGGACGCGCTCAAGTTCGGTGCGCCGCCCCATGGCGGCATCGCTTTCGGTCTCGACCGGCTGGCGATGCTCATGGCGGGCGCCGACAGCATTCGCGACGTGATTGCGTTTCCGAAGACGCAGACCGCCGCCGATCCGTTGATGGATGCGCCCACCGAGGTGAGCGAGGCGCAGCTCAAGGAATTGCACATCCGCCTGCGCGCGCCGCCGAAGGTCGAGTAGCCTGGTTGCAGCCGTTTCGCCGTCCGGAATCCGTGTTGATCGTGATCTATACCGCCGGCGGCGAGTTTCTGTTGCTGGAGCGGCGCAAGCCGCCGGGCTTTTGGCAATCGGTCACCGGCAGTCTCGAATGGGGCGAGACCGCGGATGCTGCGGCGCGCCGCGAGCTCATCGAGGAGACCGGCATCACGCAAGGTTTCCTGCGCAATCTGCACTGGGCGCAGGTGTACGAGATTCTGCCCTCGTTCGGCAAGAAATATGCGCCCGGCGTCACGCGCAATCTGGAGCATGCCTTTGCGCTGAAGCTGCCTGAGCGTGTGCCGGTGACATTGAGCGAGACCGAGCACGTGCAATATCGCTGGGTGCCGGCCGCCGAGGCGCTCGCACTGGCCTCCTCGAGCACCAACCGTGCCGTCATTCAGCAGCTTCGCCGGTAGGCGATGGGCGCGATGAGCGCGACGGCCGGTGCAGATGGGCGCGCTGGTCGTGTACGTGCATGGGCTGTGGCTCAACGGCTGGGAAGCGGCTTGGCTGCGGCGGCGGCTGTCGCGGGAATTGGGCTGCGAGACGCGCCTTTTCACCTATTCTTCCGTGACGGCGGATCTCGCGGCCAATGCGCGCGCGCTGGCGGGCTTTCTGGCGCAGACGCGCGCCGATACCTTGCACCTGGTCGGCCACAGCATGGGCGGTGCGGTGATTCTGGAATTCTTCGAACGCGCAGTCTCGGCGAACGGCCTGCTCGCGGCCGGCCGGCGCTGCCGCCGGGGCGCATCGTGCTGCTCGGCTCGCCGGTGCGCGGCAGCCGAGCGGCGCGCGTCTGGCGCGGCTGCCGTACGGCAGGAAGCTGTTGGGCTCGCACCGCCAATGAATGCTGCTCGAGCCGCGCGAGCGGCGTTGGAGCGGAGCGCGCGACCTGGGCGTGATCGCGGGAGCATGGCGTTGGGCTCGGCCGGCTGGTCGGTCCGTTCGATGCGCCCAACGACGGTACCGTGCTGGTCGAGGAGACGCGACTGCCGGGCGCCAAGGCGCAATTGATGCTGCACGTCACCCACAGCGGCCTGCTGTTTTCCGCCGCGGTCGCGCGGCAAACGGCCGCATTCCTGCGCGAGGGACGATTTCGCCGTGAGCACGAGTCAAAAGCGCTGCGGAGGTCACCCATCGTCGGTGTGCCGCTCGCCAGCTCTTCAGCCGGAACAGAGGTCCAGCGCCTCGCGCGGACTCAACGCGTTCGGGTCGACGGCGCGCAAGACTCGAGCGCGGCGCAGTCTGTCGCCGGTCCCGGGCGCGGCGGTGGCGCGATACAGCGGCAGTTCCCCCTGCGGCGAGATGGAGCTGCGCAGCGCGTCGCGCTCGCGCTCGAGCTCCGTCAGATAGCGCCGCGCCTGCGGCGTCACGGTCTTGGGGATCCCGGCGAGCGCGGCGACCTGCAGCCCATAGCTCTGGTTCGCAGGTCCTTCCTTGACGCTGTGCAGGAACACCAGCGCGTCGCCGTGCTCGACCGCCTCGACATGCACATTGGCCACGCCGGGCGCTTCTCCGGCGAGGCTGGTGAGTTCGAAGTAGTGCGTGGCGAACAGCGTGAAGGCGCGAATTTTCGCGGCGATGTAGCGCGGCGCAGGCCCAGGCCAGCGATAGGCCGTCGAAGGTGCTGGTGCCGCGGCCGACTTCGTCCATCAGCACCAGGCTCTGGTCGGTGGCGTTGTTCAGGATGTTCGCGGTCTCGGTCATTTCGAGCATGAAGGTCGAGCGGCCGCCGGCCAGATCGTCGGAGGCGCCGATGCGCGTGAAGATGCGATCCAGCGGTCCGAGCACCGCGCGCCGTCGCCGGCACGAAACAGCCGATGTGCGCGAGAATCACGATCAGCGCCGTCTGGCGCATGTAGGTGCTCTTTGCCGCCCATGTTGGGGCCGGTGATGATCAGCATGCGGCGCGCGTCGTCGAAGCGCAGATCGTTCGGGATGAAGGGTTCGCGGCTGGCGCGCTCGACCACCGGATGGCGGCCGCCGTCGATGTGCAGCATCGGCTCGTCGACCAGTTCCGGCTGCACGCAATCGAGCGTCGTCGCGCGCTCGGCGAAGCAACTCGAGCACATCGAGCTCCGCGATGGCGCCGCGGTGGTCGCTGCAGCGCGGGCAGACTGCGCGATCAGCTCGTCCAGCAGTGCGTCGTAGAGCTCCTTCTCGCGCGCCAGCGCGCGCTCGCGCGCACCCAGCACCTTGTCCTCGAAGGACTTGAGCTCCGGCGTGATGAAGCGTTCGGCGGATTTGACCGTCTGGCGGCGCATGTAGTCCGGCGGGACCGCGTCGGCTTGCGCGCGGTTCACCTCGATGAAAAAGCCCTGCACGCGGTTGAAGCCGAGTTTCAGGCTGGACAGGCCGCTGCGTTCGCGCTCGCGCTGCTCCAGATCGATCAGGAACTGTTCGGTGTTGCTGCCGAGCGAGCGCAGTTCGTCGAGTTCCGCATCGTAACCCTGCGGCGATCACGCCGCCGTCGCGCAAGAAGTGCGGCGGCGACTCGACCGATCGCGCGCTCGAGCAAGGCGTGCTCCGCGCCATGGTCGCCGAATGTCGACGGAGCAGCTGCCGCAGCAGCGGGGAATCGGTGCGCCGCACGCTGCGAGCGATGCGTCGCAGTGCCGGCAGGGCGCCGAGCGCGTCGCGCAGCTGCGCCAGATCGCGCGGCCGCGCCGAGCGCAGCGCGATGCGCGCCAGGATCCGCTCCAGATCGCCGATGCCGCGCAGCGATTCCGCGAGCCTCAGGTAGCGGCGATCCGTCGATCAGGGTCGCGACCGCCTGATAGCGCGCGCGCAGCGCTCGCGGTCGCGCAGCGGGCGATGCAGCCAGCGGCGCAGCAAGCGGCCGCCCATCGCCGTCGCCGTGCGGTCGAAAACGCCCGCGAGCGTCAGTTCCGGCTTGCCGGCGAGGCTCTCGTCGAGTTCGAGATTGCGGCGCGTTGCCGGATCCATGATCAAGCGCGCCGTCGCGCTCCTCGGTCGTGAGCGACAGCAGATGCGGCAGCGCGCGCTTTTTGGGTCTCGCGCACATAGCCAGCAAGGCGCCCGCGGCCGCGGCAATGGCCAGCGGCTTGTCCGTCGCAGCCGAAGCCGGCCAGGTCGCGGGTGCGGAACTGCTCGGTCAACAGCGCGCGTCGCGCCGAGTCGGCGTCGAAATGCCAGGGCGGGCGCGAGCGCCACGGCCGCTCCGATGCGGGCCGAGCGAGCCGCAGCGGCGGCTGTGCGCCGTCGGGCGCCAGCAGCTCCGCGGGGCGCAGCCGCTCGAGTTCGGCCTCGAGCGCCGCGCGACCGGCGAGTTCCATCACGCTGAAGCGGCCCGCCGACAGATCGAGCCACGCAAGACCGAAGCGGCCGTTCGGCGCCGCAGACGCTGGCGAGCACGTTGTCGCGGCGCTCCTCCAGCAGCGCCTCGTCGGTGACGGTGCCCGGGCGTGACGATGCGCACCACCTCGCGCTCCATCGGGCCCTTTGGTCTTGCCGGGCTCGCCGCGCTGCTCGCAGATCGCGACGGATTCGCCCTTGCGCACCAGCCTCGCCAGGTAGGTATCCGAGCGTGACTGCCGGGACGCCGGCCATCGGAATCGGCGCGCCGGCGGACGGCGCCGCGCTGGGTCAGCGCGATATCGAGCAGTTGCGCGGCGCGGCGCGCATCGTCGTAGAACATCTCGTAGAAATCGCCCATGCGATAGAACAGCAGCACGTCCGGATGCTGCGCCTTGATGCGCAGGGATGAGGCTCGCAGCGCCTACCATCTCGCCATAGCCTGCGACCCGCACTACGCGGCCGCCCACTTCAATTTGGGCAACCTGGATTATCGCGCCGGCGAATTCGAGCGTGCATTGCGCAACTACGAAGTAGCCATCGGCATCAGGCCTGATTTTGTAGATGCGTTCGTGGCGATGGCAAATGCACTTGACAGCTTAGGCCGCACTGCCGAAGCAGTGGAGAACTACAAGCGCGCGCTGGCCATCAACCCGGGTTACGCCGAAGTCCATTTCAATCTGGGTGTACTTGCATTAGCCCAGGGGCGGTATGAAGAGGCCGCCAATAGCCTGCGCCGCGCCGTGGAGGTCAAGCCTGATTTTGCTCAAGCCCACCACACCCTGGGCAGCGTGTTGAGTAGCCTCGAGCAGCTCGATGCGGCGGAGGCAAGCCTTCGCCGCGCTTTGTCCATCGAGTCCGAATCTGAGCTAATTCTCTGCGACCTGGCGATGATTCTCCGGTCACGCGGCAAGTCCCCAGAAGCAGTGCAGCTGATGGTGCCCGCGCTCGAGCGTGCGCCGACGTGGGCAACCAGAGCAGCTTTTGCCAGCTGCGTCGCGCGCACAAGGTTTATGACCAACGACTCAAAGATCCGCGCTGCACTCACGACCGCCATCACCGAACCATGGGGAATACCGTCCCAGCTTTGCCGGCCGGCACTCAGTCTGATCATGCTCGACCAGAGGATTGGCAGTTGCGTGCGCCTTGCAAACGGATCGTGGCCCGCACGCTTGCCGAAGGCGGCGCTATTCGGTGCAGATGGTCTTGCCGCCCTTGCAGCAGATTCCTTGCTCCATGCAACGCTCGAATCAGCGCCCGTGACCTCGATCGAATTCGAGCATTTTCTCACTTGCGCACGCCATGCCTTGCTCGAAACCGCATCGAGCAACCACGCACCAGACCCTTCGGATCTCGCGGCGCTGCAATTCTATGCGGCGCTCTCTCGGCAATGCTTCATCAACGAGTACATCTTTGATTGCGACGAAAGGGAAATGGTCGCGGCATCTGCCTGCCGCACGAAGTTACTTGCGCTGTTGGATGCCAACGCGCTGGTACCGCCATTGCTCTTGCTCGCCGTTGCCGCATATTTCCCGCTTTACTCCTTGCGCGACGCAAGCCGGCTTCTTGCTGCAAATGAGCCGGGCCCGGTTGATGAGGTTCTGCGCCAACAGATTCGCGAACCGCTCGAGGAGCAGGCGCTGCGCGCAGGCATCGAACGCCTGACACCGATCACCGGCGGTATCTCAGAACAAGTGCGCGACAGTATGAACAGAATCCCTACCCGCGCTGGGTGAAACTGCCAATACCCGATCAGGCACTGCGCTTCAATGACGAATTGCGGCGCTCGCTGCCGTTCGCGCAGTTCACGTCGATGTCTGATGACAGCGCGCCGGAGGCGCTTGTCGCCGGGTGCGGCACCGGTAGCCATTCGATCATGACTGGCCAGCGGTTCCGCGGTATTCGTGTTCTAGCGATAGACTTGAGCCTGAACAGCATCAGCTATGCCAAACGAAAGACTCAGGAGTTGGGCCTGACGAACATTGAATATGCGCAGGCCGACATTCTCAAGCTCGGTAATATTGCGCGGACGTTCGACATCATCGAATCAGTTGGGGTGCTGCATCATCTGGCCGACCCCCTCACCGGATGGCGAATCCTGCTGTCTCGATTGCGGCCCGGAGGGTTCATGCGATTGGGCTTCTACAGCAAACTTGCGCGCAAGCACGTGGTCAAGGCGCGTGAGTTCATTGCCGCGCGCGGTTATGCCAGCACGCCCGATGACATTCGTCGGTTCCGCCAGGATTTCACCGTACGGAACCCGGGTATCGATCTGCAAAAAAATGTGAGTCAGTCCCCAGATTTTTTTTCGACGAGTGAATGTCGCGACCTCCTTTTCCATGTGCAGGAGGATCGTCTGGCGCTTGGCCAGATTGAGTCGTTCATTGCCGAAACCGGGCTCCACTTCATCGGGTTCGAGTTGGATCGAAGGGTGCTGCATCAGTATCGCGTACGCTTTGCGGACGACCCATCCGCCACTAATTTGCGCAACTGGGCACGTTTTGAGGCCGACAATCCGGATACGTTTGCCGGTATGTACCAATTCTGGATTCAAAAGCCGATAGCTCACTGAAGATCCAGTGGCGGCCCAAACTGCGAACAACTCGCCTGTAACGAACCGCATGCTTTCATTCAGATCAGACGGGTCTCAGAATGTAGTATCAAAGGACTTTCCCGGCAGTCGTTGGAATTATGAGGTTGTATGGGGTATTGCTCGCGCAGCGCACCGCGACTCGTTCATTTCCCCTTCAGCACGCTTACACGTAAATATCCCTGCATATCTCCGCATAATTCCGCGCAGAATTTTGGACAAGTAACAACGCAAAGCCCTATGTTTTCAACAGTTTGGTGCGCTTCTTCCAGATACTGCTGCATCATCGGGTGTGATCCTGCAAGGGTGCCGCGGTGCTCATCCTAAGCCATCGTCCACGTCTTAAATGCGAATCGCACCCCTATGTGCGAACATCCGAGCTTGCCGATGCGCGGCCGACTCGAGGGCTTACCGATGAAGAGCACCGACCAGGAACTCAAGCGGCTGGCTGCCCGGGTCGGCCGGCACCTGCTGAATTCCGGCCGATGGGTGACCACGGCGGAGTCGTGTACCGGGGGCTGGATTGCCAAGGCGCTCACCGACGTTCCGGGCAGTTCACAGTGGTTCGGCGAAGGATTCGTCACCTACGGCAACGATGCGAAAGTGCGTACGCTGCGCGTGACGCGCTCGGTGCTTGATCGCGAAGGGGCGGTGAGTGCCGCTGTCGCGCGTGCGATGGCGAGGGGCGCCCTTAAGCGCGCTGGAGCCCACTTGGCGGTGGCGGTCACCGGGATAGCCGGTCCCGACGGCGCCGCGCCGGGCAAGCCGGTGGGCACGGTGTGGCTGTGCTGGGCGGCGCGGCGCGGACGCGGGGTGCGGCTCGCCGTACAGCTGCGGCGATTCCGCGGCAACCGCGAAGCCGTGCGGCGCAAAACCGTACGTCTGGCCTTGGCCGGATTACTCGAGCGTTGAGCGGCGCTCTGGAACGGCTGCGGAGCGATTACCATTCGATTCTTTTTCGCGGTCATTCCCGATGCCGAAACGCGACAGCGCGTCGCAGCGGCGGCCCAAGCGCTTAAGCTCAAGCCGCCGACGCGGCCGGTACCGCCCGAGAACTATCACATGACGCTGGCATTCGTCGGTGAGGCGTCCGCATCGCAGGCCGCAGCGCTGCGGCAGATCGGCGCTTCGCAGCGTGTGCACAGCCTTGCCGTTCAATTCGACGCATACGAGTATTGGGAGAAGTCCGAGGTCGTGGTGGCGGCGGCGCGCGAATTTCCAGCCGCGCTGGAGCAATGGTGGCGCCGGCTGCGTGCGGACCTTGCGCAGCACCATCTGGCGCTCGATCCCAATCCCATGCGCCTGCGCCCGCATGTAACGATTGCGAGGAAGGTCACGCAAGCGCCTGTGCGGCAAGCAATGTCCCCGGTTGTCTGGAAGATGCGGGCCTTCAGTCTGCTGCAGTCGAACACCGCCGCAGCGACGCCCGTCTATACAGTAGTCGACACCTGGCCACTACTGGATGAGACGCCGGCGCCATAGATAAACTCTTTCATTTCGATGCATATGAGATGAGCGGCGGGCGCCGAATATGAAATAATGGCGCCACATTTTGTCAAGGACTCCCCATGGAAGAGAATCGCAAGAAAGCACTCGCGGCTGCACTGAGCCAGATCGAAAAGCAGTTTGGTAAGGGCTCGGTGATGCGTTTGGGCGACGCCGGCGCCACCTACGAGGTGGACTCGATCCCAACCGGATCGTTGGGCCTCGATATCGCGCTCGGCGTCGGCGGCATTCCGCGCGGCCGAGTGATCGAGATATTCGGACCCGAGTCCTCGGGCAAGACGACGCTCACGCTGGCCATCATCGCCTCGGCCCAAAGCCACGGCGGCACCGCGGCATTCGTGGATGCGGAGCACGCGCTCGATCCGGTGTACGCCGAGAAATTGGGCGTCAAGGTCAACGACTTGCTGGTGTCGCAGCCCGATACCGGTGAACAGGCGCTGGAAATCACCGACATGCTGGTGCGCTCCGGCGCCGTCGATGTGGTGGTGGTCGATTCGGTCGCGGCGCTCACGCCGAAAGCCGAAATCGAAGGCGAAATGGGCGATCAGCACATGGGCCTGCAGGCGCGCCTCATGTCGCAGGCGCTGCGCAAGCTGACCGGCAACATCAAGCGCTCGAACACCATCGTGATTTTCATCAATCAGATCCGCATGAAGATCGGCGTGATGTTCGGCAATCCGGAGACGACGACCGGCGGCAATGCGCTGAAGTTCTATTCTTCGGTGCGCCTGGATATCCGGCGCATCGGCGCGATCAAGAGCGGCGAGGAAGTGGTCGGCTCGCTGACGCGCGTCAAGGTGGTCAAGAACAAGGTGGCGCCGCCGTTCCGCGAGGCCGAGTTCGAGATCATGTACGGCACGGGCATCTCCAAGGAGGGCGAAATCATCGAACTCGGCGTGCTGCACAATCTGGTGGAGAAGTCCGGCTCTTGGTACAGCTACAAGGGCGAGCGCATCGGCCAGGGCAAGGACAACGCCCGCACCTTTCTGCAGCAGCATCCGGAAGTGGCGAAGGACATCGAGGGACAGATCCGCGCCAAGTTGATTCCCGAGAAGGCGACCATGAACCGGGGCGGCGACGCCAAAGAGGCGTAGCGTCTGGGCCGCCGCGAGGTAGAGCCGCTGGATTCGCGCGCAGCGCGGGTCGCGGCGCTCGATGCGCTGGCGCGGCGCGACCACGCATCGAAGGAGCTGCGGCGCAAACTGCTCGAGAAGGGATACGATTCGGCCGTGGTCGGGCTGCTGATCGAACGGCTGTGCGCGGAGAAATTGCTCGACGACCGCCGCTACCTGGAGAATCTGCGTGGCATACCAAGCGGCGCGCGGCCACGGGCCCAACTGGGTTCGCGCCGAATTGCGCAAGCGCGGCATGCTGGACGCGCAGGCCGAGGCGTGCATCGATTCCTATCCCGATTGGGTTGCACAGCTGCGCAAGGCGCGGCAAAAGAAGTTTGGCACTTCGCTGCCGAGCAATTACGCTGACCGGCAGCGCCAGGCCCGATTCCTCGGTTACCGAGGTTTCACGGGCGCTCAGATTCGAACCGCTTTAGGCTTTGACACCGACCTTGATGCAGACACGAGAGACATATGAAACGCGACGCAAAATTGAGGACGATGACGAGCTCGGAGATCCGCGGCAGCTTCTTGGAGTTTTTCCGCAAGAACGGGCACACGGTAGTGCCCTCGAGCTCGCTCGTGCCGGGCAACGATCCGACGTTGTTGTTCACCAATGCCGGCATGGTGCAGTTCAAGGATGTGTTTCTCGGCAAGGACTCGCGCGATTACTCGCGTGCCGCGAGCGCGCAGCGCTGCGTGCGTGCGGGCGGCAAGCACAACGATCTGGAAAACGTCGGCTACACCGCGCGGCACCACACTTTTTTCGAGATGCTGGGCAACTTCAGCTTCGGCGACTACTTCAAGCGCGAAGCGATACATTTCGCGTGGAACTTCGTCACCGGCACTCTCGGCATTCCGAAGGACCGTCTTTGGGTCACGGTGTACAAGGAAGATGACGAGGCCGCGCGCATCTGGACCGAAGAGATCGGCATCGATCCGACGCGCTGCACTCGAATGGGCGAGAAATCGAATTTCTGGTCGATGGGAGAGACCGGACCCTGCGGTCCGTGCACCGAGATTTTCTACGATCATGGCGCGGAGATTCCCGGCGGGCCGCCGGGATCGGCGGACGAGGACGGCGACCGCTATGTGGAGATCTGGAATCTCGTGTTCATGCAATACGACCGCTCCGCCGACGGCGTGCTGGTGCCGCTGCCCAAGCCCTCGGTCGATACCGGCATGGGTCTCGAGCGCGTCGCTGCGGTCATGCAGGGCGTGCACAGCAACTACGACATCGACCTGTTCAGGGCACTGATTCGCGCGGCAGCCGAGCTCACCGGGGTGCAGGATCTCGAATCATCCAGTTTGCGCGTGATCGCCGATCACATCCGCGCCTGCACCTTCCTGATCGTCGATGGCGTCGTGCCTTCGAACGAAGGCCGCGGCTACGTATTGCGGCGCATCATTCGGCGCGCGATCCGCCATGGTTACAAGCTCGGACAGACGCAGCCGTTCTTCCACAAGCTGGTGGCGACCCTGGTGCGGGAGATGGGCTCGTATTACGCTGAATTGGTCAGCGGCGAAGCGCGGGCCGCCGAAGTGCTCGCGCAGGAGGAGAGCCGATTTGCCGAAACGCTCGCGACCGGCATGGCGCTGCTCGATGCCGAGGCGGCCAAGCTGACGTCGTCGGTGATACCGGGAGAAACGGTATTCCGCCTGTACGATACCTATGGATTTCCGCTCGATCTGACCGCCGATGTGGCGCGCGAGCGCGGCCTCACGATCGATCAGGCGGGCTTCGATGCGGCGATGGCGGCGCAGCGCGGCCGCGCCAGGGCCGCAAGCAAGTTCGGCGCCGACCTGCGCGACTCGGTCAAGCTGTCCGGCAAGACGAATTTTGGCGGCTACGATCGACTGGCCGGTCCGGGCCGCGTCACCGCGCTGATATTCGACGGCGCGCTCGTTGATGTGTTGCGGGCCGGCCAAGAGGGGCAAGTGGTTCTGGACCAGACGCCGTTTTACGCGGAGAGCGGCGGTCAGATCGGAGATACCGGATCGCTCATCAGCGCGGCAGCGCGCTTCGCCGTGCGCGACACGCAGAAGATCGGCGCCTCTTTCGCGCACATCGGCGTGCTCGAGACGGGCGAATTGCGCGTCGGCGACGAGGTGGAGGCCCAGGTCGATGCCGAGCGCCGCACTGCCATCGCCCTCAATCACTCGGCAACGCATCTGCTGCATGCGGCGCTGCGGGAAGTGCTCGGCAAGCATGTCCAGCAAAAGGGCTCGCTCGTCGCACCGGACCGGCTGCGATTCGATTTCTCGCACAGCCAAGCACTTTCCGCCGACGAATTGCGCCGCATCGAAGAGCTCGTGAACAAGGCGATTCGTCGCAACGAACCCGCGGAAACTCGAGTGATGGCGTTGGACGAGGCGGTCGCGGCCGGCGCAATGTCGCTGTTTGGCGAGAAATATGAGAGCGACGTGCGTGTGCTTTCGATCGGGAATTTTTCCATGGAACTTTGCGGCGGGACCCACGTCGAACGGGCCGGAGACATCGGATTGTTCAAGATCCTCAGTGAATCCGGCGTCGCTGCGGGTGTGCGCCGCATCGAAGCGGTGACCGGTCAGGCGGCCTATGAGTGGGTGGTTCGCACGGATCAAGTACTTCGCGACATCGCAGGCATGCTGCGCGGCAGCCGAGAGGACGTGGACGAAAAAGTTCGCGAACTCGTCGAGCGCTCTAAGCGCTTGGAAAAGGAAGTGCAGCAGCTCAAGTCAAGACTTGCAAGCGGGCAGGGGGGCGACTTATCCACTCAGGCAAAGGCCGTGGGTGGCATTAAGGTTTTGGCTGCACAAATCGAGGGTGCGGATGTTAAGGCATTGCGAGATGCGGTCGACCAGCTCAAGCACAAGCTCGGCTCCTCGCGTGATCGTGCTGGCGACCGTTCAGGGGGGCAAAGTGGTGCTGGTTGCAGGCGTTTCAACGGATTTGACCCCGCGATTGAAGGCCGGCGACATCGCCGGCGCGGTGGCTGCTCAGGTGGGCGGCCGCGGCGGCGGGCGTGCGGATTTTGCTCAGGCCGGCGGTACCGAGCCGGAGAAGCTCGGCGCGGCCCTGGCGGGCGTCGAGTCGCTGGTGCGAACCCGCCTCTCTAATTGAACGGTTTGTTTATTCTGACAAGAAGTTGCAACAATAGCATTCGGTATTCTTGTATTCTTGAGCAGTGATCGATTAACTCTCGTGGCGATTCGATTAGCAGCATTTGCACGCACGAGTGCTTGACTGCGATGCAGTCCCAAAGCAGCCAGTTGCCCCGCTGTAATTGCCAACGTAGATAGGAGCACGAATATGTTGATATTGACGAGACGAGTTGGCGAAACCGTGATGATCGGCAACGAGGTCACGGTGACGGTATTGGGCGTAAAGGGCAACCAAGTGCGTATCGGGGTCAATGCCCCGAAGGATGTTGCGGTCCACCGTGAAGAGATCTACGAGCGCATCAAGCGCGAGGAAGACCATGACGGGCGCTCGCCCGGTCCGGCCGTGAAAGTCATCGACGACGCCTGAAGCAAGCCTTTAGGCCCCCCCACAGCTTTACCTAGACTGCTCCGCACGGGTATCATCCCGCGCTCCTTGATCGGGGCTAACGGCCCGGTTCCGGAGAGGTGGCCGAGTGGTCGAAGGCGCGCCCCTGCTAAGGGCGTATGGGTCAAAAGCCCATCGAGGGTTCGAATCCCTCCCTCTCCGCCAATAGGCTTGAAATCGGTCAAAGTTGGTTCTGTGCTTAATTTGCGAGGGAATTGGGTTGGCTGAGGAGGGACGACGCCGGAGCGTTAGCGACGGGGGTCCCGAGCGCAAACGATGGGACGGCGGCCGACAGGCCGCGAGCAATCCCACCCTCACCGCCACGTATTGCCGTTGATTTGCTCAATGCGCGCCCGTAGCTCAGTTGGATAGAGCGCCTGGCTACGAACCAGGAGGTCGGGAGTTCGAATCTCTCCGGGCGCGCCAATTAATCAAGAACTTACCGAGCATCAGTGCACCGACCGTAGCGAAAACGTAGCGTTTTTTGCTACGTTTTCGGCCGGCGTAGCGTTCCCAGCGACGTTGAGTACCTGCCGCTCAATGCGTCCGGCCACAGAGGAGAGTTTCTCGGGGGCCAGGTGCGCATAGCGCAGCACCATCTCGTAGGACTTCCATCCGCCGAGTTCCATCAGCTCCGGCAGCGAGGTGCCGCTCTGCACGTGCCAGGAGGCCCAGGTGTGCCTCAGGTCGTGGAAGCGGAAGTCCTCGATGCCGGCGCGCTGCTTCGCCAGGCCCCAGGCGGTGGAGCTTTGCTGGATGCGCTTACCTGCGAAGGTGAAGCACCAGCGCGGGTGCTGTCCCCGCGTCGCTTCGAGCGCCGCCACGGCATCCGCATTCAAGGGTATGCCGCGACCGTCCCCAGACTTCGTCGTGCCGTGATCGAGCCAGGCGACTTTACGGTTAGCCCGACTTCGCGGATTCGGGGGGTAGCGGAAGGCTAACCTCTTGATTCATCGAGGGGTGACCCCCGAAGGTCTGCACTACACCGGGGTGGCGGAAGCGGCCTGAGCGGCGCTGATTTTTGGCGGCGACTGCGGCGGCAAAGCGATCCGCAGTTTCTCCAAGAGCAGCTTCAGCTCGGGCTCGGGCTGGGTGTAGCGCGTGAGTGTCAACTCGCGTCCGTCGGTGATTGGCACGTGCACATCGATCATCTGCACGGCGCAGAACTTCTCGAGCACGCTGCGTGTAGTCAGTCCCGGGGCCAAATGCTTCAGCCGATGTCCGAGCGTCACGTGCAGGCAGTAGGCAAGGAAAGCGATGAAGATATGCGCCTCGATACGCTTCTCGCGCTGATGGTAGATCGGCCGGATCGACAGATCGCCCTTGAGCGTTTTGAACGCTTCTTCGACAGCGACCAATTGCAGATAATACTCCCAGAGCTTGGCCGGATCTGACTCGGTCAGATTGGTGCGCAACAGATACCGGCCTTCGCGCCGACGCACTTCACGCAACTTCTTGCGACTGAGCCAGTAACCGAAGGAGGCACCCTGCACAGGCCATCTCCACGGTCACCAGCCGCCACGCCGCCGGCGCTTTGTTCTGTGCGGCGCCGAGTTTCATGAGCAGCGCTTCGCGGCTGAGTCTGTGCATCGCGGAGAGTTCCTTGAGCCGCCGCCACAACCATTTCAATTGTCGCCGCCGCATGCCGCGTTCCTTGGCGATGCGATCACGACTCTCGGCGAACACGTACAGCTCTTGATTCTGCGCGAGCAATTTGACCCGCACGTCCTCGCGTGCCTTCACCCACGGCTTCTCCAGCAGCGCACGCTCCAGTGCGGTCAGTCGTCCCTTCGGAGTTCCCACCAGATACTGCACCGGTGGATCACTCGTGCGCATGTGCTGCAACACCTCTTCGGTGGGGATGCCGCGATCGCATAGCCAGATCCGCCGCGCCTTACCATACTGTCGCTCGATGCGCGCGAGGAAATCGCGCAACGTCGTATTATCCGCGGTGTTTCCCGCCAGTACCTCGTAGGCAAGCGGAAAGCCCTCAGGCGTGATGATCAGCGCGATCACCACCTGCACGCAGTCGGAGCGATGATCGCGCGAATAGCCAAACTGCCGCTTGTCCTCATCGCTCAGCGGTGGATCGATCTCAAAGTAAGTGGAGGTGAGGTCATACAGCAACACGTCGAACCTGACGTTGAACAGATCCCGCCAGCGACCCACCAGATGATCAAACAGCGCCGTCTTGTGCTCGAGCAGCAGATCGTGGCAGTCATACAGCGCATGCTCGTCGATGACACTGTCCATGCCCAACAAATCCGGCAACGCACTGTGTCCATACCACTCACGATGCAGACGCCACTCGCTGCCGGGCGAGAGCAGTCGATACACCACCAGAATCAGCAGCACCTCATCCCAGCGCGTGCCCTTGCGACTCGGCGGCAACCGCTGCCCCCAGAACTCTTCCAACTCCAGCTCGCGCCACAGCTGCAACGCCAGCCAGCATCCGCCCCATTGTCGCGGTCGCTCGAGCCGCAGATGCGAAAGCCGCAGGCGCACGACCGCTTCATCAGGTAGCGCCGCTTCGCAGTGATCTTCGGGAAATAACGCCAGCGTGCGAGGGCCGTCACCACCCGCGTCCAACACTTCAATTGACTTGCGCCAGGCGAGCTCCTGCGAGGAGTTGATCTCCCCAAGATACAGCACGTGCCGCTGCACCACGCGACCACCGCGCACGCGCTTGTTCTCCACCACGCTGAAATAGCGATGGAGCTTGCCGTCTTTCTTGCGAATCGTGGCGCGCAGGAACATGACGGGTGACCATTATGCGCACCACCGCGCCGCTGACCAGAGGCAAGGTCTTCATAAGGTCCACGCGGCTCCATTCGAGCCCCAGGATCTCTCCCGCTCGGCAGCCGGTCGCGAGCGCAAACTCCACGATCGGCTTCATGTGGCTAGGCAACGCCTCGATCAATCGGTCCGCCTCCTCGCGCCTCAAGAATCTCACGCGCCGCCGGGGTTCCTTCAGCATCCGAATTTTCGGCACCCCTTTGAGCCATCGCCAGTCCTGATGCGCCACATTCAATATCCGCCGAACCACCTCGAGTGCGCGATTGATCGTCGCGTTCGAGACACCATCCTTTACCTTGCGTCGCGAATGAACGGCTGCAACACCGCCCTATCGATCGCATCCAGCTTCAGGGACCGCAAATAAGGATCGAGCTTCTTCAGATGATGCCTAACGGCTGCTATTTGCTACAACTGTCGCTCACGATGAGCGATGGAACACATCTCACAACTTGGGTGACGCGAGAGACGAAGGAACGTTTCGCGGCCGTTGCGCGTCACCAAGGGTTGTCCGACTCGGCACTGCTGAAGCGCCTGGTCGATCTCATGCTGCAGAGCGCCAGTGCCGCGAGAAGTGGGGACACTAGGGGCGGCAGACCGGACCTCGCGGGACTCGCGCTTGACGGTGCGAATCCGCCCCGACGATCAGCTGCTACTGCGTGAACGTGCGGCGGCGCGGGGGATGGCGGCGGCAACGTACGTGTCGGTCCTGACCCGCGCCCACCTGAGGGCTCTTGCGCCGCTACCGAAGGCGGAGTGGCTGACGCTGGAGAAGAAGCGTGACGGAGCTCGGCAAGCTTAGGCAGAAATATCAATCAGATCGCTCGGGCTGCCAACCGGGGAGAGCGGGTAACAGCGACCCGGGCGGGACGACTTTCGCCATTCCTCACGATCTGCGATAGCACTTCGCGATCACACCAAGGCATTGCTCCAGGCGAATGTTAAGAGTCTGGCAACAAGGGTATGAGGACCAAAAATGACTGATGAACTCGAACCGCTATTCGACATATTCAGCTATGGACGCGGCAGTCCCGGCCGCCGGTACCCGCTGTCGATCAGGGCAAATCAAACACATTACCCGCACCGTGGGGCGCACCCCGGAAGTCATGGTCAAGGTAGTCAATAAAGGCTCGAATAGCCTGGCGGGGGTTGGGCGGGCATGTTGGACTATATCGGTCGGAAGGGTGAGGTGGAGCTTGAAACCGACGATGGAGAAATCCTGCAAGGCAAACAGGTCGAGGACGGCCTACTGGAAGATTGGAATCTTGATCTGACTGAGCAACGCGGAAAGATCAATCTGACCCCCAACAAGCCAAAGCAGCCGCCAAGACTCGTCTATAAACTCATATTCTCCATGCCTGCCGGAACGCCGCCCGAGAAGGTTCAGGCGGCGGTGCGGAATTTCGCCCGGGAGGAGTTCGCACTTAAGCATCGCTATGTGATGGCTCTGCATACCGATGAGCCTCATCCGCATGTCCACGTCGTTCATCAAGGCCAGAAGCGATGAGGGGCAGCGGCTGTACATTCGAAAAGCCACGCTCCGGGAATGGCGAGCCGGGTTCGCAAACCATCTTCGGGCATTGGGGGTAGCCGCAAACGCGACGCCGCGGTACGTCCGCGGTGAAACGAGCTATCGAGAAGCCGGACGGTATCTACCGGCGCGAGATCACGAGGCGAGTCGACCCATTTCCGAAAACGCGTCAAAGCCGTAGCCCGTGAGTTAGTGAAAGGCAAACTGCAGGTCGAATCGGGTAAGGCGAAACTGCTCCGCACGCGCGACGAGGTGCGTCGTGGATGGCTGGCTGTAAGCGACGAGCTTATTCGCCAAGGACACCCCGAGATCGCGGCGCAGGTTAGGCGATCACGTGGAGCAGATGCCGAGACCGTTAACGGAGAAGGAATATATCGCCACGAAACTGTTAGAGCACACTCGCAAACCACATGTTCGTGAAATCGAAATGGCGCGCTAGGAATTTCTGTTTTGAGCGCTGTGCCGTTTTGTTGCTGTGCGAGTTACCACTGACAGTACCGGTATCCAATGCGCAATGGCCGGTTTGGAGAAGCCCATCGGTCGGTACACGGACCCTGAACTGTCAGTCGTCAGCGGCCGCTTTCGAGCATCACAAAACGTGACGGGCGGTAGGATCGCCGTAAGAAACGAGTTTCATCGCTTCGCCATTGCGTACGCGAAGCGTGTCGTTAGCGCTCTGGACAGCGCGTACGGAATGCAAATCAGAATTGGTGCAACCACCAAGGCCGCGCCCGGATGCACCGAGTGGTAGAGGACCAGTTGAAATACGATGTCGAGGATAATCCCCGCGGCGAGCAGGTTGCGGATGTGCGCCACGCCACTTCGCAAGAATTCTCGTCGGTGTTCGGCATGGAAGAGCAGACCGTGCAGATAGGGCGGCTTTCCCGCTTTAGCGTCGGCAAGGCCGCCGCGAATCCCCAGAACGATGACTATCATGGGCTGCAAGATGAAGCGTAAGCGTCCGGGCCCGGTAAGCCGTTGCGGCAATTCATCGAGGAATTGCCTCGAGAACACGTACACGCGCCCCGTTTCGACGGTGTCTACCAGCGCAAGCGGAATCGCAAGGGCGATCACGAGAAGCGCCAGCATCGTCACGATGGCGTCGCGTTGCAGAGTCAGGTTCTTGACCTCAAGGGAACACACCGCCCCGACCGGTCGCCGTGGGCAGCCTACTTCGGCTCTTCGATAACGGCTTTGAGCTTTCCGCTCTTGATCGCGCGCTTGAGCGCTGTGTAGTCCTCGTCATTCTGGTCGGCGTAAGCGACGGAGAAAGCCTCGATCGCCTTATCGAAGGCGTCGCTCTTGCCCAGGTAGCCGCCAATCAGAGCCGGATCACCGGAGCGCGCGTGGGAGAGCGCCAGCGTATGGCCACACCACTTGGCGTCCAGGAGCATCTCGGCTTTGCCAAACGTCTCGACGGCAAGTTTGATCTTGATGTCTCGTAGCTGGCGAATGTAGCCCTGATTCCCACGCATACCCTCGGTCCAGCCGAGAAAGATGTCGCTGACCGGCTGCATGAGCCGTTGGCCGTTGACGACACGCTGTCCGTGGTTGGGGTACACACTTTTGCCGGCATACGGCTCCAGCACTGAGGCGCGTGCCTGCTTACCCTGAAGAACGAGGGAATTCCCGTCGCCGTCCGTGAACAAAGCAACCCAGCAGCCCGTGCCGACACTGCCGACCCCGACCACTTTGATCGCGGCATCCCTGAGTTCATAGCGGTCGAGCAAGGCCCGAGTGGATGGCGCCAGGCTGTCGCGATAGAGGGCGAAGGACCTCTTGACCACCGAGTGGATCTCCCCGGGTTTATGCCCCTTCCAGTGGAAGATCGTCGGAAGCTGGTCCTCGATGACCGGCGTCTTGCCCGCGGCTTGCTTGAACGTGGGAAAGAGATCTTCCTCGACGCGGCGCGTGCGCTCTTTCTTAATGCGCTTGACCGCGCGTTTGCGGAACTCGGGACTATCAAAGGTCGCGATCAGCGTTTCGATGTCGACGGTCAGATACCATAAGTCCAACGGATTCATTTCGCTGAACTCGCGCATGTGCTCGCGGTACGAACGGACACAGGCGAGGACCGCATCTTTGGCGATGGAGTCGCTTAAGTTATTGTTCCGGCTGGCGACCACGAAGCTCGCCGCAAGACGCTTGAGGTCCCACTCCCAAGGGGCAGGCAGGGTCTCATCCAGGTCGTTGATGGCGAAGATGACGCGCCTCTCCGGAGTACCCAGGCCGCGGAAGTTGCCCAAGTGGGCGTCTCCGCAGCATTGCACGCGGACACCCGTGGCCGGAGTGGTCGCGAGGTCGACCGCCATGTTGAGCGCCGATCCTCTGTAAAAGGTGAAGGGCGAGAGGGCCATGCGACCGTGACGGAGGGGAAGCAGCTCAGGGATGCGTCCCTTGTCTGCTTCCAAGACCAGGCTGACCGGGTCCGGGCGACCGGCGGGCGCCTTCCAGACGGCATGCGCTTCCCGAGGGCAAGCGTCCCTCAACTTCTTGCCCATCGCGTGACGCTCGGCCTGCGAATGACGATGGGTAAATAGTCGGTCTGGTTTGGCGACGGATTGCCGAGACCCTTGCTTCCGGCGCTTGGGTCGCTGGTTCATCGCAACCGCCTCGTCCCTCATTAGTCGATCACGACCGTCGCTACGCATCGTGAGATCGACTTTCAGGGGCTCTTGCTGCTGCGGAGACTCCATTAGATTCTCACCCTTGCAAGATTTACGTTGAATTTTTAGGAGAATCCCGTTCGAAAAACAATTAGCACTAGTACCTAGTTCTTTGCGCCAAGCTACCTAGTCGACGGTGCCCAACAGCGCATCGCTGCGAGTGGCCGCCTTACGGATGGTGTATTGTTTGAGGTTGAGAGATCGGAAGTGGCCGAAACCCGAAGTAGCTGATTCTGCCAAGAAGGCAAACAGTCACGCGGCGCTCAGGCGACGCCAAGCCGATCGAATCTAAACTGATACATTAGGCGATGTCAAACGCGACCACCGCCCGCCACGTTTGACCACAGGAATCGCATAGGTACAGGCTGTAGTAGATCCCGCGACCAATGATCGTGCCGTCGGCAAGCTCGGCCCAATTTCCGGATCCAACCACCGCTCGCGATCGGCGATGAAGTTTGAGAAAGAGCTGTTCTCGCAAAAGACACGGCTCGTTACCGCAGAGCGGTCGCTCAACACCAAGGAAACGAAGAAGGCGCGAGAAGACGTGCGTATCGCGACGAATAAGATCGCTGCGCTCACTCACCGGGCAGCAATTACTGCGCCGGAATGGTGATCACGGGCAGATTCTCGTTGGGGCCGGTTTCCCCCAGCGTAAAGAAGAACATGATGGCCGTCAGCGCTCGCTTCGTTTTCCAGTCGCCATCGTCGATCCAGAACCAGTAATCCCGGTAATGCACGGCAGCATAAGCGGCCGCCGGCTTGTCCTTCCCGCTGTAAATCCGCACGGATTGCGGGCGGCCCTCTGAACTATCGTTCCCGATCGCGGGCACGGCGCTGTGGTGTAGCAGGTCCGGTTCGGGCACATCCACGTAGCTGGCGAAAGCGCCCATGATTTGCATCAGTGAGCGGCTGTTCACGCCTAGTTCTCCCGCCGCGCCGCGGCTTGGTGAATAAATCAGCGTAAACTTGTTGCCATCGACCGGCAGCTTGAGCAAGCGGCGGATTTCGGCCGATTTTTCGGCAATATCAGGGGTCACGTCGTCGCGCTGGAAGAATAGGACGGCGGTTTGGCTTTTGGTCTTGTCGACCTCAACGCGCATCCCCACAGCGCCGGCGGCCTGCACTTCGCGCAACAGCTGCAGCACACGAATAAACTCCGGGTCGGCTTCGCGCATCACGCCGGCCGCCACCGAGCGATTGTGTACGCCGTTGAGCGACTCGACGGTGAGGGCCAAGATGAAATCCGCCGCGTAGCCCGACTGGAGCATGAAAAAAATGTTCTTCGGATCGATCGGCGTGATCAACCCATGCAAAAACTTGTCCCCGGTCATCGGTACGTAGGTGATGGTGGGCCGATCCGTGTAAATGGCCTGCGCTCCGGCCGCTACGAAATTCCCTTGAACTGTATTTTTGGACGACTCAGTGCCGCCAATATTGACACCGGATTGCAGCGAGTAGCCGGCGACGATGGATGAGACGTCCACGAAGACCGGCAAGTCCATGTAGCGCAGCTTGACGATATTGAGGAGCGTTTGCTGTTTCCATGACTCGGCGATGGCCTCGCTGTAATCGGCGCGGTCCACCGCAACGCTCTTCGGACCTAAGTGCGCACAGCCGGCGAGCGTCGCTGCTGTGAGGCACGCGCCCAGTTTACTTGCGAAGCGGTAATCGACGCGGCGTCCGGCGGTCATTGGGTTGAGTGCGTGGGTAGTTTGCATTGAGAGACGGACGGATTCCCTTTCGGCATCGTGATCATTGTTTTTGAACCCCACACTACGGCTCAACCGCAGTTGCTAAGCGGGGCCCGCGCTGCCCACGACCCGCCGTTTCCGCACCGCCTGCGCAGTCATCAACTGCGCCCTAAGATCTAATAGTTTAGCGCAGCAGCGTTCGCTCATGCCGGTATTCTCACCGCACCTTCTACCTATGTTCAAGCGGCTAATCGTGCGCGACAATCTGCCGGTTATTCGAATAACCGGCGGCAATTCGAATGAGCGGGGATGCACATGACAAGCGAAGTGACCACCGCACAAAATAGCAACAGCACAAAGGCAGCCTTTTTGACCAGCATTCGGGTAATGTCGCTGTCTCGCACCCGAATCAGAACGCGATGAAGACCACCCGAACGAGCCGGGGCGGACAATCCGTAGGCTTTCGGCCGCAACCAGATTTCACAGCGAAACGATGTAACGGACTGATCAAAGATTAAGGACGCGGCGATGAAACGCAATTCACGATTGACTAGGATTGCCTGCGTAGCGATGGTTTTTCTCAGTGGGCTCGTGTTCGCTGCGGACGCGCCACAGCCAGCGTCCAAGGAGGCACCGAAACCCAAGCCATCCGCGGTCGTCGGAGGCGGCGAATATTCCCCGTTTGTCGGCCAGACCTTCCCGAACCGTGTCTTCTGGGGGGTCGCCCACGTCCATACCGGTTACTCCTTCGACTCGGGGATGTTTGGGGTAACGCTGACGCCCGACGACCTCTTCAAAGTCGCTACCGGCGGGGAAGTCGTCATGGACAACGGCGTGCGCTTCAAGCAGGACCGGCCGCTCGACTGGGTCTCGATCACCGACCACGCCGAGTATATGGGCATCTCCGATCAAATTCGCGCAGGCAGCCCCGATCTGCTCGCCAACCCACAGGGCAAGCGCTGGTACGAGATGTCCAAGACCAGCCCTCAGGAGGGCGTCAAAGCCGCCATCGAAGCGGTCGTCTCCATGCAGACCGGCAAGCCGGTCTTCGATGCCAGCAAGCTCACGGCCGGGGCCTGGGCGCACGCCATTGCGGCCGCTGAGAAATGGAATCAGCCGGGCGTTTTCACGACGCTGCACGGCTTCGAGTGGACTTCGGCACCCGGCGGCAATAACCTGCACCGCACCGTCATCTTCCGCGACGGCGCGGACCGCGTGAACCAGGTCGTTCCCTTTTCCACCTTCGACAGCCAGGATCCGGCGGACGCTGTGGAAGTACATGGACGCGTATGCGAAGAAGACCGGCGGCCAGGTGCTCGCCATCCCGCACAACGGCAACCTGAGCAATGGCATGATGTATACGGCGGAGACCTTCGACGGAAAGCCCATGGACCGGGCCTACGCCGAGGCGCGCGCCAGCCACGAGCCGCTCCTGGAGGCGACGCAGATCAAGGGTGACAGCGAGACCGCATCCCTATCTCTCGCCGAACGACGAATTCGCCAATTTTGAGCGGTGGGACTTCAATTTCAACAAAATGGTGCCGGCGCGAGAAGAGCGTGCTGCACGGCAACTACGTCCGCTCGGCGCTCAAGCTGGGTCTGGAACTGGACGCCAAGCTCGGAGCCAACCCCTACCAAGCCGGCCTGATCGGCGGCAACGATGCCCATGTGGGCGTGGTCACCACGCGGGAAGACAACTTCTTCGGTGAGTTCGCCAACGGATTGCCGTCGCCGGACCGTTGGAAAACCCCGCTCGCTATGGTCCACAATGATCCGAAGAAAGGGCCGTTGGTATCGGTCTGGGATGAACAAGCTGCGGGCTTGGGCGGCGTGTGGGCGCGCGAGAATACCCGCGAGGCGATCTGGGACGCGCTCAAGCGCAAGGAAGTCTACGCCACCACGGGCGACCGGCCGGTCGTGCGCGTGTTCGCGGGCTGGGACTTCGTGCCGGCGGACCTCGATCGCACCGGACTTCGCGGCGAACGGCTACGCCCATGGCGTGCCCATGGGCGGTAATCTCAACAAGGCGCCGGCCGGCAAGCAACCGGTCTTCATGGTCCACGCGCTGCGCGATCCGGACGGCCCCAACCTCGACCGCATCCAGATCATCAAGGGCTGGCTCGGCAAGGACGGCAAGGCGCAGGAGCGCATTTTTGACGTGGCGGTCTCCGGCGGGCGCAAGATCGGCCCGGATGGCCGCTGCAAGACTCCGGTCGGCAGCACCGTGGACGTGGCGAACGCGACCTACACCAACACCATCGGCGCCCCGATGCTGTCGGCGTACTGGAAGGATCCGACGTTCGATGCCAGCGCAGCGCGCGTTCTACTACGTGCGCGTGATCCAAATCCCGTCGCCCCGCTGGACGGCCTATGACCAGAAGCGCTACGGCATCAAGATGGCCGACTACGTGCCGATGACGGTCACCGACCGCGCCTACACTTCGCCCATCTGGTATAAGCCGTAAGCAGTGCGACCGGAGCGAACGGAGAACAGAGTTTTCCGTTCTCCGTTCCCCTACTATTCCTGATCAGCAATGAAGCGAATCCTGCGAGAACCCCTGCTGCATTTCCTCTTGCTGGGAGCCGCGCTTTTCATTGTGTTTAGCCTGATACCCAGTTCTGGTGGTCGCGGCGAGCTGGGAAAGATCGTCATCACGCAGGGACAAGCTCGAATCCATGGTGGAGGGCTTCACCCGGACCCGGCAACGGCTTCCCACCGCTGAGGAATTGCAGCGATTGATCCAGGCTCGGGTGCAAGAGGAAGTGTATTACCGCGAGGCGCTGGCGTTGGGCCTGGACAAGGACGACCTCATCATCCGCCGCCGCTTGGCGCAGAAGATGGAATTCATCTCCGATGACATTGCCGCCCAGGTCCAGCCGACCGACGCCGAGTTGAATGCGTATCTACAGGCGCACCCCGACAAGTTCCGCGTCGAGCCACGGTTCACCTTCCGTCAGGTGTATCTTAATCCGCAGAAGCATGGCGCAAACCTGGCGCGCGACGCCGCGCAGCTGCTCGCGAAGTTGAACCAGCCCGGCGGCGATACGGGCTCTGCGGCGATGGGAGATCCGCTCATGCTGGATCACCAGTTCGAAGCGCTCCCAGCTGGCGAGGTCGGAAGAATGTTCGGCGAGCAGTTCGCGGTGAAGCTCGCCGGGCTTGCGCCCGGACGTTGGCAGGGGCCGATCGAGTCCGGCTTCGGCGAGCATCTGGTCTACATCAGCGAACGCAGGAAGGCCGTGCGCCCGCGCTGGCGGAAGTGCGCGATGCCGTGCGCCGCGAGTGGGAGGATGCCCGGCAGCGGGAAGCAAATGAAAAATTTTACCAGGACCTGCTCAGGCATTACACCGTGACCGTTGAGGGGCTGGAGCTGGCGTCGGTCGAAAAAGAAGATGGCGGCAGCGAAATGAAGCGGGCGATCCTCTTATCTGTCTTGCTCGCTGCGGTTCCGCTCGGCGCGTTCGCGCACGAGGTGCGCCCCGCCTATCTCGAATTGCGCCAGACCGCGCCGGAATCTACGACGTTCTTTGGAAGGTGCCGGGTCAGGGAGACTTGCGCCTCGGAATCTACGTGGAACTGCCGCCGGCCTGCACGAATGTCACCGAGCCGCGCGGTTCGATGGTCAACAATGCCTATAGCGAGCGCTGGACGGTGAATTGCTCGGGCGGAATTGACGGCGGCACGATTCACATCACCGGCCTCAGTGGCGACGATGACCGACGTGCTCGTGCGACTTCAACATCTGGATGGCCGCACGCAAGTCACGCGGCTCACGCCGTCGGCTCCGTCGTTCGTCGTGGAAGTCTCGCCCAGTCGGTGGCGTGTGGCCGCAACGTATCTGCGACTGGGCACGGACCACATTCTGACGGGCGTTGACCACCTGCTGTTCGTGCTGGGGCTGCTGCTGATCGTTCGCAGCCGCTGGATGCTGTTCAAGACCATCACCGCTTTCACGGTCGCGCACAGCATCACGCTGGCGGTCGCCACGCTCGGCTACGCCAGCGCGCCGCTGCCGCCGCTGAACGCCGCGATCGCGCTGAGCATTTTGTTTCTCGGCCCGGAAATCGTCCGCGTCTGGCGCGGTCAGACAAGTCTCACCATCCGGTATCCCTGGGTGGTGGCGTTCGTGTTCGGTTTGCTGCACGGCTTCGGATTCGCCAGCGGACTGAAGGCCACTGGCCTGCCGCAGGGGGACATCGCGCTGGCGCTCCTGCTGTTCAACGTCGGAGTCGAGATCGGGCAGCTGTTTTTCGTGTTCCTGATGCTGGCGATGGCGTGGTCGTTTCGCCAGCTCGAGATTCACTGGCCGCGTTGGGCGTTGGCGCTGCCGGGCTACACCGTCGGGACGCTGGGCGCGTATTGGACGATTCAGAGAACCGCGATTCTCCTGGGATTCAGCCTGTGAAATCGAAGCGAATACTCGAATGAATCGGTGATCTGGCTCGTATTGCTGCCTGCGCTCGCCGTTCCGGCCATCGCCCAAGCGCACATTCTCTCGGGGGAAGCGGGCGGCTTTGCCAGCGGCTTCAAGCATCCGATTTCAGGCTGGGATCATATTCTTGCGATGGTCGCGGTCGGAATGTGGGGCGCGCAGCTCGGCGCTCCGGCCATCTGGGTTTTGCCGATCACCTTCCCCATGGTCATGGCGCTGGGCGGAATGATGGGCTTGATGGGCATCCCTTTACCCGGCGACGAGGTCGGCATCGCGTTGTCCGCGCTGGTGCTCGGCGCGATGGTGTTCGCGGAGAAACGGCCGCCCTTGTGGGTCGCGGCGGTCATCGTGGGAATATTCGCCATCTTCCATGGATACGCGCATGGCACGGAGTTGCCCCCCGGTCGAAAGCGGAATGCTTTACAGCATGGGCTTCGTGGTAGCCACCGGCTGCCTCCACGGCATCGGCATCAGCATCGGGCTGATCCATCGCTGGGCGTCGGGCCGGGTCATTGCTCCGTGCGGCGGGCGCCATGGTGGCGGTCGCGGGCGTCTATTTTCTTTATTCCGCGCTCACATGACGCTGACGAAACATCAACCGACTCGCATTCGCAGCGGCAAGATTGCCGCCGGGGCCGTGCTGCTCTGCCTTGGCTGCCCGCGCGCCGAGGCGCATCTGGTCACGACCGGCCTGGGTCCGCTCTATGACGGAATGGCCCATCTGGCTCTCTCGCCCGCGGACCTGGCGACGGTAGTGGTGCTCACGTTGCTAGCCGCCATGCGCGGACCGAGCCAGGGCCGTTGGCTGCTATTGCTGCTGCCGGCGGCGTGGCTGGTGGGCGGGCTCACTGGCCTGATGCTTCCGATCAACGCGAACCCGAGTTGGGCGACCGGCGTGTCGCTTCTGCTGGCCGGCGCGCTGGTGGCGGCGGACCGCAATCTGCCTTTGCCGGTCGTGGCGACGCTGGCAACGCTCATCGGTGCGTTTCACGGCTTCCTGACCGGGGCAGCGTTCGCCGGCACGCCTTCTGCCGCTGCTCGAATTGTTAGGGACACTAGTGGCTTTGGTCATCGTGGTCACGCTCCTCGCCGGGCTGGTGGTGTCGATCAGGGTATTCTGGGTACGGATCGCCGTGCGGGTGCTGGGAAGCTGGATCGCGGCCACGGGTCTCTTGATGATCGGCTGGAGTCTGCGCGCGGCAAATTGAAGGATCAAACAGCATCCACCGCGCGGAGAATCCGTTGCGGCATCGTAATGTTGACTCGAGCCGCTTTATCTCCAAGCTCGCTGATGTCGACGTCGACAATGGCCCAGGTCCAGCCGCGATAGCTGTGCTTGCTGCGCAACTGATCGATAGTGGACGGCTTCGGAAAGGGTAGGCCGTCATCGAGTAGACCTTCCAGATGAAGCAGGATGGTCTCCCGTGCGTTGGTCAACGCCTCACCCAAGGTATCGCCTGCCGAAAAACAGCCTGGTAAATCAGGCACCACAACGCCGCACGCGTGTTTCTCATCGCCCGTCTCAATTGCAATCGGATATTGCATAGATTGGAAGCGCCACCTCAGACCGACCTGCTTTCGAATCGCCACACTCGCCTGCGCAGAGCTTCCCTAGTCAGTCCGATTGGCGCCGCTGGAGGATCAAGCCGCCTTTCGAACGCTTAGCTTCACGCGAAGACCAGCCGCCGCCGCCATGTTTACAAGCGCATCCAAACCGAACACGTCGATTTTCCCGCGCATAAGATCTGAGACACGCGGTTGGGTGACGCCAAAAAGCTTGGCGATCTGCGCCTGGCTGAGACCAGAGCCGGCCATACGCTCCTTCAGAGCGATCATCAGCGACGACCGAAGCTTCATGTTCTCCGCTTTCTCAGGTGTGTCTTCTATTGCATCCCACACGCTGGCGAATTGCTTTTTGCTCACTTGCCTAGCTCCTTTGTCAGTTCGCGGTAACGCTTGGCGGCCAGGTCAAGATCCGCCTTGCTGGTTTTCTGGGTGGTCTTCCTGAAGCAGTGCAGGACATAAACCGCGTCAGCAAACTTCGCAACGTATATGACACGGAACGCCCCAGTGGCGTCCCGAATCCTAATCTCCTGTACACCGGCGCCGATACCTGGCATCGGCTTCCAATCGTCGGCTTGATAGCCTTGCTGTACCTGGTCGATTTGATGGCCTGCCTCGTGCCGCGCTGAGCCAGGGAAGGCTCGAAGATCATCGAGCGAACTCCCCCGAAACTCGACTGGTTTGCGGGCTGCCATCGCTATCCTCTTATACAATATTTTGTATATACCTGCAAATCAGATCGATCATCTAGTCGAAGCACGTCAAAAGTATCTATGACGGCGGCACTGAGCACCGTAGCGAAAACGTAGCGTTTGATGCCTTTTCGTGCGCTACGGTGCCTATTTCGAGTGAGGGCGGGTCTGCTAAGTGGTTGAAAATTAAGAACCTATCAAAATCACCATCGCGACTACGAACCAGGAGGTCGGGAGTTCGAATCTCTCCGGGCGCGCCAAATTCAATGACTTAGACGCGATCTTTTTTCCAGCTGTGCTATTGAATCCTGGTTGCGCTGTTCGTTTTTGCCTAAGCCATCGAACCTTGATCAGGCCGTCGAGCATCTCTCGGGTGGGCATTCCGCTCGGTAGAAATGCGGCTTCATCCCAACCGTCGCCCACGATCCAATTCATTTTGGGATGGATCCTGGCGAATGCGCGGATCCGCTCGAATATCTCATCACGACGGCTGAGGCCATGAAGGTTAAGAGAAGTAGCAGGATTTGGGGTCATCCCGGGATGTACGTGCGAGTCTTGAAAGCCCGGCAGCAGCATGCGATGTTCGAGATCGATGAGGCGACTGGCCGGCCCCAAGTAGTTTCTTGCCGTTGCATCGTCCCCGACGTAAGAGATGCGATCGCCGGTGACGACCACGGCGGAAGCCCAGGTGCGCGCGGCATCGACCGTGTAGACAGCGCCGTCGACGAAAACGAGGTCAGCCGGCGACTTCCCCAAGCACGCCGTCGTGCAAAGCAGTGCGAAGACGGAAATTACAATGCGCGTAGTAAATACCCCTTCCGACGTCTTCGTGCCGCCGCCAGCGCGCGAAGTTGGTGACTCGGATCATCTCAAAATTGAGATGATATTGCTCGATGAATCGCGCAGCCGTTTGCTTTAGAGGACAGCAATTCTCTGAGCGCACCAACGGTCGAGTGTCCCTCTTTCATGACCTCAACCTGCTCTCCCGCGACGGAGCTTGTCGAGACGGCTGGGTACCGCAACTGCGCACCTCTACTGTAAGCTTCAAGTTTCCGCCGGATTCGCCGAGTCGATATGAATGACACGCCGACCTCAGCCCGCCTATCGTTCCTTGCCACGCTGATCCTCCTACTGGCCGGCATGAAAGGCCACGCGGCCAACGCTCCCTCCCCCGAGCCGGACTACCCGGTCGCGGTTCGCGACGTCTGGATCCCCATGAAAGACGGAGTGCGGCTGTCAGCGACGCTTTACATGCCGGCTTCCAAGCAGCACGCGGAGAAATTCCCAGCGGTGCTCGAGTATCTGCCCTACCGCAAGGACGAATTGAAGAGTTACGCGGTCGTTCACGGCTATTTCGCCCGGCACGGATTCGTCTCGGCTCGCGTCGACATTCGCGGCACCGGACGCAGCGAGGGTCACGCCCCGGACCGGGAATACTCGCAAGTGGAACAACAGGACGCGGAACAGGTGATCGCCTGGCTCGCACATCAAGGGTGGTCGAACGGCAGCGTAGGGATGTTCGGCATCTCCTGGGGCGGCTTCAACTCGGTGCAAATGGCGATGCGCAATCCACCGGGTCTCAAGGCGATCATCGCCATCTGCGCGACCGAGGAGCTGTTTCACGACGACGTGCACTTCATTGATGGGATGATGCACGACGACGAATACGAGCTGAACGTCGATCTGCAAAATGCCATGACGCGCTCTCCCGATTTTCCCACGGACGAGGCGAGCCTTGCGCAGCGCTTCGACAATCCGCCGTGGTTCGTCATGTACAAGGAGCACCCGCGTGCCGGCGCGTTCTGGGATTCACCGGTTCATCCGCTCGAGTCGATCAGGGTACCGGTGTTCATGATCGGCGGCATGCTCGACGGGTATCGGGACAGCATTCCGCGCATGCTCGAGCGAATCAAGGCGCCGACCCGAGCGCTACTGGGACCGTGGAATCACAGCGAGCCGCACAACGCCGTGCCCGGCCCGGCCATCGAATGGCGCGACCAGGCCGTCGAATGGTGGAACCATTGGTTGAGGCCGCAGGCAAATCTGCCGTTGCGGGAGCCGAAACTCGCGGTGTACATGAACCACTGGTATGCGCCCGATGTCCGCATTCGGGAGATCCCTGGAGAGTGGCGCGCCGAAGATGGTTGGCCGCCGAAGGATCTGCACGCTCAGACTTTCTACTTCGCTGGCGACCACTCCTTGAGCTCGAAGCCGGCCGAGACCACCCGCCACGAGCTGGCTTATCACCCCGCTGCAACCCTGGAGGGGGGAGGGCCGGATTTCTGGTGGGGCGATGTCAACGGAGACCAGCGATCGGTCGACGCCTACAGCCTGGTCTACGACTCGGTCCCTTTGCAACGTACACTTTCCATCCTTGGCCGGCCTCGGGTGTGCCTCGAGGCAGCTGCGAGCGCATCATCGGCCGAGTGGTTCGTGCGCGTCTCAGACGTCGCGCCTGACGGAGCGACCACGCTGGTCTCCGGTGCCGGTCTGAACGGCGCGCAGCGCGAGTCGGCGCGTAATCCGACGCCGCTGACGCCCAACCAGGACTATCCGCTGTGCTTCGATCTGCATCTCACCTCCTGGGTGTTCCCAGCGAAGCATCGCATCCGGTTTGCCGTCTCGAACTCGATGTGGCCCATGATCTGGCCGACGGCGTACGCTATGACGACGTCGCTTCGCATCGGCGGCACGGATGGCTCGCGCATCGATGTCCCTGTCGTGCCGGACCAGAGCCCGCTGCCGGTGCCGCAGTTCCAAGCACCGCAGGCCGAGGCAGCCGAGGGCGGCCCCGCCGACGCGCAGGCACCGGCTGAAATGAACGTGAGCTCGAACGTCCCGGCGCTGAGCTGGACGGTGAGTCGGGACCCGGTGCACCAGCAGGCCACCGTCGAGTGGCGCGGCGGCAGTTCCGACGACTACGCGTGGGGACATGAGGAGACCCGAGAGCTCATGGTCTACCGTGCGGATGACCTCCATCCCGAGAAGAGCTCGGTGCACGGCGAAGCCGAGATGGCGGTCGGACTCAAAGACCGCGCGCTCATCTGGCGCGGATTCCTCGACACGCGCAGCGATCAGAATAACTTCTACGTGCAGTATCGGCGTGAGCTCGTCGAGAACGGCAAGGTCATTCGCAGCAGATCCTGGCAGGCGACGGTACCGCGGGACAATCAATAACCGCGCCGGTCGGACCGTCCTACAAGAGCTGGCGCGGGAATTCGTCGTTCCACGATCGCGACCGGATAATTTTGCCGTTCTCCAGTAATGTGACTTGCATGTCGAGGATGAATTTGTCGGCGCTGCTGCTGAGCGCGCCGACGGCGCGAGTTTCGATCACCCTGCCATCCGCCGCCTCGCGCTTGGCGCTGGTGTTGAGGTGCAGCGAAGCCCGGCCGGGATTGTCCTCATTCACGCGGCATTCGAGCACGCTGTCCTCGAGCTCGAACAGGGCGACGGTCTCGCCCGTCGAATAGTCGCGGGTGAGCGAATACTTGCACACGGTGTCTTTGGGCGCCGGCGTCAATGGATTGCTGATGGAACTCTCGGCGATGATCGGCAGCTTCCCGGACAGATAGTGAAGCGGCGGTAGCACGGGCAGCGAGATATGCGAGGGGCGATTGCCCCCGGTGTAAAGCGTCGTCGTCATTGCGTACGGTGATGGCCAGATCACCGGGAAATCCGCATTGGTCACGATGACTCGAATCCGGTGCCCCGGTGAGAATTTGTAGCCCGTGCACATCAATTGAACCTGAATCTCGTACACCTCGCCGGGCACGAGAGCTTCCGGTTGCGTGTGCGACCGGCGGTGCGTGCCGTTCAAGAATCCACGCGTGATCAGGTACGACGTGCCATCCGGCGCCAAGTCATGCAGCCGCACGATCCAGTTGGCGATCGGGGCGCCACACGGGCGACCGGTACAGCAAGCGCGCTCGCGTAGGTCGTGCAGCGCGTGCATCACGCACGGCGCGTGTTCCGGGCGGCCATTGTCTCTCGCGTTTCGAGACATAGAGAATCGAGTGCCAACATGGAAATGATCCCGCTATGAAGATGACGATTGGTTATTTGGTGACACTAGCATTTGTCGGACGAACGTGAAATAACATCAATCCGGTCGTGCCAGTTGATCGCGAACCCTCGCCGCTATTCGATGGAGAAATGAAGCACATGTTCGGCATCACTCCCTCAGCGCGCTTGCGCCCTTCACCGTTCTACGAGGCGACGCTCGCCGATGGCGTCACGGCCTTTACGACCTACAACCACATGCTCATGCCCACGAGTTTCGGATCTCCAGAGGAGGAGTACTGGCGCCTTGTGCGGGGGGTCTCGCAGTGGGACGTCGCCTGCGAACGGCAAGTGCAGTTGAAGGGCCCGGATGCCGGACGGCTCGCGCAGATCCTAAGTCCGCGTGACCTAGCTCATTGCAAAGTCGGCCAGGGCAAATACGTGCCGCTCTGCAATCATGCGGGCGTGCTCATCAATGACCCAATCCTTTTGAAGCTCGAGGAGGACCGTTACTGGTTCTCGATCGCGGACTCGAACATCTGGTTTTGGGCACGCGGGATTGCTGCCGAGCGCCGTCTCAAGGTCGAGGTCAGCGAACCCGATGTGTCGCCCCTCGCGGTGCAGGGACCAAAGGCGGAGGACGTGGTTGCCTCGATATTCGGAGACTGGGTTCGCGCGCTGAAATATTTCTGGTTTCAGGAGACGAAGATTGAAGGGATTCCCCTCCTGGTAGCGAGATCCGGCTGGTCCAAACAGGGCGGGTTCGAGCTGTATCTGATGGACGGAACGCAGGGAACCAAGCTTTGGAATATCGTCAAGGAGGCCGGCAAGCGGTGGCAAATCGGTCCCGGTAACCCAAACTTCTGCGAGCGAGTTGAAAGCGGCCTCCTATCCTATGGCGGGGATACCGATGAGGCCACCAACCCGTTTGAAGTGCGTATGGAAAAGTACGTGGATCTTGATGTGCCGGACGACGTGATCGGCATTGAGGCGCTGCGGCGTATCTACGCCGCGGGAGCGCGCCGCCATCAGCTAGGGGTGGTGCTCGAGGGTGAAGAGCCAACGGCCCTCGGTTTTCACTGGCATTCGATTTTTAAGAATGGACAAAAGGTCGGGCAACTCACGAACTGTGTCTGGTCATATCGCCTGAAGAAGAACATTGGCTTCGCGTTGATCGCGAGACATTGCGCCGAGGGCGATCGAGTCGACGTCGTGAAGGAGGGGCGGACGCTGTCTGGGACGCTCAAAAAATTGCCTTTCCTTTAGACCGAACTAAAAGATGGGCAAGGATGGTCTATTGTTCCAGGGAAGTTTGCTGACGGTAAGATCTCGGAGTGCTTCCGGTTCAGGCCTTGAAGGCCCGGTGAAATGCCGGCAGATTGTCGAAGCCCACGTGACCGGCAATGCGGGTTAGGGATTCCCGCGACCCCATGAGCGCGCTCGATCGCGCTATCGCGCCGCACGCTGTTCGTGACATTTCTAAATGTCGTGCGGCTCCGGCAAGGTCTGGATCCGACTCCAGACGGGACGCTACGAACGTTGTGCACGAGCGAGGAGTTCTGGCGCCTGGCTTGATCTCGATGAGCTCACGGACTTCGAAGTGCCGCGCGGTCAGATCCGCGCGAGCCGCGCTTCCTAGGACGGCAGTACCGGTCGGTTCCGCAACCGATCGACCACCAGGTGCTTGGTAATAGCGGCCTGTATCTCGTAGGGCCGCTCCGCCATCAGCATGTGTCCGGCTGTGGTCAGCGTAACGATTGTCGCTCCCGGAATCGCCGCCGCCAACATTCGACCGCCCTTGAGCGGCGTCATCTGATCCTTCTCGCCGCAGATCAACAGCGTCGGCGCAGCAACTCGCGCCGCCGCCGTCAGTCCGTCACGATAGGAGTCGCACGCGGTGAGGTCGGTATATAACACGCCGGGTTTGCCAGACTCGAGAACACGCTCGCCGGCGCCGGCCATCCACACGCCAGGGGCCTGGCTGCCACCCAGCCCAGCAATGTAGCCGTAGCCCCAGAGATTTACCATGTCGATGGCGGCGTGGTCATTGGAGGCAGCTGCCGCGAGCAGGTCTGGATGTACCGGCATCGCAGGGGCCGTGCCGATGAGCACCATGCTCTTCACTCGGTCGGGATGCGTCGCCGCCGTCTCTAATGCGATCAATGAGCCCATCGAATGGCCGATCAACGCTGCCCGGTCGGCTTGCGCCGCAACGATCACCGCCGCAAGCCATCTCGCGAGGGCGCCGATGCTCTGCAACGGCGGTCCTTCAGAGCGGCCATGGCCGGGTAGATCGAGGGCGAGCACATTCCAGCCATGGAAGGCGAGCCACCGGCTCTGCAAGGCCCAAACCGTATGATTGAGTCCGGCACCGTGTACCAAAAGCGCGACCGGTCCACCGGCCTCATGCGAGCGACCACCCGTTGCGCCATACACCGTATGTCCGTCGATGGTGAACTGCACGGAATTTTCCCTAGGCTTTCGTCGCGCCGCGCAAAGCCTGCCCCAAGTCACTAACAATGTCGTCGATGGACTCGATGCCCACCGACACGCGCACCATGTCCTCGCCGATCCCGGCGGCGCTGAGCTGCGCGGGAGTCAACTGCTGGTGCGTAGTACTCGCGGGATGTATGACCAACGTCTTGGCATCTCCGACATTTGCCAGATGACTCACGAGCCGCAGCGATTCGATGAACTTCGCTCCGGCCGCACGGCCGCCTTTAATTCCGAAACTGATTACGGATCCCGCGCCGCGCGGTAGCAGCCGGCGCGCGAGCTCGTAGTCCGGATGGCCCGGGAGGCTCGGATGCAAGACCCAGGCAACAGCCGCGTTTCTTTGGAGGAATTCGAGTACTGCCGCGGTATTTTCCTGGTGTCGCTCGACTCGAAGACTCAAGGTCTCGATGCCTTGCAACAGATGAAACGCGTTCAGGGGCGACAGGCACACTCCAAACTGCCGTAGCCCTTCCGTACGGGCGCGCATCACGAACGCTGTAGGCCCGAACTGCTCCGTAAAGACGATGCCCTGATAGCCGGCGACGGGCTCCGTCAGCGTTGGATACTTGCCGGACCCATCCCAGTCGAAGCGGCCACCGTCGATGACTGCCCCGCCAATCGCAATACCGTGGCCGCCAATCCACTTGGTCAGGGAGTGCATGACGAGATCGGCGCCGAGTTCCAGCGGCCGGCACAGGTACGGCGTGGCAAATGTGCTGTCGATCAACAGCGGTATGCGAGCCTCATGCGCGATATCTGCGATCGATGGGATATCGAATACCTCGAGGCCGGGATTGCCGATGGTTTCGCCGATCACGAGTCGCGTGTTGGGCTGCACGGCCGCGCGGAAACCATCGATGTCGCGGGGTTTGACGAATGTGGTCGTGATGCCAAAGCGCGGCAAGGTGTGCGACAGCAGATTCACCGTTCCCCCATACAGAGAGGCGGACGCGATGATGTGATCGCCGGTCCCGAGGAGGGTCGCAATGCCGATGTGCATCGCCGCCATGCCGCTCGCCGTGCAGACGGCGCCTACGCCCCCTTCGAGTGCGGCGAGCCGCTCCTCGAGAACAGCGGTCGTCGGGTTCGAGATCCGACTGTAGACGTATCCCGGACGCTCCAGATTGAAGAGAGAGGCCGCTTGATCGGTATCGTCAAAGACGTAGGAGGTCGTCTGGTAAATCGGCACGGCGCGTGCGCCGGTCGCCGGATCGGGACGCTGGCCTGCGTGCAAACTGAGTGTGTCGAAACCCGGGGGTTGTGGTGCTGCCATGCCTCAGAATCTATTCATGGCCGGGAATTTCCGGCAGTGCCGCATATTACTGGAGTGCACGAAAGGATCGCACATCGGGCTGCCATGCTCGGGTCAATTCGCGGGCAGTCGCCTTGTGGATGTGTGCTATCGAAACTCGCCGTAAGTACACAATTCATAGGCTAAAGAGCCGAGAAATGGGATTTTCGTAGCACAATTCGAAGTGCGCAGGACTCTGATTTTGCTAGGTTATTCGGGCTTCGGTAGATCCTGCTACGAACCAGGAGGCCGGGAGTTCGAATCTCTCCGGGCGCGCCAATAATCAAATACTTGGACGCGCTTACGATTTCCAAGTGTTGAATATTTTGTGGAAGCGTTGAATATTTAGCTTCTCGGTTTCGCTCTCGTAATCCCTCGCTGGTAGTGCCGCTTCGTCGTTTCGACGCTCACGTCACTGCACCGAAGGATAGCCCATAGTCATCCTTGGCCATCGCCTCCGTCGCCATGGCGCCTCCGCACCACCATACCGGCACCATCATCGCCGTGACCATGGCCACCGTGACCGTCATGACCATGGCCATCATCGGTATCATCATCGCCGCCGCCATGGTGACCATGATCATGCCCATAGGCGGCATGACGGGTGCCCAGTGCTCCGGCAAGACACTCGCCATTACGCAGCGACGGACTCTTCCTTCTCCATCTCAATGCGAGCTATTTTTTTCCTGTGCTTGTTCTTCTTCGCTTGCCACAAATCATATGCCGCCTGCATCGCAAGCCACGTCTCGGCGGAAGTGCCTAGCGCGTCTTCCAGCCGAATCGCCAAATCAGTACTTACAGCAGCGTGGCCGTTCACCACCCGCGAGACCGCAGTGCGCGTCATGCCGAGCCGCTTGGCAAACTCCGTCACATTGATTCCGCCATCGCCCAGTACGGTGTCGGCGAGAATCTCGCCAGGGTGCGGCGGGTTAAACATTCCGCTCATTTCAGTTCTCTCCTCAATGATAGTCTTCGTAGTCAATCAGGATTGCATCGCCGTTTTCAAAGGCGTATGTAAGCCTCCAATTCCCATTCACTTGCACAGCCCAGCGCCCTGCCTCTTGCCCCTTTAGGGGGTGCCAGCGCCAGCCTGGCAAATTCATATCCGATTCCTTTTTGGCTTTGTCCAACACACCCAACCGAAGGCGTAACTTGGCCGCATGCTTCGGCTGGATACCCGCCTTCGATCCGCTCTTGAAGAACTCCTCGATCCCTGAGTGCCGAAAGCTCTTAATCATGTGCGTGTAGTGTAGCGTTACGCTATACACCAAGTCAAGAGTAGCACAGCCAGATGAGTGTAAGTGCTTGTTCTGTAAGGCCAGAATCCCGCTGCGAGGAAGCTTCTCTTAATCAATTGGTCGTAGGTTCGATCCCTACACGGGCCACGGCTCCATCGAGCCTATTGAAGAGTAATGTTTCCGGTAAATACGACATTTACCATGAGTCCAGCAACCTCTAGCGTCATTTTTGCGGGAAATGATTCTGTTCCTGTGATGGCACCGGCAGCGGCGGCCTTGGCTACGGCATGCTCGATTTCCCGCTGCGAACTGATGCCGACCGACTTTAGGAACTTGCGTATGCTGAGGTTTAGCGCTTCTTCGTTCATTGGAATCTCTCATTGTTTCGGGATAGTGCGATTAGCTAAAGCTTGGTTATCTAGGGAAAGGTAGGTGCGCTACATCAACGGTAGAGGACATTGATGATGACCAAAGGATCTACCTTACTGATTGCGGCCTTGGAAAACGAGGGCGTCGACCGAATCTACGGCCTCCCGGGCGAGGAGAATCTCGATGTTGTCGAGGCGATCCGTAGCTCATCCATCGAACTGGTCTTAACACGCCATGAACAAGCCGCCGCCTTCATGGCCGCCACTTACGGCCGGCTCACCGGCAAGCCCGGCGTGTGCATCACGACCCTTGGACCCGGCGCATTGAACCTCACGACTGGCGCGGCGTACGCCCTTCTGGGTGCGATGCCCATGATTATGATCACTGGTCAAAAAGGGATTCTGTCGTCACGACAAGCGCGCTTTCAAGATCGTGGATGTCATTGCGGCGATGAAGCCGCTGACGAAGCTGTCACGCCAGATCGTCTCGGCCAGCTTGATACCTACCCTTGTACGTGAAGCCTTTCGCGTCGCGGAGGAAGAGCGCCCTGGTCCCGTTCACCTGGAGCTTCCCGAGGACATCGCTGCTGAGAAGTGCGAAGACATTGCGCTGATTGCGCCTCACCCGGTCGAGCTGCCGATAGCAGGAGCGGAGGCGCTCGATCGTGCCGCGCGGCTGATCACGATGGCGAAGCGACCGCTCGCAATGCTGGGCGCAGCCGCGTCGCGACCGCGCTCGACCTCTGACCTCGCGCAGTTTGTGCTGCGCACCAGGATTCCTTATTTCACCACGCAGATGGGAAAGGGTACCGTGCCCGGCGGCACTGAACTGTATATGGGCACCGCCGCGCTCTCGGAGCGCGACTATGTGCACGAGGCCATCGATCGCGCCGACCTCATCATCACCATTGGCCATGACACTGTCGAGAAGCCTCCCTTCATCATGGGCCCCGGAGGACCTCAAGTCGTGCACGTCGGCTATCAGCCTGCCACCGTGGAGCAGGTCTACTTCCCGCAAACAGAAGTGGTCGGAGACATCGGCCCGTCGCTTCGCCTTCTGGCGGACCGTGTGGAGGGAAAGATTCCCAACGCCAGTGCGCTGCTGCCTCTGCGCGAGGATATCCTCGCTCGTATTGCGGCCCGCGCCACCGAAGAGCGTTTCACGCCGCAGCGCCTGGTGCACGACATCAGACAGGTCATGCCCCCAGACGGCATCGTTGCGCTCGATAACGGCATGTACAAAATTTGGTTTGCTCGAAATTACCGAACTCGCGTCGCCAACACTCTGCTGCTTGATAATGCGCTCGCTACCATGGGAGCGGGGTTGCCATCGGCGATGGCGGCCGCGATGCTCTTTCCGAAGCGCCGTGTCATGGCCGTCTGCGGCGACGGCGGTTTCATGATGAATAGCCAGGAGATGGAGACTGCCGTTCGGTTGAAGTTGAACCTGGTGGTTCTAGTGATCGAAGACGGCGCCTACGGCATGATCCGCTGGAAGCAAGCCGTCGATCAATTTCCCGATTTTGGCATGACCTTTAACAATCCGGATTTCGTGAAGTATGCCGAGGCCTACGGTGCCAGGGGGACACGAGTCGCGGCGATCCGCGAGTTCATACCAACACTGGAAAGGGCCTTCACCGAAGGTGGAGTGCACCTGGTTGCTGTACCGATTGATTATTCGGAGAATACGCGTGTTCTCGTGGACGAACTTCGTGAGTTTGAGCGTGTCCGCAGAACTAACACCTAAATTGACACCAAGCGCCCAATCAACCTGACACCTAAGCGCTATTAGTCACTAAAAAATTCTTTATGTCCTTTCGGACACATCGGTGAAGCGGTCTCAACGCGGTCAAACGAAATTCAGCTAATCTTACCCAAGAGTGATCGCCATGAGTCAAGGACGTCCCAGGTTATTAACCAGCCCAGTGCGCGGAGCTTTGGCGTCGATAAAAGCAGGTGAGTCGATCCCTGGGATTGGACGGGCGCTGGGCGGGCGATGCCTCTACGATCCACCGTGTACTTCAAAGCACCGGAGGCATCGCACCCCCGGAACGATCCCGATCTTCGAGGGTATTGAGTCTTGTCGAGCGCGAGGAGGTTTCCCGCGGCATCGCCGCGGGCTACTCGATCCGCGATATCGCCAGAGGACTGATCCGAGCTGTCTCCACGGTGAGCCAAGAGGTGGCACGGCATGGCGGGCGCGAGCTATATCGGGCTGCTGAAGCCGACCTGACAGCGTGGGATTCTGCGCGTCGTCCGAAGCTGTGCGTGCTCGCCAAGAATTGGCAGTGCAACGGATCGTTGCGGTTAAACTGAAGCAGGATGGGCTCCGCAGCAGATCGCTGGCTGGCTTAGAGACGAGTATCCAGGGAACCCGGAGTCCAGGTATCCCGATGATCGCCGTCAAAGCCCTACGCACGCCTGACGATCGCTTCGCCAAACTTCCGGGCTTTCCCTATTCGCCGAACTGTGCAGATGATTGTGCGCCACGACGGCGCGAAGGAGTGTTCATGAACTGAGCACTGTGGAGCAGCCGTGCTGCACAAGAGATGAGGGTCGGCCCCTCGGGCTCGGACTGCAGGGTCAGGGTCCAAACCACCGGGAGCTGCTTCGGCCCAATGGCCGGGGTGGTGAGCGTTTCGGAAAAGGCGGGATGAACCCGTCAGGTGAGCGCTGGAAAGATGAACGCAAGTGAACCATTGCTTATGTGTGAACAGGCGCCGTAGTTGGACGCCGGTCGGCGTCACAACTACTTTGATTGACCACGTGATGCTCGCCCGAATGGTGGTCAATATTCAATGCCTGTTCACAGCTCGGTTGCCAAGAATGCGTTCTTGAGGTATGCGCATTCCTCATCGGTAACGCGTTCGGAACCTCGAAGCACCTGTTCAATCCCGTCCCAGTCGGCATCTACTAGCATGGCAGCGATGCTAGCTATTGCGCGTACTTGTATACAAGACCGCGGCAATTTCGCGCTCCTTTCATATATCCACTATTCGGGGAAAACCGCTTTTTAGGCTGAATGGGACGATTCCGAATGACCTCTTAGGTTCCTGGTTTCTAGGGGAGGGCGAGGGGGGGCCCAATGGGTCATCGGCGACGGAACCCAGGTCTGGAATCCCAGTCAAACGACCCCAATCTCATCTCTACCCACGGATACTTGAAGTGAAGAAACTGATGTCGGCGGTCTTGGCTTCTTTAGTGACTTTATCGCCCCTGGTGCGGGGCGCGGGTGGGCCCCAAATCGGCGCCTTCGGCCTCGATCTCTCCGCGCGCAAGCTGAGCGTCAAGCCGGGCGATGACTTCTACACCTACGCCAATGGCACCTGGGTCGATTCCTTCGTCATCCCGCCCGACCGCAGTTCCTACGGGTCGTTTACGAAGCTCTCGGAGCTGTCCGAGCAACGGGTGCGCGACCTCATCGAGGCGGCATCCAGGACGCCCGCTGCGCCTGGATTGAGTGCGCAGAAGGTCGGTGATTTCTACGCAAGCTTCATGGACCAGGCAGCGATCGACGCCAAGGGCTTAACTCCAGTCGAAGCGGGCCTCGCGCGCATCGCCGCGGCGGAATCGCGCGCCGATATTGCCACGCTTTTCGGCCTGCCCGGGTTGAGCTCCGCCTTCGGCGTCGCCATCGGGCCAGACCCGAAAGACCCGAATCGCTACGCGTTGAACTTAGGACAATCGGGCTTAGGATTGCCCAATCGGGACGATTACTTGAGCCAGGATCCCAAGCTCGTGGAACTGCGCGGCAGTACACCGCCCATATAGGGCGCATGCTCACCCTGGCACACGTCAACGACGCCGATGCCAGGACCAAGCGCATCCTCGACTTCGAGACGGCGCTCGCACGCGTCCAATGGTCCATCGAGAAACGGCGCGACACCGAGGCGAACTATAACCCGCGCACCAAAGCGGAACTCCTCGCCTATGCGCCTGACTTTGCGTGGCAGGCGTTCTTCGACGCCTCCGAAATCGGCGACCGCCAGCACTTCATTTTGAACGAGCTCACCGCCGTCAAGGAAAGTGCCGCCGTCGTCGCGAAGACCCCGCTGCCGACCCTCAAGGCATACCTGACCTATCACTACCTGTCCGACCATGCCTCAGTCCTGCCGCAGGCGATCGATCACGAGAATTTCGCCTTTTACGGCACCGCGCTGTCAGGTATCCCACAGCAGCGCGAGCGTTGGAAGCGCGGCGTCCAGGCGGTTGGCGGGGTGCTCGGGAGACGCGATCGGACAGCTCTACGTCGAGAAGTATTTCCCGCCGGAGTCCAAGGCCAAG
>CAVZGU010000012.1:0-60180 GCA_963774865.1 uncultured Gammaproteobacteria bacterium
ACGCGCGGGCGAACCGTGGACCAAGCGGCGATGCGTAAATTCATCGGCTCACTCGAACTGCCCGCGGCCGAGAAAGAAAGGCTGCTCGCGATGACGCCACGGACCTACCTGGGGCTCGCGCCCGCGCTTGCGCGACGCAGCCCCTAAGGCCGTTTCAGGCGCCCAAGCGCCCGAAACGTGACGCAGTTAGCACGATGATGCGCGAGCCAAACGGTACTATCGAACTCAAATTACGAGGGGTCGGAGCGACGGCGCCCACCTACCTCCAATTGAGGCGACCAGCTATGGCGGGCAATTTGGACGACAAGACAAAGCCGATCGTGGACAGCGCTCCAGCGGCCGGCGATCTTAGGCCAAATGCCGGCAGTACCCGCACCATTTTGAGCACCATGCCCGAGGTGCGCGAGGCAAGCCTCAAGGTCGCCAAATCGGCACAGCGCCTGCTGTCCATCTTCACCCAGGACCTGGAGCCGCTGATCTACGGCGAGGAGCCGTTCCTCGAGGCGATCAAGCGCCTGGTGCTGGCGCGCTCCTATGCCAAGGTTCGCGTCCTGCTGGCGGACCCCTCGCGGGCCATGGTCGACAACAACCGCTTCCTGGCGCTTCGCACGCCGCCTGACGAGCTGCATCGACCTGCGTGCGATGAGCCCTGAATATCCGGCGAGCGCCGGCGCATTCATCATCGCGGACGACAAGGCGCTGGTGTACCGGCTGCAGGCGGATCGCTGGGACGGGATCGCCGATATGAACGATCCGGCCGTCGTGCGCCGCTACCTGAACTTCTTCGATGAGGTCTGGCAAACGAGCATGCAGGAATCGCAGATGCGGCAGATGCTGATGTATTGCAGAGCGCCGGCCGCGCTGCGCCGCCGCGCCCCCTCCCTGACACGCGCGCCGGTATAATCGGGGCATGTGTCCCGCTTCATGCAATCCGGCTCCCCAGGGACCGTCATCGTCGGCATGTCCGGCGGCGTCGACTCGGCGGTCGCCGCGCTGCTGCTGCGCAGGCGGGCTGTTCCGTCCAGGGCCTGTTCATGTCCAACTGGGAGGACGATGACGACGCCTACTGCACCGCCGCCGCGGATTTCCAGGATGCGCGGCGGGTTTGCGACGCGTTGGGCATTCCCCTGCATCGCGTGAGTTTCGCCGCGCGAGTACCGTGAGCGGGTGTTCGCGCATTTTCTTCGCGAATACGCCGCCGGCCGCACGCCGAATCCGGACGTGCTGTGCAATCGCGAAATCAAATTCGGCGTCTGCCTGGACTACATGCACCGACTGGGCGGCGACCTGGATCGCGACCGGGCACTATGCGCGGCTGCGCGCACGGCGGACGGCCTGCAGCTGCTGAAAGCGGCGGATCGCGCCAAGGATCAGAGCTATTTTCTGCACGGGGTCGCGCCGGCGGCGCTCGCGGACACCTTGTTTCCGATCGGCGAAATGCGCAAGGCCGAGGTGCGCCGGCGTGCGCATGCGGCCGGGCTTGCCGGTATTCGACAAGCCGGACAGCACCGGCATCTGCTTCATCGGCGAGCGGCCCTTCCAGGATTTCTTGAGCCGCCATCTGCGCACCGAGCCCGGCCCGATCGAGAACAGCCGACGGCGAGGTGATCGGCGAGCATCGCGGACTGGCGCTGTACACCCTCGGCCAGCGGTCCGGGCTCGGGGCTGGGCGGCCGAGCCGGCGCCGCCGCCGCGCCCTGGTACGTCGCCGCCAAGGACATCGCAAGCAACGCGCTCATCGTGGTGCAGGACCAGGAGCACCCGCTGCTGATGTCCGACGCCTTCGAGGTCGAGCAGATGCACTGGCTCGAGCGCGCCTCCGGCGAATGCGCGGCGAGTTCGAATGCGCGGTCAAGACGCGATACCGTCAAAGCGACCTCGCGTGCCGCGTGCAGGCGCGGCGCCGAGGGCAGCGTGCGCGTGACGCTGCGCCGGCCTGCGCGCGCGGTCACGCCCGGGCAGTACGCGGTGTTTTACCGCGGCGAGCTGCTGTCTCGGCGGCGGCGTGATCGCGCGGCGCTGCAATTCGCACGCCGCGGCGGCGCCGCGGCGCGCGCGCAATCACCTATAATTCTCATTTTTCGCTGGAGGGGTCATGACGGATAGCTTCAAGGCAAGAACGACGCTCAAGGTGGGCGCGCAGCAAGTACGAGATCTGCAGCCTCGCGCGCGCTCAAGGCGCACAAGGTCGAGCGCCTGCCTTTTTCGCTGAAGATCCTGCTGGAAAATCTGCTGCGCTTCGAAGACGGCGTCAACGTCACGCGCGCCGACATCGAGGCGTTGCTCGAGCTGGGATCCGAAGGCCGCTGCCGCACCATGAAATCGCCTTCACTCCGGCGCGCGTGATCATGCAGGACTTCACCGGCGTGCCGTGCATCGTCGATCTGGCGGCGATGCGCGAGGCGATCGTGCGTCTCGGCGGCGATCCGCAGCGGGTCAATCCGCTGGCGCCGGCCGAACTGGTCATCGACCACTCGGTCCAGGTCGATGAATACGGCGCCGCGAATTCGCTCCAGCACAACAACCAGATCGAGTTCAGCCGCAACGGCGAGCGCTACATGTTCCTGCGCTGGGGTCAAACCGCGTTCAGCAATTTCAAGGTCGTGCCGCCCAACACCGGCATCGTGCACCAGGTCAATATCGAGCGGCTGGCGCGCGTGTATTTTCGCGGACGATGCCGGCGGCAAGAACGCTCGCCTACCCCGACACCCTGGTCGGAACCGATTCGCACACCACCATGGTCAATGGGCTGGGCGTGCTCGGCTGGGGCGTCGGCGGCATCGAGGCGGAAGCGGCGATGCTCGGTCAGCCGGTCACCATGCTGATACCGCAAGTCATCGGCTTCAAGCTCACCGGCAGCCTGCCGGCGGGCACCACCGCCACCGACCTGGTGCTGACGGTGACCGAGATGCTGCGCAAGAAAGGCGTCGTCGATAAGTTCGTCGAATTCTTCGGCGACGGGCTGCAAGGGCCTGCCGCTCGCCGACCGCGCCACCATCGCGAACATGTCGCCGGAGTTCGGCTCGACCTGCGCCATCTTTCCCATCGATGAGGAAACCATTCGCTATCTCGAGCTCACCGGCGCGCCCTGCGGAGCAGATCGCGCTGGTCGAGGCGTATGCGAAGGCGCAGGGCCTGTGGCGCATCGACGGCGCGCCGGCGGCCGACTACAGCGACATCATCGAACTCGATCTGTCCACCGTCGAGCCCTCGCTCGCGGGGCCGAAGCGTCCGCAGGACCGGGTGCCGCTGCGCTCGGCCAAGAGCGTCTACCGCAGCAGCGTGAAGAAAATGGCCGAGGAGCGCGCGCAGAAGAATCCCGCGGCGACCGGCACGCGCAGCCGCCAGGTCGGCGTGCAAGAGCTTCGAGGTCAAGGACGGCGCGGTGCTCATCGCCGCCATCACCAGCTGCACCAACACCTCGAATCCCGCCGTGCTGGTCGCCGCCGGACTGCTCGCGCGCAATGCGCATGCGCAGGGGCTCACGTCCAAGCCCTGGGTGAAGACCTCGCTCGCACCCGGCTCGCGCGTGGTCACCGATTATCTGCAGAAGGCCGGGCTTGCTGCACGAGCTGGAGGCATCGGGCTTTTACACCGTGGGCTATGGCTGCACCACCTGCATCGGCAACTCCGGACCCTTGAAGCCCGAGATCTCCGAGGCGGTCAAGGCCGGCGGACGTGGTCGCGTGCTCGGTGCTGTCGGGCAACCGCAATTTCGAGGGCCGCGTGCATCCCGGAAATCAAGATGAATTTTCTCGCCTCGCCGCCGCTGGTGGTCGCGTATGCGCTGGCGGGCAGCCTGGACATCGACATCACCACCGAGCCGCTTGGGACACGGCAGGGACGGCAAGCCGGTATATCTCAAGGACATCTGGCCGAGCGCCGCGGATGTGGCCGCGGCGGTCGGCGCCTCGGTCGACTCGGCCATGTTCAAGAAGGGCTACGCCAATGTGTTTCTGGGCGATGCGAACTGGCGCGGCATCAAGACGCCGGCGGGCAAGATCTATTCATGGGACGGCAAATCCACTTATGTCAAGAATCCGCCCTACTTCGACGGCATGACCATGACGCCGGCGCCGGTCGGCGACATCAAGGGCGCGCGGGCGCTCGCGGTGCTCGGCGATTCGGTGACCACCGATCACATCTCCCCGGCGGGCAACATCTCCAAATCCAGCCCGGCGGCGAAATACCTGATGGCACAGGGCGTGCAGGCGGCGGATTTCAACTCCTACGGCGCGCGGCGCGGCAATCATGAGGTGATGATGCGCGGCACCTTCGCCAACATCCGCTTGCGCAACCTGCTGCTGCCCGGCACGGAAGGCGGCGTCACGCTGCACATTCCGAGCGGCGAATCGATGTCGATCTTCGATGCCGCCATGAAGTACAAAGCCGCCGGCACTCCGCTCGTGATTCTGGCGGGCAAGGAATACGGCACCGGCAGCTCGCGCGACTGGGCCGCCAAGGGCACGATGCTGTTGGGCGTTCAGGCGGTGATCGCCGAAAGCTTCGAGCGCATTCATCGCTCCAATCTCATCGGCATGGGCGTGCTGCCGCTGCAGTTCAAGGAGGGGCAGAACGCGAGCAGTCTGGGGCTGAGCGGCAAGGAGACGTTCGACATCGTCGGACTCGACCGCGGCGCGGCGAGATACGTGCAAGTGATCGCCCGATCCGACGACGGCAAGACCACCCGATTCGACGCGCGCCTGCGCATCGACACGCCGAAGGAGCTCGATTACTACCAGCACGGCGGAATCCTGCACTACGTGCTGCGGCAGCTCGCCGCGGCGAGCAAGGCGGCCTGATCCTCAGGGATTTGCCGCGGGCGCAGCCGGGTGCGCGGGTGCGGGTGCCGTGGCCGGCGGTGGGACTGGCGGCGCCGAGACGCTGCCGGCCTCGACCAGCACCATGGTGCTCGGGTTCAGGTGCGCGCGTATGGCTTGATTGACCTCAGCGCGCGTCAACGCCTTGATCGCTTCGGGGTAGCCGTCCAGCCAGCTCATGTCGTAGCCGCGCTGAACGGAGTTGAGGATGGTGCCCGCGAGGCCGCCCGTGGTCGACAGCCCCACGAAGTAGCTGCCGACGAGCCCCTGCTTGCGCGCGCTCAGTTCGGCCTCCGTGACGCCTTCCTGCCACCAAGCGTCGAGCACCCGGCGCGTCGATGCGAGACCCTTGCCGAGCAGCGACGGGGCGAAGCTCGCCGATATCGCCCAATCGCCGTCCGCGAAGCTGTCATCGGCCATCCCCGCCCCGATGTTGTAGGTGAGGCCCTCCTTGTCGCGCACCGTGCCCATCAGGCGGCCGGTGAAGCCCCGGCCAAGAATCGCCGTACCCACCCGCAGCGGCAGGGAACCCGGGTCGCGGTAGCGCAGACCGGTCGCCTGCCCGAGCATCACCGACACGCTCGGCTTATCGTTGAGCGGAACCGTAATCTCCTGCGGCCCGGTGGACACCGCGGGCGCCGCAGGATGCAGGTAATCCTGTCCGCCGGTCCAGCCCGCGAAATCCTTGGCGACTTCGGCTTCCGTCTCGGCCGGGGAGACATCGCCGACCAGGACCAGCGTCATGTGCGCCGGGCCGTAATACTTGGCGTGAAATGCCCTGCACGTCGTCCAGCGTCGCCGCTTTGGCGGCAGCCAAGTATTCGGCAATCGAGTGCGGGCGGTTCGGGAAGCCTTCGGGATATATCGCCCGGGCAAATGCCTCCTGGGCGCGCCCTGCGGTGTTTTGCAGCGATTCCTGCAATGAGCCGATGAACTGCTGCTTCGCCTTGGCGAACTCGGCCGCCTGCAGGGCCGGAGTGCGCAGTTCCGCCGCGATCAAGCCGAGCACCAGCGGCAAATTCTTGCGCAGGCACTTGGCGCGGATCTCCACGCTTTGCGTGCCGACCCCGAAGGAGATCTGCGCCCCCACGTTGTCGAGCTGTTCGGCGATGGCGAACTTGTCGAGGCTCTTGGTGCCGCGGTCGAGCATCATGCCGGTGAGCGTGGGAACGGCGATGTTGACGGATCCGGCCATCGCATCGCCCGCCGGCAGCGAGCCCAGGATGACGACCACCTGTTTGACGTGGGTTGGATAAGTGATGAGATCGACACCCGCGGTTTGCGAACGGTGGATGTTTTCGGCCATGTTGGCCCGGGCGCTCAAGCTCGCCAGCAGGCACGCTGCCGACACCGCGAGACTCAAGCCGCGACGACACTTCACGGTCCTTTCTCCCCTGCCTGTCCCTTCTCCCCTGCGGGCGGCGTGGGCACGAACCACCCCGACGTGCTCTGATCTTCGCGCAGGTACTGCCGGGCAACGCGCTGCACGTCGGCCGGCGTCACCTGCTCGATCTTCTGCGGAAACGTCACGTACAAGGTCCAGTCGCCCACCGCGATCCATTCGTTGACCTCGCCGGCGACTGCGGCGGTGCCATCTCGCTTGTAGGCATCGGCTGCAAGGAATTGCTGCTTGACTCGCGCGACTTCGGCTTCCGTCACTCCGTCGATCTTGATCTTCTCGATTTGCGCCAGCAGCGCCTGTTCCACCTGTTCATGAGTGGCGCCCGGCGCCAATGTCGCGTACACCGTGTGCAGCGAGAGATCGCGGTGCAGGTCGGTTCCGGCGTCCGCGCTCAGCGCGAGCCCCTGATCGACGAGCGCCCGGTACAGCCGCGCGTTCTTACCGGAGCTCAGGATGGCATCGAGCATTTCGAGCGCCGGTTGATCCGCATTGCGCCCGTCCGGCACTTTGTGCGCGATCACCACGCTACCCAATTCGCCGGGGCGTTTGATGATGACGCGGCGCGCACCGGTCTGCTCCGGCTCCTGCGTATAGACGGTCGGGATCGGCTGCGGCGAGCGCGCATACGCCCCGTAGTACTTCTTGATCATGCCGAGCACGGCGGCCGCGTCGAAGTCGCCGACCACCGTGACGGTGGCATTGTTCGGCCAGTAAAACGTATCGTAAAATTCGTGCAATTTGGCGATCGGCACGTGCTCGATGTCGCTTTTCCAACCGATCGTCGGATGGTGGTAGGGAAGCGCCACATAGGCGGCCGCGGTGACTTCCTCCATCAGCACGGCATTGGGATCGTTCTTGCCGCGCTCGTATTCATTGCGCACCACCGTCATCTCGGCTCGCAGGTCGGCCTCGTGCAGCCATAAACGGCGCATGCGGTCGGATTCGATCGCGATATAGCCCTCCAGGCTGTCGCGGCCGATGGTGGCGAAGTAGTTGGTGCGGTCGACCGACGTGCTTGCGTTGAACTGCCCGCCGACGTGCTCCAGATATTGCTTGATGCTGTTGCCCTTCGGATCGTTGTAGTTCTCGCTGCCCTTGAACATCAGATGTTCGAGCAAGTGGGTCGCTCCGGTGGTGCCGGTCACCTCGTTGAAAGAGCCCACCCGGTAGGTCACCTGAAACGTCACCACCGGCGCCGAATGGTCGGCGGCCAGCAGCACGGTGAGCGCGTTCGAGTCGAGTCGATACTCGTCTATGCCGCCCAGCGACTTGACATAGGTGTACCCCGGCACCTGAGCCGGCGCGGACGCAAGCGGCGGCTCGGCCGGGCCATTGCCCGCCGCGGGCTGTGCGCGGGCGAGCGGAGCGGCAAGGGCCATTGCGCAGGCCAATCCCGGCCAGACAGCGCGCACTCTTCGCACGGTCACGTTTTGATGCATCCTGGTCATTGTATATTAGTTGTATGACCGCTAGTTGCGCGCCCGGATCCACGCCGTCGGTGGCGCTGTTCGATCTGGACGGCACCTTGACCTGGCGCGACACGCTGCTGCCGTTCCTGGCCGGCTATGCGCTGCGCCATCCGCTGCGCCTGCTGAGGCTGTGGCGCCTGGCTCCGGCGTTGATCGGCTACCTGGTCCGCGATCGCGATCGCGGGCGGCTGAAATCGAAGGCGATCCGCGCCGTGATGGGCGGCGACCGGCGTGACCTGATCGAGGCGTGGGCGGAGCCGTTCGTGCTCGCGCTCGGACCGCGTCACCGGTTCCGCGCCGGCGCGCTGACAGCCCTGCAGGCGCACCGCGCTGCGGGCGATCATCTGGTGCTGCTCTCGGCAAGCCCGGACCTGTACGTTCCGCGCATCGGCCGATTGTTGGGCTTTGAGCGCACCCTGTGCACCGAGCTCAAGTGGCGGGGCGACCGGCTTGACGGCGGTCTGAAGTCCGCCAACAGGCGCGGCGAGGAAAAGCTGCGCTGTCTGGAGTCGCTGCGCTGCCATTATCCAGGGGCGCCCATCGTCGCCTACGGCAACAGCGCTTCGGATCTCATTCACATGCGACGGGCGGACCGTGCCGTGCTGGTCAACGGCAGCGCCGCCGCCCGCCGCCAGGCGGCCAAAGCCGGCATTCCCGTCGCCGATTGGAAATAACCGCAGCCGCGCACGCAACAAATGGCCGCCTGGCACGGTCTTCTCGACAGGCGGACCATCGAGGCAAGCAAATGCGCAAAGGCAGGGCGACTTCGCTCCACATAGCCCCATCTGACATCACACCCAAGGAGAAGTACTTCTCGCGCCGCGCCGTGATCGCCGCGGGACTCGGCCTCGCGGCTCTGCAGACGATGGGCCGCAGCGATGAGGCGGAGGCGCAACCCGCCGCGCCTGCATCCGGCGCAAGCCGGCCGGGCGCGCTCGCGTTCACGCGCAACGCCGCATTCAGCGTCACTGAGGCGCCCAATTCCTATCAGGACATCAGCACGTACAACAATTACTACGAGTTCGGCACCGACAAGTCCGATCCTGCGGAGAACGCGCAGCACCTGCGCACCCGTCCGTGGAACGTCACCGTCCGCGGCGAGGCGGAGCTGACCGGAACCTTCAACATCGAGGACATTCTCAAGCCGCATCCGCTGGAAGAGCGCGTCTATCGCCTGCGCTGCGTGGAGGCGTGGTCGATGGTGGTGCCTTGGATCGGCTTTCCGCTGGGCGATCTGCTGAAGCGCTTCAAGCCCACCTCGAAGGCGAAGTTCGTCGAATTCAAAACCCTGTACGACCCGCGACAGATGCCGGGTCAACGGTCCTCCGTGCTGGAATGGCCCTATGTGGAGGGGCTGCGCATGGATGAGGCCATGCATCCGCTCGCGATCGTGGCCGTCGGCCTTTACGGTAAAATTCTGCCCAATCAGAACGGCGCTCCGCTGCGGCTGATCGTGCCGTGGAAATACGGCTTCAAGGGGATCAAGGCCATCGTGGACATCCGCTTCACCGACCGCATGCCGCGCACCACGTGGGCCATCGCGGCGCCGAACGAATACGGATTCTTCGCCAACGTCAATCCGGCGGTCGACCATCCGCGCTGGAGCCAGGCGAGCGAGCGGCACATCGGCGGGAGCCTGTTCAACTCGCGGCGCCCGACTCTGCCATTCAACGGCTATGCGGCCGAAGTGGCTGGCCTGTACGGCGGAATGGACCTGCGGAGATACTTTTGACCTGGGCGGTTCACCGGATTCTCAAGCCGCTGGTGTTCGCCGCGTGTTTGCTGCCGGCGCTGCGTCTGACCGCCGGCGGCTTCGGAGTCGGCGGCATCTCACTGGGCGCGGATCCGGTCGCGGTCATGCTGCACACGTGCGGCAAGTGGACCTTGAATTTCCTGTTCATCACCCTGTGCATGACGCCGCTGCGCGACGCCACGCACTGGGGCACATGGCTGCGCTTCCGGCGCATGTTCGGGCTGTTCGCGTTCTTCTACGCGTTGCTGCACTTTTGCGTTTTTGTTCTGCTGGATCAGGCGGGCAAGCTCGGCATGCTGTGGCACGAGATCGTCAAGCGCCCCTACATCACGATCGGCATGCTGGGTTTGCTGCTGCTCGTTGCGCTGGCGGCGACCTCCACCGCCAAGGCGCAGCGCCGCCTGGGCCGGCGCTGGACGCGGCTGCATCGGCTGATCTACCTGATCGCCGTGCTCGGCGTGTGGCACTACTGGTGGGGCGTCAAAAAGGACATCCGCATGCCGCTCCTCTATGTGTGCGGTCTCGCGCTGCTGCTCGGCTACCGGCTGTGGAAGCGGCGCAGGGTCCCGGTGCGCCTCAGCGTCGCACGTTTTGCAGGGACTGGTGAAGCTTGAGCAGCAGCGCCTCCGTGCTCTGCCAATCGATGCACGGGTCGGTGATCGATACGCCGTATTCCAGCGTGCTGAGATCCTTCGGGATGGGCTGATTGCCCGCCTTCAGATGGCTTTCGAGCATCAGTCCCACGATGGAGCGGTTGCCGTCGAGGATCTGCGTGATGCAGTTCTCGGCCACCAGCGGCTGAACGCTCGGGTCCTTGTTTGAATTGCCGTGGCTGCAGTCGACGACGATGGTCGCGGGCAGGCCCGCCGCGAGCAGCTGGCGTTCCGCCAGTGCGATGCTCACGGCGTCGTAATTGACGCGTCCGCCGCCGCCGCGCAGCACGATGTGCGCGTGCGGATTGCCGCGGGTGCGGAACACCGCCGATTGCCCTTGCTGCGTGATGCCGAGGAAATGGTGCGGATGCCTCACCGATTGCAGCGCATTGATCGATGTCGCCAGCGCGCCGTCGGTGCCGTTCTTGAAGCCGACGGGCGTCGACAAGCCGCTCGCCATCTCCCGGTGCGTCTGCGATTCGGTGGTGCGCGCGCCGATGGCCGTCCAGGTGATGAGCTCGGACAGATACTGCGGCATGATCGGATCGAGCGCCTCGGTGCCGGCGGGCAACCCGGACTCCGCCACATACAGCAGCAGCTCGCGCGCGAGCAGAATGCCTTTTTCGATGTGAAACGAATCGTCCAGATCGGGATCGTTGATCAATCCCTTCCAGCCGATGGTGGTGCGCGGCTTTTCGAAATACACCCGCATGACGAGCAGCATGGTCGAGGCGACCTGATCGGCGAGGCCTTTGAGGCGATCGGCGTATTCGCGCGCGGCCACCACGTCGTGGATCGAGCAGGGCCCGACCACCACGAACAGCCGCGGATCGCGGCGCTCCAGGATCGAGCGCAGGATCTCGCGCGACCGGAACACCGTTTCGGCGGCGCGCGCCGTCAGCGGCAGGCGCCCCTTGACCTCTTCGGGGGTCGCGAGCAGCTCGCTCGAAGCGACGTTGACGTTCTGTAATCGATCTTGAATGTTCGTCACATCTGCCTACATGGACGTTCGGATCGTCCACAGTTCCGGAAAAAATTTGAGCTCGAGCGCCTTCGTCAGATACGCCACCCCGCTGGTGCCGCCCGTGCCGCGCTTGTAGCCGATGATGCGCTCTACCGTCTTCACGTGGGCGAATCGCCACAATTGGAACTTGTAATCGAGGTCGACCAGGCGCTCCGCCAGCTCGTACAAATCCCAATCCTTGACCGAATTGTGGTACACGCTGAGCCACGCCGCCGCCACCTGCTTGCTCGCCTGGTAGGGCTGGCTGAAATCCCGGTCGATCGCCTCCGGCGGCACGTCCAGCCCGCGCCGGCTCAGCAGCCGCAACACCTCATCGTACAGGCTTGGGCTGCGCAACGCGCGCTCCAGCAGTTCGTAGGTCGGCGGGTCGGCGCGGAATACTTCGATGGTGTCCGCGTTCTTGTTGCCGATCAGAAACTCGAGCATGCGGTACTGCGCCGACTGAAATCCCGAGGAGCGGCCCAGCGAATTGCGGAACGCCGAATAATCATAGGGCGTGACGGTCGCCAGCACGTCCCAGGCCTGCAGCAGCTGGTGTTGAATCGTCGACACGCGCGTCAGCATCTTGAACGTGGGACCCAAATCGTCGCGCCGCACGCAATCGACGGTGGCGGTCAATTCATGCAGGCACAGCTTCATCCACAGTTCCGAAACTTGATGAATGACGATGAACAGCATCTCGTCGTGTTGATAGGACAGCGGATGCTGCGCAGCGAGCAGCTTGTCGAGATTGAGGTACTGCCCGTAGCTCAACGAACCGCTCAGATCCCAGAACACCTGCTCGTCGCTCAGATCGACGAACGGTTTGGCCGCCGGATTGAGCTCGCTCATGTCCTGAAGACCCAAAGGGGAACCGTGCGCCAGCCCGCGAGCAGTTCGCGGTCCAGCCGCCGGTAGTCCGGCTCGAGCGTCTCGACCAGCCGCCAGAAGCGGGGCGAATGATTCATGTGCCGGGTATGAGCCAGCTCGTGCATGAACAGGTATCGAACCACTTCGCGCCGCAGAAACACCAGCGAACAGTTCAGGCTCACCGTACCGCGCGTCGAGCAGCTGCCCCAGCGCGTGCGCTGGCAGCGGATGACGACCCGCTGGATGGAATAATTCAAATCCTCCGCCGAACGCATCAGCGCCGGCGCCAGGCGCTCATGCGCCGCACGCTTGAGCCAGCCCCGCAGCAGCAGCTGCGCCTGATGGTGATCCGGCGCATGAACCAAAAGGATGTCTCCATGATGCGCGACGGCGCGCTTCGCCGCTTCGTGCCAATGCACCTCGAAGCGCTCGCCGGTGAATGCAAACTCGATGCTCCGGGGCACCGGCGCGGCCGGCTCGGCGTAGCACTGCATGGCCGCCACTTTGCGGTCGATCCACGGCGTGAAGCGCTGCACGAAATCACGCACCGCGCGCGCGTTGACGCCGACCGGGACCACGATCTCCACCCGTCCGCCGACGTGCACGCGGGCGGTGAGCCGCCGCGCGCGCGGAGCTCACCCTGACCGCGAACGGATCGCTCGAGCTACGCGCCTCGAACAGCGATAACTGCGTGCCTTGTGGCTTCATCGCAGCGCATGATACCAGGATTAATGCCGCACCAAGATTGCCAGTTGCTTCTGCGCCGCCTTGTAATCGGGCGCGACGATCAAGGATTTCTCGATCCAGTTGCGGGCGCCCAGCAGATCGCCTCGCGCCTGCAGCTGCATCCCGAGCGCCAGGTAGGCCTCGGCGTGCCCCCAGCCCGGCACGTCGACGCGCGTCGCGGAGGATTGATCGAACAGCTGCGCGGCGAGTTGCAGCTGTGCGAACGCGCGCTGATTCTCCTCAGAGCCCGGTTTGGAGCGGGGGAGCCCCTGCATGGCGATCAGGTAGACCACGCGCGGATTGCGCGGTGCGAGCGCGTAGGCTTCCCTCAGCCGGTCGTCCGCCCGCATGCTCAACCCCCTCGCCTCCAGGCGCTTGTATCGGGCGAGATTCGCGTCGCAGGCCGCCTGCAGAGCCAGCGCCTCCACGGACTTGGTATCTTGCTGCAGCACCTGCTTGAGCTGGTCGATGCAATCCGACAGCGCCGCCTCCGCATCGCGCGAGCGGCGCTCGCCCAACAGCAGTCCAAAACGGTACTCGGCGTGCGCCAAGTGGTAGCGCAGCGCCGCGTCCGCGCCGCCCGACTTGACCTGTGTGCTCAATGATTGCACCAAATCGGCCAGTTGGTTGGTATCTTCGGCTTGGAACGCGTAGAGAATTTGCGCCTGCAGGTCCCCGCCCTCCTGAGCTTGGCTTGGCGAGGCGATGAACGAGAGCGCCAGGAGCACCGCAATTGCGACTCTGTACATGACCGTCGAGATCATACAACGAGGCGGCGGCTCTTGAGCGCTGAATTGATCGACATCGGCTCGAACCTGACGCACGGCAGCTTCGCCGGCGACTTATCCCAGGTCATGGCCCGCGCGCGCGCGGCCGGTGTGACGCGCCAGGTGGTGACCGGGGCGGATCTGGCGGGTTCGCGGGCCGCCGCCGCGCTCGCCGCGGCCCACCCGACTGAGCTCTGGAGCACCGCCGGCGTTCATCCGCACCACGCGGCGGGCCTCGACGCGCAGGGCCGCGAGGAGTTGCAGGAGCTCCTGAGCGCGCCCCGCGTCGTCGCGGTGGGGGAATGCGGGTTGGATTATTTCCGCGATTATTCTCCGCGCGAAGCGCAGCGCGCCGCCTTCACCGCCCAGCTTGAGATTGCGGCCGCCGTCGCCAAACCCGTATTTCTGCACCAGCGCGACGCGCATGCGGACTTCGCCGCCATCCTCGCGGAGTATCGCCCGGCCCTCGTCGGCGGCGTCGCGCACTGCTTCACCGGCGGCGCGCACGAGCTGGAGGAATACCTGGCGCTGGGCTTGTCCGTCGGAATCACCGGATGGATCTGCGATGAGCGCCGCGGCCTCGACTTGCGCGAAGCCGTGCCGCGCATTCCATCCGCGCGGCTCATGATCGAGAGCGATGCGCCCTATCTGCTGCCCCGCGATCTCGCGCCGCGCCCGAAGTCGCGCCGCAACGAGCCCGCCTACCTGCCCCACATCGCCCGTACCGTCGCCCGGCTCAGAGGCGAATCGTTCGAGACGCTGGCCGCCGCGACCACGCAGAACGCGGTCCGCTTCTTCGGGCTGGAGGCGGCCCAGGCTCCTAAAGGTTCGTGAACAGGTGCGGACTCGGCTTGAGCTGCGCAGCCAGCCGGCTCCAGACGTCGGCGTGTGACTCGAACGCGGCGGATCCCTGTGAGGCTGCGGTCGACCACCGGAAACTCGACCTCGATGCCGTCCAGCATCATCACGTATTTCGGCATGCCCTTGGTGAACTTGCCCAGATTGGAAAACAGCAGCCGCCCCTCGACCGGGAACTCCCCGACCAGCGCCTTGACCGCGGCAATCCGGTCGTAGAGCGCCGGCTGCGGGTTGTCGAAGGTGTAGCGGCGGCCGCGGCCCATGACGGTCCAATCGCTCATCTGGTCGCCCCCGAAGATCAGCCCCGGCACGCGCCGCGTATCGAGCACCAGCAGGCCGCGCGGCGTCAGCAGCAAATGATCGACGTGGATGAAGCCGCCCATTCCATCGGGGACCAGCACCTGGTGCGCCGCCTCGTAGGCGATGCGATCGAGCCGCGAGAGCAGCGCCTTGCGCCGCGAACGGCGCCTGAAGGCGCCGTAGCCCACGTAGCCGCCGGCGCCGAGCAGCAGCAGCGCCGCGCCCGGTCGCAATCCACTGCGGTTCGATACGAATGTCGTTCATTCGAGAGCAGCGGCCACGGCCTGCAGCGTCGGCGGCAAGTCCAGCATATGCTGCGGCAGGCGCAGCAGCCGATCCAGGGCATCGGGCACCTCGACCCCCTTGCCGATGATCGGTTCCACCACGTCGTTGAACTTGGCCGGATGCGCGGTTGCGACCAAGACCCAGGGGCGATCGCGCCGCTCGCGCTCGCTCAACCGGCGGTAGATCTCCGCCGCGGTCGCAGTGTGCGGACACCATTCGCGTCCAAATTGCATGAAGTCCTCTCCGATCCGTCGCCGGATTGTAGCGTCATCGACGCTGTCCGCGCTCATCTGTTCGCTGATCGAGGCGAATGTCGGATACAGCGCGCGTATGCGCTCCATGTTGCTCGGGTTGCCGACGTCCATGGCGGAAGCGAGCGTGGGGATGCTCGGGCGCGGGCGCCACTCGCCGGTCTCGAAAAAATCCGGCACCGTGCGATTGGCGTTGTGCGCCAGGATGAGCCGAGCGATCGGAAACCCCAGTGCCCTGGCCCAGAGTGCAGCGAACGCATTGCCGAGATTGCCGGCCGGAATGATGTAGGAAGCTTGCGCGCCGGTGCGCCGCTCGACCTCGAGACTCGAGGCGATGTAGTACACCATCTGCGGCAGCAGGCGGCCGATGTTGATGCTGTTGGCGGAGCTGAAGCGATGTTTGCGGCTAAGTGAGAAATCGACGAACGCCTCCTTGACCAGACGTTGGCAGTCGTCGAACGTGCCGCCGATGCGCAGCGATAACACATTGTCGCCCCAGCAGGTGAGCTGCTGCTCCTGCCGCGCGCTCACCAGCCCTCGCGGGTACAAAATGACGACTCGCACCCAAGGGCGCAGGTGAAATGCCGATGCCACCGCGCCGCCGGTGTCGCCGGAAGTGGCCACCAATATGGTCAACGGAGGCTCGGACCCGGTCTGCAAGCGCTGCAGCGTCTCGGCCAGGAAGCGCGCACCGAAGTCCTTGAACGCCGCGGTGGGTCCGTGAAACAGCTCGAGCACGAACAGCGGATCCGGGCATCGGGCGACCGCGTGTGGTGGGCGCCGCGAAATCGAGTGCGGCCTCGGCAATCTCGCCGAGCAGGGGCTGCAGGCGGTCGCCGGCGAAGAAGCCATCGAGCGCGCTGCGCGCGATTTCGGGCAGTCGCGCGATGCCGGCGAACGCTCCCCGGTCGATGCGCGGCAGGAAGCGTCGGCACGTACAATCCGCCGTCCGGCGCCAGCCCCTGCTGGATCGCCTCGCTCAAGCGTGACGAGCGGCGCGCGGTCCCGCGTGCTCGCGTATCTCAGCTCCGACACGAGGTCTTCACCACTCTTGCGCCCTGATTGTCGAGCGACGAGATCCAGCGAATCCGAGCGCAGTCCGTGGCGCGCGAATGCGGCGACCATCGCATCGCGCACCGCCTCGGCATGCTGCGATTTCGGCCCAGGCGAAAATGGCGGGGCCGGCGCCGGAGATCGAGCAGCCCGAGCGCGCCGGCCGGCATGGCGCCGCGCTGCACGTCCTTGAAGCCGGGAATCAACGACTGGCGCTGCGGCTCGATGATCACGTCGTTGAAGGAGTCGCGAATCATGTCGAGATCGTTCGAGTAGCAGCCGCTGATGAAGCCCGCGAGGTTCGCCGTCTGCCACACGAAATCCGAGCGCGTGACATCGGTCTTGAGCATGGCGCGCGCCTCGCGCGTGCCGAGATGCATGTGCGGATGCACCAGCACGCAGCGCACCGATGCAGGAACGGGGATCTGCTTCACGCGCGGGTGATCGATGCCGACCGTCAACACCAGGCCGCCGAACAGGCAAGGCGCGATGTTGTCCACGTGCGCCGAGCCGCTGGCGACGATCTCCCCCTCCATGGCGAACTTGAGCAGCTGCAGGCGCGGCAACGGGCTCCTCGAGCAGTGCGTTGGCGGCGACCACGGCCGCCACGGCCGATGCCGCCGACCCGCCCATGCCGGAGGCCAGCGGGATGCCCTTCTCGATGTCGATCTCGAAGCCGTAGTCGAGCTCGAGCGCCGCTATGCATCGCCTGAATCGCGCGGCCGGCGGTGTTGCTGCTGCGGCTCGACCGGCAGATCTCCCGTCGATGCCGCTGATGGAGCGAATCCGCACCCCGGGCTCATCGATCCGCGCAGGCGCACCCGATCGCCGACCGCATCTACCGTGTGGCCCAGGATGTCGAAGCCGATGCCGACGTTGGCGACGGTGGCTGGCGCGAAAGCGGTGACGTCGGTTGGCACGAGCAAGTCCCCTGGTTGGTGCGCTAAAGATGCGCGCCGAGATACGCCGACAGGCGCAGCAGGTCGGAGAAAACGCCGCCGGCCGTGACCTCCGGGCCCGCTCCCGGACCCTGCACGATCAGCGGATTGTCGCAATAGCGGCGCGTCGCGAAACGCACCACGTTGTCGGTGAGCGCAATGTTCGCGAACGCGTGCTTGGCGTCCAAGCGCGTCAGACCGACGGTCGCGCGTGCCGTCCGCATCGATGCGCCCGACGTAGCGCAGCACCTGACCCTGCCGCTTCGCTTCCTGCGAGCACCGCCGCCATGTCCGCGTCGAACTCCGGCAGGCGGCGCATGAACTCATCGACGCTGCAGCTCGTCGAGCGCCTGCCGGCACGAGCCCCGTGACCTCGACGTCGGCCATTTCGAGCGTGAGCCCCATCTCGCGCGCCCAGGATGATCAGCTTGCGCGCGACGTCCATGCCCGACAGATCGTCGCGCGGATCCGGTTCCGTATAGCCCTTGAGCTTCGCCGCGCGCACGATCGAGGAGAACGACTCGCTGCCGTCGAACACGTTGAACAGATACGCCAGCGTGCCCGAGAAGATGCCCTCGATGCGCGTGATGTCATCGCCCGTCTCGCGCAGGTCCCGCAGCGTGTGGATCACCGGCAGGCCGGCGCCGACCGTCGCCTCGTACAGGTAGTGGGTCCCGGCGGCGCGCGCCGCCTCCTTGAGCGCGCGATAGTCGGGCAGCGCGCCGCTGTTGGCCTTCTTGTTGGGCGTCACCACGTGGATGCCGCGCGCGAGCCAGCCGCGGTAATTGCCGGCCACCTCCGCGCTCGCCGTGCAGTCGATGAGCACGGTGTGCGGAATGTAATCGGCCTGGCAATGTGCCGCGAATTTCTCCAGGTCGACGCGGCTCGCCCGGCCTGCGCCAGCCGCTGCGGGCCAGTGCTCGAGGTCGATCGCGCCCTCCTCCAGCAGCATGCGCTTCGATGTGGCGATGCCGCGCACGCGCAGATCGAGGTTCAACGCCCGCAGGCGCTCGACTTGAGCTGGCGATCTGCGCGAGCAGCACGCGGCCGACGGTGCCCGGTCCGATCAGGCCGATCGACAGCGTGTTCGGGCGACAGATAGAACGCCGCGTGCACGGCCCGCAGCGCCTTGGCGGCGACTTTGCCGTCGACGACCAGCGAGATGTTGCGCTCCGATGCGCCCTGCGCGATCGCGCGCACGCTGATCGCGGCATCGCCCAGCGAGTTGAAGACCTTGGCGGCCACGCCGTGCGCCCCGGCCATGCCGTCGCCGACGACGGCGAGAATGCGCGAGGTCCAAGCGTCACGTCGACGTGCTGAATCTGGCCGTCGCGCAGCTCCGCATCGAACGCGCGGCGCACCGCCTCCTCGGCGCGGCCGGCCTGCGCCGCCGGGATGGCGAAGCAGATCGAGTGCTCGGAGCTGCCCTGCGAGATCAGGATCACCGAGATGCCTGCATCGCGCAGCGCGCCGAACAGGCGATGGGCGGTGCCCGGCACGCCGATCATGCCCGCGCCCTCGAGGTTGACGAGCGCCACCGGATCGATGGTGGTGATGCCCTTCACCTTGAGCGCCGAGATGCGGATGCGCGCAGATCAGCGTGCCGGGCTTTTGCGGCGCGAACGTGTTGCGGATCCAGATCGGAATGTCGCGCGCGACCGCCGGCTCCATCGTCTGCGGATGGATCACCTTGGCGCCGAAGTAGGCGAGCTCCATGGCCTCGTTGTAGGACAGCTGATCGATCACCTGCGCTTGCGGCACGAGCCGCGGGTCCGCCGACAGCACGCCGTCGACATCGGTCCAGATGATGATCTCGGATGCCTCGAGCAAGCGCCCCGAAGATCGAGCCGGAGAAATCGCTGCCGTTGCGGCCGAGCGTCGTTTGCATGCCGCTCGTGGTGGTCGCGACGAAGCCGGTGACGATGAGCCGCCCGCGAAAGCCCTCGGGCACCAGCTTCGCGCAGATTGCGCTCGCTCGCAGCCCATTGCACCGCCGGGTCCGAGCGGGCCCCACTCGACGATGATGACCTCGCGCGCATCGACCCACAGCACCTCGCCCTGGATGCGGCCGCGCTCGCGCAGGAAAGGCGCGAACAGCCGCGTCGACCAGATCTCGCCGTAGCCCGCGATCACGTCGCGCATCGAGTAGGTCGCCGCGCGGATGAGGCGCACCGTCTGCAGCACGCCGGCGATATCGCGGCAATCGCGTGCGAGCTGCATGCAATAGGTCTCGCAGGCCGACGCGCGACAGCAGCTCCGCCGGCGAGCTTCTCGTGCCGCTTCCACAGCTCCTCGATCGCCGCACGGTCATGTCGCCGTCGGGCCGCTCCGCCAGCGCCACGGAATCGAGCAGGGCGTCGGTGACGCCGCGGCAGGCGGACAGGACGACCGCCTCGCGCGGGTTCGGCGAGGCCTCGATGATATCGGCGACGCGCCGGAAGCAATCGGCATCTGCGACGCTCGAACCGCCGAATTTATGTACGATCCATTTATCCATATCTTCACACGCGCCCAGCCCGGCCTGGGCGTATGCGCCATCCCAAAGTGTCTTAAGTTGATGAATTGCGGCCGGAAACCGCTAGACAGCCCGGAACTTTAATCGCACCGCAGGCGAGCGTAGCAAGCAAAAACACGCGGAAGCTCAGGCCGGGCCGAACTCTACGGTCGGCGCGGTCCTGCGCGCGGGCCTGCGCGCCGGTGCCGGATCTTGGGCAATCCCGTGTGCTGCGTGCGAAACGGCGCGGATGCGGCGCGGGCGCGCCGGCACGCGGTGCGACCGGCTGGTAGGCGGGGATCAGGTGGTGCTTGCCGTTGCCGATCAGATCGGCGCGCCCCATGCGCTTCAACGCCTCGCGCAGTATCGGCCAGTTCTCCGGATCGTGGTAGCGCAGAAACGCCTTGTGCAGGCGGCGCACCTTGATGCCCTTCGGGATGACGACTTCCTCGCTCGTCGCGCGTGATGCGCTTGAGCGGATTCTTGCCCGAGTGGTACATGGCGGTGGCGGTCGCCATGGGCGAAGGCAGGAATGCCTGCACCTGATCGGCGCGAAAGCCGTTCTTCTTCAGCCACAGCGCGAGCTCGAGCATGTCCGCATCGCGCGTGCCCGGGTGCGCGGCGATGAAATAGGGAATGAGATATTGCTCCTTGCCCGCCGCCTTCGAGTACTTGTCGAACAGCTCCTTGAACTTGTAGTACGCGCCGACGCCCGGCTTCATCATCTTCGACAAGCGGCCCCTCGCCGATCGCTTCGGGCGCGATCTTGAGATACCCGCCGGTGTGGTGCGTCGCCAACTCCTTGCACGTATTCGGGCGATTCGACCGCCAGGTCGTAGCGCACGCCGGAGGCGATCAAGCACCTTTTTGACGCCCTTGAGCGCTGCGCGCGCGCCGATACAAGCGGATGAGCGGCGCATGATCGGTATTCAAATTCGGGCATACGCCGGGGAAGACGCAGGAGGGCCGGCGGCAGGCGGATTCGACGGCCGCGCTCTTGCAATGCAGCCGGTACATGTTCGCCGTCGGACCGCCGAGATCCGAGACGACGCCGGTGAAGCCGGGCACGGTGTCGCGTATGGTCTCGATTTCGCGAATCACCGAATCCTCCGAGCGGCTCTGGATGATGCGTCCCTCGTGCTCGGTGATCGAACAGAAGGTGCAGCCGCCGAAACAGCCGCGCTGGATCGCCACCGAGAACCGAATCATGTGGTAGGCCGGAATCCGCGCACTCGCCGTAGGTCGGGTGCGGGCGGCGCGCATAGGGCAGCTCGTAGATCGCGTCCATCTCCGCCGTGCTCAAGGGAATCGGCGGAGGATTGAGCCACACCTCGAGGCTGCCGTGGCGCTGCACGAGCGCGCGCGCATTGCCGGGATTCGACTCCAGGTGCAAGATTCGCGACGCGTGCGCGTACAGCACCGAATCCTCGCTCACCTGCTCGAAGGAGGGCATGCGGATGACGCTGCGCTCGCGCTGCGCGTTCGGCACCTTGCGGTAAAACTTGCACCACCTTGTGCGTGTCCGGCGCGGCTGCGCGCGGCGCCGCTGCGCCGAGCGCGCGCCGTCGCTCATCCTCGCCGGCATAAGGATCCGGCGGCGGTGCGAGGGGGCCGGGCGTGTCGAGCTCGGTCGAATCGATCTCGATCCAATCGTCGGCGGTACGGCGCGGCGCAGATAGGCGGTGCCGCGCAGATCCGTGATGCTCGAGATCGGCCTCGCCCGGCATCGCAGCCGGCGCGCGATCGCGCCGATCTGCCGCTCCGCATTGCCGTAGACCAGCAGGTCCGCCTTGGCGTCGACCAGCACCGAGCGGCGCACCTGCTCGGACCAATAATCGAAATGCGCGATGCGGCGCAGGCTCGCCTCGATACCGCCGATCGACGATCGGTACGCCCTTGTAAGGCCTCGCGAACCCGCTGCGAGTAGACGATGACGCAGCGGTCCGGCCGCTTGCCGCCCGCGCCGCCGGGCGTGTACGCATCGTCGCTGCGCACGCGCCGGTCGGAGGTGTAGCGATTCACCATCGAGTCCATGTTGCCGCCGGTGACGCCGAAGAACAGGCGCGGCGCGCCGAGTGCGCGCGAAATCGCGCGGTGCTGCGCCAATCGGGCTGGGCGATGATGCCGACCTTGAATCCTTGCGCCTCGAGCACGCGGCCGATGATGGCCATGCCGAAGCTCGGATGATCGACGTAGGCATCGCCGGTGACGATGATGACGTCGCACTGCTGCCAGCCGAGCGCCGTCATTTCGGCGCGCGACGTCGGCAAAAACGGCGCCGGCGCAACGACGCGCGAGCGGGAGACGGCGCGGTGCTCATCCGAGATCGACCGGTATGTAGATCTGCGCATCCTCGCGCTGGATCAGCAGCGCCACGGTTCGGCCTGCGCGGGCGACTTCCCGCTTGAGCTCGGCAACCGTGGAGACGCCCGAGCCGTTGACGCCGAGCACGACATCGCCGGCCTGCAAGCCCGCCGCCAGCGCCGGCCCCGTGACGTCCTCGACGACCAGGCGGCCGCGCGTGTGCAGCTCCTGCTGCTCGCTCGGGATCGAGCGGCCTCACCGCAAGACCCAGCCGCCGCCGCCGTCCTCGGCGCCGTTGCGCGCCGCCTGCGCGGGTGCGTCCTCGAGCAGCACCGTCTTGACCGTCACCTCGGTCGCCTTGCGGTCATGCCATACGCCAGGTGCGCCTCGCTGCCGGGCGGCAGCTGCGAGATCACCGAGGGCAAATCGTAGGAGTGGTCGATCGTGCGGCCGTTGACGCTGGTGATGACGTCGCCCGGCTTCAGACCCGCGTGCTCGCCCGGGCTCTGCGGCTCGACCGCGCTGATCAACGCGCCGTGCGGCGTGGCCAGACCGAACGTCTGCGCGAGCTGCTGTCCGATGTCCTGCACCGACACGCCGATGCGGCTGCGATTCACCTTGCCGTTCTTCATCAGCTGATCCTTGACGTTCAATGCGATATCGATCGGAATCGCGAACGACATGCCCATGTAGCCGCCGGTGCGGCTGTAGATCTGCGCATTGATGCCGACGACCTGGCCGTCGAGATTGAACAGCGGGCCGCCGGAGTTGCCGGGATTCACCGCCGCGTCGGTTTGAATGAAGGTGACGAACGATGATGCCGCTGTCATCGGGCAGCGGCCGACCGACGGCGCTGATCACGCCGGCCGTCACGCTGTTCTCGAAGCCAAACGGCGAGCCGATCGCGATGGCCCATTGGCCCGGCCCTGATTCGCGTAGGGTCGCCGAAGCGCACCGTGGGCAGTCCGGTGGCGGGTATCTTGATCAGCGCCACGTCGCTGCGCTTGTCGGCGCCGATCACCTTGGCCGCGAACTCCCGCCGGTCGGTGAGCTTGACCGTGACCTCGGAGGCGTCCGCCACCACATGGGCGTTGGTGAGCACGTAGCCGTCTGAGCTGATGATGAAGCCCGAGCCGATGCCGTGGCTCGGCGGCATGTGCTCGGGATTCGGCATCTGCAGCGATGGAAGAACTGCGACAGCGGATCGTCATCGCCGTCGCTCATGTTGGCGAAATTTCTGCGGCTTCTCGACGACGCTGATATTGACCACGGCCGGGCCGTTCTCGGCGACCAAGCCGGAGAAATCGGGCAAACCGGTCACCCGCGCCGGCCGGTGCTGCCGCCGGCGAGGACGCAGCCACGGGAGCCGGTGCGCTCGCCGATCCGACATCGGCATTCGAGCGCTGGTGAGCCACCACTACGACGAAGATGCCGGCGACGGCCGCAAGCGCCCAGGTTCTGATGCTACCCATGGCAATATCATCCTCTCGAAGAAAGTTCCCAAGCCTTCCCTGAATTGACCCCGATGTCGGGGCGTGGTTTCAATTTTCCAGGTTTTCGGGCAGCAAATCCCATGTTTTTCAACTTTTGGCCCCTCGAATCGCCGGGAACCGGCCAGGCCGCCAGAAATGTGAATTCCCGACGGGCAATGCGGGTGCCCCAGCGGCTAGTCTGGCGCTCCTTTGTCCGACTTTAAGCTCTATGCCTGATTCGACCGGTCCAAGTCCTGTTGGTGGTAGGCGGCGATACCAAACGCCTCCAATGGCTGACCCATCATGTGACCAGTCATTGGCCGAGCGCCCAGGTGACTACCGCGCCTGCGGCGGACCCTGCCTCGCTGGCTCAGTTCGTTCAAGAGCGTGCGCCGGACGCGGTTTTGCTGCAGATCGATTTCGGCAATGAAGCGCTGGCGAGCACGGGACTCAGCCACCTGATGCAGCTGCTGCGCGCGCAGCCCAACCTGTATTCCATCGTGCTCTCGGAGCACGGCAGCGAGCTGTCGGCGGTGCGCGCGTTCAAGTGCGGCGCGAAGGATTACCTGCCGCTCGCGCGCATCACCCGCGATTCTCTGCTCAAGGCGGTGACCGAAGCGTGTGCCAAGCAGCAGCGCGGCGACTCAGGCGGAGGACGCGCTGCTCACCCCTGCGAACGACATTCCCGCGATTCGGGTCCCCGGTTACACCATCGTCAAGGAGATTGCGACCAGCAATTTCTCCTCCGTTTTCCTCGCCAGAAGCGAGCGGTTGCGGCGCAATGTGGTGCTGAAAGTCATGAACCGCGGCACTTCGGCGCGTGAATTGGACGACGCCGAGCGCTTCCAGCGCGAGTACGAGATCATCTCGAGCATCGCGCATCGCGCCATTGCCGAGATCTACGACTTCGGTGCACTGCCGCAGCATCAATACCTCGTCATGGAATACATTCCTTGCGGCGATCTGCGCGACCGGCTGCGCAACCCTCTGAGCATCGACGAAAGCCTGTATTACCTGCGCTCGATCGCCGAGGCGCTGCGCGTCATTCACGTGTTCGGCATCCTGCATCGCGACCTGAAGCCCGCGAACGTCATGCTGCGCGAGGACAATTCTCCGGTGCTCATCGATTTCGGCCTCGCGCGCCGCTCACTGGACGACGGCAGCAACACCGGCGCGGGTCAGGTCCTCGGCTCCCCCTACTACATCAGTCCCGAGCAGTCGCAGGGGCAGCGGGTCGATGCGCGCACCGACCTATACAGCCTCGGCGTGATGTTCTACGAGATGCTGACCGGTCAGCGCCCCTACAGCGGCCGCAGCGCCATGGAGATCATGGAGCAGCACGCCACCGCGCCCGTGCCGCGGTTGCCTGAAAATGTTGCTTTGCAGCAGGCACTGCTCGACCGCTTCATGGCGAAACGCTTGTCCAACCGCTACGCCTCGGCGGATGAGCTGCTGGCGGATCTGGGTCCGCTGGTCGCGGCAGTGGCCTAAAGGCAAGGCGGTCCATAGCGAGGAGGTACAGATCGCTTTACAAACCATGCCGCCATGACATCAACACGCCAAAGCGTTTGCGGCGCGCAGATAATGTGATGCCCGTCACCTCCGGTCCTGACTCGGTGCAGCATATGTCATAAAACCGTCGGGGGCTGTGACCCTGATCAAGCCCCCTTGCGCTCAGCTTTGGCACGCTGAGATCCATGTTCATCTCCGCCAAGCGACACGAGCGCGAAAAACAGGAATTGCTCGGCGCCAGCAACCGGCTGACCGAGGCCATTCTCAGAAATACCGAGCAGGGCCTATTCCTCCTCGATTCGAAGGGCATGATCCAGCCGCAGGTATCGCAGTCGCTCACGACGTTGTTTCGCCGGCAGGACTTTGAAAACCTGAGTTTTGAAAAGCTGCTCGCACCCCTGGTGACGAGCAAGATCCTGACGGTGTGCGAAGAATTACATCGCCGGGCTGCTCGCCAACGCGTCGCGCGACCCGGCGCCGCGATTCCAATCCGCTACGGGACATCGAGGTCCGCCTGGCCAACCCCGACGGTTCGCACGACACCGCGCATTACTCCTTCGAATTCGACCCGGTCGATTTTCCGCATGAGCAGCGCATGTGGCTGGTGCGCGTCACCGATATCACGCTGCCGTGCAGACGGCCCGGGAGCTGGAGGAGCTGCGCGCGCAAATGCAAACTCAGGGCGAGATCCTGCGCAGCGTACTGCAGATGGGCGGCGCGCGCTTCGCCGCCTTCCTGCAAAGAGCCGATGCCTCGATGAAAACGATCAACGCGGTCTTGAAGAAGCCGGCGCGCGAGGAGGATGCGTTTCGCCACAAGCTCGAGGAGGCGCTCGACGAGGTCGATCGAGTGCGGCGCGACGCGGCCGCATTCAAGCTGAGCGCGCTGGAGGGGGCGGCGCGACTGTTCGAGGATTCACTGCATGACCTGCGCAGCCGCAGCACGCTGAGCGGCAGCGAGTTTCTGCCGCTCGCAGTCAAGCTCGATCAGCTCTACGGCCAATTCGCTGCGCTCAAATCGCTGACGCAGCTCCGCGGCGCCCGCCCGCGAGCCCGGCGCATCGGCGCCGGGCCCCCAGCATGACGGACAACGGCACTGAAATCATCCAGGCGCCCAAATTCACGGCGGTAGCAATCCGAGGCCGAAGGCGGTGCCCGGCGCGCACCGCTCGGCGCCCGCAGGCAGCCTGGAGAACACCTTGCGCGCGCTGATCGACCACGTGGCGCAGGAGCACAACAAGACCGTGAATCTCGATTGTCAGGGCCTGCAGCTGGTGCCGCCGCCATATCAGGCGGCGATCAAGAACGTCGCGATCCAGCTCATTCGCAACGCCGTGATGCACGGCATCGAGACCCCGGCCGGGCGCGACGCGGCCGGCAAGCCGCCGCAGGGAGCTCTGCGGCTCGAATTCAAGTCCCTGCGCCGACCGCGGCTTCGAGCTGCTGTTCGAAGACGACGGCTGCGGCCTCGATCCGCGAGCAGGTCCGCGCGACCGCCATCGCACGCGGCGTCATCACCGGCGAAGGTGCCGCGCGCCTGCGCGACCGCGAAGCGATCAAGCTCATCTTCAAATCGGGCTATACGACGCTGCGCGAATGCTCCCGGCGAGGCGCCGCACGGCAGCGGCATGTCCCTGGTACGCCGCTATGTCCACGAAGCCGGCGGGAAGATCGCGATCGCCAGCCTGCTCGGCCACGAGACGCGCTTCAAAGTCAGCTTGCCGCCTCTTGCCGGCCCGGCGAGGCGCGCACTCGAGCAGGCGCGGCAGTCACGCCCTCGAGCGGCGACAGCTCGACCAGGATCTCGCCGGCCGCGACCCGCTCCGCCAGGGCAAATGGCAGACGCTCGACGACGCCCGCGTAGGGCGCCGTCAGCGTGTGCTCCATTTTCATCGCTTCGATCGTCATCAGCGGCGCGCCGCGCGCCACCCGCTCGCCCGGGCTCACGTGCACCGCCACCACCGTGCCCGGCAGCGGCGTGACCAGGGAACCGGTATCCGCCAGCGCCATCGCCTGCAATGCGTCCTCGGTCCGCGACGCGCGCAGCCGCACCTGCCGCCCGGCGTAAAACAGCGCCGCGTCCTGGCCGAACGCATGCACGGTCAGGCGTAAAGTCCGCCCCGCGATTTCGACTTCGAACGACGGATCGCTGCGGGCAATGACGCGCAGCGCGTATTCACGGCCCGATGCGAGCAATGGCCGCGTAGTCGTTCGGCCCGGTCCGCTCAATCGTCACCGTGACATCGCCGAAGCGCCAGCGCGCTCGTGGCGGCGGCGGCCGAGCCGCCAGCCCGTGGTATCCGACCAGAGCGCGCCGGGGTCCGCTGCGCGGGTCGCGTACCAGAGTGCGGCGAGCACGGCGTCCTCCTCGGTGGCGGCGGGCTCGCCGAAGATCGAGATGCGCATGGCGCGCTTCGAGAAAATTCGTCGCGGCCGGCGCCGCTCAGAAACTCCTCATCCGCGAGCACGCTCATCAGCAGTGCGCGGTTGGTGGTCACGCCCAGGATCTCGCACCTCGCCGAGCGCCGCGCGCAGCCGGCCGGCCGCCGCGGCCCGCGTGTCGCCCCAGGCAATGAGCTTGCCCAGCATCGGGTCGTAGAACGGCGACACCTCATCGCCCTCATCGACACCGGCGTCCAGCCTCAAATCGGGCGCTGCCGCGGGCCAGCGCAAATGCGTGATGCGGCCGACGCTCGGCAAGTAGTCGTGCGCCGGATCCTCCGCGTACAGGCGCGCCTCGACCGCGGCCCCCCGCTGGGTTATCTGCGCCGCGTTTCTCGGCAGCGGCTCGCCCCGGGCGATCCGCAGCTGCCACTCCACCAAGTCGATGCCGGTGATGAGCTCGGTGACCGGATGCTCGACCTGCAGCCGCGTGTTCATTTCCATGAAGTAGAAATGCTGCGCGGGGTCGAGCAGGAACTCGACGGTGCCCGCGCCCACGTAGCCGACCGCGCGCGCCGCCGTGACGGCCGCCTGCGCCATTGCCGCGCGCACCTCGGGCCGCAAGCCCGGGCGCCGGCGCCTCCTCGATGATCTTCTGGTGCCGGCGCTGCACCGAGCAGTCCCGATCGAACAGCGCGACGATCTCGCCGTGCGCATCGGCGAACACCTGCACTTCGACGTGCCGCGCCGTCGGAAAATAGCGCTCGAGGAGCAGCCGATCATCGCCGAAGGCCGTGCGCGCGAGCCGCTGCGCCGATCCGATGGCCGCCGCCACGTCGCCGGCGTTGTGCACGACCTGCATGCCCTTGCCGCCGCCGCCGGCGCTCGCCTTGATGATCAGCGGAAAGCCCACTCGCTCGGCCTCGGCCTGGAGACGCGCGAGCGATTGCTCGCTGCCGTGGTAGCCCGGAGCGACCGGCACCCCGGCCGCCGCCATCGCCGCCTTCGCGGCGCTCTTGGAGCCCATGGCGCGTATCGCCGCCGCTGGCGGACCGATGAACGTCAAGCCCGCATCGAGCGCACGCCTGAGCGAAGTCCGCATTTTCGGACAAAAAGCCGTATCCCGGATGCACCGCATCGGCGCCGGCGCGCCGCGCCGCATCGAGCACCCGGGCCTGATCGAGATAGCTTTGCGCCGGCGGCGATGCGCCAAGATGGTAAGCCTCGTCCGCCGCGCGCACGTGCTGCGCGCCGCGATCCGCGTCGGAGTACACGGCGATGGTGGTCCAGCCCAAGCGGCGCGCGGTGCGCGCGATGCGGCAGACGATTTCGCCGCGGTTGGCGATGAGCAGACGTGGGTCGGCATAGCGCCCGCTCACATTCGAAAGATGCCGTAACTGGGTGGCCGCGCCGCGCTGCAGCCCGGCCACCGCCAACGCGAGGCCCAGGGCGCGCCGCGTGTCGAGAGGATCGAGGACACCATCGTCCCAGAGCCGCGCGGATGCGTAATACGGCTGCCCCTGGCGCTCGAATTGCTCGCGGATCGGCGCCTTCAACCGCTCCTCCTCGGCATCGCTCGAGTACGCGCCCGGCGCGCTCGAGCGCATCGCGCTTGATGGTGGCGAGCACGCTCGCGGCCTGCTCGCCGCCCATCACCGAGGTGCGGGCGTTCGGCCATTGCAGCAGCAGGCGCGGGCCGTACGCGCGGCCGCACATGGCGTAGTTTCCGGCGCCGAAGCTGCCGCCGATGATGACCGTGTACTTCGGTACGGCCGCGCAGGCCACCGCGGTGACGAGCTTGGCGCCGTCCTTGGCGATGCCGCCCGCCTCGGCCGCCTGGCCCACCATGAATCCGGAGATGTTCTGCAGGAACACCAGCGGAATTCCCTCGCGGCAGCAGAGCTCGATGAAGTGGGTGCCCTTCAATGCGCTTTCGGAGAACAAAATGCCGTTGTTGGCGAGGATGCCGACGGGAAATGCCGTGGATATCGGCGAATCCGCACACCAGCGTCGTGCCGTAAAGCGCCTTGAATTCGTCGAACCAGGAGCCGTCGACGAGGCGCGCGATGATTTCCCGCACATCGTAGGGCTTGCGCGAGCTCTGCGGAATGATTCCATAGAGATCGTGCGGATCGTAGGCCGGCTGCGTGCCGCCCGCCGCGGTGCGAGCGGCAGACGGCGCGCGCAGGCGCGCCACCGCGCGGCGCGCGAACGCCAGCGCATGCATGTCGTTCTCCGCGTAGTAGTCGGTGACTCCGGAGCGGCGGCAATGCACGTCCGCGCCGCCGAGGGATTCGGCGTCGATCTCCTCGCCCGTCGCCGCCCGCACGAGCGGCGGTCCGCCGAGGAAGACTCGACCCTGGTTGCGCACGATGACGGCGTGATCGGACATGGCGGGCACGTACGCGCCGCCCGCCGTGCACGATCCGTGCACCACCGCGATCTGCGCAATGCCCTGCGCGGACAGGCGCGCCTGGTTGAAGAAGATGCGCCCGAAATGCTCGCGATCCGGGAAACACCTCGTCCTGCTTCGGCAGGAAGGCGCCGCCGCTCTCCACCAGATAGATGCACGGCAGCGCATTCTCGCCGGCGATCTCCTGCGCGCGCAGGTGCTTCTTCACGGTGAGCGGGTAGTACGTTCCGCCCTTCACCGTCGGGTCGTTGGCGACGACCATGCACGCGCGGCCGGAGACCAGGCCGATGCCCGTGACCAGTCCGGCGCCCGGGAGATCATCGTCGTAGACGCCCTGCGCGGCGAGCGCCGAGAGCTCGAAAAACGGCGCGCCCGGATCGAGCAGCGCGTCGATGCGCTCGCGCACCAGCAGCTTGCCGCCTGCACGGTGCTTGTCGCGCGCCGCAGCACTTCCCCCCAGGGCATTGCGCTGCAATAACGCGCGCAAATCCGCCACCAGGGCCTGCATGGCCGCGCGGTTGGCGGCGAATTCGGCGGAGCTGACGTCGATGCTCGAGGGGATCTTGGCCATCGCCTTGCTATTCCGCTAAAATTGTCGGACAGTCCGATTATCCAACGATTCTGGGTCCGATGACAATGGGGGGCCCGACCATGCCCGGCGCTGCCTACCGCGAGTTCAATTTCGGCCTTGGCGAGGTGATCGACACCGTGCGCGATCAGGTGCGGCGCTTCGCCGAGGAGCGCATCGCGCCGCGCGCCAACGAGATCGACCGCAGCAACCTGTTTCCGCGCGACCTGTGGCGCGAGCTCGGCGAGCTAGGGTTCCTGGGCCTCACCGTCGCTCCCGAGGACGGCGGCGCCGGCCTCGGCTACCTCGCGCACACCATCGCCATGGAGGAGATTTCGCGGGCGTCGGCGGCCGTCGGCTTGAGCTACGGAGCGCATTCGAATCTGTGCGTCAACCAGCTCGCGCTGAACGCGACACCGGAGCAGAAGCGCCGCTATTTGCCGAAGCTGATCAGCGGGGAGCACGTCGGCGCGCTCGCCATGTCCGAACCCGGCGCCGGCTCGGACGTCGTGTCCATGCAGCTGAAGGCGCTGAAGCGCGGCGATCGCTACGTGCTCGACGGCCGCAAGATGTGGATCACCAACGGCCCGGAGGCGGACGTGCTGGTGGTGTATGCGAAGACCAATCCCGAGGCCGGCGCCCGCGGCATCAGCGCCTTCATCATCGAAGCGGGCTTCGAGGGTTTCAGGCCGGCCCAGAAGCTGGACAAGCTCGGTATGCGCGGCTCGAGCACCAGTGAGCTGGTTTTCGACGGCTGCGAAGTCCCCGCCGAGAATCTGCTCGGCGAGGAGAATCAGGGAGTCAGCGTGCTGATGCGCGGCCTCGACTACGAGCGGGTCGTGCTCTCCGGCGGCCCGCTCGGCATCATGGCGGCGGCATTCGACGTCGCCGTCCCGTACGTGCGCGAGCGCCGCCAGTTCGGCCAGGCCATCGGCACCTTCGAGCTGATTCAGGGCAAGCTCGCGGACATGTACGCCGCGCTGAATGCCTGCCGCAGCTACGCCTACACCGTGGCCGCGGCCTGCGATCGCGCGGACGCGACGCGCAAGGATGCCGCCGCGTGCATCTTGTTCTGCGCCGAGGCGGCGACCCGCGCGTCCTTCGATGCCATTCAGCTGCTCGGCGGCAACGGCTACATCAACGATTATCCGACCGGGCGGCTGCTGCGCGACGCCAAGCTGTACGAGATCGGCGCCGGCACCTCGGAGATCCGCCGGATGCTGATCGGCCGCGAACTGTTCGGGGAAACCTGAGCGAGCCCAGGTGAGCGACCTGTTCGAGCCCTTGGACGATCACCCGGCCTATCGGCAGATCGCGAATTTGATCGAGCAGCGCATCGTCGAGCGCTCGCTGCGCACGGGCGATCCGCTGCCGTCCGAAACCGATCTCGCGCGGCAGTTCGGCGTCAACCGCTCCACGGTTCGCGAGGCCATTCGAGAACTGGAAACTCAGGGGCTGCTCGGGCGCGGCCGCGGCGAGAAGCGCCTGCGCGTCACCCGGCCCGAACCCGCGCCACGTCAGCTCCGGCGTGAGCCGCGCGCTCGCGCTGCACGACGTGACGTTTCTCGAGCTCTGGGAGGCGATGATGGCCATCGAGCCCGCAGCGGCGCAGTACGCGGCCTCACGGCGCACCGCCGCGCAATTGCAGGTGCTCATCCGCACCAGCGCGCGCTTCAGGCGCGATGCCGCAGACACCGCCGCGGCGGTGGGCGCGGTGGTCGATTTCTTCACGGCGGTCGCCGCGGCGAGCGGCAACCAGGTGCTCGCGCTGTCGCAGGCACCGCTGAATCTATTGCTCGCTCCGACCCTCACGCAGTTGATCGACCGGGTGCCGCAGGCGCGCAGCCGCATACGCGAGGCGCAGAGCCGAATCACCAGCGCCATCAAGCTGCGGCGCAGCGAGGTCGCGCGCACCTGGATGGAGAAGCACATCCGCGATTTCAAGCGCGGCTACGAGCTCGCTTTTCCCCTTTGACGCCGCGCAAATCCGCACCGCCTACAGAATTTGCTCGCGCTGCGTGTCCGCCCCGTTCGGGTCGTGCAGGTTGGTGCTGAACGACACCAGCACCATGAGTTCATCGCCGGTGTTGCGGTAGGCATGCACGACGCCGGGCGGTATCACGAACCGCCAGGTCTCGCCGGCCGGCACCTCGACGTCGCGCTGCCCGTCGGCCTCCTTGAGGCGCACCAGGCACGGCCCCACCACGCTGGTGATTTCCGTGGCCGTCCGGTGCACATGATTGCCCCGCACCTCATTGGGCCGCGTGAGCACCACGTGGACATTTCTCTGCGCCGCGAGCTCCGCATCGGTGAGCGGTTCGAACAGACTGCCGCGCGCATCGCGGTGAGTCTTCACGGGCTCGATCCGCACGCGCGGTGTGCTGGTCGTATTCATGAGACTATTCTATGGCCGATTTCGACGCGCTGTACTCCGGCGGGCCGCCTGGCCCCTCCCGACCAGCAAAACGCCCGCGACGAACATGACATCCAGCCAATCGAGCGCTCCGCCCCCGCCGCCGCCCGACGCGGTCACCGTCAGAGTGGCGTTTGCCGGCGCGGTATTGCCGCCCGCCGTTGCGGTCGTGACCGCGCCAGCGGCTATCGTGTCTTTGTAGCTGCCGACGGTGCCGCCGCTCACCGTGAGCGTGACCGTGCAGGCGCTGCTCGCCGGTATGGTCGCGCCGGAGAGTGCCACGCTGCTCGTCGGCGCGGGCAGCGTTCCGCCGCAGGTGTTGGAGGCCGCCGGCGAACTCTTCGCGGTGAGGCCGCTCGCAAACGCATGCGTCAACCCAACTCCCGTCAGAGCATACGCATTCGAATTGCTCAACGTGATGGTCAGTGTGGAGTTCCCGTTCTGCGCGACGCTCGCAGGCGAAAACGCCTCTGCGGCGGTGGGCGGCTTCGGCGCGATGACCGTCAGTGTCGATGAAGTGGTCGCCGCATTGCCGCCGGCGGGACCGGTCATGAGCGCGTTGGCGGCGATGGTGTTGGTATAAGTGCCGGCGGCGCTGCCGGACACGCTCACGGTCACGGTGCAGCTGCCGTTCGCAGGAATATTCGCATCGGCAAGAGTGACGGTGTTCGACACCGCGCTCAACGCGGCATTGGCCCCGGTGCAGGTGGTGGCGGGCGCGGCGAGAGCCTGCGACCGTCGACGCCCTTCGGCAGCGCATCGGTGAAATTACTTTGCGTCAGCGCAAAGCCATTGCGAGTTGTTGAACGTGAACGTGAGCGTCGAGGCGATGCCCGGCCCGGCGGTGGCCGGTGAAAAGGCTTGAGCGACCGTGGGCGGGATCGGCGTCACGGTGAGCGCCTTGGGGCAGGCGGTGGCGCTGGTTCCAGCCGATGTGGGAGCACTGCTGGTTGCCGCACTCGCAGTAAGCGTGACGGTTTCGACATCCGCATTTCCAGCAGTTGTCGGTGACTGTCAGCGTCAGAGTTCCGGCCGCGGGGTTGACCGTCACTTGCGGCGTGCTGGCGCCGCTGACGATGATGCTCATCGGCGACGCCGTCCACTTGTAAGAGGCGACGCTGAGCGGCACCGGTGGCGCCACGCTCGTGTTGCAGGCGGCAACGCTGCCGCTGGCGTCGAACACGCTGCCGGCGGCGACGTTGGTCGGGATCACAATGACGCCGATTGGCTTCTGCGCGGCCAGGACCGCTTTGTACGCGTCCACCATGCCCATGCCGCATTGGCTGTCGTCATTGGGGCAGACGCATTCGCCGCTAGTCGCATCGTTCATCGGACAGGTCGGTACCCCCGGCGCACCCGTCGGGAATGGGGTCGAGCTAGATTTGATTCGAGCGACCAATTGGGCCGGAGTCAGATTGGCGTTGACCGAGCGCATCAGCGCCGCAATGCCCGACACGATGGGCGCGGAGAAGCTGGTGCCCAAATTCGGATTCGTTTCGTTGGTGTACGTGTAGCCGGCTCCGGTGAGCGGCCCCGTGGTGCCGCTGATTGGTTGTGGTATCGATCGATCGCAAGCAGGCGCCGCTGCTGATGATGCAGTTGCCAGCCGGTGCGGACACGCTCACCTCCGCACCGAAACTGCTGTAACCCACCTTGGTGCCGACATTGCGCAAACCCGCGACCGCCATCACGCCGGGAACCACCGCGGCGCAGTTCCCCGGCAATTCGACCGGCGCGAGCTGTCCTGGCATTCCCGCCGTTGCCTGCAGAGATCACCACCAGGATCCCCATGCCGGTGATCGTCGTGAGGGCGCTCTCATAGGATTTCCCGTTGGGGCTCGAGCAGGCGTCCGTCCCGCCGCCCAAGCTCAAGTTGATGATGTCTGCGGGGTACGGGTTATCGGGTATCGCGGCGCCACCCTCGGGGTTCATCACCGTCAGACCCGCGGCCCAGTGGATGCCAGAGATGATGTCCGAGTCGTAGCCGCCGCCCTTGCCGAGCGCGCGCACCGGCAGCACCCACGGCCCCGGCGTCGCGAATTGCCCCAGGTCATGCCGGCGGTACCGACGGTGTTGTCGGTGATCGCGCCGAAGATGCCGACCACGCGCGTGCCGTGCCAGGAGCTGTTCGCGACGGTATCGCTGGAGAACAGGGGATTCGAGAGGTCGGCGCTGCTGATCCAATCGCCGGGGTCGGACGGATCCGGATCCCAGCCGTCGCCGTCATTGGCGATGTCAGTACGTTCCCAAAGGATTGTAGCGGCTGCTGGGATTGTAGTCCTGGCCCACGAAATCATATCCCGGCAGCAGGCGGCCGCCGAGACCGGCGCGCAGCAGATCGGGGTGATCGAACAGCACGCCGGTGTCGACATCGGCAATGACGATGCCGGGGCTGCCGGTGGTGATGCTCCAGGCAGAAACGGCATCGGTTGCCGACAGATCCATGGTCTGAACGCCGCCCTCCAAGGTGATCAGCGTCGAGCTTGGCGTATTCATGTACCACTGGCCGCTGGCGGTGCCCGGCGTTGGCAAGTGAACAAGCGGATTGGTCGGCACGACGCAGCGGATAGCGGCGCCCGTCTACGGCGGCGAATTGCACCGCCGGATCCGCACGCAGTTTGCCGAGCAGCGCTGACGACGTCGGCGCCGTAGAGAGTTTCGGCAGAAACAGCACGTGCATGCTCGGCGTGAATTGCCGCGACTTCGCGAGCTTCAAACCGACGCGCTGCGCCAGCGCCTGCACGTCAGCCGCGCTGGTCTGCGCCTGAATGACGGTAACGCTGCGCGCTCGGCGGGCGAACCTCACCGTCTTCGCCACCGTATTGCTCGGCGTCGCGCGAAATCCGACGATCAGCCGGTTCGCCTCGGGGCCGATGGCGATCGGCTCCTTGCGCACCGGATTGTATTCCGGAGCCGCAGCGGGCGACTGCCCCGCCATCACGGCCGCGCAGCACGCGCAGCCAATTGCCAATATCAGTCGTCCCATGCGCGGCATAGTCGGATAGCTCCAGTGGAGCCGTAAGGCTAATCTCTTATCGAATTCGACAAAATCGCGGACTTGGAAAAATGCGAACTGCGACCGCATCTCAGGCGCCGCAGGATACGGTGCGCCGCCTCCCCCGCCCACTCGTCGGCGGCTGGCGACACGTGCCTGAGCGCGGCCCCCGTTCAGCGGGTAGAATGGCGGCAAGAAGTTCACGAATTTGAGGGGCCAATTGATGATGTACGACAACCGTAAGTTTTATATCGACGGCGCCTGGGTCGATCCCGTCGAGCCCAAGGAATTCAAGGTCATCAATCCCGCCACCGAAGAGGTCGCGGGCGTCATTTCCATGGGCGGCGCGAAGGACGTGGACCGTGCGGTGGCCGCGGCGCGGCGCGCCTTCGACGGGTATTCGCACTCCGCCCCGGCCGAGCGCCTTGCGCTGCTCGAGCGCGTGCTGGCCGCCTATAAGGCCCGCTACGATGAAATCGCCCAGGCGATCTCGACCGAAATGGGCGCGCCGATCACGCTCGCCAAGGGCTCGCAGACGCGCATCGGCGTGGGGCACATCAGCGCCATGATCGAGGTTTTGAAGGCGTTCAAGTTCGAGGAACTGCGGGGCACCACGCGGCTGGTGCAGGAGCCGGTGGGCGTGTGCGCGCTGATCACGCCGTGGAACTGGCCCATGAACCAGGTGGCCGCGAAGGTCGTCCCGGCGCTGGCGGCCGGCTGCACCATGGTCCTCAAGCCCTCCGAGTATTCGCCGTTCAGCGCCATTCTATGGGCCAAGGTCATGCATGAGGCGGGGGTCCCCGCCGGCGTGTTCAACCTGATCAATGGCGACGGCCCGAGCGTCGGGGCGCCGCTGTCCTCGCATCGAGAAATCGACATGGTGTCGTTCACCGGCTCGACGCGCGCCGGCACCGAGGTGGCGAGAAATGCGGCTGCGTCGGTCAAGCGGGTGCATCAGGAGCTCGGCGGCAAATCGCCGAACGTGCTGCTGGACGACGCCGACTTCGAGCGCGCCGTGACGAAGAGCGTGCTGCACGTGTTCCAGAACTCCGGACAGTCCTGCAATGCGCCGACGCGCATGCTGGTGCCCGCGGCCAAGCTCGCGGAGGTCGAAGCGATCGCCAGGCGCGTCACGGAAAACGTGGTCGTCGGGCGATCCCGCATCGGACAAGACCACGGTGGGACCGGTGGTTTCCAAACTGCAGTTCGAGCGCGTCGAGGGATACATCGAGAAAGGCATTGCGGAGGGCGCGAAGCTCATCGCCGGCGGCACGGGCCGTCCCGAGGGCTTGGCCAAGGGCTACTTCGTCAAGCCCACGATCTTTTCCGGCGTGCGCAACGATATGACGATCGCGCGCGAGGAGATCTTCGGACCGGTGCTGTGCATTCTGCCTTACGAGACCGAGGAGCAGGCCGTGCAGATCGCGAACGATACGCCCTACGGACTCGCCGCCTACGTGTGGTCGCAGGACAACGTTCGCGCGCGGCGCGTGGGCAACCGCATCCGGGCGGGTCAAGTCGCGCTCAACGGCGCCTCGGGCGACATGAAGACTCCGTTCGGGGGCTTCAAGATGTCGGGCAACGGTCGCGAATACGGCGAATTCGGCTTGCGCGACTTTTTGGAGGTCAAGGCCGTGATCGGCGTCGACGCGGCTTGATCCGCCGAGCATGGCGGCCGAGTGCGCCGTTCTACGGCTCGAGAACCTTAGCAAGCGCTATCGGCAGGATCGGCCGGCGATCTTCGAACGGCTGGATCTCGAGCTGAGGCGCGGCGAGTACCTCGCCATCATGGGCGAATCGGGCGTCGGCAAGTCGACTCTGCTCAATTTGCTCGCCGGTCTCGATCAGCCCGATTCCGGGCGCGTGTGGCTCGAAGGCGCTGATCTGTCGTGCATCGACGATGACGCGAAAGACCCTGCTGCGCCGCCGCTGCGTGGGGTTCGTCTTTCAGGCCTTTCACGTGCTGCCCTATCTCACCGTCGAGCAGAACATCGCGCTGCCCCTGGAGCTTTTGGCCGTTGCCGAACCGGAGCGCGCAACGGCGCACCGCGCAGATGCTCGAAGCGGTCGGGATCTCCCCGCTGGCGCGCCGCTATCCGCGCGAGCTTTCCGGCGGCGAACTGCAGCGCATCGCCATCGCGCGCGCGCTCGTGCACCGGCCTCGGCTGGTGCTCGCCGACGAACCGACCGGAAACCTGGATCCGCGCAGCGCCGCGCAAACCCTCGCCTTGCTGCGCGATCAGGTCAAGGCGAATGCCGGCGCGGGGATCTTGATCACGCATTCTCGCACCGCCGCGGATACCGCCGACCGCATCCTGATTCTCGATGTGCAGGGACTCAAGCCCTTGGTGCCCGCCGTTTGAATGGCGCGGCGCAGTCCGGCGGGTCGTTCACGATCTGGCGCATCCTGCTGCTGTCGCAGTTGCGCGAGCAGCCGGCGCGCTTGTCGGTCACGGTGCTCGCCATCGCGCTCGGGGTCGCGCTCGGCGCCGCGGTGTATCTGGTCAACACGGCCGCTTTGAACGAGTTCGGCCTGGCGACCAAGCGCCTCGTGGGCGAAGCCGACGTCGTGGTGCGCGGTCCGCGCGAGGGCTTCGCGGAGGGGCTGTTCGCCGAGCTCGCACGCGATCCGGCGGTCGGCGCAGCAAGTCCCGTCCTCGAGCTCGAGGCCGCCCTGCCCGGGCGCCGCGAGACGCTCAAGGTGCTCGGGCTCGACCCGTTTCGCGCCGCCGCCCTGCAGCCCGCGCTCATCGGCGACATCGCCGGCGGTGTATTCGATCTGTTCCGCGCCGGACGGCATATTCCTGAGCAGCAGCGCCGCGCAGCAGCTGCAACTTCAGCGCGGCGATTCGCTGCAGGTCATCGTCGGCAATTCGCCGAAGTCGCTCAAGGTCTTGGGCATTCTCTCCGCGAGCACTTACAGCCAGGCGATCGGGATCATGGACATCGCGTCGGCGCAGTGGACGTTCGACAAGATCGGCCGCTTGAACCGCATCGACCTGCGCCTGCAGCCGGGCACGCGATGTCGAGGCGTTCCGGGCGGCGCTCGGCCGCAGACTGCCGGTGGGGATTCTCGCCGTGGCACCGCAGGTCGAGCGCGATCGGGCGGTGACCGTGACGCGCGCTTACCGGGTCAATTTGAACATGCTGGCGCTGGTCGCTTTGTGGACCGGGGCTTTTCTCGTGTTCTCGACCCAGTCATTGTCCGTGCTGCGCAGGCGCCGATCGCTGGGTCTGCTGCGCGCACTGGGCGTCACACGCGGCCAGTTGCAGCTCGCTCTGATCGGCGAAGGCGCGGCGCTTGGGATTGGCGGGGTCGCTCATCGGCATCGCTCTCGGCGAGCTGTTCGCGGCCGCCTCATTGCGAATGCTCATGGGCGATCTCGGCAATGGTCAGCTGCACGCGGCGGGAGCCGCGCTGCACGCCGCGCCCTCCGCGGTGCTCGCCTTTCTGCTCATCGGCACCGCGGTCGCAAGTCTCGGCGCGTTGCTGCCGGCGCGCGCCGCGGCGCGCCAGGCTCCGGCCCGATCGATGAAGGGCGGCGATGCGGATTACGCCGGGGTTGCCGCAACGAGCGGATATTCCGGCATCGCGCTGCTCGCGCATCGGCGCGCTGCTGGCGAGGCTGCCGCCCGTGCGCGGCCTTGCCCATGTTCGGCTACGCGGCGATCGCCGCGCTGCTGTTCGGCGCGGTGCTGCTGGTGCCGGTGCTGACGGTGAGGATCTTGCAGATCGCACCGCGCACCGATCGAGTCGTGCCGGACACGGCGCTCGCGCAGCTCAGGGAAAATGTCGGCCTTTCCACATTGAGTCTTGCATCCATCATCGTGAGCTTCAGCCTGATGGTCGCGATGGCGATCATGGTCTATTCGTTTCGAGTCTCGTTCGACCAATGGCTGGGGAAACTGCTTCCGGCCGACCTGCAGATGCGCGAACCGCTCGGCAACGACACCGCCTACTGGTGCCCCGCGGACCAGGCAAGAATGGCGGCGGTCGCGGGGATCTCGAGAATCGAGTTCCGGCGCACTCGGCAATTGCTGCTCGACGCCGGGCGTCCACCCGTCACGTTGATCGCGCGCAACTCGACGCCCGCCCGAGGTCGTCGACGATCTGCCGCTGGTGCGCGCTTTGCCGCTGCCGCTGCCGGGCAACTCCGAGCCCGCATGGATCTCCGAGGCGATGCAGGATCTTTATGGATTCCGGTTGGGGGATACCCTCGCGCTGCCGCTCGAATGGGCGCATCCGGCGCTACACCATCGCCGGCGTCTGGCGCGACTACGCGCGCGCTTCCGGCGCGGCCGTCATTTCGCGCACGGACTACATCGAGGCCACCGGCGACCGCAGCGCCAATGAAGCGTCCGCGTGGCTCGAACGCGCGCACCACCCCGTCCGCCGCCGAGGCCGCATTGCGGGCCTGTTTCGCGCGCGGCGACTCGCTCGAGATTCTGACCAGCACGGCGCTGCGCGAGCGATCGCTGCAGATATTCGACCGTGCTTTCGCGATCACCTACGCGCTCGAAGCGATCGCCGTCGTCATCGGCCTCACCGGCATCAGCTTTGCCGCGAGCTCGACCGCGCTCGCACGCCGCGCCGAATTCGGCATGCTGCGGCACATCGGCATGCTGCGGCGGCAGGTGATCGGAATGCTGGCGAGCGAAGGCGTGCTGATGAGCGTATTCGGCGTGGTGTATGGCCTGATGCTCGGCGCCGCGCTTAGCCTGGTTCTGGTGTATGTGGTCAACCGGCAGTCCTTCAATTGGAGCATCGACTTTGCGGTGCCGGCATGGCAGCTCATCGTGCTGAGCGGCACGCTGATCGCCGCGGCAGCGGTCACCGCGATATGGAGCGGGCGCACCGCCATGAATCAGGATGCGGTTCGTGCCGTGCGCGAGGACTGGTGATCAGCCGCAGACTGCGATTCGCGCTGCCCGCGCTGTCGGCCGCGGCGCTTTGGGCCGCGGCGGTGGCGGCCGGCGCGGCGATGGCGGCTGGCACCGCGGTGTCGGCCGATGCGGCGGTTGCAGACTCGCCCGCTTACGCGGCAGTCACTCCCGACCGTAGCATCGAATTCCCGGCCGATTACGGCAGCCACCCCGAGTTTCGAACCGAATGGTGGTACGTCACCGGGTGGCTTACCACCACGGGCGGCGAGACGCTGGGGTTCCAAATCACGTTTTTTCGCGCAAAGCCCGCCATCGACGAAGGCAATCCAAGCTCCTTTGCACCGCGGCAGCTGCTGGTCGCACATTGCGCCATCAGCGATCCGAAGCGCGGGCGCCTTTGGCAGGACCAGATCATCCGCCGCGCCGGCCAGGGTCTGGCGGAAGCCGCCGTCGGCGACACCCGCGTCCGGATCGACCGCTGGACCCTCGCGCGCAATGCGGGAGTCTATGGCGCGAGCATCGACGCCGCCGATTTTTCTCTTCACCTCACGCTATCCCCTACGCAGCCGCCGTTGCTCAACGGCGCATCGGGAGTGAGCCGCAAGGGCCCGGAGCCGCGCGCGGCGAGCTATTACTACAGTCTCCCCCACATGGCCGTCGCCGGAACCATCACACGCGGCGGGAGCGCGGAAACGGTGAACGGCGATGCCTGGTTCGATCACGAGTGGTCGAGCGAGTATCTCGACAGCCAGGCCGTCGGGTGGGATTGGATCGGCATCAACCTGGACGACGGGGGCGCGCTGATGGCATTTCGCATCCGCGGAGCGCGCGGCGAGCCGCGCTGGGCCGGCGGCACGCTGCGCAGCGCTGACGGCACGGTGCGGATTCTTGAGCCTGATGAAGTCGCCTTCGCGCCGACGCGCAGCTGGCGTTCGCCGCGCACGGGAATCGTCTATCCGGTGCAGTGGCGCGTGCGGGCGGGATCCAGGGTATTGGATCTCGAACCGCTGCTCGACGATCAGGAGAATGACACGCGCTTGTCGACCGGCGCCATCTATTGGGAGGGCGCGGTGCGGGCCTTCGAGCAGCAGCGCGTGACAGGCCACGGATACTTGGAGCTGACCGGATACGGTGAGAGACTGCGCCTGCGCTGAGGCATCGCCGATGCCTTGCAAGCGTCGGCATCCGCATGTATGTGGCGAGGGACATTTCAATGAAGGTCGGCTTTATCGGTCTTGGAAACATGGGTTCGGCGATCGCCGCCAATCTGCTGCACGCTCGTCATGCCGTGACGGTGTGGAATCGATCCCCAAGCAGGGCTCAAGGCCTGGTCGATGCGGGTGCGGCCTCGGCGGCGAGTCCGAGGGCCGCGGCATCTGCCGGCGACGCCGTCATCAGCATGCTCGCCGACGATGCGGCGCTCGAGCAGGTGCTGTCCGGCCCCGAGGGAATATTGGAGGGGCTGCGGCCCGGCGCCCTGCACATCTCGATGAGCACCCTCTCGGTGGCCATCGCCGAGCGCATCGCCGCGCTGCACGCCGCCCGTGGGCAGCGCTTTTTGAGCGCCCCGGTATTCGGCCGGCCGGATGCGGCCGCGGCCGCCAAGCTGTTCATCGTGGCCGCCGGCGGCAGCGCCGACTTCCAAGCGGCGAACGCGCTGTTCGGCTCGATCAGCCAGCGTGTTTTCTACGTCGGCGAAGCGCCGTCGGCCGCCAACTTGGTGAAGCTCTGCGGCAACTTCATGATCCTTGCGGCGATCGAGGCGCTGGGAGAAGCGATGGCCCTGGCGCAGCGGGGCGGCATCCCGAAGAGGCAGCTGCTCGATGTATTGACCGGCACGCTGTTCGACTCGCCCGTGTACCGCAATTACGGGGCGGCGCTGGCTGAGGATCGATTCAAACCGGCGGGATTCGCCGCTCCTCTGGGACTCAAGGACATGCGGCTCGTGGGCCAATCCGCGGAAGCGCTGCGGGTGCCGATGCCGCTGTTGAATGTGCTGCGCGACCACCTGCTCCAGACCATTGCGGCGCAGGGCGAAGATGTCGATTGGTCGGCGATCGGACGCACCATCGCGAGCAATGCCGGACTCTGAATCGGACTCGGCGGCGTGATCGGTGGCGGCGCGGATTGCGCCCGTCCGAAAGCTACTTGAATCGAAACTTCGCCTGAAAGCCGACGGTGAACGGCAGATTGTCGTCCGGGATCGGCGGAATCAGGATTAAATTCATGCCGAATCGCCCGAATTGGATGATCGCGGTCGGCGCGAGCACCGGCCCGGTGTGATTGTTGGACCCGCCGACGCCGAACCGCCCGAAGTTATAGCCCGAAATGACGCCGCCCATCACGCCCAGGCGAAACCAGCCCCAGTGCGCGAACTGCGGCGTATATGCGCCGCCTGCATAGAACGAGGGACGGTCGAGGGAATTGCGGTAATAGCCGGCCAATGCGGCCCACTGGGGCGTGAGCGAGCACTCGATGCCGGCGCCGGGATTGAATTCGTCAAAATTCCGATACGGGTGAATGTGATATGAGCCGAGCATCAGATCGGCCCACCAGCCGGAGGGACAAAGCGCGACGGCTCCTGCACGCTCGCGAGCGCTCGGCGCCGCGGCCAAGACCGCGACGACTGCCAGATACGCGGCGACGCGCAGCAAACGCGTGAAAACCTGTCCCATTGGTTTGCATGCGCCGCGAGGGTTCATCTGTGAATGCATGGTAGCAGGCGTATAAGCGCGCTACCCTGGTGTGCATCACGGATCCGGGCGGACGCCTGTGCGGAGGATGACGGATGAACGACGAGAAGTCATTTCGCAGTTTCGCCGATTTCTATCCTTTCTATCTCGGCGAACATTCAAACCATGTCTCGCGCCGCCTGCACTTCACCGGCACAAGCATTGCGGTCGTTCTGCTCGCCGCTGCGCTGCTCACGCAGCGCTGGTGGCTTGCCGCCGCGGCGCTGGTCGAGGGATATGCATTCGCGTGGGTCGGCCACTTCTTTTTTGAGCACAATAAGCCGGCCACGTTCAAGCACCCGTGGTACAGCCTGATGGGCGACTGGCGTCTTTGGTGGGAAATGCTGCTCGGCCGGATCCGCTTCTGATGCCGCCACGGACATGGCCTGAGCAGCCATCGTCAGCTCAATTGGCGGGTCGCGCGGCCGCCTTCAAATCCGTGGAGCGCGCCTGAAACGCGTCGAGCGTGCGGCGGACCATCCGCAGCGCAACACCGACGGCTTGCGAATCGGGCTTATCTCTTCCAGTTCTTTTGATCCAAAATCATGACCAACACCGCAAAACCCCAAAGCGCAATCAATTCCATCCAGGCGAGCGCACCCATGTTGATTTCCCCTTCTTAGTGATTCCGGAGCCACTGGAATAATAACAAGACTAATTCCCGGCCGCCAATTGCCGATTCCTGGGTATCGAGCGCCCTGGGCGGAATTCTCCAGAAGTATTGGTCGGGGCGACAAGATTCGAACTTGCAACCCCTGGCACCCCCATGCTAGGTGTTGCAGCCCGATCAGGCTGTTCGGCAGCAGCCTGGGCGGGCTCTCAAGCTAAATACCGCTGCCGCTGAGCGCCACCGTCTGCGTGCCGTCTCCGCCACCGGCGTTGAAGTTCATCGTCGCCTTCATCGCGCCGGCGGCGGTCGGCTTGAAGGTAACGCTGATGGTACAGCTCTTTCCGACCGCCAGAGATAATCCGCACGTCTTGGTCTTCGAGAACTGTGTGTGATCCAGCCCCGTGATCGTAATCGATGTAATGGGCACAGCCACCGTAGCGGTGTTCGTGACCGTCACCATCTGCACCGTGCTGGCCGTGCCGACTGTCACGCTGCCAAACGCCAAAGATCTCGGCGATAGGGTATAGGGCGCCGCCACGCCGCTGCCGGTGAGGGCTGTCCTGTTCGTTCCGGCGCCGCCTCCGGCGTTGACATTCAAGGTCGCCGTCATCGCACCGACGGTGGTCGGCTCGAACTTCACGCTGATGGTACAGTGCGTCCCGACCGCGACGGACGTACCGCAGGTCGAGGTTCTCGAGAACATCGTGCGGTTCAGCCCCGTGATCGTAATCGAGGTAATCGGCAAAGCCACCGCGCCCGTGTTAGTTACGGTGGCCATCATCGCCGCGCTCACCTCATAATCGTACTGGTTGCCGAACGGCAACGAGCCCGGAGTCAGCGTAAACGTTTGCGCGCACTGCGACGCTGAGCCGACGCAGACGGCGGCGGGTGCCGATGGAATGCCATTGGCGACGACGACCAGGGTGCTCGCGCCATTTTCGGCCGATGGCGGCACCGTAAAGTTCGTCGATCCGACGGCACCAGGCGCGACCGACATCGTGCTGTGGTTGAAAGTCCGCGCATAGAAGACATGCCCGGTCGCGGAATTGGTAATCCGCACGAGGGGGTAGTTGGTCGCCATTTGCGCATCGTCGCCGTAGTACGCGCCCTGCGACAGTCCGTTGAATTGCGTGCCGCTGATCAGATACGTCATGCCCGGCGCGACGGTCGATGGTACCGCCGAGATCACCGGAGCCCAACTCGAACCCGCGCCGCCGACGGGGTTGTAAACCTCGGCTATACTGCTGAAATCGGTCGACAGGATCTGACCATTCGGAAGAACCAGAAAGTTGTAGTAATAGGCACCCGCGCTGCTCGCGTAATAGAGCGTGTCGGCCACCTGATTGATGGCGTTCGCGCTCGTAAACTCAAAGAAATGGGTTGGGCTGTTGCCATAGCCCGAGCTCGCGGCAAACAAGATATTGCCGTTCGGCAGCAGCGCCGCCGGAGCGTCCGCGAGGTCGCAGGCCGTGGTGCCGGTACCGCAGACCGAAGGCACATTCGGGCCTGCGCTCCATGTTCCACCGGCGGAATCGTAGATCGCGGTCGGATCTGCGGTAGGAGCGGTGCAGCCCGTATTGCCGCCGAACGCCACCAACGTGCCATCGGGACGCAGCACCGCAGGCCCAATCTCAAAATTGCCGCACACATAGGGATCGGCAAGTCCAACCGGTGTGTTGCCGGCGCTCATCCATGCGCCCGAGGCGGGCACGTATTGTTCGGCGTTGGTGGCATTCCCAGATGTAGAATAATTGGTCCAAATATCAATCGTCAGCACGTTGCCATTGGGCAGCAGCTCATAGCCTTGTTCGTCTTGGTAGTTATACCCGGCATTGGGGGCCCCGGTGGCGGTCCAGCCGAGCGTCGCGGCATCGAATAGGGCGTCCACATTCGGATAGGCGCAACAAGAGGCAAGCATGAACGTGCCATCCGCCAGAACGATGCTTTCGGCATCGCCAATCTGGGTCCAGCCGGTCCCCGCGGGCGCTGCTATGGGGCTCCAAGTGTTGGCGACCGGATCGTAAATCGCGCCCAGATTCGTCCAGACTTCGGTGCCACTGCCATTGTATTCGCCGCCCATGATGATGACGCGGCCATCGGGAAGCACTGCCGAGGCGTGATATTGCGGGGCATACTGCGTACCACCAATGATCGGCAGCGAGGCGATCGGCGACCAGGTCCCGTTGACATAACTGCCGGTGATGTCGGGAGTCAACTTATACCAATTGGGCGTATCGCCGTCTTGAGCGATGACGGTGCCATCGGTCAGCAGCAGCGGGCTGCTCAGCCCGCCGACAGGTGCCGTCGCCACGGCCTGCCAGGTCCCCCCGGTGGGCGGCAATGCCCGCGGAGTCGTTGCCTGCGGCAGACCGGTCCGCCGCTGAGGCACAGGCGTGGAATGTCTAGGCAAAGAGCCTGCCGGCCGGACCGTATCCGCTGACTCGGACCCGCTTGCTGCTATCGACAACGACATCGAGAGCGCAATTGCCCCTACTCCGATCACCGCGGAAATTCTTGAAGTAAGAGCGTTCATAAATCGTTGCCTCGCAAGTCCACGTTAATTGATTTGATTCTCGGGGTAGCTCTCTGCCAAATTGCCTCGGCTCGAGAGCGACGCTCGAGAGCGACCGTTAGCGGCTAGAGGATTTGCACCATCGAAAAAATACGACCACGTTATGTTCTATTCAAACTATTGAACACGTTGCAATGCTTCGCACGTGATTTCGTGTCGCAGTGAATCTTTGCGTCGTACGCCTGCTTTTGCGCTTCAAGGCGACCATCCCTTGGAGCACGACGTTATGCCGCATTCATCGCAATGTCAAAGCGAGCAAAGCGGACGGGTATCGCGATTCGGCTGATTCTCCTGACCGCTGTCAGGCGATCGGAACTCACTGGAGCCCGCTGGTCCGAGTTGGATCTTGAGACCGAGGCCCCGGTCTGGGAAATCCCCGCTGAGCGAACCAAGACCGGTGTCGCCTTCGCTGTGCCGCTGACGCCGCCTACGGTCGAGCAATTCAAGCGCCTGAAGCGCATGGCCGTACGAAGCCCATGGGTTTTCCCGGCTGAGGATGGCGACGGGCCGATGGATCCAAAGCTGCTGACCCGAAGCGTCGCACGTCACCTCGACACCTTCGCCGAACACAAGGTAGGTGCGTTCACACTGCATGACCTTCGGCGAACGGTACGCACCGGCCTTGCCAAGCTCGGCATCCGCCCGGACATCGCTGAGCGCTGCCTGAATCATGCGCAGCGACGATGCCGAGTATGACCGCCATTAACTTCGGCGATGTCATCCTGGTACCGTTCCCCTTCACCGACCAAAGCCAAGCGAAGCAGCGGCCTGCGGTCATCTAAAGAGCGAACACATGGAACACATGATTCAGTTGCACATTGAGAAGCTTCCCGAGGGCGTGTATCTGGCCACCAGCGATGATGTACAAGGATTGGTCGCCCAGGGCCGCACCATTCAGGAGACGATCGAGATCGCGCGCGACGTGGCCAAGAAGCTGATCGAATCACAAGCCAGCGCATCTCTGCCAGGGGTGGCCGAGTCTTTCGATTACCCCGTGATTATCGCTACCTGATGGGACGGCTCGCTGGTTTTCGTTACCGCGACATCACCAAGCGATTAAAAGCGCTCGGCTTTGAGTTCCAACGTCAGGCGGCCGGCAGTCATGAGATCTGGCATCACCCTGCAACCAAGCGTTACACCACCATCCCCAACCATCCCGGCGATATCCGGAAGGAACGCTGCGCGCCATCCTTAAACAGGCAGGCATCGAACCGGAAGTGTTTCTGCAGAAGTAGTGATCGCCGCCACTGGCGGCGCGCGATTTGTATGACAACGGCAGCCGCTGCCCTATCCTGCAAGACGTGCGATCTGACCTCTGCATGCTGCATAAATCGGGTGTGTGTGCCGTCAACGCTAAGGCCAAAGGCCGCTCGAATCGCCCGGCGATGAACTCCCTCTTACTCCCGTTTGGAGCTTGCCCAGATATATGTTCGATAATCCTCTGGAAAGCTGAAAAAATTAATATAAACAATTGCTTGGAGTCGCCGGGATTTGGGCCGTTAGAAAATCGGTAGCGCACCGACTTGAAATGCGGATTTTCCCGCACGCTTCGACCTAACATGACTGCGGTTGCGGATATCGACGGATGTCGGGTATGGGGATGAGCGAACGGCTGCAGGGCAGTACCCGATCACGGTCGAAGTCTCACTAAGCTTCGAATTGTTCCCATCGGTGTCTTGCGATCTCAAGCAACGTCTCGAAGGCCGAATCACCACGAAGCGCTTCGAACGAAGGATCGTGGCGAGCAAGAAAAGGATAATTGACGAAGCCCCGGTCAACTGCGATCCGCAACCACTGTATTGCAGACTCCCGCGCGCCCGCCAAGGCAAAGCCTTCTGCGAGAAAGCGTGGAAATACGTCAGTGGCGCGCGCAATCGCCTCGATCTGTGGGGTTAGCTCTGCCTCTGCTTCACTGGATCGTCCCGCGGCCGCGTTTGCCAGAAAGAACGAGAGTCGCCCTGGGAGGGTGTCCCGTTGATCTGGGGGGAAAGCCTTCAGCAGCGCGCCCACGTCATCATGTCGGCGATTCAGGATCAGGACCCAAGCGAAGAACAGGCGCGCCATCGGGTTGGACTGATCCATCTCGAACATCTGCCGGTAGGGATTGATCGCCGCCTCGAGGTTGCCTTCCATGATGTCCGCAAATCCCGGCATGCACCGCGTGATCGGTGTGAGCGGATCTACAGCTAGCAGTCGCGTCAGCAGGGGTCGCGCCGCTGCCACGCGTCCCGAGATGAGATAGCAGTTGCAGAGTAGGAGCAGGGTGTCGGAATTGTTCGGTTCAAGCTCTACAGCGACTTTCAGATCGCGCACAGCGTCCTGGATGCGGCCACGTGAGTATGCGATCCAGCCACGCAGCTGCCATGCAGAGGCCGAATGGTCCTTCAGCGAGAACAGCTTGGACGCGCACGCGTCTGCCTCGACGAGTGGCTGCTCGCTCAAATCGATGCCGGCTTCCCGGTACTGGAGATGCGCAACACCCAGTGCGCTGTAAAGCCGGGCATTCTCACCAATGAGCGCAAGGGCTTGTCGCAACAATTGCACGGCGCGGTCGATTGAGTCGCGACGCCAGCGCCACATGTCGTGCCGCGCCCGCAGGTAATACTCGTAGGCAGGAAGATTGTTGATGGCCCGCTCGCTAAGGTGACTTTCCTCGGTCGCCGTCAGCCGCAGTTCGAGCGCCTCGATAATCTTGCGTGCCAGTTGCTCCTGGATCGAAAAGACGTCCTCGATCGCGCCGTCGTACGTGCCCGCCCAGCGGTGGATGTCTCTCGGTGCATCAATCAGTTGGGCAGATACCCGCAGGCGGTCACCGGCTCGGCGGACGCTGCCCTCCACGAGGTAGTGGACACCGAGTTGTTCGGCAATTGTTCTCGCCCCAGCACTCGAGTTGCGGAATGCCGCTGCGGACCTGCGCGAAGTAACCTGCAACGCCTGCACCTGGGCCAGCGCGACGGTCACCTCCTCAGTGAGGCCGTCGGCAAAGTAATCGTCTGCCGTATCCAAACCCGTCCGCGCGAACGGGAGGACCGCAATCGACCGGGCTGTGGCGGTCGGTGGGGTCGATGCAGAACGGGAATTCGGATCAGGGCTGCGGGCCCGGGTTTGTCGCCAAGCGTCAATCTCGGTCTTGAGGGCAAACACGCGCCCGAGCTTGTGGTGCACGTGACGATGCACGGGAAGCGCCTCTGCCCGTTCCCATCTGCGAACCGTGCGGACGCTGCAGTCGAGGTAGGCCGCGATGGCCTTCCACGAGCTCAGCCGGTCAGTCATCGATCCGCGCATCAGCTTCGCCCAGTTCGCGCATGGAGCGCCCGGCTGGGCAAGACGGGCCAAAGTGGGACACGAAAGGCCATCCTATTGGTCCCCATCTTGGACAAGCGCCGGACTTCGACTAGGTTGCATCTCAGCCCTGCATCCGGCTGCTGCTTTGTACGGAGGTTGTTATGCGCATTTACTCGGCTGCTCTGCTCGGGTGCATCGAAATCCTAGCCACGGGCTGCATTTTACTATGCAATGGTGTCGCCTATGCGGGCGACAGGGGAGCGTCGAAAGTGCGTTCGGTCCAGGTGGCCGGCACCGGGACGGACTTGCTCAGCGGCGCAATCGTTCACTCGAAGAAGCAGACGCCGAACGGGATGATCCAGCAGAGTACGGAGACGGTGGAGCTGAAAGGGGACCTGACTGGGCGGGTCCTGTATAACGTGACCTCGACGTTCGACTTTGCGAACGACACCCTGGTCAACACAGGAGATCAAGTCTTTTCGGGAACCATCGCCGGGTCCGATCCCGTCATGATCCATGACGGCAAGTTCCGCTTCGACGTGAACTTGAAGACTGGCGCCGATACCGGATTAGTCTATCTAGTCGATCACATTGCTGGTCCCAAGGTACAGTGCACGTTGCAAGTCGAGGGAACGGGGAAAGATGCGGACGCGAACCCGACCTTTAACTACACCGGGCACTGTAAATTCCACGACAAGTAACAACAACACTGTTGGCGGATGGTGGCGAAGTCCGCCTGGTCTGGCACGCGCCAGCTAGAAATCGCCCCGCCTTAGAGACCTCCCGTCCCTGAAAGATCGGTGTTGGCTCGGGGCGCCAGCAGCTTTTCATTGGCGTTGGGGCGACCCATGTAGTAGGGCGGGATAGCAATCGCCTCCGCTGTACGTCGTTGCGAGCGGCGATTGTGCAGGGATCACGAGCTCTCGAGTGGCGGCGTCCACTGATCTGTGCTACCTAGGATCAGACGTAATCGCCGCGGGGAATCGCCATGCGCCAACTGTGGATTGCCGCCGCCGTAGCCGTAATGTGGCTCGCACCCCCCGCAGAAGCAAAATCTAGTCAAGAGGCGCGGTTGGAACACGGGGTGTTTGTTCTGCACGATGAAGAACGCATCGCTGGCCGTGAAACGTACGATGTAGTCGAAGACGGCAAAGCTCTGAAGGCAACCATAGACTTCAGCTTCGCCAATCGCGGGCGGAACGTGCCGCTCTCGGCGACATTTCGGGGACACAAGGATTGGACGCCGATCGCGTTCGAGATCAAGGGCAACACATCGCGCTTCACGACGATCGACCAAGCCGTTGAGGTTCGTTCCGGACAACTGCACGTTCGCAGTCGCTCGGAAGAGCATGATGTAGCGGCGCCACAACGCTTCTTCACCATTGCGGGATATGCGCCGACGGCGATGCAGATGCTACTCCTGCGTTATTGGCGGGCGCATCGTTCGCCCAGCCAACTTGACGTTTTTCCACGCGGTGGTCAGGTACACATTGTCGCCCGCGGCATGGACATGGTGACGGTGGGCGGCCGGCGAATTTCCCTGCAACGCTATATGGTCAGCGGATTGATTTGGGGCCACGAGTCACTATGGGCCGATCCGCGCGGCAATTTGGTGGCGGCGATTACAATCAGCGCCGAGCTTGCGCATTTTGAGGCCATCCGAGAAGGGTACGAGGACGCGCTTGGCACCCTAGTGGGTCTGGCCGCCAAGGACGGTATGGCGGCACTAGCCGAATTGTCGAGCCTGGTCCCCGTGAGGGATAGCCGGGCGATTGCGATCATGGGCGGTACGTTAATCGATGGAAACGGCGGTTCACCGGTGCCAGACGCCGCTGTCATCGTGCGCGATGGGCGGATTGCCGCTGCTGGGCCGATGGCCGGCATGGCGATTCCAAGCGACGCCTACCGAGTGGATGCCCGAGGCAAGACGATTCTTCCGGGACTTTGGGACATGCACGCTCACTTTGAACAGGTTGAGTGGGGCCCAATCTACTTAGCTGCTGGAGTCACCACAGCGCGTGATTGCGGCAACGAATTCGAGTTTATAACCGCCGTGCGCGACGCCATCCGCGACGGTCGAGGGGTAGGGCCACGATTGCTCCTGGCTGGCGTGGTCGATGGTACGAGCCCGGCCGCGGCTGGTGTGCAGCGTGTGGACACCCCGGAACAGGCACGCTATTGGACCCATCGGTACCACGATGCCGGCTTTCAGCAGATGAAGATCTACAGTTCGGTGAAGCTAGCCGAGGAGAAAATCGTAATTGACGAGGCACATCGCTTGGGTATGACGGTCACTGGCCACGTGCCCGACGGTCTCGACGCATTTCAAACGGTTAATGCCGGCCAGGATCAGATCAACCACATCAGCTATGTGGCTGACATCATGCACCCGCTGCTGCCGCCAGATGCTGACCGGACGGCACACAAGAGGGCGACGATCGCCATCGATCTTGCATCTGCGGAATCTAGGAATGCCATCGAGTTCTTGAAGGCCCATCGCACCGTCATTGATCCAACACTAGCAACCTTTGAAATCGACGAAGCCACGACTGAGAGGCCTGTCGCCACCATTGAACCCGGTGCCAACTTTGTCGCCCCAGAGCTCGTCCAGAGTCTGACGGACGTCGAGCCGCCGTCCGAGGCGTCGAGGCTGCAGGAACAGGTCGATGCAAAGTACCTGGCCATCGTCGGAGCGCTGCACCGAGCGGGTATTCCGATCATGGCCGGCACCGATCAAACCATCCCGGGTCACAGCATGCACCGGGAAATTGAGCTGTACGTGAAGGCGGGCTTCACGCCGATGGAGGCGATACGGGCAGCCACTCTAGTACCGGCACGCGCCCTCGGTCTCGACAAGGAATCGGGCACTCTCGAGGTCGGCAAGCGTGCCGACCTCATCGTGATCGACGGTGACCCACTGGCAGACATTCGCAATACGCGCAACGTGGAGACGGTCATCGCTAATGGCAAGCTGTTCGATCCTTCCGCCCTGTGGCGCAGCGTGGGTTTCAAACCGTGGGTAAAGCACTGATGACCCATCGCAGGCCATCCATCGGGTTCGGTCGCTCGTTGTCATTCGTGTTGGCGGCACTCGTGCTGTTGCCAGCTGGAGCAGTGGGCGCTGAAGCGGATTACCTCACTCGTGTCTTACGGATACTCGCGCAGACGCCGTTGATCGATGGCCACAATGACCTGGCCTGGGAGATTCGGGACCGCTTTGGCGGCGACTTGGATGCAATAGACCTGAAATCCGACACCTCGAAATTGCCCACGCCTGCGGGTGCTGCGCCGTTGATGACTGACATCCCGCGGCTCCGAGCCGGCCACGTCGGCGCGCAGTTCTGGTCCGTGTGGGTACCGCCCCGTCTCCCGGGACCCGAGGCGGTCCAGACGACTATTGAGCAGATCGATCTGGTGAAGCGTATCACCGCACGCTATCCGTCTGACCTGGAAATGGCCTACTCCGCGGCGGACATTCGGCGCATTCACCATGGAGGAAAGGTAGCCTCCCTCATCGGCGTAGAAGGTGGGCACCAGATTAACGGCTCTCTGGCGGTGCTGCGCCAACTATACGATCTAGGTGCGCGATACATGACGCTCACCAATACCTCAAATACGACCTGGGCTGATTCGGCGACGGACAAACCTGAACATCACGGGCTCACAACAGTCGGCGTCCAGGTCATTTACGAGATGAATCGACTTGGCATGCTGGTTGATCTGAGTCATGTGTCTCCGGAAACCATGCGGGCGGCGATCGGCGCAAGCCAGGCGCCTGTGATCTTCTCCCATTCCTCGGCGCGCGCTCTCGTGGACCACCCGAGAAACGTACCCGACGATGTCCTGCGACTGGTCGCTGAACATGGTGGGATCGTGATGGTCACGTTTCTTACCGTTTATGACTCTGACGAACGCAATCATTGGTTTGCGGAGCGGGCCGCCGAGCAGACGCGCGAGCAATACCCGCCCTTTGGCGGCCTGTACATCGGTCAACCCGAGCGCGCTGAAACCGCATTGGCCGCCTGGGATCGCGAGCACCCGAAGCCCGTCGTCACACTGTCGCAAGTTGCTGACCATATTGATCACGTTCGCCAGGTTGCCGGAATAGATCATGTTGGGCTCGGATCCGATTTTGACGGGATTCCAGATACGCCGGTTGGACTGGAGGGCGTAGATCGCTACCCGGCTTTGTTGGTGGAACTAATGCGCCGCGGTTGGACGGATAGCGACATTGCGAAACTCGCGGGGGAGAATTTGTTGCGTGTGATGGCAACTGCAGAGCGAGTGGGTGATCAGTTGCGCAAGGCGACAATCCGTTGACGCTCGCGATGTCGCGGACCGCTTGGGGTCAGAACTCGGACATTGCGTCAATCGGACAGGGGCTGGTCTACCGGTGGATCGACGGCAACGTCTACCAAAATACCGGTCGACTGACCACGACGAGATAACCGCGTGAATTCCGTGGAGGAAAACCCTTCAGCGCTGACTATCACCAGAACTCCTCGGGTAAGAATCGCAACGGCTACTGGGCAAGCCCGTAGATTACGCTCTCAAGACATTGCTGGCCTGCCCGCAAGCACCGTCAGGCGCGTGCGGGTGGCTGATGCCTGAGGTACTGTTTTGTGTGTTACTAGGTGAGGCAATCCGCTCGCTCCGATCTTGCTCGAGCGGCGGCGCACCTGCTGGCATGTTGATTTGGCGGTGGCGGCGCTCCCTTGCCCGTTTTCCTAAGGTGTACCCAAAGGTGTACCTAGCCAGGAATCTCGATGCTCGTAAGTAATTGGTCGGGGCGACAAGATTCGAACTTGCGACCCCTTGCACCCCATGGAAGGGGTCACTCACAAAATGCGCTGCGACCGCTTGCAACGGCAGGCGACGAATTGCAACACAATTTCGCTTCTTTTCCCTGGTTTTATCGCCTTTTTCGTTCATCTATGGCACGATAACAGAGTGCAGAGCGTTGCGCGATGGTGCAGCGCATCGCAACCACAACTGTCCATGTACTGTCCATGTAAAACCGCCTAGGGAGGCCCCGGATGCCGAAGTTCGTCGCGCGCCTGACCGGCACCTCGTTGAATCCTTGAAGCCTGCCGGCAACAAACCACGCGATGTGGGCGACCCGGCCATGCGCGGCCTTCTCATCCGCATCTGGCCCTGGGGGACGAAGAACTGGCTGTTCCGCTATGCCTGGAACAAGACCCCCGTTCGCATCTCCTTGGGTAATTTCCCCGACCGCTCTGTGCAAGAGGCCCACGAACTCGCGCTCGAGTACCGGAAATTTATACAAGCAGGGGATCGATCCGCACCGCCGATCGCACCATCGTGGTCGGTAACCGAGGGGCGAGTCCGAGCCCTGGCCCGACGCAGAGCGCGGGCGTTGAGGCACCGCTCGTCCCTGCCAAGAAGAGCGGACCCGATGAGTTCGACGTGTTGCTCGACTCCGCAGAAATCGAGCTGAACGCGCACAGTTTTAGGTTCCTGGTGCGTGAATTCTACCGCCGCCACGTCGTCCCGAGTCAAAAGCTGCCGGGATACGTCCGTCGTATCTTGAAAGCAGAACTGCTTCCGAAGTGGAAAGATCGCGATGCCCGTACGATCAAGCCCCGGGAGGTCATTAAGCTCCTCGACACGATCGTGGATCGCGGGTCGCGCGTGATGGCAAACCGTATCGCCGCGGTGTTAAGCCAACTATTCTCTACGGGATTCAGCGCGACATCGTCGAAGATTCCCCGTGAAGCTCCTTGGTCGCCCGGGCGGCAAGGAAAAGCGACGAAAGCGAGCGCTCACACCCACCGAGCTCCAGGCCTTCCTGCAAAAAATCGATATCGCCTGCCGGTCGCGGCGAAAAGCTCGGGCGCTGTTGGTGCTGCTGCTCACCTTGCAACGGCGTTCGGAGCTTGGGCTTGCGAAATGGTCAGAGTTCGATTTTGTGAAAAAAACCTGGCTGATCCCTCAGCAACACACCAAGAAAGGCCGAGCGCAATTGGTGCCCTTGTCCAATTGGGCGGTCGAGGAACTTAAGGTTCTTAAACTGATGTCGGGCAAGTCGAAATTCGTCTTCCCGAGCAGTCGCTCGGATCGTCCGGCGAACCCGAAACTCATTACACGCAGCGTCGCGCGAAGCCTCCATCGGTTCAAGAAGATTGGTGTTGAGGCGTTTCGCCCTCACGACTTACGGCGAACGGGTCGGACCGGGCTCGCGCGATTGAAAGTTGACCGGGACGTAGCGAAGAAGGTTCTAAATCAACTGCGAGATGAGATGGACGAGACCTATGACGTCTTCGAATATTACGCAGAGAAGCGCGCCGCGCTTGAAGCGTGGGAGAAGTACTTGATCGAGCTGAAGACAGCCACCGCGACCGCTTCCGAGGTGGCGCAACAAGCGGCATAGGTTCGATTCGTTAGTTCGGGACGCAGGAGTCGCCCGGGATGACCGATTCCGGCATCACTGAGAGTGCTCACGATATTTGATGGTCTTATTTTCTCGCTATTCGAGGTTCGCTTCCCGTTTCGCTTCCCGCACGCTGTAGGAGAGAGCGGGAAGCGGAACTGGGAACTGGACGGGCGGCGACGGGTCGTCAGTTCGGTGCGTCGGGAACGGCGAGATCAGGGTTTCCCGGTAGCGAGTTGGTAGCCCTCGGGACAGCGCACGATCTGACCCGAGTCGGTCAGTGCGGTCAGCCGCTCGTACAACGTCTCGTTGCGAACGTGGCACAGAGCGCGCAGTTCCCCGATGGGAAGCGGACGATTTGCTTCGGTGATCGCGGCGGTTATGCGTTCGTCGATGGTGGTCGGTGCCGCGGCTGGCGTCGCGATCGACTGGACGATTTCGAGGGCGAGCGCATCGCCGCGCTGGGCGAGTTCGAGCGCGATCGTGGGCGGCGACGGCGCGGCGCGGTGTTCGACGGTGAGGTTGAGTTCGTCGCCCGAACGACGCAGGTACAGGTTCGAGTCGCCCCAGGCATGGAACTCGGAGGAGCCGCGCAGCGCCTGGCCGGCGCGCATGCGTCCGGCGGATTTGCGGGCGTGATGCACGACGAGCACGGCGAGCTGGTGTTGGCGTTGCAAGCGCGCGCAGGTACGCGAGCAGCGGCGCGACTTCGCCGCTGGCGTTCTCGTCGATGCGATGCAGGCGCACGAAGGGATCGAGCACCAGCAGGCGCGGCTTGAGCTGCGCGACGGTGTGTTCGAGGCGTTCGCGGTCGGCGGCCTGGTCGAGGCGCACGGTGGGGGCGGTGATGACGTGCACGTCCAGGTCTTTGAGCTCGCAAGCCGCGGCGGCGCAGATGCCCTCGAGCCGGCGGCGCACGACGTGCAGGGCATCCTCGGCCGCGTACAGCAGCACCCGGCCCGGCCGGGCGACCGGGAAGCGGCGCAGGCAGGCGTGCCGGAGGCGACCGCGACGGCCAGGTCCAGGGCGAGGAAGGACTTGCAGCACTTCGGCTCGCCGCCGACGATGCCGACGGCCTGTTCGGACCACAGCCCGGTGACGAGCCAGCGCTGCTCCTCGGGGTGATCGGCGAGCCGATAGGCCTGCTCGACGGGCAGCGCCTTCATCGACGCCGCCGCCGGCGACTTTGGCCTGCGTCGGCGAGGGCGTGGCATAGAGTTCGAAGAACAGCTTCTCGTCGATCTGCGCGGCTTCGCGCTGCGCGGCGAGCGCCAGCAGTTCGCCGGCCATGTTCATCAGCGCCCGCAGGTTGCCCTGCGCGTGATCGCACAAGCGTGGCGATGAGTTCCGGGGTCATCAGTTTCGCGGCGCCGGCTTTCTGCAGCGTATGCCGCAGACAGTCCTGCAGCTCCTCCGGCGTGCTGCGATCGAGCGCCAGGCGCACCCGCATGCGCGAGCCCAGCGGCAGGAGGTCCTCGGCACGGAAGCGCTCGATCAGGCGCTGGTCGCCGGCGAGCACGACGGTGAGCAGCAGGTGCGAGTCCAAGCGCGCCGAGCACAGCAGCCGCAGCTCGTTCAACACCGCGAGCTGCATCTCCTGGCCTTCATCGGCGATCAGCACCGGGCGGCACAGCGAGGCATCGATATGCCCCTGCCAGCGCGCCCGCAGCACCTTGGCGCCGCCATAGCGGTTGTGCGGATGCAGCTCGACGCCGAAGAGCTCGCCCATTTCGCGGTAGAAGTCGGCCATGCCCGCCTGCGGCCGCGATAGCACGCCGACCTGCACATCGCGCAGCCCCGCGAGCCGCTCGGCGAGCACGCGCAGCGTCACGGATTTGCCCACTCCGGGCGCCCCGGTGACCAGCGCGAAGCCGCCCTCGCCGGCCAGTTGCTCGACGCGCCAGCAGAACGACTCCATGCGCGGCGTCACGTGCAGCGCCTCGACCGGCACATCCGGAGCGAACGGGATTCCACTTCAGTCCATACAGCGAGAGCAGTTTCTTGTTCACAGGCTTTCTCCTTCGTCGTCGGGTGGTTCATCTTTGGGCAGGTACGGCGGCGGCAAGCCCGGTGGCGCGCCTGCTGCGCCATCAGCTTCTCGAGCAGCGGTGCGATGCCGGTCGCGGGCGTGACCGCGGCGGCCGACGGTGCCGCGCCGCGCGTCGCCAGCGGCTCGAGCGGGCGGCGGATGCCGCTGGCGTTGCGCTGCTTGTCCTGCGGATACAGCCGCGCACGGATCTGCCCGCTGTGTTCATCGAGCAGATGCACCTGGCACAGATCCCAGCGCGCGTAGCGCACGAACACTCGGTCGCAGGTGCCGGAACGCGTTCGGTACTTCGAAGCGGCGCGCATCGATGACCACCGTGCCATCGCTGCGGCGCTGGGTGCGCTGCTCGGTGCGCGTGAAGGCAAGCCGCAGCGCGTCGCTGTCGGGACTGGGCCGCAGCACCTCCGGGCCCGCCAGCCAGCGGGCGAGCGGCGTCTGGCCGGTTTCGCAGTGGATCGTCGCGGTTATAGCCGTACTCGGCCCAGGCCTGGGTCGCTTCGTTCAGGAACTCGAGCGTGAGGTCGGCGACGCTCTCGAGCATCGCCATCAGCTGTCCTTCGACCGTGGTCCATAGCGTCTCGATTTTGCCGTTCATAGTAGGGACTGAAAGCCAGCGTCGTCTCGTGCACGATGCCGAGACGCGCGAGCCCCTCGGTGATTTCCTCGGCGCACATCGCCGTGCCGTTATCGGACAAGCCCGAGCGCGGTAGCCCCCGGTTCTGCAACGCCTGCATCAGGCCATGGGCGACGTTTTCCGCAGTTCTCTGATCGGTACCACTGCAGATGACACAGCAGTCGCGAGCGATCATCGATGCACGCCGAAGAGCACCGGCTGGTACCATTCCGCGCGCGCCGTGACGCACTTTGAGCGAGCCGTGATGCGCATCCCAGTGCCAAAGCGTTCCCACGTGGTCGGCCTCGTAACTGCGCACCTCGCGCTGCAGCAGCCGCGCCTCCGCGCGCTCGACGCCCGCCGTGCGCCGCGCGCTCAAGCGCCGGCGCTTGCGGCAGCCCTGCGCCTTGAAGAACCGGCGGATGCTCGAGTAGGACGGCACGGGCCCGAGCTCGGGCCGCTGCTCGGCGAGCGCCCGCAGATTCTAGTAGTGCAGGGCGATCCTCCAGCTCAGGTGGCCGGCATATTGGGCGCGCAGCGCCTCGCGGATCGCCAGGCTCAATGAGCCTTGAGTGCCGGCATCGGCGCGCACCTTTCGTCGTAGAACCCGCACCGGATCGCGGCGCTCCTTTCGCACTCGGTGGAACCAGCGCTCCAACGTCGATACCCCAAAGCGCACCGGCACCCCCGTGATCGGATGCTGCCACTCGCGTCCCGCAAGCTCGCTCAAGCTCAGCGCGCAGCTCACCCTTCGGCGGCGGCGCCGCCAACAGCTGGCCCATCACCGAGAAGCGCAGGTAAGCCCAGCGCTCGTGGTGGGATCGATGATCGGTCGTCTTCACAGTGCGCACTCCCTTCCCGTTGGTGAGGGCGCACCGTAGAACGTGTCTCGTTGTCTGGCGATTTGCTTCTTTTGCGGGCCGGTCGCCTCCGTCAGATTGCCCGCAAAATCCCGCGCCCCGTCGTGATGGGTGCGAGGAAGCGCAACAGCGATATCAGTTGTTCATCGATCGCGCCGGCAAACGATTTGAGAAGCGAACCCGGCAGATCCGCCTCGCTCGCCGACGGGGCGAGCGCGCGATGGGCGCGCCAGAACGGACTCGCGATGAACTCCGTGCGCCACCAGCCGCGCCAGCGCAGCACCGTGCGTCGGCTCACGCCGACCAGTTCCTTCAGGCGCTTCATCCGTGCAGGGTTCAGCCCGTTCTGCATCGCCGAGATCAGCACCACCATCGCGCCGAAGTACACCTTGCGGCCGAGGAACCGCAGTGACCCGGGCGTTTCCCGTTTGCGGCAACCGTCCGCCGCACAGCACAGACTGAAGCGCAACCGATGCTGACGATCCA
>CAVZGU010000013.1:0-124958 GCA_963774865.1 uncultured Gammaproteobacteria bacterium
AGGTTGATCACGGGCCGGCCGAGATGGTTCAAAAACACGGTATGGTCCGAGCCGCTGCCGATGCGGGTTTCGACCAGGGCGGCCGGCAGGGGCGCCGTCTGCGTCTTGTGGTCGCGCATCCACGTCGCCAGCCACGCCTCGTGCAGTGACTTACCCGACGGTGCGCGAACGTCGCTGGTCGCTTCGATCAGCATGGGCGCGAGCGAGGCAACCGCGGTGGGATCGAAGCTCAGTCCTTCAGCTCCGGCCGTGGTGGCGGCTCCGCTGACCGCCTCGTCAACGTTGAGGTAGGCAACCAGATTGTGGCTGAGCCGGTCGGCAAACTGCTCACCCCACTCGGTCGATCCGGTGAGCGCATATTCTTCGCCGTCCCAACTGCACGCGACGATCGTGCGGCGCGGCCGCACTCCCTGGCGCTTGAGATTGCCGAGCGCCCGTGTGAGTTCCAGCATCGCGGCCGTGCCGCTCACCGGGTCCACGCCGCCATACACCCAGGCATCGCGGTGGTTGCCGACCAGCACCCATTGGTCCGGAAGTTCGCTGCCCCGAATTCGCCCCTCGACCACCGTGTACGGCTTGATGCTCGTGTCCATGTCGATGTTGACGTGTACCCGCACCCCTCCGGTAAAGCGGTAAGTAATGGGCAGCGCGCCCCGCCACTCCGCCGGCACTTCGGGGCCCGTCAGGTTTTCGAGCAGCGGCTTGGCGTCATGCCACGAGAGCGGGAGTGCCATGATTTTCGGCAGCGAGCGGGCCTCGCTCGCCGGGATGCGCGTCGCGCCCGGCACCGAGGCCCAGCCGGGCGTGGTCGGGTCTCCCGGAACGATGAAATCGTAGGTGATGGCGCCGTGCTGAATGTGGGTTTCGGGGCCCCACGGCCCGTCCGGGAAGACCTTTCCCTGCGCGTAGCCATCGTCCGCGGGATCGGAGTAGATCAGCAACGCGGCCGCTCCCTCGCGCTCGGCGGTCAGCGCCTTGAAGCCGCGATAGCTGTAGGGATTGGAATAGCGGACGATGACGACCTTGCCGCGCACGCCGATGCCGTGCTGGCGCAGCAGTTCATAGTCCTCGGGATTGCCGTTGTGCGCATAGACGAGTTCTGCCGTGACGTCGCCGGAGGCGGAATAGCCGAAATAGGTGCTGGCCAACGCCGGGTTGCGGCTGTCCGGATCGACCGCGTAGGGAGACTCGGCCAGCGCCGCTCGATAGCGGACCGGCGCGACCATTTCCAGAGCGACGTGCCGCGGGCTCGAATGCAGCACCTGATAGCGACGCAATTGCACCGATTCCCAGCCCTGCTTGCGCCACTCGCGAGCCACCAGCTCGGCCAGCCGGTTGTTTTCCTCCGACGCGGCAGGGTGTGGCGCGCGCGTGAACTCACGGTGCCAGTAGCGCGCCGAGTCGGCCGATGGAAGTGACTGAAACTGCGCTTCCAGCCCGCGTTCGCGCCGGCGTGAGCCGGCGAAAATCCAAGAATGGGCTCCGCCTGCGGCGGCGACCCGACGGGTTGGCCCGAGGCCGGGAAGGCGAGGATTGCTGTCGCAAATCCCCATCGAATGGAATCGAGAACGGTCTGTCTGGGCACTATAATCCCCTGAAGCCAATGGCCTGTACCAGGATAGTCGAATTCACATGCACCAAGAATCGAGAAACTCGTGAGGCCCGCCGAGCTCGGCTTCCAGATGCCGACGGAGGGTGCGCCCCACGCCGGATGCTGGATGGCATGGCCCAAGCGCGCTGCGGCCTGGGGCCCCATATCGAGGCGGCGCGCGATGACTACGCGCGCGTGGCGAATGCCATCGCACGCTTCGAGCCGCTCAGCATGGTCGTCGATTCCGCGAATGAGGCCGATGCCCGCGCACGCTGTGGAGCCGCCGTCACGATCGTCGTGTTGCCGATCGACGATTCCTGGCTGAGATATTCCGGTCCGACCTTCGTGGTCGATGCCCAGGGTCGGCGTGCCGCGGCCTGTTTCACTTTCAATGCGTGGGGAGGCAAATACCATCCCTATGATCAGGACGCGCTGGTGGCCTCGCGCATTGCCGAGCGCACGGGCGATGCGGCTTATCTGTCGGGACTCGTGGTCGAAGGCGGTGGTTTCTGTTCCGACGGCGAGGGGACGCTGATCACAGCGGAGACCTGTGTCTTGAATGCGAACCGCAATCCGAGGTCTCCAAAGCCGAGGCGGAGGCGGAACTGCGCGCCATGCTCGGGGCGCGCAAGGTCATTTGGGTGCCGGGCGAGTGACGGATACGGAGACGGACGGCCACGTCGACGGTTACCTCGCCTACATCAAGCCGGGCGCGCTGCTGTTCGAAGAGGTTCTCGATCCCGCGGATCCGCGCTTTGGGATCATGGCGGAGAATCGCAGAGTGCTGGAGCTGGAAACCGACGCCAAGGGACGGCGATTCGATCTCGTGCCGATCGCAGAGGTGCCGCCGGAGATGGCACCCGCCGATGCGCGATGCTTCTGCCGCTCCTATGTCAACTTCTATCTCGCGAACGGGGCGGTGATTGCACCCGCGTACGGGATTGCGCAGGACCACGAGGTATTCGAGACGCTGAAGCGCGCCTATCCGGATCGGCAGGTGGTGCCCGTCGCGCTTGAGCGCGCTGTTTCGCGGCGGCGGTGGAATTCACTGCATCACGCAGCAGCAGCCCGTCGGGATCGCCTCGCGCTAGCGGCTAGTCTAGCCGCCTTTTCTCACCGCCCGCTTGATTTTCCGGTCCGCGGCTGGGGCGCTGATTGATTGCCAGGGTACGCCGCGGATGACGATTTGGTGCGCGAGGAGATTTTCAGCGGTAGGTATCCGCCGCCGTGGCTGGCGGTAGTGCGCTGCTTGATGGGTGCGGTCGTCTGGTTCGTGGGGGCGGCTTATCGCGCCGCGACGCTCAGGGCGTGGAAGGCGGCAATAAACTCCCGCTGATTGGGGCTCGCCTCGCTCATCGCAAGCCTCACGCGTCGTACGCTCACCGTGACAACCGCGCCGATCTTCAGCAGCTTCAGCCGGATCGTGTTCGCACAGGCTCGCGCGAGCGCGGTGCCCACCAGCCCGACACGGCGCAGCGTGTGCATCAGCACGTAGGCGGCCGAGGCGAGCCACAGACGCAACTGGTTGGCGCGGAACGTGGCGGCTGAGAGTCGATCCGCAAACAGATCGAGCTGCGCTTCCTTGATGCGGTTCTCGCACTCGCCACGAGCGCAGTAAAAATCCTCGTACAGTTCGCGTGCCGCCCACTGCTGCATCGATAGTGAAGTAACGATGAAGCGCGGGTTGGTTTTGTCCCCGGTCTGTTCGGCCTTGGCGACGACACGCCGAGGTCGGCACCAGCTCTTACGCGTGCGGTACACCAGTTCTTTGAAGCGTCGCGCAGGGTGCTGCGTGGCACGCGACTCGGCCTTGGCCTCTTGCAACTCGGCGCCGATCGAGCGCACCAGGCGAAAGTTCTTCGCGAGCCCAAACACATAATCTACAGCGTTTTGCTCGCACCAGCCATCAGCTCCTCGCGGCAGAAGCCGAGTCCGCGCGCAGGATGATCTTCACACTGCTCCAGCGTTGGCGGATCTGAGCGACGATGCGTTCGATCTGCTCGCGCGCACCGCCGCCCCATCGATGTTCGAGCGGCGCAGCTTCGCACACAGCAAATGTTCACCCGCAAAAATGTACAGCGGCAGGTAGCAATAGGCGTCGTAGTAGCCGTGAAAGAAGCGACCTTCCTGATGCCCGTGCAGCGGATCATCGGTGGCGTCCAGATCGAGGGTAATCTCGCTCGGCGCTTCCCGATGCGCGTCCAGGTACAAATCCACCCACAGCCGCTCGATCGCTTCGCCATCGGGACGGATCTTGTGATAGCGGCTGCTGCCCGCCGACTCATGCAGTTCAAGCCGGTTCAGCGTGCTCTTGCCGGCGAGCGGCGCGCAATCGGCCCGACGCTTCGGTTCGAGCTTGCCTAAGAGCGTACCGAACACCGCATCGTGGCGCAGGCTCTCGTGATCGTTGAGGTCTTCATACCCCAGCGCCATCCCAAAAACCCGCTGCCCGACCAGCGTCCTGACCGCATGCTCGATCAAGTCCGGGTCGCGCTCATCGATAAAACATCCCGCCAGCCGATCGATCAATCCGATCGCTTCATCGGCCCGACCGAGCAGCAACGCCCCGGCATCCGAACTGACCGTCCCACCGTCAAATGCCGCTACGACTCGACGTCGTTCTACGCATGAAAATTGCAGCTGTTCGGCGTTACAATGCGTCTGCATCGGGTCTCTCCTCTGGGTTGTGATAACTCGTTCTCGCAAAACAAGTTTCTCCCAATCAGAGACTCGATGCATCCTCTATCGGTGAGATTTCCGGGCTAGTCGCCCTTCGCGGCGGCCGCCTTGACTGCATCACGCAGCAGCAGCCCGTCGGGAACCCGTCGCGCTAGCGCCCTAAGGGCGGCGCGGCGCCAGTGGCTCATCGCCCTGCGCGGCGGCGGCCTTCAGCAGCCGCGCCCGCATCGCGCTCACCTGGGCCAGCGGGCGAGAGCGCAGTTCCTTCACTTCCGCTGCCGTGTAGTCGGCGAATCCCGGCGGCAGGGCGACGTCGCTCAAATTTCTCGCCATCCAGTTGAGCAGCGCCGCGATTTCCGCATCGGAGAGCGGCGATTGCGCGACGCCGGGCACCCGGATGACGTATTGCCGGCCTTCGGGGGTCGCCGAAAACAGCACCAGCGAGCGGCGCAGCGAGGGCACCCGGCCCGGCTCGCCGGAGCCGTCGGCGAGATGGCAGCCCATGCAGTTCAACTGGAAATTGACCGCGCGGCTGGTAGCCCCACGCCGCGCCGGCGGCCGTCCATGACAGCGACCGCGGCGCCGAGTGCCGGCCAGTGCCGCACGATCGGCTACTTGGCCGCGCCCACGATGCGCGCCGTCGAGCAATGATAGGGGATGTTGGCCTTGGAATTTCCCGAGCACCAGTTGTAGTCATTGGAGTGGCCCGGCTGAAACAGCGATGAGTCGCCTTCGTTGCGGTTGCAGAAGCAGCGGCCGCAGGAGCTCTTGCCGCAGCAGTCGTTGTAGGAGATGACGTAGTCCTTGCCGTCGCCCGGATTGTGGCAGGTGCCGATCCAGGTGACCGGCGACATCTCGGTGCCGGGCGGACAGAACGGTCTGCGAGCCGCCGCAGCAGCCGCACAGGAAGCCGTCGATGGCGCAGTGCCGCCAGTAGTCGCACGATTGCGGGTCGCCGGGATCGGCGCCCGGTCCGGCGCCGGGCGTCGCCGCCCGGCTTGGTATCGGCGCCGCGCGCCACGGGCAGCAGCGGAACCGCGGCGGCGCCCGAGCAGAAAGGCGCCCACGCCCGGCGAGCACACTGCGCCGCGACGTGCGCCGCGCGAGCGCACGGGCCGAATTTTCCGCAAACGCATCCAACCATTTCATAAGCGCTTCGCTCCTCACGCGGCCTGATGTTGCGCTGCCGCCTCGAAATAATCCTGGATCGATGCGAAGCCGAGCCGCTTGGCCTCGAACAGGCTTTCCAGATGTTCGCGCGAATTGACGATCCCGCGCGCCCGCAGCACGCCCTGTGCGTCGATCAGCGCCGCAAACGGCAGACGGCTGACCTGATAGGAAATGCCGAGCGGCGCGGAAACGACGTAGGGAAAACTGCCGAGCCGGTGAGCCGCGACGAATTCCCGCTGCCCGGCGCTTTCGCCGTCGCTTGCCAGAACGATGTCGAGCCAATCCCGCTCCGCGGTGAGGCTCGATTTCAACGCCGGCAGCAAGGCCTTGCACACCGGGCAGGTCGGCGACACGAACACCAGCAAAGTCGCGCGCGCGTCGGAACGCGCCGCCCCGAGGGTGAGCGAGCGGCTCTCGAGATCCTGCACCGTGATGCGCGGCGCGGGCTCGCCGACCTTCAGGCCCTTGGCCAGCATCAGGGCGCCCGCCGGCGCAATGCGCTCGTGCAGCACGCCGAGCTGACGGACGACCGCCAGCAGCGCGATGCACAGGCCGATCGACGATGACCCACAGCACCGCATTGGAAACGGCGAGCGCCGTCATGACGTCCTCCCGCGGAGGCGCATGGCCTTGGGCGACACCTCGCCGAGCAGCTGATCGACGGCCGCATAGAGTAGGGCGAACGCGCCGATTGCGCCGGCAACCGTCAGCACGTCCGAGCCGTCGAAGGGGCGCGAAGTCCACGGCAAGCGCGGCGACCGCAAGGGCGAGGACCAGAAGCAGATTGCGCCACACCATCCAACCGGCGATCGAGCGGCGCGTGCCGATCGCGCCGCAGCCGCAATCGAGATCGCGCCTGCCGCGGGCGAGGTTGAGGGCGATGCCTGACGCGTAGGCGATCAGCAGTCCCACGGCTGCGGGCAGCGCGCCGCGGCGGGCGGCCGCCCAGGGCAGAGTCGCCGCGATCGCGAGCTCGAGGCCTGGAATGAGCCATGCCATGCGCCGCGCCCACGCATCCGGGCAGCACACGATAGGCCGCGAACACTTCGGTGAATGACTCGAGGCTGCGCAGCTTGTGGCACCCGGCGGCCGCGAACAGCAGCGCGATGCCGCCGACGATCAGATAGCCGAATGCCGGATCGAGCGACATCAAGGTGTGACCATGATCGTGGGCGTCGTGCCGATGTGCTCGACCGAGCGCAGCAGCTGGCCGCTCGCCGCGTCGTAGACGTCGAGGTCGGTGCCGTCGATGAAGATGCTGTAGAGCAGCGGGTGCTCGATCGCTCGAGAGCTGGATCGAGCTCGCCAGGCTCTTGAGCGCGATCTGCTGCACGCGCTGCCGGCGTCGGCACATCGAACACCCACACGTCCTTGCCCGGATCCTTGTGCGTCTCGATGCCGCCGCGATGCATGATCGCGTACAGCCGTGAATCGTTGGGATTCACCGCGAGCTGCTGCAGGCCGCCGGGCCGCCAGCCGGCCTTGCGCTCCGCCTCGGAAGTCAGCCACCAGATCGGCCCGACGCTGGCGCCTTTGGCGTCCGCCTCGAGCGGGAAGATGCGCCCGTCGAAGGTCACGAAATACCAGGTCCGGCCGATCCGCACGGCCTTCTCGGTCACCGGATCCTCGCCCATGCCGAGCAGCGGCTCGGTGCGCTTCTGCTGCGCGGCGCCGTTGTCGTCGAGGCTCACGAGCAGCAGGGAGCCGTCGCCGCACACCGTGAAGAAAGAGCGCGGCCCGGTCGGGTACTCGAGCGCGCATCCCGGGGTTTCGACTTCGCGCACGAACTTGCGAGTCTTGGTGTCGACGACCGTGACGCTCTGCGCCGGATTGAAGTTGTAGATCAGCAGGAACCGATCATCGTCGGTCAGCACGGCGTTGCTCATCATCGGCACGTTGGAGGAGCGCTTGGGCGGTATCGCGATCTCGCCGACGGGCGCCGAGCGTGGCAGGATCGTAGAGCGTGACGACGTCGGTGCGCTTGCCGCGCGTTCCGCGCGAGAAATAGGTTTCCGGGGAATAGATGAGCTTGCCGTCGCGGGAGAGCAGCAGGTGCTCGAAACCGTAGCCGGTGCTCAGCGTGCCGAGGTAGCGCCCGGTGTCGCCGTCGATCAGATAGGCCATGCCGTCGGCCATGTGCGGAAACACGAAGTCGTTGACCCACACCCAGTGCTTCGGCGCCGGGACGGCGAGAGTCGCGGACTGCATGCCGTGGGTGGTGTCCGGCGGCAGCTCTGCCTGCGCGGCGCCGGCGAGCAGCGCGCCGATCAGCAGTGATCTCAGTCGCATGAGTCGTTCCGTGTGTGTTCGCGCGAGTTTGACATAGGCAGTGAGCCGCCGCTATCCGGCGCCCCGCCGGTCAAGGTGCGCTTGAATCTGTCCGACCAGTTCGGAAACCGGTTGCTGCGGATGCAACGCTTGCACGAAGCGACCATCCGGAGTCGCGAGGTAAATCAGCATACCGTGATCGATGAGATTCGACGACCGCGAGCGCCGCTGCCACGGTACGCCGAAGGGCTGAGCGGCATCCGCAATGGCCGCAAGCACCAGCGCGCGTGCCGTCGACATCATATGGCGACGATCCAGCCCATCGCACCCCTCTCGGCCATGCGGCTCTGATGCGGATGAAACATATAGCGGCCGCGGCGCGGCAGCCGAAATTCGAGAATGGCCCGTTCGGCGGGTCCGAGGCTCACGATGTCGGTGTGCTCGTGAGGGGAGAGCGGAGGTGCCGGAGCGGTACAGATCGAAGGTTTGAGCATGCAGGTGAAACGACGCGATCGGGTCGGGCTCGACCATATTCATCAGGTAGATGCGAACCAGCTCGCCTGCCGGAACTTTGAGCGGAAAGCGCTCGTAATATCCCGCCACGCCGTTCCAGGCGTAAACATCGTTTCGTCCGTCGCCGTCGACGTCGAACCCGCACAGGCACAGGACGAATCTCATGCGCCGCCGGCCGCGGCTCGCAGCGGATCGACGATCATGGCGCCGTACATGCCCTTGCGCACGTGCCGCGCGTAGGGCGGGACGTGGCAATGATACGGGATGCAGTCCCGCCGGTCCGGCCTCGAATTCGTAGGATTGATCTGCCGCCTCTGGCGACGCGTCCGAGTCCATCTTGCGAGACGTCGTGGGCACCGTGGAAATGGACGCTGTGCGGAGCATGGGCGGCGCGATTGCGCAAGGTGATCTTGAGGCGGTCGCCCACGGTGGCGCGCACGATCGGACCGGGCACCGTTCCGCCGTAGGCCCATGCCGTGAACGTTCTGGCCATCGGCCACTTCGAGCGTGGTTTCGATCACCGACAGATCGAACTCGCGCACGTCGGTGGATCGCGGCGCCCACGGCGGCGGGGTGTGCAAGCCGTCGCGACTTCCGGCGGCGAGGTAGGCCGGGGGCGCGAATTTCGCCGCATAGCCTGCGCCCGTCGGTGCGCCGGGCGGATACGCCTCGCGCAATCGAAGTCGACGCAGGCAGCACCGGCGCGGCATCGGAGTACTTGGCGTGCAATGCGCTTCGCGCCGGGCCATGCCAAGCCGCCGAGCAAGCCGAGCGCGCCACCCAGGCCGCCAAGTCCGAACAAGTCGCGACGGCGCAGCGCCATGCAGTCAGCTGATTCCGCCGATGGACAGTTCCGAGCGCCAGGACCACCAGATAGGCGGCGCCGCCGCCGAGCGCGATCATCTTGATCCGCGGGGCCAGCTGCGCGCCGCTGAGGAAAAGATAGGCGAGCGCCCCAAGCGAAGGGCAGAGCGAATATCAGAATCGACCCAGATCCACGTCGCCGTCGCCGGCGTCTCGGCTCGCCGCCCAAGGTCCCACAGGGCGAGCGTGGTCCATAGCACGTAGAGCAGCAGCGGCAGCAGATAGGCATACAGCCCGAGAATCATCTGCAAGTTGCTGGGCATGGTCACGTTCATAGTCCTCTCCCGTCGAATGCATGTCAGCTCAGCGCCTTGGGTCCCAGAGGGCCTCCCGCAAGCCATAGTCCAGCGGCCAACGGCAGCAGCCAAACGATGAGTCCCGTCGACACGATGGCGATCCGGGCGGACCGCTTGCAACGTTCGAGCCGCGCCCAGCAGATACCAACCGCCGCCCAGCAAGGGCACCAGAATGATGAACGCGCCCCAGCCGCGCGCGCGCGGTCGCTGTCCGCGCTCGCTCAGGTCCATGCAGCGCGAGCGACGCCCACGTGGCATACAGCAGGAACGGCAGCAGATACAGATAAACGACGAACCAGACCTGAAACAGATTGGCGGGAGCGGAAACCGAGAATAGCGACGGCATGTCAGTGTCTCCTTGGCGCGGCGACTGCGACCGGGCGAGATCGTTGCGGTGCTCTCGGCGGGTGTTTTGATCGAGTCAAGGTCAAGTTGCGAATCCCGGCAAACACGTGGACTGCGGGCCGTACCGGCGCGTCCGCGCCGCCGGGCATGTTGGTCTGCGCCGCGCGGCACCGGGCGGGTGCGGTAATCGTTCACGGTGAACTGGCCGGTGCGTATCTGCGCAATCGCTCCGAAGAAGGTCATGTAGGTCGACAGGTCGGATGCAATGGGCACGCGCAATCGGCCGCAGCCGTTCAACGCCTGCAGTCCCCACGGCAGCGAGGTCCGATAGATATTGTCTGAAAAGCAATTCCCGATGGTGCCCGAATCCGCCGGCCGCAAGATCGGCGCGCCCGGACCCGAGCACGGTATTGTTGCCGGACGACGTGTCCGGTCGAAGGCCAGTAGTGCCGGTCCAGAATCGGAATCACCAGGATGCCGTTGTTGCGGCTGCGCATCACGAGATTGTGCTCGACATGATTGTTGTGCGTTCCCACCATCGCGATGCCGTTGCCCGCCAGGGTCTCGGTGGCATAAAAGCCGGCGGCCTCGTTATCGAATCCGCTGTCGCTCACCACATTGCCGACGATGGTCGTGTCGCGCCCGGGCGGCTCCAGCTCGATATCGAACGTCGTCGTGGCGATGCCGCTGCGGTTGTGCGACGAAGCGCGAATTCAAGACATACATGTCGCCGCTCGAATTGGTTCCGGAATAGCCGAGGCCGCTGTAGCTGCCGACGACATCGTTCAATACCACCCGGCAGGGCGCGCATTGGCCGACATAGAACGCCGAGTCCGGCGAACCGCTCGCGAATGAATGTTCGAACAGGCCGTCGGTCGATCCGAATGCGTAAATGCCGTAGTCGCCGTTGTTGTAGGCGGTGAGGTAGGAGCCGCGAAAACCCTGCACCGCGGTCCAGAAGAATCCATTCAGGGTGTAGTTTCGCGCCGTCATGTTCTCGATGGCGACGCCGTTGCCGCCCACCATGATGCCGGTGCCGAGCTCGAACTTGCCGTCGAGGATGACGGCGTTGCGGTCGACGCCGCGCAGGGTCACGCTGGGCGTCGTGACGAACACCGCCTCGTTGTATTCGCCTTTGTCGATCAGCACCAGGTCGCCGGGATTCGCCGCATCCACGCCGTTCTGAATCGTCGGGTAGTCCTGGGGAACGCGTCTCGTGACGCCGGTGGGCTCTTCGACCGCTGGCGAGAATCCCGCGTGCGCCCGACGGCGGCGTGTATTGGACGTCGCCGACCACGGCGACGCCGACCATCCCCGCCTTGCCGTCCGGCGTCGCGTGGAAACTGCAATAGAACGGATACACGCCTTGCTTGCCGAGCACGATCTCGGTCATGTCCCCCGGACTGCATCTTGATGTTGCCGAAGGTCTTTTCGCTCGACCAGGACTTGTCGACGGCAACGACGTTATGGTCGTTGCGCCCGGTGTTGATGAACACGATCGATCCGCCCACGGGCACCCGCACGATGGCCGGCGAGATAGCTGTTGTCCGCCATCGAAACGAGCACGGTGCCGGTGGGGTTCTGCTGCGGCTTGCCGCAGCCGCAGAGGCCCGCGGCGAGACAAAGCGCGGCGACGATCCGCTTGCCATGCTGCCTCGTGATCGGGCTGACGCGATCACCGCGCATCAGAACGACTGCCTGAACTCCACGCCGAGGGTGCGCGGCTGGTTCACGAACAGCCGCGGCCGTCCCGGCGTCTCGGCCGCGATCGAGCGGCTGTCGCCGAGATTGGCGACCTCGTTGCCCAGGTTCTTGCCGACGATCGCAATCTCGAACTGCCCCTGTCGAAGGCCATGCGCGCATTGATCAGACGGTAGGAGGGCCGCAGCCGCGGATCGGCGGGCAGTTGTTGCCGCTGTAGCTTCTGCCGATATAGGAGTAGTCGGTGCCGCTGATCATCTTCCAGTCGGTCGAGAGCTGAGTGGTGTAGGACACCGCCCCGTTGCCGGTCCAGTCCGGCACCTGGTAAACGGGTGAGCCCACCGTCTGCGGCGATACCGAACTCATTTCGGTGATCGTGGCATTCTGGTAGCCCAAGCCGAGCGACATCTCGAGGGGTCGCGTCGGCCGCGCGCGCATCTCGAGCTCGCCGCCCTTGCTGACCGCGGCCCCGGCATTCGCTATGAATTGGAAGCCGCAGGACAGCAGGATTTCCTGCTGGATGTCCTTCCAGCGGATGTAGAACCCGGCTGCATCGACGGTCAGGCGGTGATCGAGCCATGCCGTCTTGGTGCCGAGCTCGTAGTTCCACAGCGAGTCGGACTGATAGCTGCGCGTCTGCTGGACGGTGACATTGGGGTCTATCGCCTTGAGTGCCGCGGCGCAGTCGGTCGGCGTATTCGGCTCGCCCGCCGGCACGATGGGCACCAGGCCGCCCGGCCGGTAGCCCTTGGCCACATTGACGTACACCATCTGGTCCGGCGTGACGTGGTAGTCCGCCTCGAACTTCGGATTGACGCCGTTTTCGGTCTGCTCGTCGTACGGGCTGACGATGACCGGGCCGCCGCCGGTGGCCAGACCCGCCTCATAGCCTTGCGAGGAGGTCTTGACCTGGTACCAGCGCAGGCCCGCCGTCAGCTTCAAGGGGTCGATCGGCTGGTAGGACACCTCGCCGAATACCGCCGGCTCCTTGACTTCGGTGTGAAAGTCCGACGCGAAGATCAGGTTCGGGTAGCCCGGGGTGAGCTCAACCCCGGGCGTGCCGGTGAGCGTCAGATCGAGCCCCGGTACCGTCGCCGGCGGATAATAGGCGGAGAATGGCACACGGCCGTGGGTGTCCGAATAAAAGCCGCCGGTGACGAATTGCATCGGCCCCTGCAGTGCGGAGACGAAGCGCACTTCCTGCACGAAACTCTGGTAGTCCTTCTCTTCGCTGATGCCGCCCGGCTGCGGCGAGCCGCCGGCGCCCGAGGTGATCCCCGCATACACGAAGTCGCTCTCGTCTTCCGTCTCGTCCACCTTGCGGGAGAAATAGGAGCTCGAAGAGACCAGTTCGCCGAGATGGGTTTTCCAGTGCACAGTCAACGAGGACAATCCCCAGTCGTCCCATCCGCCTTCCGGAACGTTGAACCAGCGCGCCTGCGTGAAGTCGCTCGGGATCATCCGGTTCGGCGTGGGGGCCCCGGTGGCGGGCGTCGGTACCGGATAGCCGATGCCGTTGCTGGGAACCGTGGGGTAGTCCGCCATCGGAAAGCCGTTGTAGCCGGTTCGTTGCAGCATGAAGCGCGGCGTGATGGTGAGCGACTCGTTGAGCTTGAAGGTGAGGCTCGCGGCGAAGCCCGAGGTGTCGATCGCGCCGACGTTGTCGACCGTGGTGATGCCGGGGCCGGCGAGCGGCAAGCAGGTGAGGTTCATCGCAGCGGCGGGATTGGTGCAGTAGGTGCGCTTGAAGTAGCCGGCCTCATAGTCGTCGAAGCCGCTCAATCGCAGCGCCAGCTTGTCTTGGATCAATGGGATATTGAAGACCCCGTCGCCCGTATAGTTCCCGGTCGACGTGCGGGCGGTGTCCGAGGCGCCGCCATGCAGGGTCGCGCTGAACTCGTTGAGATCGGGCTCCTTGGTGACGGTGCGCACCAGGCCGCCCATCGAGCGCGCGCCGTACAGGGTGCCCTGCGGCCCGCGCAGCACTTCGATGTGGTCGATGTCGAGAATCCGCGGATCGATCGAGTCCGGCAGCGGCGTGTCGTCGATGTAGTAGCTGGTGACGTTGTTGCCGGAGACGCCGCGGATCGAGATGGTGCGCGCGGTGCCGACGCCGTCGCCGGTGGGCGCGAAGGCGAGATTCGGCACCTTGGTGGCGTAGTCGAAGAAGTCATAGATCGCCTTCTCCTGCAGCGCCACGGTGCCGAAGGTGGTCATGGACATCGGCACGTTCTGCTGGCTCTCGGCGCGCTTCTCGGCGGTGACCGTGATCTCCTGCAGCTCGCCCGCCGGCGCCGCCGTCGCGGTTGTATCGGCCGCGAACACGTGCAGCGGTCCCATCAGCGCTGCGGCGCACACCCACGCTAGGCAACCCTTGGATATCCCCATCATTTTTCTCCCTTCAAAAGGCTTCTTGTGACATTCCCGGCCGGTACGCCAAACCCTCCGGCCGCTCGTGGCTATGTTATCAGTGCGCCGCGGCCGATGCGGCAACTAATCCCGCCTCGCCGGCCGCCGCATCGCGCTCCTCGGCGATGGCCTTCTTGAGCAGCGCGCGAAAACTCGCCAGCGCCGTGTCCATGCGCAGCGCGAGCATCGGCGCATCCGGATCGAGATCGAGGATGCGCTGCTGCGCCAGGATGATGTCCTTGTCCTCCAAAAAGCCGGCGCGCACGCTGGCGGTCAAGTTCTCAGTGACGCTCGGATCGTCGAGCGCGAAGCCGTGGCATTGCTGGAAGAAATAATGCGAGGTGCGCTCGGTCTCCGGCGTCACCGCCTGACAGCCGAAGAACTGCGCCGCATCGACGCGCCGGCCCTCCGGCGCACCGGTGCCGGTCGGTGCGCTGCCGGAGTCCATCAGCAGCACGCCGGGCAGCACCACGTCGTAGATGTTCCAGCGGTCGACGTTTCCCGGCCAGCTCTTGATTTTCCTGAGGAAGGGCGCGGGCTCGTCGTCGATCAGCCAGCGCTCCACCCGCACGCCGCGCGCGCCGCGGGTCACCTTGGGGCGTGCGGAGGCGTACTTGGCCGAGCCGCCGAGCGTGGTCTCGTGCACGTACGAGAGGTGCGAAAAATCGAGCAGGTTGTCGGTGATCAGCAGATAGTTGGCGTCGTAGTGCAGATAGCCCGGCACGCCGCGCCATGCCGGATCGTGCAAGTAATGCGTGTCGGGGATCAAGGACTCGTCGGCTCTGCTCGGATCCCCCATCCACACCCAGATCCACTTGAAGCGCTCGACCACCGGGAAGGCGCGCACCCGGGCCGCGGGAGGAATGAAGTCCTGTGAGGGGATCTCCACGCAGCGCCCGGCGGCGTCGAACAGCAGTCCGTGATACATGCAGCGAATGCGGTCGCCCTCGCGCCGCCCCTTGGAGAGGGGTGCCGCGCGATGACAGCAGCGATCTTCGAGCGCGATCACGCGGCCCGCCTGATCGCGCCACAGGAGCAAAGGCACGCGGGTGACGGTGCGCGCCAGCAGCGCATCGCCGCCGAGCTCGTGCGACCAGCCCGCGACGTACCAGGTATTCTTGAGGAAGGCCTCGTCGGTGCCCATGGCCGTATTCTTTATAGAACTCTGTTGGATGATGCTTCCCGGCGGTCATCATAGCCACAATCGCGGCTTTCGTGCAGCCGGCGCATACCCTAACATTCCGCAGTGCGTTCGAGCCGCTTCGCCTGCCGCATGATCATCGCTGCCGCGATCGCGGGCGGGTTCGGCGCGGCCGGCTTGCGCGCCGCCGGCGGCGCGCAAGCCGCCGACGATTGGCGCAGCAACGGGCGCGACGCCGACGGCACCTACCACTCGCCGCTCGCAGACATCGATCGCAGTTCGGTGAGCCGCCTAGGATACGCGTGGGACTATCGGCTGGGTTCGTCGCGGGGCCTGGAGGCGACGCCGCTGGTCGTGGGCGGCGTGATGTATGCGGTCGGCAATTTCGGCCGCGTGTACAGCATGGATGCCGCCACCGGCAAGGAGCGCTGGCGCTACGACCCCGGGGTGGACGGACAGTGGGGACGCTACGCCTGCTGCGACGCCGTGAATCGCGGACTGGCGATGTCCGAGGGCACGCTGTACGTCGGAGCGCTGGACGGGTATCTGCACGCCATCGACGCCCGCGATGGCCGGCGCAGGTGGAAAGTCGATACGCTCATCGGTCGCGCACGGCGCGTTCCCTATACGATCACCGGCGCTCCGCTCATTGCCGGCGAGCGCGTGGTCATCGGCAATTCGGGCGGCGACTTCAAGGGGGTGCGGGGTTATGTCTCCGCGTACGACCTCAAGAGCGGCGCGCTGCAGTGGCGCTTCTTCACGGTGCCGCGCGATCCAAGGCGGGGCCCTCAGGACCAGCCGCATCTGGTGAGAGCCGTGAAAACATGGGATCCGAGACATCGCTGGGATTACGGCGGCGGCGGCACGGTGTGGGACGGGCTTTCGTACGATGCGGATTTGAACCTGATCTACCTCGGCACGGGCAACGCATCGCCGTACACGATCAAGGGGAGCGGGCGGCGCGGCGGCGACGACCTGTACAGCGCCTGCATCGTGGCGATCCACGCCGACACGGGGCGCCTGGCCTGGTATTACCAGATCGTGCCGGGCGACGAGTGGGACTACGACAGCACGCAAAAGATGATTCTGGCGGACCTGACCGTGGGCGGCAGGGTGCGCAAGGTGCTGATGCAGGCGTCGAAGGACGGATATTTCTACGTGCTCGACCGCGCCACCGGCGAATTCATTTCGGCGCAGAACTTCGTCTACGTCAATTGGACGCGCGGGCTGGATCCGAGGACCGGCAGGCCGGATCCGAATCCGAATGCGGAGTACCTCGGCGGGCCCAAGCTCATCTTTCCCTCGATGGCCGGCGCCCACAGCTGGCAGCCCATGTCGTTCGATCCGGCCACGGGGCTCGTCTACATCCCGGCGCTCGAGGCGCCGATGGTGTACATCGAAACGTCCCATCTTCCGGCCGGGCTGATCGAAGGCAACTTCACCGTCGCCGGCTTGTTTCCCGAGGATTTCGATCCGCAGTCGCTGCGCTCCCTGTTCGGAACGCTGCCGTCCCTTAAGGAGCTGTCGCGCAGCGCGCCGAGCGGCGCCGTGCGTTCGATCGGAGTGCTCAAGGCGTGGAACCCGGCGCAGCAGCGGCTGGTGTGGCAGAGGCCCTCGAGCGGATTCTGGAACGGCGGCGTGCTGTCCACCGCCGGGGGCATCGTCGTGCAAGGCGACGTCGAGGGACGGCTCAACGTCTACGATGCCGCCTCGGGGCAGCTGCTCAAGTCCCTCGATCTGGGAACCAGCGTGATGGCGGCGCCGATGACGTATCGGGCGGCCGGCAGGCAATTCATAGCGGTGATGGCGGGCTATGGGGGCGGCCCGGGCCTGTATGATCCGTTTCCGAAAGCGAGCGCCGCCTACCGCTTCGGCAACGCGGGCCGGATCATCGCACTCACCCTCGATGGGGGCGCGCCGCCGCTGCCGCCGCCCGTGGCCGAGGCGCCTCTCGAGCAGCCGCCGCAGCGCGAGGCAAACGCGCAAGCCGTCGCGCACGGTGAAGTGCTGTACAACCGATTCTGCGCGCGCTGCCACGTGTTCGGACGCGGCGAGCTGCCGGACCTGCGGCGATTGACGCCGGCCACCCAAGCGATTTTCTACGACATCGTACTGCGCGGGGTATACCGCGCGCGCGGCATGGGCAGCTTCGATGATGTGCTATCGCGCCCGGATGCCGCGGACCTGCATGCCTACCTGGTGGATCGGGCCTGGGAAGCCTATGCGCACCAGTAGCTCGAGCATTGCAGGGCGTTAATGAAACGGTACCGTTGCGTTTCAATAGCAACCGCGCTATGCTCCGATGCACGGTGTCGTTTGATATTAACGGGAGCGAAACGCCATGCCGCGACTCAAACAGGCAATTTTCGCAGCCGCCGCCGCAGCGGTGATCGCCGTGAGCCCGACCGCACCCGCGGCGGCCGGCGTGCATGGCTACTACGGGCATCCCCATGCGTGGGGATGGGGGCACGGCCTGTTCGGTGCGCTCGCCGCGCTGGCCACGCTGCCCATCGCCATCGCTTCCGCCGTGGTTTCCGCCGGAGTGCAGGCGGCACCCGTGCCGGCGCCTGCGTACGGCGCGGGCGGCTACGGCTATCGCGCCGCCGCCGGTGACATATGCGCCACCGCCCGTATACTATGCGCCGCCGCCGGTGGGCTATGCTCCGCCGCCGGCCTACTATGCACCCGCGTATTACCCGCGAGCTTCTTATTATCCGGTGCCGCGCCCGTACTATGCGCCGCGGCCGGTGTACTCCGGCGGCTATGGCTACGGCTACGCACACGGCGGGTATCGCGGAGGCGGCTTCTACCCCCGTCGCTAGGAGCCTGTCCGAGTAATGGCGCGCAAGGCGACTAAGGCCCTCGCGCGCGGCGGCCGACCTTCCCGCGCCGATGCATTGCGCCTGCGCGAGCGCATCCTGGTGGCCGGCACCGAACTGTTTCTCGCCGAAGGCTATGGCTCGACCACCATCGAGGCGGTGGCGAGGCGCGCGCGCGTGTCGAAGCGCACCTTCTACGATCGGTTCGACGACAAGGCGGCGCTGTTCGCCGCGGTGGTCCATCGCATCATCGAGCACATCCGGCCTCCCCCGGAAGTGCCCCTGCTCGCGGGCGCGACGCTGCCGGACGTGCTGTGCCGCCTGGCCGGATTCATCCTGCGCGCGGCGCTGTCTCCGCAGGCCATCGCGCTGCACCGGCTGGTGCACGCGGAGTCCGGCCGCTTTCCCGAACTCGTGCGCGCGGTGGCGAGCGACGGCAGCACCAGCGAGGGCATCGCGCTCATCAGCAGCCTGCTCGAGCGCGAACTGCGCGGCTCGAAGCTCAGCGAGGAGGCGCGCGGTTTTGCCGCGCAGCAGTTCATATTCATGGTGGTCACTCTGCCGCAGCGCCGCGCGTTGGGATTCGGCACGCCCATGACGGAGCGCGAGCTCGAGGCCTGGGCCGACAAGGTGGTCGGTCTGTTCCTGGACGGCTGCCGCGGCCTGAGCGCGTGAGGGGCTCGAGCACGCTCTGCGCGGCCGCAGTCTGCGCCGCGGCTCTTTGCCTGCCCTGCGCTCGGGCGTTCGCCTGGGGCGATGAAGGCCACGAGGTGATCGGGCTGATCGCGGACCACTACCTCAGGCCGGCGGTTCGCCGGCGGGTGCAGGCCCTGCTCGAGGGCGACGAGTCGGGGCTCACGGCCAAGGACATCGCGCACGAGGCGACCTGGGCGGACAAGTACCGCGATTCGGACCGCAACTCCGCCGGGGTCCGCTACGCGCAAACGCGCGGCTGGCATTTCGTGGATCTCGAACTGGCGGGAGCCGACATCCGCCGCGCCTGCTTCGGCCGGCCTGCACTGGCGCCCGGGACCGACGCGTCCGCGGGCCCCTCGCAGGACTGCGTGATCGACAAGATCGACGAATTCACCGCCGAGCTTAAGGATCCCGGCACCGACGAGCGGGAGCGCCGTCTCGCGCTGCAGTTTTTGCTGCATTTCGTCGGCGATGTGCACCAGCCGCTGCACGCGAGCGACGATCACGACCAGGGCGGAAACCGCAAGATCGCGAGCGCGCCCGGAATCGGCGCCGACAATCTGCACCATGACTGGGACACCGAATTCGTCGCGCGCCTGGGAAAGGACGCAGCCGACATCGCGGCGCGGCTGATCGCCCGCATCACCGCCGCAGAGCGCGCGCGCTGGTCCGCCGGCACGCCCGCGGAGTGGGCCATGGAAACCTACGATGTGGCAAAATCGCACGCCTATGGCCTGCTGCCGCCGGCGGATTCGTGGAATCGCTACGCGCTTTCCGCTGCCTATGTGGCCGATGCGACCGCGGTGACGGCCGAGCAGCTCAGCAAGGCCGGCGTGCGCCTTGCGTTCGTGTTGAATCAGTCGCTGCGCCAGGAGCCCGCCCGATGACGGTCACGCCAAAAGTCACTCCGTGCCTGTGCGGCAAGATCGACATCGCTCGCCTGCTCAAGACCTACGCGCGGCACGCCTGAGACCGCACATCAGGTTAGAATGCGAGCATGGAATCCAGGATCGGCACAGAAGCTCAGGCAGCGCAGCTGCTCGCCACGTTGCGGCTAACGCCCGAGGCGCGACTGGATGCGTTCCTGGAACACTGTCGACTCATGATGGCGCTCTTTCAGGAAGGCCAGCGCCTGCAAGACCGCGCGCGGCGCCGAAGCGAGTGAGAACGCAGCGAGCCGGCGAATCGGCGCTCCTGTTGCTCGATGCAGTTGCCGTACTGGCTGCTGAAGGCATCGAGTACGCCGTGATAGGTGCAATGGCCGCGTCGGTACATGGAGTCGTGCGCGCAAGTCTAGATGCGGATGTGGTCATGTCGTTGGCGTCGCATCGGCTGAGCGATTTGGCGCAGCGTTTTGTTGCCGCCGGTTTCGATACGCAGAGCCGGTACGGAGACGCGGATGATCCCATTGCTGCAATGCTTGTTTTGACGGATCGGCATGCAAATCGAGTTGACCTCCTGGTCGGCATACGGGGGCTGGAATTTGAGGCATTCGCCCGGACCATCGAGGTCCCGTTTCACGGTCAGTTACTCAAAGTAGTCGGCCGCGAGGACTTCATTGCCATGAAGATCTTCGCCGGCGGTCCGCAAGATCTGTTGGACGCGCGCAATGTGCTCGCGGCTGCCGGCGAAGACTTGGATATGTCTCTGCTCCGACGATTGAGTTCGCGCTACGGTCAGCATGCAATCAAGTCCTTGGACTCGATTCTTTCGAAATAGCATTTCATGAGCGCGACTTCGCACGGCCTGTGGCTCGGCCTGGACACCGGCGGCACGTATACCGACGCGGTGCTGCTCGCCGACGGCGCGGCGCGTCATCGCGAGCGCAAAGGCGCTGACCACCCCCTGGGATCTTGCGATCGGCATCGGTCAGGCGATCCGCGCGGTGCTCGGCATTCTGGCGGGCGGCGCGCACGGCGCCAGCCGCGCAGAGGTGAGCCTCGTGTCCGTGTCGACCACGCTCGCCACCAATGCCGTGGTCGAACACCGCTTCAGCCCCGTGTGCACGCTCGTGATCGGTTTCGACGAGGCCATGGTCGAGCGCTCGGGTCTCAAGCGCCACCGCGACGGCATGGTGGCGCGCATTCCGGGCGGCCACACCGCGACCGGCGAGGAATCCGAGGCGCTGGACGAGGCCGCCGTCGAGCGCGCGGTGCGCGAGTACGGGGCCCGCGTCGAAGCGTTCGCGGTCGCCGCCAATTTCTCGGTGCGCAATCCGTCGCATGAGCTGCGGGCGCGCCGCATCATCCGCGCACTGTCGCCGAAGCCGGTGACCTGCGCGCACGAATTGAGCTCGAAGCTCGATGCGCCGCGCCGCGCGCTCACCGCCGCGTTGAACGCGCGGCTCACGCCGCAGATCCGCCATCTCATCGAGGCGCTCGGCCGAGTGCTGGTCGAGGAGTCGATCGATGCGCCGCTGATGATCGTCAAGGGCGACGGTTCGCTGATGAAGGCCGAGGTGGCGCTCGAGTATCCGGTCGAGACCATCCTGTCGGGTCCGGCGGCGAGCGTCGTGGGCGCGGGATTTCTCACCGGGCTCGAGGACTTCGTGGTCTCCGACATGGGCGGCACCACCACCGATATCGCGGTGGTCGCCGGCGGCCGGCCCGCTGATCCGCGCCGAGGGCGCGCTGGTCGGCGGCTGGCGCACCATGGTCGAGGCGGTCGACGTGCGCACCAGCGGTCTCGGCGGCGACAGCGAGGTGCATTTCGACCGGCAGCACCGCCTGCGCGTCGGTCCGCGCAAGGCCATGCCGCTGAGCCTGCTCGCGCAGCGCTTCCCGTCGACGCTCGCGCAGCTGCGCTCGATCGCAGAGCTCGAGCGCCTGCCGGACCATGCGCGACGCAATTTGCCTTCCGCAATCCCGATCGCGCACCGCCCGAGCATCTGTCGGCGCTCGAGCGCCGGGTGTGGGACGCCCTGGACCTCGAGCCCAAGCCACGTATCGACCGTGGTGCGCAACGCGTCGGGTCTCGAGGCGCTGCGGCGCCTCGCCGATGCCGGGCTCGCCACGCTCGCGGCCTTTACGCCGAGCGATGCCATGCACGTGCTCGAGCGGCAGCAGGGATGGTGCGCGCGAGGCGGCCGAGTGCGGTGCGCGGATTCTCGCCACCGAGGAGCGCAACGCGCGCGCGGCATCCGCGGCCGCCTCGCGCGCGGGAGATCTGCGAACGCACCTATGAACACGTGGTGCGCGAGACGCGGCGCGGGTGCTGCTCGCCGCGGCCTTGGCGCACGATCCCGGACTCGAGGCGCGCGCGGGCCGCTGGGGCGTGCTCGGCGACCGGCTCATCGAGGAGGTCGTGGCCGGCCAGCCGCTTCTCGACTCTGCTGCATGCCACGCTCGGGCTCGCGCGGCCGCTGGTCGCCATCGGCGCGCCGGTCGGGGCCTATTATCCCGAGGTGGCGCGCCGGCTCGGCGCGCAGCTGTCGATTCCGGAGCACGCGGCGGTGTGCAACGCCGTCGGTGCGGTCGCGGGCGTGGTCTCGCAGACGGTCGAGATCCTGGTCAACCAGCCGACCTTCAAGGTTTTCCGAGTGCACGATCCGGCGGGCAGCCGAGGATTATCCGGATCCCGAGCCCGCGCTCGAGCATGCGCGAGCGCGTGTCGCGCGAACTCGCGCTCGCGGCGGCGCGCCGCGCCGGCGCGGCCGATCCGCACGTCGAGACGAGCGTGAGCGAAAAGCTCGCGCACGTCGGGCGCGGGCAGCTGATTATCTGGCCGAAGCGGTGGCGCGCTCGACCGCGACCGGCCGCCCGTTCGCCGGCCACATCGGCGCGTGCGCGACGCCGAGCGCGCATCGGATAAAGGCATACCGCGCTCGGCGGCATATCGAAAAGGCATACGACTGTCGCTGCGGAAATCGCGCGGGCACGCGAGCCGCGGCGCGCGCGATGCTTCCCTATAATCGGCTGCATGAAACAACCCGACGAGACGCTCGGCCGCCGCAGCCGGCGCCGCCCCGGAGCCGCCGAGGTCAGCCATGCGGTGTTCGACCGCACGCGGCCCTACCGCCATCTGCGCAATCCGTTCGAGCCGCTGAAGGTGTTCTCGGACGATCAGGTCGCCGCCATCCACGAGGCGGCGCTCATCGATGCTCGAGACGCAGGGCATGAAGGTGCTGTCGGCGGATGCGCGCGTGCGCTACGCCGCAACGCCGGCGCAGCGGTCGACGAGGCGACGCAGATCGTGCGCCTCGACCGCGGGCTCGTCGGCCGCCTCGCTCGCGACCGCGCCGCACGACATCACGCTGCACGCCGTCGACCCGGAGCGCAACGTGCCGCTCGTCGAAGGGCTGCGTCGCCTTCGCGCCGACCTCCGGTCCGCCGAACATCATGGATACGGCGCGCGGCCGGCGCGCCGGAACGTTCGAGGACTTCTGCAACCTGATGAAGCTGTGCCAGAGCTTCGAGGTGATCCACGTGCTCGGCGGCGCGACCGAGCCGCAGGACGTTCCGGTGCACGTCCGCCATCTGGAGGTGACGCGCGCGCAGCTCATGCTGTGCGACAAGATGCCGTTCATCTTCTCGCGCGGCCACGGGCAGGTCGCCGACAACTTCGAGCTGATCCGCCTCGCGCACGGCATCTCGCCCGAGGAGTTCCGCTCGCGTCCCTACACCTACACCATCATCAACACCAACTCGCCGCTGCAGCTCGACATTCCGATGGCGGACGGCATCATCGATTTCGCCGCCGCCGGCCAGGTGCTCGATCATCACGCCGTTCACGCTGGCCGGCGCGATGGCGCCGGTGACGATCGCGGGCGCGCTGACCCTGGCGCACGCCGAGGCGCTCGCCGGCCTCACGCTCGCGCAGATCGTGCGGCCCGGCGCGCCGATCGTGTACGGCAGCTTCACCTCGAACGTCGACATGAAATCCGGATCGCCGGCCTTCGGCACGCCGGAATACGTCAAGGCGGCGTTCGGCGCCGGCCAGCTGGCGCGCTTCCTCGGGCTGCCGTGGCGCTCATCGAACGCCACCGCCTCGAACATCCCCGACGCGCAGTCCGCCTACGAATCGCAGATGAGCCTGTGGGGCGCGCTGTTCGGCGGCTGCAATTTCGTGCTGCACGCGGCCGGCTGGCTCGAGAGCGGGCTGACCACCTCGTACGAGAAGTTCATCCTCGACATCGAGATGCTGCAGATGTTCGCCGAGGTGTTCCAGCCGGTCGGCGCCGCGCCCGCCGATCTCGCGCTCGAGGCGGTTGCCGAGGTCGGCGCCGGGCGGGCATTTCTTCGGCTGCGCGCACACGATGGAGCGCTATCGCAGCGCCTTCTACGCGCCGCTGGTCTCCGACTGGCGCAATTCCGGCAGCTGGGCCGACGACGGCGCGCAAGACCGCGACCGAGCGCGCCAGCGGCATCTGGCAGGGCACGCTTGCAGCGTTATGTCGCGCCGACGCGCGATCCGGCCGTCGTCGAGGCGCTCGATGCGTATGTCGCGCGGCGCAAGGCCGAAGGGCGGCGCGCCGCCCGTGACCTGAGCATGTCGCATCTGGGCATGCCGCCGTCGCGATATCACAAGTCCCCGGGCCGGTGCGGACTTACCATGGCGTGCTGATGCGAGGACTGCGTAAGCTACGGTGGCTGCTCGCAAAAATAACCCCTGGAGAGCTAGATGTCAGAGCCGACTGAAGGCGAATTCGACCTGGACTCGCTCAATGACGAGGAGCTCACCGAGCAGGTTCACGACGATCTCTACAACGGCCTCAAGGCCGAGGTCGAGGAGGCGACGCGGATCTTTCTTGAAGCGCGGCTGGTCGCGCCGAGAAGGTGCTGAACGACGCGCTGGTCGAAGGCATGCGCATCGTCGGCATCGATTTCCGCGACGGCATCCTGTTCGTGCCCGAGGTGCTGCTCGCCGCCAACTCGATGAAGGGCGGCATGGAGATCCTGCGGCCGCTGCTGGCGGAAACCGGCGTCGAGCCGATCGGCAAGATCGTCATCGGCACGGTCAAGGGCGACATCCACGACATCGGCAAGAATCTGGTGTCGATGATGCTCGAGGGCGCGGGCTTCGAGGTCATCGACCTCGGCATCAACAATCCGGTCGAGAAGTATCTGGCGGCGCTCGAACAGCACAAGCCCGACATCCTCGGCATGTCGGCGCTGCTGACGACCACGATGCCCTACATGAAGGTCGTCATCGACACGCTGAAGGAGCGCGGCATCCGCAACGACTACATCGTGCTGGTCGGCGGCGCGCCGCTCAACGAGGAATTCGGCAAGGCCGTCGGCGCCGACGCCTATTGCCGCGATGCCGCGGTCGCCGTCGAGACCGCCAAGGGCTTGATGGCGGCCAAGCGCGCCGGCGCGGCGGCGCACTAGAGCGCAGGTGCGCGACGCCGTGGCCAGACCGGCCGAGGCCGGTGCTGGTCATCGCCTGCGGCGCGCTGGCGCACGAGATCACGGCGCTGAGGCGCGCCAACGGCTGGGATCGAGCTCGACGTGCGCTGCCTGCCGCGCCGAGCTGCACAACCGGCCCGAGCAGCATCCCCGCCGCCGTGCGCGCGCTGATCCGATCGCTCGCGCTGCCACTACCGGTCGATCTTCGTCGCCTACGCCGACTGCGGCACCGGCGGGCTGCTCGACGCGGTGCTCGCGGAGGAGGGCGTCGAGCGCATCCCGGGCGCGCACTGCTATGAGTTCTTCGCCACCGGGCCCGGTGTTCGCGGCGCTGGCCGAGGCCGAGCCCGGCACGTTCTATCTCACCGATTTCCTGCTGCGGCATTTCGAGCGCCTGGTGATCCGCGGGCTCGGGCTCGATCGGCATCCGGAGCTGTTCGCGAGCTACTTCGGCAATTACCGCAAGCTCGTGTATCTGGCGCAGGCGCCGAGCGCCGGCGCGCTGCGAGCAGGCGCGCGCGATCGCCGCGCGCATGGGGCTCGACGTTCGAGTACCGCGACGACCGGCTACGGCACGCTGGCGACGAGCCTCGAGCGGCGCGCGGCGTGAACGCGATGCGCGGTCGAGGCGCAGCGCATGCGGAGGCCGTCGCATGGCGTCGCTGATCGTCATTTCCTGGCGCGACATCCCGGCGCAGGTCATCGTCAAGCGCGGCCGCGAGACGGCGAAGGTGCAGCTCTCGCAGCGCTTTCAGGAGGCGGTCGATCGCGCCGCGATGCGCGCCGGCAAGGGCAGCTCGGATGCCTATCTCGCCGACTGGCAGCGCAGCGCGCCGCGCCCGTGCGGCGATGACCTGCAGGCCGAGGCCGACGCCGAGGCGGCGCGCCTCGAGGCGCAGTTACACGCGACGAGGACCTCGAGCGGCTGATCCGCGCCAAGGGCCTGGACGCGACTCGCGGCGCGTCCGATTCCGGCCGCCGCGCCGCCGAGTCTCCTGATGTACTCGCGTCAGCCTCTGGTCGGTGCGCCATGCGCGCGGCCTGAACGCATTCTATCGCGGCTTCGAGCGCGTGCTGGTGCGCATGCACGGCGCTGTTCCGCGCGCTCGGCTACGAGCGCATCGAGCGGCCGGTGGCGGCGGTCGAGCAAGGCCGTCAAGGGCGCTGCTGTTCGACTGCCGCATGTGCGGCCAGTGCGTGCTCAGCTCGACCGGCATGTCCTGCCCGATGAACTGCCCGAAGACCCTGCGCAACGGCCCCTGCGGCGGCGTGCGCGCCGACGGCAACTGCGAGGTCAAGCCGGAGATGCGCTGCGTCTGGGTCGAGGCCTATCGCGGCAGCCGAGCGCATTCCCGGCGGCATCGAGGCGATGCGCCAGGTGCAGTCGCCGGTCGACCAGCGCCTGCAGGGCCGCTCCTCGTGGCTGCGGGTGGTGCGCGAGCGCACCCGAAGCCGCCGGCCGCGCGGCGCGCGCCCGCGAAGGCGGCAGCCCGAAGGCGGCGCCATGAGATTCGAGGACGAGCCGGTGCCCGGCTATCCGCTGCCGATCCTGCCCGGGCACACCTCGCCGGGCCGCTTCGAGCGCGTGCTGCGCGCCGGCGGCTTCGCGGTCACCACCGAGCTGGCGCCGCCGGATTCGGCCGACCCGGAGGATGTGTACAAGCGCGCGCGGGTGTTCGACGGCTACGTCGATGCGATCAACGCGACCGACGGCAGCGGCGCCAACTGCCACATGTCGAGCCTCGCGGTGTGCGCGCTGCTGACGCGCGTCGGCTATGCGCCGATCATGCAGATCTCCTGCCGCGACAAGAACCGCATCGCGATCCAGGGCGACATTCTCGGCGGCGCCGCGATGGGCGTGTGCAACATGCTGTGCCTGACCGGCGACGGCGTGCAGGCGGGCGATCATCCGCAGGCGAAGCCGGTGTTCGATCTGGATTGCGTGTCGCTGCTCGAGATCGCGCGCACGCTGCGCGACGAGCACCGCTTTCAGAGCGGCCGCAAGATCAGCTTCGCGCCGCGCGTGTTTTTCGGCGCCGCCGAGAATCCCTCGGCGCTGCCGCACGAGTGGCGCGCGCTGCGCCTGGCCAAGAAGGTCGCCGCCGGCGCGCAGTTCATCCAGACGCAGTACTGCTACGACCTGCCGCTGCTGCGCGCCTTCATGGACGCAGGTCGAGGCGCTCGGGCTGCTCGGCAAGGTCTTCATCCTCGTCGGCGTCGGTCCGCTGCGCTCGGCGAAGACGGCCGAATGGATGCGCAAGAACGTGCCCGGCATGCACGTCCCCGATGCCGTCATCGAGCGCCTCGCCGGCGCGCAGGATCAGGCGCGCGAAGGCCGCAACATCTGCGTCGAGCTCGATTCAGGAGATCCGCGAGATCCGCGGCATCAGCGGCGTGCACATCATGGCCTACCGGCAGGAAGAGTCGGTGGCCGAGATCGTCGACCGCTCCGGCGTGCTCCGAGGCCGCGCTCCCTGGTATCCCGGGCGCGACGATGCCCGAACCCGCTTCTCAAAGGACAGCATCATGACCGATACCGTCATCAGTTCCGCCACCAAGGAGGTCGTCATCGGCTTCGATCGGCCGTTCGTCATCATCGGCGAGCGCATCAATCCGACGGGGCGCAAGATCCTGGCCGCCGAAATGGCCGCCGGCGACTTCAGCCGCGTCGAGGCCGATGCGCGCGCCCAGGTCGAGGCCGGGCGCGCACATGCTCGACGTCAATGCCGGCATTCCGCTGGCCGACGAGCCGGCGATCCTCGCGCGCGCCGTCCAGCTGGTGCAGTCGATCACCGACGTGCCGCTGTCGATCGATTCGTCGATCGTCGCCGCGCTGCGAGGCCGGGCTCGCGGTCTACAAGGGCAAGGCGCTGGTCAATTCCGTGACCGGCGAGGAGGAGCGGCTCGAGATCGGTGCTGCCGCTGGTCAAGAAATACGGCGCGGCGGTGATCGCGATCTCGAACGACGAGACCGGCATCTCGGAGGATCCGGACGTGCGCTTCGCGGTGGCGAAGAAGATCGTCGAGCGCGCGATGGATCACGGCATTCCCGCCGTGCGACGTCGTGGTCGATCCGCTGGTGATGCCGATCGGCGCCATCAATCAGGCGGGCGTGCAGGTGCATGCGCCTGGTGCACCGGCTGCGCACCGAGCTCAAGGTCAACACCTCCTGCGGCGCCTCGAACGTCAGCTTCGGGCTGCCGAATCGCAACGGCATCAACAGCGCGTTTCTGACCATGGCGATCGGCGCGGGACTGACCTCCGCCATCACCAATCCGCTGCACGTCGAGGTGGTGCAAGGCGTGCATGGGCGCCGACGTCATGATGGGCCACGATCCGGATTGCGCGCGCTGGATCCGGCGCTTCCGCGAGGCGCCGCCGGCTGCCGCCGCCCGGCACGGCCGGCGCCGGCAGAGGCGCCGCGCGGCCGCCGCGAAGGCGGTCATCGCCGGCGGCCGGCCTGAGCGCGCGGTCGAATGCACATGACGACTCGCGATCCGCTCGTCGTCTTCATGCCTTCCGGCAAGCGCGGACGCTTTGCCGGTGGGCACGCCGCTGCTGCAGGCGGCGCGCAGCCTGGGCGTGGACATCGATTCGGTCTGCGGCGGCCGCGGCGCTGTGCGGGCGCTGCCAGGTGCTGGTCGCGGAGGGCGAGTTCGCCAAGCACGGCGTGCACCTCCTCGAGCGCGAGCCTGTCGCCGTTCAGCGAGCCGGAGATGCGCTTCTCGCGCCGCGCGCCGCTCGCGGCAGGGCGGCGCCTGTCGTGCTCGGCGCGCGTCGCAGGCCGACGTGGTCATCGACGTGCCCGCGAGCAGCCAGGTGCATCGCCAGGTGGTGCGCAAGGAGGCCGATGCGCGCGCGATCGAGCTCAATCCGGTGGTGCGTCTGCACTACGTGCAGGTGAAGCAGCCGGACATGCACGATCCGTCCGGCGACCTGCGCCGGCTGTTCGAGGCGCTGGAAGCGCGAATGGAGCCTGAAGGATCTCACCTGCGATCTGTCCGTGCTGCAGGGGCTGCAGCCGGCGCTGCGCGCGGGCGGCTGGCAGGTCACGGTGGCGGTGCACGCCGAGAAGCAGATCATCGGCGTCTGGCCGGGGCTGCACGAGCGGGCCTTCGGCCTCGCGGTCGACGTCGGCTCCACCACGATCGCCGCGCATCTGTGCGACCTGCGAGCGGCGAAGTGGTCGCCTCCGCGGGCGTCATGAATCCGCAGATCCGCTTCGGCGAGGACCTGATGAGCCGCGTCTCCTATTCGATGATGAATCCCGGCGGCGCCGCGCTGATGACCGCAGCGGTGCGCGAAGCGCTCTGCGAGCTCGCGGCGGACGTGGCGCGCAGCGCCGGCGTCATCGCACGAGGACATCCTCGAGGCGACGCTGGTCGGCAATCCGATCATGCATCACCTGCTGCTCGGCATCGATCCGGTGGAACTCGGCGGCGCGCCGTTCGCGCTCGCCGTCGATCACTCGCTCACGCTGCGGGCGAATGTCATCGACTTCAAGCTGCACCGCAACGCGCGCATCTACGTGCTGCCGTGCATCGCCGGCCACGTCGGCGCCGATGCCGCGGGCATGGTGCTCGCCGAGCGTCCGGACCTTGCCGACGAGATGACGCTGCTGGTCGATGTCGGCACGAACGCCGAAATCGTGCTCGGCAACCGCCAGCGGCTGCGTCGCCTGCTCGAGCCCGACCGGCCCCGCGTTCGAGGGCGCGCAGATCAGCTGCGGCCAGCGCGCGGCGCCCGGCGCGATCGAGCGCGTGCGCATCGACCGCGAGACGCTCGAGCCGCGCTTCAAGGTCATCGGCTCCGACCTGTGGTCGGACGAGCCCGGCTTCGAGGAGGCGACCGCGGCGAACCGGCATCACCGGCGTATGCGGCTCGGGCATCATCGAGGTGATCGCCGAGATGTACCTTGCCGGCATCATCAATCAGGACGGCGTGCTCGACGGCCGCCTGGCCGCGCGCACGCCCGCGCATCGTCGCGAACGGCAGGACGTTCGCCGTATGTGCTGCATCGGCGGCGAACGGTCGAGATGAAGATCACGCAGAACGACGTGCGCGCGATTCAGCTGGCGAAGGCGGCGCTGTACGCCGGCGTCGCGCTGCTGATGGAGCGGCTCGGCATCGATCACGTCGATCGCATCCGCCTCGCCGGCGCCTTCGGCAGCCACATCGACGTCAAGTACGCGATGATTCTCGGCATGGTTCCCGACTGCGATCTGAAGCAGGTGCGCTCGGCCGGCAATGCGGCCGGAACCGGCGCGCGCATCGCGCTGCTCGATGCGACTTCACGCGGCGTGATCGAGACCCTGGTGCGGCGCATCGAGAAGGTGGAGACGGCGATCGAGCCGCGCTTTCAGCAGCACTTCGTCGAGGCGATGGCGATTCCGCACAAGACCGCGGCGTACCCGAACTTGCGCAAGGTAGTCGATTTGCCCGCGCCCAAGGAATCCACCAGCCAGAGCGAAACGCGGGGCCGCCGGCCGCGCAGGCCGGAGGCGGCGAAAACGGAGTGAGAAGCGGCTGCATCATCGTCGTCGGGTTGGCTTTGGCGTGCGCGGCCGGGTCGCCGGCGCGCGCCGCCGACGACCTGTCGGACCATTTGAAAGAGGCCGCGGCGGACGTCAAACGGGAGGCCAAAGCCGTGGCAGCGGACATCAAGGAAGGCGCTAAGAAAGTCGGTGCGGAGACGAAAAAAGCGGCGCACGCAGTGGCCGATACCGCGAAGAAGGGCGCGCACGAGGTCAAGGCCGCCGCCAAGAATGTCGCCGCGAAGAGCAAGGCGGCGGGTCACAGTGAGCCCGCGCACCGGCGGCCTGCCGAGAACCGATCATGAAAAAGACGAAAATCAAGTGGCTGCGCAAACCGCAGGAGCACGACTATCCCGCTGCGCAATCGTATTTGAGTCTGCTCTTCCCGCCGCGGGTCGCGAAGGCGCTGGTCCAGAGATTGGAGCGTGCCGGGCTCGCCGAGTTTGCGGCGAAGGACATCTTCAGGGCGTCGGGTCTGGCGCTGCTCGGCAGCGGCAACAGCCACGTGGATCGGTACCGGATCCTCATCATCCACAAGCAGCCGATCTCTCCGATCCTGCTGTGCCGGGACGCCGAACACGGCAAGGTGATCATAGCGGACGGATATCATCGGCTATGCGCCGTTTACACCTTCGATGAAGACGCGATGATTCCCTGCCAGATCATCTGAGGAGAACGGCGCGGGCTCCGGTGCCGCCGCCTGCCGGCCTCCCGGCTGCTCTGGATATCCCTGGCCGACTCTTCGATTGTCACGCGCAAGCAATATTTGCGCTCATAAGGCACATACGAGTACTTTGTCTGGCAAAGTAACTTGGCGTCATGCGAGCACATGCTGGGACGAATTTTGTGCACCCGATCGTGATCCGATTTGGCCGGCTCGGCGACATGGTTTTGCTGAGCCCTCTTTTGCATCTGCTGCATCGCCGCTATCGCAATCCGTGCTGGCTGATCGGCTCGGGCCCATGGTCGATTCAGCTATATCGCGGACATCAAGACGTGGCGCGAATCTGGTCCTTGTTCGGGCGCCATACGCCACTTTTGCTCGGTCCTACCTGGTGGAGTGCGCTGTGGGCGCTGCGCCATAGCGGGAAGTCCCCGATCTACGTATGCGAAACTGCCGCATTCCGTCAATTGAACAGGATCAAGGGCCTGCTGGCCGTTGCCGGTGTCGCGCCGGAACGCTGTGTCTTCCTGCCGGAAGAGGATTTGACCGAAGCCAGCGGGCATCGGGTCGACCGTCTGCTGTGCTTCGGTAGACAAACGCCTTCCGCGCTGCAAGCGGCTCATTACCCCTCGCCAGAGGTCGACCCTGCACCACGACTCAAGGTGCCGGAAGCGGATCGGCTGGAGTGCGACGCCTGGATCAGAGCCCGGGGTTGGTCGGGCCGGCCGATTGTCCTGGTGCAGCCCGGCAACCGGCGAAGCATGCGACGATATCGATGGCATCGAGACCGCATCGACGACAAAGCCTGGGCACTGTCGAAATGGTCCGAGCTGCTCCATTGCATTCACGAAACGTTGCCAAAGGCGCAAATTGTGCTCTGTGGATCGCGGCAGGAGCAGGCATTGACGCGTCGGATCCGCGATGCCACCGGGATTGACGCAGTGGTTGCATTGCCCTTGACCTTGTGCCGGCTGCTCGCGCTGTGTGAAGTTGCACACAGCATGAATATCGGTGGATACCGGGCCGGCCCACGTCGCGGCAGCGATGGGCTCACCGCTAGTCGTGCTATTTGGTAATAGCTCGCCGCGTCATTGGTTGCCGCGTAGTTTCTGCCGGGCACCGGTAATCGGACTGGGTGGAGCCCCGGGAGTTCGTCACGTCGATCAAATTCCGGTGCACGCCGTATTCGACGCTTGGCGCTCGCTGCCTGCCGGTGGGCTGTGTTTCACGGCTGCGTCGTCTGGGCGATGACGACGTTGTCCACCACGGTTCTCAAGAGCTGGCGTCTTGATTCGAGCCACTGCGGATTGTCCTGGATGTCCGCCGAATAATAGCCGACGACGCTGAATACGGTCGTGCTGTCGACCATGGTGTAAAACGCATCGCTGCCGTGCGAGTCGACGCGCATCCACTCTCTCGCCCCGCTTTGCTCCCGAGTCGGCTTCCCGTCCTCGCTGAGCCGCTGTTGTCCCGACGCGGCGCTCAGTGCGCGATACAAAGCCGCCGCATCCAGAGGTGACGGCGAAAGCGGCGCGGCCAGGCGCACGAATCTCGCCTTGATATCAAACCCGGGCAATTCGGCGCTCGAGGATCTGCCGAAGTCGTATTGCGCATCCAGCAATAGGCGCTGCGACCATTGATCGTAGGTCGCTTCGGGCAGGCGGTTGGTCTTGATGATCCGGAAGCCGGGGGGCACCCTGATCGTGACGCTGACGGCGTTCGCCGAAAAGAAATAGGGGCTCCAGTGGGCCACCTCCGGGTCGATCGTTCGGGGCTTGGGCGCCGGCTTCGCGCCCGGAGAGGTCGAGCATGCGGCCAAGCCGACGAGGAGCAGGGCGGCGGCCGATGTGAGTCGAGATGTTGTCATGTGGGCGTCGGCATTGTAGTGCGACCGGCTACGGCAGCACCACGACATTCCCGATGTACCGGCCGCTTTCGACCGCTTCGTGCGCAAGAGCGATTTGATCCAAGGAAAAGCGCGCGGCGATCCGATGGATGAGCCGGTCCCGTTCGAGCCATTGAGTGATATCCGCGACCGCACGCGCGCGCACCTCATCGCTCAGTTCGTAGACGATGAAGAACGATGCCGTCACCCCATGGACAAGCCAATTGCGCAGCGGCAGCGTGGCGGCCCAATCGCCGGAACCGTAAACGATCACGCAACCTTCGTGTTTGAGATAGCCGGTGTAGCCCGCGGCGTTCGCCGCCAAATCGACTTCCAGCACCCGGTCGACCCCCTTTTGGCCCGCGATTTGATGAACGCGGTCGGCGATCGAATCCTGCCGATAGTTGATGACGTGAGCAGCACCGGCTTCCAGGGCTTGAGCGGCCTTGACGTCCGATGACACCGTGGCGATGACCGTGGCGCCTGCGGCGGCCGCCATCTGGCAGGCGTAATGGCCGACGGCGCCTGCGCCGCCTGCCACGAGCAGGACGATACCGCGGACGTCGCCGGAGAAGTGCACGGCTCGGTAGGCCGTCAGCGCCGGAATCCCCAGGCACGCGCCCGCCTCGAAGGACGTGTTATCCGGCAATCGAACCGCCTGCCGGGACGGCACGGCGACATATTCTGCCGCCGTGCCGTTCGCGCGCCTCCATGCGGCATTCCAGATCCATACGCGCTCGCCGATGCGGCGCGAATCGACATCGCGTCCAACCGCCTCGATGACGCCCGCACCGTCGCTGTGTGGGATGATTTGCGGAAACGCCAATGGCCCGGATCTTCGAGTCTTGACATCGGAAGGGTTGACGCCCGATGCGTGCACGCGCACGAGCACCTCGTGCGGGAGCGGCACCGGAGTCGGCCTCTGCGCTATCTGGAGGACCCCGCGGGCCGCCCCGGGCGCCGAGTAATAGGCAACTCGCATGTTTGCGCACCCGTTAAGGGCGGCTCACACGTTCGAGTCCGGCGACGCGGCCTTGCGCCTCGCCATGTACTCGAGCAGCGCCTCGTCGATCGCGGGATCCATCGGCGGCGGCACGTACTCCGCGAGCATCTTCTTCCACAGGGTGTTGGCGCGCTTCGACATGTCGGTCGCGCCCTCGGCCTCCCACTGCTCGTAGCTGTTGTTGTCGGCGAGCGGCGAGCGGTAGAACGCATTCTCGAAATTGGCCTGAGTGTGGGCGCAGCCCAGAAAGTGCTTGCCGGGCCCCACTTCGCGCATGGCGTCGAGCGCTTGGCCGTTGGGCGACAGGTCCACGCCGGCGAGCAGCGTGTGCATCATGCCCGCCTGATCGGCGTCCATGACGAATTTTTCGTAGCCCATGGCGAGGCCGCCCTCGAGCCAGCCGGCGGTGTGCAGCACGAAATTGACGCCGGCAAGGCAGGTGGGCAGCAGCGTATTCGCGGACTCGAACGCCGCCTGCGCATCGGGAATCTTCGACGCGCACAGGCTGCCGCCCGAGCGGAACGGTATGCCGAGGCGCCGGGCGAGCGCGGCCATGGAGTAGAGCACCAGCGCCGGCTCCGGCGTGCCGAACGTCGGCGCGCCCGACTGCATCGAGATCGAGGAGGCGAAGCTGCCGAGCACCACCGGCGCGCCCGGATTGACCAATTGCACGAACGCCAGCCCCGCCAACGCTTCGGCGAGGGTCTGGGCGACGGTGCCGGCGACGGTGACGGGCGACATCGCGCCGGCGAGGATGAACGGGCGTGATGATCAACGCCTGGTTGGCGCGCGCGTACACCTTGGCGGCGCCCAGCATGGTCGCGTCGTAGGTCATCGGGGAGTTGACGTTGATCAGATTGATGATGGTCGTCTTCGGCCGACCCGTGGCGGGGTCGTCGAGCTCGGACCCGAACACGATGTTCGCCATGGCCACCGAGTCGCTTGCGCGCTCGGGCGCGGTCACCGAGCCCATGAATGCCTTGTCGCTGAATTTCAGATGGCTGTACACCATGTCGAGGTGGCGCTTGTTGACCGGCAGATCGACGGGTTCGCAGATCGTGCCGCCCGAATGGTGCAGCGAGTTGGACATGTACGCGAGCTTGACGAAATTGCGGAAGTCCTCGATGCGCGCATAGCGGCGCCCTTCGTCGAGGCTGCGCATGAACGGCGAGCCGTACGCCGGAGCGAACACCGTGTTCTTGCCGCCGATCACGACGCTGCGGGCGGGATTGCGGGCGTGCTGAACGAACTCGCGCGGCGCCGTGCGCTGCACCAGCGCGCGGCACATGCCGCGGGGAAAATGCACGCGCTCGCCCTTGACGTCGGCGCCGGCCGCCTTCCAGATCGCAAGCGCCTCGGCATCGTCGCGAAAATCGATGCCGATCTCCTCGAGAATGGTGTCGGCGTTGTGCTCCATCAGTGCGAGGCCATCCTCGGCGAGCACTTCGTAGTAGGGAATCTTGCGCGTGATGTAGGGGATCGAGGTCGCGGCACGAGCGGCGCGCGAGGCGCGCTTCGCATCGCGGCCGCTGGGACGCCGTGCGTGAGGAGTTGAAAGCGTTTGCTGCTCGTCCATGGTCGAACTCCCGATTTGTCCGAGGGTCGTCATTTTTGCGCCTGAGGCGCATTGCTTTGTGGATCAGTCCTGGCAGTATGGTCACTGTCGATTCCAGCAGCTGATCAATTTGCGTCATGGACTTGTCATGACGCGCCATTTCAGGGCCGGGCCCAAGGGGCCACCGCCCAGGGGCGCTGCCCCAACGCGGCCGCCGCCCGTCATTCGGCAAAGGACATGAGCGTCGCTTGGCGCAAAGTGCGCGTCGACGAAATCGGCAAGGCCGTTCAAGGTGTCGTCGAGCGTGGGCGTCTGTCGCGCCGAAGAGCGGCGCGCATCACCGCCGAGCTCCTCGAACAGCCCGTGCGGATAGAGCGCGAGCGTCTGCCCGTGCTGCCAGCCGCAGATTGCTCGGGCAGCGCGCTGCCGCAGGCGCCGCGCGCGACTCGTGCGGGCGAGGCCGGCCGCGTCTTCCCCATGCCGGATCTCGTAGCCGTCGAAGGCGACGCCGCTCAGGGGCGCCCAGAAGCCCGTGAGCGGCAGCGAGTGTATGGCTGCGGTGCCGATAGCGCTTGTCGCCGCTGAAACTGCGTCGCGTACGGCAGCAAGACCCAGGCCGTGCGCCGCGCCCTCGACGCCGTGCGGATCGGTGAGGTCGCCTGCCCAGCATCTGCAGGCCGCCGCAGATCGCCGAGCGTCGGCTTGCCCGCCGCCGCGTGCGCGCGCGATCGCGGCGTCGAGCCCGGCTCGCGCAGCCAGGCGAGGTCCGCCGCCGACGTGCTTGGAGCCCGGGCAGGATCGATCAGGTCGGCGCCGTGCAATCTCGCCGGCTCGCGCGCCCAGCGCAGCTGCACGCCGCGGGACCTGCCGCAAGGGGCTGAACTCGTCGAGGTTGCTGATGTGCGGGTAGGCGACGATCGCGGCGGTCGAGGCGCGCCGCCGGCGCACCGCGCGCCGGTGCGCCGGGCGTCGAAGACGCCGTCCTCCTCGGGCAGGCCGTGCTCGCGCCACATCGGCAGCACGCGCGAGCGTGGGCACGCCGGTGAGCGTCTCGCAGCATCTGCGGGCCCGGGCGCCAGCAGCGCGGCGTCGCCGCGGAACTTGTTGAGCACGAAGCCGCGCACCAGCGCGCGGTGCTCGGCGGTCAGCAGCACCGATGGTGCCGTAGAGGTGGGCGAACGCGCCGCCGCGGTCGATGTCGGAGACGAGCAGGCGTCGCTGCGCTCGCGCGCTTCGCGCCACGCGCATGTTGACGATAGTCGGTGGCTGCAGGTTGATCTCGGCCGGCGAGCCCGCGCCCTCGATGACGACCACGTCGTGCTCGGCCACGAGCTCGTCGAGCGCAGCGCGCGCACGGCCGGCCACAAGCTGCCGCGCTGCGCTCGCGCCACGGCCATGCGCGACAGGTCGTCGCGTCGACGCCGCCGAGCACGACCACCTGGCTGCGCGGTGTCGCGCTCGGGCTTGAGCAGCACCGGGTTCATGTCGCACGTCGGGCATCGCGCGCGCGCGGCGAGCGCCTGGAAGTACTGCGCGCTGCCGATCTCACCGCCCGGCCGCCGACGACGACGCGGCGTTGTTGCTCATGTTCTGCGCCTTGAACGGCGCGACCTTCAACCGTGGCGCGCATACCAGCGGCCAGCGCGGTGGCGAGCAAGCTCTTGCCGGCGCCGCTGGTCGTGCCGCAACCATGACGCGCGGGCTGGCCTGGACGCCGCTCATATCACTCGAGCGACTCGAGCCGCGGCCTCCACAGGTGCACGCCCTCATGCTCGACGATGTTCACGCGCGTGCGGAATGCCTCGGACAGCCAGTCGCCGTCCAAGGCCTCGCGCACGCTGCCGTGGCCGACCACGCCTCGAGCGCCGAGCACGATCAGGCGATCGGCGGTCAGCGCCAGCGACAAGTCGTGGATCGCGCTCACCACGCTGACGCCGCAGCGGTGCGCCTGTTCGCGCAGCAGCCGCGCGACGTCCTCTTGATGCGGCGGGTCCAGGTGGGTGGTGGGCTCATCGAGCAGCAGCACCGGCGCCTCCACGGCGAGCACCCGCGCGAGGTGCACTCGCTGCCGTTCGCCGCCGGACAGGGTCGAGAGCCGCCGATGCGCCCAGGAGAGCGATCCGGTCGCGAGCATGGCGCGGTGCATGGCCGCATCGTCGTCGGCCTTGCGATGCGCGAGCCACCCCGAGTGCGCGAAGCGGCCGAGGGCGATCACCTCGGCGGCGGTCAAATCCGCCGCCGCGGCGGTCTGCGCGAGCCACGCGAGGCGGCGCGCGCGCTCGCGCCGCGGCCATGCCGACAAGCGCCGGCCCTGCAGATGGATCGTGCCTGCGTGCGGCTGGATGAGGCCGGCGAGCGTGCGGAGCAGGGTCGATTTGCCCGAGCCGTTCGGGCCGACCACCGCGGTCCACTGCCCGGCGGTAATGTCGAGCGAGACGCGCTCGAGCACAATGTGCGTGCCGTAGGCCACGCACAGATCCCGGCAGGACAGGATCGATGCCGCCGGCGCCGGGGCGGGATTTCTGAGCGCGTCAGCCATCGCGGTTCCGCCGCCACAGCAGGAACACCAGGTACGCGCCGCCGACGCAGGCAGTGACGGCGCCGACCGGCAGCTCCGCCGGCCGAATGATCCAGCGGCTCACCAGATCCGCCGCCTGCAGGAGCGCGCCGCCGCACAGCGGCGCCGCGATCAACAGCTGGCGGTGATTGACGGTGAGCGTCTCGCGCACCAGGTGCGGCGCGACCAGGCCGACGAATCCCACGATGCCGACCTGTCCCACCGAGGTCGAGGTCGAGAGCGCCACCACGCCGAGCAGCGTCAAACGCAGCCAGGGCAGCGAAAGCCCCAGCGACTGCGCGGTGTCCTCGCCCAAGGTCAGCGCGTCGAGCCCGCGCGAGAGCAAAATCGCCGGCACCAGGCAGATGCAGAACACGACGGCGAGCAGGCTCGTGGAGGTCCAGCTGATGAAGGCAGTGCTGCCCAGGAGAAAGGTCTGCATCTCACGGTAGATCTCCGGCTTGGCGAGCAGCAGGAGCGACGTGACGGCGCTCAGCAGGAAGGCCGTCACGATGCCCGAGAGCAACAGGCTCGCGGTCTGCAACACGCCGCGCGAGAGCGTGATCGTGAGCATCGTGGCGGCGCAAGCGCCAAAGCAGGCGGCGGCGGTGATGCCCAGATTGCCGACCCAGGCAAGCCCGCCGACGGCGGCATCCGCGCCCATCAGGCAGATCGTCACGCCGAGCGCGGCGCCCGAGGCGGTGCCCAGCAGGTAGGGCTCGGCCAGCGGATTGCGGAACACGCCCTGCGCGACGGCGCCCGCGAGCCCGAGCAGGGCGCCCGCGCACCACGCGCCCACCGTACGCGGCAGACGGATCTGCCAGAGCACCACCGAGGACTGCGCGTCGGGCGTGAGCAGCCAGTGCAGCGAGGTGTCGATGCTGGTGGTGCCGATGACCAGACCGGCGAAGCTGAGCAGCAGCGTGATCGCGACGAAGCACAGAAGCCACGCCCCGAAGCGCCGCGCAGCAGCGGCCTCCCAGCGCGCGGTGGCGGACTCTGCCAGCACCGGCCGCAGCGCGTTCACGGCGATACCCGCGCCAGACAATCGGCGATCGCGCGCATTCCATCAGCGACCCGCGGTCCGGGCCGTACGATGGAATCGCGCACCGCGGGTGCGAACGCGCACACGCGCTGCTCGCGCACGGCGCGGATCCGGTCCCAGCCGGGGCGCTCGGCGAGATGTGCGGCCTCTGCGGGAGAGACGAAGATGACGTCCGGATCGTGGCGCACGACGTACTCCGGATTGAGCTGCGGAAACGCACCCATATCCGGCGTCACGATATTGCGCGTACCGAGCCGCGTCAGCAGTTCGCCGATGTACGAGGAGGGGCCGGCGGCATAGGGCGGTCCGTCCACCTCGAAATACACGCTCGGCCCATCGCCGCGGCGCCGCGCCATAGCCTGCGCGCCGATCTCATGCACTGCCGCGGTGAGGCTCACGTTGAGGCGCTGCGCGCGCTCGGGAACGCCGAGAATATCGCCGATGGTGCGCACGGTGTGGCCGATGTCCGAAAAGCGGTCGGTGTTGAGCGCGAAGCTCACGAGTTCCAAAGCGCGCAGCCGGTCGGTGATGCGCTGCGAGCTCGACAGCAGCACCAAGTCCGGCCGCAGGCTCACGATCAATTCGATCTGCGCGTCATCGATGCCGCCCGCTTTCGGCAGCGATTTCACCTGCGCAGGCCAGTCCGAGTAGCGGTCGGTCGCAACCAGGCGGTCGCAGGCGCCGAGCGCGCATACGGTTTCGGTGAGCGAGGGCAGCAGGCTCACGATCCGCTGCGGCGGATGCGCGAAGTCGACCGCGCGCTTCAGATCGTCGTGCAGCACCAGACTCAGCGCGGGCGCTGCAGCGCCGAGCAAGAGCGCGACTCCGGCGGCGGTCTTGCCAATTGTCCGCAGCATAAACGCCAACCCTCTGCGCACCCGCCGTGCACGCGCCGGAAACGTAGGCAAGGTCGAGGGGGGAGGCGATGCAGGAGCTGGCGGCGTAGCGCCGGTCATTCCGCACCGTCGTTGCCCGCCGCAACACGTGCCGCCGCGCTGCAGGTCGGTATACGGGCTCGTGAGTGGGGCTCTCCCGGCCGAGTCGCCTTCCCACGCCGATGCGCAGTGGCACGATGACTCGCCTGATTCACTTACCGTTGCGGGGGCAGCGCCGGACTTTCCCCTCGGGGCGTCACCGGCTTCCCGTTTCACCCGCCGGCCGCGCGGCCGGCGGACTCCTGAACGCGCAGCCAGTCTGCCCGCGATCGCCGTTACGGTCAACGGCGCCGTCGAAAACGGCGCGGTCGGTTGACCGGGTCATGGTTTTGCGGCACCGTAAGAGCACGCGACAAGTTCCCCTCACGGGGATTCAAAGGGAACTCGGGTTCAAATGCCCGGGCTGCCCCCGCAACTGTAGGCGGCGTGCCCCACATCGAAGGCCACTGGATCTTGAACATCCGGGAAGGCGATGCGGGGACTCAAAACCGCAAGCCAGGAGACCTGCTCGTCGCGGTCGCCCATCGACCAGCCGGGGTGTGCTGAGCGAGCGGAGTTTCCCGAGTGGCGACGAGGGGACCGCGCTTGGATGTTCGACGCGGTCCGTGCAGCGTCGTCATCGGGGGTGCCGTCGTGAATCATCATCGTCTGGGTCGTGCCTGCGCCGTCGCCTGCTGCGCGCCATTCACCATTCACATCGCCGGTGCGCAGGTGGCGCCGCCCGCAGCGCCGGGCGACGAATCCTTGAACGAGATCGTGGTCGTGGCCAATCGCGCACCGGAGCCGCTCTCCCGCATCGGCAACTCGGTCACGGTTCTCGACCAGCGGGCCATCACAGCGAGCCAGCTCACCATCGCCTCCGATCTGCTGCAGACGACCCCGGGCCTGACCGTGTCGCGCAACGGCGGCGTCGGTGAGTTCACGTCGGTGTTCATTCGCGGCGCCGAGAGCGACCAGACGATGGTGGTGATCGACGGCGTGCCGATGAACGATCCCTCCGCACCGGGGGCCGGCTACAACTTCGCGAACCTGTTGACCAGCGACGTCGCGCGCATCGAAATCCTGCGCGGCGCGCAATCGACGCTGTACGGCAGCCAGGCGATTGGCGGTGTGATCAACATCGTGACCGCCGAGCCGACGGACCCCTTGGGCGGCGGCGTCACCGCCGAAGGCGGATCCCACAACACGGGCTACCTCACGACCAATGCGGGCGGCAAGAGCGAGGACTGGATGTGGCGCATGTCGGGCTTCTGGAACGGCACCAGCGGCATTCCTGCGTTCGACGAGCAGTACGGCGGAACGCGCTTGTGTGCGAGCCAGATCGGCGGCGGCACCTTGCTGCTGCGCTATGATTTCACGCAGGATCTGCAATTGGATCTGCGCGGCTACTACACGCAGGCGCGCACCGACTTCGACGGTTTCGACACGCCGGAGGGCAACTTCGGGGACGACAACGAGTACGCCAAGAACGACCAGATATTGGGCTACGCCGGTCTCACGCTGCATTCGCCGGACCATGCGCTCACCAATCGGCTCGCGTTCCAGTACACGTACACGAATACGCGCAATTACGATCCGAACGCGCCGGCGAACTACGGCAGCCCCAGCACCGAGACCTTCTACGGAATCGGCGGCAATCAGCGCGAAGAGTACCAGGGCACGTGGGAGCCGACGCCGCAGGTGCAGGCCGTATTCGGCGCGCAGCACGAGCGCTCCACCATCGACACCCTGTCCCCCGAATTCCCGCCCGTGCCGCCGCCGCTCGAGAACGAGGTGACCATCGACTCGGGCTACGTGCAGCTGCAGGCGCAGGCCGCCGCCGGGCTCACGCTCACCGCCGGTGAGCGCTATGACCACCACAGCGTGTACGGCGGTCATTCGGACAGCCAGCTCGCCGCCGCATGGGTCTTGAACGACGGCCGGACGGTTCTGCGCGCGAGCTTCGGTCAGGGCTTCAAGGCGCCCTCGCTCTACCAGCTCTACAGCGACTACGGCAATCCGGCGCTGCGGCCCGAGCTCGCGCAAAGCTGGGATGCAGGCATCGAACAGCACGCATGGGATGGGCGCTTGCAGTTGTCCGCCACGTACTTTCAGTCCAACAGCCGCGATCTCATCGAATTCTTCGACTGCACGACGACGGCCGGACTGTGTGCGACCGACCCGTACGGGTACTACGCGAACATCGCGCGGGCGCTGGCCCGCGGCATGGAGCTGCAGGGCGCGCTCCAGGCGGGCGATCAGCTGAGTTTTGCGCTCAATTACACCTATACCTACACCGCGGATCGGTCGCCGGGCTCGCCGACCTACGATGAGGAACTGTTGCGGCGGCCGGAGGATGCGGCGAATGCGTCGGTGACCTATCGCCGGTCTTCGAAGTGGAGCGCGAACGCGGCGTTGCGCTACGCGGGACCGAGCTTCGATGACAATTCGAACACGGGTGCCCAGGTCAAGCTCGGCGGCTACGTGCTTTTCGACCTGCGCACCTCCTATCAGCTGCGCGACAGGATCGAATTGTATGCCCGCGTCGAGAACGCGGCCGGCAGGCATTACGAGACGGCGTATCAGTACGGCACGCTCGGCCGGGTCGCCTATGCGGGGCTGCGCGCGAGTTTCTGAGGGGAACCGTCACCGCACTTATCGAAGCGGCTCGGCTTCCGTTATTCAGAAGCAAAGAATCTTGAAAGACCGCTTTACCGGCGCGGGCCCGCATGGTGGCATCGTCTTCCCCCGGATCAGGAGTGCCCGCCGCGCCTGCGCTGCGGCGCGAATTGACGGAACTACTGCCGCTCTGGGGCTCGCGTTGGCGTGCCGCTTGCCGAAACCCTCCGATACGGAGCATCCTGCCGTTTTGATCCAGCGAGGATTTCCAATGGGTGAAGTCGAATCCAAGGTCGCGCGCGGCGGCGCGCGCGCCGCACGGCGGGCGGCCCGCTCGGCCCCGTTGCCCGACAGCTTGCGCCCGGTGCGCCCGGGAATGCCCGGCGGCCGCTACAAGCCGCTCTCCGATGCCGACGTGCTGCGCATCCATCACGCTGCGCTCGACGTGCTCGAGAACATCGGCCTCGCGGATGCGACGCCCGGCGGCATCGAATACATGACCCGGGCGGGCGCCAAGCTGACGCCCGAAGGCCGGCTGATTTTCCCGCGCGCGCTGGTCGAGGACACGGTGGCGCGGGCGGCGCGGCATTTCGTGCTCTACGGACAGGAGCCGAAGCACGATCTGGAGCCCTGGGGTTCGAACGTGTATTTCGGCACCGCCGGGGCCGCGGTGCACATCGTCAATGCCATGACCGGCGAATATCGCGACTCGACCACCAAGGATCTCTACGACATCGCGCGCGTGGTCGACACGCTCGAGCATCTGCACTTCTTTCAGCGCTCGGTGGTGTGCCGCGAGGTCGCGACGCCGCTCGAGATGGACATCAACACTGCTATGCCAGCGTGGCCGGCACCACCAAGCACGTGGGCACGAGCTGGGTGCAGCCGCAGCACGTCGAGGCAAGCCTGGAGATGTTCCATTTGATCGCCGGCGGCGAGGAACAGTGGCGCGCGCGGCCGTTCGTCAGCCAATCGAACTGCTTCGTGGTGCCGCCGCTCAAATTCGCCTATGACGCGTGCCTGTGCCTGGAGACGGCGGTGCGCGGCGGGATGCCGGTGCTGCTGCTGTCGGCAGGCCAGGCGGGCGCCACGGCGCCCGCCGCGCTCGCCTCCGCGCTGGTTCAGGAAATAGCCGAGTGCCTCGCGGGGCTGGTCTACGTCAATGCCGTCAAGCGGGGTGCGCCGGCGATTTTCGGCACCTGGTGCTTCGTCTCGGACCTGCGCACCGGCGCGATGTCGGGCGGCAGTCCGGAGCAGGCGCTGTTGTCCGCCGCGAGCGCACAGCTGTCGAGGTACTACGACTTGACCGGCGGAACGGCCTCCGGCATGTGCGATGCCAAGCTCCCGGACATGCAGGCGGGCTACGAGAAGGCCTACAACCATGCGCTCGTCGGCAACGCGGGCGCGAACCTGATCTACGAGTCGGCCGGGATGCTCGCGAGCCTGCTCGGCTTCTCGCTGGAGAGCCTGATCATCGACAACGACGTGATCGGCGCCGTGCAGCGCACGATCAAGGGCATCGAGGTCAGCGACGAGTCGCTGTCGCTCGAGACCATCCGCAAGGTGTGCCTGGAAGGGCCGGGCCACTATCTCGGCTCGGATCAGACGCTGCAGCTGATGCAGCGGGAGTACATCTATCCCAGCGTCGGCGATCGCACCAGCCCGAATGAATGGGTCGAGGAGGGCCGCCCGTCGGTGATCGAGCGCGCGGCGCGCAAGCTGCAGGCGATTCTCTCGAACCACTACCCGAGTCATATTCCGGATTCGGTCGATGCGGCGATCCGCGAGCGCCTGCCGATCCGGCTGGCGCGCGAGGCGATGCGCCCACAGAGAGGCGCGGCGGCTTAGGCATTCGCCTCCATCAGGCGAGTCGCGTGAAGCCGATTGCAATTGAATGCAATAGCCATCTTCTCTTCACTGGATGTGCTCCGTGATGGCAGTGGCGATATAGTGGCTCCATCCATCCGGCAAGTCACGCCGGACGGCCGCTGTGCGAGGAGTCGGGCCATGCCTTATGAGCTCTATTACTGGCCGACGATCCAGGGTCGCGGCGAGTTCTTGCGATTGGCGTTGGAGGCGGCGGGGGCCCGCTATCGGGACGTGGCGCGTGAAGGCGGCAAGGGCGCAGGGGTCGCCGCACTGCTGCGGCTCATGAATGACCGCAATGCGGCGAGGCCGCCGTTTGCGCCGCCGTTCTTGAAATCCGGGCGGCTGGTCATCGGCCAGACGGCGAATATCCTGCGGTTCCTCGGGCCCCGCCACGGCCTCGTGCCCAAGGACGAGGCCGGCCGCATCTGGACGCACCAGCTGCAGCTCACCATGGCGGATTTTCTGGTGGAAATACACGACACGCATCACCCGGTGTCGGGCAATCTGTATTTCGAGGAACAGAAGAAAGAGGCGCGCCGCCGCACCGCGGATTTTTTGAAGACTCGGGCGCCGAAGTTCCTCGGCTATTTCGAGCGCGTGCTGACGCGCAATCCGCGGGGAGATCGCTACCTGGTCGGCGCGGCGCTGAGCTATGCGGACCTGTCGATGTTTCAGATCATCTCGGGCTTGAGCTACGCGTTCCCGCGCGCGATGGCGAAGACGCCGCGCGCCTACCCGCGGCTGTTCGCGCTGCACGCACGAGTGCAGGAGCGGCCGCGGATCAGCGCGTATCTCGGCTCCCCGCGGCGCGTCCCGTTCAGCAACCAAGGGATCTTCCGGCACTATGCCGAGCTCGATGGGCCGTCATGACGGCTGCGCCGGAGTATCCCGACGGCTTTCTCGCCGCGCTCACGGCGATCGTCGGCGAGCCGGGACGGCGCCTCGGCGAGCAGATGAGCGCGGTCGATCCCGGCATGCATGCCAACAATTTGCGCGCCACCTTGATGGCGCGGCCGGCGAATACCGCGCAGGTCGCGGCAGTGCTCGCGCTGTGCGCGCAAACAGGCGTCGGAGTCGTGCCGCAAGGCGGCCGCACGGGGCTTTCCGGCGGTGCGTGGACGCAGCCCGGCGAGCTCATCCTGTCGCTCGACCGGATGAATCGCATCGAGAGCGTGGACGCGGCGTCGCGCACGGCGACCGTCGAAGCCGGCGTCACGCTGGCGCGGCTGGAGGAGGCGCTGGCGCCGCATGCACTCGCGGCGGGCATCGATCTCGGCGCGCGCGGCAGCGCCACGATCGGCGGCATGGTGTCGACCAACGCGGGCGGCATCGAGGCGTTCCGCTACGGCACCATGCGCGAGCGCGTGCTGGGGCTGGAAGTCGCGCTCACCTCCGGCGAGGTGCTGCGCGAGCTCAGTCGGATCCGTAAAGACAACGCGGGTCTCGCGCTTCGGCAGCTGTTCATCGGCTCTGAGGGCACGCTCGGGGTCATCACGCGCATCGTGCTGAATCTGGTGCCGATGTCCGGTGCGCGACACACTGCACTCGCATTGCTGCCCGACCTGGACGCGGCGATCACGCTCATGCGCGCGGTGGAGGCCGAGGCCGGGGTCTCGCTCGCCGCGGCGGAGCTCATGTCCGGCAACCACATCGCACTCAGCGCCGAATCCTTGAATATCGCGCCGCTCGCGCGCATGCCGCCGGCGGCCTTCGGTCTGCTGATCGCGGTCACCGGCGCGAGCAGCGCGGCGGCGCAGGCGGCGCTGGAGGCAGTCCTGGCGCACGCGGCGGATGCGGGCCTCATCGTCGATGCCATGCTGCCGAAGAATGCCGCCGAGGAGCGCGACCTGTGGCGCGTGCGCGAGGACTGGGCGGTCGACCGCAGGTATCCGGGGGGCCTGTGGTACGACGTGTCCGTGCCTATCGACGGGCTGGCGAAGTATCTCGCCGATGTCGAGTCGCGACTGTCGCTCCACGACGCAGCCCTGCGCATCTACATCGTCGGGCATCTCGCGGACGGCAACGTGCACTTCACCATCAACGCCGCGGCGCCGATCACCGAGCGCTACGCCGAGATCGCACCGTTGATCTACCAGGGGCTGCGGGAGCTCGGCGGCAGCTTCTCCGCCGAGCACGGCATCGGTCTCGAGAAGCGCGCCTCGCTCGAGTGCTTGGCGGGCGGCACGCGCCTGCGGCTGATGCTGGCGGTCAAAGCCCTGTTCGATCCGAACGGCGTGATGAACCCGGGCAAGGTGTTGAAGCGCGGCGCGGCCCGGCGCCTCAAGCTGGAGCGCTGATCAGGTCGGCGAGCCTCTCCGCGATCATGATGGTGGGCGCATTGGTGTTGCCCCCGATCAGCCGCGGCATGACCGATGCGTCGGCGATGCGCAGTCCTTCCACCCCGCGCACCCGCAGCCGGCAATCGACGACGGCGGACGAGTCGCCTCCCATGCGGCACGTTCCCACCGGGTGATAAATCGTCTCCGCCTTGCGCCTGAGCACGTCCTTGAGACCAGTCCGCGTCGTGACCGTCTCGCCCGGAAAGATCTCTGCGCCGCGAAACGGCGAGAATGCGGGCGCACGCAGAATTTCGCGCGACCAGCGCATGCCTTCCAGCATGACCTCAAGGTCGTTCGGATCCGTCAGGTAGGAGGCGAAGATGCGCGGCGGATCGTCCGGCCGTGCGGATCTGAGCGAGAGGTGCCCGCGGCTCGAAGGGCGCAGCGCGCAGGCGTGCACCGTGTAGCCGTGCCCGCTCAACCGATTGCGCCCATGGTCGTCGAGCTGCGCCGGCACGAAATGGAATTGAATGTCGGGACGCAGGTCCGGCGCCAGATGGCTGCGCACGAAGCCTCCCGCTTCGGCAATGTTGCTGACCCCGGGACCCGAACGCGTCAGCAGGTAGCGCACCGCGACGGCCAGCTCCTGATATGCGTTGAAATCGTAGGTGATTTTTTGCGTGCACTTGCTCAAGGTGCAAAAATCCAGATGATCCTGCAGATTGCGCCCCACCTGGAGGCTTTCGGCCACCATCGGGATGCCGAGCGCGCGAAGCTCCTCCGGCGGTCCCACGCCCGAGAGCATGAGCAGCTGCGGCGAGCCGATCGTGCCGGCCGTCAGAATCACCTCGCTCTGCGCGGGCGCGCGCTGCAGAGCGCTGCCGGACCGGTATTCGACTCCCACGGCGCGCCGGCCTTCGAACAGCACGCGCGTCGATAGGCAGCGGGTCAGGACCTCGAGATTGGCGCGCTGTGCTGCCGGCCGCAGATACGCGACGGCCGCGCTGCAGCGCCGGCCGCCTCGCTGGGTGACCTGGTAGAAGCCGGCGCCGTCCTGCACGTCGCCGTTGAAGTCCGGGTTGCGGCGCAGTCCGCACTGTACGGCGGCTTCGACGAACGTCGCGCTCAACGGATTGCGGAATCTCAGGTCTTCGACCGAGAGCGGTCCGCCGACGCCGTGATGCTCGCTCGGGCCGCGAGCCTGGTCTTCGGCCCTGCGAAAATACGGGAGCACGCTCGCGTACTCCCAGCCCTCGGCACCCAGCGCCGCCCATTCGTCATAGTCGAGGCGGTGGCCGCGCGTGTAGCACATGGCGTTGATCGAGCTCGAGCCGCCGAGCACGCGGCCGCGCGGCCAGTACAGCCTTCGGCCATTGAGTCCGGGTTCGGGCTCCGTGTGGTAGCGCCAGTCGATGCGAGCGTCGTCGACCAGGCGGGCAAGGCCCGCCGGCATGTGGATGAAGGGACTGGAATCCGCGCCGCCGGCCTCCAGCAGCAGGACTCGGCAGGCGGAATTCGCCGAGAGCCGATTGGCGAGCGCACAGCCGGCCGAGCCGGCGCCCACGATGATGTAATCGTACGCTCGGCTGCTCATGCGCTTTGCTACCGGACGCCCGCGCGCGGGAGCTCAATGGGGTCGAGCATCGCCTGCATGAAGCGCGATTCGCGCTCGCGGATGGCGCTCAGCAGACCTTGAGCGCCTTGCATCCGGCGAAAAGCGGTGTACCCGCGCTCGAGGAAGTCCTGCAGGTCGCCGAATCCCGCCGCATGGGCCGGCAGGTGCGCCGCGTGCAGCAGCGCCCCGAGCCATGCCCGGCTCACGATACGATCGAGATCCCCGCCGATGCCCACGATGAGATCGATCTGCCGAATGCGCGCGGCCCGATCGCCCACCGCGCGATACGCGGCCGCATAGAGGGCGTCGGTCACCTGCACCGCGCCGAGCGCGCGGACCATGGCATGGTCGAGCTCGAGCGTGAGCACCTCGAGTTCGACGGAGTGTCCGAGCACGTTCATCGCGGCGGAGGGCAGCGCCCGCCTCAGCCGCCGCCACGCGCGCCGCAGATCCTGATTGCGGTCGGTGAACTCCTGTGGTCCATACAGATCGGTCAGGAAGAACTCCACGGCCAGCGAATAACGCGGAACGGCGCGAAAATCCTGGTAGGTTCTCGCCAGACGGGCGCTCTGCCAGGCGCGCAGCTCGCGCAGGGTAGCGATGAAATCGGTCGCTTGGCATTGCGGCGATTCGAGCAGTCGACTCCGGGCGAGCAGCTCGTCGAAGCTGTCCGTGGCGGCCTTCACGTTGAAGATTCCTGCGACAACGATTGCGCGGCCATGATTCGGGTCAGCCTGCGGTGCCGGGCGCTTGCAGCATGTGCTCGAGCCGCTCCAAGGCCTGGTCCAGGCGGCGTGCGGTGTGCCGCAAACGGGGCGGTCTGCCCGACTTGGTCGGCAGCGAGCGGTTCGGATCGCGCAGAACCCGCACATTGAGCCGCAGGCCCCGCCGCTCGAGCAGCGGCGCGAGCAGCGGGGCTTGCGCGAGCAGGTCGCGGCGGGTGCGCCGGTAGGCGTGGTCAGCGAGGCTCAGGCGCTCTCTGTAGCGAAACACATTGGCAAAGAACAGCCGCTTGTCGTGGCGGTCGGGCTCGAGCAGCAGCGTGTCGGCGGTCGGGAAGCGAGCGCCGTAGGTGGCCATCCCGACCTTCATGCGCGAATAGATGAGCGCCCGGAACGTCTGCCCGAGGATCGCCGGTAATCCTTCCTCCACCAGGTTGATCGGCGGCTGAGTCTGCGGCTGTGAGGCGTCGAAGGGGACGATGGGATTGATGCAGATCACGAAATTGCAGTGCTCCTGCAGCGCGAGCGAAGCATGCATCGTGCGGATCAGCGCGCCGTCGACGAAGTGCTCGCCGTCGATCTCGACCGCGGGATACAGCCCGGGGAGCGCACTGCTCGCGAGCAGCGCGCGGGAGATCGGCACGTGCCGGCGCCCCGTGCCGCCGAAGGACACCGACGCGCCGGTGTTCAAGTTCGTCGCCACGACGTACAGTCGCGCCCGCAAGCGGCGAAAGTCGTCCGTATGGCCCTCAGAATTGAACAGCAGCCGCAAATAATCCTGCAGCGGTCCGTTGTCGAACAGCGCCGTGGGCAGCAGGCGTCCCAATTTTCCGATTCCCGTCCCCCACGCGCCGTTGCCGGGGTCGCGCGCGTAGCGCTGCACGATCTGCGCCAGCACCTTGGGCAGGCGCATCAGGCCGCGCGCATATTCGGCGAACGCCGGGCGCATCAGGATGGCGGGCGAGAATGGAAACAGCACCGACTCATCGTACAAGAACATTCCGCACATGGCGGCGGTGTCGAATCCGCTGGCGAGCGCCGCAGCAATGAGGGAGCCGGAGCTGACGCCCACATAGACGTCGAAATCCGTCAGCTCGCGGCCCTCGATGGCCTCGCTCAATGCATGCAGCGCACCGAGCTCGTAGAAGAAGCCCAGAGGCCCTCCACCCGCCAAGGCGATCGCCAGCTTGGCGCGGCCCGCCCGGCGGTGCAGGGCGGGTTCGATGGTCAACATCGGCCGCTAGGGCGTCGGCGAATGCGCAGATCCGTTCTTGCGCGCCGTGCGCATCCGCGCCACCGGCTTGCGCGCGCGCGCGAGCTTGTCGATATGGGCATTGAGCGCATCGACCCGCTTGCTGAGCGATTGCACTTCACCCGCGCTCGGCACGCCGAGCTGCGTCAGCGCACTGTTCACACGGGCGCGAAAGATTTTCTCGAGATTCTCGAACGCGTCGGTCGCATCGCCGCGAACCTTGCTCATGCGCGCATTGAGCGTCTCCTGCATGCCGGTGATGGCGCCGCGCAAGGCCTTTTCCGCCGCTGCCTGGGTGTCCGCCTGAACGCGCGCGCCCTCGGCAATCAATTCCTCCATCAGCTTCGGCGCCCCTTGCTGAGCTCGCGATGCCGCGCCGAGACCCGCCAACCACACCTGGTGCAGCATGGTGAGCAGTTGTGCCTGCGTGTTCGCTGCGCCGCCGCGAGCGCCGCGGCGCGCGACTGCGCGTGCGCGCTTCGATGAAGTTTTTTTCGTGGCCATGTTCTTCTCCAATTGCGCGGCCGATGCCGCATATGAGTAGTTGCCCTTAATGGGTTTTCCGATCGACGCGGCTAATATAGATGCGAAGAGAGGCATTCGGCGATTCGTAGTTCCCGCAGTAGGAGTGTACAAATGCGTGCCGCCACGACCAGAAGCTCCCCCAAAAATCCTTTCGCGAAGTGCTTTGCCGGCAGCGGCCTCGAGGATCGCTGGGCGGCGCTGCACAAGGGCGATCGCGAGCCCTTCCCGAGCGCGGCGCGGGTGGCGGCTCTGGCGAAGAAGAACCGTGCGTTCGGCGAGTGGGCCGACGGCCACGGGGGCGCCAAGGACATCGCCGCGGGCTTGCAGGAGGCATGGAGGCGGTTTCATACCGGCGATTTCACCGGCGCGATCGCGGCGGGCAGCAAGCTCGGGGCATTGGGCGCCTCGGCCGCCAACAAGGCCGCCGGGATTTATTCGCTGCAGGCTGCGGGGGAGGAGCCCGACCGCCTGCTGCAGGCGGCCATCGCACGCGGCGAGGCGGCCGTCCAGGCGCTGCCCGACGACGCCAATGCGCATTACATGCTGGCACTGGTTCTGGGCCGATACAGTCAGCGGATCTCGATCTTGAAGGCTCTCGCGAACGGCATGGCGACCCGGGTGCACAGTCACCTCGAGACGGCGCTGAAACTCGAGCCGAAACATGCCGATGCCCACATTGCACTGGGTCTGTATCACGCGGAAATCGTCGCCAAGATGGGCTCGCTGCTCGCGGGCGTTACCTATCAGGCATCGGGCGATGCGGCCCTGGAACACTTTCGGCGCGCGCTCAAGCTGGCCCCGGCATCGCCGATTGCGAAGATCGAATACGCGAACGGTCTTCTGCTGCTCGATGCAAGGAGGCACCGCGAACAGGCGGATGAGCTGTACACAGCCGCGGCCGCCTGCGATCCGGCCGATGCGATGGAGCAGCTCGACGTCGAGCGCGCGCGGCGCTACCTGCAGTGACCGGCCGTGCGGGAAGCCGCGCTGCGGCAGCCTTCAGTGGCCCAGCGAGCTGCCGCCGAGCAGCACCAGGAGGACCAGCCGGTCGAATTCCTGTTGGATGATCGATACGAGCTCGGTCGGCTCCGGGATCAAGCGCCGATCCGCGATCACTCCGAGCTGCACTTCGTCGCGGTAGGTGAACATGCTCACGCCCGTGCCGATGCTGCCGGATTGCGGCACCCAGAACAGCAGCTGCGTGATCGGCGCGCCGCCCAGATGCAGTGCGCTGGCCGGTCCGCGAAGATTCGAGGCGACCAAACTCGCCTTGGCGCTGAAAAATGCGATCGCCGGATCCTCCACCGCGGCGGGCAATGCGCCGATCGCGGCCAGCAGCCCGAACGTGACCAGGGCTTCCGGCGAGCCCTTCAGCGCCTGCATGCTGGAGTGGACCGCATACAGCCTTTCAAGAGGATGCCGGATGCCGATCGGCAATTCGGCGAACGCGAGACCGAAGCGGTTTCCCATTTCGAAAGATGCTCCGTCGGAACGCAGATTGACGGGAACCGCGGCGCGGATCGTCACGCCGGCGGTGGCTTCCCCCTGAGCGTCCAGATAGCGGCCGAGGGCGCCGGCGAGCGTGGCGATCAAAACGTCGTTGATCGTGCAGCCGAGCACGCGGCCGACGGTTCGAACCTCTTCGAGCGCCAGCGGTTCGCCCCACGCGACACGCTTGACGCCGCTGAGCGGCCGCTTCAACCGGGTCGCCGGGTCGTCCGCCATGCCGACGCCGAGACGCGCGAGCTCACCGGCAAGACCGAGCGCTTCGCGCGATGCCGCCGCGGCCTCGAGCGGATGCAGCGTGAAGTGCAGGCCCTTCTCCAGCAGATCGGAATACTTGCTGAACGCCTGGGCGAGCATTCCCGGAATGGTCGGTGCCGGGCCGCCGCCCGCATCGGGCGCGGCGGCTGCAAATGTTCCCGGCATGTCTTCGTCAGCCAGACTGGCGAGCACGTGCATCAGCGCTATGCCGTCCGCGTAGCAATGATGAATGCGCACGATCAATGCGCTGCCGCCCTGGTAGCGCTCGATGAGGTGGAATGTCCACAGCGGCCGACCGGTGTTGAACGGCGCGCTCGCAAGCTCGCCCGCCAAGGCCTCCAGCTGCACCTTGCCGGCCGGCGCCGGCAGGGCGACCCGCAGCACATGGTCGTCGAGGTCGAAGGCTTGGGCGCGCACCCACTGTCCGCTGAGCGTGTCCATGACCGGCACACAGCGGAAGCGCTCGAACTGGAGGAACCGCTCGCTCACGATCTCGCGCAGCGCAGCGCGGCGCAGCGGCCGGCTCGTGATCAGCAAGCCCATCACGACCATGGGATTGGTCGGCCGCTCCATACGCAGCCAGGCCCGGTCCACCGCAGTCATGCTCTCGCCCATGGTCATGAGGCGTACTGTGGCCCTTTTCGCGCGCTTTTGGACCCCTCGGGTTACCACGATATGGACCGTGGCATTTACGGTGTAGGGTCGCACCATGGGATATTTCATCACCGGAGCCACCGGCTTCATCGGCCGGCATCTGGTCGCCGAACTGCTGATGCGCGGCGAGCCGATCCGGATCCTGCTCCGGGCGGGATCACGCGCCAGATTCGAGCGGCTGGCGCAGGAGTGCGGCCCGGGCGGAAAGCTGCTGGTTCCCGTCGTCGGCGATCTCGAGCAGCCCCTGCTCGGCGTATCAGAGTCCGATCGGCGCGAGCTCGCCGGCCGCATCGATCATTTCTTCCATCTCGGCGCCTTGTACGATTTGAACGCCGCCGACGAGGACCTGGTCCGCGCGAACGTGCTCGGAACCCGCCATGCGCTGGATCTCGCCCACGATTGCCGGGCCGGGTGCTTTCATCTCGTCAGCTCGATTGCGGTCGCGGGCCGCTATCGCGGCAGGTTCACCGAAGGCATGTTCGATGAAGCCGAAGGCCTGGACCTGCCGTACTTCCGCACCAAGCACGAGTCCGAGGGACTGGTGCGCGGCAGCTGCCGGATTCCGTGGCGCGTCTATCGGCCCGGCATGGTCGTCGGCCATTCGCGCTCCGGGGTCATCGACAAGATCGACGGCCCGTATTATCTGTTCAAGGCGATCCAGAAGTTACGCGACTGCCTTCCGCGCTGGGTGCCGCTGGTGGGCATGGAAGGCGGGCACATCAACCTGGTGCCGGTGGACTTCGTTGCCGCCGCGCTGGCGCACCTCGCGCACGTGCCGGGTCACGACGGCGAGTGCTTTCATCTCACGGATCCCAAGGATCGTCGCATGGGCGACGTGCTGAACCTGTTCGCGCGGGCGGCCCATGCGCCGACAATGATGCTGCGATTCGACGCCGGCATCGGGCACTCTTCATCGAAGCTCGTGCGGCCGCCGGCCGAACTGCTCCCGTCGGTGCAGCGCATCGCCAGGCAGTTGTGCGGCGATCTCGGCATTCCCATATCGCTCGTCGGGCTGCTCAATCATCCGACCACATTCGATGCAGCGCAGGCGCAGGCGCTGCTGGCAACGGCAGGCATTCAACTGCCTTCCTTGGAATCGTACGCCTGGCGCCTGTGGGACTATTGGGAACGCTGCCTCGATCCGGGTTTGCACACGGCCGCCCGCTTGAGCCAGATCGTCAAGGGCAAGACGGTACTGGTGACGGGCGGGTCATCGGGAATCGGGCGAGCCACCGCACTGCGCCTTGCGGAGGCCGGCGCGCGGCTGCTCATCGTGGCGCGCGAAGAGGAGAAGTTGGCGCACGTGCGCACGGAAATCGCGGCCCGCGGCGGCGAGGTCACCACGTACAGCTGCGACATCGGCGACAGTCAAGCGTGCGATCGGTTGATCGAACGGCTGTCGGCCGAGCATGAGCACGTGGATATTCTGATCAACAACGCCGGCCGATCGATCCGGCGCGCCATCGACAAGACCTACGAGCGATTCCACGATTATGAGCGGTTGATGCTAATCAATTACTTTTCGGCCGTGCGGATGACGCTCGGGCTGCTGCCCGCGATGGTTCGACACGGCGCCGGACACGTCATCAACATCTCCTCGATCAGTGTTTTGACGAACGAACCTCACTTTGCGGCCTATAACGCGTCGAAGGCCGCTCTCGAAGCGTTTTCACGCTGTGCTGCGGCCGAATATGCCGCGCGTGGCGTGCGCTTCACCGTGGTCAACATGCCGCTGGTGCGCACACCGATGGTGGCGCCGACGAAAATGTATGAGCACTTCGAATTGATGCAGCCGGAACAGGCGGCTGACGGAGTCTGTGCCGCGATCATCGATCATCCTGAGCGCCTGGCAACCCCCTTGGGCACAGTCGCGCAGCTGGTGGAGCTGTTCGCGCCCGAGTTCGGCCGAGCCGTCAGGAGCGAGAGCTATAGGATGTTTCCGGACTCGGAGGCGGCCGGCGGAGCACCCGGGCCGGGCGCTAAAGGGTCCCGCGAAGCCGGCGCCTTTGCCGCGCTCACGCACGGCATTCACTGGTAGGCCGATCGCTCGACGGGCGCCGCGAGCGCGCCGATTACGACCGGATTGGCGAAGTCGCTGTCGACCAGCACAAGGTTCGAGCCGCTGGTTGCGAGGAAACACAAAATGCCGCCGAGTGCGCCTGTGACGGTCGCCACCGGCATCGCCGGCCCGGCGCTCGCCGTCTCGGCCGGCGCACCGGCCGTGCCCCCGCTCGTGGGTGACAGGAATCCCGCCATGGCCGCGCCGAGCGCAGGAACGAAAAGCAGGTGCCGATGGAGCTTCATGTGTATACCGAGAACGCCGAAGCGGCGTCATGGTTGACAGCCCGCGGATAGCGGCTGTCAATCGGCCAGGGTGCTCTGCTGTCCCAGATTCGCTGCGTGCCCCAGGGTCCCGGCTGTACAGCGGCTCGGCGTCACCCAATCGGCGGTCAGCCATCTGCTCAACAAACTGCGCCTCATCACCGGGGATGCGCGCCCGCGATCAGCGGGACCCGGCGCACGCCTGGGTGCGCGAGCAACTGCTGTCGTGTGTGCCGCCCGCGCTGGGCGAGGTCTAGGCTCCTAGGGTCCGCGCAGACTGAGGATGTAGGTCACGACGTCGGCGATCTGGGAATCGGTCAACGCCGGATTGGGCATCGTCAGAGGCAGAGTCTTCTCGTCCCAGTGGGTGGCCGCGACGAAATGCCGCAGCGCTTCGCGCGTCGATTCCGGCCGGTTGGCGATGTCGGCGAACGGCGCAGCCGCAGGATTGAGCAGCGGCGGGAACTCCTGGTCCGAAGCGACCACGTGGCAGGCGGAGCAGATGCCAAGAGCGAGCTTGCGCCCGTGCGCCGCCCGCCGATCGGAGGCTTTATCGGCAGCCGCAGCGGCGGCGCTCAGGGCGATGAGGCCCGGCAGCAGCATCAGGTTGCGGATCCGATCGGACATCGTGTGAAATACTATAAGCGAGATTCCACGCCCACCGGGCGGGGTTCCGGCCGGCGCGTTATGCTTCGTCCCCCACAGTCTCCAGACCAGGCCGCTATGCGTCTATCGTCCATTCCTGCTGCGCGGTGGCTTTGCAGGGCGTCGCGGCTCGCGGTACTCGCGTCGCTCGCCGCGGCGGCGGCCTGCGGGGGCAAGGCCGCCGGGCCGCCGGCACCGCAGACGGTGGCGACGCTGACCATGCGGCCTCAACCCACGTCGCTGACGCAGGAGTACCCGGCGCAGCTCGAGGCCTCGAACACCGTCGAGATCCGCCCGCAGGTCGTCTGGAATTCTCTACCGGCAGGCGGCGCTCGAGGGCGCGCCGGTCAAGCACGGCGAAGTGCTGTTCGAGATCGATCCGCAGCCTTACGCCGCCGCACTCGCCCAGGCGCAGGCGGGGCTCGCCCAGGCGCACGCGGCAGAAGCGCAGGCCACGCGCGATTTGGCCCGTGCGCGCCCGCTGACGGCGATCGACGCGTTGAGCCAGAGGGAGCTCGATGCGGCGATCGCCGCCAATGCCTCGGCGCAGGGCCTGGTGAAGGCCGCGGAGGCGGCGGTGAAGACGGCGGAGCTCAACCTCAATTACACCCAGGTCCGCTCGCCCATCGACGGTGTGATGAGCCGGGCGCTGATCCGCATCGGCGGAGTGGTCACCGCGTACACAACGCTGCTGACCACCGTCTACCAGACCGATCCGATGTATGCGAACTTCAGCGTCGGGGAGCAGCGCCTGCTGCAGGTGCAGCGCGAGCTGGGCCGTCCGCTCGACCAGCACAATCCCAGCCAGCGCGAGTTCCGGATCCTGCTTGCCGACGGCAGCGAGTACGAGCTTCCCGGAAAGATGAATTTCATCGACGCCGCCGTCGACCTGCGCACCGACACGCTGCGCGCTGCGCCTCACGGTGCCGAACCCGAAGCAGTTCCTGCACGCCGGACAGTACGTCAAGGTGGTCGGTCGCGACGCGCGAGCGCCCAAACGCGCTGCTCGTTCCGCAGCGCGCGGTGCAGGTGCTGCAGGACAAGCACTTCGTCTGGATCGTGGACCAGCTCCGGCAAGGCGACAGCAGCGCGACGTCAAGATGGGCCAGCAGCAGGGCAGCGACTGGGTGGTCGAGGGGGCCTCGCGCCGGGCGACGTGGTGGTCGTGGACGGCACGCAGAAGCTCAAACCCGGCACGCCGGTGCGGGCGGAACCCCTGCGCGAGACGCCGGTGCGGGCGGCGCCGACCGGCCCGCCCGCGGCGGGGCCGCGCGCCTCATGAGCAATTTCTTCATCGACCGGCCGATCTTCGCGACGGTGCTGGCGATCGTCATCACGCTCGCGGGCACCATCGCGTTTCTGCTGCTGCCGGTGGCGCGCTTCCCGCAGATCACGCCGCCGATCGGTAGTCGTCGCGGCGACCTTCCCCGGCGCCGATGCCTCGACCATCGAGCAGTCGGTGGCGGCGCCGATCGAGACGCAGGTGAACGGCGTTCCGAACATGATCTACATGGACTCGAAGAGCTCCAACGACGGCTCCTACACGCTCAACGTCACCTTCGAGGTCGGCACCGACCAGGACATCGCCGCGGTCGACGTGCAGAATCAGGTCGCCATCGCCCAGCGGCAGCTGCCTGCCGGACGTGCTGCGCCAGGGCGTGTCCATCACCAAGCGCCAGCCGCAGCCGCTGATGTTCATGCGCCATCGAGGCGACCGATCCGCGCTACGACTACCTGTTCCTCAGCAACTTCGCGACGCTGCAGGTGTACGACTCGCTGGCGCGCGTCCGCGGCGTCGGCCAGGTGCAGCAGTTCGGCGCGCGCGACTACGGCATGCGCATCTGGCTCGACCCGGGCAAGATGGCGCGCCTCGGCGTCACCACCCAGCGACATCACGCAACGCCATCAACGAGCAGAACGTGGTCGCGCCGGCCGGCATCGTCGGCGCCGAGCCGGCGCCGCCCGGCCAGCAGATGACCTACACGGTGACCGTGCACGGGCGCCTGAGCAAGCGTGGAGGAGTTCGAGAACATGGTGCTGCGCGCCGGCCCCAACGGCGCGATCGTGCGGCTGCGCGACGTCGCCCGCATCGAGCTCGCCGCCACCGACTACACGCGCTCGAGCCGGCTGAACGGCCAGGCCGGTGGCGCTGCTCGGCATCTATCAGCTGCCGGACGCGAATGCGCTCGAGGTCGAGCAAGCAGGTGCGCGCCGACGCTCGAGACAGCTGTCGCACCGCTTCCCGCCCGGCATTCGCTACGACCATCCCGCTCGACACCTCGGAGTTCGTCCGCGAGTCGATCAAGGAAGTCGAGATCACGCTGTTCATCGCCGCGGCGCTGGTGCTGCTGGTCGTGTTCCTGTTCCTGGAGAGCTGGCGCGCGACGCTGATTCCGATGCTGGCGGTGCCGGTGTCGCTGCTCGGCACCTTCACGCATCTTCGTCGGCCCTCGGCTTCTCGATCAACACGCTGACGCTGTTCGCGCTGGTGCTCGCGATCGGCATCGTGGTCGACGATGCGATCGTCGTGGTCGAGGCGGTGACCGAGAAGATGGAGGAGCAAGGGCCTCGATCCGCGCGCAGCCACGCGCGCGGCGATGGCGGACGTGTCGAGCCCGGTGATCGCGATCGCGCTGGTGCTGGCCGCGGTGTTCGTGCCGGTGGCGTTCCTCGGCGGCCTGACCGGCCAGTTCTACAAGCAGTTCGCGCTGACGCTGTCGGTGTCGGTGCTGATCTCGGCGCTCATCGCGCTGACCTTCACGCCGGCGATGTGCGCGCTGCTGCTTGAAGCCGCGCTCGGAGACCGAGCCGCCGCGCGGCCTGCTCGGGCGCGGTTTCGCCGCCTTCAATCGTGGTTTCGCGCGAGCCACCAAGCAGTACACGGGCACCGTGCGCCGCGCGATTCGCCGCTCGGCGATCGCGCTCGGCGTGTTCGGCGCGATCATCGTCGCCGCTGGCGCTGCTGGTGTGGCAGCGGCCCGGCGGGTTCCTGCCCGAGGACGACCAGGGCTACCTGCTCTGGTTACGCAGCTGCCGCCCGGCGCATCGCTCCAGCGCACCGAGGCGGTGCTCGAGAAGATCGCGCGACGATCGTCAGCAAGCAGCCGGAGGTGCACGAGCATGCTCGCCATCACGCGGGCTCAACCTGCTCGCTCAGGTCAACGACGCCGTACACCGGCTCCGGATTCATCCCGTTGAAGCCCTGGTCGCAGCGGCCGGGCGCGGCAGAGCTCGGCGCAGGCGCTGATCCGAGCGGCTGTACAAGCTGCTCGGCCGATCAAGGAGGCCAATGTCGTGGTCGTCGCGCCGCCGGCGATCCCCGGCATCGGCCAGGCGGGCGGCTTCGAGTTCATGCTCGCGGACACCTCCGGCGGCAGCCTCGAGAACTTCCCGCGGCAGATCCAGGATTTCCTCGCCGCAGGCCAACAAGCGCCAGGAGCTCGCGCGCGTCTCGACCCAGTTCAACGACTCGCGTGCCGCAGATCGAGTACGTGGTCGACCGCGACCGGGCCAGTGCGCTCGGCATCCCGATCTCGGACATCTTCTTCGCGCTGCAGACCTTCCTCGGCGGCAACTACATCAACGACTTCAATCTGTTCGGGCGCACATTCCGCGTCACCGCCGAGGCCGAGGGTTCGGCGCGCACGCTGCCCGATGCGGTCAACGCGCTCTACGTGCGCACGCAGGCCGGCGACATGGTGCCGCTGTCCTCGCTGGTGTCGATCAAGCCGACGCCGCGGCCCGGCCTACATCGAGCGCTACAACGTGTACCGGGCGGCGACCATCAACGGCGCGCCGGCTCCCGGGTACAGCCAGGGCGAGGCGATCGATGCGATGGAGGATCGCTCGCCAAGGCGCTGCCCGGCAACCTCACCTACGACTGGACCGGGTCGGTGTTCCAGGAGAAGCGCGCGGGCAGCCAGGCGCCTTATATCTTTGCGATGGCGCTGGTGTTCGTGTTTCTGGTGCTCGCCGCGCAGTACGAGAGCTGGGTCGTGCCGTTCGCGGTCATCCTGTGCATCCCGTTCGCCGTGTTCGGCGCGTTCCTCGGCCTGTCGCTGCGCGGCATGGCGAACAACATCTACGCGCAGGTCGGGCTGGTGATGCTGATCGGACTGGCGGCCAAGAACGCGATCCTGATCGTCGAGTTCGCGAGCCTGTCGCACGAGCGCGGCATGCCGATCATCGAGGCCGCGATCGACGGCGCGCGGCTGCGCCTGCGGCCGATCCTGATGACCTCGTTCGCGTTCATCCTGGGCGCGCTGCCGCTTGCGATCGCCACCGGCGCCGGCGCCAGGTCGCGCGCAGGTGCTCGGCACGACGGTGGTGTTCGGCATGATGGCCGCGACCATGATCGGCATCTTCATCGTGCCGGTTTTCTACGTCGTTCTGCAGGGCCTCGTCGACCGCTTCTCCAAATCGCACGGCCGCGCGACGCCCGCGCCCGCGGCCGGCACCGCGCCCGCGGCGGGCACTGAGCCCGAGGCATGAAGACGTGGCTGTGCACGTGCGCGCTGCTCGCCGGCTGCGCCGTCGGGCCGGACTATCATCGGCCGCCGCTCGACGTGCCGGCGCACTACCGCGATGCCGCCCCGGCGGCGGCCGGTGGCGCCGGCGATGCGGCTTCATTCGGCGACAGCGGCTGGTGGGAGGTCTATTCGGACCCGGACCTGCAGGCGCTGCTCGCTACGGCGATCAAGAACAATTACGACGTGCGGATCGCGGTGGCGCGGATCGACGAGGCGCGCGCGCAGCTCGGCTCGACAGCGCATGAACTACCTGCCGCAGGTATCGGTCGATGCGGCGGGCCGGACGCACCAAGACCTCGCAGTACGCAGCTCCTGCCCGGCGTCCCGCGAATCAACAACGAGGCTCAGGTGCAGGTCCTGGCGTCCTACCAGATCGACCTGTGGGGGCAGCTGCGGCGCGCGACCGAGGCGGCGCGCGCCAATCTGCTCGCGTCGCAGTACGCCAAGCGCGCCGTGACCGTGACCCTGGTGGCGTCGCGTCGCCAACGCCTATTTCGCGCTGATCTCGCTCGACAGTCAGCTCGAGATCACGCGGCGCACGGTGGTCGAGCGCGAGAAGTTCCTGGAGCTCACTCACGCCCAGCACGAGCGCGGCTACGCGACCGGACTCGACGTCGCCACCGCCGAAGCGGATCTGGCGGCCGCCCGCGCAACCGTCCCCGACCTCGAGCGCCGGATTGCGCAGACCGAGGACGAGATCAGCGTGCTGATCGGCAGCAATCCCGGGCCGGTCACTCGCGCGCACTATGGGGAAGCCGTGCCGGAAGCGCCGCCGCGGCCGCCGCCCGGCCTGCCGTCGCGATTGCTGGAGCGGCGGCCGGACGTGGCGCAGGCCGAGCAGGCACTGGTGGCGGCCAACGCCGAAATCGGCGTGGCCAAGGCCGCGCTGTTTCCGAACATCTCGCTCACCGGCAGCGCCGGCTCGTTGTCGGTGCCGTTCGGCAATCTGTTCACCGCGCCGGCCGCCGAATGGAGCGCCGGCGTGGGCCTGATCCAGCCGCTGCTCAGCGTGCAGTCAAACCTCTATCAGGTCGAGCTCGCCGACGCGCGGCAAGCGCGAGGCGCTGTATCAGTACGAGAAGACATGTGCAGAGCGCCTTCCAGGATGTGGCCGATGCGCTGGTCGCCTACCAGAAATACGGCGAGCAGGAGCGCGAACAAGCGAGCCAGGTCGATGCGCTGCGGCGGGCGCGCGAGATCGCGCTGGCGCGATACCGGATCGGCTATGCCTCCTACTTCGATGTGATTCAGGCCGATCGCGACCTGTTCGCGGCGGAACTGGCGCTCGCCCAGGCGTATGCGGACAACCTGAGCGCACTGGTGCAGCTGTACTCGGCGCTTGGAGGCGGATGGCAGGAGCGTCCGGCCGTGACTGCCGCGCCGCCGCCGCCGGCGCGCCCGACGCCGTGAAAGCGGATCAGCGCACGTGCATTCAGCGCAGCTGACTGTCCTTGCTGCCGCGCCGGTTGTAGCCGGCAAATTTGGCCGCCTCGCGATCGAGAACGTCCTGGCAGGAAACGCACAGACGAACACCGCCGAACGCGGCTCTGCGCGCCTGCGGAATCTCGCTTCCGCATTCGGCGCAGTGAGTCAACGACGGCCCGCGGGGCAATCGGCTTTGCACCCGCCGGATGCCGTCCTTTACGGTCGCGTCGATTTGATCCTGCACCGCACCGTCGCCCGCCCAACCGGTCGCCACGTTCCTGCTCCTAATTGCCGGTTATGTCACCGGCTGCCGGCTCATATTATTCAATAGCTTATCACGTTGCTGCAAGTTGGAAGTCGGCCGTAGACGCTAGAACTACCTCGCGCGGGATGATAGTTTCAGTTTGTGGATAAGACTATCAGACGCTTCAGCAGCGTGGGCGGAATGAAAGCCGACGAATACGCCGCGTGGCATCGTGTCTCAGCAAGTGAGCGTGTGCGCGCGGTCATGGACCTCAATATTGCTCTTTACGGATTGAAGGGACAGGCACCGCATGTTCGACGACTTCAAAGATCTCTTGTCCGCGTTCAACGCCGGTAATGTCAGATATCTGATTGTCGGTGGGTATGCCGTGTCACTTCATGCTCAGCCGCGAGCAACCAAAGATCTCGATATTCTGATCAGCCCAGATGCCGCGAACAGCGCGGCTGTGTACCTGGCGCTGACAAAATTCGGCGCGCCGGTGGAAGGGCTCAGCGCCAAGGACTTTACGGAGCCCGATAACTTCCACTTCCGCCTCGAACTCCTTGATTTGCATGGAAACCGCAGGCGCGGTGAGGTTCAGCTCCTCGGCCGCGCGCGTGAAGCTCGAATGCCGCGCGGCAGAGGCAAAGACCCGCAGCTGGCGGAGGCTGACATTCTTCATTTAAGAAGAAATACTTAAGCCTATAGTAATAATATCTGACTGTACATAAACGACGGATGTCCTACCCTGTCCGTACTAACCCGACTGAACAACCATACCGGGGTCCCAAAATGGCAAAAGCGATCGAAAAAACCGAACGCGGCACGCGATAACGGCCATGTACCGCATTGCACCCTCCATTTTATCGGCTGACTTCGCCCGCCTGGGCGAAGAGGTGAAGAGCGTCATCGCGGCCGGCGCGGACTGGATCCACTTCGACGTGATGGACAACCACTACGTGCCGAATCTGACCATCGGTCCGCTGGTGGCGAAGGCGCTGAAGCCTTATTGCGTGCGGCCCGAGGGTGCGGCCGTGCCCCTGGATGTGCATTTGATGGTCCAGCCCGTCGATGAGTTGGCCGGTGCCTTCGTCGAAGCCGGCGCCGATCTCGTGTGTTTTCACCCCGAAGCATCCAATCACATCGACAGGACCTTGCAGCTCATCCGCAGCGGCGGATGCAAGGCGGGGCTTGCGTTCAATCCGGCCACGCCGCTCGGCGCGCTCGAGTACGTGATCGACAAGGTCGATCTGGTGCTCATCATGAGCGTCAACCCGGGATTCGGCGGCCAAAGCTTCATCGACTCGGCACTGCGCAAAGTCGAGAGCGCCCGCAAATTGATCGACGCCACCGGCCGAGACATCAGGCTCGAGGTCGACGGGGGCATCAAGGCGGAGAACATCCGCCGCGTCGCCGAAGCAGGGGCCGATACGTTTGTCGCCGGCAGCGCCATCTTCGGCAAGCCGGATTACAAAGGCGTGATCAACGCCATGCGCATCGAGTTGAGCCGCGTCTCGCCCGCGTCCCGGGTCGCCTGACGTGGCCGCGCCGATGTACTCGATTCCCGGCGCACCTGCTCCTGCGTCGCCGGCCGATCAGCCGGCCGCTGCCGTGCAGAACGCATCGGACGCGCGCACCGTGAACGGCATACTGGCGCAGAGCCAGGTCGGTGCGGTCAGGGATGGGCTCGATCGCGATCTCATCGGGCTCGCGCCGGTCAAGAGCCGTATCCGCGCGAGCCGGGTTTTCGAGCTCGCCGCGGCTCAGAAGTAGACCTGAAGGAGGCCAGACCATGCACCTTGGACGCACGACGCTCTCGAAATTTCTGATCCAGCAGCTCAACGGCATCGAGGGCGCCACTGACTTGGGCGCGTTGCTCGTCGATGTGGCCGCAGCCGTCAAGGCGATTTCGGCGATGACCGCCAAAGGGGCGCTCGGCGACTTCCTCGGCGCGCAGGGCTCAAAGAACGTGCAGGGCGAGACCCAGCAAAAGCTCGATGTACTGGCGGATGAAGTGATGATTCACAGCTGCGACTGGGGCGGGCTGGTCGCCGGTATGGCCACCGAGGAGCGCGATGATCCTTATCCGATCCCGAGCGAGTACACCCGCGGGCGCTATTTGCTGGTCTTCGATCCGCTCGACGGTTCGTCGAACATCGACGTCAATGTCTCGGTCGGCACCATCTTCTCGGTGATGCGCCACAACAAGTCCGAGCCGCCCACCGTGGCCGATTACCTGCAGCCCGGGCGGCAGCAAGTGGCCGCGGGCTATGCCCTGTACGGTCCCGCCACGATGCTGGTGATCACCGTCGGCAAAGGTACGCACGGCTTCACGCTCGATCGGGAAATCGGCAACTTCATCCTGACACATGAGAATCTGCAGATCCCCGCCGAGACCAGCGAGTTTGCCATCAACACCAGCAACGCCCGGTTCTGGGAGCCGCCCGTGCACCGGTACGTGACCGAGTGCCAGGCCGGCAAGACCGGCGATCGCGGGCGCGATTTCAACATGCGTTGGATCGCCTCGATGGTCGCGGAGGTGCACCGGATTCTGATGCGCGGCGGCGTGTTCATGTACCCGAAGGACACGAAGGATAAGACCAAGCCGGGACGGCTGCGCCTGCTGTACGAAGCGAGCCCGGTCAGCATGCTCGTGGAGCAGGCCGGAGGCCGCGCCACGACGGGAAACCAGCGGGTGCTCGAGATCATGCCTGAGAGCCTGCATCAGCGCGTTCCGCTGATTCTGGGCTCGCGCAACGAAGTCGAGCGCATCGAGCGCTACCACGACGAGCATGCCAAGGGCACCGACCGTCCGTTTACCTCGCCGCTCTTCAACGAGCGCTCACTGTTCCGACCCGACACGCGAAACTGAGCGGGATATCTCATGTCCACCAAGCACCCTGTAATTGCAGTGACCGGATCTTCCGGGGCCGGAACCACGACCGTGATGAAGGCCTTCGCGCACATCTTCCGGCGTGAAAACATCAAAGCCCAGGTGATCGAGGGCGATTCTTTCCACCGCTACAACCGCGTCGAGATGCGCGAGCGCGTGAAGGCGGCCGACAGCGGCGCGAGCCCACCGATCAGTCACTTCGGGCCCGAGGCGAATCTGCTGGGCGAGCTGGCCGACACCTTTGCGGAATACGGCGCGACCGGCCGCGGCAAGGTGCGCCGCTACGTCCACGACATCGCCGAGTCCAAAGAGCTCGGCAGCGAACCGGGAACATTCACGGACTGGCAGGCCATGCGGACGGACAGCGATCTGCTGTTCTACGAAGGCCTGCACGGCGGGTATACCGGTGACGGGGCCGATGTGGCGCGCCACGTGGATCTGCTCGTCGGAGTCGTTCCCATCATCAATCTCGAGTGGATTCAGAAACTGCATCGCGACCGCAATCTGCGCGGCTACACCCAGGAAGCGGTGGTGGACACCATTCTGCGGCGCATGCCCGACTACGTGAACCACATCTGCCCGCAATTCAGCCGCACGCACGTCAACTTCCAGCGCGTGCCCACGGTGGACACCAGCAACCCGTTCATCGCCAAGGATATCCCGAGCGCCGACGAGTCGATGGTCGTGATCCGCTTCGCGAATCCCAAGGGCATCGATTTTCCATATCTGCTGTCCATGCTGCGCAACTCGTGGATGAGCCGGCCCAACAACATCATCGTGCCCGGCGGTCAGATGGGCCTCGCGATGCAATTCATGTTCACGCCGATGATCCTGCGGCTGATGGATCTGAAGAGGCGCGCGCAGTGAGGGGCTCCCAGGTAAGAGTGCATCCACGATGAATGCCATAATCAAGCCCCTCCCCGTCGAGCGCAGCAAGCTGGCCAATGCGCTGCGCTTCCTGGCGATCGACGCCGTCGAGGCCGCGAAGAGCGGCCATCCCGGCATGCCCATGGGCATGGCCGAAATTGCCGAGGTGCTCTGGCGCCGATTTCTCAAGCACAATCCGGCGGACCCGCACTGGCCCGATCGCGATCGCTTCATGCTGTCCAATGGTCACGGCTCGATGCTGCTGTATGCGCTGCTGCACCTCACGGGCTACGCGCTGCCGCTGGAGGAGCTGAAGCGCTTTCGTCAGCTGCACAGCAAAACCCCCGGTCATCCCGAAGTGGACGTGACGCCGGGCGTGGAAACCACCACGGGCCCGCTCGGCCAGGGATTGGCGAATGCGGTCGGCATGGCTCTGTCCGAGCAATTGCTGGCGGCCCACTTCAACCGGCCCGAGCACACCATCGTCGATCATCGCACCTGGGTATTCGTCGGCGATGGATGCCTGATGGAGGGCATCAGCCACGAGGCCTGTTCACTGGCCGGCACGCTGGGGACTGTCGAAGCTGATTGCCGTCTACGACGACAACGGCATCAGCATCGATGGGCACGTGGAGCATTGGTTCACCGACGATACGCCCAAGCGCTTCGAGGCGTACGGCTGGCGCGTCATCCGCAACGTCGATGGCCACGACACGGCGGCCGTCGAGGCCGCTTTGAAGAAGGCGTGCAAGCCGGGCGGCCAGCCGACCCTGGTGTGCTGCAAGACCGTCATCGGCAAGGGAAGCCCGAACAAGGCCGGCACGCACGATGTGCACGGTGCCGCGCTGGGCGCTGCCGAGGCCGCCGCGACCCGCGCGGCGCTCGGCTGGACGGCCGGGCCATTCGAGATCCCGGAGGAGATTCGCGACGCATGGGATGGCCGCGCGATTGGCGCCAAGCGGCAAGCCGACTGGCAGCGCCGCTTCGCGGCTTACGCGCAGGCGCACCCCGGTCTCGCCGCCGAGTTCGAACGTCGCGTGTCGTCGCGCCAGTTGCCTGCCGGCTGGCCGACTGCGACCACAGAAGCGCTCGCCAAGGTGGTCGCGAGCCGCGCCGGCGTGGCATCACGCAAGGCCTCGCAGAACGCGCTCGAGGCCCTGCAGCCGCTGCTGCCCGAGCTGCTGGGCGGCTCGGCTGACTTGGGCGGGTCGAATCTCACCGAAGTCAAGGGCAGCGTTCCGGTGCGCGGCGATCATTGGGGCAACTACATCAACTACGGTGTGCGCGAGTTCGGCATGAGTGCCGTGATGAACGGGATCGCATTGCACGGGGGGTTCATCCCCTACGGCGGAACCTTTCTCACGTTTTCCGATTACAGCCGCAACGCCGTGCGCATGTCCGCGCTGATGCGCAAGCGCGTCATCTATGTGTTCACCCACGACAGTATCGGGCTCGGCGAAGACGGTCCGACGCATCAGCCGATCGAGCATGTTTCCAGCCTGCGATTGATCCCCCACAACGCCGTGTGGCGGCCTTGCGATGCCGCGGAGACCATGATTGCGTGGATTGCGGCCATCGAACGGCGCGACGGCCCGACGTGCCTGATCCTGTCGCGGCAAAACCTGCCGCACTTCGATCGTCAAGCGCAGCAGATCAGCGATATCCGCAAAGGCGGGTATGTGTTGGCCGACGGTGAGGGCGCCGCCGTGACGCTGCTCGCCACCGGTTCGGAAGTGGCGCTGGCCATGCAGGCACGCGATGCGCTGGCCGCGGAGGGAATATCCGCCCGTGTCGTCTCGATGCCGAGCTGCGATGAGTTTGACCGGCAGAGCGCCGAGTACCGGGCGAGCGTGCTGCCGCGCGCAGTGCCGGTGCTCGCCATCGAGGCGGGCGTCACAGCGCCTTGGCGCGCCTATACCGGCTTCGACGGCGACGTAATCGGCATCGATCGATTTGGCGAATCCGCGCCGGCCGCACACGTTGCCGAGGCGCTCGGCTTGACAGTGCAGGCGGTTACCGCGCGTGCGCGACGGCTCGCGCAAAGCGCGCGGCGGCAATGATTCAATAGACGACCCATCAGGAGCATCCAATGGCCCTCATATCCCTACGCCAACTGCTGGATCACGCCGCTGAACACAGCTATGGCGTGCCCGCATTCAACGTGAACAACCTCGAGCAGATCCAAGCCATCATGGAAGCGGCGGAAGAGGCCCGCAGCCCGGTGATCCTGCAGGCCTCGGCCGGAGCCCGCAAGTACGCGGGGGAGCCCTACCTGCGCCACATGGTGCTGGCGGCGGTCGAATCCTGTCCAAGCATCCCGGTGGTCCTGCACCAGGACCATGGCGCCAGCCCGGCCGTGTGCATGCAGTCCCTTCGCTCCGGATTCACGAGCGTCATGATGGACGGGTCGCTGAAGGAAGATGCGAAGACGCCGGCCAGCTACGAGTACAACGTCGATGTGACGCGCCGCGTATGCGAGATGTCGCATTGCATCGGGGTCTCGGTCGAGGGAGAACTGGGCTGCCTCGGATCGCTGGAAACCGGCGAGGCCGGCGAGGAGGACGGCGTGGGAGCGGTAGGCAAGCTCACGCATGACATGATGCTCACCGATCCGGCCCAGGCCAAGGACTTCGTGGCGCGCACCGCGGTCGATGCGCTGGCGATCGCCATCGGCACGAGCCACGGCGCCTACAAGTTCACGCGCCAACCCTCGGGCGACATCCTGGACATCGACCGGATCGCGAAGATCCATAAAGCGGTGCCCAACACCCATCTGGTGATGCACGGCTCCTCGAGCGTGCCGCAGGAATGGCTGGCCATCATTCGCGAACACGGCGGCGACATCAAGGAGACTTACGGGGTACCGGTGGAGGAGATCCAGCGCGGCATCCGCAGCGGCGTGCGCAAGGTGAACATCGATACCGACATCCGCCTTGCGATGACCGGCGCGATGCGCCAGGCGTTCGACAAAGACCCCAGCGAGTTCGATCCGCGCAAGTCGCTGATTGCGGCCAAAAAGGCCGCGCGCGCGGTGGTCAAAGCGCGCTTCGAGGCCTTCGGGTGTGCCGGGCAGGCCGACCGCATCCAGCCCGTCCCGCTCGAGATGATGGTCAAGCGCTACAACTGAAGCGGCGCTTGCTCAGGGCGATTCTTTGGGACGTCGACGGCACTCTGGCGGAGACGGAGCGCGATGGTCATCTGGTTGCCTTCAACCAGGCTTTCGCGGCACTGAATGTGCCGTGGCGCTGGAGCGAGGAGCGGTATGGAGAACTGTTGGCCGTGACGGGCGGCCGTGAGCGCCTGCTGCACGACATGCAAAGTCAGGACCGTGCGCCCGCCGATCTTGAGGAGCGCCGGAGTTTGGCCGAGCGGGTGCATCGCCTCAAAAACGAGCTTTACGCCCGAATCGTTGCCAGCGGCGAGCTGCCGCTGCGCGAAGGGGTTCGAGACTTGCTGGCGGACTGCGAACGCGCGGGGGTTCCAATGGGTATCGTGACGACCACGAGCCGCTCGAACGTGGAGGCGCTGCTCGAGACCCATCTCGGCAAGGACTGGGAATCGGCGTTCGCGACGGTCGTGTGTGCCGAAGAGGCGCCGAGAAAAAAGCCCGATCCGCAAGCGTACCATCTCGCCCTCGAAGCGCTGCAGGTGCCCTCGCAGCGGGCCGTGGCGATGGAGGATTCGCCGGCGGGCGCGTCCGCCGCGCAGGCCGCCCGCGTGCCTGTGATCGTTTCCCGCAGCTATTACTTCGCCGCGGCCGAGTGCCGCAGCGCGCTCGCCGTCGGCCCGTCGCTGGGCCGAACGGAGGGCTGGAATCCGCCAGCGGACGCGTACTCCAAGCGCATCGGTCTGGATCAAATCAGCCGCTGGTACGCGCGAAGCGCGTGGGTGCAGTGAGCGGCCCCGTGCTCAACCGGGATCGTCCGGTGCTCGAGGCGGGCTCGGCGGAGGATCAGCGGGCTTGGCGGGTTGCTGCGGCACAAGATCCTCTTTCTTTTTCTTGTCGGCAGGCTTTGGAGCGGCCAGGGCAACGAAGAGGATGGCCAGTACAAACAGTATGACACTGATCGTTTCAATCATGCGTATCCTTTCTCATTCGCAACACTGCGAGGAGTTCGCGGCGCGATGAGGGCGCGCTCTGGATATGAGCGTTCATCCGTAGTAGAGTTCCTGAGCTTTTGAAGGTGCGAACATTTGCGGCAATTGGGTACGTCGGCCTTGTTGCCATGTGGCCACTTCGCTCATCTCCTCTGAGGTGACGTTGGACGCCCTAGTTATAATGGCGATGGCGGCGCTGCGAGGCAAGGTGTGAGCGGTAACGTTGGATCGCAGCCACGTTGCCTCAAAAAGGAAGGGGGGTCTTTATTTATGCGTTCATTCCTCGGTGGGTCCATCGTCGCTTCGCTGCTGGCGGGCGTCGCAGTGCTGTTTTCCTTCAATGCGCTTGCCATGGAGATGCCCGGCTTGCCCGACGCGAACATTGCCAATGGCAAGAAGATTTTCAATGAGGGCAAGGGCGACACGGTACCCGCCTGCATGACCTGTCATGGAGCCGGCGGCTGGGGTATGGACGCCATGGGGGCCCCCCGTCTGGCGGGTATCGGCTATCCTTACGTGGTCAAGCAATTGTCCGATCTGGCGAGCGGCAAGCGCACGCCTGCGGGGGCCGGCGCCGTCATGGTGGTATTTGCCGGTGGGTTGACCGAGCAGGAGCGGCGCGATGTGGCCGGCTATGTCGACACGCTGGGCGGCCCGCCGGATTTGTCCGATCTCAAAGCACTGAAGGAGTCCGGGACGGCAATCGGCGAGAGATACCTTGGTGAGGCCATTGTAAAATATGGGGTTTATGGCAAGGTGTCGGCCTGCTCTTCGTGCCATGGCTTTAACGGTCGCGGAGCGGCGCCGCTGTTTCCGGTGATCGGGGAGCAGAAGTACACGTATCTCGTGACGCAGCTGAACTCCTGGCGCGACGAAAGCCGCACCAATGATCCCTACGCCATGATGCGCAAGATGGCGCATAATTTGACTGATGCGGATATCGCCAACGTCGCCACCTTTCTGGCATCGGCGCCGCCCACTACGAGCGGGAATACCATGATTCCGGTAACTGATGAATGATCGATCGCTTGCACTTCACCGCAGCGTCCGACATCGGGAGAATCATCGGGTAGCGACCGCGGACGATCGTCCATGAAGAACAGCGGCCTGCGATTGGGCGAAAAGGTGCTGTTCGGCATTGCCGCGGCTTTCGTGCTGGTTGCGGTCATGAGCTTCATTGCCATGGAGGTCTACCGCGTGCACTCCGGCAAGAAGATGTATGCGTCGAGCACGCATTTCGACTTTTCGCAGGAAGGGCTCGTTGGGTCGGAGCGCTTCCGCGATCTGGGCTGCACCAGCTGTCATCGCGCGGTGCGCAACGGCACCAACAACGGGGTGAACCTGGACGGCATCGGTTCCAAGCGCAGTCTGGATTATCTGATCGCCTTCCTGCATAAGCCGGAGGCCACCTACGGGTCCCCAACGATGGACCATGGCCCCGACAAGGGCGCGGCCTATGTCGCAAGTTTGCCGGAGCAGGACCTGCATTCCCTGGCCGTTTTTCTCTCGGAGTTGAAGGCGACCCAAGGATCGCCCGATGCGCGCCTGCCGTCGGAGGGGCGCTCCGGCTTCATCGATGAAATGGTGAAGATTTGGGCGCCGTCCACATGGAAGTCGCAATACCATGATGTGCGAGAGGAAGGTAAACCCGGGAGCAGCGCAAATCGATAGCGTGACCGAAACACCCGCATCCCCGCCCGGGATCGACGACCGCGAATACACGCGCATGACACTGCTGTTCGTTTATGCATGCATCGTGTACTCCATCATCGGCTTTTCATGGGGGGCCGTGATGGGAGGCGTCCCGGTGCTGCGCATGTTCGTCGATACGGCGCCCCACGGGCACTTGATCTTGCTGGCGCATGGACACATCAACCTCCTGGGCTGGGTTGAAATGGCCATTTTCGGCTCAATTTATTATTTCATTCCGCGCCTTGTGAAGCGTCCGATCTACAGCCTGCGCCTGGTCAAGGTTCACTTCTGGATGCACAACATCGGGCTCGTCTCGATGGTTGTTCTGTTCACACTGGCAGGCGTCATCGGCGGCTATGATCCGGGTCCGCAGGTTGAGCGCACCGTTTCACACCTGATGGCCGCGGTCGGCTCCTTCGGTATGCTCGTGCTGCTGGCGAATATCATTTGGGGATACAACATCTACATGACGAGCCGAGGGAATACGTGAGACCCTTGCAGGCCGCACGGGTACTGGCGGCGGTCCTGACGCTGATGGCGCTGAGCGCCTGCGACAGTCGCGCGCAGCAGTCCCACAATGCTTCGCTCGCCCTGCAGATCGGCGAGCCGGCACCGCGGGTGCACACGAAGACTCTGAACGATGTCGGCGGGGATGTTTCCCGCATTACCACGTATCGCCAGCCGGACGAGCGGATGTATCAATATTCCGTGGACCAGGCGCTCGTCAGCGGCAAGCCGGTCTTGCTTGAATTCGCCACGCCGGCGCACTGCACTCCCTGTGATCGGCAGCTGCAGATGATCAAGTCGCTGTTGCAGAAGTACCAGGGGAAGATGATTTTCATCCACATGGATCAATACGACAATCCGGAAGCCTACAAGGCGTACCATGTGCCCGGCGACCCGTGGACATTCGTCATCGACCGCCGGGGCGTCGTACGCTTTGAGCAAGCCGGCTCGATGCTGTACGGCGAGATCGAAGATGCCATCCAGAGTGCGCTCTAGCCCTTAGGTGCCGGCGCATGAGCGTTGGAAGACCCTTGAGCGTTGGAACACGCTACACGCTGAGCCGTGATTATCGGGGGATGTACTGGGATGCGCTGCTGTATGTGCCCACCGTTTCGGCGCTGGCGGTTTTTGCCACCAGCAGCTGGTACGACGGCAAGACCCCGGTGGCGTACTTGCTCGGCTTCCTGGCGTGTTTCTTTCTAATCGCGGGAGCCAATCGCATCCTGACGACGCGTCTGATGTGGCTGCCCTCCGCACCGGTCGCCATCGAGACGCGGGCCAACGCCGCCGACTTGATCCTGAAGAGCGGTGAGGTCATAAAATTGCAGCGCGACGTGAAATTGTACCGGGATCGAGCGGGCCGATCGTTCGGCCTGACGGGAGTGAGCGAGGACGGGACGCGCCGCCAGTTCGTTTTCCATCGCGGGCAATTCAAACAGGACAGCGATTTTCAAGCGGTGATGAATTGCTACGACCGCGCTCAAGCTGGCAAGGCATAGATCATTAAACTGCGCGCACTGCTTTTCAACTCCCGCGGCGGCCTGCTGCTGCTGCTGCCGTGGGCCATTTTGGTTGGACTCATTTTGCGCACGGGCCCCTACGGGCTCAGCGAGGAAGGGGCCAAAGCGTTGCTGGTCGCGTGGTCCGTCGGCGATGCGGTGGCGAGCGCCGCTTTCACCCTGGGGGCGCCTGACATCCGCGCGATATTTTTCCTGCCGCTGGGCTTTTTGCTGCCCGGCCGGGTGATTGCCGCCAAGGTGCTGACGCTGCTGATCACGGCGGGAGCGGGAGTCGCTCTGTATCGCTGGCGCCGCCGCGACGACCAGGTCGAAGCCGCATTGCTGGCGACCGGACTGCTGCTGATCGCACCGCTGAGCATTGACAGCATAAACTCGCTATCCGCAGCGCCTTTTTTGCTTGCGATTTTCGGAGCGGCCGCCTGGCTGAACCGCATGCTGCTGGGCGAGCGCGCAACATTCGGCGGCTCGTTCTTCGCCCAACTGCTTGCTTGTGCGGCTGCGGTCTCTTTGCATCCTGCGGGCATCGCTTATCCGGCAGTTCTCTTTGTCACCTGGTGGCGCCACCCGCCGGACCAGCGGCACCGCGGACATTTTTTGGCGGGCATTCCGCTGGTGGTGCTGCTCGTGCTGACGATGCGACTCGGCTGGAGCGGCATGGTCTGGTGGCAGAATCCGCTGCCCGCCGCCGCGGCCGTTTTTCTCGGCAGCCGCGCCGAGGATGCGCTGTCCAGCGTGGAGTGGCTCGGTGGCCTTGCGCTGATCGCCTTGACCGCGGCGGTGGCGCTGCACGAGGGCGGGCGCCTGCTGGCAGATCTGACCGGCGGCGCGCTGCTTCTCGGCGTGCTGTGCGGGGCCGTGGCCGCCGATCGAACCTGGGGGATGCTGATGCTTGCCCTGCTGCTCTACGGAGGGATGCCGTGGCTGCTGCGCTCGTGTGCGCCGCTCGCCGGGCGCGGCCTGCTCGTCGAGAGGGGATGGCTCTGGCTGCTGCTGCTGCTGATCTGTACCGCGTTCATGCGCAGGGACCGGAGCGACTATGAGGCGGGACACCGCCATCTCCTGTCCGCCGAGGACCAGTTGATCAGCGACTTTGCAGAAGGCCTAAGCAGTATTCGGAGCGGCAACGGCGCGGGACAGGGACATTCTGCGGCGCCGATCCTCGTGGCGAGCTCGTGGCCCGCACGTACCTCGATCGCCTGTCGATGCGACGGACTGCCGCTGCCTCCGGCGGCGAAGGATCCGGAAAGCCAGCTGGCCATGATGCGCGGCGTATCGTACGTGATACTTGCCGGCAACACGGACAATCTCGCCCTGGCGAGAAATTTTGCGCAGCTTGGGCAGCGGATCGAGGTCCTTTCCCGGCAGCCTGGCGGCGTCATCCTGCACTTCAGGGCGCCGGCAGCGCAGCCGCCGGTAGTGCAGCCGCCCGTAGTGCAGCCGCCGGTAGTGCAGCCGCTGGCAGTGCAGCCGACCGCAGTGCAGCTCTGACGCGGCGGGTCTTTGCCCTGCATTCGCTGCCGTGCTAATGTTGGATGAGCGTATCGGGAATAGGAGCGAGCGACATGATGGACGTGGGTTATATGTTGATTCCGGTGGTGCTTTTCGTGGGCGGTATTTTGGTGTCTAGTGCTCTGTTCAAGCTCGCCATGACGCGGGTCGAGGAAAAATAGGCAAGCGCTAACCGCTGTCGAATCGTCCGCCGCGGTTCTCAGGCTGCTGAACCGCGGTAAGCGTGGGGTTCTTAGGATACCGGCCGTAGGCCGGGGGAATCCGACGATTTTCATATCTATGTCCAATGTAACTCCGGCCGATGGCACCTTCCATCGCAGCTTGATCAAATTCTTGGCTGTCTCCGCGCTCTCGCTGCTCATCGGTACGATTCACGGCATGCTGCAGGTCCTGCCGCCGATCAGGGCCTGGCTCGACTCGATTGGCAGCCCCTATGGTGGACCGGGGCACATGATCGATCCGCTGGCCCATGCCCACATCAATCTCGTCGGTGGCGTCGTCATGTTGGTCATGGGCGTCACCTACTACCTCCTGCCGATTCTCAGCGGACGGTCCATCTACTCCGTGCGGCTGGTACAGCACTCCTTCTGGTTGATGACGGTGGGGGTTTTCAGCTTTTATGCCGTGCAGATGCTATTCGGCGTTTGGGAGGGACACTTGATGTTCCGCGATCCCGCGGCGTGGCACGCCGTCCACCATTGGTACGGTCGGTTGGTTGCAGTCGCAGCGACGGTCATGGCAGCCGGATTCGTGGCCTACTTCGCCAACGTCGCGCTCACCATGCTGTCCCGCGCCCCTGCCGATGCGGCAGGTTGAACAGCGAGCGGAATCCGCAGCACCGTCTCGGTGCCCTCTGCGCGGATCCAGATTTGCAGCACCGAATGTTCGCGGTCGTCGACTTTGGCCGCGCGTCGATAGACTCCCACGCGGCCGTCCTCGATGGCCTGTTTCCAGGGATCCGCATCCGACGTGCGCAGGTCGACCCGGCAGTCCCACGCCGGCAGCGCGCTCTTTCTGTTCACGAACACGAGAAGCTCGCGCATCTCGGGGATCGGGCTGTAGCTGCGCGATTCCACGTGCACGTCCAGATCGCGCCAATGGACGATGGGCGAGTCCTGCGTGCCGCCGCCGCACCCGCACAGAGCCAGTGCGGGAAATGCGGCGCGCCAGCAGCGGATCAACCGGCCGCCGCGCCGTTCAGCGGTCATCGTCGGGCTGTTCCTTCTCGGGATCCGAGTCCAATCGACCGGCTCTCGATGAGCCGTACATGCGCACCATGTACCAGACGAAGGCGCCGGCCACCGCAATATAGACAAGGGCGATGAGAAAACCCCAATCCAACCAGGGCCGGTGGTCGCCGGGTCGAAGGCCCCAGAACGGAAAGCTCAAGCCGATTCCAACCAGGAGCACCACCGCGACGACGGCATAGAACCAGTACGGCACGGGCTTTTGCGATGCCGGCATTTTTTCGACCAGTTCCCAATCTTCCAGGCCGCGTTTTAATTTGCGATCTTCTTCGGTTTTATAGCCGAAATGGTCGGCGTCCAGCTTGCCCCACTGCGACTCCACTGAGCCCAGAGCCGGCGTGGGTTTGTCCTCGTCGTTCATGGCGGCGCCCCGGCTATTTCCGAAAGATGCTGTACTGGAAAGCGGACATGCCAGCCCTCTGCCGTCACATCGACGGCAAAGGCATGCAGCCCGGCAGGCAGCTTGTCCGAAAGCGACAGGATCACGGATTCATGTCCGGCAGCGGGCAGGCTGATCTGTGTCGCCCCCAGGCGGTATTCCGCCGGATCCAGTCCGGCCACGCGCACCAGCACCTGTCGAGCATGGTAAAGCTTGTTCGATATCGCAATGCGGTAGTCGCGATTGCCTGAGTTGTGCTGCACCTCGGCGCGGTAGACCACAACATGCAGCGGTTCCCAGGTGCGCAAACCCCAGCCGAACAGGCAGGCGCCGAACACGCCCAGCGCCAGCACCCATTTGCCGCGGGAGGCCAGCGCCGTCGCATTGTCACGGAATCGCGACCGGGCCTCCGTTTGCGCCTTGGGCTCGCCGAACTCGAAGCTCAGCAGTCCCGGCTGGCCCGATTTGTGGTGAAGACGATTGCAGGCATCGACGCACTCGCCGCAATTGATGCAGCTGTCGTAGACGGCGGTTTTGCGCGGATCGATTTCGATGAAGCAGGAGCTCACGCAATAGTTGCATTTGGCGCAGCTGTCGTGGCGGCCGGCGTCGTAGCGCACATGCAGCGTTTCGCGCGTGCGGAAGCTGTGCTGCCAAACCCGGTAGACGCAGGCGAAGCGGCACCAGAAGTGGCGGATGAACGCGACATCCAGCAGGATGATCAGCACGAAAACGAAATAGATATAGTGCAGCGATCCCGCGAGGCTGCGGATCTGCGCGCCAGGTCACGAAGGACCATACGGTGGCGGGGGCGTAGAAGTAGAACAGCGGCACGATGGCAACAACCAGCGAGCCCGCGAGCAGCGACAGGCCGAGCAGGATCCAGTTGATCGCCTTGGCCTTGGTCACCGCCACGACAGGAGCGCTGCCATCGAGTTCCACCTTCGCGCGCCGGCCGAGGAGTCTGCGAGTCATGAAATTGGCCCACTCCGACACGATGTTCTGCGGGCAGACCCAGCCGCAAAAAACCGTCCCGGCCACGGAGTAAAGCATGATCAAGCCGCTGGCCAGCATGATCCACAGGCCGGCAATGAGAAAGAAATCAGCGAACCATATCTGCCGATCGAGCACCACCAGGGCGCCCGCGCTCGGATCTATGCGCATCAGGCCGGAAGCGGGCACCCCGATGGCCAGTGCGAACGACAGCGCCTGTATCAGCCGGCGCCGGCCGTGATAGCGCGGGGAATTCGCGCGGCTCGGATGGGGGCTGGTCGGGAATCCCGCCGGAGCAGCCGCGCCAGGGGACATTGCAGAGCTACCGACGAGATTGAGATTGACTTGCATTTGAGGGCAGCTCTCTTAAGCTTCGTTGCTGCCGGCGAGACGTCGCTTGAGCCGGCCACCGGACTCTAAAGATGGCTCGCGATCAAGCGGGCAGAAAAATGACGCTTCAGCTCCTTTTGCCGGTTGCAATTATATCACATCATCCCCTTGCCCGGCTCATTGCGCGGTGCATTTCCATGGCGACGGATCGAGTCACGTCGGGCTGCGCGCGGAGGATACGGGTTGACCGCTGCCGCGCGGAGAAAGTACGTATTGCGAGCGGCCGTCGCGAAGGAAATAGTAAAGCTGCTCGGAGAATGCATTGACAGTTGCGGGAAGCCGCTCGGATAATGAGCCGGTCACGTCCGGCCCGATTTCTCGAAGAGATCGTCACGATCAAGGGGGTTGATTCAAATGGAAAGCAAGGTAAAGCATTCGCGTCGGAAGGTGCTCAAGATCGGCATGACGGCGCTCGCGGTTGCGCCGCTCGCCGGCTTATCTGAGCGTGCCTTTGCAACGCAGAACGCGGCGGTTCGCAAGGCCCTGAAGTACCAGCTCATGCCGAATGGCCCTAAAGAATGCAAGGTGTGCGTCAATTTCATTCCCGCCATGGATAAGCCGAACAATGACGCTGACGTGAACGGCTGCAAGCTGTATCCGGGGGACACGGAGATCTGTCCGCATTGCTATTGCGTGGGCTTTGTGCAGAACCCGGCTGCGACTGCGGCAGGAGCTTCCTTCTCGCCCTGGACCAAGAAGTGAGATACCTCCTGGGATTCGGAGCCTGAGCTCCGATTTCCCAGGGTACTTGATCGCACGGCATGAAGGGGGCCGGTGCGATATCGACTGCCGGCGGGTTGAACGGGTGAGCGCGGGCATTGTGATTTGGGGGACGGATGATCCGGTCGAAGACCTGGCATGTCTTGCGGGGACTTGTTCGCCGTTGGTGGTACGCGGTGATGATTGTCCCGTTCGCTATTGGGGCGGGTGTGTTCGGCGCCCAATCCATCCCGCAACAGCAAGGCACCGCCGCCCCTCATCAGCCGGGCGGCATTTATCAGCCGCATGAGCCCTTTCAGCAAGGCGGGCCGATCGGCAGCCAAACACCCGACGGCTATGGCGCGCTCGGGCCCGTCGTCACGCAGCCCATCGAGTTTCCGCATTACATTCATGTGGAAAAGATGGGAATCGACTGCATGTACTGTCACACGTATGCGAGGCGCAGCCCGGTTTCCGGGATTCCGCGCCTGAACAAATGCATCGGCTGCCACCAGAGCATTGAATCGGTCAAAGACAAGCCGCGCATCAAGATACTCTTTGATTACTGGAACAAGCAGCAAGCCATTCCCTGGAAGAAGGTGAACGATGAGCCGGAATTCGTGCGCTTCACTCATGAGCAGCATATTCAGCGCTTCATCTTCGATCAGGGCCGCCCGACGCGCGAGGTATGCGGCTACTGCCACGGCGATGTCGGTTCGATGACCACGGACCGCCGCGTCAAGGCCCTTACGATGGGCTGGTGCATCAGCTGTCATGAAAAGGATCACAAGCTCAACGCAGTGAGCGAGGAGACTCTCCATGGACCGAAGGACTGTTGGCAGTGCCACAAATAGGCTGTGATGTGTTCACGACGGCAAGGGGAGTTCGATGAGCGATAGTGGCGTCAGCCGCCGGGATTTCCTCCAGATCGTGGGTCTCGGCGGGACTGCGGTCGCGCTCGGCGGCTGCGGCAATACGTCCATCGAATCAGGCGCTGAACTGGTCGAGTCCTACGTCCAGCCGGAAAATTTCGTGGTGCCCGGCGTCGGCGTCTACTATGCGTCGACCTGCACGCAATGCGCTTCGGCCTGCGGGATCATGGGGCGGGTGCGGGAAGGACGGGTACTCAAGCTGGAAGGCAACCCGGAAGCGGCCAGCAGCGGCGGGAAAATCTGCGGCCTGGGCCAGGCTGCGGTGCAGCAGCATTGGAGTCCGGACCGATTGACCACGCCGATGATCAGGGAAAACGGTGCATTGATGCCGGCTACCTGGGAAAAGGCGATGGCCCTGCTCAAGCCAACACTGGCTTCCGCGGATCAGGGAGGCCGGCGCGTGTGGTTGACGGGACCGACCAGCGGCCACCAGCAGATCCTGCTGCGCAGCCTGGTCGAGGCCGGCGCCGCCACGGACTATGTCGTTTACGATGCGCTGTCGACCGCAGTCGAGGCCTCGGTCAATCGCAAGATGTTCGGTGTCGATCAGCCCGTGACCGTGATCGACAAGGCGGGGCTGGTGCTGTCGTTCGGCAACGATTTTCTCGGCGCGGGCGCCACACCCGTTGCCGCTGCCCGGCAGTACGCGCGGTTTCGCAGGGCGAAACCCCGTGGCGTGCTGGTGCAGATCGAGCCGAAGATGACCTTGACCGGTGCCAACGCCGATCGGTGGGTGGCCATTGCGCCGGGAACGGAGGGAGTCTTCGCACTGGGTCTTGCGCGTGAGCTGCTGCAGCGCAAGGACTACGCAGGCACTGTGTCTCCTGCGCTGCTCGCGGTCATCGAGCCCTACACTCACGCCGAGGTCAGCCGGATCACCGGAGTGCCGGGCGATCTCATTCCGCGCCTGGTCGGCATGCTGTGGGAGCGCTCGCCGAGCCTCGTGCTCGCGGGGCGCTACCCGCAGGGGCATGCGCACGGTTCGCGCAACACGGCCGCCATCGCGCTGCTCAACATCGTTCTCCAGAATCAGGGAAAGACGCTGCTGCGGGAAGCGGAGCTGCCTTTCCCGCAGATGGCGCCCACGGCCGGCGATTTCAAATCGCTGGCGGATCTGAACCAGGCCATGGCCGCCGGCCAATGCCGTTCGCTGCTGATCCAAGGCACCAACCCGGTCTACAGCACGCCCGATTTCATGCAGTTCGCCGCGAACCTGCAGAAGGTACCGTTCAAGGCCGCCTTTGTCACGGAATTGGACGAGACCGCCATGCACTGCGACCTGGTGCTGCCGCTGCTGTCGCCCTTGGAGGACTTCGGCACTCATGTGCCGCTCAACCAAAGCGATGGCCTCGAGATAGCGATGCAGCAGCCGCTGATGGAGAAGCTCTACCCGGAAACCCGTTCCTTCGGCGATGTGCTTCTCGATCTGCTGAAGCAGACCAAGCCGGACAGCTACAAGACCTTTCCGGATTATTACGCTTACTTGAAGACCGCCATCATCAATGCCAAGCCGGCCTTCCTTTCCCAGGCTCCCGACGAGGAGTTTTGGGAAAGCGCCCTGAGCGCCGGAGTGCTGCGCCGGCCGGCACCGCTGCGCCCCTTGCCCGCGATGGAGATCACTCCGGAGATGATCCGGCAGCCCGCACCGGCCAGCGCCGACGCCAGGTATCCGTTCAGCTTGATACCGGCGGTGCGCCCGAGCATGCGCGACGGCCGGCCGGCCAATCTGCCCTGGCTGCAGGAGTCGCCGGATGCCTTGACCACGATGGTGTGGGACAGCTGGGCCGAGCTGCATCCGAGCACCGCCAAGGCTCTGCAAGTGCGCGAGGGCGACGTGCTGATCATCGAGTCCGCGCACGGCTCCATTCGCGCCAAAGCCTACCTGATTCCCGGCATCCATCCGGGCTCGGTGGCGGTTCCGATCGGTCAGGGGCATGAGTCCTATGGCCGCTATGCCACGAATGTCGGAGTCAATCCCCTGAAGATCCTCGATCCGATCTTCGATCAGGAGACCGGTGAGCTGGCGACCTACGCCACCCGGGTCGCCATCACCAGGACCGATCGAAACGAGCGGCTGGCCAAGGACGAAGGGCCGACTAATTTTCAGCAGGGCAGGAAGCTGGTCGCCACGCTCGCGCCCGATCAGGTAGATCTTACCAAGGAGACGCCATTTGTCATTCGATAACCTGATGTCCAACTGGTCGAAGCTTCGGACCAAGCGCCCGCAGCCGGACCAATACGAGAAGGCTCCCTACAAGTGGGCCATGGTCATCGATCTCGATGCCTGCATGGGCTGCAACGCCTGCACAACGGCCTGCTACGCGGAAAACAATCTCCCCGTCGTCGGCAAGCAAGGCTTTCTTGCGAGTCAGCAGATGCATTGGATCCGAATCGAGCGCTACTGGGGAGAAGGGACGGAGTCCACGCAGGAATTTCCGGAGCAGGGGGCGCAGTTCCTGCCGATGCTGTGCCAGCAGTGTGAGGCGGCGCCGTGTGAGATCGTCTGCCCGGTCGGCGCCACCCACCACACACCGGATGGATTGAACTCGCAAGTTTACAACCGCTGCGTCGGTTCGCGCTATTGCTCGGCGAATTGTCCCTACAAGGTGCGCTATTTCAACTTGCTACAACTATCCTGAGCGCGCCTGGCCCAGCCCGCTCGAGCAGCAGTTGAATCCGGATGTGACGGTGCGCAGCAAGGGAGTCATGGAGAAATGCACCTTCTGCGTGCAGCGGCTCACGGCGGCGAAGTGGAAGGCGGAGACCGAAAAGCGGGCCTTACGAGACGGTGAAGTCCTCACGGCTTGCGCCCAGGCGTGTCCGACCTCGGCCATCCACTTCGGCAATCTCGCAGATCCTGATTCGCAGGTCGCTCAGATGTGGAAGGCGCAGCAGGTCGAGCTGTCGGCGTATCCGCAGAAGAAGAGCGAGCAGGAAGAGACGGAACGGTTGGGAGAGCAGGTTGAGTTCGATGCTTATCCGCAGAAAAAGAACGAGCAGAACGAAGAAGCGCAGCAGCCGGGAGAGAGCGGTGAGAAATTGCGCGGCTACCGGGTATTGGAGGAGTTGCGCACCTATCCATCGGTCGTGTATCTCGAACGCATCCGCTCTTCGGAAGTCTAAATGACCACCACGCACGACGAACATGAAGTCGCGACTGAAGCGCGCTTCGTCATCAAGCCCAAGGACATCAACGAGGAGATCTCCTGGGCGCAGATCAACGAGGATGTGCTGAGCAGTCTGGAGCGCCCGCGCCCGCTGTTTTGGGTCATCTTCTTCGGCTCGTTGGCGCTGTTCTTGTGGGGCGTTTATTGCGAGATCTACCAGTACAAGACCGGCCTGGGCGTCGCGGATCTGCAGAACCCGCAGATGTGGGGCCTGTACATCGCCACCTTCATTTTCTGGATCGGCATGAGCCACTCGGGCACGCTGCTGTCGGCGATCCTGCTCATCATGCATGCCGACTGGCGCAAGCCCATCTACCGTTTTGCCGAGGCCATGACCACGTTCTCGCTGATGACCGCAGGCCTGTTCGTCCTGGTGCATCTCGGCCGGATCTGGGAATTCTACTATGTGGTGGCCTACCCGAACGAGCGCTGGGTCTGGCCGAATTTCTACTCGCCGCTGGTCTGGGATGCCACGGCCATCGGCACCTATTTGACGACCTCGGTGATCTTTCTGTACTTCGGGATGATCCCGGATCTGGCCATTTGCCGGGACAAGGCGCATGGGTTCCGCCGGACTTTCTATCGGGTGCTGTCCGTCGGCTGGAAGGGCACCGATTGGCAGTGGGCCAATTTTCGCGTCACGTACCTGACCCTGGCCTGTCTGCTGATTCCCCTGGCGGTCTCGGTGCACTCGATCGTGGCCACCGATTTTGCAGTATCGCAGCAGCCCGGCTGGCACACGACCTCGTTCCCGCCTTATTTTGTCGCCGGCGCGCTGTATTCCGGCTGCGCCGCGATCATCACGCTGTTCATCATCCTGCGCTACACGTTCCGCTTTGAAGCGTACATGACGATTCCCATTCTCGAGAAGCTGTGCAAGCTGACGTTCGCCATTTCCATGGTGTGGACCTACCTGAATCTGGTCGAGTACGCCTCGGTCTGGTATGGCACCGACCAGTATGCGAAGGATGCCCTGATCTACCGCGCTACGGGCCCGTATGCGGGCTGGTGGTGGGCGATGAACTTTCTCGGCTCGGTGCTGCCGTTTGCGATGACGTTCAAGGCGGTGCGCGTCAACATCCCGATCATGATGGTGGTGTCTTTGCTGCTCAACTTGGGAATGTGGACCGAGCGTTTCATGATCGTCACGCCGACGTTCGCCCACGGCTACTACCCGTGGACCTGGGTCAACTGGTGGTGGCCGAACTGGGTCCAGATGGGCCTCATTCTGGGCAGCTTTGGTTGGTTCACGCATGCTGTTCATGCTGTTCTGCAAGATCTTCCCGTCCGTGTCGATGTACGAGGTCAAGGAAATGGTCTACCACCGCAGCCGGGCGCGTAAGGGAGCCGCACCGCAGCCGGCACCGATTGTGCAGCCGGCGCAGAGCTGAGCCATGAGCAAGAAATCGCACATTCTTGCGTTGTACAATGATTTTGAAGAGGCAGCGCATGCGATCGCGGCACTGCGCGAGTCGCGGCTCGCGGGATTCAAGATGCAGGACGTGACCTTGAAATCCCCCATCGATCACCCCGAGTGCGCGGCCGAGCTCGGGGAGCGCCCGGTCTACATCCAGCTGTTCTCGCTCATCGGCGCGGTGCTCGGCAGCAGTCTCGGGTTTCTGGGGATTTCCGCGGCACAGGCAAGCTTTCTGCGGCAGCAGCGCGGCGGCTTCCCCCTGGTTCCGGTCCCTCCCAACATGGTCATCACCTATGAGCTGTTCATCCTGACGGCGGTGTTTTTCACGATCATTGCGTGTTATGTCGTCTTTGCGCTGCATGCCCAGAAAAACCGCCTGTACAACGAAGCCATCTCGGTCGACAAGATCGGGATTCTGGTCAAGGCGGATTCGTCCGCGATCGCCGGCATCAGGGATATTTTTACCCGATACCACGCCCTCGAAATCTCGGAGGCCTCATAAATGTCGCGCCATGGAAATGTGTTTGTCGGGGTCTGGCTCTGGCTCGCGCTCGCCTGCAGCTCGTTGTTCCCGGCGGTGGCGGTGGCCTGGCCTTGGAGCCGGGACATGGCCAATCAAATCAGCATCAAGCCGCAGCACGGCCCCGATTCGATCCGGCCGTTTCCGGCGCGGTCGGTCCCCATGGCGGGCACCAATACCCTGCTCTTCGTGCATGATCGCGATGGGTCCATGATGCTGGTCAACCCCAATCCGGCGACGGAGGAATCGGTCCACCATGGGCGGAAGTTCTTTCAGATCTTCTGCACGCCCTGCCATGGCAAATCGGGCACGGGCGACGGCCCGGTCGGGGCGAAATTCCTGATACGTCCCTTCGACCTGACCGCGGATAACGAGCAGAAGGTCTTGTCCGAGGGGTACATCTTCGGAACGGTCGCCTTCGGCGGCGCGCTGATGCCCTCCTACGGCAATGATCTGTCGCCGAGCGGAGATCTGGGACGTGGTCAATTACGTGCGGCATGGCCTGGTCAGCGACAGCCATCAACTGGCCAGCAACGGCGCGGCAGGCAAACAGAAATGAGAGTCGCTGCGCCCATCCGGCGGCTCACAGAATCCCGACCCCAGGAATAGCGCGATGTCGTATGCCAGTTGGTCCGTGCTCACCGTCGATTATCTGATCGTGCTCAATCTCGCCCTGGGTGGCGTGACGCTGGCGGCGCTGCTGCACCTCGTCAATGCGAAGTGGCGCTTCGACATCCGGTATCTCAGCGTCTCCTTCTTCGCGCTGTATCCGCTGGCCTTTGGCCTGCTGATCATCCTGCTGCTGAACGGCTCCAAGACCTTCCCGTGGGTGGGCTCGTCGGCCGCAATGCCGGCCTGGAACAATCTCGGATTCCTCGCGGCCCGCGAGATCATCGGCTTTCTCGTGGTCGGCGTTTTGTACGGTCTGTTCATCAAGAATCAGGCCGTTTCGACGCAAAGCGCGGCGCAGGCGCGGACTTTCCGCAACAATGCGCTGTTGATACCGTTTGCCCACGTGCTGTTCTGCACCATGGTCGCCTGGGACTTTGAAATGACGCTGCAGCCGGGCTGGTCAAGCTCCATTTATGCCATGTACCAGATCGTCAGCTCCTTCGGCATGATGCTTTCCGTTCTGGCCATCACGGTGATAGTGCTGGTCCGCAACAACGTGCTGAAGACGCCCCTGGGCGAGCACATCTTCAATTATCTGGCGCAGCTGATGCTGGGTTTCACGATCCTTTGGATTTATACTTTCTTCGCCCAGTACCTGATCATCTGGTACGCCAATCTGCCCGACGAGACGGGACGTCTGTTCAGGATGCAGAGGGGGCCCTTTTCGGGCCTCTTCTGGCTGTTTTTCATCTTGAAATTCGTGATTCCGTTTTCGGTCCTGATATTTCCCTATTCACGCTACACCCCCGGTGTGATTGCGGCCGTCGCCGTGTCGATCATCGTGGGCTACTGGGTCGAGGGCTTTACCTGGATCGCCGGTACCGCTGCGAGCTCGCCGTCGCCCATGTTCTCGCCCTTTGCCATCGCCGCGACATTCGTGGTATTTGCAACGGCGTTCTTCTTGGTGCGCGGCGCGATGAAGAAATACGGTCTGATCGCGTGAGGGCGCATTTTCAGCGTCGAACTGGACGTTGCATTGAGGCGCAAGATGGATTAGCTTCGCAAGGCTAGCCGAGGCGAATAAATCGCGAAGACGCGAATGATTCGCAAATGATTCGCGATTGGTTCAGGGACAAGATTTTTTCCGGCAGCAGCTTTGCCGGGTAAAGCCAGGGGGGAATGAGACATGTTCAAATACCTGTTAGCCAAGAACGAGGATATTCCGCCGGGCTCCGCCGCGGTCTATTTCGGATTCTCCTCGATCGTATGGTTCGTGATCGGAACCGGCCTGGGGGCGTTCAATGCCGCCAAACTGGCCTTCCCGGATTTTGTCCATGGCCTCGAGTTCGTGTCGTTCGGCCACATGCGGCAAGTGCACGTGCACGCGGTCATCTTCGGCTGGATCTCCATGGCGTTCGCGATGGCCATGATGTACATCACGCCGATACTGGGCAACACCAAGCTGTGGTCGGAGAAGCTCGGACTCTGGAACTGCTTTCTGTGGAACGTCGGCCTTTCCCTCGGCCTCACGGTGCTGTGGTTCGGCATGACCTCCGGGCGCGAGTACTCCGATTTTCCGTGGTTCATCGATCTCTATATTTCCGCGTTCATGGCGTTTCCTCTGGGCCTGAACGTCTGGATGACGATCATCAATCGCCGCACGCAGGGAATCTACACCACCAACTGGTTCTTCGCCGCCGCGACTTTCATGCTCATCATCGTATTCATCGTCGGCAATCTGCCGGAATACTTTCACCTGACGGGGCTCACGGAGGCGTACCTCACCTGGTGGTTCGCTCATAACGTATTGGGGCTGTGGATCACCCCGGTGGCTGCGGCCATCGCCTACTACACGATTCCCAAGGTGACGGGTAATCCGCTGTATTCCCACCGCATCGGGCATCTGCATTTTTGGTCCGTGGTCGTTTTCTACTCGACGCCCGCTGCGCATCACCTGATGTCCGCGCCGCTGCCCGAGTGGCTCAAGTCCTTCGCCTCGGTGGAGGGCGTCCTGATCCTGGTTCCGGCCATTGCCTTCGTCTCCAACATCCTGTTGACGATGGAGGGCAAATGGCACATGTTCGTCGAGAATCTGGAAGTGCGGTTCACCGTCACCGGCGCGCTGCTGGCGATTCCGCTCAACATGCAGGGCGGGTTTCAGCAGACGCGTGCGATCAACTGGTACATCCACGGCACGGGCTGGATCGTGGCCCACGCGCATCTGGCGCTGCTCGGATTCTCGACCTTCATGGAAGTCGCCGGGGTGTACCTCGGCTTGCAGATGATTCTGAAGCGCAAGCTCTACTCGATCACCCTCGGCAACGTCCACTACTGGGCGCTGCTGATCGGCTTCACCATCTACTGGGTGTCGATGACGATCGCCGGGCTCATTCAGGGCGCCGGCAAGATCTACGAAGTTCCCTATATCGACGTGGTCATTGCTGAGCACCCGTACATGATTGCCCGCTGGCTGGGAGGCTCGCTGGTGTTCCTGGGCAACATCGTCTGGCTGTACAACATGTGGATGACGGCGCGCGTCGGCACGGTGGTGCCGAAGGGCCGCATGGCACATGAGCTGGCCTACGAGCGTTAGGTTGCGCTGCCGAAGAGGAGACTGAGGATGAACTTTAGAGAATATAAGATCGGCAGCCGCATGTTTGCCGTGGCGCTCGGTGGCTCCATGTGCATTACCCTGCTGCTGCCCAGCTTGGATATTGCCAGCGTGGATGCGACCGCCGTGTCGATGGACAAGCAGCTGTCGGCGGGCTGGGAAACCGGCTGGAATCTCTACGATCCGTTGATGCTCGGCGATCACAAGCCCTTGAAGGTTCTGCTGAAGACGGATCCGGCGAGCGGTCAGCCCATGGAGCCGACCTACGCGTATGTGTACGAGAAGGGCACTCCTTTTTCGAGCGGCATCCTGCACCCCGATAACCTCGGCGGGCACGCCAAGAGGCTCAGTTTGGAGCTGGGCAAAATCGCTGAAGCGCGCAGCGGCGAGGGTGCGGTCTTCTTGATCAGCATGGATGACCAGAAGCAGCCTTACATCGAGAACGCCACCATTACGAAGGGCTGGCAGCCCGAGGCGGTCGTCAAGACCGCGGGGGACGAGAACATATCGCACGCCGGAGCGGGCAAGACGATGTTCGTGCGCGAGGGTTGCTGGTGGTGCCACACGCTGCTGCCTGAGCAGACGCAGGACTGGCAGGTCTTCGGCGCGCCGCCGATGCTGGGCGACTTCAACGGCGAGTCGCCGACCGCCTTCGGCTCCGACCGTAAGGCCCCGGATCTGCTGCACGTGGGCTCGCGCAATTCCTCGCGGGAATGGATGATGCTGCACTTCTTCAACCCGAGGCTGGTCCAGCCGCATTCCATCATGCCGCGCTTCGATTACCTCTGGGGAGAGGTGGACGCCAGCGGGCAGAAGATCGACTACGACAAGTGGAATGCGGAGTTCGATGCCTACCGCGAGGGCAAGCGGGATCTCCCGCCGGAGGTGCCGACCTACGCGTCCAATAGTCAGATACGCTGGCTGATCGATTTCGTTCTGAACATGAAATAGTCGGCGCAAAATACCGGAGACACCAATGGCCTGGACCTTTGACACCGCGATGACGACCCTGAGCGATGCCGCCACCTATGAGAAGGCGGAGAAGCTGTGGGAAAAGGAATCGCTGGGCGGACTGACGGAGGATAACAACCCCATTCCGCTGCCGGTGGTATGGCTGGTCGCTCTGACGGTCTTAACCGCTTTCTTCATCACCTTTCCGCTCTGGGGGCAGCGGCCGACCGCGGCTCTGTTCGCTGCCTACGTCAATTCCATGGACAAGCCCGAGGTGCTGGCAGCCAAGGACGACAAGGAAGCCATGGACTTGATCGTCGCCATGAACAAGGGCGCAGGCAACGAGGCGCAGCTCGTGCGCCATCCGGAGACCTTGGACGACTTGCGCCTCATCGCACCGCAGATCAAGGCGCTGGAGGCAAGGGGCGTCGATTTGAAGGATTACACGGTGGTTGGCGACCAAGTCGTGATTGCCAACTTCGAGGGCAACTATCGGCCCGATGGAACGCGAATCCGCCAACAGCCCTGGTGGGACAAGGGCTACACCATCGATATATTCTATCTGTCGGCGTTTTTTTTAGGCGTGTTTCTCGTGGTCAAGCGGCTGCCGCCCAATACCTGGGAGCCCCGGCACGGCAATGACCATTGACGCTCGGCGATCAATTTGAACTGGAGAATGGCGAAATGATTGATCTTGATTATGGCCCGCTGGCAATCCTGCTGCCCATCAGCATCGCGTTCATCGCTCCGTTTATCTACGGTTTTTTTGTCGACAACTACGACAAGAAGAATCCGCAGATCAAAGGGTAGCGTTTGAATGAGGGCTCTGGCGCTGGCCGGGCCGGCTGCGCGGCTCGATCTCAGTATCGAGGGCATGCACAGCCAGCGGTTCGGGGTCGGCGTTTTCTTTCTGTTGATGCTGGGCGTCGTGCTGTTCGCCGGGATCATCATCGCCGTCATGCGGGGTACGGGCGGGCAGAAGGTGACCCGAACCGGTGAAAAGCTGATGTTCGGCGCCATCATCCTGGGGGTGGTGGCTGCCGTGGTGTTTGCTTCCCTGCAGATGTTATCCGGTGTCCTGTTCTAGCGCGTCGAGGGCATCGGATGGAGGTGGACGGTTATGAGTTTTTTTGAATCACTCGGCGACGGCTGGACCATCTACCTGTGGCTGATCGTCGGCGCCGCGATCATCGTAGTCAGCTTGTTCGGCATCCGCTGGGCATGGCGCAACGAGCAGTTCGACGAGGACATCAAGTACCTGGTCTTCACCGAATCCGATCGCGACAAGATGGGTCCCGAAGAGTATCGGCACAGCCGCAAAGTGCTGGCGGAGCAGGAGGCGAGTCGGGAGCGGCACCTGAAGATGCAAGCGGAGTCGCGCCGACCTACATGAGGCGCGGCGAAGCGGTGATACTGGCCATCATTGGAGTGGCCGTTGCCGGCATCATGGCGCGAAACGCGATCAACCTGCGCTCGGGGGCTCCGCAAGACCGGGGTATCCCGTTTTACACCACCGCAAATCCGGGACTGGCGCGAGCGGCCGGGGATTTGTACCGCAGCAACAACTGCCGCCAGTGCCACGCGCTGTGGACGGTGAAGAGTGTCTTTGAGTCGGTCCCGGCACCCGCCCTAGACGGCATCGGCTCGCTGCGCAGCGAAGAGTGGTTTTACCGGTATTTCTCCTCCCCGGATCCCCAGAGCATCCTGCCCAGCCGCCTGAAGCCGGAATACCGGATGCCCTCGTTCGCGGATCTCACGGATGGATGAGCGCCGCACGCTCGCGCAATACATGGCCAGCCTCAAGGTCAAAGACTGGTATCTCGACAGCACGCGGGCCGCCGAATATGAAAAGCTCACCGGTAAAGCGTATCCTGGCGCCCATGCGGAAAACTAGCTCCCAGCGTCTCTACCGCGGTGCAGCGGCGATACTTCTGGGGTCGGCGTTCAATCATTTTGCCGATCGAATTCTGGGTGTCAACATCGAAGCTTTTTCCGGAGGCGTCGGCTACTTCAGTCCATTTTGGGTGCTCGACCTGTTTCTCGTACCGTTCCTCTGCGGGGTAGTGGTTTCGCTGATCTACGGCTTCGGAGGCAAGTGGCTGGCGGGCGTTCCGCCGCTCATCGTGCGCTGCGCCAGCTATTTCGCCATCGCCCAGCATATGACCCCGATTGCGCCGGGGTCCTCGCTGATGCCGCTGGGTTGGTGGGGCTTTTTCCTCATTCTGGCGATTGAGGCCGCGGCGATCGGCGGCGTCATCGGTGAAGTCATGATCAAGCGGACCTACGGCCGCTCTGCGCCGCACAAGGCCGACGGACCGGTCCCGCCGCTTCCCCGCTAGCGGAGGTGTTGCGCATGGCTCTGATGCGGCAACGTCCGGCCCCACTGTCGGTGAAGGAAAGGCAGCAGCGCCGCCGCCTGCTGTCGATGACATTCCTGACCTGTCTGGTGCTGGTCATGATCGGCAGCACCATTCACGTCGTCATGCTCGGCCGGCTGCGCCTCGGCGACATGCGCAAGCTTGCCACCTACGATCTTGCGGAGGAACGCAACCGCGTGCGCGCAGCCGGCGAGGACATCGTGCTGCACAGGACGCATGAGGCGTCGCTTGCCGCCAGCAGTGGCTACACGGTGGTGGAGGCCCAGAGACTGCTCAGCCGTGAACAGTGGGAAGACCTCGACGCGATGACGCCCATCGCGGCCGGTGAATTCCTGATGGGCACTGATCTGGAGCGCGCCGACACGCAGGACAAGCCCCAGCACAAGGTCACGCTGCCGGCGTTTTTCCTGGATAAATATCTGACCACCAACGCGCAATATGCACGCTTCATCGCCGCCACCCAACGACGAGCGCCGGGCAGCTGGAAATACGGACGTATTCCGCAGGGCGAGTTGATGAACCCGGTGACGATGGTGGAGTGGAACGACGCGGCCGACTACTGCCAATGGGTGGGCAAGCGTCTGCCGCACGAAGCGGAATTGGAAAAGGCCGGCCGTGGCACCGACGGGCGCCGCTGGCCCTGGGGCAACAAGATGGATCCGAGCCGCCTGAACACCTACTACAACGTGGGCTCCTCGAGCAATGTGAGGGCCTATCCGCAGGGCGCCAGCGTTTACGGTGTCTACGACCTCTCAGGCAATGTGGCGGAGTGGACGGCGGACGATCTGCTTCCCTACGAGGGTTCCAAGGCGTCGGATCTGCATGCCGAGACCCCCGCGCCGGCGGGCGGACAGCCGCAGGGAAGGCATTACAAGGTGCTGCGCGGCGGCTCCTGGAAAGGCGATCCGTTTTCGACCTCCCTGTATCACCGCGACTACGCCTATCCGAACCAGGCCACCAATTTTTACGGCTTCCGCTGTGCGAGCAGCGTCGAGCTGGTCAGGTCTCAGAAATGAGACGGCTATGTACCGCGGCCGGGCTCGCGCTCATGCTCTCGCACCCCGACTTCAGCCTGCGCGATCGACAGCTACCGGTATCTGCACGTCAGCATCGAGACGCCCTGGATGATTTTTCTGTTTCTGCTGGCGGCGGTGTTCGCTCCCTTCGTCCTGATGGTGGCGTTGATGTGGCGGCGACCCAAGCACAAGCCGAATGATGAGTAGCGCCCTGCGTGCGTCGCTCGCGTTGAGCGTGTTGCTGCTGGCGCAGGTGCCGGCGTGCCTGGCGGACACCGAGCCGCCCGCCACCTCGAACGGCCTGCAGATTCTGGAGCAATTCTCGCGCCAGCAGCAGCCCGCGCGTGCGACCAGCATCGCCGAGCATGAGAGGCAGGTCATCATGTTCACGATCGGGGCGGTGCTGCTCGTGCTGCTGATCAGTACCGCGTCCGTCGGCATCGCGGTGGCCGCGTTCGGCAAGCCGCTGTTCCTGGTGCACATGATCCTTGCCGGATTGACCGTTACCGTGGCGCTGGTGCACGTGATCGTCGGGGTGGTCTGGTTCTTCCCGTTCTGACACGCCGCAGTTCGCGCACCGGAGCATGGTGGCTCGCCGTGCTGGGCGCCCTGTCCGGGTTGTGCGGCGTTGCCTACGAAGTCCTGTGGGTCCGCATGCTGGCGCTGCAATTCGGTGTGAGCACCTTTGCGGCGGTCATCACGGTGGCCGCGTTCATGCTCGGCCTCGCGGGCGGAAGCAGCCTCATGGCCGGGCGCGCCGTGCGCTGCTCGCGGCCCTTGCGGCTGCTCGCGCTGCTGGAAGCGGGAATCGCCGCGTTTGCGCTGCTGCTGCCGTGGGGCGTACACCTCACGACTCCGCTCATCGATGCAGCCGCCGGGTATCTGCCCTCCCCGCAGTGGCATGCGCTGCTGGCGCTCGCGGCGCTCGCGCTGCTGACGTTGCCGGCGGCGGCGATGGGCGCGGGTTTTCCGCTGCTGGTCGAGAGTTGGGCGCGGTACGGGCGGCGGATCGGCACGGCCTATGGCAGCAACACCCTCGGCGCGGGAGCGGGCGCGCTGCTGCCCCTGCTGCTGCTGCCCGGCATCGGCTGGAGCCGGGCGCTGCGCGCGGTCGCCCTGCTGGGCTTGCTCGCCGCCGCCGGCCTGCTCGCGCTGGACCAGCGAGGGCGGGGCGCTGCGCAACCCGCGAGCCCGGCGAGCGAAGCCAGGCCTTCCGCGGGGCTGCTGCTGAACTACGGCCTGATCGGCGCCGCGAGCCTGCTGCTGGAAATGGCGTGGATGCGGCTGTTCAGCCTGGTGATGCTGCGCACGGAATATGTGCTGGCGCTGATCCTCGCGGTGATGCTGTTCGGCATGGGACTCGGCAGCCTGCTCGCGTCCAGACGCTCAGGCTCGCGACTGATGGCTGGGTTGCCCTGGTGTGCTTCCGCATGCGCCATCGCCGGCCTGTGGCTGCTGCCCACGGTCTCGGGCTGGATGGAGCGGATACATTTCAATTCGCTGGGCGGCGCCATGCTGGGCCAGGGACTGCTGCTGTCGGCGCTGACGCTGCCCGTGACCCTCTCGCTGGGGGCCTGGCTGCCCGCGCTGTCCTCGAGATTCAGCGTCAACGGCAGCTGGCTGTACGCCGCCAATTCCTTAGGAGCAGCGCTCGGGGCGCTGCTCTACGTCGTACTGAGTCCCCGCATCGGCAGTGCCGGCGCACTGGCGCTGGCGGCAGTGCTGCTGCTGCCGCCGGGACTGATCCTGGGGCGCTCGCGCCGAGCCTGGCTGGGTGTGCCGCTGATCCTCGCCGCCGCCTGGTCCGTCGCGGTCCTGCCGCCGGTGAAGGAGCTGCTGCCGCAGGCCATGGCGGGCAGTCGGGACCTGTATCGCTATGAAGATGCGATCGCGATCACCCAGGTGGTGGAGCAGGACGACGGTCAGCGCGTCCTGCTCACGGATCTGCGCCGATGGGATGCCTCGACCGAGCCCACCGCGGTTTTCGTGCAAACCAATCAGGCGCGCCTGCCCCTGCTGCTGCATCCTAAGCCGCGCACCGTGCTGTTCCTCGGCATCGGCACCGGCATTTCGCTCGCAGGCTCGCTGCCTTTTCCGGGCCTCGAGCGCAGCGCCGTGGAGCTGTCGCAAGGCAGCATCGAGGCCGCCGCGCGCTTTTTCACGGCCAGCAATCACGATGTACTCAAGGAGACTTTCGTCTACCAGGATGACGCGCGTCACTTCCTCTGCGCCACATCCAAAACCTATGACGTGATCATCGGCGACTTGTTTCACCCGGATCTGGCCGGTGTCGGTTCCCTCTTGTCCGTGGAGCAATTCCAGCGCGTGCGTGCGCGGCTCGCCGAAGAGGGGCTGTTCGTGCAGTGGCTGGCGCTCAACCAGTTCGATCAGCGCACGCTGGCCATCGTGCTGCGCAGCTTCCGGCAGGTGTTCCCGGAGGCGCAGCTGTTCCTCGACGGCATGCATCTCGCGCTGGTGGGACCGCGAGATCATTGGCAGGGCGCCCCCGCGCTCTTCGCCCATCTGAACGGCTTGACGCCGGAGCAGCGCGCGCAGATCAGCGCGTCGGAGGGCGCCAGCGAATGGCTGGGACGCTATTGGGGGCCCATCGAGGAGAGTGCCGGAGCAACGCAGCACGAATGGTCGCCCATCATCGAATTTCTGCTGCCGCGACTGCACTACGGCCAAGGCGCCGACGTGGCCCCGCTGCTGCGATCGCTGTTGGCGCGGCGCCCGACGATCGAACAAGCAATGCGGCTGCTGCGGCTTGCGCAGCCGCAGCAAGTGGAATTCCGACGGGCCTACATCGGCACCGAACTTCGAGTGCGCAGCGAGCTGGCAAGCTGGCAGGGCGCTCCGCTCGAGGCCGATCATCTGCTGGGACTCGCCTACGAGGCCGACCCGCATGACCGCTGGATCGAGTACGCGCTGTCCGATCGGCTGATGGCGAATCTCGACGCCGCTTCCGAACGCGGTCTCGGTCGACAGGAGTTGCTGCAAAAGATATTGATTATCAATCCGTGGTCCGTGGATGCGTGGCGGGCGCTGTGGACTCTGCAGCGCGCGCAAGGCGATGCCGCTGCAGCCGCGAGCCGCGCGCGCATTCTGGAATTGAGTCCGCTGGATCGCGGTGCCGGAGCCGCGGTGAATTTACCGTAGTTGACTCCGTAGTTGTTCCGTTGCATCGCTGGACGCCTTCGAGTAAAGTCCGATGGGAAGGGACGTGGTGCTTGATTTCAACGGCATTAGAGGCTAAGCAAATGCAAAGAAGATCGATACAGTCTCGTGCATTTTGGGTGATCATCGTGGGCGGCTTCGTGACCGGCATGGGCAACGGCAGCGTGTTTGGCGCCGCGATGATGTGTTTCCTGGGTCGTGGGGACTTCCAGAACTGGGGCGGGAATTGGCCGCTGTCCTACGATCCGACCACCTTCGATGGCTTCGTGAACTGGTGCATGCTCGTGTTCGGCGCCGCCTATTGCGTGATCCTGGCGGTCGCGCTCAAGCGCCACGACGTGCTGGAATACAAATCCGACAAGGCCGCCGCCTGAGGCGGTGCGCGCGGACGCAGTTCAACCTCACCACCAACGAGGAATCTTCTCTATGCTTACATCGATTGCGACAGTTTTGTGCATGGGTCTTGCCTTTTCCAGCATGCTGTTATCGTGGTACATCTTGATGCCACGCAAAGGTGACAAGAAGTAAATTCAGTCGCTTGCGATTTGTTGACAAACCACAACAGGAAGATAGATCGCAAGCAGTTGGTGACGGTTTTTACCTATTGATGCCGCGTAAAAAGCGTGGTACATCTGACACCGCATAAAAAGCAACGGCCGTGGATGGGATGGCTCCGTAGATGTTGGCGAAATGCAACAGAAAGCCATCGCGAGTTCCCCTCCGTTGGTTTGTCGTCACTATGGCGGCTGGGAAGAACGTCAATTGTGAGGGAGTCGCAATGTTCAAAAGCAAAATTGCCAAATTTTGGCTCGCAATCTCGGTGATCCTAACCGGTGCGGCCGTCCTGTCGACGCCCAGTTATGCGCTTCCGTCGTTCGCGAGGCAAACGAACAAGGCTTGCTCGGCGTGTCATTTCGAAAACTTCCCGATGCTGACCGACTACGGTCGGGCCTTCAAAGCGAGCGGGTTCACCGAGGTTTACGCTCCCGAGCAGGTTCGCCGGAACACCGACGCCGCCGAGCTGTCACTGCCCCTCGTATTGAACGCATCCTTCTTCGGCACCTTTGCCTACAACCGATACAGCGGCAACACCGTGAATTCGGCCGGCCAACCCACTTATGCCGACTTTTCGGATTGGGAGTTCCCCCAAGAGTCATCGATCTTCATCAGCGGCCGCGTGGCGGAGTACGTGGGTTTTCACTCTGAGACCACCTTGAGACCCAGCACGGCTCTGTCGGCGTTGAAATTGCCGTTCTCCTATCCGATCACCGACTCCATGCGGGTGCTGGTGGTGCCCTTTGGCGCCGACGGCCATGGACCGAGCTACGGCTTCGAGGTGCTGAACACGGGTGCCAGCGACATTCACCTCACCTTCGAGCACGCGGGCCAGAACTCGTCCTATTCGTACCTTGGTATCGATGGTACGGGCGCATCCGGTGCAGCCGCGGTATTGTGGGATCCGAGATTCTACGTGAGCGTCACCAAGTGGGCCCCCACGTACGGCGGACCCGCCGGCATCGGTTCGAACTATTCGCCCGGCTCAGGCATTCAAACGGGCAAGGGGCCGAGCGCGAATTACTTTCGCGGCGTGTATTTCATACCGATCCGGGGATGGGATACCGCGGTCGGCGTGCAGGTCTTCTCCGGATCGGCCGCGGTCTCGTACGATGCCACATCGGGTACCACCTTTACCGCTTGTTGTAACAACGCCCAGCAATGGACCAAGGCGTGGATCATCGACGCCCAGGCTCAGGGCGCGCTCTTCAATCACCAACTGGGCGTGTATTTCACTCACGCCATTGCGCCGGCTTCGCCGAGCAATGCCGATCCGGTAACCGGCAGCAACGAAAACTTGTTCAACTTTACCGACCGGGCAGCCGGCATCGGCGTCAACTCGAAGAACGTCACGACCCTGACGGCGAGCTACAGTCTGATTCCGTACAAGGTCAACCTCACGGCAGGCATCGAGATCGCCAACAACGGCTCGGACCGGACCATCACCGGAGTCTCGGCCAGCGACAACGCGTACACCATCGGACTGGTGTACATGTTCGCGCAGAACGTCAAGTTCCTGTTCGAGGGCTCGAAGCTGCAGAACCCGGGTCAATTGGACGGCATCACGAACACCAACGGCCAGGTCGCCACGGGCATCAAGCAGCAGTTGACGTTCAAGCTGTTCTACGACCTGTAGCGGATGCTTGGGAGGAGATGGCCACATGAAACGAATCGCAAGAGAAGACCAACAGGAGGCGGCGATGAGCCACGGATGCAAATTCACGATTCTGGGTGCGCTGGGCATAGTGGCCGGCGTTCTTCTGAGCGCCTCCGCCCTGGCAGATGGGGCCGAACCCGTCTATGCCGCGTGCGAAACCTGTCACGGCCAAGCGGGAAACGCTCCCATACCGGGGATGATAGCGCCGAAATTGGCGGGGCTCGACGCCGCATACATCATCAAAGAGCTCAATGATTTCAAGTACGGTCGAAGGATCTTCGACGCGATGAATGGGCTGGCCAAAGGCCTTTCGGAGGCGGACATCCGGGCTGATGCCGAGTACTTCGCGGCGCAAATTCGTACCCCCTCGGAAGTGACGGACAAGCAGCTCGTCCCGCGGGGCGAGGCCATCATCCAGCACGGCATCCTCGATCAAGCGGTTCCGGCCTGTGTCAACTGCCACAACGACGGAGTCACCGGAACGTTCCGCTATCCTCGTCTGGCGGGACAGGAATCCGACTATGTGCTTAATCAGCTAATGCACTTCAAGAGCGGCGAACGGCACAACGATTTCGGCTTCATGTCGCGCGTTGCGATGCGTCTGACCGACGGGGAGATGAAGGCGGTGGCCGCATACATCAGCGGCCTGCCGTTCGACCACGACTTCGTTCCGGGATTACAACCCGGTGTCCCCCACCCGGCGGCCCCGCTTTTCTGATCTCGCCTTTCTGATCTGATGACAAGCCGCGTTGGGAGTGTACCCAACGCGGCTTTTTCGTTGCGGCCTGCCGGCCAGTCAGTTCGTCTGAAACGTCCTGCGCAAGCGGCATGCGAACCGATACTCTCGGCGCGCCACGCCTCTGCCAGCTTGTCACAGACTATTTCTCGAACTTCACTGCAAGCTCCGTGGTCTCTCCGCGCCGGATCGAGACTTTCTCGGTGACGGTCTTGTAGCCATCGAGCTTGAAGTGGAACACGGTCACGCCGGGATCGAGCTCCAGCTTGATCGGCGAGGTTCCATAATAGATATCATCGCCATAGACCTTCGCTTTCGACGGGGTCGTGGTCACGGAGAATATCCCCTTGCTGCTCGGCGCGGCGGCGATCGCCGCCGCCGCGGCCGGCACGGTGACGGCCGATGTTGCTGGTGCCGCCTGAGTAACCGCCGGCGAGGAGACCGCCGCTGCCGCTGGTGCCGTCGGAACGGCCGGCGTGGCGATGGACGGCGCCGCGGCCGGAGTCTTTGCGGCCTCGCGCGGCGTCGCCTCTTGCACCGTCGTGACCCCAGCGGGGGGCGGTACCGGCTGAACGGCCGGCGCGGCGATGGACGGCGCCGCGGCCGGAATCTTTGCAGCCTCGAGCGGCGCCGCTTCCCGCACCGTCGTGATCCCAGCGGGAGACGGTGGCGGCAGTCCCTTGCGTTCGACGAGGGCCATCGATTGCGGATAGGTTCTCAATAGATTGTCGCGCACATTGGCACTCGCCTTGACCGCCCAGTCGCTCAAGCCCCGGTTGAAATACCTGATGATGGAACTTCCCGTGTCGCCGGATACGCCCGCAAATCGACTGGATTTTTGCTGCACACTGCCCGCCCACAGCACCTCCCCGGTCTTGGCATCGCGCAGGGTCATGTCGACGGTGATATTGAGGTCATCCTGGGCGACGATGTTGAGTTCGAAATCCTTCGCCACGGAATCGACCGCAAAATCGTGCGGTTCATGCGGATCGCTGACCGTCCGAAACCCATCCGCCGCCAGCTGATTGTTGAGTGCGGTGAATACGACGACTGAAACGTTCTGATCGAGCACCAGCGTGCCGCTAGCGCTGGCCATGAACATGACGGTGGAGCCAACGTCGCCGACTTTGTGCGACGGCGCGTCCGCCCGCCCGTCCGAAACCTCGCCGACCAGCAGGACCACCGGCCGGCCGTTGCGCTGGAGCAGGGATTTGCTTGGATTGGAATGCGGCTCGAGACGTAGGTGTCCGTTCCATTCGGCGAACGGACTGTGAGTTGAACTCTGTCCCGCACACCCCGACAACGCCAGAGCGGCCAGCGCGCCGATTGCGAAACCCCATTGGTCAGCGGCCATATTTTTTTCCACTTTCCACTCAGTTTGAAATGGGGCGGGCGCGCACGAGTTTCATGCTACACATAGGGCGTAGTCGGCGCAATCGCGCTGCGGGCCCCATGCACGACGGCGGCGTGGCTACGGTGCTCGGGGTCGGCAATACCCGGAGTTTGCCACTGGATGTGGGGTACAATTTACCTGTCGAGGGTCGATGGATGACAACCATCAGAGGATTGCCATGAACGCTACGTTCGTTTCCGGTGAAGCTCGAAATCCGCATCTCGATCCCGCGCGGGTTTCGTTCGGCCGGCCATTGACCTGGCTGCATCGCGGATGGCAGGACACACGCCGCAATTGGGGCGCGAGCTTGGGCTACGGAGGCCTGATCGTCGGATTCGGCTGGACACTGCTGATATTTTGCGGAACGCATCCGTATTACGTTGCCGCGGCGATTTCGGGATTTCTGCTGGTGGCGCCGGTGATGTCGGCGGGCTTCGCCGAAATGTCGCGGCGCTATTCGTCGGGACAGCGGTCGACTTTCGACGACTCGATGGAAGGCTTCGCGCGCAATTCCGGCGCGCTGCTCTGGTTCGGCATCATCCTGGCGCTGTTCGCCGTCGTGTGGTTCGCCCTGTCCATGGCCATGCTGAAAAACGTGTTTCACATCGCGGCGCCGGACATGCGCGAGACCCTGTATCGGGGCTTCGTCGACTCGCTGAACCGCTCGCAAGTGGAGGCGTACGTCGCCGTCGGCGGCATTCTCGCCGCTGTCGTGTTCGTCCAGTCCGTGGTGACCGTTCCGCTCATCATCGATCAGCACGCCACCGCGGGGCAGGCGATGCGCGCAAGCGTGAAAGCGGTGTTCACCAACATTCCCGCCATGATCTTGTGGAGCGCGCTGATTCTGGTGCTGACCGTCATCGGCTACGCGCCGCTGCTCTTCGGATTGCTGATCGTCAGCCCGCTGCTGGGGCATGCGACCTGGCATGCTTACAAGGATCTGATCCGCTAGACCTACGGCCATGTCGCCGCTGCCTGGTGGGACGAACACGTCGGTCCGCCGGCCGAATACGATTTCACAGATTGCGGCTAATGCGGCATTCGCCGGTCTTTAATCTTGACCTTGCACACTTGGGCCATGCCGCGCACCCGCTCTGCACGGTTGATTCCATCGCTGTTCGCCGCCATTGCGGCGGGCTGCACGACCACCGGAACCGGTTTCGGTTCCACGGCCTCCGGTGCGAGCCCGGCGACATTCACGTGGAGAAGCTCCGACGTGCATTCCGGAACCATGCAGGCAATGCTGTCCGACGGCACGAAGTACAGCGGACCGTACTTCGAGATCACGCGCGTGACGAAGGCTGATGGAACCGCACTGCGCTTCGACGGCTGGTATTCGGGCTGGGATGAAACCGACTGGAATGTGGGGGCAACGCCGGACTACATGGCGCACTACACCGGCCGGGTCATCGCCGATCTCCGCTCATCGAACGGCTTGCACATGAGATGCCGGTTTCGGCTCGCGTATCCTTCGAACGGAATGTTTGGCGGAGGCAGCGGCGAGTGTCGGTTGCCCGACGGCCGGATCATCGATGTGAGGTTTCCGCCCGGCTGACACTTGCGCGGCGCCTAATGCGCGCGGGCGGCCGGGGTGCGATGCAAGCGTGTGGTGAGAGCCGCACGGGATATGAGGCCCCGCGCAAATGCCGACTCAAGGCCGCGATCTTCGATGACCAGCAGATGCGTCAAGCCCGTGCCTTGAAACATCCGGTGCAGATCATGCGCAGTGAGCGATTGCAGCGATTCGTAGCTGACCAGGCATAGCTCATTCCAAGGCGTCATGACGTCGCCCACGCGGATTTGCGACCGTGCGCCTGAAACCGCCGCCTGCGGGTACCGATGAGGGTGCCTTCGTTCGATATCGCAGCGAGTGATCAGACCGACGACCTGCTGCTCAATGCCCATGCGTTCTTGCCGGGTCACCAGCAGCGCTTGCATGCCCAGTCGGTTCATGTCGCCGAGCGCCTCGTCGATCGCACTGTCCGCCTCCACCGTGATGGGGCATTCACGCCGGAAGTCGATCACTGCACGCAGGGCGGAGTCGTCGGGCTGCAAAAAGGCGGCGTCATTCGCAGTGGTTCGCTCAAGTACGGAGGCCGTCGGCCGGCTTCCCCCTGCCACCACCAACATGCCTTCCATCATGCGCCTCCACCGGTTGGCTGCCCCGCGAAAGGCAGAAGTCTGCGAGAACAAGATTAAAAGGCAGTTAATGGCGTGTTAAGTTCATGGAAGCTGGGTCGTCGGCAGGTAGTGGTCCAGCAGCAGCGACAGAAAGAGCCACATCAGATACACGATGGAATAGCGGAACACGCGCATCGCTGCCGCGTCGCTCGGCGAGCGGTTGAGCTTGAGCGCATGCCGCAGAAACCCAGCATCGAGGAGCGCGGCCGCCCCCAGATAGACCAGGCCGCTCATGCGCATGAGAAACGGCAGCGCCGTGACCAGCGTCAGAGCTACCGTATATCGCAGCACCGCGCGGCGAGTGAACGCCACGCCGTGCGTCACCGGCAGCATCGGAATATCGACCTTGGCGTAGTCGGCGCGGCGCGCAATCGCCAGCGCCCAGAAATGCGGCGGCGTCCAGACGAAGATGATCAGGAACAGCAGCAGCGCCTGCAGGTCGATGTGGCCGGTGACGGCCGTCCAGCCCAGTATCGGCGGTGCCGCGCCCGCCGCGCCGCCGATCACGATGTTCTGCGGGGTCGCTGCGCTTGAGCCACACCGTGTAGATCACCGCATAGCCGAGGAGCGATGCAAATGTCAGCACGGCCGTCAGCACATTCACTTCCCGTACCAGCAGCAGCATCGAAGCGACGCTCAAGCGCGAGCGCGAAGAGAAGCGCCTGCGCGGGCTTCAGATGCCCCGTCGGCAGGGGCCGGTATTGAGTGCGCCGCATGCGCGCATCGATGCCGCGATCCAGCACATGGTTGATGACGGCGGCGCCGGCGGCGGCGAGCGCGATCCCTAGGTTCGCGAACAGCAGCGTATCGAGCCGGGGCAGTCCCGGAGCCGCCAACAGCGAGCCGACCAGCGATGTCAGGACGATGAGCGCCACGATCCGCGGCTTGGTGAGCTCCAAGTAGTCGTGCCACGTGGCCGCGATGCTCGCCGTCTGCACCTGGATGTTCATGGGCGCGGCCGCACGGCGCGGTTCAAACCGACGGTGGCCATGAGCAGGAGCGCTGCGCCTGCGCTGTGCGCGGTTGCGAGCCACAACGGGAACCCGCGCAACACCATCGAAACGCCGAGGATCAGCTGCAGCGTCAGCGCCGCGAGCACCAGGCCCGCGGCGCGCTGTGCGAATTGCTCGCGCACGCGCAGCACGGCGAGCGCCGCGCTCAAGAGCACCAGGGTGATGACGAGGGCCCCCAATCGATGACTGAATTGAATCGCGGTGCGCGCCGGAGCATCCAGAGCTCCGCCCTCATAGGTGTGCGCCGGCGCGCCGCGCAGATCGAAGGCCGCGAGGTAATCGCCCGCCGGCCACCACTGCGCCTGGCAGGTGGGAAAGTCCGGGCAGCCCAGCGCCGCATAGTTGCTGCTGGTCCAGCCGCCGAGCGCGATCTGCACGCCGAGCGCGATCAGACCGAGGGTTGCCAGCAGCCTTGCCCGTGCCGCCGCACCGTGGGCGCGGGCGCCGGCGCTGCCGTCTGCGGCCGCGTCGCGACCGCGTCGGTCGGCGCGGGACGCCGCCCGCGGACAAGTGCGGCAACAACGACAGCACCAGCCACAGCAGCAGCGACAGCGTGGTGAAACCAAACAGCAGATGCAGGGTGACCACGAGCGGCTTGAGCTGCCAGGTGACGGTCAGCATCCCGAGCAGACGCCTGGGCCAGCACGATCGCGAACAGGCTCGTCACATAGCGCGCAGGCAGTACCCGCTCGCGCCGACCGAAGGTGCCGATGACCACCAACGACAGGATCAGCAGTCCGAGCGTGCCGGCCGCGTATCGGTGAATCATCTCGCGCCACGCCTTGCCGACCTCGAGCGGCCGGCCCGCCATGGGGGAGCGACAGAACGCGCGGCATCGGCCGCCGCGCCGGAGGGACGTCAAATGACCGTAGCAGCCCGGCCAATCCGGGCAGCCGAGTCCGGCGCTACTCAGCCGCACGTACGCGCCCAGCACGACCACACACAGGCACAGCAGCAGGGCGGCGCCGACCAGCGCGCGAACGAGAGTCGGAACGGTGCTGAGGTTGGCGGCGGATGCGGGCATATCTGGTCGCGACGGCCCACTATCGTGTCAGCACATCGAACAGCGACAGGATGATCAGGATCGCGATTCCAAAAAACCCGATGACCGCGATGATTTTGATCAGCGGATGCGCCGCGCGCAGGTGCATCGAAAAAAGCATCACCAGGGCGGCCTGCGTCACGCTGATCGCGAGGTTCACCGGCGTGTTGGCCCAGCCCAGGGGCAGAAAGGCACTGGCGACCGTCACGGCCAGCAGGGCCAGCAAGGCCAGCCAGACCAGGACGTAGATGATGGGGCGGGTATAGGCGCTGGTCGTCATGATGATCGAGAGATGAGATAGAGGATTGGAAACACGAACAGCCAGATGACGTCGACCAGGTGCCAATATAGGCCGGTGACGTCGACCGGCGTGAAGTAGGCCGTACTGAACGCCTTGCGCGAGGCCATGACCGCGATCGTCGCGATGCAGCCGACGCCGATGAGCACATGCAGGGCGTGCACGCCGGTGATGAAGAAATACATGTAGAAGAAGAGCTCGACCTGGTCGGCCTGGGGGCCGGCAAAGCGGAAAATCAGCGACGGTACGAGGTGTTCGAGGTAGTCGATGCGATACTCGACGGCCTTGATCGCCAGAAAGGCGCAGCCCAGCGCCACGGTCACGCCGAGCCAGCCCACCAGTGCGCGGCGCGCCCCGTGCTGTGCGGCATGCACGCCCAGCGCCATCGTCAGGCTGCTGGTCACGAGCACCGCGGTGTTGATGCCGGCCAGGGGCAGGTTGGTCAGGCGGCTGCCGGCGGCAAATGCCTCCGGAAACCGCACGCGGGTGATCGCGTAGGCGGCGAACAGCACGCCGAAGAACAGGATCTCGGTGGCCAGAAAGATCCAAATGCCCAGGTTCGCGGCCGTGCGCTGCTGCTCGGCGTCGTCGAATTGCGGAGCTATGGCCGCGGCGGCATCAGCCATGGGGGGACTCCGTGCGCGTAGGCATAGGCTTCCTCGGTCACCACGCGGCGTGGTATGAAAATTCTCCGACGGCGGCGGCGATGCGGTTTCCCATTCCAGGCCCTTGGCGCCCCAGGGGTTGGCCGGCGCGCGCTCGCCGTACCGAAGCGACCACAGCAGGTAAACGAGCGGCAGCACGTAGCCGAAGACCAGGAGCGAGGCCCCGGCCGAGGAGAAGACGTTCCACACCTGAAATTCGGGCGGATAGTCCGGGTAGCGGCGCGGCATGCCCGAGATAACCCAGGATGAACTGCGGGAAGAAGGTGAGGTTGAAGCCGACGAAGGTCAGGATGGCCGAAAAGCGCGCCCAGCCCTCCGGGTACATGCGCCCGGTGATCTTCGGCCACCAGAAATGCATTCCGCCGAAGAACGCCATGACCGCGCCGCCCACCATGATGTAGTGGAAGTGCGCGACGACGAAGTAGGTGTCGTGCAGGTGCACGTCGAGCCCCAGCGAGGCAAGAAACAGCCCGGTCAGGCCGCCGATGGTGAACAGGCCGATGAAGCCGAGCGCGTAGAGCATGGGCGCCTCGAACGGATACGTGGCCCTTGTACAGCGTCGCCGTCCAGTTGAACACCTTGATGGCCGAGGGCACCGCGACCAGGAAGCTCAGCAGCGAGAACACGGTTCCGGCGTAGGCCGACTGGCCGCTGACGAACATGTGATGGCCCCAAACCAAAAAGCCGAAGGCGGCGATGGCGAGGATGGCGTAGGCCATGAACCGATAGCCGAACACCGGGTTGCGGCAAAAGCAGCTGATGATCTCGCTGACCACCCCCATCGCCGGGAAGCACCATGATGTAGACGGCCGGATGCGAATAAAACCAGAACAGGTGCTGGAACAGCAGCGGATCGCCGCCCAGCGCCGGGTCGAACACGCCGATGCCGAAGATGCGCTCGATGCCCATCAGCATCAGGGTCATCGCGAGCACCGGCGTGGCCAGGACGAGGATCAGGCTGGTCGCGTACATCGCCCAGATGAACAGCGGCAGGCGGAACCAGGTCATCCCCGGCGCGCGCATCGCGTGGATGGTCACGATGAAATTCAAGCCCGGTCAGAATCGACGAAAAGCCGGCGATGAACACGCCCGTGGCGACCGCAAAGACGTGGGTGTTGGAATACGTCGTCGAATACGGCGCATAGAAGGTCCAGCCGGTGTCCACGCCGCCGGCCAGCAGCGCGTAGATGCGTGAACAGGGCGCCGCCGACGAAAAGATACCAGCTCGCCAGGTTCAGCCGCGGAAAGGCCAGGTCGCGCGCGCCGACCATCATGGGAACGAGAAAATTGCCGAGCGTCGCCGGGATCGAGGGGATCAGGAAAAACCAGACCATGATCACGCCGTGGATGCGTGAACAGCTTGTTGTAGGTCTCGATGCTGACCAGCTGGCTGTGCGGCGTGAGCAGGTCCAGACGGATCATGGCGGCGGCCGCGCCGCCGATGCCGAAGAGCAGCGTGATCGTGACCGTGTACAGAATGCCGATGCGCTTGTGATCGAGCGTCGTCAGCCACGACCACCAGTTCCAGCCGCTGCTCAAGTAGCTTTCATCCGCGGCGATCGCAGCGCTGTTCATGGCACCACCTCTTGCGTTGAGTTGCCCAGTGACTTGACGTACTCGATGATCTCGAGCAGCTCTTCCTCGCCAATCTGCCCGCGAAACGAGGGCATGTTCGCATCATAGCCGGCCGGCACGTCCTGGTTCGGCAGCAGTACCGCGTCGCGTATGAAGCGCTCGTCGGCGAGCACGGTTCTGCCGTCGCGCAGCTGCACCTGCGTGCCGAACAGGCCTTCGAGTCTGGGCGCGCGCACGGTGGCCTGCGCGCCATGGCAGCCGCTGCAGCCGAGCTGGCGGTAGCGTTGCGCGCCGCGCGCGGCCATGGTCGGCACGTTGGCGTGCGCCGACAGCCAGCCCTCGAAGGCAGCGGGCTCCATGACCACGACCCGTCCGACCATGTTCGAGTGCGAGGTGCCGCAGAACTGCGTGCAAAACAGGCGATACTCCCCGGGACGGTTGGCGGTGAACCACAGGGTCGTGTAGCGCCCGGGCAGCACATCCTGCTTGATGCGAAAGTCCGGAATCGACAGGCTGTGGATCACGTCCTGCGAGGTCATCAGCAGCTCGACCGGGCGGTCGATCGGGACGTGCAGCTCGTTGATTTCGCGCTCGCCGGCGGGATGCTCGGCGTGCCACATCCATTGCTTGGCGACGACGTAGATCGGCAGCGCGTTCTTGGGCACCGTCACGTTCTCATAATAGACCTTGGAGCTCCAGACGAACATGGCGATGAACAAGGCCAGCGGCACGACGGTCCAGGCGATCTCGATTCGGCGCATCTTCTTTTCGTGCGCGGCGATATCCTCCACGGCCCGGCTGGCGGCCGAGCTCCGGCGGTAGCGGACGGCAAACCAGACGATCGCCACCGCGACCGCCAGCGCGACCGCGCCCGACAGCACCAGCCAGGCGAAGTACAAGTCGTCGACCGGGCCGGCGTTGGTCGAGGCGCGCACGGGGAAAAACGGCAGCGAATCCATGATCAAGCTTCCAAGGCGCGGGCGCGGCGCGCGCGCCTGAGCAACAACCAGGCCAGCGCCAGCACGCCCAGGAGCATGACGCTCGAAGCCATGCGCAGTACCTCGATGATCAGCGCGCTGTACCGTGCACTCGACAGGTCATAGTGAAAGCACACCAGCAGCAGGCGCTCGATCGGCGAGGCGATCCGCTGCTCGGCGGCCTGGTCCAGGGCGTGGCCCAGTTCATCGGCGGTAAAGTCAAATCCGAAGAAATAGCGCGCTATTCTTCCTTCCGGGGTGATCAGCGTAAAGCCGGCCGCGTGGGCGTACTGGTGCGTCGCCGGATCGTGGCCATAGCTGAATCCGACCGATTCGGTGAGGCGGGCGATGTCGGCCGGTGCGCCGCTCAGAAAATGCCAGCGCTCGGCGCGTACGCCGCGCGGCAAATCATCGAGATACCTGTGCTTGGCCCGATCCGCCAGGGCCGGCGAATCCAGCGGATCGATGCTCACGACGAGCATCTGCGCCTGCTCTGCGGTGCCGCCCGATATCTGGGCCAGCCGCCGGGCGAGATTGCGAATCTGCAGCGGACACAGATTCGAGCAGCCGAAGTAGGCGAAGACCAAACCCAGCGGGCGCCTGCCGAAGTAGTCGCCCAGCCGCACGGCTTGGCCGCGCTCGTCGCGAAACTCAAGGTCGGCAGGCAGGCTGCGGCCCACGTGCTGCACGAAATCCACGGTGCCGGTGAAACCGTGCCGGCCAAGGTCGGTGCTCCGCGCCGGCGTCGCCGCCAGCAGGAGGGCGAGCCCTGCCATCATCGCGCCGTTGAGGGCCTTCATCGGCTCCGTCCCTCCGTGGCCATCAACTCCATCGCGCGCTCGATCGGAATCTGCACGACGCCGTCGGCGCGGTCGACCCAATGGTAGCCCTCGAGCGCGGTCGCCTTGCTTTGGCGGTATGCGCGCAGCTCGTCCTGCGGTGCGCTTTGCAGGGTCGCAAAGGGCGCAGTGGCCGATTCCCGGGCGGCCGGCGCGGCGGCGGCCGCCGCATGCGGGACGCGAAAGCCGCCCAGCATGACAAAGGCCGCGGCCGCGGTGACGATCAGCAGCAGCACGATGCCCAGCGAAAACCAGCGCACGTAGGTCACGTCCAGATCGAAGATCTCGTTGTGTCCGTGCTGCGCAGCCGGCGCGGCAGCGGCCGCCGCTTCGCTCTCAGGCGTGTTGTGCGCCATGATCACCAGTTCCTCGGTCAAGGGTACCGCGCAGCGGATCGGCCGCCGGGCGTCCGATTACAAAGATCAAGCAGCCGAGCCAGAGCCCGCCGATGGCCAGCAGCGCACCCAGGTCGCTCCATTGCAGTTCGAAGCCGCGCGGGCGAAACACCGGCACGACCAGCCAGAAGCTGTCGGCCAGGCAGGCCAGCAGCACCAGCGCGGCCACCGCCGCCAGCACCGACGGGGCGCGCTTGGCGCCGCGCGACAGCAGGAACGCGAAGGGCAGCACAAAGTGCGCGACGACCACGAACCAGGTCAGCCCGATCCAGCTGGTCCGGCTGCGCACCAAGAACCAGGGAATCTCATCGGGCAGGTCTTCGATCCAGATGATCAAGAACTGCATCAGGGCCAGATACGCCCACACCATGAGCAGCGCCAGCATCAGGTTGCCCAGATCGTGAAAGCGCCCGCGCAGCGGCGCATCGACACGGGATGCCAGGGCGTTGGCGCAGACGATGGCGCCGGCCAGCGCCGAGAGCGCCTGGCCGGTGCCGATGAGCAGGCCGAATACCGTCGAATGCCAGGACGGGGTGAGCGACATCATCCAGTCGACCGCGGCGAACGTCATGGTGATCGCGTACAGGACGAAGCCGACGGCGGACACGGCCTGCAGCGACGGGCCGCGTCCACCGGGCCGGTGCAGCGCCCTGGCATGATCATCGCGCAGCAGCCGCGCCAGTCCCAGCCACACGGCGAAATAGACGATCGCCCGCACGTAAAAGAAGGCCGAATTCAGGTACCAGTGCTGGCCGGCGACGTAACCCGCGTCCAGCGCACCGGCGCTCGTACCCAACCACGGCAGCAGCCGGGCGGGCGCAAAAAGCAGCGGCAGGGCAAGCAGCGCGGACAAGGGAAACAGCCGCAGCGCCGCCTGACAGAACGGCCGGGCGGTTCGCCCCCAGTCGCCGCCCGTCAGATTGTGCACGGTCACCCAGGCGAGGCTTCCGAGCGACAAGCCGAGCACGAACAGCCAGACGAACAGATACGAGGGCAGCCACGGCTGGCCGCTTTGCCGGCCGGCCACGACGAGCAGCAGCACGCCGGCGCCGCCCGCCAGCAGGCAGGCGGTGCCCAGACGCCGCGCCATGGGGGTCGCTGCCGGCATCAGCGCCCCACCCGCAGCAACGCGCGCTGCTCGGCCTGCGGCACGTCATCGATGCCGGCGTGTTGACTGCGCTGCAAGGCGCGCATATAGGCGACGATGTCCCAGCGATCCTGCGGCCCGATCCGATCGGCAAAGGCGTACATCACACCGTAGCCGTTCGTGATGACGTCGAACAGATGGGCATCCGAAGCGGCCCGCATCGGCGGGGTGTGCAGGCTGGCCGGCGCGGGAAATCCGCGGCGCACGACCATGCCGTCGCCATCGCCGCTCACGCTGTGGCAGGGCGCGCAGTAGATGTCGTAGCGCTCGCGGCCGCGCCGCAGGGCTTCCATCGTCACCGGCGGCAGCGCACGTGCCGGCTGCGCGAGATCGCCCTGGCGGCCGCTGGACGATGCCGCGAGAGCACCGGCGCTGTGCGCGACCACGCCCGGCTCCAAGGAGCGCGCCGACTGTCCGTCGGGCCACAGGCTGCTCGGGGTCAGCGGTCCGTACTTCGGCTGCTCATACATGTTGCGCATGGCTTTTTCGCAGCCGGTCAGCGACAAAAGACACAGGCCGCCGGCGAGCAGCGGGACGATCATCGAAGAAGCGCGCGTTGCATGGGGTCGTCTCACAGCGGGTCCCCTACGGATCGACCTGGGTGACGCGCACGGGCTGCAGGCGCTCGAGAAATTCGCGCGTCTGCAGGCAATCGTAATGCGGATCGGCCGCGCCGATGCACAGGAAAAAGCCATCGCTCGACGCGGCCGCAAAACCCGCATCGTTGAAGACCGGGTGATAGAGGCGGGGCAGCCGGCTGCGCAGCAGCACCCCGAAAAATACCGCCAGCGCGGCGCCCAGCACCGTCATTTCGAAGGTGGCCGGGATCAATCCGGGCCAGGACGGCGTGCGCCCGCCGACGTCCAGAGGATAATCGACCGTCACGCTCAGCCATTGCACGGCGTAGGTGCACACACCGCCGATGATGCCGCCCACGAGCGCAAGCCGCGGCAGGCGCCGGTCGGTGGATCCCAGCGCTTCGACCAGTCCCTCGACCAGCATCGGCGAGTACGCCTCGAGCTGCCGATAGCCGGCCGCGTGTGCCGCCCGCGCCGCGTGCAGCAGAGCCGCGGGGCCGGAAAACTCGGCCAGCAATCCGTACGCCGCCTCGCCGGGCTTCGCCTCGCCGCCTTTCATGAGGCACCGTGCTGATGGGTGAGCAGCTCGCGCATTTCGCTCATGGAAATCAAGGGCACAAAGCGCACGAACAGCAGCAGCAGCCAGCCAAAAAAGCCGATCGAGCCGATCAGGATCGCCCAGTCCCAGACGGTCGGGTAGAACATGCCCCAGGCCGAGGGCAGAAAATCGCGGTGCTCGCTGGTGACGATCAGCATGAAGCGCTCGAGCCACATGCCCACGTTGATCACGATGCTGATGCCGAACAGCGCCCAGGGTGCGTGGCGCACGCGCCGGGACCACAGGGCCTGCGGCACGACGACGACGCAAAAAATCAAGGACCAGTAGACCGGTGCATAGGGCCCGCGCATGCGGTTGAGGGCCGTATAGATCTCGTATCGATCGGCGCTGTACCAGGCCATGAAGAGCTCCATGACGTAGCTGTAGGCCAGCACCAGGCCCATCGCAAGAATCAGCTTGGCCAGATTGTCGAGGTGCCGTTCGGTGATGAAGTCGCCCAGATCGAACGCGCGCTGCAGCAGCACGACGATGGTCATCACCATGGCAAAGCCGGAGAACATCGCGCCGGCGACAAAAAACGGCGGAAAGATCGTCGAATGCCAGCCCGGTGTATTGCCGGTGGCAAAATCCAGACCCACCACGCTGTGCACGGAGACCACGAGGGGCACGGCCAGTCCTGCGAGCAGCAGCTGCGCGATTTGGCGCCGCTGCCAATGGCGCGCCTCGCCTCGCCAGCCCAACGCCAGCAGGCCGTAGGCAATCTGGGCGCCGCGCCCGCGCGCCCGATCGCGCAGGGTGGCGAAGTCCGGGATCAGTCCCAGATACCAAAACATCAGCGACAGCAGCAGGTAGGCCAATATCGCGAAGAAGTCCCAAACCAGCGGGCTGCGCCACTGGGGCCACAGGGACATCACGTTGGGATAGGGCGTCAGCCAATAAAAGAACCAGGGCCGGCCCAGGTGGATGATCGGAAAAATGCCGGCGATCGCCAGGGCGAAGACCGTCATGGCCTCGGCAAAGCGACTGATCGAGGCGCCCCACGGCTGGCGCGTCAGATGCAGCACCGCCGATATGAACGTCCCGGACATGGCGATGGCGATCCACCAGACGTAGTTGGTGATGTCAAAAGCCCAGACCACCGGGACGTTCAATCCCCAGATGCCAACCCCCTTGTAGAACAGATAGCCCATCGCGCCAAAGAACAGCAGCGTCAGCGCCGAGCACACGGCAAAGGCGATCAGCCACCAGCGCGCGGTGCGCGGCGTCAGCACGATGCCGCTGATCTTTTCCGAAATCGAATCGTAGGAATGCATGGCGACGCTGCTCATGTTTTGTCCGCCTTGGCGTTGGCGGCGTCGGCGACGGCCGGCAGCTCGGGATTGGGGTTGCTCAATTTGGCCAGGTAGGTGGTGCGCGGCCGCGTGTTGAGCTCGCTCAACAACGCGTATTCGAGGGGGGAGGCCTTGGCCTGGTTGACCTGACTGCGTGGATCATTGAGATCGCCGAATACGATCGCCTGGGTCGGGCAGGCGGCCTGGCATGCCGTGACCACATCCCCATCCGCCAGGCGCCGATTGCCCTTCTCGGCCTCGATGCGCGCGTTGGTGATGCGCTGCACGCAGTAGGTGCACTTTTCCATCACGCCGCGCGTGCGCACCGTCACCTCTGGATTGCGCTGTCCTTTGAGGCTCTCCGTGTCCTCGTCGGAGTACTGGAGAAAATTGAAGCGGCGCACCTTGTAGGGACAGTTGTTCGAGCAAAACCGCGTGCCGATGCAGCGGTTGTACACCTGCAGGTTCAGTCCCTCCGAGTCGTGGACGGTCGCTTCGACGGGGCAGACGGCCTCGCAGGGTGCGTCCTCACAATGCATGCACGGCACCGGCTGGAAGAAGGTGCGGGGCTGCTCGGCCGCGCCCTCGTAATAGCGATCGACGCGGATCCAATGCATTTCGCGCCCGCGCCGCACCTCGCTCTTGCCGACGATCGGTATGTTGTTCTCGGCCTGGCAGGCGATCGTGCAGGCACTGCAGCCGATGCAGGCGTCCAGATTGATGCTCATGGCCCAGGCATATCCAGTGTCCTGCACGGGCTCGTACATGCTTGCAGTGGGGGGGCGATGTGCGTCCGCCGCCGCACGCGAGGGATCGCGACGGAATTCGGCCAGCGTCGTCGCACGCACCGGCCGGCGTCCCTCCATCGAGAAATGGTGCTGCGTGGTGGCCAGGCGCAGCTTGGCCCCGGTCTTGCGCAGCTGCAGCCCCACCCCAAGCCAGGACTCGTCGGACCGGCGCAGCACATAGGCGTCGAACCCGGCGCCGGTACCGATCCGGCCCGCACGGCTGCGTCCGTAGCCCAGGGCCACCGCGACCGTTGCGTCGGCTTGGCCGGGAACGATCCACACCGGCGCCAGGACCACGGCACCTCGATATCGCAGTTCGACCTGATCTTCGTTGGCGAGCCCCAGCCGCTGCGCGAGCTTCGGACTCACCAGCGCGGCGTTGTCCCAGGTCAGTTTGGTCAAGGGCTTGGGCAACTCCTGCAGCCAGCCGTTGTTGGCAAAGCGCCCATCCCAGACCGTCGGATCGGGGGTGAAAACCAGATCGAGTTCTGTGCCGTCGGCCGCCGGCGCCGCGAGATCGCGCAAGAAATCCGGCCGGATCGACGCCGGCCGCACCGGAAGCTGCGTTCCTTCGAGCGTGCCGCGGTGCAGAGCCTGATCCCAGAATGCGTCGGCATCGGATTGCGGGCGGGCCTTGGTCCAAAAAGCGCGCACCGACTGGTAGTCGTTCGCATGCCGATCGTCCGAGCAGCAGCGCCAACAACTCGTGCGCGGACTTGCCGCCGTACAGCGGCGCGATCAGGGGCTGCTGCAGGGCGACGGTGCCGTCGAAGGCGCGGGTGTCGGACCAGCTCTCGAGAAAATGCGCCTGCGGGATCTGCCAGTCGCAGAGCGCGGAGGTCTCGTCATCGTAAAGGCTCAGATGGACGCTCAAGCCGACCTTCGCCAGGCGCTCGCCGAAGAGCCGATCGGCCGGTGCGTTGTACACCGGATTGCCCCCGAGCATGATGAGCGTGTCAACCTTTCCGGCCGCCATGTCCTCGGTCAGGGCGCGCAGCGATTCGCCTTGGGATTCGGCCAGCGCCACGACCGGCGCGGTATAGCTCACGGTGCGGCCGACGTTGCCCAGCGCCTCATTGATCGCGTGCGCCAGCGCATGCACGGTCGGGCGGTTGCGCATCGCCGACGACCACCAAGGCGCGCCCGGCGTTCTGCTTCAGGTCGCGCGCGCAGGCGGCCAGGGCGCCGCCGGGCAATATCGCCGCATCGAGTGTGCCGGCGACCGGCAGACCCAGCGCCTGCGCCAGGGCGCGGGCGATCGCCTCGATCTGGCCGAATCGTGCTGCGTATCGATGATCGGCAAAGCTGCCGGTGAGCGTCGGGGTGCATTCGAAGACGTAGAGCCGGCCCGGATCGGGCTGGCCATCGCCGGCGCGGCGCGCGCTGACATAGTCGCGCGCGTAGCGTACACCGGGGAGCCCAAGAAAATCGCCGTCCAGGCTCACCACCACGCGCGCCTGGTCGTAGTGATATCGCGCTTCGAGAACTTCGCCAAACGCAAGGCGGCTGCCTTCGTAGGCGTGATCACGATTGATCGGCTGATATTGGTGCCAGCGTGCGCCGGGGAAGCGCTCGAGCAGCGCTTGCAGCTGGCCGGCGAGGGTCGGCGAAGCGACGCTCTCGGTCAGGATGCGCAGTCCGTTCCCGGCGTTGACGGACAGGCCGCTGATGCGGGCGCTCAGCGCGGCAACGAAGCTGTCCCAGGTGCTCACCTGACCGTGGTGCAGTACCGCTTGGGCGCGGTCCGGGTCCCACAGATCGAGCACCGCCGCCTGGGCGAAGATGTCGGTCGCGCCGAGGCTGCCCGGGTGCGAGGGATTGCCTTCGATTTTGGTCGGACGCCCGTAATTGCTTTTGACCAGCAGCCCGAGCGCGGTTCCGCACAGGTCGGCGGAGGTCGCGAAATACAGCGGATCGCCGGCCACCAGCTGCGGAGGCGCGTGCACATAGGGCACGATCGTTTGCTGGGGTGCGCGGCTGCAGGCGCCGGCGCCGGCCAAGGACAAGGACGCCGCCGTGAGGCGCAGAAAATGGCGCCGATCGAGCGTGGGTGACGTCGGTGGGTGAGGCGGAGTGGCTCCAGACTTCTCCAACAGCGGCGCGGGCTCGCCGATCGCGTTCTTGGTGCGGCGGAAACTCACGGTTGTCGGTGGGAGGCATCTTATTTTTCTAACGATGGCAGTTGGAGCAGCCCGTCAAGCGGCGGCGATCGATCCGATAGGCCGCCGACAGCAGGCGGCCCTGCTCCAGCTGATCGGCCGGAGGCTGCCAGGTCATGTCGAACACCCGGCTGCGCGGACGCAGGTATTTTTCCGGTGCGCGGTGGCAGTCCAGGCACCACGACATGTCCAGCGACTGGGTACGCCACAAGAGGGGCATCTGGTCCACCCGCCCGTGACAGGTCGAGCAGCCGATCCCCTTGGAGATGTGTATGTCGTGGTGAAAATAGACGAAGTCGGGCAGGCGGTGGACGCGGATCCAGTGCAGCGGGAGGTCCTCGCGAAGACTCGCGGCAACCGGAGCGAGCATCGGTTGTCCCTTGAACAGCTGCGAATGACAGGTCATGCAGGTCGAGGTCGGCGGTATGCCGGCAAAGGCCCCGGTTTCCACGGATACATGGCAAAAGCGGCAATCCAGACCGACGTCGCTGACGTGATGTTTGTGGCTGAAGGGGGGAACCTGCGCGACCGGGGAATCGACGGGCGGCGACTCGGCGATGACGGCGCGCCAGATGAAGATGCCGGCAACGCACACAATCAAAACGATGCTCGCGCCGAATTTCAGCGCAAAAATCTGCCCGGGTCGAAACACCTGCGCCATGACGCGTGACCAGTGCGCTCCGTCTTGCTTGTTATTGGCGACAAAATTCAGCTCTGCGTGCAGCCCAGCCTGCCGCATCGCACGATTTAGGCTAGACCAATCATCACCATCATTCAAGTCTGCGCACCATTAGCGATTTTTAATGGATGTGCCGCGGGTGAGCGCGGCGGCAGAAATCTGCGGAAACTACTTACAGACGCATGATCTGCGCTTCAATAAGATGCACGGAAGATACATGTTCGAGGCATGCATCTCGAGACGACCCCACTTTGACACAGGAGACAGCATCATGGGACTTTACGAGGATCTGGGCGGCGAAGCCGCCGTCAATGCCGCGGTGGACATCTTCTACCGCAAGGTGCTGAAGGACGACCGCATCAGCCGGTTCTTCACCGGCGTGGACATGGTCCATCAGGCGGCGAAGCAAAAATCCTTTCTGACCATGGCCTTCGGCGGTCCGAACAATTACACCGGCCTGGACATGAGAAAGGCCCACGCGCACCTGGTCGAGAAGGGGCTCAACGATTCGCACTTCAATGCCGTGGTCGAGGATCTCGGGGCGACGCTCAAGGAGCTGAAGGTGCCCGATCACCTCATCTCCAAGGTGGCCGCGGTCGCCGAAACCACCCGCGCGGACGTCCTCGGCCGGTAACGCTTGCACGAATGCCGCGGGTCGCGTTTCAAGGATCGTCGTACGAGGCCGGCGGGCAGTCGGTGCTCGACTGCCTGGCGGCCCGCGGGCATACGGTCCCCAGTTCCTGTCGCGCAGGCGTCTGCCAGTCATGCCTCATGCGCGCGGTACGGGGCGTCGTGCCCGAACCAGCGCAGAAGGGACTGACGCCCACGATGGTGGCGCGCAAGCTGTTCCTCGCGTGTCAGTGCTTCCCGACGCAGGATCTCGAGGTTGCTCTGGCCGACGATGTGATCGAACGCATCGAGGCAAACGTTTGTGCGATCGAGGGCCTGAACGACGAAATCCGCGCCGTGCACATCCGGCCGCCGGGCCGGTTCGAGTATCGCTCCGGCCAGTTCGTGCGCCTTTTCATGGATGCCCGGACCTCGCGCAACTACTCGCTTGCCAGCGTTCCGGCGCTTGACGAGGAGCTGATCATGCATGTGCGCCGGGTTCCGGGCGGGCGGGTCAGCGGCTGGATCTTCGAGCATCTGCAGCGCGGTGACACTGTGACGATCTCAGAGCCGTTCGGCGACTGCTTCTACGTTCCCGGACGGCCTGAACAGAACATCCTGCTGCTCGGCACCGGGTGCGGCCTGGCGCCGCTATATGGAATCGTGCGCGATGCGCTGAACCATGGGCACCGCGGTCGGATCCACCTGTACCACGGCAGCCGCGACATCTGCGGACTGTACCTCAACGAGCAATTGAGCGCGCTCGCCGCGATCCACCCGAACTTTCGCTATCGTCCGTGCATCTCCGAGGGGCCGTCGGCCGACGGGTACTGCGCCGGAACGCCGCATGGAGTCGCGCTCGAAGACAGCCCGGACCTGACCGGGTGGCGGGTCTATCTGTGCGGCAACCCGCAGATGGTCGAGGCGGCGCGCATGCAGACCTTTTTGGCCGGAGCCGGCAGCTCGGAGATCCTCGCCGATCCGTTTCTGCCGTCGGGCACCGAGGCGGCGCCGGTGCCCAGTCTGCAGTGATCGGCGGCGACCGGGGTCATGGCGTCGCGTCTCGTTCCAAGCGCTGCGCCTCATTGCGCGCGGCGCTGTAGCTCGACACGCAGAAGGGCACGACGAAGTTCAGAGCCACGCGCCAAACACTGACGCTGTGGCCCGTCCAGAACTGTGCGCCGTTGTTGATGACATTGAGCAGCGTGCCGACCACGAGCGATACCTTCAGCGCAGATCGCACAATACCGGGCTGCAATATCAGGCGCAGCATGCCGGGACGCCGGCACGCCGCGGCAGCTGCGCACGTCTGTCTTCCGTCATCCTCGTCCGTCGGCATATCTGTTTCTCCTACCGGGCCTTTTTAAGAGGCATTCATAATGCATGTTATAATGCGCGGATCTAGTTTGAGCGAATAAGACCAAAAGCCGATGATTGTGCGCAAGTTATTCCGTACGGGCATATGTGTTATGGTTTGTCCGTAATCCATGCAGCTCACTCTGTTTACCGACTACTCTTTGCGCGTGCTCGTCTATCTCGGCGCGCATCCCGATCGATTGTGCACCATCTCTGAAACCGCCGACGCGTACGGGATTTCGGTCAACCACTTGATGAAGGTCGTCAACCGTCTTTCCTCGGTCGGCTACATCGAGACCGTTCGGGGCAAGGGCGGCGGCATGCGGCTTTCACGTGCGCCGAAGATGATCAACATCGGTGATGTCGTGCGGCACATGGAAGACAGCTTCGACTTCGTCGAATGCCTCAGTGCAGGGAGGCGGGACTGTCCTTTGCTTCCCGCGTGTACGCTCAAGTCGATTCTCGTCGATGCGCGCCGCAATTTCATGGCGACGCTGGATCGGCACACACTGCAGGATGTCCTGGGACGCGGGGTCACTACCCGGTTCGCGCTCGCCAGAGGCGCGCAAATATCCATCAAATCGGTCCCCAGGGAGCGTCCCGGCCGGTAGCGGCCCGGCTCGGCGCGGCGCCGGGCGGCTATATCGAACCGCACGGATAAGCTATTGTTCGCACAGGGAGGGTGCGGCTTCATGAAATCCAAATCATTGCTGATGTATCGAAGGATTCTGGACAGCATCGTTGCGATCCTGGTCTTCATCATGGTATTGACCCTGCTCGGCGCCGTCGTCGGCTTGATCTTCGACATCATTGGAGCCGTCCATGCGGTGCGCGAAGGCATCCCCACCCACACCCTCTCGCACGGATTGATCGACAGCGTGGCGCGGGACCTGGTGATCGATGTGCTGTCCGTGTTCGTGCTGATCGAACTCTTCCGCACGTTCACGGATTATCTGGAATTTCACCGCATTCGTTTGCGGGTGTTGTCGGAAGTGGGCATTGCCTTCATTCTGCGGGAAATTTTCATCGGCCTGTACAACCACAACATCGAGTGGCCTGACATCCTGGCGCTCACCGCCCTGCTTGCAGTACTGGTGGCTGCACGCATTACTTCCGTCATATTCCAGCAGGCGGACGCGGAACCGAGCCCACCGCCTTAGGCTGTGTCGACCGCAGGCTGCACCGCGCGGCTCGACTGGCGGTGCCGGCATGCTAGTCTGCGCGTGCTATGGAAAAACAGGAATTTCGGGCAGCCAGCTCTCTTGCCGCCGTCTTCTCGGTGAGACTTTTGGGTTTGTTCATGATCTATCCGGTGTTTGCGGAGTATGCCGGCCACCTGTCGGGTGCGACGCCGTACAAGATCGGTCTGGCACTGGGAATTTATGGTCTGAGCCAGGGTCTGCTGCAGATCCCATTCGGGCTCCTGTCCGATAAAGTCGGGCGCAAGCGCATCATCGTTCTGGGGCTGGTCATATTCGGGGTCGGCAGCGCCGTGGCTGCCGCGTCGAGTTCGATCGACGGAGTCATCGTCGGCCGGGTATTGCAGGGTGCGGGTGCGGTCGGCTCCGTGATCCTGGCGCTGGTGGCGGATCTGACCGCCGAGGAGAGCCGCACCCAAGCAATGGCGATGGTGGGGATCACGATCGGATTGTCCTTCATGGTGGCGCTGGTGGCGGGACCAATCCTCGCCGGCCTGGTCGGCGTGTCGGGCATCTTCTGGATCATGGTCGGCCTGGCGCTGCTCGGCATTGCGATCACCGAATTCATCGTACCCCGCCCGCTGACTTTACACGTGCACCGCGACGCGGAAACGGTGCCGGCCATGCTGGGAGCGATCCTGAAGAACCCGGAGCTGCTGCGGCTGGATTTCGGCATCTTCGCGCTGCATGCCATGCTGACCGCCAGCTTCCTGGTGGTGCCTTCGCTGCTGCACGCCAGATTGAATGTGAACAGCCACAATCAGTGGATGATCTATCTGCCGGTCCTGCTGCTCTCCGTCGTGGTGATGGTGCCGGCGATCATCATCGCCGAGAAGTATCGCCGGATGAAAACCGTGTTCGTCGGGGCCGTTGCGGCGCTCGCGGCGAGCCAGTTCATGCTCGCAGTGGGCAAGGACGATGTGTACGTGCTGCTCGCCGCGGTCACGCTCTTCTTTGCCGGCTTCAATGTGATGGAGGCGAGCCTGCCCTCGCTCATCACGAAAACCGCGCCGCCGGCGGCCAAGGGAACCGCCACCGGCATCTATTCGAGTTTGCAGTTTCTCGGTATTTTCTTCGGCGGCGTCGTGGGCGGTTGGGTGCACCAAATCGCGGGCAGCGGCAGCGTTTTTGCCATGACGGGAGCCATCGCGCTGCTATGGTTGCTGGTTGCCGCAACGATGAAGCAGCCGAGCTACCTCACGACGCGGCTGATACGGATCCGAGATGGCCGGCCCGTCGATGCGGAGGAGCTCGCAGCCAAGCTGCGCCGCGTGCCGGGCGTGGCCGAGGCCGCGGTGATCGCCGAGGAGCAGATCGCTTATCTGAAGGTCGATTCGAGGACCTTCGACTCGGCGATGGCGCAATCGCTCGTGGGCTCGACGCCATAATCGCCGTGATTGAACGATGGGCATGAGCGGCTCCGATCTCAAGATGCTCGTCTGGGACGGCCCCACGCGCCTGTTTCATTGGGTCGCCGTGACGCTGGTAGTGGCCGCCTACGTCACGTGGCGGCTGAACTGGATGGACTGGCACGCCAAGACCGGATACGCCTTGCTCACGGTGGTGATTTTCCGGATCCTGTGGGGGTTCTTCGGCAGCGAGACGACGCGGTTCTCGACCTTTCTCGCTGCTCCACGCGCCGCTGCACGACACTTGGCGCACGCGTTGCGCCGCGAGCCCGACCGTCAGGTCGGGCACAATCCGGCCGGCGGATGGATGGTGCTGCTTCTCCTGCTGCTGCTGTTCGGGGAGACGTTGAGCGGGGTTTACGTCAATAACGATGTGGCGGACGAGGGACCATTCACCGAACTGATCCCGGCACCCGTAGCGAACACGATCACTGCACTTCACTGGATTCTTTGGGATGCGCTGCTGGCTGCGGTCGCGCTGCACCTGTTGGCGATATTCCTCTACTGGGTCATCAAGGGACACAACCTGCTGCTGCCGATGATCACCGGATGGAAGACCTTGCCGGCCGGCATACCGCAACCGCGCATCGCGGGTCCGGCACGCGCAGCCGTGCTCCTCAGCTGCAGCGCCCTCGCCGCAGCCGTTCTCGCTAATTTTCTATAGCCGCGGTCAGCTCTTGGGCGGCATCACCTGACCACGGATCTCGCCTCCCGGATGGGATTCCGTGTGCACATTGATGTACCACTCGCCGGCCTCGAACTGCTTCACCTGCTCAGGTGTCAGCGTCGCCTGTCCCTTTATCGGATTCTCGACCGGGCTGCCCTTCTTGGTCAGCCAGATCTGCGCGGAGGCGTTCTTGCCTGCCGCTGCCGGTCCGTGCAGATGCGCCATGGTGACCGGCCCCGACAGCCCGCTGGTCATGATCGTCCAGCTGAGCATGCGCGTAGCCGGGTCAAAGGTGATGTCGGCGGTTCCCGTGGCGGCAGTTTGTACCGGCGGCACCTGCTGCGCGCCGGACAGCTGCACCTTGAAGGACACGGTCGCGGCCTGCGACGGGCCCGCCCAAAGGGCGATGCCCAACGCACAGATCACCGGGACGACAAGTCGGCTAGATATCGGCATTCTCATTGTTCTGCTCCTTAGGATTGAGTTAGCAAACCCCCAGCATTGCGGTCGCCGTTTGAAAGCAGCAACGGTGGGCCGCCATTTTACACCCGCGCGCTCACCGGCCCTTTTTATTTTCGAGCGTTGTTCGGCCATCTGCCAGCGACTACGGCCATGGTCAATGCCATCGTCGATTACGTCATGACGATTGTACGGCCGTGAACGCCGGCTCGCCTCACCGAGCCGATCCGCGCAGCGAGAATTTCGCCGTGGTTGCGGCATCGAAGCGCGCGGCGATGTCGCTCCAATTCCACACATTCCATAGCGCGTCGAAGAATTCCGCCTTGCGGTTCTCGTACTGAAGGTAATAGGCATGCTCCCATGCATCGATCACCATGAGAGGTATCCCCGCCTGTGTAACATTGGACTGGTGATCATAAACCTGCGTCACCAGAAGTCGCGCCGCGATCGGCTCCCATACGAGAGCCGCCCAGCCTGACCCCATGATCGACCCTGCGACCGCCGTCATCTGACTCTTGAAGGAGTCGAAGGAGCCAAAGTCAGCGTCGATCCGACGGGCCAACGTCCCTTCAGGGCGCCCGCCGCCCTTGGGCGTCAGGCATTGCCAGAAGACGGAGTGGAGTATGTGCCCGGATAGATTGAACGCCAAGGAGCGCTCCAGATAGGCGATGCGGTCGTAGCTCCCCTTGCCGCGAGCCTCCTCGAGCTGCGCGAGGGTCTGATTGGCGTTCTTCACATAGGCGGCGTGGTGTTTCCCGTGATGCAGCTCGATGATTCGCCCCGAGACGTGGGGCTCGAGCGCGCCGTAATCGAATTCGAGCTCCGGCAAAGTATAACTGGCCATGCGGCTTCCCTCGAACGATGTGGCTGAGCGTCACCGGGCCTATGACTGCTGCACTCGCGCAATCGTAAGATCTGGCAATCTCAGCGTTCGACTTCCGCCGCCGCCGCGGGTTCCCGGCGCGCGCTATCTCACGCCAAAAAGGAGACCCGGGGTCCTGAGATACCTGAAGCTCGCACATGCGATGTTGCGCATCCGGCCGAGCGGTCCCACAACTGGCGATTGAGCGGCAAGCACCATGATTTGAAGAGAGCTTCCGCCTTGGTACCCGGTTGCTTGAACCTGCGACTGTGCTTCGCCGGCTCCCTTGACTGGGCATTCGCCCGGGGCGCACGATCCATGGAAGCGTCACGTACATAAGAGCGGCGAGGCGGCGAATGAAATCATCCGACGGCGATCAAGACGATATCTCAAGGCGTTCGTTCCTGGCATCGAGCGGCGGTCTATGTCACCGGCATGTGGGTTGCGGCGAACTGGCCGTCGATCGCGGCAGCGGCCCATCACGCCGACGAGGCATACTCGGATACGGCGCCTGCCCATTTCGAATTCTTCAGTGCGGGTGATGGCGCTGATGTGGAGGCGATCTGCGCGCAGATCGTACCCAGCGGCGCAACGCCCGGGGCCCGCGAGGCGCGCGCGGTCTACTTCATCGATCGCTCACTCGCCACGTTCTTCTCTGCATTCGCTTCGGATTACCGTCGGGGACTCATGGAATTTCAGACAAAATTTCGCGCCGCCAACCCGGCGGTTTCCTCGTTCGGCGCCGCGACCGCCGATGGCCAACGGGCTTTCTTGAAGACAGCAGACAGCACGCCGTTCTTCGACGTGACGCGGATGCTGACGGTCCTCGGCATGTTCACGTCGCCGAAGTACGGCGGCAACCATCGAGGATTGGGTTGGAAGTTGCTGGGATTCGTCGATCAGCACGTGTTCACGCCGCCGTTCGGCTTCTACGATGCCGAATACCAGGGTTTTGTGCCCTATTCGACGGAGAAGCACGCTTGAGCGCCCGCACCTTCAAACCCGATGAGATGGTGGATTTTGTGGTGGTCGGCTCGGGGTCGGCCGGCGGGGTCGTGGCGCGCGAGTTGTCTCGCGCCGGCTTCACCGTGTTGGTATTCGAGCAGGGACCGCGTCTGGGCGCCGCGGACTTCGAGCACGACGAACTTAAGTATTTCTTTCTCAACGGCATAACCAACTCACCGAAGCTCAGTCCGCAGACGTTTCGCAAATTGCCGACCGAGACGGCGCAGCAACCCACCGGTGGTCCTCTCCCGGCCACTTATGCGCGTCTGGTGGGTGGCAGCAGCGTGCACTACACCGCGAATTTTTGGCGCTTCCATGAAATTGATTTCAACGAGCGCAGCGCAATCGGCAGGATCCCCGGGACCGCGTTCGCCGATTGGCCCATCACCTATCAGGAGCTTGAGCCGTACTACACCAAGGTCGAGTGGGAAGTGGGTGTATCGGGCCTTGCCTACGCCAGTCCGTTCGATCCGCCGCGCTCCAAGCCGTATCCCATGCCGCCGCTGCCGGTGAAATCCTCCGGCGTGCTGCTGGAGCGGGGCGCCCGTAAGCTCGGATTGCACCCGTTCCCCGCGCCGATGGCAATCGCATCGCAGCCTTATCGGGGCCGCCCGGCCTGCGTGAATTGCGGGTTTTGCATGGGCTTTGGCTGTGAGGCACGCGCCAAGTCCTCTTCGTTGTACACCTCGATTCCGGAAGCCGAAGCGACGGGCTTTTGCGAGATCAGATCGGCCAGCTACGTGTTTCATGTGGACACGAACGCGGCGGGGCGCACCACCGGCGTCCATTATTTTGACGACGCCAAGCGAGAGCATTTCCAGTCTGCCCGGGCTGTGGTGCTGTCGGCCAACGGTGCGGAGACCGCGCGTCTGCTGCTCAATTCCGCGAGTAATCGATTCCCGCAGGGGCTCGCCAACTCGAGCGGCATGGTCGGCAAGCACCTGATGTTCAACCAGGGATCCAGCGTCCAGGGCGTGTTCGAACACGAGTTGAACGAATTCAAGAGCGTGCAGGTGACCCGCATCCTGCACGATTTTTACGACTCCGATCCGAAGAGGGGCTTCTACGGCGGCGGCGGCATCGATGCGCGCATCAATCCCCAGCCTGCCTTGTGGGCCATGGATTCCGGCGGCGAACTTCCGTACTGGGGCGCGGAATTCAAAGAACGGCTGGAAGGATTTACGCGCACCATGGCCTCAACCGGACATACCACGTCGCTGCCGCTGGAATCGAACAGCGTGAGTATCGACCCCACGACTGAAGGACGCATGGGGCATTCCCGCCATTCGCG
>CAVZGU010000014.1:0-117635 GCA_963774865.1 uncultured Gammaproteobacteria bacterium
ACGCATACGCAGAACGATTCGTCAGATCCATAAAAAGCGAGTGCGTATCGAAACTGATACCGATCGGCGCGCCGATGCTTCGCCGCGCCTTGCGCGAATATACGGATCATTATCACCTTGAGCGAAATCATCAGGGCCTCGATAACCAATTGATCATACAAACGGCGGTTCCGTGTTCAAAAGTACAGCGGATCGATTGTCGATCTCGCCTCGGAGGCATGCTGCGGTTCTACGAACGTGCCGCGGCATGAATCCATTGGAATTCGAACAATACGGGGTCGTCGAGCGAGTGAGCCGCGTGTTCGAGTTGGGATGACGCCATCAGCTAATCTCCAAGTCAGGCTTTCCTTTCGACTGATAAAGCCTGCGGTTCACGCCGATGCAGCATCAGATAGGCCGCCGGTAGTACCAGCATCGAGAGCAGCGGGGCGGTTATCATGCCGCCGACCATGGGCGCTGCGATGGCGGGATCAAAGCCAGCCGCCATCCGGTCACAAGTCAGGGTGTTATCTCTGCCGCAGATCTCACAAGAACTCGTACTCGACTTGTGCCAACCAAGTCTGCTGCGGCGCCGCGGCATTAATGCCGAGCACCACCCCCACCCGATATTCGAACCCAGACGTCGTGCCAGGGACATGCCATTCCCCAGCAACGATGGGGCCCACTTGATACGCATGATCGTTGGGCCGTGCATAGGCCTCGACGCCCGGACGGAAGGCGGCGGATATCGTGTAGGTGCCCGAGTAGCTGGAGCGAAGCATGTACTTACCGCTGGCGCCAGCCCCCACTTCCTTTTCCCAAATGAAATTTGCTTTGTAGGTAAACCTTCCCGCGCTCTTTTCGACCAACGGCCCGAACTCGACCGCGTCCGTCATAGCGGCGACGATCTGATGCTCATAGGAGGCAAGAAATCCGAGGTCGGCCCAGAACTCGCCCGGCTGCGTGAACTGCAAGGTGTTTTCGAACTCATAGCCGAGCAAGCGGCCGGCGCCGCCGGGGTCCTTCTCAAACCGGACCAGATAAATCTCAGGCTTCCACCAATCGGTGAACGAATGAGAGACCGACAGTTCAGCGGCGCTACCACCCGTGAAGACGGCGCGAGAGTCTTCATATTGATAGCCGCGCAGTTCGATTTCCGATTGCGTGGCGAGGACGTACGGCGAGTAGACGATGTAATCGTCCGCGTGCGCCGACACACCAGCGAGCAGAAGTATGATTCCGAGACCCCTATTTCGTCGGCGGTGGAAACTGAAAATCGATGGGTAGAGGATTTTCGAAGTGAGGACGATTGGATCATCCAAGCGGCCCGGAAGCCTGCTCTGGGGGCAGCGAACAAGCCCGTGGCGGGCGTCCCGACTCGGCGGGTTTCAGCCCCTGCATGCCGGCGACCAGCAGCAGCAACGTAGTTGCGTAAAAGACGACCTGGATTCCGGCAGGACTCGCGTCATAGCCGATCAGGATGCCGAGTGTCTTGCCGGCCAACGATCCGTTCGACAGCAACCCTGACGTATCCCACAGTTGAGTGCCCAATACTGGCAGCAAATTGGCTTGCACCAGGAAACGCGCCGCCGTGGAGGCCAACCCCGCAGCCAATAGAACAAGCATCCAATTAGTGACGCCAAAAAAATGCTTCATAGGGATGCGCAGCAGGCCGAAGTACAGCGCAAAACCCAGCAGTGCGCCGCTGCTTACTCCCAGCGCAATGCCGCTGATCAGTCCCGTTGCGCCAATGCCGCCCATCGCCATGCCGTAAAGAAACAGCACGATTTCGGAGCCTTCGCGTAGCACCGCTAGCGCCACCACCGTGAGTAGTATCGACAGCGAACGTGAGCCTGCACTGACCGCGCTGCCGATCGCACCCATGTGTAGTGCGAGTTCGCGGCCATGTTTGGACATCCAGACCACATGCCAGCCAATCATTACCACTGCGGCAAGCAGCACGCAGGCATTGAAGAGCTCCTGGCCCGAACCATTGGCGAGTCCCGCGATGAAGCCGGCCCCCCAGGCGACAAGCATCGCGCCGGCGATACCGATTCCGATGCCTGCAGTCACGTACAGCCCGCGACGCGGCACATCTCGTGTGGCGGCGCAGATAATCGAGATGATCAGCGCGGCCTCCAGCACTTCGCGAAAAACCAACAACGCGACGCCAGGCATCCGATCACTCCACTATCAACCGGCCTTTCGCCGTATCTTGATGGAAGTCGCCAAAAAAGCCGTACGTGCCGGCCTTCAAGGGGCCGACGTACACTTCGATGCTGCTGTTCGGCAGAACGATTTTCTCGCGACCGAAATCCGTACTCTCGAATTCTTCCGGTGTGGCATCTTCGTTGCGCACAATGATCTTGAACTTGGTCCCCGCCGGAATCTTAAGTTCGCTGGGTTGATAGACGTGGTTTTTAAGGACCAGCGTGTATTCCGGCAAGCTGTCGGCGAACGTCATTCCGGTTAAGGCCAGCATCAAAGGCGCCGCGAAAATCAGTAAAGGTTTCATACGCATGCTTCCCGTGTGCTCTAAGGGAATGATAATCATTCGCATCTATAAGTCAAGCGATGGGTCTGAACTTTGTAAGTCACCGGGTATCGTCGCGGTGCATCCTAAGCAGGGCGCCACAAACCCTAACCATGTTTTTCCCGGCGGCCGGCCGCCTCAGCGTGCGTGAGCCCGGCACATAGTGATGCCTAAGCGCTTAATTCACAGCGGGCAGGGCAGCGTCTCGTCAGCTCCCGTCAGGTGCTTTTACTCTCTTGGCACATAATCTGGGCGCCGGGCTTTGCATGGTCGATGACAAGCACGCCGGTTAGCGAGGGGGCGCCGTTCATTTTCAAATTAGCGCGATCAATAACGGTCTCTGAAAACGTCCAAGGATAGTGAGGCACATTCACAATTCGTACCCCGACTGAGGACGTAAAAATGTCATACCGCAGATCGATAAACAGGTCTTGATTGATACGATAACGGTTCCAACGCTTGGCCGGATAAATTGGTTTCAAGACGAGCAGATCTACCCCTTGCTCGTCAACAACACGGCATCGCGCTACGGTAATAGCGGTGGTGCAGCCATTGGCCGTCGCAAAGCAGATCAGGCAGACTATAACGCGATGAAGCTTGAGGCAGTGCAATCTTCCTCCAAGCTGCAGCTCAAGGAACATTCATTGTGCATGGCGGTTACGCCTGACAATACTACTCACCGTTGCTAAGTCGGGCTTGGCTCGCGCTCGAACTCGACGAATGCAGCAATTCAGGATCATTCGGTGCTCGATGTCGGCAATTTTTATCCTGCGCCATCAACATGTGAACAAAACGCCCAAACGACGAAGTTTAGCGATATCGTTGGCGCCCACCTTCATGTGGACCCGTTGTCGACTTCGCGTAACGATACCTTGACGCACAAGCCCGGATTGTTATCCGACAACGTTAAAACCGCCTCGTGTAGTTTCACGATGGCGGCTGCAAGGCTAAGACCTAAGCCATTTCCCGGGCTCGTGCGGCTATTCTCCAGTCTATAAAAGCGCTGCAGCACCTTGCCGCGCATCTCTACAGGTATTCCGGGGCCGTTGTCGCTTACGACGACGTCTATCGAACTATGGACTCTTCTCGCAATCAATGCGATCTTTGCGCCTTGCGGTGCGTGTCGCACCGCGTTTTCCAGAAGATTGGCGAACAGCTGCATCAACATTTCATGATCTCCCCTGATCGCGAGATTCCGGGCGATGTCATCATGGAGTGTTTGCTGTTTGTCTTCCGCTGCCGGCCGATAGAGCTCGACGACGGTATACAAGAGCTCGCTGAGATCAAGGTTCTTGAATGCCGACTTGCGAGCGCCGCTATCAATCTCGGCGATTCTAAGCAACGCGCCGAAAATCCCGAGAATAGAGTCAATGTCTCTCACAGTGACAGCGAGCGTCTCGTGTAATGCCTCAGCGTCAACGCTCGATCGTTGCGCCAGCTCTAAGCGTTGTCGCAGTCGCGTCAACGGCGTGCGCATGTCATGTGCAATGTCAGTTGTCACCTGACGGAGGTCATTCATGAGCGCTTCAATGCGGTCAAGCATGGCATTAATACTGGCCGCCAAATTGTCGAACTCGTCGCCGGCGCTTGTCACGGGAACCCGGCGTCCCAAATCACCCTCGATGATGTCGCGACTGGTTTCGCCGATCGCTTCGATTTTCCGCATCAGTCGGTTGCTTGCGACAACTCCCCCGGCCAGAGCGAGAGCCACCGATGCGGCCAGGCCCCAAAAGAACGAACTTACTACCATCTCTTCCATTTCATGGAGCTGATGCGTACTCCATCCAACAAATAGGTAGTTACCCGAGATCTCGACTCCTCGGCCGCGCACCGCCGAGAACGACGAATTGGCGGATGTCGGAAGCGCTCCCCACTCTCGAATTCCAACTTTGGGATCGAGGGCCGGGAGGTTTCCGGCGCGCACCACCCGGTTGGCATCTTGCAGCAAATAGTAAAATCCGGAGGAGTGTCTCGAAAGACCTTGCACTAAAGTCGCAATTTCCTCGGGCGGTCTCTCTCGCGATTCGCTGATGATCTCGTCGAGTTCGTTGGTTATGCTGTCATCGATCTGGTGCCGCATGAAGCGTGTCGTTGACCAAAAGATCACGCCGAACAAGACTAGGAAGCTCATGCCCGTGAACCCGGCATACATGAGTGCGAGGCGAAAGCTCGAGGTACGAAACACCTTATTGTGGTGCACGAAGGGTGTATCCGCAGCCGCGCACCGTATGAATCAACGGAACCGAATTGCACCGGTCTATCTTGCTGCGCAGGCGGCTGATGTGAGTTTCAACGACGCTCGTATGGGGATCGAAGTGAATGTCCCAGACATTTTCGAGCAGCATGGCGCGCGTGACCACTTGCCCGGCGTGCTTCATGAGATACTCGAGCAGTCGAAATTCGCGCGGCAAGAGATCGATGGCAACGCCGCCACGAAGAACATTGCGGGTCAGGAGATCAACTTCCAAATCTGCGAAATGCAAGGTCGTTTCGACCCCGGCGCGCCGTGAACGGCGACCCAATGCCGCGACGCGCGCAAGCAGTTCCGAGAACGCGAACGGCTTTGTCAGGTAATCGTCCGCACCGGCATTCAAGCCTTGCACCCGGTCATCAACGCGGCCGAGCGTGGTCAAAAACAATATGGCCGTCGCGTTTCCAGATTGACGCACTGCTTGAACCACGCTCAAGCCGTCAATGCTTGGCAGCATGCGATCGACGATCAATAGATCCCAGGCCTCGGCTATGGCTCGATCAAAGCCTGCGCGGCCATCGGTGACGAGCGTGGACTGATGCCCGTCTTCGTCCAAGCCGCGCAATATGTACTTCGCCGTCTCAATGTCGTCTTCAATCAACAGGATTTTCATGGGAATCGGTATTTTGAACCGTGGCGGTCATGGTAGCGAGTATTTTGATGGAACAATTCCTCAACGGCGCGAGCGGCGGCGGGTCACGAAGGGCTTGGCGGCTTTGGGAATCTATAGTTCGTTCGGCTGCCCGTTTTATTTACAAATTTGTAAGGGAGGCCGGTGCGGTACACCCGGTAGCGGCTCGTCTGAAAGCTTACAAAAGCGTACAGAGCGCGGCTTTCGATCTGTGTTAGTGTTTTTCCGGGTCGCGAATCGACGCTGGTCAGTTGGTTTGCCTGGGGACGCCAAGCACATATGGAGTAACAATGGCTTCGGCGCGATGGTCTTTGCCGTGGATTCTGATGGGAAGCGTTTGTGGTGCATGCTCGTTGCAACCGACGAAGCAGCCCCGGCAAGCGGTACCGACTACCTTCGAGGCCGTATCGCCAGGCGATTCCGCGAGTTGGCCTAGCAAAGAGTGGTATCGAAGCTTTGCCAGCGGGGAGCTCGATTCGCTGATCGACGAGGCTGCCGCGAACAACTTTGATGTGGCGCGGGCGCGGTCGCGCATTGCTCAAGCGGATGCGCGCGCCAAACAAGCGCACGCGGGCATTCTCCCGAGCGTGGATGCTGGCGGCAATGCCAACTATCTGGCTGGACATTCGAACAATGGCAGTGCCCACGAAACAGACTGGGCGGCGCTGTTATCAGCGAGCTATGAAGTGGACTTCTGGGGCAAGAATCAGGCGACGGCGAATTCGGCGCGCTATCTGAGCGTCGCGGCCCGCGCCGATCGCGACACAGTGGCGATCACCACGTTGGCGGGAGTAGCCGACGGCTACTTCCAGCTGCTATCGCTGCGCGAGCGATTGAGGGTTGCGCAGTCGAATGTCGAAGCCGCTCGAGGTCTCATGGACATCGTCGATGCACGTTACAAGGCCGGATTGTCGAACCCCGTGGAAGTGGCCACACAAAGAGCTGCATTGGCAGCGGCGGAAATGACCGTTCCGGAACTCGAGCAGACGCAAAGAGAGGCAACGGCTGCGCTCGCTGCGCTGCTGGGACGGCCTCCGGAAGGGTTCAGCATCACGGGGGGAACACTCGAATTGCTGCAGGAGCCCGTCGTGGGCCCCGGGCTACCGTCGGAGTTGTTGAGGCGCAGGCCGGACGTGTTCACCGCGGAGGCCAATTTGCAATCTGCCAGCGCAGACGTGGTGGCCGCAAGGGCCGCGCTGTTCCCGTCGTTGAGTCTCACGGCGGCGGGCGGCGTCCAGAACCCCGCCTTGAACGCCGCGATTACCAGCTTGAGCGGAGTCGGTCCTACGTTGAATCTCGGCGCCTCGATTACACAGCCGATTTTCAACGCCGGGCGCTTGCGCGCCGCCCGCGACGAAGCACAGGCCAAGGAGCAAGAGCTGGCGACAAGCTATCGGTCCGCGATTGTGGCGGCGCTGGTCGATGTCGAGAACTCGCTGTCGGCTATTCATCATCTCGATGCGGCTCGCGCCTTCGAAGAGGAAACCGTGGCGCAGAGTGAGCGTGCATTTGAAGGCGCGCGACTTCGTTATAAAGCCGGCAATGGGGATTTTCTCACCGTGCTCGAGGCGCAGAGAACGGTGTACACCGTTCGCGATCAGTACATCCAGTACAGGCTCGCACGCCTACAGGCATTGGTCAGCCTCTGTAAAGCGTTGGGCGGTGGTTGGCAGGCACCAGTCGAGGATCAGAACGCCCAACGTGATGCGGCCAATGCCGCCGATCGCCGCCCATCCAATCGTACTACTGCTGCTTGGAACAACAATTGATTCTTACACCGACATCAACAGCTCGAGCGGTCCGTACAGCGAGGACCGGCCTGGGGTGGGGTAGACGGGGCGCCGCACGTAATCGCCGTTGCGTGTTCATTGCTTGGGGCCTGTCACCGCGCACCGCCGGCGGGTACGGATGCATCGACACCGGAGCCCAAACCGGCGTCTGGCACCAAATCAACCGAGGCTGCCCGGACAGGCACGCCGGAGAGTGCGGCGGAGGGCGCGAAGGAGGGCGTGACCTTGACGCCCGAGCAAATCGAGAAATTGGGTCTGGTCACCGAAGCTGCGCGAGCGACGGAATATTCGGAGCACGCGAGCGGATACGGGGTCGTGATCAGTCACGAAACGATTGCCCAGGCGGTCGCAGAGCTAGCGACGGCGCGCGCCACCGAACAGCTGAGCCATTCGGCGTTGAGACGTGCCCGAGAGCTTTCGGGAACCCCGGGCGCCGTGTCGGCGGATGTGGAGGAAACCGCAGCGCAGAAAGCCGCGATCGACGCGGCAGCGTTGACGTTGACCACCGAACGACTGTCATCGACCTTGGGGATGAACCCGCCTTGGGCTGCGCGCGACCAGGACGCCACGCTGCAAGAGCTTGCACGGGGCAAAATCAAATTGTTGCGTGCGACATTTCCGCTGGGTTCATTGAGCGGCGGCACTCCGCGGAGCCTGCGCGCGGCGCGTCTGGGCATCACCCAACCGGATTTGGGTTGGAAACTGAATGTGGTATGGGATGCGCCGGCAGATGCCAGCATACCGGGGCGGAGTTATTTTGCCTTGCTCAAAGGCACCGACGTCGGTGAGGGGGAGCGGCTGGCAGTGTGGGCGCCGGTCGGTCAACCGATGAGCGGTGTTGTGATTCCCACTGCAGCGGCGGTCATGAGCGAAGGCAAGTACTGGTGCTATCTGCAGAAGAAGCCGGGTACGTTCGAACGCGTCGAAATCGGTGTCACTAAGCCGACCGCCAACGGCTACTTCGTTTCCGAGGGGGTCAGGGCCGGCGACCAAATCGTGGTCACCTCAGTGGGTCAATTACTCGCCAAGGAGTTGGGCGGCGGCGCGGAGCCGGACTGACCATGATGCGGGCCATCGTCTCCCTGTGTGTGCGCCACTTCGGTGCGGTGTACGGCGCTGACCATCGTTGTGCTGGTGCTCGGCTGTTGGGGCGCACTGCGGTCTCCCCTCGATGTCTTTCCCGAGTTCGTACCTTCCCAAGTCGACATACAGACCGAGGCTCCCGGCTTCGCTCCCCAGCAAGTGGAGGAGCTCGTTACCAAGCAGGTGGAAAATGCGGTCAACGGTGCGGCCGGGCTCGCGACGTTGCGTTCCGAGTCAATTCCGGGCCTCTCGGTAGTCACCATCACGTTCGCGGATCGCATCGACGTGCATGTCGCGCGGCAGGGAATCTCAGAGCGCCTATCGGAACTCGGCAGCACTCTGCCGGCGGGGGTGGGCACACCGAAACTCTCCCCGTTGGTCTCCAGTACCATGGATTTGCTCAAGATCGGCCTCTTGTCGGATAAGGTCGATGCGTATGAGCTGCGCGATACGGCGGATTGGATCATCAAGCCGCGGCTGCTGGCTGTTCCCGGCGTCGCGCACGTCATCGTGTTCGGCGGGGATCGCCGGCAAATACAAATCCTCCCGAACGTTCAGAAGTTGGCGAGCTTCGGTATCACCTTCAATGATGTATCGGATGCGGCTCGCGCCGCGCTGCCGCTGCGCGGCGCCGGTTTCATCGATGTGCCGGGTCAAAGAATCCTCCTGCGATCTCCGACACCCGAGCCGGACGTTGGTGCGATCGGCAAGGCAGTGGTGGCCGTGCGCGGCGGTACTCCGATCTTGTTGCGCGACATCGCCGAAGTGAAGGTCGCGCCCGCGCTTCGTTCGGGCGATTCGCTCGTCATGGGAAAACCTGGCGTCATGCTGTCTCTCGCCAGCCAGTACGGGGCGAACACCTTGACCGCCACGCTGGCCGTCGAGAAGGCACTCGCGGATCTCGCGCCTGCACTGAAAAGTCGCGGAATTGTCCTCTATCCATCGCTTCACCGCCCGGCCAACTTCATCGAGCGCGCACTCGGTAACCTGAAGGAGTCCTTGGTGATCGCGGCCGTGCTCATCCTCGCCGTCCTATATCTGTTTTTGCGCGATATTCGCGCCGCGTTCATTGCCTTCACCGCCATCCCCTTGTCATTGCTGGCGGCGATCGGCGTGCTCGATCGCATGGGCCTCACCCTCAACACGATGACTCTTGGTGGATTTGCCGTCGCCCTCGGAGTACTGGTCGATGACGCGATCATCGGCATCGAGAACATCCTACGGCGACTGCGCGAGAATGGAACGCTGGCGCAGCCTCGGCCGCGGCTCGAGGTCGTCAGAGAGGCGTCCCTGGAAGTGCGGGGTCCCGTCATCTATGCCACCGCCGTCGTCATCGCCGTTTTTCTTCCGGAGTTGTTCACCTCCAGCGTTCAGGGCCGATTTGTGGGGCCGCTGGCGTTGGCATTCATTCTTGCGGTGGTGGCCTCATTGCTGGTCGCAATGACGTCGACACCCGCCCTGTGCGCGCTCTTGTTGCGTACGCACGACGCTCGCCCCGAGGCCGCGTGGTTGCGGCGCCTCAAGCTATGGCAGAAGGCGGCCGTCCATGGCGTCGGCAAACATTTCAAGATCGTCCTTGCGCTTTTGATTTTGATGGTGCTGGCGGCCCTTGCCGCCCTGCCGTTCGTGGGCGGCACGTTCATGCCGGAATTTCGAGAAGGTCATTTCGTCATGCAGGTATCAAGTTCCGTCACCGGGACGTCTCTCGACGAAATGCTGGCCATGGGGAAGCGCATCAGTGCGGAGGTGTTAGCTCTCCCTTACGTACAAAGCATCGAGCAGCAGGTGGGCCGGGCTGAACTCGGCGAGGACACCTGGGGGCCCCACCGCAGCGAGTTTCACGTCGAGCTCAAAGCGGACGCGACCGTGGACCAGAACGCGGCTCAGGAACAACTGCGGACCATATTGCAGAACTACCCCGGCATTCAAAGCGAAGTGGTGACATTTCTGGGAGACAGGATCAGTGAGAGCTTGAGCGGTGAGACGGCTCAAGTAGCGGTAAAGGTATTTGGCGATGACTTGGATGCGCTTGATACAACCGCCGACAAGATCGTCGCCGTGCTCGGCAAAGTCCCCGGAGTCGTAGATCTACAGTTCAAGCGTCAGAGCGGGACACCCACGATCGCCATCGAACTCGAGCCGGACGCGCTCGCCGCCGCCGGTCTCAAAGTGCAGGATGCGCTCGATGCAGTCGAATTGGCGTATGCGGGAAAGGTGATCGGCCAAACCTATCGTGGTACGCGCACCGTCGATGTCGTGGTGTTGTTACCCGATGGGGTGCGCCACCTACCGACGCGACTATCGGATCTGATGATTGGGAGCCCCTTGGGACCGATACCGCTATCGCAGGTGGCTCACGTCTTTGCCACCCAAGATCGATACAGCATCCAGCACGACGGCGGCCAGCGGCGCATCAGTGTGACATTCAACGTCTCAAAGGGCTCGTTGCAAAGCATCGTGCAGCAAGCGCAAGAATCGATAGCCAGGTCGGTGAAATTGCCCGCCGGAGTGTTCGTCGAATTCAGCGGCGCCGCCGAGGCGGAAGCACAGACGCGTTCGGAATTGCTCTTGTATTCAGGACTCGCGCTCGCTCTGATCGTGATGATCGTGTTCACCTCATTTCACTGGCGTGCCAATAGCTGGCTGGTCCTGGCGAACTTGCCGTTCAGCTTGATCGGTAGTGTGTTTGCCATTGCCGCGACGGGTATCGGCATTTCGCTCGGCAGCGTGGTCGGCCTCGTTACGGTGTTCGGCGTCAGTGCGCGCAACGCGATCCTGCAGCTTGCGCATTATGAGCATTTGGTGGAAATTGAAAAGACAGACTGGAGTCTCGATATCGTCATTCGAGGCGCGAATGAGCGGCTCATTCCGATTTTGATGACCGCTGCAGTGACAGCCCTCGGTCTGGCGCCGTTGGCGATTGGCATACATCGCCCCGGGCAGGAGATTGAGGGTCCAATGGCAGTGACGGTGCTGGGCGGACTGATCTCTTCGACTTTCTTGAACTTGTTTGTGCTTCCGGCGTTGGCGCAGCGATACGTGCGGATTCCAACGGTAGATCCGGGTTGGGAGGGACAGATAGCAAAGTCGGAACCCCGTTAATAGTCTGTGCCAGCGAGATTCAACACCGCAAAGACCCATCGTCACGATCATTCCCTCCGCGCCGCGCCTTGGAACAGTCACCTCGGTGTGAACCGGCGAACTAATTGGACGCCGGTCGGCGTCGCAAGTAGTTGTTTCAGCGAGGACGACCTTCCGATCTCCGGTCAATGTTCGACGCCGGTTTGCACCCATGTACACGGACGCGGGGCAGAACGTATTGCCTTGTGCCTACGTCGCGAAGGACGGTGCGGAGCTAGCACGGGCGAAGTCGGCGCTGGACGACCTATTTCGAAAGTGATCTGGCTCTCTTCGGAGATTTGACCTTCTTCGTCGATTTGGCTTTCTTCGCCAATTTAGCCTTCTTCGCCGGTTTGACTCTCTTGGCCGATTCAGCGATCCGCCACAGGTAAAGCGCGGCGACCGAACGGTGCGGGCGCCACTTCTCCGATTCTTTCAACAGCTGTTTGGGCGTCGGCAGCGCTCTCTTGCGGTACAAAATCTGAAAGCCTCTGCGCACGCCATAGTCCGTCACCGGCATGATGTCCGGGCGGCACAGCGTAAACATCATCAGCATATCGACCGTCCAAGCGCCGACTCCGCGAATGTCCATCAGCTGCTCATATATTTCGCCGTCCGACATCTGCGCTATGAGAGCCGCGCCGGGAATTTTGCCGGCGAGAACCCGCGTGCAGATGTCCCGCATTGACGCGGCCTTCGCCCGCGACAGGCCGGCAGTGCGCAGATGCGCCTCGCTCATGTCGACCAAGCGCGCCGGAGAAAGGACACCGCCTTCGAACAAGCCGAGCACTCGATTCCAAATGGTGCGCGCCGCAGCGCCGGCGAGCTGCTGATGTGCGATGGCTTCGAGCAGGGCGAGGTGCGTTTCGCGCGCCTCCGGCGCCGGCAGCTTCAGCACTCCGATGCGATCGATCCACTCTCCCAGCCGTTGGTCGGATCCCTTGAGGTGATTGATGGCTCGCAGTGGCACTGGTCGATTGTAGATCAAGTCCCGTCAGCGCGCCGCGGACCGGCAAGGGCACATGGATTATCAGAATCGGCATGTCGTTGTTACTGGCGGAACGGGGGCGCTCGGCACGGCCGTGATTGGTACGTTGCTGGCCGCGGGCGCCGTCTGCCACGTTCCTTATTACGAGGAGGGGGCGAAACGCTTCGCCCACCGCAATCACAAACAGGTCTCGCTGGTGCCGCTCGGGAATCTCGCCGACGAGCTGGCAGTTACGGCTTTCTACAGTGGTTTGAACACGCTGTGGGCGTCCATTCACATCGCCGGCGCGTTCGCATTCGCGCCCATCGCCCAGAGCGACAAATCCCTGCTGACCGTACAGCTTGAATCGAACCTGATATCAGCGTACCTGTGCAGCCGATCCGCAGTCGGTGCCTTCAGACGCGGGCCGGGCCCGGGCCGAATCGTCAATGTCGCGGCACGTCAGGGATTCAATGACTTGAACCGTTCGGCGCGAAGGGGTGCACTCCCTAACCTTCTTACTATTCTCAACAATCGTAAGAGTGAAGAGGAGCTGGTATCTTTACTCTTCTTGCTAGAGATTGTGCATTTCTTGCTCGATCGAGGTAGTGGTTCGCTGCTATGCCGTGTCGCGGTTTCCTTCAGCGGATTTCATCGGTCCGGTGAGGGAGCGACGAGAAGGGCATTGCTTCAGGCGTTCGATGAGCCATCGACCTGCGGGCCCTGGCGGCTGCGCGCTTAAGTACGCAGCAAACATCGGCAGCGACAGCCCTTGTTCAGGCATATCCTCGATCAGCAGCTTCACTAATTTCTGATCTAGCAGATCTTGCTTTACGGTGTGCAGCGGCATGCCTCCCCAGCCGAGGCCTTTCAGCAAAAAGGAGTGTTTCGCAAAGAGATCGCTGAGTCGCCACGTCAGCGGCGACCTGACTCCAAATTCACGCCCAGGCGTGAGCTCGGATCGATCGGTCAATACCAGTTGAACATGTTTCGCCAATTCGGATTTGGGAATCACACCAACAATGTCGGTAAGAGGATGACCATGTGCGGCAACCATGATCATATCCACCGCCGGCACGGGTTCGACACTCATGGACGCCGGCACGTCCGGTAGTGATCCCACGACGCCAAGGCTGCAGCGCCCGTCGATCACAGTTTGGTACGCTCCGCCGAGGGATTCCACGTAGAGGCGAAGAGGGGTGCGTGGAAAGCGCGCGCGAAATTCCAAGGCCGATTCGGAAATGGCTTCGATGGGGAAAAGCACATCAATTACTGCGGAGAGTTCCGGTTCAAGGCCGCCAGAAATGCCCTTCGCTCGTGCCTTGAGGACATTCACGTTGGCAACAACGGTGCGCGCATCGGCGACAAGTAGTACGCCAGCCTTCGTGAGCTTGGGGTAGCGTTCGGTTCGATCAAACAGGCGAACGCCAATCTGCGCCTCCAGATTGCTCACGAGTTCACTCACCGCAGATTGCGCGCGATGTAGGCGCCGCGCGCCGGCCGAAAAGCTGCCCTCGTCGACGGCAGCGATGAACGCGCGCAATTGATCCAGTGACACTCCGTCTAACATTGTCTCCCCTATATATCGGGCAGCCCGATGGATAATATCGCAATATAACGGGTATTCATAGAGATAGACCTGTAGCAGCATGACTCATGGCTAACATCGAGGAGACCGACATGAAACTGCTACATATCGATTCCAGTGTCCTGGGGGCCGGTTCAGCGAGCCGCGCACTTTCGGCCGAGATTGTCGCCCGGCAGGTCAAGCTGCATCCGAGCATCGATGTCATCTACCGAGACCTCGCAGCGGATGCCGCCCTTCACTTGTCTCCGTCGCACCTGGCGGCATGGCAGGGACAGGCCGTCAACGATGTGCAGCTTGGTACCGACCTCACGAAGGGGGCCGCGTACATGCAGGAGCTCTATGACGCCGACATCATTGTGATCGGCGCTCCGATGTACAACTTCTCCATTCCGAGCCAGCTCAAAGCCTGGATCGATCGTGTGGTGGTTGCCGGCAAGACTTTCCGTTACGGACCAATGGCCCCGAAGGTTTGGTGTCGCGTACGAAAAAAGTGTTCATCGCCTCTTCTCGCGGCAATGTCTACACACCGGGATCGGCTGCCGCACCCTTCGAACATCATGAGAGTTATCTCACGAGCGTTCTGAATTTCATCGGCTTGACCGATGTCACGGTTGTGCGAGCTGAAGGACTGGCCTTCGGGTCGGAAGCCCGCGACGCCGCCTTGTTACAAGCGCGTAAGCGCATCGCGGCCATGGCGGCATGAGCGTGTCATCCCGGCGCCCGAAGGTATAAACTGGCCTCCCTAGCACCTTCACCTCCGAGGGTCCTATGCCTCAATCCAAGTCCTATGCCTCAATCCAAAAAGGCTCGCGCGGTAGGCTTCAATCACGTCGCGATCGAAGTCGCTGACATAGACGAAGCGCTAGCGTTCTACGCGCGGTTATTCGATTTCAAGCTGCGCGGGAAAAGCAAGGACATGGCGTTCATTGACCTGGGTGACCAGTTCCTCGCGTTGCAGAAGGGACGCAGCCAGCCGTGCTCGCTTCGCTTCTCACTTTGAGCGTAGAGGCTCTGACGCATCGCAAGCGCCTTGCGGTGTCCGCGGATCGAGTGTCTCGAGCTCCCCACTCCCAGTGCCACGGAGGTCCGGAGATGTCGGAGGAATCCGCCAAAAATGTGGGACAACAAAATAACGAGGATAAATTGGCGTGTCCGAACGCGCGGGCGGTCTGCGTTACTCGCGCCACAGCCCAGAATCCACGCTCCTGTATCAGATCGTCAGCGCCATTATCCGAAACTTCTCGAGACGCTCGGCGACCGCGCCCGGAGTCTGCCGCGCCACGTGCAACGTGAGTTCGAGGATTACTTGAAACGTGGTCTTGGGGCAGATATCGGCGCACGGTTAGCGCGCAGGTCGGCGTGCAGAAGCCTCTCACCAATTGCCACGGCGTCCATCGCCTTCAATGCACGCGCCGGCCCACAAGATCACCTGGTTCGTCACCGCCTATGTTCAAATGTAATACTTATACTCTCAGATTGGCTCGGGCAGACCCAAGCCGCGGGTCCGGAAAGGGGGCCGGGTGGCTTATAAGACCGAACATATTCGCAATCTCGCCCTGGTGGGACATGCGGCCGCGGGCAAGACCCTGCTCGCGGAGGCGTTGCTGTACAAGGCAGGCGCAATCCGTGTCATGGGTGACCTTACGCGCGGCACCACCGTATGCGATTCCGATCCGATGGAGAGGGAGCTGGGGCACTCGATCGATACCGCCGTCTGTCATTTCGATGTGCAGGGTCAGCGCGTCAACCTGATCGACACGCCCGGCTACCTCGATCTGCTGGGTCGTTCGCAGGCAGTGCTGGCAGCGGTGGAGACCGCCGTGATCGTCGTCGATGCCCAGTCCGGCATCGACATCGCGACCCGCCGCATCACGGAGGCCGCTGTCAAGCGCGGCCTCGACCGGATCATCGTCATCAACAAGATCGACCATGGTGAGACCGACTTGCTCGGATTGCTGGGGCAGCTTCGGGTGACTTTCGGACCGCAGTGCCTGCCTATCAACCTGCCGGCGGAAGGCGGTAAGCGCGTGGTGGACTGCTTTTTTACGCACGAAGGGCCGTCTACTGATTTCTCGAGCGTGGAAAAGGCACACCGCGACATCGTCGAGCAAGTGGTCGAAGTGGATGCGGCGCTGCTGGAGCGCTACCTCGGCGGGGACGAGGCGATCACGGCGGAACAGCTGCATGATCCCTTTGAGAAGGCACTGCGCGAGGGACATCTGGTCCCGGTCTGCTTCACCTCCGCGTTGACCGGCGCAGGAGTGCCAGAACTGCTGAATCTGATTCTGCGTCTGCTGCCCAGCCCGCTCGAGGCGAATCCACCTGCCTTTTTGAAAGGCGAAGGTGCGGTCGCGACGCCAGTCGAGGTCATTCCCGATCAGTCATTGCACGCAGTGGCGCATGTGTTCAAGATCTCCATCGACCCTTATCAAGGGCGTATTGGTGTGCTGCGCGTGCATCAGGGCACGGTGAAGAGCGGCAGCCAGCTGTTCGTCGGCAACATGCGCAAGCCCTTCAAGATCGCGCATCTCTACAGCGTACAGGGCGCCGCGCTGAAGGAGATTTCCGCAGCAGTGCCCGGCGATCTATGCGCCGTGACCAAGGTGGATGAGGTACATTTCGATGCGGTACTGCACGATTCGCACGATGAGGACCACCATCACCTGCGCCCGACTGACTCTTGGGCGCCGATGCAAGGCGTGGCGATCACCGCTGCGCGGCATGGCGACGAGCAGAAGCTCGCCGATACGCTGCACAAACTGATGTCCGAGGACCCGAGCCTCCGGCTGGAGCACGTCCCGTCGCTCAACGAAACGGTGCTTTACGGTCTGGGGGATCTGCATCTGCGCGTGGTGCTGGAGCGAATGCAGCGCCAGTACAACGTGGCTCTCAAGCTGCATCCCCCCAGCGTCCCTTATCGCGAAACAGTCATGCGCAGCGCTGAAGGTCACCACCTGCACAAGAAACAATCCGGCGGCGCCGGTCAGTACGGCGAGGTGTTTCTGCGGGTCGAGCCACTGCGGCGCGGTGCCGGCTTTGAGTTTGTGGATGCAGTGAAAGGCGGCACCATTCCCGCCCAGTTCATCCCGGCGGTGGAGAAGGGCGTGCGTCAGGTGTTGCAGGCGGGTGCAATTGCCGGTTATCCGATGGAGGATCTGCGTGTGGTCGTGCACGACGGCAAGACGCATCCGGTGGATTCCAAGGAAATTGCATTCGTGACCGCCGGCAGGAAGGCCTTTCTCGGCGCGGTCGCAAACGCACACCCCATCGTGCTGGAACCGATCGTCAATCTGAACATCGCGGCACCTACCTCGGCGATCGGCAGCATCGCCGGCGATCTCAGGTCGATGCGTGCCCGCATCAATGGCGAGACGGTGTTACCGGACAACCAGGCTGTGATCGCGGTACAGGTGCCGCTGGCCGAGCTCAAGGAATACGGGCAAAGGCTCAAGGCCCTGACTTCCGGCGAGGGTGTCTACACCATGGAATTCAGCCACTACGAACCCGCCCCTCCGAAGCTGCAACAGGACCTGACCACGGCCTATCGGCGCCGGCACACGGAGGAGAACGAGCAATAGAGCCCGGGCGGCGCCGAAACGTAACTCACGGTTCCTACGTGCCTGCAGAGTTGCTCTCGATCCATGCGGCATAGGGAGCATAGACGTGTTCAAGCGCAAAGGCATGCACATGTAGCTGGCGATCAACGCGGCAACGGGTGCGTTGGTCTGGAAAACTCAGCCGGTGACAGACCAGCCGACCCCGGTGATTACCGCCTCGCCCGGACCTGATTACGATTTCGCCACCGCCCCGAACGAAATCACCTATCAGACCGCCGTTGGTGCGAAAACCATCATTGGCGCAGGACAAAAGAGCGGTATCTACTATGCGTTCGATCCGGATACCGGCGCTGAACTGTGGCACACGCAGGTGGGTCCGGGCTCCGCGCTGGGCGGACTCGAGTGGGGATCCGCGTCCGATGGCACACGCATCTACGTCGCGGTCGGCAATCTATATGGCCTCTGCTACTCATACAATCCCGACTATACGTGTGCGGGTGGGCTGGGCCAGGCCGGTTCATGGGCGGCGCTAGATCCTGCTACTGGACACATCCTGTGGCAGGTTGCGGACCCCAACGGCGCAATCGACCTGGCTCCGGTCACGGTAGCCAATGGCGTCGTGTATGCGGCGTCGATGGGCTCCTACCCCTTCCCAGCTACTCAGCCAACCATGTTCGCGCTGAATGCAGCCACCGGTGCAACGCTTTGGAAGTTCGCGGTTTGGCGTTGACATGCGCGATACGATGCGTGTGCGCTTCGCATGCCGCTATCGTAAGCTGCTCGAACGATGAATGTCCGGCGATTTGTTGGCGCCCTGGCGGTGCTCTCTAGTACCGGCTGCGCGACGCTCCCGAACGGTCGCGGTTGGGGGGAGGATGTGACCATCGCTCCCGGGTGGGCGCGGGTACGCGCTTCAGCCGTGAGTGCGGCAACGAACCCCTGGGTTTGGGCGCCTCTGGCCGGTGCGGCGGCAACCCAGATAGACCACTGGGATCAGAGGATCTCCAGCTGGGCCCGCCGCAGGACCCCGGTGTTCGGGTCCGAAGCGAACGCGACGGCCTGGAGCAATGATCTACGCAGCGCCTCCGTCGCAGCGGACGCGGTGACGGTGCTCCTGACTCCGAGCGGAGAATTCGGGAACTCGTGGATATTCGACAAGGTGAAAGGCTACGCAGTAGATCTTGTGGCCGCCACCGTAGCGGTCGAGTCTACGACGGGCATCAAAGACATCGCTCCGCGCACGCGCCCGAATGACTCCGGGAACGACAGCTTCCCTTCGGGTCACGCCGCCACATCTTCTTCCTACACCCGGCTAGCAACCCTCAATCTCGATGAGATCGACATGAGCGACACCGCCCGCAAGGCGCTCGATGGGGGACTGCAAGTAATCGACTTCGGCACGGCCTGGGCCCGGGTCGAGGGCGGTTGGCACTATCCGTCGGACACGCTCGTGAGTATTGCCATCGGCAACTACTGCGGAATGTTCTTCAACGACGCCTTCCTTGGCTTGGATGCCAACCGCGCAAAGCTAGGCTTCGCGCCCCTGCCGGGAGGCGCGGAGCTGACCTGGCAGCTGCGGTTCAACTAAATGTGCGCCCGCGCTTTGCGCTAGGCCACCGCGACCCTTGTCGACCTGGCCAACTCCACCGCCGGATATGTTCTCGCTCGCGGCACTCCTGGCGACCCGGTCGGCTCTTTTGAAAACGTGACCATTAAACTCACCGAAGCGGCCAAGAATAAAGCTCAGTGAAGCTGAAAAGAAATAGTTGCACCCAATATCTTGCTCGCGCTCGCTTTTCAACTGTGCCAGCTGGGCCGCGATCGGGCGTGATTACTTACGCGGTTTCCGGTCAGCGCGCGGGGGCGATTTTTCGCCTGAGACAGGAATTCTAGGGTTAGGATCGGTACATGTAGATGACGGCTAGAACCCGCCTGATTTTGACGATGACGGCGGTTTTCGATTCTCCCTTCTGACTCCTTCCTTTCAGTCGCCAACACGTAAAGGGGTGGGAATGCGCACATTGCGCCCGATGCCGTCACCGGTAAATACGCTTTCTGGGCTTTTGTCGCAGTGTGATTGCAAACGATGCGCGCGGGTGCGGCATCGCACCGCCTATCTCGTGGTGGCGCCCCCTGCCCGCGCGCGCGAAGGAATGCAACGGAAGGTGCCGCGGGCAGGCGGAGATCAGAAAGCCCCGGTCGAATCCATCGACCGGGGCTGTCCATGTGCGAGGCGAAGAGCGGAGTCCGACGCGAATTGCCCACAGCGCCGGACTTGGCGGCCCAGACGACTGGGTCGGTATCTCCTAGGGCAACGGGGGGACCGAGTTGAATACGCCCCACGGGGTAATCTTGCCGGCTCCGTAGATGCCCTCCGTCCCGGTAATGCCAGGTATGTAGGCGTCCTGGTAGAACAGGTACAGGGGCTTGCCTTTGTAGGTCACCTGATCAGTGCCGTCGGGCCTCACGACCATCCCCAGCGCGTTCTGGTCAACACCGGGTCCGGCTTCAGGCCGGCTGGAAGTGAGGACCGGTGGCCAAGGCACCGCAGCACAAATGCCCTGGCAGCCGCTCTCGTGGTCACGGTCGATCCACTCGTGGTCACGGTCGGTCCATAAGGCGTATACGGGAAAGCTAGCGTTGGGGAATACACTGAAGTCATTGTCCATCGATGCCGCCAGTACCGTCTGTTCTTGCCCGGTGCCGCCGACCGGAGCGGTCTCTACCTGCACCCGAGCTTTACCCGGTGCCGGGCGGCCCCGACTTGGCTCGACCAGGTACCAAATTCCCGCGGGACTGGTCACTGGGTCGAACAAGTTAGCCCCCTCCGTCTCCCCTGGCGTTTCGTCCAAGAAGAAACGATACAACGGTAGACCGGCGTACGTCACCTGCTGTACCGACATACCGGATAACACGTCGGTGCGGGTCACCGTCCCGAGAAGCTTGGGGTTGACCCCAGGCCCTGCGATCGGCGCACCGTCGGTGAGGAGCGCGGGCCAGAGGACAGTGTCGCAAGGGTGCCCTAGAACATTCGAGTTGTCGCTGCACGCGAATGGCTCCGCGCCAGTCGTCAGCGAATCGAGCTGGTCGGAGCTGAGCAGGTACAGAGAGCAACCGGCGTAGTCGGCCGAACCGACGACCAGAACCTTGCCATAGGGTGTCGATGCAGTCGACACGGTCGCAGGGCCGGACGGAGCGCTGGTTATGGCGGTGTTACAAGCGACGCTACCTTGGGCACTCGCGGGTAAGCTGAACTGAAGGGCCACGAGGCCCAAGGTGAGCATGAGGATGAGACAAAACAAATTTCTATTGATCATGGTGGTCTTCCCTTTTTGAGTTATTGAACGGTTGACAATTCGGTGGTGGAAAGAATCCTCTGTGCGCGGGTATACGATCTCTCACAGGAGCCGTTCAGTCTTGATTCCACCGTGAATCTATTCTGAAACTATTCTGAATCGTCGCGATCGCGTCGCCCGACGGCGGCCGGTTTGTCCTTCGCTCATGTAGGGTTGGTCCTCGCCACCGATGCATTGCGGTTGTCTGGTGCCGTACAGGCAACGATGCTCAGGGCGGGCATACCTCGCCGCTATGGTGCGCTCGCAGGCTGAGAAGATCGCAGCGCTGGAGCACCAGCTCGAGTGGTTCCGCCGGCAACTCTTTGGGCAAAAGAGCGAGCGCTTCGCTCCGGAACCCGGCCCACCGGGGCCACCGCGGCGTTGGAGCAGATCAAGGCGATGTACGCCGTCGAGGAAGAGATCCGCAAGCTCAAACTCGCCGGCGAAGCCAAGCAGCTGCATCGCCTGACTCACAGCAAGCCTCTGGTGGAGATCTTCTTCGCTTGGGTTGATGAGCAGCTGAAGCGCCAGGGCTTCACTCCGAGCAACCCGTTCATCCAGGCGCTGAACTATGTGCGCGAACGGCGCGCGCGGTGCCCCAATTAACGACCATCGGGGCAGACGCGCCTATTCTGTAGCATCAAGGCGCTCGGCACTGTTATTCGGCCAACAATAAGCGGCGCCCAATCCAGCTTCGCCGTTACACGTAGCTGGTCTCCCTAATCTGCTTGATCCTCCGGACAAGCTGCCTTGATCCGGGCGATTTTGGTGTCGAGCGCCTGTCCAAGGACGGCTCGTGGCCGATCAGCGACTGATTGTTTGCTCTGAAACGGTCACTCCGCTCGAAACTGCCGAATTTGACATCGCTGATTTGGTGGGTGACCGCGAAGGGGCAATGTTGACCCCTATCTGCCCGATGCGACTGACTGCTCCTGCGGCAACTAAAGGTTCCTGCCGTCGATCTTTTTCACCTTAAGGGCGTCCACGTCGACGCCATCCACGCATCGGACATTGATAGCCGCCATTTTTGCGCCGGTCTTGGGGTGTGTCCCGATTGCGAACGACTGAATGCCGCACGTTGAGCAGAACTGGTGCTGGATCATGTGTTTGTTAAATTCGTATTTTGTCAGGTCGGCGTCGCCAGACAGAAGCTTGAATTGCGTTGCTGGCGCGAACGCTAGCAACGACCCGAGCCGTCCACATCGCGAGCAGTTACACGCGAGGACCTCACCAATGTCCATTTGAACTTCGTAGCGCACTTTGCCGCACTGACAGCCGCCGGAATATGTCTGCGTCATGACTTGCGATCTCCCGCATCTGGAACACGAGTTCGGTTGGCGAAGTTTACCCCAGGGCCATAGAGGCTGACGACACCGAGACTTTGCGCATTTGCATCAAACGTCAGACGTAGGAAAATTTGCGTCATCAATTTTGTTCCCCGCCGGGTTAGCCTACCGCAAGCTACGACCGACCGCTATCCGACAATGAAACAGGAGTCTTTCACCTGGGTACAAGCATCGGAGCGCTCCGGCAAATTGACTTGAATTTAGCATCGGTAACTTTTAAAGATTTTAGCGCCACTACGACGGAGCTTCCCTTACAACAAAGTAAAGGCTTTGCCGCGTGGCAGGCGATAGCGTGAAAAATCCGAAACATCGACGGTCAAGATCTCGGTCACGCCTGTTTCGGCGGCCAGCCAATACAGGGATGCATCAGCGAGATCCATCTCGCGCTTGCCGGCTTCGCTGTATCGACGCATCCATCGAACGATGTCGCCGAGGTGGACAGGTTCAAACGGATAAACCGTCGTGCCGCCTAATTCTATCCATTTGAGCATTTCAAAACGCTGCGGTATTTCCAACAGATACGATGCTTCGACGATACAGGGCCAGGTCGTAATGAGCCGCAGTCCACCCGCCGACAGTTCTCTCACCACCGCATCGAAGCGAGCGTGGTGGTGGTCATCCACCGCGAACAGCGCGATCAGCGGTCCGGAATCAATCAGGCAACTTCGCACGGAGCTTGGCCTTCATTCTTGCCGAGACATTGCGTGACGCTCGCGGATTTCCCATCGCTTTGCCGCTGCGCACGGAACTGAGCAAGTCCGCTGGATTCTTAAGGCCCAACACCCGCTCGAGTGCATCCTTCACGAATTCAGACTTGGTAATGCCCAGGCGGCGGGATTCTTGCGCTACGCGGGTTTCCAATGTCGGATCCAATCTCACGCTCATGGCCATGTCGCTGCTCCAAGATGTAATACTGCGATACTGTAATACGCAAACCAAAATACGTCCAGGAGCAAGGCTCATAACACCCCCTTGTGGACTCCCGTGATCCCGGTTTCTGATTTCTCCATTGATCCGGCGTTGCCACTTGGACGAACGGGGCTGCCTTGGTATCTGTCATGTCCAGGTACGGGCTTGTCCCCGGTGCACCGAAGTGACGCCGAATCCCAGTCGAGTTTCGTTCTGCGTTGCGCTTGCGGCAGGCGTGGATTTACTGGTTCTGCTTGGTGTTTTTCGCGACTGGATGGTGAATCGGAAAGTTCACCCGGTATGCTTATACGCACTTCCGGCTTTGCTTGCCGGGCAGACCGCGGTGATGTACGCGAATGTTCATAGGTCGGCGGTTTGGATGAGGATTGCCCAATGCGAATCTCCCGCACACCCTGCCCGACGCGGGATCTGTTCTACCGCGTGACGGGCGAACACCCGGCTGTTTGCCGCACTTTTTCGCCATATTGCGCTATATAGCGAACCGTTGAAATGTAATTGGGGTAGGACCGGTCTTACGTACAGGAGCGCAAACGATTCTCATGCGGGAGGTCTTGATTCAAGTGGCGTAGCCGGCATCGGCCGGTGCCAACCCGCGACTCGGGCGAACTGAATATGATTGTAATGCTACTGGTGTTCTTAGGCGGCGTGCTGGCGATCTTGTGCCACTGCGCCCTAGGCGTTGCGGTCTTGGTCGGCGTCGCAGCCGTTGCCTTGGGCTTCGACAGCACGGTGCTCACCCGCCTATCGCTCGCCGGTACAAGCCGATGGGAGCAATGGCTGATCGATACCATCCAACCGGACGCTGCAGGGCAGCGCGGCGGCGCGACGATGACCATGAGCGGCGGTTCCATGGCGCGCAGCAACGCCATGATGAGGAGCGGCGAACCCTCGGGATCCCTGCCGGTTGAAGGTGAGCTGCCCTCCTTGAGCGGCGCCACGGCTTGGTTGAACTCACCCGGAAAGCCGATCCGGTTTCGTGTGCAGCTGGATGGTGCGGCGCCCGGTCCCAACCATGGAGCGGATACGGATGCGAGCGGCGTCGGCGTCATCAAAGACCAGCGCCTCTACCAGTTGATTCGGCAGTCCAGCGACGTCGGCAAGCACGTCTTTTCGATTGAATTCTTGGACAGCGATGTCCAAGCCTATTCATTTACATTCGGGTGAGGGCAACCATGGCAGGCCATCAGACGAACTTGGGACGACGGCTCGTTTTGATCGGGGGCATCGCCTCCCTCGCGAGCAACACGATCATCGCTGAATTGTTGGCATCTACCCAGTCGGGCCCGATGCAAAGCACGGATGTGTCGATTGAGAATTTTTCGGCGGCCGGCAAAAGCGAGGGGATCGTGCGGGTGCCGAAAATCGTGAAGAGCGATGCCGAGTGGCGTGCGCAGCTCTCAGCCCTGGCCTATCGCGTCACGCGCGAGGAGGGCACCGAGCGGGCATTTTCAGGCGAGTACGACAAAAATCACGCCGACGGCTTGTATCGCTGCATCTGCTGCGAGACGGCGCTGTACGACTCGAAGACGAAATTCGATTCCGGCACCGGATGGCCGAGCTTCTGGCAAGCGATTTCCTCGATGAATGTGCTCAATATATCCGATTTCAGTTTCGGCGTGCGACGCAATGCCATTTCGTGCCGGCGTTGCGATGCTCATTTGGGCCATGTGTTCGAGGACGGTCCCCGACCGACGGGATTGCGCTATTGCATGAACTCGGTGGCGCTGCATTTTGTGCCGCGCGCCTGATCGATTGCCCCGACGATTGACGATTTCTCTATTAGGGAGCCGCGATGTCAACCCTCAACTTACATTGGCCGGTGAAGTGGACGGTGGTTGCGCTGGGAATCATCACCTTGGCCGTGCTGCGCTCGCAGCTCTATGGAGCGGAAACCACGGTCGTCCTCGCGCCGCCCACGTTCGACAATCCGAAGGCGGAAGGTGCGCCGCAAATCGCGGTGATTGCGGGCGGCTGCTTTTGGGGCGTGCAGGGCGTCTTTGAACACGTGCGAGGCGTTCAAAAGGTCGTGGCCGGCTACGCCGGTGGGGATAAATCGACGGCCCGATACGAGACCGTGAGCACCGGGAGGACCGGACACGCCGAGTCCGTCCAGATCACGTTCGATCCCGCGCAAGTATCCTATGGACAGCTATTGCAAATCGCGTTCTCGGTGGTGTTTGACCCGACGCAGCTCAACCGGCAGGGACCGGACTGGGGCACTCAATACCGTTCGGCTTTTTTCTACGCGGACGAAACGCAGAAGCGCATTGCTGAGGCGTACATCACCCAGCTGGGTCAATCACAGGCGTTTTCTCGCGCCATCGTCACGCGGGTCGATCCGCTCAGGGAGTTCTACCCGGCGGAGGACTACCATCAGGATTATCTGATTCGCCATCCCACCGCCTCCTATATCGCGATGGTCGATCTGCCCAAGGTCGAGAACCTCAAGCGCAGCTTCCCTGAACTCTACAGCGGCAGTCCGGTATTGACCAACGCGCGCTAGGCGCCATGCGTCACTAAGGCTGCCGCCGAGGGTAGGGGTGACTGCGAACAGGCGTGAATGTCGGCGATAGGGCTTAGCTGTGGACCGTAAAGGAGGTCCAACCGTTGGTCTCGCCATGCCCGAAGGCTCCGTATGGCTTGCGCCAAGTGTGTTGACCTACGGCCCGGTCAAGGCCGGACGGCTGCTCCCCAATCAGGGTCTGGCGTTCTAGGCCGAGATCCGCGCGCTCAGACCGCATCATTCTGTGCGGCTCTTCGATAGCTGCTGGTACGTCTCAGGCGACATAGCCGGCATCTGGCGCGCAAAGGCGACGATCTCCCAGATCGCTGCATCGTCCAAGCTCTTGCCCCACGCGGGCATCGCGCTCATCTTAATGCAATCCTTTGACATCACACGACTGGAAAGTCCTATCATTTGCCGACCCCTTACCATGGGGCCGCCGTGGAGTGGCCGAATGGCACTCGCTGCGTAGCCCACGGATTTGGCCGCTCTTGCGAAAGTAACAGACATAATGAGCGCTGCGCTGTTGAAGGTCAGCTCACGAGGAACGATGAACGGCCGCAACCGAGGATCAGGAGCGCCGTGGCTGAAACCTCGCACCAACGGGAGAAGCAGATGAGCCCTCTGGACGACATCGACACCAGCGAGACCGCGGAATGGCTGGACGCGCTCAACGCCGTCGTGGCGCACCGGGGCGCCGCACGCACCAACTACCTGATCAACCGGCTTGTCGATGAGGCGCGACGCGAGGGCATCTATGTGCCACGATCGCTGACGACCGCTTACAAGAACACCATTTCGTTCGAACAGGAGGAGAAGTCGACTGGCGACCGTGCCATCGAACACCGGCTGCGCTCCATCATTCGCTGGAACGCGCTGGCCATCATTCTGCGCGCCAACAAGGAATCGTCGGAGCTCGGAGGCCACATTGCAAGCTTCCAGTCGGCGGCCACCTTGTACGACATCGGCTTCGGCCACTTCTGGCACGCGCAAAGCGACCGCCACGGTGGTGACCTCCTGTTCATCCAGGGCCACAGTTCGCCAGGCATCTACGCCCGCGCCTTCCTCGAAGGACGGCTGACCGAGGATCAGTTGCTTGGCTACCGACAGGAAACCGGCGGCAAGGGCATGTCCTCATATCCGCACCCCTGGCTGATGCCGGACTTCTGGCAGTTCCCCACGGTGTCGATGGGCTTGGGCCCGCTGATGGCGATCTACCAGGCGCGCTTCCTGAAGTACCTTCAGGGGCGCGGCCTGGCCGAGACCGCCGAGCGCAAGGTCTGGGCCTTCATGGGCGACGGCGAGATGGACGAGCCCGAATCGCTGGGCGCGATCTCACTGGCGGGCCGCGAAGAGCTGGACAACCTGATCTTCGTCATCAACTGCAATCTGCAGCGCCTGGACGGGCCGGTGCGCGGCAACGGCAAGATCATGCAGGAACTGGAAAGCGTGTTCCGCGGCGCCGGCTGGAACGTCATCAAGGTGCTCTGGGGCTGTGGCTGGGACAAGCTGTTGGCCAAGGACGCCAGCGGCCTCCTGCTCAAGCGCATGGAAGAATGCGTCGACGGCGAGTACCAGGATTTCAAGAGCAAGAGCGGCGCCTATGTGCGCGAGCATTTCTTCGGCAAGTACGCCGAGCTGAAGGCGCTGGTCGCCGACATGAACGACGACGAGATCTGGAGCCTCACCCGCGGTGGCCACGACCCGTTGAAGGTCTTCGCGGCCTACGCCGCGGCGGTCAAGCACAAGGGCCAGCCCACGGTGATCCTGCGCCAAGACCGTCAAGGGCTACGGCATGGGCGAATCCGGCGAAGGCCAGATGATCGCCCACCAGGCCAAGAAGATGACGCAGGACGCGCTTCGCGGCTTCCGCGACCGCTTTCAGATTCCGATCCGCGACGAAGATCTGGACAAGGTGCCGTTCATCAAGCTGCCGAAGACAGCGCGGAAATGAAGTATCTGCGCGCGCGCCGCGAGGCGCTGGGGGGCTACCTGCCGCAACGCCGGCGCAAGTCCGCCGCTCTGGCAATGCCGCCGCTTTCAACGTTCCAGCGCCTGCTGGAGAACTCCGGCGAGCGCGAGATCTCGACCACGATGGCGTTCGTGCAGATGCTCGGCACGCTGGTGCGCGACAAGGTGATCGGCAAGCACATCGTGCCGATCGTGCCGGACGAATCCCGCACGTTCGGCATGGAGGGCATGTTCCGCCAGCTCGGCATCTATTCGTCAGTGGGCCAGCTCTACAAGCCGCAGGACGCCGACCAGCTGATGTACTACCGCGAGGACAAGGACGGCCAGGTGCTGCAGGAAGGCATCAACGAAGGCGGGGCGATGTCGAGCTGGATCGCCGCCGCGACGTCGTACAGCACCAACAACGTGCCGATGATCCCGTTCTACATCTACTACTCGATGTTCGGGCTGCAGCGCGTCGGCGATCTGGCCTGGCTCGCCGGCGACATCCGCGCGCGCGGATTTCTGCTCGGCGGCACGGCCGGGCGCACCACGCTCAATGGCGAAGGCCTGCAGCATGAGGACGGCCACAGCCACATCATCGCCGGCACCATCCCCAACTGCGTCTCGTACGATCCGACCTTCGCCTACGAGGTGGTGATCATCATCCGCGAGGGCATGCGCCGCATGTACCAGGAGCAGGAGGACGTCTACTACTACATCACCCTGATGAACGAGAACTACCCCCACCCCGGCCTGACCGATGCGGGTCCAGGGGCGGAAGAGGGCATCCTCAAGGGCCTGTACCTGCTGAAAGACGGCGGCAAGGGCCGACGAGGGCCCGCGCGTGCAGCTGATGGGCAGCGGCACCATCCTGCGCGAGGTGATCGCCGCGGCCGAGCTGCTGAAGGCCGACTTCAACGTCACGGCCGACATCTGGAGCGCGACCAGCTTCAACGAATTGCGCCGCGACGGCATGGCCGCCGAGCGCTGGAACCTGCTGCATCCCACCGAGCCGCGCCGCAAGAGCTGGGTCGAGGCCTGCCTCGACGGCCATGAAGGGCCGGTGATCGCGGCGACCGACTACATGCGCAATTACGCTGACCAGGTGCGCGGCCGTGCATGCCGCTGGCCGCCGCTACATCGTGCTCGGCACCGACGGCTTCGGACGCAGCGACTATCGCGTCAAGCTGCGCCGCTTCTTCGAGGTCGATCGCTACTACGTGGCAGTCGCTGCGCTGAAGGCGCTCGCCGACGAGGGAACGATCAAGCCGGCCGTGGTCGCAAAAGCCATTGCCCAGTACGGGCTCGACACCGAGCGCGCCGCGCCCTGGACTGTCTGACCACGCTGATCGGGCGAGGAGATCACGATGAGCAACGTGATCGACATCAAGGTACCTGACATCGGCGACTTCAAGGACGTGCCGGTGATCGAGATATTCGTCAAGGTGGGCGACACGGTCGAAGCCGAGGACCCGCTGGTCTCGCTCGAGTCCGACAAAGCGACGATGGACGTGCCCGCGCCGCTCGCGGGTATGGTCAAGGAGATCCGCGTCAAGCTGGGCGACAAGGTCAGCGAAGGCAGCGTCATCATGGCGCTGGCCACGGGGGACGCACGCGCGGCAGCGGCGGCGCCCAGTGCTGCGGCTGCTGTGGCTACAGCAGCGCCGGCTGCAGCAGCACCGGCGGCCGCGGCAAACGCTTCCGCAGGCGCCATCGACGAAGCCGCATTCGCGCTGGCCTATGCCGGCCCGGCGGTGCGAAAACTGGCGCGCGAGCTGGCCGTCGATCTCGGCCAGGTCAAGGGCACCGGCGACCATGGCCGCATCGTGCGCGCGGATGTCGAGGCGTTCGCAAAGGGCTGCGGCGCGTCCGCAGGCCCGGCAGCCAAGGCCGCTGCACTGCCGGTGGTGGCGTCGGCGGCGTCGACCTGCTGCCTTGGCCCAAGGTCGACTTCGCCAAGTTCGGACCCGTCGAGCGCAAGGAGCTCTCGCGCATCAAGAAGATCTCGGCGGCCAATCTGCACCGCAATTGGGTCATGATTCCGCATGTCACCACGCACGACGAGGCCGACATCACCGACCTCGAGGCCTTCCGCGTGCAGATGAACAAGGAGCTGGAGAAGAGCGGCGTGAAGGTCAGCCTACTGCCCTTCATGATCAAGGCGGCGGTGGCCACGCTGAAGAAGTTCCCCGAGTTCAACGCGAGCCTCGAGGGCGACAGCCTGGTGCTGAAGAAGTACTGGCACATCGGCTTCGCGGCTGACACGCCCAACGGACTCATGGTGCCCGTGATCCGCGACGCCGACAAAAAGAGCGTTCCTGAAATCGCGAACGAGATGGGCGAACTCGCCAAGCTGGCACGCGACGGCAAGCTGAAGCCAGAGCAGATGCAGGGTGGGACGTTCACGATTTCATCGCTGGGCGGCATCGGCGGCATCTACTTCACGCCGATCATCAATGCGCCGGAGGTGGCGATCATGGGTGTGTGTAAGAGCTACTGGAAGCAGCACTCTAGCGACGGCAAGAACGCCACCTGGCGACTCACTTTGCCGCTGTCGCTCTCGTGGGACCACCGCGTGATCGACGGCGCCGCCGCGGCACGCTTCAACGTCCATTTTGCCAACTTGCTCGCCGACATGCGGCGCGTGCTCTTCTGAGAGGCATGCTGTCATGGCCCAACAGGTGGAAGTGAAGGTTCCCGACATCGGTGACTTCAAAGACGTCGCCGTCATCGAAGTGCTGGTCAAGGTCGGCGAGACAATCGCGGTCGACACCGGACTCGTCATCGTCGAGTCCGACAAGGCCTCGATGGAGATTCCGTCCTCGCATGCCGGGGTGGTCAAGGAGATCAGGGTCAAGGTCAGCGACAAGGTCAGCGAGGGCTCGGTGCTTCTGGTCGTCCAGGCCGCCGACGCAGCGACGGTTCCCGCGTCGCCCACCAAGCTCCCTGCCGTGGCCGCACCTATCCCCAACACCGCGAGCTACGGCGGCAAGGCCGACATCGAATGCGAGATGCTCGTGCTCGGCGCGGGTCCGGGCGGCTATTCGGCCGCGTTCCGTAGCGCCGACATTGGCATGAAGACGGTGCTGGTCGAGCGCTACGAAACGCTCGGCGGCGTCTGCCTGAACGTTGGCTGCATACCGTCCAAGGCGCTGCTGCACACTGCGTCGGTGATGGACGAAGTCAAGCACCTGCCCGACCATGGCATCAAGTACGGCGCGCCCGAGATCGACATCGACAAGCTGCGCAACTTCAAGGACGCTGTCATCAAGAAGCTCACCGGTGGCCTGGCCGGTATGGCCAAGGCGCGCAAGGTGGCGGTGGTCACGGGCGTCGGCAGCTTTCTTGACCCGAATCACCTCGAGGTGGTGGCGGCTGACGGTAGCAAGCGCGTGGTGCAATTTGTCAAGGCCATCATTGCCGCGGGTAGCGAGGCGGCGAAACTGTCCTTCATGCCCGAGGATGAGCGCATCGTCAATTCCACCGGCGCGTTGCTTCTCAAGCGCATACCCAAGCGCATGCTGGTGGTCGGGGGCGGCATCATCGGGTTGGAGCTGGCCACCGTGTACTCGACGCTGGGCACACGCATCGATGTGGTCGAGCTGCTCGATGGCCTGATGCAGGGCGCCGACCGCGACTTAGTCAAGGTGTGGGAGAAGGTCAACGCCAAGCGCTTCGACCAAGTCATGCTGAAGATCAAGACGGTTGGTGCCAAGGCGACGAAAGCCGGCATCGAGGTCAGCTTCGAGGGCGAGAAGGCTCCGAAAGGTCCGCAGGTCTACGACCTGGTGCTGGTTGCCGTGGGCCGCTGCCCCAACGGCAGCAAGATCGGCGCCGATAAGGCCGGCGTGGCGGTGTCCGACCGCGGCTTCATCAACGTCGACAAGCAACTGCGCACCAACGTGCCGCACATCCATGCGATCGGTGACATCGTCGGCGAGCCGATGCTGGCGCACAAGGCCGTGCATCAGGCGCATGTGGCGGCCGAAGCCGCGCACGGCGAGGCGGCCTACTTCGACGCGCGCCAGATTCCTTCAGTGGCTTACACCGACCCCGAGATCGCCTGGGCCGGCAAGACCGAAGAGCAGTGCAAGGCCGAGGGCATAAAGATGGGCAGGGCGGTGTTTCCCTGGGCCGCGTCAGGGCGGGCGATCGCCAATGGTCGCGATGAAGGCTTCACCAAACTGCTCTTCGACGAAGCCACCCACCGCGTGATCGGCGGCGGCATCGTCGGCACCCATGCCGGCGACCTGATCAGCGAGGTCTGTCTGGCCATCGAGATGGGCTGCGAGCCTGCCGACATCGGCAAGACCATCCATCCGCACCCCACACTGAGCGAATCGATCGGCATGGCCGCTGAGCTGTTCGAGGGTGTGTGCACCGACCTGCCGCCGGCGAGGAAGAAGTAAGGGGTGAACTCAGGCAAAGGGGTCTGCGCCGCACCCCCACGCCCGCGGCGCTGCTGGGGATTACCTGCGCGGAGGCAATTCGTCGTCCGCACCGTTCGCGCCGACCTTGGCGATGCGCAGCAGGTTCGTGGTCCCGGAATGACCAAAAGGCACACCCGCGGCGATCACCACGTAATCGCCGGCGGCGGCAAAACCCTCTTTAAGCGCCACGCGGCAAGCCATGTCGGTCATCGTGACCACATCGGGCGCTTCGGTTGTCAACAGCGAATGGACACCCCAGACAACGGACAGCTGGCCGGCCGTGCGGGCGCTCGGCGTAAGGGAGAGGATGGGGGCCTCCGGACGCTCACGCGCCGCGCGAAGCGCCGACGCACCCGAAGATGTGTAGGTAATCGTTGCCTTGGCCGAAACGATGTGCGCTGTCTGGCGCAGAGCGGCACAAACCGCATCGGCGACCGTTGAGCGCGCCTCTTCGTGGTTGGCTTCGAGCAATGCCCGGTAGTGCGGGTCGGCCTCTACCTGACCGATGATGCGGTCCATGATGGTAACGGCCTCGATCGGATACTTGCCGGCTGCGGACTCGGCCGACAGCATCACCGCGTCGGCTCCTTGAAACACGGCACTGGCAACGTCCGAGGCCTCGGCGCGCGTCGGCACCGGGCTTGCGGTCATCGATTCGAGCATCTGGGTGGCAACGATCACCGGTTTGCCCTCTCGACGGCAGGCACGGACGATCGCGCGTTGCAGGATCGGTACGCACTCCGGCGGCAACTCAACGCCAAGGTCGCCGCGCGCCACCATGATGGAATCCGAGGCTCCGACGATTTCATCGAGGCGATCGACCGCCGCCGGCTTCTCGAGCTTGGTCATTACCCGGGCCTTGTCGCCGATGATGGCGCGGACCTCAAAGATGTCCTCAGGTCGCTGAACGAAAGAGAGCGCAATCCAGTCGACTCCCAGGTCAAGTGCGAACTGCAGATCCCGCCGATCCTTATCGGTCAGCGGAGATATCGGCAGCAACAAGCTCGGTACATTCACGCCCTTACGATCCGTTAGAGGGCCGCCAACGACGACCTTCGTGAGGGCAAAATCGCGAGCGAATTCTTCGACACGCAATTCGACCTTGCCATCGTCGAGCAGCAAGGTTGCACCGTGCACCAAGGCGGCGAAGATCTCCGGGTGCGGAAGATTGACGCGGCTCGCATCGCCTTCGGCCGGGTCGAGGTCGAGGCGGAATGTGGCGCCGGGCACCAGGGTAATACCGCCGGGGGCAAATGTGCCTACGCGCAGCTTCGGGCCCTGCAGGTCCGCGAGAATACCGATTGGCCGGTTGAACTCGCGACCGATGCGCCGGACGGTGTCGAATCGCTCCTTGTGTTCGGCGTGGGTTCCATGACTGAAATTCAGGCGAAACATATCGACGCCGGCGACGAAAAGCTTCCGGATGAGTTCCGCCGAGGAGCTGGCGGGACCGAGCGTTGCAACAATCTTGGCGTTTCGAGTTCTGCGCATAACTTTCCGGTTTGGATTTGGGGACACGCTCAGGGGGCGACACGCTGGCGGATGCGGGAATCCGTGTTTACCACCCGTCCATGGGGGTGTTGCAGTCTATGTACAACCTGCAACAGGCAACGATCCATGGGGGCGCCGAGAGGCGCCCCCACCTTCCGCCGCGAATCGGGTGAGTTGCCGATCGCGGACCGGCGCCGTGAGGATGGCGCCGGTTTGCGACTTCAAGCCGCTTTCTTCTTGCTCAATTCGCCAATTTTGGCCGTGACATCGTTCACCGCGGTCGTGAAGCCGGCCTGAGCCTCCGTCGCCAGCGTGACAAACTCCTGCGCGCGTGCGCGCAGCTTCTCGCTGAGCGCTGTGGTGAGTTCTACCTGTTTGGAAACGAAGTCGACCGGCGTCTGCGCAGCCATGGCAGCCTTGGCTACGGCCAGGCTCGACTCCAGGTAATCGCCGGCAACGGCATACTGGTAGCGCCCAATGCGCTCAAGGGTCTTGACGCCTTCCTGCTGGGCCTTCAACACCGGTGCAAACGCATTGCGGTAGGCCTCGACAATCGCCTTGGGATCAAAAATTGAATCAGTCATGTTAGTGAGCTCCTGGTCGGGATGTTGATACAGGCTTGCATCATAGCGCAGTTTGTATGCAGTGCAAGAGAAATATATGATTACTCTAATGGAGTCATAATTACTATATCCAATTGTTTTTACACATATTAATGCATGTTGCACGCGGAATATGGTCAAAATATATCCAAATAATATTTGCGCTGCAAAAGGGAAATTGGACTCGTGGCCGCAATGTGCCGCACCAAATATGCCGCTGCACTGTGTCGACGTCCAAAGAGCACTTGCCGAATTGAGCGATGAGCTGCGCGAATTGCGCGACGAACTGCGCAAATTGCGCGCTAAGGCACTGCTCTCAAGATCTGGCGTAAACGCGCCGGCACCACAGCAACCCCTGTCAAGGCTGTAACACGGGTTCGAATCCCGTAGGGAGCGCCAAGGCATACGAGATAGATGGAAGCTTTGTACGAAACTCGTACGAAAATCAGGGTCGACGATTTTCCGATACGAGAAGACAACTAACGGGCCGCTGAGACGCTTCGCTCGCGTCTCAGCGCAAGCGCGCCATGCTCCCCGATCAGATGCCGCCGCCCCAGCGATACTGCCACGCGATGCCGTACAGCTTGTAGCTGTCGCCGGTGCGGGCCGAGACTCCGTCGCTGGCAAAGAGCTTGATCGAATTGCGTCGGTTGACCGGGAGCGCAAGCGAAGCGCCGACGCGCCAGTTCTGCTGCAGATCATTGTTCTCCGTCCCATTGATCGTCGATCTGCCGCCTTCGTAATACGTGGCGTCCACTGAGGCCCAGATCCCGTAGCGAAAACTGCGGATAACGTGCCCTTGAATCGAATAAAGCGGGCCTTGCGATCGCGTGGAGTGGCCGTAGAAATCCGTATTGTCCGTGTAGAACGTGACCCCCGCCGTCGACTCCAATATCCACGGACCGATGGCCTTCGAAACACCGAGGCTCGGCTTGAAGAACCACCGATGCGTCGCGATGTTCACCAGACGCGTGTCATCGTATTGCCCGGACGGCGCCGACACCTTGAACGCTACGCCGACGATCCAGTCCTGCTTGTAAGAGGCGAAATCCTTCATCCCCATTGCAGGCGCACCGTACAGGTTGACGGACAACTCGAACTCCGGATCGCCGAATCCGTTGACGGTGCGCTGCACCGGCCGTCCCAGGTAATCCGCAGAGCCCGACAGCCAAGTGTACGGCACGGAGGCGTTGAATTTCCCCGAGAAGCCCCACAGGTCCAGTGATCGAGCAAACCCGAGCGCGCCGGAGTTCGTCTCAAGATGAGGATTAGTGACCGGCAGCGAGGGGTCGAACGCTACGCCACCCTGCGTGTAGCCGTAGCCGAGGATCAGGAAATTGACGCCAACCGGCGTGTTCGACCACTTACGTGGCTCGATGTCCTGGGCCTGCGCCGCCGCAACCACCAGGCACGCGAGCGCGATGAGCGCAGCGCTCGAGAGCATCCGTGTGCGGCGAGCTAGCGCGTGCCAACCTGCCATGCGGCGATCTCCGTGATTTCTCCTCGCCTTGATACCAGCAACGCACACATGCTAAGGCCCGGCTTTGTCGCCACTGCCTGCGTCCTCACTCGCCGGAGTGATCAAGGTGCTCGCAAAGTTTCAGCAAGACTTATCATATTCCGCGCTGTCACCTCAATAAGGCCGTGGTTTGGGCTGTCGATCTCCGCGATCAGATAGAACGCGATGGATATGACCAGCGGTAGCAGCAGAAACAGCACGCGGCCACCTTCTGCGTTTTGCACACTATAGCCGAACAGCAGGTCGCAGCAGAGGGCAATGGCTACCATCATTATGCAACGCGTCGCAGCGTTAATCTTGAACTCCGTAGCCTAAGATACACCATTTCGATTCGATATCCGGCGCGCTTCCACGCCTGGATGGCTACGATCCAGCGACCGTAGTGCTACAGCTTCGGTAATGTGTTTCGCTTCGATCTGCGGCTGGCCATTCATATCGGCGATAGTGCGCGCCACCTTCAATACACGGTGGTATCCGCGCGCCGACAAGCCGAGGTGCTGCATGGCGCGTTCCAGTACGCCCAGGCCGTCGGCGTTTGGGGTGCAGTAACGCTCGACAGCCACATTGTTCAGGAGGGCGTTGCAGGCCCCCTGCCGGTGAATCTGCAACTCTCGCGTCTGCATGACGCGAGCAGCAACCACCGTGCTGGCTTCGCCACCGTCATTCGACCCGCGCAGGCTCCTGAACTCCACGCGCGGAACGTGCACGTGCAGGTCCAGACGATCGAGCAGCGGACCCGAAATGCGGCTGCGATAACGTTGCACTTGATCGGCGGTGCAGTGACAGCTATCGATCGGGTCGCCGAGATAACCACAAGGACAAGGGTTCATTGCCGCGATCAACTGGAAGCGCGCGGGAAATTCCGCCTGAAGGGCCGCACGCGAAATCGTAATCGCTCCGGCTTCCAGCGGTTCGCGGAGCACTTCCAACACGTACCTCTCGAATTCCGGCAGTTCATCGAGGAACAGCACGCCGTTGTGGGCAAGGGAAATCTCTCCGGGCCGCGGGTGGACACCTCCGCCGACGAGGGCCGCGGCCGACGCCGTGTGATGCGGACTGCGAAATGGCCGCGCGCGCCACTCGCTCGGCTTCAGCGGACGGCCGGCAATCGAGCGGAGGGCCGCCACCTCCATGGCTTCCGCGTCGCTCATCGGCGGCAGGATGCCGGGCAGCCGCTGCGCTAGCATGCTCTTTCCCGCCCCCGGCGAGCCTATCAACAGCAGGCTGTGCTGACCCGCGGCTGCGATTTCCAACGCGCGTCGAGCATGCGACTGGCCGCGCACGTCACACAAATCCGGCAGCACTGTCGGTGCTCCGGACGGCGACTCCGCTCGATAAAATCCCAGGCGACCGGAACCCTCGAAATGAGCGCAGACTTCCAGAACGTCTCGCGCCGCGATCACCCGACAATCCTTGACCAAGGCGGCCTCGGGAGCGTTGGTGTGGGGCACGATCACGGAGTGCCGAGCGACGGAAGCGGCGAGGGCCGCCGGCAGCACCCCCTTCATCGACCGCAACTCGCCGCTCAACGATAGCTCGCCGTAGAGTTCAGATCCTTGTAGCTCGGAACGGACGTCTGTCAGTTGACCGGAGGCACTAAGGATACCGATGGCAATGGGGAAGTCGAAGCGGCCGCCCTCCTTGGGCAGATCGGCAGGCGCCAAGTTGACAGTCAGGCGCCCCGACGGGAATTGATAATCGGAGTTGATGATGGCCGCCCGCACACGATCCTTGCTCTCCTTCACCACGGCTTCGGGCAAACCGACGATGCTGAAGGTTGGAAGTCCGGGGCCGATGTCCACTTCGACTCGAACCTGAGGCGCATCGATTCCGCGCTGTGCTCGGCTGAGTACTGTGGCGATGGCCATCCCTTGCCTCTTGAGATCTGATTGGTTGAGTGTCTTTTATCGGGCCATGCGCCGCAACATCCTCGAAGGGAAACTATTGAAACACCGTCGTTTCTCGAAAGAGCAGGTAGCGAAAACTCCGGACTCACGGGGTGTCCGGTGCTCGCCACTCTGTAATCCTGCGATAACGAATTGCTCAAGAAACAACTCATCCCACGCCGCGGCAAGCTCCTTTGGTCTCGCGCCGGGCTCGAGGCCTCGCAAGAAGCACCCGTGTGTTCGTCCGCTGCGGCGATCAGGGCCATGCGCTGGGCGGGATTTGGGAATATCACAGTATCCCCCTCGTCCTCGGTGTCATCGGCCAGGGGGCTTCAGAGACCAGGCCGCGGGATTGCCCACTTGGCCGAGCTCGTGAGCGCGGTTGAGTGGGGCAATAGCCGAGCGCACCTGACGATTGACGGCGAACTGCAGCGCTACGTGGGTTACGGGTTTACTGAAGCGAGGACTGTTAGCACGCTCCGCTATTACCAACTCTAGGGTTTAAGAGCGTCTCCTTATTCGGCCGCTTACATGATCTGATTAATTTGTCACCACGCGCGTACCGTTCCATTCTGCAGAACAACAAACGTGACATGAGTGCCAGACGCGAACTCGTTCGCACAATCGCGTCATGCATGTTGATTGCAAGGTCTTATGCACCATTCGTCACGTCATCAATTATTTTGACCCGATTCCGCACGCGCCCCCGGTAGGGTCTATAGTCCGGGCCCTCAGCCGCATTCGAGCTGAGTTGGCCGGCAAATTCTTGCGGGCTATACGTTAAGGTCACAATCTATGGAACAGTCAAAGAACACTTCAGCGAATCCACAAGGCAGCAGGCCCTATACAGCTCCTGCGAAGAATATCCTCGATACCGCGATTGCCGCGGGCAATTTCACAACACTGGTGGCGGCCATTAGAGCAGCCGGTCTCACCGATACACTGACGGGCAAGGGCCCATTCACGGTCTTTGCACCAACCGACGAAGCCTTCAAGAAGCTCCCGCCGGGCGCGCTCGACGCGCTGCTCAAAGACACCGCAAAGCTCAAAGCCGTTTTGAGCTATCACGTCGTCACGGGCCATGTTCTGGCGAAGGACATGAAATCGGCAGAAGTGATGACCGTTCAGGGCAGCACCCTAACCGCGGTTGTGTCGTCCTCGGGCGTGCAGGTCAATGGCGCGCACGTCAAACAGGCGGATATCGCTGCGACGAATGGCGTCATCCACGTCATCGATGCGGTGATCATGCCCAAGCATTGGCAATTACTGGCGGCCGCAGCCTGAACAATCAACTATCGCTGAGCATCTCGGTGCATTGGAAGGCCCTGTTCGCAGGGCCTTTTTTTGACGCGCCGTCCCCTCTCAAGGCTGTAGCACGGGTTGAATCCCGTAGGGAGCGCCAATAAATCAAGCACTTACTGGATAGACAGAAGCTGCGTACGAAAATCCTACGAAAGTCGGTGTCAATGAATTCTCCGATACGATGCACTGCCGTGCACCGTACGGACACCTACGGACAACATGGCCGGTCGCTTTGGCGCACTCGAAGTGCTGCGGACGGTCTGGGTTTTGCCAACCACGATCTTACCTGTTTTGCCATCACTGCGTGATCGCCTGAGCAATCAGTGGTGTGTTCTCGGCTGCGAATTCGGCGCAGAATGAGCTTGTACGCTAAGGAGACTGTGATGCTCGAAGATGCGGTGAATTGCGAGGCAGCCAACAGCTCGCACGCCTGCAATGCGATGAACCAACCAAATTGAGATCGCTTATCGATCGCGCGCGGCGGCGCTGTTCGACCGCCTCGCCTTGGACCAGTGATGAAATCCTGCGCGCAGAGCTGTTCAGCATCGAGCGTCTGGAGCAGCACGCAGCAAGTCTCGCTGTCGCTCAACGGGTAACGAAACGCCCAATAGCGCGCCGCACTCTCGGCACGCGGTTGCGGGACAACGAGGCGGTCTTACTCGCCGCCTATCGGGATATCGCCGCGGCGACGGGCGAGGGCCGCGCAATTTCGCCGGCCGCCGAGTGGCTCCTCGACAACTATCACATCGTCGAAGAGCAGATCCGGGAAATCCGTGAAGATCTCCCGCCGAGCTTCTACCGGCTGCTGCCCAAGTTGGCGGATGGCCCTCTAAGCGGGTATCCACGCGTGCTCGGCGTCGCCTGGGCATTCGTTGCCCACACCGACAGCCGATTCGACCCTGAAACGCTGCGCGGTTTCGTACGCGCCTATCAGCGCGTTCAGCCACTGACCATCGGCGAGCTTTGGGCGGTCGCGATCACGCTGCGAATCGTACTCGTGGAGAATCTCCGCCGCGCCGCGGCACGCATCGTGAGCAGTCGTGCCGCGCGCCAGGAAGCGGACGCCCTTGCCGATCGACTTTTGGGCGTCAACGGCCATACCGCCGAGCCTGACGCGCTGATCGGCCGCGACGGGGTCGCGCATCCTTCTCACCGGCATTTGCAGTCCAGCTTGTCCAACGCCTGCGGGATCAGGACCCAAGAGTGACGCCCGCGCTGCACTGGCTGGAGGAACGCTTGGTCGCGCAGGGAACAACCTCGGACGAGGCCGTGCGCGACGAACATCAGCGCCAGGGCGCGTCGAACGTGACCGTACGGAACATCATCACGAGCATGCGGTTGCTCTCGGATGTTGATTGGCCGGAGTTCTTCGAAAGCGTCAGCTTGGTCGACGAGCTGCTGCGCGCCGGCAGCGACTTCGCGGCGATGGATTTTCCCACGCGCGACCTCTACCGGCGGGCGATCGAGCGTTTTGCGCGACGCTCGTCGCTGACTGAACTAGAAATCGCCGGCGCGGCACTGGCGGCCGCCAATGCGATCTGCCGCGACGGACAACGAGCCTGGCGTTGATCGCGGCAGCGATCCTGGTTATTACCTGATCGGCAACGGCCGGGGTACCCTGGAATCGAGCATCGACTATCGAAAGCCGCTCTTCAGCTGGCGCCGCCGTTGCGGCGCGGCGAGCGGAGTGGGTTGCTACGTGGCGGCCATCGCCCTGATAGCGGCCGGCTGCTCTGTCGCTGCCGTTATTGGTGCTCAAGTCGTGGGGTATTTCGGCTGGCCACCTGGCGCTGCTGGCTTTTCTCGGCCTCATTCCTGCGCTCGATGCGGCTATCGCGCTGGTGAATCGCGCCGTCATGAGGGGGTTCGGCGCAACCATCCTTCCCGGTCTTGCGTTGCGCGACGGCGTTCCGTCGCATCTGCGGACAATGGTGGTGGTACCCACGTTGCTCACCACACCCGCCGCGCTCGAAGAGCAGATCGAGCGCCTCGAGGTTCACTACCTCGCCTCGCCGGAAGGCGAGCTGTACTTTGCGCTGCTTTCGGACTGGACGGACGCGGAGAGCGAAATCGCCGCCGGAGATGAGGCGCTGCTGACGTTGGCGGCCGAGGCCATTGCGCGGCTGAACCGAGTTCACGGCAAGGGCGTGGCCGCAGACCGCTTTCTACTGCTGCATCGTCGCCGAGTCTGGAGCGAGGCGCAGAGGGCGTGGATGGGGTGGGAACGCAAGCGCGGGAAGCTGCACGAATTGAACGGGCTGCTGCGCGGAGCGGTCGATACGCACTTCCATGACGCGATTCGGCGTGCCCCTGTGGTTCCGCCCGGCGTCCGCTATGTCATTACGCTCGATGCGGACACTCGGTTGCCGCGGGATACGGCACGCCGCCTGGTCGGCAAAATGGCGCACCCGCTGAACCGCCCCCGGTTCGAGGCCGAATCCGGACGCGTGGTCGAAGGGTACGCCGTGCTGCAACCGCGGGTTGCGCCCTCCCTGCCCGTCGGTCGCGAAGGTTCGATCTTTCAGCGCGTCTTCTCGAGCGCGAGCGGCATCGATCCATATGCCGCCGCCGTGTCGGATGTCTACCAGGATCTCTTCGGCGAAGGCTCTTATGCTGGCAAGGGAATCTACGATGTGGATGCCTTTGAAGCCGCGCTCGCCGGACGAGTACCCGATGGAACGCTGCTCAGTCACGATCTGTTCGAGGGGATCTTTGCGCGCGCGGGTCTGGTTTCCGATATCGAGGTCGTCGAGGAATTTCCCTCGAGGTATGACGTCGCTGCCGCGCGCCAGCATCGCTGGGCGCGCGGGGACTGGCAACTGCTGCCCTGGATCTTCGGCAGGGGCGATGCGGCAGTATCCGCGCGCGGCAGCCGCGGCTTGCCGCTGATCGGTTTGTGGAAGATGTTGGACAATCTGCGGCGGACGCTATCGGCTCCCGCGAGTGTCGCGGCCCTGCTCGCCGGATGGGCGTTGCTGCGTAATGGCGCGCTCATCTGGACCGCCTTTGTCGTATTGACGATTGGCTTGTCGGCGCTACTGCCGATTTTCGCCGCGATCGTGCCGCGCCGTCCCGGCGTCAAGATACGCAGTCACTTTCGCGCCCTCCGCAAAGATATCTGGCTTGCCGCGTCCTTGATTGCCTTTCTGATTATCTTCCTGGCGCACCAGGCCTGGCTGATGATCGACGCGATCAGCCGAACTCTATTTCGTCTGTTCGTGAGCCGTCGCAACCTCCTCCAATGGGTCACCGCCGCTCAGGCGAATCTCAGTTCCCAGCTCGATCTGTACAGCGCCTACCGGCGCATGAGCGGAGGCGTAGCCATCGCGATGGTCGCCGCGGCGTTGATCGGGTACCTTCGACCCGACGTCTGGCCCTTGGCGGCGCCTTTCGTGATCCTCTGGATCGCCTCTCCCGCCGTCGCCGTATGGATTAGCCTCTCCCCGCCGGTCGCCGGACATCTGGAGGTCGCGGAGGCGGACGCCCGGGCATTGAGACTGATCGCACGCCGCACATGGCGCTACTTCGAGACGTTTGTTACGGCGGACGACCATATGCTGCCGCCAGACAACTTCCAGGAAGATCCGCGGCCGGTCCTGGCTCATAGAACATCGCCCACCAATATGGGACTGTACCTGCTGTCCGCCGTCAGCGCTCGCGACTTCGGGTGGACGGGAACGATCGAGACCGTGGATCGGTTGGAAGCGACGTTGGCGACGATGAGCCGCCTGCAGCAGTATCGCGGCCATTTCTACAATTGGTACGACACACGGGATCTGCGCCCTCTGGATCCTCGCTACGTCTCTTCCGTGGACAGCGGCAACCTTGCGGCGCATCTCATTGCACTCGCCAATACGTGTCGAGAATGGATCGATTTACCCGCGGCCGGCCGCGTGCCCCTGTGCGGCGTCGCAGACGCCGTGAACCTCGCTCGCGAAGCCGTTCGGGACGTTCCCAGCCCCCTAAAAACGCACACCATCGCCGTTGCGCAGCTGGGCCACGCCCTCGATGCGCTCGGCGCGGTGCTTGACGATGAGGCGAGCCCTGAGGACGCCGCGGTGCTACTTGCGCGGATCACGCCTCTCGCCGCGACTCTGGCAGACATCGCGCGGGCGTTGACCCACGAGATGGGCGAGGAGGTGGGTGGGGAGACGCTTTTTTGGGCCGAAGCCGCGCAAAGGTCTGTCAGGAGCTGGCAGCAGGATCTCAGCCTGACCGATGAGGGCCTCCGCGGGCTGCGGCAGCGGCTGGCACTCATCGAGTCGACGGCGCAGGAAATGTCCCAAGCGATGCAGTTCGGATTCTTGCTTGATCCCGAGCGCCGGCTCCTCTCGATCGGCTACCGCGCGGCCGAGGGCACGCTTGATCCGAGCTGCTACGACTTGCTCGCCTCAGAGGCGCGCTTGGCGAGCTTCGTGGCCATCGCCAAGAACGACGTGCCGGCCCGCCACTGGTTTCGCCTCGGGCGCACGGTCACTCCTGTTGGCCATGGGGCGGCGCTGATCTCCTGGTCGGGGTCGATGTTCGAGTATCTGATGCCCTCGCTCGTCATGCGTGCGCCGTCGGGGAGTCTTCTGGAGCAAACCAATCGCCTGATCGTCCAGCGGCAAATTCGTTACGGTGCTGAGCTCGGCATTCCCTGGGGCGTTTCGGAATCCGCCTACAACGCGCGCGACTTGGAGCTTACCTACCAGTATTCGAACTTCGGCGTGCCCGGCCTGGGCCTGAAACGCGGGTTGAGCGAAAACGTCGTGATCGCGCCGTACGCGACGGCCCTTGCCGTGATGGTCGATCCGAAGCGCGCGGTACTCAATTTGACGCGACTCGCTGCGCTCGGCGCACGCGGCCGGTACGGCTTCTACGAGGCGCTCGACTACACTCGCAGCCGCCTGCCCGAGGGATCCCGGGTTGCTGTCATTCGCGCATTTATGGCGCATCATCAAGGCATGACCGTGGTTGCCATCGCCAACGTCCTGTTCGATGGCAGGATGCGCGAACGGTTTCATGCGCAACCAAGCATACAGGCAACCGAACTGCTGCTTCAGGAACGCACGCCGCGCGACGTCTCGGTCGCTCATCCCCGGGCTGAAGAAGTCCGTACCGCGGCGCGAGTGAGCGATGTGCAGGTTCCGGAAGCACGGCGACTCAAGACACCGCGCGAATCGGCGCCGCAAACCCATCTGCTCTCGAACGGCCGCTATTCAGTGATGCTCACCAGCGCCGGATCCGGCTTCAGTCGCTGGCGCGATCTTGGCATAACGCGCTGGCGCGAAGATCTCACACGCGATGACGCCGGCAGCTATATCTTTCTGCGTGACATCGAAAGCGGTGCCGTGTGGTCCGGCGGCTATCAACCGAGCGGTGTCGAGCCCGACAGCTACGAAGTGAATTTCACCGAGGATCGGGCGGAGTTCAGTCGCAGCGACGGGGCAATTGCCACGATCCTAGAAGTGGTCGTGTCGCCCGAGGACGACGCGGAAGTGCGCCGCCTATCAATTGTGAATACCGGCAACCGAGTGCGCGACCTGGAAGTCACTTCCTACTCGGAGCTCATGCTTGCGCCTCCCGCGGCCGATGCGGCGCATACGGCGTTCTCCAAGCTTTTCGTGCAGACCGAGTACGTGGCCAACGTGGGCGCGATCCTCGCGACGCGGCGGCGGCGCTCGCCCGCCGAACCGGAGATCTGGGTTGCTCATCATGCCGTCATTGAAGGGGAGGCGTTGGGCAAACTGGAGCTCGAAACCGACCGCGCGCGGTTCCTCGGCCGAGGGCGCGACATTCTAGCGCCCATTGCCATGATGGATGGACGGCGCTTGTCCAATACCGTGGGCACTGTCCTCGATGCGGTGTTTGCGCTTCGGTATCGCGTGCGCATACCGGCGGGTGCCACGGTGCGCGTTGCGTTCTGGACCGGTGTTGCCGGTTCGCGCGACAGCGTTCTGGATCTCGTCGACAAGCATCATGAACCGAACGCTTTCGTGCGCGCGGCCACCTTGGCATGGACGCAGGCGCAGATCCAACTTCGTCATCTCGGTATCGACGCCGCGGAAGCCAGCTTATTTCAGCGTCTCGCGGGCTACGTGCTCTACGCGGACGCCTCGATGCGGCCCTCGTCCGATGCGATACGCCGAGGCGGGGGCGGGCCGGCGGCACTGTGGGCTAACGGCATTTCCGGGGATCTGCCGATCATGCTCTTGCGAATCGACGATGTCGAGGAGATTGGCATCGCGCGGCAGCTCTTGCGCGCTCACGAATACTGGCGGATGAAGCAGCTTCCCGTTGATCTCGTCATATTGAACGAACGCACCACTTCCTATCTCCAGGACCTGCAGTTCGCCCTGGAGACACAGCTTCGAATGAGCCAATCGCATCCGCCCATCGGCGCGAACAACACCCGCGGCTCGGTATTCTTGCTGCGCACGGATCTGATCTCGGAGGAGACGCGTGCGCGACTCTCGTCCGTTGCGCGCGTGGTTTTGGTCGGGCAACGCGGCAATCTGTCCGATCAACTCGATCGTCTGCGAACACCCGCCACGCCCGCCGCGCGGCGACTGACGAGCCGTGCACATCGCGAGGTGGAGACGGCAGCTCCCGCGCCGCTCGATCTCGAATTCTTCAACGGGCTCGGAGGATTCGCGGCAGATGGACGCGAGTACGTCATCCTGCTGGGTCCGGGGCAGTTGACGCCCGCGCCGTGGATCAATGTCATCGCCAATCCCGGATTCGGCTTCCAGGTCGCGGCAGAAGGAGGCGGATTCACATGGGCGCTGAACAGCCGGGAGAACCAGTTGTCGCCCTGGTCCAACGATCCGGTCACGGATCGCCCGGGCGAGGTGCTCTATTTGCGCGACGAGGAGAGCGGTGAGCTGTGGGGGCCGACGGCGTCGCCGATCAGGGATCAAGGCGCGCACTACACCGCCCGGCACGGGCAGGGATATAGCCGCTTCGATCACGCCTCGCACGGCATTGGCCTCGAGCTGCTGGTGTACGTACCGATGAACGATCCGATCAAGATCTCGCGCCTGAAGATCCGCAACACCTCGCAAAGAGCGCGAAAGCTCTCCGTCACGGCCTACCTCGAATGGGTGTTGGGGTCCTCGCGGAGCGCCATGGCGCCGTTTGTGGTGACTACCATCGACCCTGGTACGGGTGCGATGTTTGCTCACAACCCCTGGAACACCGTGTTCGGTTCGCGCGTGGCGTTCGCCGATCTCGGCGGATCTCAAACCGGTTGGACGGCCGATCGGCGCGAGTTTCTCGGACGACATGGCACGCTCGACAGACCGGCAGCGCTCGCTGGACGAGCGCCCCTGGCCGGGCGCGTGGGCGCCGGCCTCGATCCATGCTGCGCCCTGCAGACCCTCGTGGACATCGCCGCGGACGAGACGGTGGAGATGGTCTTCTTTCTTGGCCAAGCTGCGAGCGCGACCGAGGCGCAATCGCTGCTGCTCCGTTACCGGTCGGTCGACCTCGATGCGGTCTTGCGCACCGTGGTTCAGTACTGGGACGACGTGCTCGGCATGGTTCACGTGAAGACGCCGGACCGGTCCTTCGACGTCATCCTCAATCGCTGGATGCTCTATCAGACGCTCGCCTGCCGCATGTGGGCGCGATCGGCGCTGTATCAAGCGAGCGGCGCATATGGTTTTCGCGATCAGCTTCAGGATGTAATGGCGCTCGCTTTGTCCAGGCCCGACCTGACGCGCGAGCACTTGCTGCGAGCGGCCGGCAGACAGTTCATCGAGGGGGACGTTCAGCATTGGTGGCTGCCGTCGGGTGAGGAGCGGTCGGCCGGCCCCGGCGTTCGCACCCGAATTACCGACGATCGGGTTTGGCTGGCGTACGCCACCGCCCACTACATCGAGGCGACCGGCGACTTCGCGCTGTTGGACCAATCGGTGCCGTTTTTGGAAGGTCAGACGCTGCGAGCCGATGAGCAGGACGCGTATTTCCAGCCTGCGATCTCCGACGACAGCGCTCCGCTCTTCGAGCACTGTGCGCGTGCGCTGGAGCAAAGCCTATCTGTTGGAGCACACGGCCTGCCATTGATCGGCACGGGCGACTGGAACGACGGCATGAACCGGGTTGGCGAGATGGGAAGGGGTGAAAGCGTTTGGCTGGGATGGCTTCTGCACGCCACCCTCGTGGCGTTCGCACCCTTGGCCAGAGCACGCGATGAGCCCGCGCGTGCGATCCTGTGGTTGACCCACGCGGCAGCGCTGCGGAACTCACTGGAGCAGGAGGCATGGGATGGCGAATGGTACCGGCGGGGCTATTTTGACGATGGGACGCCGCTCGGATCGGCCACCAATACCGAATGTCGGATCGACTCCATCGCTCAATCGTGGAGTGTCATCTCGGGGGCCGCCGACCCGACTCGCGCCTCGCGTGCGATGGCCGCCGTGGACAGCAATCTCATTCGACGCGACGCGGGACTCGCCTTGCTGTTCACGCCCCCCTTCGAGCGGAGCCTGCCTGACCCCGGCTATATCAAGGGCTATCCGCCCGGGATTCGCGAGAACGGTGGTCAGTACACACACGCGGCCACATGGTCGGTGATTGCGTACGCTTTGCTTGGACAAGGAAACAATGCCTGGGAGTTGTTCTCACTCCTCAACCCCATCACCCATACGAGCACGCGCGCCGATGTGCATCGCTACAAGGTGGAACCGTACGTTGTTGCCGCAGACGTGTATTCCGTCGCCCCGCACGTCGGGCGTGGCGGTTGGACGTGGTATACGGGGTCCGCCGGCTGGATGTATCGGGCCGGCCTCGAAGGGATCCTTGGATTTCGTGTACGGGGAGCGAGTTTGTACCTGACTCCATGTATCCCCGAAAAATGGCCGCGCTTCGAGATTGTGTTTAAGTATCGATCGTCGCGCTACGACATTCTGATCGACAATCCTCACGGCGTCAGCTCTGGTGTAACTTGCGCCGAGCTGGATGGCGTGGTACTGCCTTCGAGCTTGCATTCGACCATCGCGTTGGTCGATGACGGCAACGTTCACAGCGTACGGTTGCTCCTCGGAGGACCGGCCCACTAACGCGCTTAGGCAGGCCAATGCCCGCACCGGGCGGGGACCTGCTGCACGAGCTCGATCAGCTCATTGCAAAAGCAAATTGACCAAACCGAGGGCGTGAGGCGTTAAGGGGCTGGAGTCGGCCGAGGCTAAAAAGCGATAATTCGGTTGGCATTTGGCGATGCGTTGGCGTTCCGTGAGCCGCGGCCGGCGGGGCCCTTTGGGTAGCTGAATGCGCCGGTAGGCGGTTAGCGATTGTCGCACGCTGCTACGTTTTGGGCGCTGGTGCTTTGATGCTAAGTGCAGCTAACTCGCACAATATGCTTTACTAGCTCAATGGTACACCTGCTGGCAGCCCAAGTATTGGCCCTCGCTTGCACTGCCGCACTATGCGGTTGCAAAAACGAATCCAAGCAACGAGCTACGGCCGTTGTCGAACCGCCGGGAATCTTCGAGAGTCTTGTTAACAAGCGCGTGTGTGTAGGAATTCAATTTGACTATGGTCTGGCAATTGGTCACGGTCCGGCTATGCAAACCGTCTGCGGAGTGCTTTTGCGAACTGCGCCCGATGGGCTTCTAATCGTTGACTCAAAGAACACGACGATGGGCATTCACGCATAGCGCTTCCGATTACCGTGGTGCGATATGTGTGTACGTACGACCATCAGCCAAGCACAACCACCACCAATCAGGGTGGCGAAAACGATTGCTTCTCGCATTAGGGGTGCCGCGCGCTTTGCTCGCTCGCTGGCTGAGCAACAAGAAACTGTCTAGTTTTCCAGATTGCGCCAGATATGCGCATTGCCCTGCTAACCGCCGCCCGTCACGCTGCTCGGCATGGCAAAGAAGCGGCAGCAGATCGGTACCCTCATCGACGCGCACGTGTAGCTGCGGCGCCAATCTCTTTGCCTTGATCAACAACTTGCGATTGAGTGCTGGACCTTGCTGGTCACCACGTGCAGCGATCCATCATGAATGTCCTCCAGCCGCACCGGCACATACACGTAGCCAACGCCATCATCATTGTTCCACACGCCGCAAGTGCCACCTTCACGATCCTGCGCGACATAATGCCTGCGCCGCCGCACTGAATAATGCTGCTCATGACACAGCGCTCGCCATTCCCCCCAACTCGCCGAATGCTTGATCGTGCTTGGACTCATTTCACGTGCCCCCACAACTTGCGCCGCTGCACCATCGATTACCACGCTCTGCGAGATCGTGCTCGTATGCCGTCATCCACCGCACAGCCGGCCGAAAGCAAGACAAATATTGCGACGAAAGACAAACGCATATTATTATTGTGATCGCGCCGCTCCGCGATTCCAACGATCCTACGTACATTCCCTACTGCCAATTCGGCTTTTCGCGGAGGCTACGCCCGTGCGTTTCTCGGTAGACGCATGACATTTGCGCGTGTAGGCGACGGTTGTCGCCAGCCACGCTGAATACATGGCAAAGAAGCGGCAGCAGCGGATCGACACGCTCATCGACGCTTGGCTGCAGGGGAAGGCGAAGGAGGCGACGGCGAAGCGAAAGCGGGCCAATAGGAAGCGGCAGTAAACTGGTTGGCGGCTGAGGTTTGATACTTGCCGCTGGGCAGCGCATTCTAACGATGATCTCGAAAGCCCGGAGGGACGGCCAATGTCTGGAATGAATCAGGCAACGCACGATTACATCGTGTTCAAGCTCGCGGAGGCTTTGAAGTTGTTGGTACCGGCGAAGTACAGCACTCCAGTACAAGGCTTCAAAAACTTCGATTTGGCAATCGATATCGTGCACGGGTGCCAAAAAACATTCGGCGATACTTGGGAAGCAACGCGCGATGCGACCAAGGCTATGCCGGATCTGGTATCGGCCAGAAAGAAACTGTTGCTAGTCGGCGCGGGAGACGCAGCGCCGAGTGTCGTGGCAGTAATCAAGCACGTTGACGAAATCATAAAGGCGTTGGAGCACCATATCGACGTGTCGGCGAGTAAGGGCGCTATAGTCACGGGGAAGGAACGAAAGCTCAGAGAGGCAGGCAAACAGCAGAACGCGCGGAAGGCGCCGACCAAACGCAAACGGACGAAAGCGAAGCTCAGAGCGGCAGGCAAACAGCTGAACGCGCGGAAAGCACCGACCAAACGCAAGCGGACGAAAGCAAAGCGGCATTGAACTGGCGCCTGGTGCGAACCATCAGGGAGACTAGGGAATGGAAAAATCGGGGGACGCTGGCGGCGTCATTTCAGCGCGAAGCGATTCGCCCGATGAACTCATCATCCGCCGGACAAGGAATGTTCCGACTCGTGGCGGTGCCCCCGCGCTTCTCGTTTGCCCCGCGTTGCGACGAGATCCACAAGCGACCCGCCTGCGCGCAATCATAACCGTACTGGAACAGCGGCCGCATCGTCGTAGCGACTTCGATTCCCTGATGGCCCCCGGGGCGCATCCTTGCAGCGTGAGCAGGCTCACCAAGCACGCGAGCAGGATCGCAAGCCGGAGCCGCAGCTGCGGCCGCCGCACCCATGTAATCGCGTAGCGAGTGCATTTCTTGGCCACGTTGAGAAAGGAGGGAAGCCCGCCGAGTGCGCTTAGCGTGGAGATCACATCGATGGCGCGCATTACGCTGCCCTTGGCCCCGACTTGTGCGCCGCCGCCGCCCGCGTTCCGCGACCGGGCGGAGCATTGATTGGTTTCGCGAGTAGATAGCGATCCCCTAACCAGTCGACCGCTTTGGCGATCGCTGAGCTGTAGTTCGCCACGAGCAGCGATTGTCGACTCTCGTTTCGTTTGTTGCCCATCGGGGTGCTCCTACGAATTTCGATGCTCATTCCCGCACCAGTCTCATCGCCGCCTCATCGTCGGGCGGCTGACCGACGCCGCCCAGCGCCTTGTAGATCGCGACGACCGACACATTGACGGATGTCTCGGCTTGCGCGACGGAGTCCTCCGCCTCGAGCTGCGTGCGCTGCGCGTCAAGCAGCACCAGGAAGTCCGCGACTCCCTCGCGGTACTGCGTTGCGGCGAGCTCTGCCGCGCGTCGCGAGGCGGACGCCTGTTCGCTCAAACTCTTGAGTTCCGCCTGTCCCGTGCTGTAGGCGACGCAAGCTGTTTTCCGTATCCTCGAGCGCTACCAGAACCACTTTCTCGTAGTTAGCCGCGGCCGCGTCGGATTGCGCTTCGCTCGCGCGCAGGCGCGCGCGCACGGATCCTAAGTCAAATGCTGCCCAGCTCACGGTCGGCGTGATGGACCACGCCCGGGCGTCGCTCCCAGACGTGGTGCTGAACAGTCGACCCACGTCGCCCGAGAGAAAGCCCACGAAGCCCGTGATGTTGACCCGCGGAAAGAGATCCGCCGTGGCCACGCCCACCCGCGCCGTTGCTGCAGCGAGCGCTCGCTCCGCGGCACGAACATCCGGTCGGCGACGCAGGAGCTCGGTGGGATCGCCGATCGGCAGCGGCTTGGCGTAGGTGGCGACCGCTGCCGGCTGCAGCTCCTGATCGAGCGCACCCGGCCGCTCGCCGAGCAGTACAGCAAGCCGGTAGTCCGCCTGCTTCTCGGCCGCCTCGAGCGGAGGAATCGTGGCTTCTGTCGCCTTCAAGCGCGCGCGGCTGCGCTCGACGTCGAGTTCGGATCCGCGGCCCGTCTCATCGAGGAGCTGTGTGAGCTCGAGCGTTCGCTGTTCGCTCTCCAGGTTCTCGCGCGCCACCTCGAGTCGCTTCTGGGCTCCGCGAAGCTCAAAGTAGTTGCGTGCAACTTCCGCGGCGACGGTAACTTGAGCGTCTCGATAGTTGGCACTCTCTGCGCCGAGATCCGCCCGCGCGGCCTCGACGGACCGGCGCACATGGCCGAACAGGTCGAGCTCCCAGGCGGCGTCAAATCCGAGACTGTCGCTCTGAATGTTGAAGCGGTCGGTCCCAAACCCGGGCTGCTGCTCCTTGCTGTGCGAGTACGCGCCTTCGAGCTGCACGTGCGGTGCGTAGTCGAGCTTCCTCTCGACGAACACGGCGCGGGCAGCCCTCACTCGGTCGTACGCGCTTCGCAGGTCCAGATTCGCGGCGAGCGCGCGGCGCTCGAGGCCATCGAGCTCCTGGTCGTCGAATTCCTGCCACCAGACGGCTTCCGGTGTCTGAGGCACGAACGCGGGTGATTGCGCGTTCTTGAGGGCCGCCGGCGCGGTCTCCGGCGCTCGATAGTTGGGGCCGACGGCGCATGCGGCGAGGAGGTACGCGGCCGTGGCCATGAAGATGAGCTGTTTCATGAAGCACTCTCACAATGAGTCGATGAACGGATTACCGTTAGGTCAACCGGTGTTGTCGCTGAGTTGACGGAGCGTCGCAATGGCTGCGGCCGCTGGAGCCCTGAGTGCACGCTTTCGCGGCGACAGCTTGCGCACCAGGACATAGAAGAGCGGCGTCAGCATGAGACCGAATACCGTCACCCCCAGCATCCCCGAGAACACCGCGATACCCATCGCATGGCGCATCTCGGCACCCGCCCCCGTCGAGGTGACGAGCGGCACCACGCCCATGATGAAGGCGAGTGAGGTCATCAGAATCGGCCGCAGCCGCAGCCGCGCGGCATCTAGCGCCGCCTGCAGCGGCGGCGCGCCCTCGAGTTCCCGGTCGCGCGCGAACTCCACGATGAGAATCGCATTCTTGCTGGCAAGCCCAACGAGCACGATCAAACCGATCTGCGTGAAGATATTGTTGTCGCCATGCGTGAGCTCAACGCCGGTGATGGCCGACAGCAGCACCATGGGCATGATCAGGATGACCGCGAGCGGCAGGCTCAAGCTCTCGTACTGCGCCGCGAGCACCAGAAACACGAGCAGCACGACCAGCGGGAAGATGAGCACCGCGGTGTTTCCGGCGATGATCTGTTGGTAGGTGAGCTCCGTCCACTCGAAGCTCATGCCGTTGGGCAGCTCCTGCCGCGCGAGCCTCTCCATTGCCGCTTGCGCTTGGCCCGAGCTGAAGCCGACGGCCGGACCGCCGTTGATCTCGGCGGTGGGATAGGAATTGTAGTGCATGACCCGATCCGGGCCGGACGAGCGCTTGACTGTGACGAACGAGCCCAATGGGATCATGTCGCCGGCGGCGTTGCGGGTCTTGAGCCTCACCACGTCTTCGGCCTGCAATCTGAAACCGGGCTCGGCTTGAGCCGTAACTGGATAGGTGCGGCCGAATGCATTGAAATCGTTGACGTAAAGCGAGCCCAGGTACACCTGCATGGTGTCGAACAGTTCCTGCACGGATACGCCCTGGGATTTCGCCTTTTCGCGATCGACGTCGGCATCTACCTGCGGAACATTCACCTGGAAGCTGGAAAAGAGCCCCTGCAATTCAGGGGTCTGATTGCCCTTGGCCATCAGGTTCTGAGTCTGCTTGTAGAGCTCTTCGAAGCCCAAGCCGCCGCGGTCCTCGATCTGCATGCGAAAACCGCCGATCGTGCCCAAACCCATGACGGGCGGGGGCGGGAACACCGCGATGAAGGCATCCTGTATCTTGGCGTACTGCTGATTGAGCGCGGATGCGATCGCGCCGGCGGACAGGTCCTTGGACTTGCGTTCGTCAAAGGGCTTCAGGGTCACGAACACGATTCCCGAGTTCGGGCTGTTGGTGAAGCCGTTGATGCTCAAACCCGGGAAAGCCACGGCATGTTCAACCCCCGGTTGCTTCAACGCGATGTCGTCCATGCGCCGGATCACCCCCTCGGTTCGATCGAGGGTCGCCGCATCGGGAAGCTGTGCGAAGCTCACGAGATACTGCTTGTCCTGCGACGGCACGAAGCCGGTCGGCGTGCTTGCGAAACCCATGTAGGCAAGCGCAATCAGCCCGCCATAGACAAAGAGCGCAACGCCCGCCGCGCGCACGACACGGCCGACAGCGCCGACATAGCGAGCAGAGAAGCGCGCGAAGAACCGATTGAAGGGGCCGAAGAAAGCCGCCGAGCAATCGATTGAGGATACGGGTGAGACGATCCGGCTCCGCGCCATGTTCCTTGAGCAATAGAGCGGAGAGCGCCGGCGACAGGGTGAGGGAGTTGAACGCCGAGATGACCGTGCTGATCGCAATGGTGAGCGCGAACTGCTTGTAGAACTGACCGGTCAGGCCGCTGATGAACGCCGTCGGCACGAATACCGCGCACAGCACGAGTGCGGTCGCGATGATGGGGCCGGTGACCTCGCGCATGGCCTGGCGCGTTGCGTCGATGGGCTTCAATCCGTTAGCGATGTTGCGTTCGACGTTTTCAACCACGACGATCGCATCATCGACCACGATGCCGATGGCGAGCACCAGACCGAAAAGCGACAGCGCGTTCAAGCTGAAGCCGAAGATATGCATGACGGCAAAGGTTCCGACGAGCGATACCGGCACCGCGATCAGCGGAATGACCGAGGCGCGCCAGGTTTGCAAAAACACGATGACGACCAGCACCACCAGCAGGATGGCCTCGAACAGCGTGTGCACGACGGCGTGAATGGAGCCGCGCACGAACACGGTTGGGTCGTAGACGATCTGGTAGTCGACACCTTGAGGGAAGTCGCGCTTCAGTTCCTGCATCTTGGCGCGCACGTGCTCTGAGATCGCGATCGCGTTGCTGCCGGGGCGCTGAAAGATCGGTATCGCCGCCGCGGCCTTGTTGTCGAGAAGCGCGCGCAGTGCATAGGTATCGGCGCCGAGCTCGACGCGGGCGATATCCTTCAGGCGCGTGACCTGGCCCTCAGCACCGGTTTTCACGATGATGCTGCGAAAATCGTCCTCGGTGGTGAGGCGCCCTTTCGCGTTGATGGCCACCTGAAACTCGGTTGCGGTCGGCAGCGGCGGCGCGCCGAGCTGGCCCGCTGCAACCTGGATGTTCTGCTCCCGGATGGCTCTCACGACATCGTCTGCCGTGAGGCCGCGGCTTGCAACCTTCTCGGGATCCAGCCAGACGCGCATCGAGAACTGACCCGCACCGAAGACCTGCACGTCCCCCACGCCGTCGAGGCGTGCGAGTTCGTCCTTGACGCGAAGGAGGGCATAGTTCGAGAGATACAGCGTGTCGTAGCGATTGTCCGGCGAGACCAGGTGCACCACCATGGTCAGATCCGGCGAGGCTTTGTTGGTGATGACACCGAGGCGCTGCACGACGTCGGGGAGCTTCGGTAGGGCTTGCGCGACACGGTTCTGCACCTGAACCTGCGCCTTGTCGATATCGGTGCCCAGGGCGAAGGTGATCGTGAGCGTCATCACGCCATCCGCAGTCGCCTGCGAGGACTGGTAGAGCATCCCCTCGACGCCGTTGATCGACTGCTCGAGGGGACTTGCCACCGTGTCGGCGATGACCTTGGGGTTCGCGCCCGGATAGGTCGCCTTCACCACCACCGTCGGCGGCACGACTTCGGGGTACTCGCTGATCGGGAGCCTGGGCAACGCGATCAACCCGGCCAGGAAGATGAGCGCCGAGAGCACGCCCGCGAAGATCGGCCGGCTGATGAAGAATTGCGAGAGTTTCATAACCAGTCCTCAAGCGAAAGTCGTGTGCCAGAATTTCAATGGGCCGCGCGAAGAGCGACCGCGCCCTGGGCGAGACGCCCCACCGCATCCGCCGGACCCAAGTACCGCTCGCTTTGTGCGGCCACCTGAGTCAACCCTTCCGGGTTGTCGCTCATGTCGACCCGCTTGGGCGCGACGGTCTGGCCGGGTCGCACGTGCTGCAGCCCATTGACGACGATCACATCGCTCGGGGCGAGTCCACGCGTGACCACTCGCAGGCCGTCGATCTCGGGACCGAGCTCAACGAGGCGGTACTCGATGCGGTTGCCGGCGGTGAGCGTCAGCACGAACTTCTTGGAGAGGTCCGTACCCACCGCGCGATCCTCGATGAGGACGCTGTCCTGATCCTCGCCGCCGACGAGGCGCACGCGCGCGAATAGCCCGGGCGTGTAGCGCCCGTCGGGGTTCGCGAGCGCGGCGCGCGCACGGATCGTTCCGGTCGCGGCATCGACTTGATTGTCGATGAAGTCGAGCTTTGCTGCGTGCGGATAGCCCTCCTCGTCCACGAGTCCGACATACACTGCCGAAGCACCGCCGGCGCGCCCGGGTTCGTGCTGCGTCTTCGCATAGCGCAGATACGTCTGCTCATCAGCGTCGAAGTAGACATAGACCGGGTCGTCCGAGACGAGCGTCGTCAGGAGGCTCGCGCTCGTGACGAGATTGCCGGCGGTGATGATCGCGCGCGACACGTGACCCTCGATCGGCGCGCGAACTTCGGTGAATTCTCGATTGAGGCGCGCCTCCTGCAGCGATGCGTCGATCGAGCCCAGGGCGCCCTGTGCGGAGGCCTCGGCGGCCACGAGCTGCTCGTAGCTCTCGCGCGAGATGGCATGCGCGCCGATCAGCCGCTCGGCGCGCGCGCGATTGGCCTTGGCCAGTTCGAGATCCGAAAGGCTCCGGCTGCGCTCCGCGACAAGCCTCTCCACTTCCGCCTGGAAGGGGCGCGGGTCGATCTGAAACAGGAGCTGGCCCTTCTTGACGCGTGCGCCGTCCTCGAAGGCCACGCGATCGATGTAGCCGCTGACCCGCGGACGGATCTCCACCGTGTTGACGGCCTGCAGACGCCCGCTGAATTCTTCCCATTCATGCAGCGGCCGGTGGATCACCGCCGCCACTGTCACCTCGGGCAAAGCGGTGTGCGCCGAGGCAGGCGGCTGGGCGCGAGAGTGACCGCGGCCGACGCCTGCAAGAAGCAAAACCGCTGCGACTGCGCCGAGGCTAAGAAGGGCAAAGACAGGAGCTTTTCGAGAGATGAATTGCTTGAAAGTCACGTGCGACTCCAATCGGATATGAATGATCAAGGCCCGACACTTCCGACGAAACCCGCGCACTAACCCCGTCCGGTGCATCGAGTCCTCCCTGCGGGTGAGACTTGACTTGCGACTGCAACACGCCGATGCTAGGCACTGTGTGTTACCGGTCAGTAACGCGATGTGCGTACGTTAGTAACCGGTCAGTCACATGTCAAGAGGAGATTTTCATGAACCGGCCTGGGAAGGCGCAAGTGCCTGTAGGGAAAGGGGTTATTTCTGCTGCTCCGAAGTCGCGCGTGCGCGATCGCATCATGCAAACGGCGGCCGATCTCTTCTATTGCCGCGGCATTCGCGCCGTCGGGGTCGATACCATCGCGAGCGAGGCTGGCACCAACAAGATGAGCTTTTATCGCAGCTTCGCCTCCAAGGACGAGCTCGTGGCGGAGTATCTGCGCGGCGCGGAGCGGGAAGGCTGGCAATGGTGGGATAAAACAATTGCGGAACACGCCGGAGATCCGCGGGCGCAGGCCGAGGCTCTGTTCGATGTGCTCGTCGCGAATACTTGCAAAGACGACTCACGGGGTTGCGCGCTCGCCAACGCCGCGGTCGAAATCACTGAGCCGGAGCATCCGGCGCGACCCATCGTCGAGAAGTACAAGGCCGAGATGCGGCGGCGCTTTCGCCTTCTTGCGCATGAGATGGGCGCCCGTGAACCGGACGCACTCGGTGATGCGCTGATGCTCTTGTGGGAAGGCAGCTATCTTACTCGGCTAACGCTGGGCCGGCATGGCCCCGTGCAAGGTGCCGCCAAGGCGGCGCGGGCCTTGATTGCCGCTTACACCGACTGAGAATTGATCGGGGAATGGTCTAGCGCGCGGAATGACTCACTACGCCCCGACGGATCGCCGGGTGTTGGCCCACAACCTCGGTCATCAAGCCCACCGGCAGGATAGTCCAGACGGAGATTACGAAAGATCCGCCGATGACTTGATGAAATCGATAAATGCGCGCAGCGGTGCGGGTACCAGGCGCCGGCGGGAATAATACAGCAATTTATTCGGAAATCTCGTAGTGCGTGAGGGGAAGCACGAATGGCCGCGGCGCCGGTGTGGGTTAATCTTTTGATTCACTTGGAGATGACACCCATGAAAGCAAACGTCGGAACCGTTGATCGCCTCGTGCGCATTATAGCGGGACTCGCGCTGATCACGCTCGCTGCTCTCGGCAAAGTCGGCGGGTGGGGCTACATCGGCATTGTGCCGCTCGCGACGGGGCTCTTCCGCTTTTGTCCCGCTTACACGCTGCTGGGACTTCGGACTTGCCCGCTCGAATCAAAAACGCGCTAACGCGCTGCACATCTGCGCGCTGGCGGTACTGAGCTATGTGCCGGCACGCACATTCGGCGCACCCGCCCACCCAGCTGCAAGGACGTCAAAATATGCGACTTCCTGGAGCCACCAACAATGCGCATCGATGAAATCGCTGTGGGAAGGATGCCGCCGCACGACGTCAACGTCATCGTCGAGGTGCCGATCGGCGGCGAACCGATCAAGTACGAGATGGACAAGGCGGCCGGCACTCTGGTGGTCGATCGCTTTCTTTATACATCGATGCGGTATCCGGGTAACTATGGCTTCATCCCTCATACGCTTTCAGGCGACGGTGATCCGTGCGATGTGCTGATCTGCAACACGCGCGCCATTGCTCCTGGCGCCGTCATCAGCGTGCGACCCGTGGGCGTGCTGCTCATGGAGGACAACATGGGCATGGACGAGAAGATTGTCGCCGTCCCCTCATCGCACCTCACCCGGCGTTACGACCGGTGCCTCAACTACACCGATCTGCCGGACATCACGCTTCATCAGATCGAGCACTTCTTCGAGCACTACAAGGATCTTGAGCCCAACAAGTGGACCAAGATCATCGGCTGGGGCGACGCGGAGAAGGCGAAGCAGATGATTCTGGACGGAGTACGGAAGCACAGCGACGCTGCGGTCGCGCATGCGCGCCGCGAGGGCGACGCCGTGCCGCGCTTGTGAGCGGCCTGGCGACTCAAAGCCCGGTAGCGCGCATCGATCCGGCATCGGCCACCGCGACGGCGGCCATGTTGACGATGCGCCGGACTGTGGACGATGGCGTCAGGATGTGCACGGGCTGAGCGAGACCGAGGAGAAAGCCACCCACCGTCACACCTTCGCCGGCCGCGATCCGCAATGCGTTGTAGGTGATGTTGGCGGCATCCACGTTGGGCATGATCAGCAGGTTTGCGTCGCACGTGAGCCGGGCGTCGGGAAATTCGTTGCTGCGCACGCCGGCCGACAGCGCCGAATCGGCTCGCATCTCCCCCTCGACGGCCAGATCCGGCGCCCGGGCGATGACCAGCTGCAGGGCCGCGCGCATCTTTTGCGCCGATGGGGCATCCGAGCTGCCGAAGCTCGAATGCGAGACCAGTGCCACGCTCGGCGTCAGGCCGAGCCGCCGCACCTGCTCAACGGCGAGCAGCGTCATTTCGGCAATCTGCCCCGCATCCGGATCATGGTTGACGTGGGTGTCGCAAATAAACAGCTGCCGGTTCGGGAGGATCAGCATCTGCATGTTCGCCAGCGTATGGGCCCCCGCGCGCAGGCCGATCACGCGCTTGACGTAGCGCAGATGATCCAGGTAATTGCCCACCGTACCGCAGAGCATGGCGTCCGCATCGCCACGACGAACCAGGATCGCTCCGATCAGTGTGGTGCGGGTACGCATCTCCTCCATGGCCTGTGCCCTTGAGACGCCCTCCCGCTTGACGAGCTGGTAGTACTCCTTCCAGACCTCGCGGTACCGTGCATCGCTCAGCACGTTGACCACATCGGCGTTCTCGCCAAGCGTCAGGCGCAGACCCATCTTTGCGATGCGCGCCCCGATCAGCTCGGCGCGCCCGACGAGTACCGGGCGGGCCAAGCCCTCATCGACCACCTCCTGCGCGGCCTGCAGGACCCGATGTTCTTCCCCCTCGGCGAAGATGACCTTCTTGGGCCGGTGCTTGGCGGCGGCGAAGACCGGCTGCATGGCCGAGGCCGACTGGTAGACAAACTCAGTCAGGCGCCGCCGATACGCCTCAAGATCGACGATCGGCCGCGTTGCCACGCCGCTGTCCATAGCGGCCTTGGCGACCGCCGGGGCGATGCGCACGAGCAGCCGCGGATCGAACGCGCGCGGAATGAGAAATTCCGGTCCAAAGCCTTCGCCGGCGGTGCCGTAGGCGGCGGTGGCCACGTCGGATTGTTCGGCCTGCGCCAGCTCGGCGAGCGCGTAGACCGTCGCAAGCTTCATCGGCTCGTTGATCGCCGTCGCACCGACGTCGAGTGCGCCGCGAAATATAAACGGGAAGCACAATGAATTGTTGACCTGATTGACGTAATCCGAGCGCCCGGTGCACACGATGCAATCGGGCCGTGTGGCCTTGGCCACTTCCGGGCGGATTTCGGGCTCCGGATTGGCGAGCGCCAGAATCAGCGGACGCGCCGCCATCTGCATGAGCATCTCGGGCTTGAGCACGCCGGGACCGGAAAGACCGAGAAAGATATCGGCGCCGGCCGTGATGTCCCCGAGCGTGCGCGCCATGGTGCGCTGCGCGTAGCGCAGCTTGTCCGGATCGGTGGTGCCGGCGCGTCCCTGATAGATGACGCCGCTGCGGTCAGCGATCCGCACGTTCTCACGCTTAAGGCCGACGGCGAGGAGCAAATCGAGACATGCGATCGCCGCCGCTCCGGCGCCGGAGGCTGCCACCTTCACCTGGCTGATGTCCTTGCCAATGACTTTGAGGCCATTGAGCACCGCGGCGGTGACGATGATCGCAGTGCCGTGCTGATCGTCGTGGAACACCGGGATCTTCATTCGCTCGCGCAGCTGCCGTTCGATGTAGAAGCACTCCGGCGCCTTGATGTCCTCCAGATTGATGCCGCCGAAGGTCGGCTCCAGTGCCGCCACGATGGCCACCAGTCTGTCGGGGTCCGTCTCGTTCACCTCGAGGTCAAATACGTCGATGCCGGCAAATTTCTTGAACAGGCAGCCCTTTCCTTCCATCACGGGTTTCGCCGCCAGCGGTCCGATGTTGCCGAGCCCCAGGACAGCCGTGCCGTTGGTGACCACGCCAACCAAGTTGGCCCGAGCCGTTATCGTGGCCGCCTCCAAGGGATCGTCCTTGATGGCCAGACTCGCGTAGGCCACGCCCGGCGAATAGGCGAGTGACAGATCGCGTTGGTTGGCGAGCGCCTTGGTGGGGGACAGGCTGATCTTGCCCGGCGTCGGTAGTCGGTGGTAATCGAGTGCGGCTTGCTTGAGTTCCTCTTCCATATGCGGCTGCCTCCCCACTGGCAGGGATGCGTCCCTCGTTCGCCGTCCGACCGTGGCGTCGGATGAGCCGCATCGAATTAAGACAAGCGTAGTCTGCAGATTTTCCAAGTTACATCCAGCCGGGTTTGCCGCAACTCCTTGCGTTTGCCCCTTAATTTACCGTCCTCTACCTTTGGCGCATGATGCGATTGCGCAAGAAGGCGATCTGGCGTATTGAGGCTTCAAGGGTCAACTGTAGGTGGATGCCATGCAAGAGCAAACTAAGCCCGGCCACTCGGGTGCATTGCGCAAGGATCTGAGCAATGCGATTCGCGCCCTGGCGATGGATGCGGTGCAGAAGGCGAATTCCGGCCATCCGGGCATGCCAATGGGCATGGCCGAGATCGCCGAGGTGCTGTGGCGCCACTACCTGCGCCACAACCCGGCCGACCCGGGGTGGGCGAACCGGGATCGCTTCGTGATCTCCAATGGCCACGGCTGCATGCTGCAATACGCGCTGCTGCACCTGACGGGCTACGACCTTCCGATCGAAGAGATCAAACGCTTCCGTCAACTGCACTCCAAGACGCCCGGCCACCCGGAATACGGGCTGACGCCGGGGGTGGAAACGACGACCGGCCCGCTCGGGCAGGGGATCACCAACGCGGTGGGCATGGCGCTGGCCGAGAAGCTGCTGGCGGCAACGTTCAACCGTCCCGGATTCACCATCGTCGACCACCACACCTACGTGTTCCTCGGAGACGGCTGCATGATGGAGGGCATTTCGCACGAGGCCTGCTCTCTAGCGGGCACGCTGGGGCTGGGAAAGCTGATCGCGCTCTATGACGATAACGGAATCTCGATCGACTCGGAAAAGGGGCGCATTGACCATTGGTTCAGCGACGACACGCCGAAGCGATTCGAAGGCTATGGGTGGCACGTCGTCGCAGGCGTGGACGGCCACGACTCCGATGCCGTCGACCGGGCGCTGCGCGCCGCCAGGGAAGTCACCGATCGGCCGAGCCTGATTTGCTGCAAGACTGTGATCGGGATGGGTTCGCCCAACAAGGCGAACACCGGGGCGGTCCACGGTGCCGCACTCGGTGAGGCGGAAGTTACCGCCACGCGCAAGAACATCGGCTGGGAGCACCCACCCTTCGAGATTCCGCAGGCGATCTACCAGGCCTGGGACGCTCGCCCGCAAGGTGCGCGCCTGCAGGAGGAATGGAATCAGCTGTTCGCGAAATACCGCGAGCAGCATCCGCAACTCGCGGCGGAATTCCTGCGGCGGCTCGCTGGGACGCTGCCGGCCGGATTTCACGCGCGGGTCGAGAGCTTGGTGGCCAAGACAAAAGAAAAAGCTGAAAACATCGCGAGCCGCAAGGCATCGCAGAACGCGATCGAGGGTCTCGCTCCGGTGCTGCCGGAGCTGCTCGGCGGCTCGGCGGACCTCGCGGGCTCCAACCTGACGCTGTGGTCGGGGTCCAAGGCGGTGACGCGCACCGAAGCGGGCAACTATGTATTTTACGGTGTGCGCGAATTCGGCATGAGCGCCATCATGAACGGGCTGGCGCTGCACGGCGGCTTCATTCCCTACGGCGGCACGTTTCTCACGTTCTCCGATTACTCGCGAAATGCGCTGCGCATGGCGGCGCTGATGAAGATCCGCGCCATCTTCGTGTTTACCCATGATTCGATTGGGCTGGGCGAGGACGGACCTACGCACCAGTCGGTCGAGCACACTGCGAGCCTGCGTTTGATTCCGGGCTTGGACGTTTGGCGTCCCTGCGACAGTAAGGAGTCATTGGTCGCGTGGTCGGCGGCGATCGAGCGCCACGGGCCCTCCTGTCTGATATTCTCGCGCCAGAACCTTCCGTTTCAGACCCGTACCGCCGAGGCGACTCGCAATATCGCGCGGGGCGGCTACGTCCTGTCGGACCCGGGCAAAAAGCCTTCCGCGCTCATCATCGCCACCGGCTCAGAAGTGCAGCTCGCGACGGGTGCGCAGAAGGTGTTGGCCGAACAAGGAATCGCGGTGCGCGTGGTGTCGATGCCATCGACCAGCGTGTTCGACCGCCAGGACGCCGCGTATCGGGAAAGCGTTTTGCCGAAGGGTGTGCGGCGTATCGCGGTCGAAGCGGGCGTCACCGACATCTGGCGCAAGTACGTCGGCCTGGAAGGCGCGGTGCTCGGAATCGATCGCTTTGGTGAATCCGCACCGGCCGGCGATCTGTTCAAGTACTTCGGCTTCACCGTGGATAACCTCGTCGCGCAGGTCAAGAACGTGCTGTAGGCCGCCGGCGTCGATACGTCGGGTTGGCGTGCCTTGCCGACCGAATCTTCGGTCTACAGCCAAAAGTATGCAATTTTCGGGAGATGACTCATGAAAGCGCAAGAACGTGTTGGTTCGATGGCGCGACGCACGATGGCCTATGTGCTTGCTGGCGGTCGGGGCTCGCGACTGATGGAACTGACGGACAAACGTGCCAAGCCGGCCGTCTATTTTGCCGGCAAGAGCCGCATCATTGATTTCGCATTATCGAACGCTCTCAATTCGGGTATTCGTCACATCGGTGTCGCGACTCAGTACAAGGCGCATTCGCTGATCAGGCACCTGCAACTGGGGTGGAATTTTTTCCGGGCCGAGCGCAATGAGAGCTTCGACATCCTGCCGGCCAGCCAGCGTGTGTCGGAAACGCAATGGTACGTAGGCACCGCCGACGCGGTGTACCAGAACATCGACATCATCGCCGGCTCTGATCCCGAATATATGATCATCCTGGCGGGCGATCACGTCTACAAGATGGACTACGAAATCATGCTCCAGCAGCACGCTGCGACCGGCGCGGATGTCACGGTCGGCTGTATTGAGGTGCCGCGGCTGGAGGCGAGTGCGTTGGGTGTGATGCACGTGGATGCCGGTGATCGGATCATCAGCTTTCTGGAGAAGCCCGCCGATCCGCCGGCTATGCCGGGCAAACCTGACGCGGCGCTGGGGAGCATGGGAATCTACGTGTTCAAGACCTCGTTCCTCATCGACACCCTGCGACGCGATGCGGCTGACCCGAAATCGAGCCGCGACTTTGGCAAGGACGTCATTCCGTATATCGTTCGGCACGGCAAGGCGATCGCGCACCCGTTCGCGAAATCCTGCGTGAAGAGCGATGCCGAGGCAGAGGCCTACTGGCGCGACGTCGGGACGGTCGATTCCTTTTGGGAGGCCAACATCGAACTCACCGACGTGATTCCGTCACTCGATCTCTATGATATGAACTGGCCCATCTGGACTTACGGGGAAATCACGGCCCCGGCCAAGTTTGTGCACCGCGAAGAGGGCCGGCGTGGTTTTGCGGAGGGCTCCCTCGTTTCAGGCGGCTGCGTGGTCTCGGGAGCCGCGGTCATTCGCTCCCTGCTTTTTACCGGCGTGCGGGTGCATTCGTACACGTCCCTGGAAGGTGCCGTGGTCCTTCCCTATGTCGATGTGGGTAGAAACTGCCGTTTGCGCGATGTCATTATCGATCGCGGGGTTCGTATTCCAGAGGGACTCGTCGTCGGTGAGGATGCAGAGCTGGACGCGAGGCGGTTTCGCCGCACCGACCGGGGGATCTGTCTCATTACGCAGCCGATGATCGATCGGTTGGGCACAGCGGTTCCGCCCGCCGCGTGACCGCGCTCTCGCGGTGTTTTTCAGCAAAGCCACAATCCGCCGGGTCCACCGGCGATACGTTGATTGACACGTCGATCCGGAGCCAGGTCAAATACCTAATTCGTAAGCATATTTGCTTAGTTGTACGTACCAACTCGGACTCCTATAGTCGCGAGTAGTACGAGCCGACTCAGGCCCAGAGGGTCTCACCGCCGGGTCATTTCTTCGCTGTCATCGTTTTGGAGTGTCCACATGACCATCAAGATCGGAATCAACGGCTTCGGGCGCATCGGGCGTATGGTGTTCCGTGCCGCTGTCCAGAATTTCAAGGACATCGAGGTCGTCGGCATCAACGACCTGCTCGAACCGGACTACCTTGTTTACATGCTGAAGTACGACTCGGTGCACGGGCGTTTCAAGGGAGAGGTGGCCGTCGACGGCAACACGCTGATCGGGGGCGGCAGGAAGATTCGCCTGAGCGCGGTCAAGGACCCGGCCGAGCTGAACTGGGGAGCGATCGGCGCCGACGTCGTGGTCGAATCCACGGGCCTGTTCCTCACCAAGGACACGGCGGGCAAGCACCTGAAAGCGGGCGCGAAGAAGGTGGTGGTATGCGCGCCGTCGAAAGATGACATGCCGATGTTCGTTTACGGCGTCAACGACAAGACCTACGCCGGACAGGCCATCATCAGCAACGCATCGTGCACGACCAACTGCCTTGCGCCCGTCGCCAAGGTGCTGAATGACAGCTTCGGCATCAAGCGCGGCCTGATGACCACGGTGCACGCCGCCACGGCGACGCAGAAGACCGTCGACGGCCCGAGCAACAAGGACTGGCGCGGCGGCCGCGGCATCCTCGAGAACATCATCCCGTCGAGCACCGGGGCTGCCAAGGCCGTGGGCGTCGTGATCCCCGAGTTGAATAAGAAGCTCACCGGCATGGCCTTTCGCGTGCCGACCTCGGACGTGTCGGTGGTCGATCTCACCGTCGAGCTGCTCAAGGAAGCCAGCTACGATGACATCTGCAAGGCCATGAAAGCCGCCTCCTTAGGATCGATGAAGGGCGTGCTCGGCTATACCGAGGACAAGGTGGTGTCGACGGACTTTCGCGGCGAGGCGATGACTTCGGTGTTCGATGCAGACGCCGGCATCGCGCTCGACAAGACCTTCGTCAAGGTCGTCTCCTGGTACGACAATGAGTGGGGCTACTCGAACAAGGTGCTCGAGATGGTGCGTGTTGTGAATAGCTGAAAGACGAGCGCGAGGAACCGGACCTGCGGGGTTGGTGCCGTCATTCTCTGCAGGTGTCCGGTCAGCAGCGGCGGGCAACGCTTCGTCGGCTGGAGATCAGCTTCAGCCAAGGCGATGAATGGAAGGCACCCATCAGCAAGTACATCGGGACCATTCCGCTCAGCGGTGAAGCATCGCTGATTGGCCTGGTCGCCGGCAATGAAAAGCTGCTGGCGGAAATCGTATGGCCGCATTTTTGACCGCGCACCCGTCGACTCCCAGCGACGCCGTGCACCGCCTCGGGGTGCAGCTGCGAGCGGAAGAGCCCGACAAACTCGTGTTCCAATTTTCTCTCGACGCGGACATGTCCCGCGTACGCGTTCCCCTATGCGGCGCGGGTGGACGGGCAGACGCCCTGTGGAAGCACACGTGCTTCGAGGCGTTCGTCGCGCCTGCGGATGCGCCCGGTTACCACGAATTCAATTTCTCGCCCTCACTCGAATGGGCGATCTACCGGTTCAGTGCCTACCGGGAGGGAATGTCGCCCGCCGAGATCGGCCACGCACCGAATATCTCCGTGCGTCGAGGCGACGATGGACTCGAGCTCCAGTCGGTGGTGCGCTTGGGGGATCTGCCTGACTTGCGTGACGCTCGTCACCTGCGGATCGCATTGGCCGCGGTCATCGAGGACGATACTGGTAGACTCTCGTACTGGGGCCTGCGGCACCCGACCGGCAAACCGGATTTCCACCACCCGAACGGATTCGCACTGGAGGTTGCTCGCGCATGAGGTTTGGAATCGACCGAGTGCTCGAAGAGCCTGAGCTGCGCAAGCCGCTGGCGGGACGGCGCGTGGCTCTGTTGGCGCACCCCGCTTCCGTGACACGCAACCTTGTCCATTCCCTCGATGCGCTGGCGATGGTCGGCGACGTACGCCTGAGCGCGGCGTTCGGCCCTCAGCACGGGCTGCGCGGGGACAAACAGGACAACATGGTCGAGTCGCCGGACTACACCGATCCCGTGCACGGCATTCCGGTCTTCAGCCTGTACGGAGAAGTGCGCCGGCCGACGCCCGAAATGATGGACACTTTTGACGTCCTGCTCGTTGACCTGCAGGACGTCGGGTGTCGAATCTACACGTTCGTCACCACGCTGCGTTACGTCCTCGAGGCGGCTGCGAAGAAACACAAGGCCGTCTGGGTTCTGGATCGCCCGAACCCTGTGGGTCGGCCTGTGGAAGGGCTGACGCTCAGGGCCGGCTGCGAAAGCTTTGTCGGCGCCGGTGCGATGCCGATGCGCCACGGCCTGACACTCGGAGAGCTTGCACGGTGGTTCGTGGGGAGTCTGCATCTCGACGTCGACTGCCGCGTCGTGCCGATGGAGGGCTGGGAGCCGGACGCCGCACCGGGATATGGGTGGCCGCTCGGCGGGCGCACGTGGGTCAACCCGAGTCCCAACGCGCCCAATCTCTGGATGGCACGCTGCTATCCGGGCTCGGTGATGCTCGAAGCCACGACGTTGTCGGAAGGTCGTGGGACCACAAGGCCGCTCGAGCTGCTCGGTGCGCCGGATCTGGACGTGCGGGCATTGTTGGCGGAGATGCGCTTCGCTTGCTACGCCATGGATGAGCGGATGTCGGCTGCGCCCCTGCTGGTTCGAGCCCACGTTCCATAAGCACGCAGGGAAGCTCTGCGCGGGTGTACAGGTACATGTGGAAGACGCCGCGTACTATGACCACGAGCGATTCAGGCCTTGGCGATTGTTCGCGCTCGCGTTCAAAGCTCTGCGGCGGCTGCGGCCGGATTACGCGATCTGGCGCGACTTTGCCTACGAGTACGAGAAGGACCGGCCCGCGATCGATGTGATCAACGGGAGCGATCTGCTGCGCCGGTGGGTGGACGATCCGGCGGCGACGCCAGCCGATCTGGAGGCACTCACGGCTCACGACGAGGTCCGCTGGCGCAGCGAGCGGGATGCGGTGCTCCTCTACTGACAGTATCGAAAGCCGCGCTGCTTTCAAGGTTCGAAGAACCCAAATGCACCGTAGCCCACCACCCGCTGTTTGTCGCCCGCTGTGTCGCCCGAATTGCGCAGGTCGAGTAGCGCAGCACGCAGCCCATGAGCGCGCACTGCCAGCGTAAGTCCGTTGACGAGCACGCAGCCGCAGGCCTGCTCGCCCAGAATATCCGTGCGGCCTCCAATTATTGCCTGCGCGGTCGCGCCGTCGAGTGACCGGGCCGTGCGATAGGAATGATAGTGGCTGAGGTCCGAGCTGACGACGACCAGCGTTTCGGCTCCATCCCAGAGCTCCTCGATGACCCCCGCGACCTCTGCGGGAGACGCATCGCCGGCGACAACCGGCACGATCTCAGCGTCAGGCGCAAGGCGCTGCAGGAAGGGCAGCTGCACCTCGAGGCTATGCTCAAGCGCGTGCGCCGCATCCGATCTCACCACCGCAGGCAGCGCACACAGCCTGCTCACCGCAGCCGTATCGATGCGCACCGTGCCTAGCGGCGTCGCGAATGCCTGCACGGTCGGAACCGCGAGGCCGCGAAACCACGTCCGATGGCTCGGGCCTAGCAGCAGAACCCGCCGCAGCGCACGCGCTCCGCCACCGAGCGATGCGTATGCTTGCGCTGCCACGCTACCGGAGTAGACATACCCCGCATGCGGGACGATGAGCGCCTTTGGCGGCCGCGCCGGCCCATGGTGCCCGGCGAGCAGAGCCGCCACCGTGGCGCTGAGCTCCGCCGGGTCCCGCGGGTAGAACGAACCTGCCACCGCCGCCGGACGGATCGCTGTCGGCCGGGCTTCGGGGGCTGCCCCTGCATTGAATTCAGGTCCCATTGACACAATATCGAACCGCACGGGACATTATGCAATGGACACGGTGATCGATACTCGTCATTGGCACGCGCGGCCCGACGGCCGCGTGCAGTGCGACGTGTGCCCGCGCGCCTGCCGGATGCATGAAGGGCAGCGCGGGCTGTGCTTCGTGCGCGGGGTCGAGAATGCGCGCGTAAAGCTCTTCAGTTATGGTCGCTCCAGCGGCTTCTGCGTCGATCCGGTCGAGAAGAAGCCACTCAACCATTTTCTGCCGGGCAGCGCGGTCCTCTCATTCGGGACCGCGGGCTGTAACTTGGCCTGCAAGTTCTGCCAGAACTGGGACATGAGCAAGTCGAGAGAAATGGATACACTCGCCGACTTTGCCAGTCCCAGCGAGCTCGCAGCCGCGGCCGAACGGCTCGGATGTGCGAGCATCGCATATACCTACAATGATCCGACCGTTTTCATGGAGTATGCGATCGATGTCGCCAAGGCGGCCCGCACCCGCGGCGTGCGTAGCGTCGCGGTCACCGCCGGCTACATGTGCCCGGAACCGCGTGCGGAGTTCTTCAAACACATGGACGCGGCGAACATCGACCTCAAGGGTTTTACCGCGGACTTCTACCGCAAGGTCTGTGGGGCCGAACTTGCGGCCGTACTCGAGACACTCGAGTACGTGCATCATGAGACCCGCGTCTGGCTCGAGGTCACGACACTGCTGATTCCGGGACTCAATGACTCCGATGCGGAACTGGAAGCTATGTGCGCCTGGTTCATCGATCACCTCGGCCCCGACGTGCCGCTGCACTTCTCTGCGTTCCATCCGGACTGGAAGATGCGTGACGTGCCGGCGACACCACCGGGCACCCTTAGACGCGCGCGTCGGATTGCGCTGCGGCATGGTCTGCGTTACGTGTACACGGGCAACGTGCGCGACGTCGAAGGCGGCAGCACCTGGTGCCACACATGCGCCGCCCAGTTGATCGGACGAGACGGCTATGCCATCGGCCGATGGGCTCTGTCACCGGAGGGGCGATGCAGACAGTGCGGCACCGCCTGCGCCGGCGTCTTCACGGCCACGCCTGGTGCTTGGGGACCGCATCGCGCACCGGTACGTCTGTCGGCCTGACCGGGGCGCTGTATTCTACTAGCGAAGCAGAGCTGCCCGCGATCCCCTTCCTTGTATGCGAGGATTCTGTCGCCGTCGTACTTTTCCTCGTAGACCCAACCGGGCCTTTCTATAGGCTCCGCGACGAGCGTCGCCAGCAAGGGATGAACGCGAAACGGTATCCGACTCGTCACGCTCCGCGGATTCCTTTCAACGAAAGCTTCGAATGAGATAACCTGGAAAGTGCGAGCTGCAAGCCATGACGTGGGTGATCGCCTCGCGATCGTATTCGTCCCCGGAGCGGTAGGTCTCGAAATACGCATTGAGGCTTCGAACCCGCTGCGGCATCGCGTCGACCGCCTGCAGCCCCACCGAGACGCCGTAGTTGGTGAAGGCGAACCTGACATTGCGAGCCCAGGGCTCACGGCAGAAGTAACCCCCGTCGATCCACATTTGGCCAAGCATGTGCAAGCAGCGCGCCTTTTGTATCGTTGCCCAGTCTTCTTCCGGGCAAAAATGCGTCATCCATAACATCATGCCGAGACCGAGGTCCTGCGTGATTTGCAGATTGGGGCTCTGTTGCTCGATCAATAGATGCATGTCGGCGATCTCATCGGCCAGTGCCGTCTCATCGAGAAGGCGATACGAGATATAGCCGTCAAACGCATCCAGTCCGCCGAATCCGAAGCCGGGGTATGGGCCGCTGAGATCCTCCTTCATCTTCCATATCACGCCGCGGCGGGGCTGAACGAATGCCTCATGAATCTGCCGCACCAGCTCAACGCCTGAGCGCCGGTAGTCGGGGATATGCCGTCCGAGTACGGACAGCGCATACAGCCACATGGCGAGGTAGTGAAAATATTGACCGTCGCGATCCGGCGCCTCGCCAATTCGAATGCCGCGCGCACGTCCGAGGACGCGGACTACGTCCGAGACCAGCGATTCCGCTTGGTCGAGATATTTGCGCTCGCCCGTCTCCGCATACAGCGACACGAACAGAACGAGCCCGAAGGCATCGGTCCACAAATATCTGAGGCCGTTCGGCCAGATGCCCTGTGCACGCATCCAATCCAGCTTAGCGATGGCATAGCCGATGTCCTCGCAGGCAGCCATCGCGTTCAAAGGCCGTACGGACGCGTATCGGCGTCCATCAGAGTGGGCGGCCCTTGCCAGTGAGCCGCTCCTCGATTTCCTTCTCTGCCGCCAACCAGTCTTCGAGCTCATGACCCGGCGCAAACCCGCGGCGCTCGGCACGGAAATACGCCGCCTCCGCAGTTGCCGCATGATGACCGAAATGCGCGACCTGCACAGCGATGGCGTAGTAAGGCACTTCCGAGGGAGTCAATTTACGGAGACTTTTCTCCGAATTGGGGACGCGAAGCGTGGTGCTGGAATTATCTGCGTTCATCACCCACCCGAATCTTCGGACTAGGCACTAAAAATCAATCTCCTCCCTTCGGCCGCGCCCCACTATTGGGAATACTCGCCATGCCGTACGTGGTGGTACTGACCCTCGGTCGATGCCGCGGAAACACCGGCCGGGCCGCCGTCAGTTCACCGGCCCTGCATGTGCAATGAGCTTGACCGTGGACGCTTGCGGGCCGCGCTCTCCGCTCGCCTCGACGAATCGCACGCCGGTTCCGGTCGTCAGCCGGTCAAAGTCGGCGCCCACCACACTATTGCGATGGAAATAGAGCGAACGTCCATCGCTGGTTTGAATGCGACCGAAATCCTCCGCCGGATAGAGTTCAGACACCCAACCGGACGGCTCCAATTCGTGGTTCTTGACGTCCTGCCGGCGCTCCCGCTCATAGTCCTCCAACTGCCGGCGCACAGCGCGAAACGCATCACGCAACGCGACATACACGTCCTCGTGCGAATGCTGGTTGCGATGTTCGCGATTCGCGACGGCGCCGCCACCGGGGGTAGTTACCTGAATGTGCACCTCGTACAGGTGTCCTTGGTGCCCGTGTTTGTGGGGGGCTTCGACAATCACATGGCAGCGAACAATCTGCGCACTGAATTTCTCGAGGCGCTGAGCGAGCTCGCGTATGCGCGCCTCGACGGCCGCCGACGGCTCGATATTTCGCCAAGTGATTTGGAGCGGCACAAGCATAATTCTCGCCCCTCAACAAGGAATTGGAAAACTGCCTACAAAGCGCAATTGTCCTCGCCGCGGCAGCGCAGGCAATACGAGTTTGCCGCTATCGGCGGAAGTCGATGATTATTAAGATTATTTGAGCCTTGTCCGCCAAAGCTGACCGAGACCCTTGCCGCCGCTGATGTGCACCGCCTCATGGGCCCTCGTGGCTCCAATAAATTGCTTGCCGCCTCATGTCCCCGATGATGAAATCCAAGATGCGAGGGGGCGGCAACAAGAACCAAGAAGGGCCATGAGTGTTCCGAGAGTCGACTGGAACAAGGTCTTTGAATTCGGGTGGCGGATTCTCGTATTCGTCGTCGCCGTCGGCATCGTCGTCGTCGTGTCGACGAACTGGACACGCTGGGAGGGAGGGGCGGGGTGGCAGAGGACGAACGATGCCTACCTGCAAGCGGATCTCACGCCCATATCGGCGAAGGTGGCCGGCTACGTGCGCGAGCTTCCCATCCAGGACTACGAGCGCGTGCACAAAGGTCAGGTACTCGCGCAGCTGGTCGAGGACGATTATCGCGCCGCGGTGGCGCAAGCGGCAGCCGGCGTCGCGACCGCGACGGCGCAGACTCAGACGCTGAAGGCGCAGCATGAGCTGCAGCTCGCGAATGTCGAGGCGGCGCGTGCCGTGGTGGCCTCGACCGCGGCCTCCTTCGAGCAGAATGGCCGCGACCTGGCGAGGCAGCGCCGGCTTCTCGAAACCGGTTCTTCGTCCACGGAGGCCAGCGAAAAGCTGGCAACCACGCACGCTCAACTCGAGGCGCAACTCGCGCAAAACCGGGCACAGGCGCGCGCGGCCGAGCGCCAGCTGGCGGTTCTCGAGTCGCAGCTCGCGCAGAGCGAGGCGACGGTCGCGGCGCAGCGCGCCGCGCTCGATGCAGCCAAGCTCAATCTCGGCTACACCACCATTACCGCGACCCAGGACGGGGTGATCGGGCAGCGTCAGGTCAAACCCGGGCAGTTGGTGGGCGTGGGCAGCCAGATTACGACCCTCACGCCCTTGCCCAACGTCTGGGTGATTGCAAATTACAAGGAAACGCAGCTCACTCACATGGCGGTCGGGCAAAAGGCGGAAATCACCGTCGATACCTTTCCGGGACACACACTGCGCGGGCATGTGCTGGCCTTCGCACCGGCGTCGGGCGCCGAGTTCGCGCTGCTGCCGCCCGACAATGCCACGGGCAATTTCACCAAGGTCGTGCAGCGCATCGCGGTGAAGATCGTCATTGACGATGCGGATGGCCTGGCCGATCGGCTGGTGCCCGGCATGTCGGTGGAAGCGAAAGTCGATGCCAGAGAGGGCCGGCACCGATGAGCGCGCCCGCGCCCGAACCCGCACCCCGCTCGGGCTTGACCGCGCCGACGCTGCCCGTCGCCGCCGACGTCCATCCCCTGGCTCGGGCTGCTGGCCGTCCTCATGGGCACCTTCATATCGACCCTGAACGGGCGGCTGTCGACGTTCGGCCTTGCCGACATACGCGGCGCCGTGGGCGCCGGATTCGACGAAGGGGCATGGATCACCACCGCGCAAACCGTCGCGCAGATGTTCATCACGCTCGCGGCGGTCTGGATGGGCGCCGCCTACGGTCCTCGGCGCGTGTTGATCGGCGCTTCGATCTCATTCGCGCTCATATCCTTGCTGACCCCGTATTCGCCGACCCTGCCGATGATGTTGACGATGCAGTTCCTGGGCGGCCTCGCGTCGGGATTCTTCATACCGCTCACCTTGAGTTTCATATTGCTCAACACGCCCCCTAAGTATTGGGCGTTCGGCATCGCGATCTATGCGCTGAACCTCGAGCTCTCGCTCAACATCTCGGCCTCCCTCGAGGGCTGGTACGTCGAGCATCACTCCTGGCGATGGATCTTCTGGCAAAACGTGCCGCTCGCGTTGATCATGTCGCTGTGTCTGCGCCGCGGCATTGCCAACAAGCCGATCACGACACGGCCGCCGATCGATATTTTCGGTCTGCTGGCCGGCGGCTCGGGGCTCGCGTTGATCTACGCCGCCCTCGATCAGGGCAATCGGCTCGATTGGCTCAACTCCGGAGTGGTGTGGGGCTTGCTGTGCGCCGGCGCCTTGCTGCTGGTCGCCTTTCTTGATCCACGAGGCGTACACCGCCCGTCCGCTTTTCAACCTCAATGTCGTGTTCGGCGCGCCGATGCCGAGTCAGTTTCTCCTGATCGCATTTCTGCGTCTCACGATTCTCGCCACCGCGTATTTGATCCCCCTGTTCTTGGGCTCGGTGCGCGGGTTTCGCGCGCTGGAAGTAGGCGACACGCTCATCTGGGTCGCGGCGCCGCAGCTCATCCTCTGTCCGCTGGCGGCATTGATGCTGCGCCGATCGGATGCGAGGCTCGTGGCCTCCATCGGCTTCATCTTCATCAGCGTCGCATGCTTCATGGTGGCCTATAACCTCACCCCCATCTGGGGGTCGTACCAATTTCTTCCATCGTCGTTCCTGCAGGCCGTCGGTCAAAGCTTTGCGCTGTCCGGCGTCATATTCTTCGGGGTTCTTCACTTGAAGCCGCAGGATGCGCTCACCTTCGGCGCCATGCTGCAGACGGCGCGCCTCATGGGCGGAGAGATCGGCACGGCGTTCGTCGACCACACTGGCTCGCGTGCGCGGCCAGGTGGCGTCGAACCTGATCGGACAGCACGTCCAGGTGGGCGATCCTCAAGTCATCCAGCGAGTGAGGGCTTATGGCGCGGCGACGACGAAAGTCATCGATCCCGTCGGGGCTGTTATCGCGCGGCGAGCTGGTGATGGGAAACGTCGTGCGAGCGGCCGCCACCACGCAGGCGGTCATCGACGGTTTCGTCGCGGTCGGCATGCTGACTGCGGTCGCGCTGCTGATCGTGGTCTTCCGAAGTGCAGCGCCCGAGGGTCCGGCGTCCGCGGTGCCGCTGTTTCGAGTACGCGGATCGAATCCGCCGTGAAATCAAACCCACCATGATTCCATCGCGCCGATATGCTGTCTTGAGTGCGCTCATCCTTGCCTCGCTGGCCGCGTGCCGGGTGGGCCCGAACTACCACGCACCCGCGCTGCCGCAAGGGCGCCGAGGCGCCGCTGGTGTCTTTGAATCCGGCGGCCGAAACGCCGGCACCGCCGCCTGCTGCGTGGTGGCGGCTCTACGATGACTCGCGGCTCGACGCGCTGGTCGAGGAGGCGCTCAGGGCGAACCGCACCCTGGCCGCGGCCGACGCGAACTTCGCCGCGGCACGGGCGGCACTGTCGGCGGTGCACGCCGAGCGGTATCCGTCGACCACGGCTTATGCGGAGGGGATCTACGGGCGCGATGCGGTGACGGATGAGATTCTCGAGCTGACCGGACGACCCCCGCAGACGATCTGGCTGTATCGAGGACATTTTTCAAGCCGCGTACGAAGTCGATCTGTTCGGCCGGGTGCATCGCGCGATCGAAGCGGCGAATGCCAACGCGGATGCGGTGGCTGCGGCCCGCGACGGCGTGAGGGTGGTGGTGGCCGCGGAGACCGCCCGCGCTTACGCGGCGATCTGTGCGCTCGGAGAGGAGCTCGAGGTCGCGCACCATTCGCTCGATGTCGTATCCCACGAGGCCGATATCACCGTGAAGCGCCATGAGGCGGGCGCGAATTCGGTTTTCGACGTTACCCGGGCGCAGGCGTTGGTGGCCCAGGTCCGATCGAGCATTCCTGAGCTCGAAGGGCAGCGGCGAGCGGCGCTCTTCGAGCTGACCGCGGTTCTCGGCCGCACTCCCGCTGAGGCGCCGAACGATCTGCAAGCATGCGTCGTCCCGCCGCGGCTCGTCGCACTCATTCCGGTGGGCGACGGGTCGGCGCTCATCAGGCGCCGCCCCGATGTGCGCCAGGCTGAGCGGCGCCTCGCGGCCGCGACCGCCGACATAGGGGTGGCGACGGCAGATCTGTATCCCACCATCCGGCTGGTCGGACTTTACGGCGGCGTTGCCGCCGAACTGTCGCAGCTCAATACGAATATCGGCCGGACCTGGGGCGTCGGCCCATCGATCAGCTGGTCGTTTCCCAACATGGCCGCGCCGCGCGCCCGGGTGCGTCAAGCCAAGGCCGAACAGGCCGCTGCGCTCGCCTCGTTCGATGCCGTGGTGCTCACCGCGCTCAAGGAGACCGAGCAGGCGCTCGCCCTCTACAGTGCGGCGCTCGACAATCGCCAGGCGCTCGGCGACGCGCGCAGCAAAATTCAGACAGCCTTCGGCATTGCGCGCGATGAATTCGCAGCGGGCTCGCTCAGCAACCTCGACTTGCTCACCACGGAGCAATCGCTGGTTGCGCTCGACGCCGCGGTGGCTTCATCCGATGCGGCCTTGGTTCAGGACCAGATCGCCGTCTTCAAGGCCCTGGGCGGCGGGTGGCAGTCGAGACAGTGAACCAAACAGCCGTGTCGGCAGGTGCCATGAAAGTTCCTGTCGCACGCTCGCGACAGTGGAGCTCATGGAACTATTGGCCCTGTTAGAATCAAATCCGCCATACGTCGACTATTCCAGAAATACCTATGCTGCCTGATCCCGCCACGCCCAATTCGTCCTCGGTCCTGCTTGTCGATGACGATGAGGAACTTGTCGATTTGCTCAAGAATTATCTGGAGCGCGAGGGCTACTCGGTGGGCGTGGCAGCGGACGGTGAGGCGGGCGTGCGCGAGGCGCTTTCGGGTCGCTATGCCATCGCAGTGGTTGACATCATGATGCCGCGGATGAACGGTATCGAGGCCTTGATGGCGATACGGGCCCGCAGCAACATGCCGGTGATCATGTTGACGGCCAAAGGCGATGACACGGATCGAATCGTGGGTTTGGAAATTGGGGCCGACGATTACATTCCAAAACCATGTACGCCGCGAGAACTGACGGCTCGCATCCGTGCGATTCTGCGTCGAACGATCCCGGCGAAGGATGCCGCCGATTTGCCAGCCGTGATTCATGCGGGTGCACTGATGATGGACCCGCAGCGGCGGATGGTGGAGTGGAACGGTCTGCCCGTTGAACTTACCGGCACCGAATTCAACGTGTTGGAGGTGCTTGCTCGCAACGTCGGTAGCCCGGTGAGCAAAAAGATACTTTCCGAACAGGGGCTGGGTCGCCCGCTGGCGCGTTTTGATCGCAGCATCGACGTCCATGTCAGCAGCATTCGGCAGAAGGTTGGTCAGCTTGCCGATGGCCGCTCCCCCATCGTGACCGTCTATCGCCTGGGCTATCAGTTGATTCCCGAGTGACGATGCAACGAACAATTCCCACAAACAAGCGCGTGGGTCGCCTATTCTGGAAGTTCTTCGTGCTCATCACAGTGTTCCAACTCGGCGCGGATCTGCTGGTTCGCGCGTGGCCCATTGAGAAGCACGCAATCGCGATGATCTTTCACCAGCAGGCCGCCGGGCCGGCACCAAGCCGTTCGCGACTTTCGGTTGAGGACATCATGGGGGACATCGTGGCGGGCCTCAGTTGCGCAGCGCTGCTTGGGTGGCTGCTTTCCAAACCCATCCGCAGCCTGCATTCGGCGATCACGGATGCCGGAAATGGGAACCTCAACGTTCACATTGCCGATAGGATGGGGCCGGGGAACGACGAGCTGAAGGATCTGGGTGTCGAGTTCGATCGCATGATGTCGCGCTTGCGTACGCTCATCGTGGCGCAGCGCCAACTGCTCAAGGATGTTTCACACGAAATGAGGTCCCCGATGGCCCGGATTCAGGCCGCCATCGGCCTCGCTCACCAGCAGCCCGAGCAGGCGCAGGCTTTGATGGATCGTATTGAACGGGAATCCATTCGAATTGACAAGTTGCTGGGAGAACTGCTGGCTCTCTCGCGCCTGCAGACGGATGTAGACAACCAATTGAACCAGGACATTGAACTGCGCGAATTGCTATCCGATGTTGTCGATGATGCGCGCTTTGAGGCCAACGCCAACGGACGGTTCATTCGCGTGGTATCCGAGATCGACGGCGTGGTCCGCGGAAATGTCGAGCTGCTGCGCCGCGCGGTCGAAAATGTGGTTCGTAATGCCATCAAGTACAGCCATCGCGGCGGCACCGTGGAAGTGGAAACGGCGCTCGGTTCCGGAGAACACGTGGCCGTCATTTCGGTGCGAGACTCCGGAACGGGCGTTCCAGCAGCCGATCTCCCCCATATCTTCGATCCATTCTTCCGCAGCTCAACGCATGCACGCAAGGAGGGGAACGGGCTGGGGTTGGCGATTGCCAAGCGCGTGATCGAGAGTCATGGCGGCTCGATCGTGGCGTCGAATGTGCCGGGAGGGGGATTGCTCGTGAATATAGAACTGCCGCTGCTGCCGGGATAGTCAAGCAAATCAGGGGTGTCCCGTAGGCGGCGATCTGGAGTGGCGCGATGAAACCGACGGACTCCACTTTCCTATTGCTGGTGCGGCACGGTCATGTGCCGGGCATCGATCCCGCGGCATTCCGCGGCCGCACCGACATCGAGCTGACGGAGCGCGGCATTCAGGAGGCTCGCCGCACCGCCGAATGGATTGCAAATCGGTGGCGGCCAACCATCGTCTACACCAGCCCGCGGAGACGCTGCATCGATACGGGAGATGCGATCGCGAAGCAGTGCGGCGTGAGCGCAAAAGTCCTGCGCTGTCTCGATGACCTCGACTACGGCGATTGGCAGTCGAAGACGCATGATGCGGTCGCGGCCGAGTATCCGGCGATGTATCGGCGCTGGTGGGCGGCCCCGCAATCGACGCGCTTCCCGAACGGCGAATCGCTGCAGGATCTGCTGGCGCGCGCCGCCGATGCCGTGCGCGTTGCGCGGGAGGATCATCCTGCACAAGCGATCGTCATGGTGAGCCACGACAGCCTCAATCGGGCGCTGCTCATGCATATTCTGGATCAGCCCTTGTCTGCATATTGGACGCTCGCGCAAGCGCCATGTGCGATCAACCAGATCCGAATAATGCCCGATCGTGCGGTGCTGATGCACATGAACCAGGTGGCCCACCTCGAGTGCTCATAGTGCGCGCAGCGGTCCGCGCAAAACGCACGCGACTCTCTCCGGTTGAGTGACGTGGATGAACGTCGCCCCCGCCAGCAAGGATCACTCAGATGGGGTTGTCAATGGGCGTCCGTCGACCTCGTTGAACGGCAGGCGCGTGCCAATTCAACGAGGTGAAGGACGCCGTATCGCGGCGGACTCCGGCTTATATGCGGCCGGCGGATCTCACCTTGAGGGTGGCTTGTAGGCTGCCTTGGTTTCAGCCGAACGCTTGAGTGCCTTTAGCCCATCCTCGGTGCTTAGCAAGGCGGTTGTCTTTATCGACGAAAACGCACCGGAGGCCCCGAGGGTCATGGCAAGTGCCGCGGACGCAATTGCGTCCGGTGCTTCGTATATGACGATGATGTCGGTTTCCCCAAAGGTCATGAAAGCGCTGTGAAGCTTACCGCCGACCGCCTCGATGGCCGCGGTGGCGGCCTTGGTCCGATCGACCGGGTTGGCGATCAATGCATTCTTCGACTCGGCAGAATAATTGCAACTCACCATGAAGTGCGGCATTGGAGTGCTCCTTATTTTGTGAGGCTATTGGATTCGCGCGCGACGATGATACGCGTCGTGACCGCCCAAGGAAATTGGTTGCGGCGCGATATCGAGGGCGGGCGATTCTCGGCGCGCCCAACACGCCCGGGGCGCAGCGCAGCACCGGCCTTTACCGCGCGCCGCGCTGATGGGCAGCTTAGAATTGGACCTATTGCCAATGGTCGGCGCGCCAGTGGATTGCTAGCATGCAAAGAATCGCTGGCGTGTCATGAGCAGCGCGCTGGCGTTTCACGCGGAGGCACTATGAGTTCACGAGACGACGTTCAGCGAACGGTGCTGCCGATCCCGGATCGCCCGCGCACCGGCCTGGTCACCTATGATGCGAAGGATCCGGACACCAAGTTTCCGCCGATCACACAATTGCGCCCGCCCCAGGGTGCGCCGAACGTCCTGATCGTCCTGATCGACGATGCGGGTTTCGGCTCCTCGAGCGCCTTTGGCGGCCCGTGCTACACGCCGACGGCGGAACTGCTGGCGTCGGGCGGCCTGAAGTACAACCGCTTTCACACGACCGCGCTGTGCTCGCCGACGCGGCAGGCCATGCTGACCGGGCGCAATCATCACACGGTGGGCATGGGCGGGATCACCGAAATCGCCAGCGGGTCGCCCGGCTATAACTCCATTCTGCCGAACACCTGCGCGCCGCTCGCCAGGACCCTCAAGCTCAATGGCTATGCGACCGCTCAATTCGGCAAGTGCCATGAAGTGCCGGTCTGGGAAACGAGTCCGGCCGGTCCGTTCGATGCGTGGCCCACCGGGGGAGGCGGATTCGAATATTTCTACGGGTTCATCGGCGGCGAAGCGAACCAATGGTACCCATCGCTGTATGAGGGCACCACACCGGTCGAGGTCAAGAAGACGCCCGAAGAGGGCTACCACTTGATGGAGGACATGACGGACAAGGCCATCAATTGGATCGGGCAACAGAAGGCGCTCATTCCCGACAAGCCGTTCTTCGTCTACTTCGCCCCCGGCGCGACCCACGCCCCGCACCACGTCCCGAAGGAATGGGCGGACAAGTACAAGGGCAAGTTCGATCAGGGCTGGGACAAGCTGCGCGAAGAGACCTTCGCCCGCCAGAAGAAGTTGGGCGTCATTCCGCAAGATTGTCAGCTCACGCAAAGGCACAAGGAGATTCCGGCATGGGACGAGATGCCGGCCGCGCTCAAGCCCGTGCTCGCCCGGCAGATGGAGGTATACGCCGGCTTCCTGGAGTACACCGATCACCACGTCGGCCGCTTGGTGGATTCGCTGAAGAAGCTCAACCTGCTCGATGACACGCTGATCTACTACATCATCGGCGACAACGGCGCGTCCGCGGAGGGCACGCTGAATGGCACCTACAACGAGATGATCAATTTCAACGGCGCGGCCGCGTTGGAGACCCCCGAGTTCCTGATGGCGCGGCTGGACAAGCTGGGCGGCCCGGAATCTTACAACCACTATGCGGTGGGCTGGGCGCATGCCATGAATACGCCGTACCAGTGGACCAAGCAGGTCGCCTCGCACTGGGGCGGCACCCGCAACGGCACGATCGTGCACTGGCCCAAGGGAATCAACGGGAAGGGCGAACTCCGTTCACCAGTTCCATCACGTGATCGACGTCGCGCCGACCATCCTTGAAGCTGGCCGGGCTGCCCGAGCCCACTGTTCGTCAACGGAGTCCAGCAGCACCCGATCGAAGGCGTCAGCATGGCGTACTCGTTCAACGACGCCAGAGCGCGCCGAGCGGCACGAGACGCAGTACTTCGAGATGTTCGGCAACCGCGGCATCTACCACAAGGGCTGGACCGCGGTGACGCGCCACAAGACGCCATGGCTTCTCATGGGCGAGAAAGTCCCGGCATTCGACGACGACAACTGGGAGCTCTACGACACCAGCAAAGACTGGAGCCAGGCGAACAATCTGGCCAAGCAGATGCCGGAGAAGCTTCATGAACTGCAGCGCCTGTGGCTGATCGAGGCGGCGCGCTACAACGTGCTGCCCCTCGATGACCGGCTCGCAGAACGGATCAACTCAGATACGGCGGGACGGCCGGTGCTGATCAAGGGTCAATTCGCAGATTCTGTTTGGCAGCATGGGGCGCCTGTCTGAAAACTCCGTCCTCAACCTCAAGAACAAGTCCCACTCGGTGACCGCAGAGATTGTGGTACCCCCGACCGGGGCGGAAGGGGTCATCGTCGCGCAGGGCGGCAACATCGGCGGCTGGAGCCTCTACGCCAAGGGAGGCAAGCTCAAATACTGTTACAACCTGCTCGGCATCCAGTAGTTCTACGCCGAATCGAGCGGCGCGCTGCCGCCCGGTGAGCATCAGGTGCGCATGGAATTCGCCTACGACGGCGGCGGCCTCGGCAAGGGTGGCGTGGCGTCCCTGTTCGTGGATGGCAAAAAAGTCGGCGAGGGCAAGAGTGGCCGCGACGGCGGCCATGGTCTTCTCCGCCGATGATGGTTGCGACGTAGGGGTGGACACGGGATCTCCCGTCTCGCCGGATTACGGATCGCGCGGCAATGAGTTTTCGGGCCGCGTCAAGGGCGTTCAGTTGGCGATTGCCGAGGATGCCGTGAGCGTCGATCACCTCGTCTCGCCGGAGGAGGCGATCCGCATCGCCATGGCGCGGCAGTAAGCGACGCCGCGACCCCGGACGATCGTTTGAACAGCAATTGTGCGGAAAAGCAAACGGGCGATTCGAAGCGCTCGGTTGGATATAAAGGACCAAGATTTCGATAGTGCAGTCAATAGATCTTATTAGTCGAGGCCATTCACCAGATGATGATCCGGACGCTTAGGGGAAGCGCCCAAAAATAGCCTGCGCCTCAGCGCTTCTCCAGCAGCGCGACGAGCGCGGCACGCGCGCTCGAGGAATGGACGGGTAATGCGAGCACATCGCCGGGCCGTGCCCAGTCGAGGGCGCGGCGCGCCGCCTCGATCTCGCTGGTCTCCATCGGCAGGGCGGAGTCCGGCAATCCCAGGCGCCTGAGCTCGGCGCGGATGATCCGGGGTACTTCCCCCGGCGCACGGCCCCGCAGCTGCGCTTCGTTCTCCTTCACGACCACGAGGTCCGGTCGAAACTCGGCGGCCGCTCGGGCCAATGCCTCGATATCGGCGTCTTTGCGGTTGCCGGCGTGGCCGAGCAGCAGCCCGAGGCGGCCGGTGCCGCCGCGCAAGTGATCGGCCACCTCGAGAAAACCGCGCAGGCCATCGGGATTGTGGGCGTAGTCGATCAGCACCTTCACTCCATGCGCGTCGAATCGCATCATCCGGCCGGGATTGTCGCCGCGGCTGGCGCCGAACCGCGCGAGCACCCCGGCGATCGTCGAGGGCGGGATGCCGAGAGCTGCCGCGGCCAGCGCCGCGCCGGCCATGTTCGCGACGTTGTAGACCGCAATCCCGCCCATCGACAGCGGCATGGCGGAAATCAGCCCGAGATCGTGTTCGGCACCGCCGTGGCTCACGTACAGCCGCCCCTCGCGCACACCGCAGGTCGAGGCGCCGTGCAAGCGATACTCGCCCAGCGTCCGCTGATCCGGGCTTGCGGCAAACCAACCGAGCGGCGGGCTGCGGCCGAAGCGCCGCGCGAGTCCATGAGCCTGCGCGCGCAGCTGCGAATCGTCGGCATTCAACACCAGCAAGCCGCTGCGGTCGACGACCGCCGCCACCGCGAGCTTCACCTCGGCGAGCCCGGCGAGGTCGTCTATGCCGTATTCGCCGAAATGGTCGGAACTGACGTTGGTGATGACCGCGGCGTCGGCGCGCGATACCGCGATTCCGCGGCGCAGGATGCCGCCGCGCGCGGTTTCCAGAATGGCCGCCTGGGTGCGCCGCTCGCGCATCACCATGCGCGCGCCTGCGGGCCCGGAATAATCGCCGGTCGCCAGCGCTTCATCATCGAGAAACACGCCGTCCGTGCAGTTGTACCCGGCGCGCCAGCCGTGGGCCCGCGCACAGGCGGCGAGAAGACGTACCGTGGTGGTCTTGCCATTGGACCCCGTGACGAGCGCCGTCGGAATGTCCCGCAGCTCCTCCCATCGGACCCCGGCGACATCCGGCAGGGCGCTCAGCGAGAATTCGCGCCCGCCGGCGCCGGCCCCCAGGGTCAGCTCCGTCTCGTCGAGGACGTGCGGCAGCCCTCGCGTCGCGGCTGCATCGAGCAATGCCCGCAGCTTCGGTCGAGACTCCAGGCAAGAGAGGCGCTCGAAGCGCGCGAGCGCTGCGGATTCCTCGATCACCGGCTGCGATTGCCGCTGCCGGATTCGCGCCGCTCTCGGCGGCCTGCAATGCCTGTGCGACCAGCAGCTCCTCGAGGGCGCTCCAGCGGAGCGGATCGCGCTCGATCAGCGCCGCGCACAGCGCCCACTCGTTCACTTCGGTCGCCAGGAACAATTGGTCGCAGGGCGCCGCGATCGCCAGCGACGCGCCGCTCGCGTGCCTGCGCGCGACGGCGTGGCGGTGGCTCCAGCCCAGCCGCGCGCCGGCCCGCTCGACCCGGCCGCGCCAGGCGGCGATCAGACCGTCATCGATGGGCGCCCCGACGACCTCGAGCACCGCACCCGTGCAGGCAAAGAACAGATTGGCGCCCGTGAGGCGCCGGGAATCCTCGAACGGCAACGCGTGCGAGACGTTCAGTCCTCGATCTCCGGCGCCATGCGGATCCCGCGCTCATCGCGGATGAGTCCTTCGAGGTTGAATGCCGGAGCCGCCTCGACGGCCTGCGCAGGGCCGAGCTCGGGCTGCGCGCCCGCGCTCTTGCCGTTGCCCTTGGACGCGGTCGCCATGGGAGGCGGGGGCGCCGGCGCCGCCGGCCGGCCGCTTGCCTTGAACTTGGTGATCTGCTTCCACGAACGCGCCAGGGCGTCGGCGAAGATCAGCAGCAAGTCGCCGGCTTCGCCCATGCGCAACGCCGCCTCGATGGCCTCCTGTTCGTCGGGAATGATCGAGATCGCGCTGTCGGGCACGCCCGCGGCACGCAGCGCCTGCGCCTGAATGCGCGGCACTTCGTCCGCGGCGCGATCGCGCAGACTGTCGTCGCGGCGGCAGATGTAATGATCGAAGCGGCCCGCGACGGCCTTGGCGATCGCCACCAGGTCCTCGTCGCGCCGGTCGCCCGGTCCCGCCAGCACGACGATGCGCCGGCCGGTGACGTCGAGGCGGCGCGCGAGATCGGCCATCATTCCGACGGCGTGGGCGTTGTGCCCATAGTCGAACAGCACCTTGAACGGATGCTCGTTGAACACGTTCATGCGTCCGGGCGCCTGGAAGAACGTCGAGTCGAAGGTGCGCAGTCCCTGGCGAATCGCATCGAGCTTGATGCCGAGCGAAAACGCCATGGCCGCGGCGAACATGGCGTTCTGCACGTTGTGGGTTGCGCGGCCCTCGAGCGTCGCCGGGATCAGGTGCGTCCAGAGCAGCGGAATGTGCCCGCCGCGGTCGTAGAGCGTGATCATCTGGCCGTTGACGCCGGCTTCCAGCGCACAGGCGCGTCCGCCCGCGCGAATGTGCTCGCGCACCAGCGTGTGCTGCGGGTTCATCGTCACGTAGCAGATGTGCTTCGCTTCGGTGTAGCCCGACATCTTGAGCACCAGCGGATCGTCGGCGTTCAGCACCGCACAGTCGGTCGCGACCTCGACCACGATGCGCTTCAATTCGGCGAGCTGCTCGAGCGTGTCGATGCCCTTGAGGCCCAGGTGGTCGGACTGCACGTTCAGCACGCCGCCCACGTTGACCTCGCGAACGCCCATGCCGGCGCGCAGCAACCCGCCGCGCGCGGTCTCGAGGACGGCGATATCGATCTGCGGATCCGCCAGCACCATGCGCGCCGACATCGGCCCGGTCATGTCGCCCTGTACGGTGCGCTGGCCGTCGATGTAGACGCCGTCGGTGGTGGTCAGCCCCGGCGTATAGCCGGCCATCTTGGCGAGGTGCGCGAGCATGCGGGCCGTGGTGGTCTTGCCGTTGGTGCCGGTGATCGCCGCGATCGGCACGCGCGCGGACACGCCGGGCGGGAACAGCATGTCGACGACCGGCGCGGCGACGTCGCGCGGCTTGCCTTCGCTCGGCGCCACGTGCATGCGAAAGCCCGGCGCGGCGTTCACCTCGCAGATGCCGCCGCCGATCGTGCGGTAGCTTTCGGTGATGTCTTTCGAGAGAAAATCCACGCCGCCCACGTCCAGGCCGATGGCGCGCACCGCGCGCTCCGCCATCTCGCGGTTGTCGGGGTGGATGACGTCGGTCACGTCGGTCGCGGTGCCGCCGGTGGAGAGATTCGCGGTCGAGCGCAGATAGACGACGCTGCCCCGGCTCCGGAATCGAATCGGCCTTGAGGTCTGCGCGCTCGAGCATTTTCTGCGCCTGCGCGTCGAGCTCCAGGCGCGTCAGCACCTTTTCGTGGCCCACGCCGCGGCGCGGATCCTGGTTCACGATCTCGATCAGCTGTGCGATCGTGTGCCGGCCGTCGCCCACGACGTGGCCGGGCGTGCGCCGCGTTGCGGCGACGAGTTCGCCGTTCACCACCAGCAGGCGGTGATCGTCGCCCTCCAGGAAGGTCTCGACGATCACCGATCGCGAATGCTCGCGCGCCACGGCAAAGCCCTGCGATACTTCCTCGTCCGTCGTCAGTCGAATGGAAATGCCGCGGCCGTGATTGCCGTTGTAGGGCTTCGTCACGACCGGAAATCCGATGCGCCGCGCGGCGCGGACCGCCTGCTTCTCGTTTTGCACCAGCTCCTGCTTCGGCACCGGCAGGCCGAGCGTCGCCAGGATCTTGTTGGTCTCCTCCTTGTCGCTCGCCAGCTCGACCGCGATGTGCGAGGTGCGGCTGGTGACCGTCGCCTGGATGCGCTGCTGGTACTTGCCGTGGCCAAGCTGCACCAGCGACTGGTCGTTGAGGCGCAGCCAGGGGATGTCGTGCCGCTCCGCCGCACGCACCAGCGCGGCAGTCGACGGCCCCAGCGCGCGGCGCTGGGCGAAGCGGATGAACTCATCGCGCGCTTCTTGCCAGCTCCAGTCGGCGGGCACGGAGTCGGCCGGCCGGATCTGCCGCGGGCAGGAGCGAACAAAGCAGCCTGAGCCCGAGCTCGCCCGCGGCGATGCCCTCGTCGCGCTGCGCATATTCATAGACGACCGTATAGACGCCGGGCGGCCCGGCGGCTGCGCGTCTTGCCGAAGGTGACTTCCTCGCCCGCCATGTTCTGCAGCTCGATCGCGACGTGCTCGAGCACATGTCCGAGCCAGGTGCCCTCGTCCTCGCGCATGCGCCGAAAGAAGCCGCCGGGCTCCCGGTACGAGCAGCCGTGCTCCGCGAGCCCGGGCAGCGCGGCCGCGAGCGCGTCGACGAACTGCGGCCCGAGGCGGCCGGTGGGCCACGCTTCGAGGGCGCCCAGGTCCAGCTCGAGTCGAATGACGGGAAAATGCGCGTACAGGGACGGGCCAACATAAACGGAACGATCGATGATGCGCATGGGCGAAGCTCCGCCGCTCTCAAGGCGGTCAGTTATTCCTTGGCCTGGCCCAGCCCACCGGCGGCCGCCAGTCGCGTGTGCAAGTTGAATGTCGCGCCGGCGACCAGAATGTGCAACCGAAGTCCCAGCATGCAGACCGGCTGGCCTTCGCCCACCTCGCTGATGGACGAATAGCTGACATCGGAGGCATCCACGACCGTCACGCCGCCGCTGCCCTCGACTTCGATGGTCTCGTCCGGGCCGATGAAGGCGGCCGTGTCCTCATCGAGACCGATGCCGACGGCAAACGGGTTGTAGGCGAGCGCGGTGATCAGACGGCCCAGTCGGTCACGCTGGCGGAAGTGCTGGTCGATGATGAATCGATTGGTGAGTCCGAGTCCCGGCGCGAGCCGCACGCTGCCCGAGATCACCGAGGAGCCTTCGTCGCCGAACGCGATCATGTGCTCGCTCAATATGCTGGCGCCCGCGCTGGTGCCGCCGACGGTGATGCCATGGGCGTTGCGCACGCGAATGAGTTTCGCCACCGGCGTGCCGCCGAGCAGAGTCGTGAGCCGCAATTGGTTGCCGCCCGTGAAGAAGATGCCGGTCGCCTCCTCGATGCGCCGCAGTCGTCCGGCCTCCTGGCAGTCTCGGCGCGTGTCGAAATCCATCACCGCGACGTGCGCGGCGCCCACGTCCTTGAAGAGCTGTTCGTAGCGCGGCCCGGTCTCGTGCATGCGGCTCGCGGTGGGAATCACGACGATATTGGCGCTCGCGCCGCCGGAGACTCGTATGAAGCGCTCCAGGATGTGGCGGTCATTTTCCTTGTTCTCGGCGCCGCCGATGGGCACGATCCAACCGCGTGTCTCGCCGTGGGGAATTTTACTTGGCATCCGGCTCAAGCGCCTCCTGATGCGCTGGGTCTCGATATTTGCGTTTCACTGTCCCTCATCGCGTCTCGGCGCTAAGAAATAAATCATCGATGCCCCCTCTGACCATTTCCTGCACGCAAGGTGGCGCACGCGGCGAGCTTCATTCTACTCCGGCCGCGCGGAGCGGGGGCCGCCCATGCCCTGATCCGCCTGCGATCGCTCGAGCCGTGCGGCATTTGGCCCAAGGTCTAGGCTCCTGGTGCCCGCCCTCGATGGCTCAGAACGTGTAGCCGAGCCCCGTGACGATTCCATAGTCGTTGTTCACGACCCGCGTACCGGGAGGCTGGTTGTCGTAATCATCGTACATCGAGAAATTCAGGGTGAACGAGCGGGTGAATTTTCGCTGCAGGGACACATCCAACCGCGCACGCACCCTGCCGATATCGGTCAGATACGGAAACACTTTCAGGCTCGATGTCAGCGTCGTCTCCGGGATCTCGAATCGGTAGATGCGCCAATCCAGGCCTGCGACTCCCAGCAGGTTGGATCGATTATCGCCCGACTCGTCCACGGATTCGTAATTCGCCGCAAGGCCAACATAGGCCACCAGATCGCTCTCCGGCCGCCGCCGCAGGCTCTGCCCGATGGCGAGGCCCGCTTGCGGGCGGCCGTCGATCCCCATTTCGGGATTGCGCTCGAACGAACCGAGCACTGCCCAGAATCGGGTGTCCTCGAGTAAAAAGCGCTGGGACGAGTCGATGAGCAGGCGCTGGTTGGTGCTCTTGTCGGAGCTGGAGGTGACATCGGCGGAGGCGGACAGCGAGGCCAAGGTACTGCGGCCGCGATACTCCGCATCGAAGCGGAAACTGCTCACCTTGAGGTTGTCGGCCTGCTGGTAGTTGACCCCGACGGAGGTCGAGCCGCGGACGCGGGCCAAGAACGATTCTTGCACCGGGCCGAGGCGCGCGACGTCGGCGAGCGGCAGGTCGGTCGAGCGGCCATCATCGCTGACGGCGAGCTCGCCGTTGCCGCCGGCGAGACTTCCAAACTCGCTCTGCCCGCCCAGATGCTCGACCTGGAACACGACCGGGCTCGACAGCCCGGCGATCTTCGGCCATTCGATGTACACCGTGCCCAAGGCATCGGTCTTGAGCTCCAGCTGGCCGTGCTCGAGTTGGATGATCTCGCCGGTCAGGCGATCGCCGTTCGTAAGCGTGACCACGTCGGTCTTGTCGCGCGCGGCTGCCGCGTTCGCCGCGAACAGCAGCACGAGCATCGCCGGCGCCGCCGCCCGGCCGCCTGTGTCATGTCGCATCTGAAGCCACCGCCTTGGTTTTCGATCGGCCCGTGTCCGCGTTTCCCATTATTGGTGATCAGCCCATGTTCGTCCACGCGCCAAGCGTGCGAACGTGCGAACATGCAGACATGCTTCGCATCAAGGTAGTTGCGGTGGGGGTGCTCTTCCTAGCGGCGTGCTGCGTGAGCGGTTGCGGCGGCGCTGATTCGGGAGCGCGCAATCCTCCCTCGGGCGGGACGCACGACGAGGCAAAGGCTCTGAATCTTTACATCTGGGCGGATTATCTTGCGCCCGACACCATCTCGGCGTTCGAGAAACAGACCGGCATCAAGGTCCGCGTCTCTTATTTCGACAACAACGAGACCCTGGAGGCGCGGATGCTGACGGGAAACAGCGGCTTCGATGTCGTGGTTCCGACGGCGGCCTTCTTGAAGCGCCAAGTGCGCAGCGGCGCCTACCTGCCCCTCGACAAGAAACAGCTGCCGAATCTTGCCAATCTCGACCCGGCGTTGATGTCGCGGATTGATGCCCGTGATCCGGGAAATGCGCACGCGGTCATTTACACCTGGGGAACGTTCGGCATCGGCTACAACGAGAGAATGGTCGCGGAGCGCCTCCCGGGCGTTGCTCTGAACAGCTGGCGCCTGATCTTCGATCCGGCATTCGCCGCCAAATTGGCCCCCTGCGGGATCAACCTCATCGACGACCCGGTGGGGGTGGTGCTGATCGCGCTCAAGTACCTGGGGAAGGATCCCGAAGACCCGCGTCCGCAGGATCTTGCCGACGTCGAAGCGATGCTGATCAAGATCCGCCCCTTCATACGCAATATCGACACCTCGACCGAAATCGAGGCCCTTGCGAACGGCGACATCTGTGTCACGCTCGGCTACAACGGCGACGTCGTGCAGGCGCGCAAGCGCGCGAGGGAGGCGAAGAACGGCATTACGATCGACTATTCGATTCCGGATGAAGGATCGTTGATCTGGTTCGACCTGCTGGCCATACCCCGGGATGCGCCGAACGTTTCAAATGCCTACGTGTTCATCAACTACCTCTTGAACCCCAAGGTCATGGCCGACATTACCGATGCCATCGGCTTTGCCAATGCGAACACCGCCGCGACGGCGCTGCTCGATGCGTCGATCGCCGCGGATGCGGCGATCTACCCGACGCGCGAGCAGCGGCAGCGGCTGTTCCTGCCGCCGGAGGAAACTCCCGAGCTGGCGCGCGCCGTCACCCGCCTGTGGCAGAAATTCAAGACCGCGCAATAGCGCTCATTCGAGCTGCGGGTAGGGGCCCCGGCCGCCCTCGGCGATGAACCTGTCGATGCGCGCGGTCAGCACCGGGAGCGGCACCGATCCCAGTTCGAGCACCGCATCGTGGAAGGCGCGCAGATTGAAGCGCGTACCGAGCGACTGCTCCGCCTTCGAGCGCGCCTGCAGAATCGCATCCTCGCCGAGATAATAGGACAGCGCCTGGGCCGGCCAGGCGATGTAGCGATCGACCTCCGTGTCGATTTCGTGCTCCGGGAGCGCCGTATAGTCGCGCAGATATTCGATCGCCCGGTCGCGGCTCCAGCCTTGCGCATGAATTCCGGTATCGACCACCAGGCGCGCCGCGCGCCAGATCTGGTAGTTGAGCATTCCGAACCGATCGTAGGGAGTCTCGTACATCCCCATCTCCAGGCCCAGCCGCTCGCAATAGAGCGCCCAGCCCTCGCCATAGGCGGACAGGTAGGTGTGCTGCCGGAATTCCGGCTGATCCTTGTGCTCGAGCGCCAGGGGCATCTGGAACGCATGACCGGGCGCGGACTCGTGCAGGGTGAGCGCGGTGAGGTTGTAGAGCGGCCGGCTCGGCAGGTCATAGGTGTTGAGCAGGTACAGTCCCGGTCCGCCGCGCCCGGCGGTGTAGAAGGGCGCGAGATCTTCCGGCACGGGCCGGATGGTAAAGCGGGCTCGCGGCAGCAGTCCGAAGAACTGCGAGGCCTTGCCGTCGAACCTCTTTGCGATCCAGGCCGCGCGCATCAGCAGCTCTTCCGGGGTCTTGGCCTGGAATTTGGGATCGCTGCGCAGAAACCGGAGGAAAGCGGGAAAATCGCCGGTGAAGCCGCTTTCCTTCATGACCTCGAGCATCTGTGCATGCAGGCGGGCGACTTCCGCTTCGCCGAACGCGTGAACGGCATCCGGGTCGGCATCGAGCGTCGTGTATTCGCGGATCTTGGCCCGGTAGTACGCCTTGCCGTCCGGCAGGTCGTAGGCGGCGAGCGTGGTGCGGGCGCCGGGCAGATACTCGGTGCGCATGAACTGAAGCAGCTCCCGGTACGCCGGCTGTACGGAGTCGCGGATCGTGCCGACCGCCTGCGCGCGAAGACTGTCCTGCTCGGATTGCGGCACGCCGGGCATGTCTTTGAACGGCGTGTAGAACAGGCTCCCCTCCGGCGTCGCCTCGGTGACCGCGGTGATCGATGCGTCGCGCCCGGCGAGAGTGACGCGCGGCGGCGTGAATCCGCGCCGCAGCCCCTGGCGCATCTGCGCCATTTGCTCGCGAAAATACCGCGGAATATCCTGCATCTGGGCGATCCAGTTGCGATAGTCGTGCACGGTCCGATAGGGGCGTCGCGCCGTGTAGCCGAGGTCCGTCCAGAACGCGCTGTCCGAATTGGCGGGCATCTCGTAGTCTCGGAATCGCTGATTGGCGGTGAGCACCTCGATCTGCGGGCGATACACGTCATAATTGAGCTGCTCGGCCGCGGACAGCTCTGCCCGCGGGATCGAATCGAGTTTCTGCAGCACGTCCTGCCAGGTGCGCAGCCGCATCGTCTGGGTCGCCGTATCGACCTTCGGCAGATGATCCTGAATGGGCTTCTGCGCATCCTCATTGTCGGGGAATTGCTGCTCGCGCCAGTTCCACTCGGCCGTGTAGATCGCCTGAAGGCGCGCATCGGCGCTGTTCGTCTGGCTCGTGCAGGCGGGAATGGCCAGGGTCATCGCGGCGGCCGCGGCCAGGGTCCGGGAACAACGTGAGTGCATGACGGGCCTTTCATCGCTGGAGGGGGTGATCATCGCCCACGAGTGCCGAAGCGCCGCAGATCGAAAGCCGCGATCGGGACTCGCGCGCTGCGCTGCGCCACGAGATCCGCGATCAATTCGGCGCTGATGGGCGCGATCGTGAGTCCGATGTGCTGATGTCCGGTGGCATAGAACAGCTTGGGATTTCCCGGCGCACGGCCGATGGCCGGCAGATAGTCGGGCAGCACCGGACGTGCGCCCACCCAGCTCGTGCCGTCGAGCTCGCAGGCATAGCCGAGCGCGCGCAATGTGCGCCGCAGGCGCGCGCTCTTGCGCGAATCCGGCGGTGCATCCACGGCGGCAAATTCCATGTAGCTCGAGGCGCGCAAGCGTCCCGACATCGGGGTGACGATCACGTGCTCGCGAGTATATAGCACCGGCGCGTCCAGGAAGGGCGCGTGTCCCGGGATCTCGACGTGGCAGCCCCTCACGGATTGCAGCGGCGCGCGCAATCCGAACGGGGCGAGCAGCGGCGCCGAGCCCATGCCGGCGCACACCACCGCCGCGTCGACCAGCAGCGACGGCTGTTCGCTGAGCACTTCGATCTTCTCGCCGCACGCCCGCAGTGCGCGCACCTCCATGCGCCGAATGACCGCATGGCGCGACGCGGCCGCTGCGGCGAGCGCGCGCACGGTGTCAAGCGGATCGCGCACGTGCGCCGAGTCCTCGAACCACAGCCCTTCGCCGCCGGGCGCATGCGCCGCCTGCATGAGCGGCAGAAGAGTCTCGGCGGGAACGGGCTGCGTCTTGATGCCGAGCCGCTGCATGGCGCGCGCCTGCCCGCGCACGAGGGCTCGGCCGCGCGCACCGAAGCCGATCTCGTAGTAGCCCGCGCGGCGCAGCAGCTCGGGCCGGCCGATTTCCTCGAGCCAGCGCGCCCACGCAGCCGCGGCCGGGAGCACCAGCGGCGCCAGATGACGGGTGTTTTCCGCGCGCCGCGCGGCCGCCGCGGCGAAGCGTGCGATCCACGGCAGCATGCGCGCCGCCTGGCGCACGGGCAGATCGAGCGCGCCGCCGAAAGCGTTCAGATCGCGCCAAAACCCGAACAGCAGGCCCGGGGAGGGCAGCGGCTGCACGAGCTCGACGGCGATGTGACCCGCATTGCCGAAGCTTGCCCCCGCGACGCCCGGATCGGCGCGGTCGAGCAGCAGCACCCGGCGCTCTTCGCGCGCCAGGGCCCAGGCCACCGCCGCTCCGATCACCCCCGCGCCGATCACGGCGATCGTGTCTTGCTCGCGCATGTCGATACCGTATACGATCCCAAGGATCCGATGGCCATCCCTTTCTCATGCAGCTGGTCCGGCGTCTTCCCGGCGGAGTCTCTCGCGCTTTATGCGGCCATCCAGAGGGGCGATCTTGAGCGGGCGCGCGCCATATACCGCTGGTTCATGCCGCTCCTGCACCTGGATGCGGAACACGATCTGGTGCAATGCATCAAGCTCGCCGAACAGATCATGGGCCGTGGCACGGAGCGGGTGCGGCCGCCGCGGCTGCCGCTTGTCGGGCGAGCGGCGCGCCGAGGTGATCTCGATGGTCGAGCGCGCCCGCGACACGCGGCCTCGATGATACCGACGATCCGGGTGATCGATTCGCACACGGGCGGCGAACCGACGCGCCTCGTGCTCGGCGGCGGTCCGGAATTGGGCGAGGGTCCGCTCGGCGAGCGCGTGCAGCGCTTTCGCCTGCACTTCGACGCCTACCGCTCGGCCATCGTGAACGAGCCGCGGGGCTCGGATCCTCTCGTCGGTGCGCTGCTCGTCAAACCCCACCGCAGCGACTGCGCGTTCGGCGTGATCTTCTTCAACAACGTGGGCTACCTCGGCATGTGCGGGCACGGCACCATCGGCCTGATCGCCTCGCTGCGCTTTGCGGGCGAGCTCGCGCCGGGCGCGGTCAAGATCGACACGCCGGTCGGCGCCGTGGAGGGCGCGCTGCATGCGGACGGCCGGATCAGTGTGGTCAACGTGGTCAGCCGCCGCGCGGCGCATCGGCTTGCCGTGGAGGTGCCCGGGATCGGCCGGGTGCTCGGCGACGTCGCGTGGGGAGGCAATTGGTTTTTCTTGATTTCCGAGCACGATCGACTGCTCGATCTTCGCCGCGTCGAAGAGCTGACCGATTTCTGCTGGCGCGTGCGTGCGGCGATCAATGCCGAGGGACATCCGCTGGTCGATCACATCGAGCTGTTCGCGCCCTCGAATCGGTCCGGCGTCCACAGCCGCAATTTCGTGCTGTGCCCGGGAAAGGCCTACGACCGCTCGCCGTGCGGCACCGGCACGAGCGCCAAGCTCGCGTGCCTCGCGGCCGACGGCAAGCTCGCCGAAGGCGAGCCGTGGGTGCAGGAGAGCGTCATCGGCAGCACCTTCGAGGGCCGCTATCGGTGGCACGAGCGCGCCGCAGGCGAGATCGTGCCGACCATCACCGGCACCGCACACGTGACCGGCGAGAACCTGCTGCGCCTCGATCCCGAGGATCCGTTCTGCTGGGGCATTCGCGCCTGAACGCGCCTCACCCGCTAAGGCGGCGGCGGCCGCGGCCCCAGCCGTCCGTGCACCCCGTCCCACCAGCCTTGCGCGACCGCAAGTATTTTGCGGGTTTTCATCGTTTCGTAGAGCGCGATTCGCTTGCACATCCGCATGCGGCGGGACAGGCTCTTCAGCGCCCACAGCCCGCACCGGTAATTGCCGTATTCGTGCAGCAGCACGGTATCGTTTCTCGCGAAGTAGTAGCGCCGATCGGGCGAATGGTTGGTGGTCCACTTGTTCATCCACAGCCAGTTGTGCTCGGTGGTCGCGCCTATCGCGTGCGACATGAGCGGCCGTCGGGTCTTGATCACCCGAAATCCCTTGGCGCGTGCCCGGAAGCAATACTCGATGTCGACATGGTCGATGAAGAATTCCTCCCGGAAAGGTCCGATGGCGGCGTGGGTCGACAAGGGGAGCAGGGAGCCCGATGTGATCACGCATTCCGCATCCTCCCACGCCGCGTCGCCGCGCGGGCCGCCGCGCGCCTCATCCGCCGCCGCGCGCGGCTTCAGGTTCACGTCCCGGAAGCCGGATCCAATCACCGCCAGCCGGTTCTTGTCCGGAAAGGCCGCATACACGCCGATCAGCCGCTGCACCATGTCCTCGTCGGCGCTCGTGTCCTGATCGAGCAGCAGTACCCACGCAAAACCGAGCGCCGCTGCGCGCTGAATGCCGAGGTTCAGCGCGCGCGCGATTCCGAGGTTGGCGGAATTCAACGTAAGGCTGATCTTGGGATCGGCGGACAGTTCGCGCAGCATCGCAAGCTCATCGTCGCCCGAGCCGTTGTCGACGATCACCGCCGCGCCGACCTGCCGCAGGACGGCGCCGAGCCGTGCGGGCAGCTCCGGATCCGGATGGTAGGTCACGACGATGGCGCACACATCCCTTGCGTTCGTCGGCCGCATCGGCCCCAAGTCTGTCATCGGCGCCACCCTCATCGGGCATCAGTGTATCAATGCGCCCGCCGAAGGGGGATCGCAGGCTACAAGGTGGATCGCACGCTTCACGCAACCTTCATTCACCGGGTAAGATTCGGCGCGAGGAGTCCCGCATGCACAACCACCATCCCGCCGGCGCCGCGCAGTCAACGGTACGCGCCTGTGGTCGCGGCTGATGGCGATGGCGCAGATCGGCGCAACCGTCCACGGCGGCTGCAATCGTCAGGCGCTGACCGACGGCGACCTTGAGGGGCGCGAGCTGTTCTGCGCGCTGGGCCAGGGCCGCGGGCTGCACGCGTGCGCGTCGATGCGATCGGCAACCTGTTCGCCCGGCGCGCCGGACGGCGACGACGCGCTGCCCGTGGTGATGACCGGAAGCCATCTCGACACGCAGCCGACGGGCGGAAAATTCGACGGCGTCTACGGCGTGCTCGCGGGGCTCGAGGTGATCGAGTCGCTGAACGACCGCGCGATCGAGACCGCGCCACCCGATCGAGGTCGGCGTGTGGTGCAACGAGGAGGGCTGCCGCTTTCCGGCGGCCATGATGGGATCGGCGGTGTGGTCCGGGCGCATGCCGCTCGAGCGGGCCTACGCGCTCACCGATCGCGGCGGGCAGCAGCGTACGCCAGGAGCTCGAGCGGCTGGGCGTGGACCTCGCGGCGCCGCTGGCGCGCCAGCCGGTCAAGGCCGCGTTCGAGGTGCACATCGAGCAGGGGCCGGTGCTCGAGCAGCAGGCGAAGACCATCGGCATCGTCACCGGCGTGCAGCACATGTGCCGCCACGAGGTCACGGTGCTGGGACAGGAGGCGCACGCCGGCCCGACTCCCATGGACATGAGGCGCGATCCCGTGCGAGTGCTGGCGGAGGTGCTGCCCGCACTGTATGCCGCGGCGGCCGCGCGCGGGCCGCAGGCGCGCCTGACCATCGGTTGCATCGAAACGCTGCCTGGTTCTCCCAACACCGTGCCCGGCCGTCTGCGCTTCACCATCGATCTGCGCCATCCGGACGGCGCGCAATATGCCGCGCTGCGCGCGGAAGCGGAGCGTCTGGTCGCCGCCGCGCTCGAGCGCCAATCGCTCGGCGGCGGGATCCGCTGCGTCTGGGAAGCGCCGGGCGTGGTGTTCGATCCGGCTTGCGTGGCTGCGGTGCGCCGCGCGGCGGCGGCTTTGCACTGCGATGCGGTCGAGATGGTGAGCGGCGCGGGCCACGATTCCTGCAATCTCGCGGCCGTGGTGCCCACCGCCATGATCTTCGTGCCGTGCGCCGGCGGCCTGAGCCACAACGAGGCGGAGAGTGCGCTGCCGGGCGATCTGGAGGCCGGCGCCAACGTGCTGCTGCGGGCGATGCTTTCACTGGACGACGAAGAGACCCGAGAATGACTTACGTTGCGAGCCCCTGTCCGCAGCCACCAACGGTGCCGCGCTGCGCGTTCGATGGGGGCGTGATCAAGAGCACTTATTGGAGATTTCGTGACCAGTGTACTTAACGTAACCGCTTCGGAACCTTAACCTGCCGCGCATGAGAGCTGCGATCGAGTTGCCGGCACCGGATGTTGCAGTGCAGGATGGAGGCGTGCCCGCCGACGAGGCGGAGCGCCTGGTGTGCCTGCATCGGCTGGGCCTGCTGGACACCGCCGCCGGCCGAGCCCTTCGACGCCGTCGACGCGTCTGGCCGCGGCTGCCCTGCGGGTGCCTCATGCTGCTGGTATCGCTGGTCGACGAAACCGGGTCTGGTTCAAGTCGCGCATCGGCCTCGGACGTGCGCGAGACCGCGCGGCATGCGGTCTTTGCGGCCACGTCGTGCTGCAGCGCCAGCCGCTCATGGTCCGCGATGCCACGCCTGGACCCGCGCTTCGCGAACAGCCTGCTGGTGAGCGGGCCGCGGCACCTGCGCTCCTACCTGGGAATTCCGCTGTACACGCCGCGACCGCCAGCCGATCGGGACGCTGTGCGCCATGGACAACCAGGTTCGCGAGTTCGGCGAGTTCGAGCTGGTGGTGCTCACCGAGTTCGCGAAGATCCTCGAGGAATTTCTCTCCGCCAAAGAGCTCGCCGCAAGAGCCGACGGGGTTTTGCAGTACGCGATGGAGCGCGAGAAGCTGTTCCGCGAGACCTTCGAGCAGGCTGCGGTCGGCATCGTGCACACCTCGCTGAGCGGCGCGATACTGCGCATCAATCAGCGCGCGTGCGCGGTGCTCGGCTATACGCCCGCGGAGTTGCGCGAGCTGAGCTTCCTCGAGCTCACGCATCCCGAGGACCTGCCGAGGAACGTGGGCGAATTCAAGCGCATGCTCGCGGGCGAGATCGACAGCTACCGCCTCGAGCAGCGCCTGCTGTGCAAGGATCAGCGCTACCTGTGGACCTCGCTGGCGGTGGCGCTCAAGCGCACGGCGTCGCGCCAGCCGGACTACGGCATCGTCGTGATCGACGACATTTCGGCCAGAAAGCAGACCGAGGCGGATCTGCTCGTGGCGCGCGACGCCCTGCAGGAAACCGTCCTTGCACAGACGCGCAAGCTCCAGGAGAGCAACGAAGCCCTGCAGTTGCAGGCCAAACAGGCGCTCGAGGCCGGCGAAGCGCTGCGCGAGGCGCAGGCCGCCCTGCAGGCCGCCAATGCCAAGCTCGCCGCGGAGGGCGCGACCGACTCGCTGACCGGACTGCCGAACCGCCGCACCTTCAGCCGGCGCAGCGAACAGGCCGCGAACGCGCTGCGGCAGTCGCGCAAGGCCTACGGGCTCATCCTGCTCGATCTCGACAATTTCAAGCAGATCAACGATGAGTACGGCCACGACGTGGGCGATGAGGTGCTGCGCGCCGTCGGCAAGATTCTCATGGCGCAGCTGCGCAACTCCTCGGACATGGCGGCGCGGCTGGGAGGCGAGGAGTTCGCGGTGCTGTGCTTCGGCGACATCAACGAGCAGACGCTGCACGATGTGGCGGAGCGGATACGCAATCAGATCGGCAAGGAGCCGCTCGCGACCCCCGAGGTCTGCTGCGCTTCACCGGCAGCTTTGGCCTGGCATTGAGCCTGCTGGACGATCCGGACTGGAAGACGGTCTACGGCCGGGCGGATGCCGCCTTGTCCGAAGCAAAGGCCGCCGGCAAGGATCGGATCTCCTTCGGCCGCTCGTACTCCAAGATCGCGACCGCGCGCCTCAAAGCCCTCACCATCGCGCCGCCCGCGACCTGACGCCGGCGCGCCTGCGGCGGCGCCTGTCGCCGGCACCTCCGCCGCCACTGCTCAGCGCCGGCGATTGATCGCGGTGTGCAGCGCCTGCGGCCGCGCCGCGAATGGCCGCCGACTCGCGCCGCCGCCCGCATAAATGATGCCGCGCGAGGCGCTGATCAGCAGCCCGTCGCCCCGTGCATTCAGGCCGGCGGCGAGCGTGGCCTCAAGATCGCCGCCCTGCGCGCCGATGCCGGGAACCAGGAACCACAGTGCGGGTGCGCCGCGCGCAGTTCGGCCATCTCCGCGGACAGGTCGCGCCCACGACCAGCATCAGATTGCCGATGCTCGTTCCAATGCGCGGCGGCGCGCTGCGCGACGTGCCGGTACAGCGGCAGGCCGTCGAGGATCAGATCCTGAAAATCCCGTGCCGCCGGGATTGCAGGTGCGGCACAGCAGCACCGCGCCGCGGTCTGGGCGGGCGAGAAAGGGCCGCACCGAATCCTCGCCCATGTAGGGATTGACCGTGACGGCGTCGGCGCCGTAGCGATCGAACGCCTCGCGCGCGTAGGCTTCGGCGGTATTGCCGATGTCGCCGCGCTTGGCATCGAGGATCACCAGCGCCGCGGGCGCGCGCTCGCGAATGTAGCGAATGGTCGCGGCGAGCTCGTCCTCCGCGCCGAGCGCGCTGTAGAACGCGATCTGCGGCTTGTAGGCCGCGGCGATGTCGCAGTGTCGCATCGATGATGCGCCGGTTGAAAGCGAGCAGCGGCTGTGGGATCGGCGCGCAAGATCGGCGGGAAGTTTTGTCGAGGTCCGGATCGAGCCCCACGCAAACCAGGCTGCCGGCGGCGCATGTGCGCTTGGTTGAGCCGTTCGGCAAAAATCATCGGCATGCGCCGCCATGATAGCCCGCGCATTAGGGAGTATGCTTATGTAGCTTACAGTGAGAGCCGCAGTGCCCAGCAAATCTCGTACTGGACCGCGATTGGTGCTGCAGCCGGCCGAGCGCCGCACCGCGCGCACCAGCACCAGCGCGCCTGAAACGTTTCTTCGCCATCGCCGACGCCTGGGAGCTCTCGCCGCTGCAGCAGTGCCGGCTGCTCAAGATTCCCTCGCCGCAGGTGCTGGAGCGCTACCGCCTCGGGCAGGCGCCGCGGCTCTCCGCCGTGCAGCAGGAGCGGGCCGCGCTGATCGCCAACATCCAGTACTCGCTCACGCTGGAGACGGGACCCAAGGATCGGGCGTGGGCCTGGGTGCATGCGCCGCGCGCGGGCGCCCCTTCGAGGGCGACAGCCCGCTTTACTTCATGCTGGAAAATGGCCTGCCGGCGATGCGCGAGGTGGCGCGGCTGCTGGTGCGCGAAAGCGAACCCCGCTGAGCTGGGTTATAATGAAGGGCTGTTCCGAAGCGAATGTGGCGGAATTGGTAGACGCGCCAGACTTAGGACCTGGTGGGGCAACCCGTGCGAGTTCGAGTCTCGCCTTTCGCACCACCGCCTGCGAACTCGCAACTAGAGGATCGACATGCAGGTTTCCGTGGAGAGTATCGGCAAGTTGGAGCGCCGCATGCAAGTGCAGGTGCCGGCCGAGCGCGTCAGCAAGGAAATCGCCGCGCGCCTGAAGGAGTTGAGCCGCACCGCGCGCTTGAAGGGCTTTCGGCCCGGCAAGGCGCCGCTCACGGTGATTCGCCAGCAATTCGGCCAGCAGGTGCATCGCGAGGTGATCGGCGAGCTGCTGCAGTCCAGCTTCGACCGAGGCGGTGACGCAGAAGCAGCTCGCGCCGGCGGGCAATCCGCGCATCGAGCCGCAGAGCATCGGCGAGGGCCAGGACCTCACCTACGTCGCGACTTTCGAGGTGTTTCCGGAAGTCGCGCTGCAGCCGATCGACGCGCTCGAAGATCGAGCGCATCACCGCCGAAGTGACCGAGAGCGACATCGACGCGATGATCGAGCGGCTGCGCAAGCAGCAGATGAAGTACACCGCGGTGACGCGCGCCGCGGCGAACGGCGACAAGGTCACGGTGGATTTCGAAGGCTCGATCGACGGCGCGCCGTTTGCCGGGCGGCAAGGGCGAGAACATGGCGATCGTGCTCGGCGAGGGCCGCATGCTGCGCGCAGCTCGAGCAGGGGCTGATCGGCGCCGCCGCGGGCGAGGAGAAGCAGATCGGCGTGGATTTTCCGGCCGATTACCGCGCCACCGAACTCGCCGGCAAGCACGCCGCATTCAAGGTCCACGTCAAGAGCGTCGAGGAGCCCGCGCTGCCCGAGCTCGACGAGGAATTCTGCAAGGCGTTCGGCGTCACCGAGGGCGGCATCCCGAAGCTGCGCGAGGATGTGGCCGCCAACATGCGCCGCGAGCTCGACCAGGCGCTGCGCAACCGCAACAAGGCTGCGGTGATGGAGAAGCTGTATCAGGCCAATCCGATCGATGTGCCGAACGCGCTGCTCGAAGGCCAGATCCGCGACATGCAGGTCGAGGCGATGCGCCGCGCGGGCGCCAAGGATGCCTCGCAGGCGCCGCCGCGCGAGCCGCTGGTCGAGCCGGCGCGCCGCCGCGTCGCGCTCGGCCTGCTGCTCAACGACATCATCCGCCGCGAGAACCATCGTGCTCGATCCGAAGCGCTCGAACGCGCGGCTCGATGAAATGGTCGGCGCGTACGGCGATGCGGCCGCTTTGAAGCGCGCCTATCTGCAGAATGCCGACGCCATGCGCCAGGTGGAGAGTCTGGCGCTCGAGGATCAGGTGGTGGACTGGATTCTGGAGCATGCCAAGGTGCCCGAGCGGCCGTCCACGTTCAAGGAGTTGATGAATTTCGAGGGTTGATCAGGCCGGCTCTTGCATGCTTGAAATGCCTTTGCGATGCCCTCATTTTGCAGATGCCCTCATTTTAGGAAGCGAACTATGACGACTCGAGCCCTGAATTTGGTTCCCATGGTGGTCGAGCAGACCGCCCGCGGCGAACGCGCCTACGACATCTATTCGCGGCTGCTCAAGGAGCGCGTGATATTCATCGTGGGACCGGTCGAGGATTACATGGCCAACCTGGTGGTGGCGCAGCTGCTGTTCCTGGAGTCGGAAAATCCCGGAGAAGGACATCGCGCTCTACATCAATTCGCCCGGCGGCTCGGTGAGCGCCGGGCTCGCGATCTACGACACCATGCAGTTCATCAAGCCGGACGTGAGCACCATTTGCGTGGGCCTGGCGGCCTCGCATGGGTGCGGTATTGCTGGCGGGCGGCGCGGCCGGCAAGCGCTATTCGCTGCCCAATTCGAAGATCATGATCCACCAGCCCTCGGCGGGATTCCAGGGCCAGGCCTCGGACATCGACATCCACGCGCGCGAGGTGCTGGAGACGAAGGAGCGCCTGAACCGGATCCTGGCCAAGCACACCGGCCAGAACGATCGAGCGCATCAAGCAGGACAGCGACCGCGACAACTTCATGAGCGCGGAGACCGCCCGCGCCTACGGCTTAGTGGATTCCATGCTCGAGAAGCGCGGCGAATTGCCGATAAAGGCTCCATAACGCACCAGGAGGGCTCAATTAGGCCGTCCGCAGCCGCCTTCCGGTCCCAAGAGGGGCCTCGGTCACAACCTGCACGAGGCTTTCTTTGCGTGCGGTCCGCCGGGTGCTATATAGTCAGTATCGTCGCCGCGACAACCGCCGGGCGCGGGGGCGCGGTCAACTTGAGGACAGCATGAGCGAAGATTCGCGCGGCAAACATGATGACGGCAAGCTGTTGTATTGCTCTTTCTGCGGAAAGAGCCAGCACGAAGTCCGGAAACTGATCGCCGGCCCTTCGGTATTCGTCTGCGACGAATGCGTCGAGCTGTGCAACGACATCATCCGCGAGGAGCTCGAAGAGCGCGCCGAACGCACGCGCGACAAGCTGCCCAAGCCGCAGGAAATCAAGAAAGTCCTCGACGAGTACGTGATCGGCCAGGAGCGCGCCAAGCGCGTCCTCTCGGTGGCGGTGTACAACCACTACAAGCGCCTGCAGACCCGCGGCGCCGAAGGCGTCAGATCGCGCGACGAGGTCGAGCTCGCCAAGAGCAACATCCTGCTGATCGGACCCACCGGCTCCGGCAAGACGCTGCTGGCCGAGACGCTCGCGCGCCTGCTGAACGTTCCGTTCACCATCGCCGACGCCACCACCTTGACCGAAGCGGGCTACGTCGGCGAGGACGTCGAGAACATCATTCAGAAGCTGCTGCAGAAGTGCGACTACGACGTCGAGAAGGCGCAGACCGGCATCGTCTACATCGACGAGATCGACAAGATCTCGCGCAAGTCCGACAACCCGTCGATCACCCGCGACGTGTCGGGCGAGGGCGTGCAGCAGGCGCTGCTGAAGCTGATCGAGGGCACGATCGCCTCCGTGCCGCCGCAGGGCGGGCGCAAGCATCCGCAGCAGGAATTCCTGCAGGTCGACACCACCAACATCCTGTTCATCTGCGGCGGTGCGTTCGCGGGTCTCGAGAAGATCATCATGAACCGCACCCACAAGAGCGGCATCGGCTTCGTCGCCGAGGTGCGCGAGCAGAATGCGCGGCCCGCACGGCAACGACGTGTTCCACGACACCGAGCCGGAGGACCTGATCAAGTACGGCTTGATTCCGGAGTTCGTCGGCCGCCTGCCGGTGGTGGCGACGCTGGAGGAACTGGACGAGGATGCGCTGATCTCGATCCTGCTGCAGCCGAAGAACGCGCTGACCAAGCAGTATCGCAAGCTCTTCGACATGGAAGGCGTGGAGCTCGATTTCCGCGAGGATGCACTGCGTTCGGTGGCCCGCAAGGCGATGCAGCGCAAGACCGGCGCGCGCGGCCTGCGCACCATTCTCGAGAACGTGCTGCTCGACACCATGTACGACCTGCCGTCGCTGCGCAACGTGCAGAAGGTGGTGGTCGACGAGCAGGTGATCGAAGGCCAGAACAAACCCTACATCGTCCATCGGACCGAGGAGACTCGGTTGGTGGCCCCGGTTGAGGAACAGCGGCGCCCCACGGGCTCGGACCATCTTTGAGCACCGGCTATCGACGCAGTTCCGAGCATTGAAACTCATCGCGGCGGCCGCATGTACTTGCGACCGTGATCGCTGTACGTGCCACAACCATAAAGGCCAGCCTAGTGAGCGACGAACCCGTAATCGATGTCCCTGCTCGTAGTCCCGCCACGTCCGGCATGCCGGTGCTGCCGCTGCGCGACGTGGTGGTCTATCCGCACATGGTGATCCCGCTGTTCGTCGGCCGGGAGAAATCGATCGTGGCGCTGGATCTGGCCATGAAGGCCGACAAGCGGATCCTGCTGGTCGCGCAGAAACAGGCCGACGTCGACGATCCGAAGGGCGAGGATCTGTACCGGGTCGGCACCGTCGCGACCATCCTGCAGCTCCTGAAGCTCCCGGACGGCACCGTCAAGGTGCTGGTCGAGGGCGTGGATCGCGCCAGCATCGAGAAGCTGACCGAAGGCGAGTTCTTCTCCGCCGAAGTGACCCCGATGCCGGACCAGGAGCGCTACGAGGAGCGCGAGATGGACGTGCTGACGCGCTCGGTGATCACGCAGTTCGAGCAATACGTCAAACTCAACAAGAAGGTGCCGCCGGAGATCCTCACCTCGCTCGCGGGCATCGAGCAGGCCGGCCGCCTGGCGGATACCGTCGCCGCGCACATGTCGCTGAAGCTCTCCGAGAAGCAGAAGGTTCTCGAGATCCCGGACGTGCGCAAGCGCCTCGAGCACATGCTCGCCGTCATCGAAGGCGAGATGGACGTGCTGCAGATCGAGAAGCGCATCCGCGGCCGCGTCAAGCAGCAGATGGAGAAGAGCCAGCGCGAGTACTACCTGAACGAGCAGATGAAGGCCATTCAGAAGGAGCTCGGCGAACTCGACGATGCGCCGAACGAGATCGGCGAGCTCGAGAAGCGCATCAAGGCGGCCGGCATGCCGAAGGAGGCGCGCGAGAAGGCCAATTCCGAGCTCGCCAAGCTCAAGCTCATGTCGCCGATGTCGGCGGAAGCCACCGTGGTGCGCAACTACATCGACTGGCTGGTGAAGGCGCCGTGGAAGAAGCGCAGCAAGGTGCATCTGCGACATCGCCGCCGCCGAGAAAGTGCTCGAAGCCGACCACTACGGCCTGGAGAAGGTCAAGGAGCGCATCGTCGAGTACCTGGCGGTGCAGCAGCGCGTGAAGAATCTGCGCGGCCCGATCCTGTGCCTGGTGGGACCGCCCGGGCGTCGGCAAGACCTCGCTCGGCCAGAGCGTCGCGCGCGCCACCAACCGCAAGTTCGTGCGCATGTCGCTGGGCGGCGTGCGCGACGAGGCGGAGATCCGCGGCCATCGACGCACCTACATCGGCTCCATGCCCGGCAAGATCATTCAGAATCTCGCCAAGTGCGGCGTGCGCAATCCGCTTGTTCCTGCTCGACGAGGTCGACAAGATGTCGACGGATTTCCGCGGCGATCCGTCCTCGGCGCTGCTCGAAGTGCTGGATCCGGAGCAGAACAGCACCTTCAACGACCACTACCTCGAGGTGGATTTCGACCTGTCCGAGGTGATGTTCGTGTGCACCGCGAACAGCCTGAACATCCCGGCGCCGCTCCTGGACCGCATGGAAGTCATCCGCATCCCCGGCTACACCGAGGATGAGAAGAGCAACATCGCGCGCCGCTACCTGCTGCCGAAGCAGATCAAGCAGAACGGCCTGAAGCCCGACGAGCTGGTGGTCGGCGGATGCCGCCATCCCGGACATGATCCGTTACTACACCCGCGAAGCCGGCGTGCGCAATCTCGAGCGCGAGATTTCCAAGATCGGCCGCAAGGCGGTCAAGCAGCTGCTGCTCAAGCCCGAGCGACAAGACCGTGACGATCAGCTCCAAGAACCTCGACGCGTACCTGGGCGTGCGCCGCTTCCGCTACGGCAAGGCCGAGGAGAGCAATCGCGTCGGCCAGGTGACCGGTCTCGCGTGGACCGAAGTCGGCGGCGAGCTGCTCACCATCGAGGCGGCCGTGGTCGCGGGCAAGGGCAAGCTCACCCACACCGGCCAGCTCGGCGAAGTGATGCAGGAATCCATCCAGGCGGCCATGACCGTGGTGCGCAGCCGCTCCGCGATGCTCGGCCTCGACGTGGACTTCTATCAGAAGGCCGACGTGCACATCCACGTGCCCGAGGGCGCCACGCCGAAGGACGGCCCGAGCGCCGGCATCGGCATGTGCACCGCGCTGATCTCCGCGCTCACCAAGATTCCGGTGCGCTCGGATGTCGCCATGACCGGCGAGATCACCCTGCGCGGCGAAGTGCTGCCGATCGGCGGCCTGAAGGAGAAGCTGCTGGCGGCGCACCGCGGCGGCATCACCACCGTGCTGATCCCCGACGACAACACCAAGGATCTCGCCGAGATCGCCGACAACATCAAGGAAAAGCTCGATATCCGCTCGGTGAAGTGGATCGACGAGGTGCTGCAGGTGGCGCTGACCCACATGCCGGCGCCGCTCGCCGGCGCTCGAGGCGAAGCCGCCGGAGGCGATTGCCGGCGAGAAGCGCCGCCGCAAGCCGGCCGCGGTCAAGAGCCAGGTGCACGCGCACTAGACGGCGCAGCGCGGCTAGTGCACGCGGCTGTCGCAGCCGACTGGCCAATGCGGTGCCGCCTCGCGTAGACTTCCGCGCCTCTTCCAGGGGGTGCTTAGCTCAGCTGGTAGAGCATCGCCTTTACACGGCGAGGGTCGGGGGTTCGATCCCCTCAGCACCCACCAACATGCGGAGTGGTAGTTCAGCTGGTTAGAATACCGGCCTGTCACGCCGGGGGTCGCGGGTTCGAGTCCCGTCCACTCCGCCATTTCCTGACGAAGGGTCCCGCGCGAGCCGTTTGGCCGCGCATCAGGGCTGTAGACGGGTAAGAGGATGAAACATGCTGCAGACGATTCACGACAAGCTGAAGGGATGGTTGGCCGGCGTGGTGCTCGGGCGCGATCGGCCTGGTGTTCGTGTTCTGGGGCATCAACTGGACCTTGAGCGCGCCCAACTATGCGGCCAAGGTCAACGGCATCGAAATACCGGCAACGAGGTGCGCCAGGCCTATCAGCAGCAGCTCGCGCAGATCGAGCGGCAGGCGAACGGCGCCGCTCGACGATGCGCAGCGCAACGAAATCAAGCAGCGCGTGCTCGAAGACTACGTGAACACGCGAGGCGCTGGTCACCCGCGCCGACGAACTCGGCTATCGGGTCAGCGATCAGGAATTGCTCGACGGACATGGCGCAGGTGCCGGCGTTTCAGGTGGACGGCAAGTTCGATCAAAGCGCATGCGCTCGCGGTGCTGCAGCGCGCAGGGCCGGTCGATCGCGGAGATCGAGGAGATGTTCCGGCGCGATGTGAAGCTGCGCCAGCTCGACGACGGCGCTCAGCGCCTCGAGCTTCGTGACGCCGACCGAATTCAAGCGGCTGCGCGCACTCACGCGCCAGCAGCGCGAACTCGCCTGGCTCACGCTGTCCCGCCGCCAAATACGCCGCCGAGGCGACGCCGGACGAGGCGGCGCATCAAGGCCTATTACGACGCGCACAAGTCCGAGTACATGACGCCCGAGACGGTGAATCTGCGCTACGTCGAGATGAGCCTCGCCGAGCTCGCCAAGCCAAGGTGAGCGTCGACGATGCGCAGCTCAAGGCCTACTTACGAGGAGCAAAAGACCAAGACGCCGGAGCGCTACACGCAGCCCGAGCAGCGCCGCGTGCGGCACATCCTGCTGCAGGTCACCGATCCGAAGGAGGATGCGGCGGTCAAGGCCAAGGCCGAAGCGATTCTGAAGCGCGCGCAGAGCGGCGAGGATTTCGCGAAGCTGGCCAAGGAGTTCTCGCAGGACACGGGCTCCGCGCAGCAGGGCGGGGATCTCGGCTGGTCGGAGCGCAAGGTGTGGGTGGCGCCGTTCGCCGATGCGGCGTTCAGCATGAAGGAGGGCGAGATTCGCGGGCCGGTGAAGACGCAGTTCGGCTACCACATCCTGAAGCTCGAGGGCATTCAGCCGGCCACGGTCAAGACCTTCGAGCAGAGCAAGAGCGAGCTGGAAGCCGAATACCGGCGCAACGAGGCCGAACGCCTGTTCAACAACGCGCAGGATCAGCTCGCGGACGCCGCGCTGCAAAACGCCACCGATCATCGACGTGGTCGGCGCGCAAGGCCGGGCTGACGGTGCACGACATTCCCGACTTCAGCCGCACCGACGGCGGCGGCGATCTCGGCAAGTCGCCCGCCGTGCTGGAGGCGGCGTTCAGCCAGGACGTGCTCGACGGGCACTTGAGCCCGATGGTCGAGGTGGAGAAGGGACGCGGCGTGGTGCTGCGCGCGACCGATCACAAGTTGCCGCAGCAAAAGCCGCTCGAGGCGGTGCGCACCGACATCGTCGCCGCCTGGAAGAAGCAGCGCGGCGCGGAGCTCGCCGCCGCAGCGGCCGCCGACGCGGTCAAGCGGCTGACCGCCGGCGAGTCCTGGGACAGCGTCGCCAAGGCCCTGGGCGCCGCGCCCGCAGCCGCCGAAGTTCGTGGCGCGCGCCGACCAGGCGGTGCCGCTCGAGATCCGCAGCGCAGGCATTCGATGAGCCCAAGCCCGACGGCCCAGCCGATCTACTGCGAGCGTGCCGCTCGGCACCGGCGATGCCGCCGTGCTCGCGTTGAGCGCGGTGCGCGAGGAGCGCCGAGCCGGCGATCCGAAGCAGCAGCGAGCGCAGCTGCAGCGCGAGTTTGCGCAGGATGCGGCATCCGCCGAGGCGCAGAGCTACGCCGCCGGCGGCGCGCGCGGACGCAAAGGTGGCGCTCAATCCGCAGGCCATCGACTAGGAGCCCTTGGCCTTTGGCAGCCCTGCTGCACCAATTCTCCGATTGGTACCTGTCCGTGCTCGAGTCAGGGCGGCTACTGGCTGATCGCCGGACTGATGGCGCTGGAAAGCACGCTCGTCCCCATTCCGAGCGAGACCATCATTCCGCCCGCGGCCTATCTTGCCCACACCCAGGGCGAGTTCTCGCTGGTCGGCGTGGTGCTGGCCGGCACCGCCGGGCTCCTGGGTCGGGCGCCTCGCTCATGTACTGGGCGGCGCGCGCGCTGGGCCGCCCGTTCGTCATGCGCTTCGGGCCCTACGTCGGCCTTGCGGCCGCGAAGATCGAGCTGGCGGAGCGCTGGTCTGCCCACTATGGCTGGGCCGGGGTGTTCTTCTCGCGGCTGCTGCCGGTCATCCGGCATCTCATCGGCATCCCCGCCGGCATTCTGCGCGTCGGACTTTCGCTGGTATTCCGCGGCCACGCTGGCGCGGCTCGCTGCTGTGGTGCTCGGTGCTGGCGTGGCTGGGGATGACGCGTGGGCAGACCACCCGAGCTGCTCAAGGGCTCGCTGCACCGCTTCGCCGCTGCTGGTGCTGCGTCGTCGGCGCGGTGCTCGCCGCGCTGTACTACTTCTTCGTGCAGCGGCCCGCATCGCGCGTGGACACCCGCATTGACCAGCATGAGGTCCCGTGATCTGGCGCAGCGCCACTGTTCAATCGCGTCCGCCCGCGGCGCGCTGCTCGCGGCCGTCGACTACCTATTCTCCGGCGTCTAGCTCGCCGCGGCGCCTAGCTCGCCTTGTGCCCTTGCGGTGCAGGCGCCGCCCCGGCTGGCGCAGGTGGCGCCCCTACCGGGAACTTGCTGAAGATGGCGGCGGTGGCCGCATCGATCTTGGCCTGCGCATTCGGGCCGGTCAATCCGATACGGTTTGACTGACGGCGCCATGCCACATGGGCTGATGCGACTTGGCGTCGAACACATCCATCGCGATGCGCGTCTCGTCGCTCACCCACGGGCCGTCATAGCCCCAGCCACCCCAGCCGCCCCAGCCCGGGCCCCCTGGTCCCCATCCCGGACCCCAGCCATACCCCCAGCCATCGCCCCAGCCGGCGTAGTAAGTCGTGGAACACCTGGCGGGTGCCCATGGCATAGCCGACGATGCAGTCGGCGGCGGCCGGATCGCTCGCCTGCTGGATGCCCCTGGCCGTCAGATGCGCCTTGATGGCGACGCGCAGCCGCTCGGCGTTCAAGGGATTGCCGAACGCCGCGGGCTGATCGGCATTCGCCACATGCTCTTGGCGAAGGCGTAGGTATGGCAATTCGCCACGGAGAAATTCGGATTGACGTCCGTGGTGACGGGCAGGGTCGTGCACGCACCCGAATGCCAGGCAGCCGCCGGCCAGCACGCCGCACAAAATCTGTTGCCTTGACATACATTTCTCGGCCTCGCAACCGCCATAACGCTCGAGCGGCGCTTGCGTTGACAGGGCGATCAGGCCCGCTTCAGGCGCCCTCGGACTCCGGCGGAAAGCTCATGCCCACGGAGCTGAAGCCGCCGTCGACATAGGTTACCTCACCGGTGATTCCGGCGGCGAGGTCCGAGCACAGAAACGCGGCCGCGTTGCCGACGTCCTCGATCGTGACATTGCGCTTGATCGGGCGAGACTGCGGCGACGTGCGCCAGCATCTTGCGCAGGCCCGGAATGCCGGCGGCGCGAAAGGGTCTTGATGGGGCCGGCGGAAATCGCGTTGACGCGAATGCCCTGGGGCCCCAAGTCCGCGGCCAGGAAGCGCACATTGGCCTCGAGGCTGGCTTTGGCGAGACCCATGACGTTGTAGCCGGGCAGCGAGCGCATGGCGCCCAGGTAGCTCAAGGTGACGATGGCGCCCGGCGCGCCCGTGCATGAAGGGCAGCGAGGCGCGCGCCAGCGCGGTCAGGCTGTAGCTGGAGATGTCGTGCGCCACGCGAAAGCCCTCGCGCGTGGTGGCCTCGATGAAGGTGCCGGTGAGCGCCTCGCGCGGCGCGAATGCGACGGCGTGCACCAGGATGTCGAAGGCATCCCAACGCGTCTTCAGGTGCGCAAAGCCGCGCTCGATGTCCGCATCGCTCGGCCACGTCCATGGCGAAGGTGATGTCGGATTCCAATTGCCTGGCGAGCGGCGCCGACGCGATCGGCCATGCGCTCGATGTGCGAAAAGGCGAGCTCCGCGCCCTCGCGATGCATGGCCTGCGCGATGCCCCAGGCGATGGAGCGATCCGTGGCGAGGCCCACGATCAGCGCGCGCTTGCCGTTCAGAAAACCCATGACTGCCCCCTCGTCATTATTGAATTGCGCCGTAAGACCGCATCGGGTCGACGTCAACCCTGCTGGCGGTGCGAGGCGTCGACGTACATGACCAGCCGCTGTCCGGCTCTGATCTGATGATGCTTGTTCAGCCCGTTCCAGCTCTTGAGCTGGGTGACCGACACCTGAAACTGCCGCGAGATGCTGTACACCGTGTCGCCGCGGCGCACGGTATACAGCACGCGCCGGCCGCTCGCCACGCCCTCGTCGCGATAGCGCCGCGCGCTCGCCTTGATGACCAGCCGCTGGCCCTTCACCAGCGGATCGCCGGCGCTCCAGGTTGTTCAGCCGCGCCAGCGTGCTCACCGGCATGCCGTGGCGGCGTGCGATGCTCGTGAGCGTTTCGCCGGCGCGCACGCGGTAGACGATCTGCCGCTGCCTGCGGCCGCCATCGGCTGACCGGCCGGTCGACGCGCGCCGCCGCGAGCAGCACCTTGTCCGGCAGCTGGCCGCTGATCTGCGGGATCTTGAGGGTCTCGCCCGGCGCTGACGCGCCCGCCCGGCAGATCGTTGATCTTGGCGATCACCGCCGCCGAGCGTGCCGTACTGCTTGGCGATCGCCGCCAGGCGTGTCGTGCTTCGCCACGGTGTGCACGACGTAGCGCACGCGATCGTCCGGCGGCAGACGGCTTCAGCGCCGCCTCGAAGGCATCGGCATTGTCGATCGGCACCAGCATGCGGTGCGGGCCCTCCGGATCGGTCGCCCAGCGGTTGAAGCCGGGATTGAGCGCGACCAGTTCATCGTAGCTGGTGCCCGCCAGCTGCGCGGCGATCTTCAAGTCGATCTGCGAGTCGGTATCGATGACGGCGAAGTACGGCTCGTTCGGTATCGGCGCGAATTCCAGCCCGTAGCGCTCGGGCTCCGCCATCAGGCGCTTCATGGCGAGCAGCTTCGGCACGTAGGCGCGCGTCTCGGCCGGCAAGTTCAAGTGCCAGAAGTCGGTCGGTCTGCCGGTGCGCGCGGTTGTAGTCGATGGCGCGCTGCACCCCCGTCTCGCCGACGTTGTAGGCGGCGATCGCGAGCAGCCAGTCGCCGTCGAACTGATCGTGCAGCGCCTGCAGGTAGTCGAGCGCCGCGCGCGTCGATTCGATCACGTCGCGCCGGCCGTCATACCACCAGTCCTGCTTCAAGCCGAAGCGCACGCCGGTGTCGGGAATGAATTGCCAGAGGCCCGCGGCGCGGCTGACCGAATAGGCGAACGGCTCGTAGGCGCTCTCCACCACCGGCAGCAGCGCGAACTCCAGCGGCATGCCGCGCGCCTCGACCTCGGTGACGACGTGGTACATGTAGCGCTGGCCGCGCTGGAACACCCGCTCGAGGTAGTCCGGATTGTGCTCGAACCAGGCGAGCTGCTGATCGATGGCCGGCTCCTGCACCTCATCGAGCGCAAACCCGGCGCGCATGCGGTCGAACAGATCGTCGTAGTCCTCGCCGTTGTGATGCTGCCATTCGCGCGGCATGGCCAGCGAGGGGGTGGCGCCGGTTGCCGGTTCCGGCGGCGTCGGGGGCGGTCGCCGCGGCGCGGCGCGGGCGGCACGACGCGCTCGCGCGGGGCGGGGGCCTGGTGCGCGCAGGCGCCGAGCACAGTGCGACGCCGGCGATGAATGCGATTCGCAACGAAACTACGGCCATCCTACGGCGTCCCTCAGGTCCCGCTAGCGGAACTGATCCTTCCAGGCGCGCAGCACCCGAAAACCTCGGCAGCTTCGGGCAGCGGCCTGCCGGCGTGCGCTTCGCGGCGGCGCGCACCACCGGGCTGTCGCAGCGCAAAAACGGATTGACCTGAATCTCCAGCGACATGCGGGAGGGCAGGCTCGGGGCGCCGGCCGCGCGCAGCCGTGCCACCTGGTCGCTGGTAGTCGAGCGCCGCCCGGTTTGTCAGGGTCCACCGTCAGCGCGAAGCGCAGGTTGGCGGCCGTATACTCGTGGCCGCAGTACATCTGCGTTTCCGGCGGCAGCGCGCGCAGCCGGTTCAACGAGGCATTCATCTGCCCAGGCGTACCCTCGAACATCCGGCCGCAGCCCGCGCTGAACAGGGTATCCCCGCAAAACAGCGCGCCATGCCCCCAAAAGGCAATATGCGTCAGCGTATGTCCGGGCACCTGCAAAATATCGAAGCCAAGTCCCAAGTCCGGCAACTCGCAGCGCTCGCCGTCGCCCACCGTGCGGGTGCGCTGCGGGATGCGCTCGTCGTCCGGCCCCACGACCGGCACCGGGCCTCGCGCGAGCAGCTCCGCGACGCCGCCGATATGATCGGGATGATGGTGGGTGAGCAAAATCGCGGCTAAGCTTGCGCCGCTGCGTTCGAGCTCGGCGATGACCGGCGCGGCATCGCCGGGGTCGACGGCCACCACGCGGGCCGGGCGCCGCGGCGACTCGATGAGCCAGATGTAGTTATCGGCAAATGCGCGCACCGGCCGCACGCCGAGAGGGGTTGATCGGTTTGACATTTTGCGGCGTATTTAACCTGTAACATTCGAACTTCGCTAGTGTTTTCATGAAGGAACGGGAATTGGAAGCAACCTGCGGCGACCCGGCGGCGGAATGGTTCGAGAGCCCCTTGGGCGCGCGCGTGCTGCGCGAGGAGAGCGCGCTCGCGCGGCTCGCGCTCGACGATGTGTTCGGCTTCGAGCTGCTGCAGGTGGGCGCCTGGGGGCCCGGCGCGCCATCTGCTGGGCGGCGCGCGCACGCAGCATACGACGCTGCTCGCGCCCGATCTTGCGCCGGGCGTGACGCTGTGCGCGCCGCTGGCCTCCCTGCCGTTTGCATCCGATTCCATCGATGCGATTCTCCTGCCGCACACCCTGGAGCTGGTCGAGGATCCCTACGCCGTGCTGCGCGAGGCCGAGCGGGTGCTGTGCGCCGAAGGCTGCCTGATGATTTGCGGCTTCAATCCCTTCAGCGGTTGGGGCGCGCGGCGCCTGTTCGCGCAATACTTCCGGCGGCCGGCGTTTCCGCCCGACACCCGGCGCATGCTCTCCGAACGGCGGCTGCGCGATTGGGTGGCGCTGCTCGATTTCGAAGTGGCCGGCGTCTACGGATACTTGGGGTCGATGCCGATGACCGGCCGCCTGCGCAAGGCGGCCGATGGGTCATCCCGCGAGGCCGAATACCGGCCGCGCGCCGCTCTGACCGCCGGCGCCTACCTGCTCAAGGCGCGCAAGCGCGTGCAGACGCTCACGCTGGTGCGGCCGAAGCGGCGGGCGCGCCAGCGGGTGCTGGTGCCGGCCGCGGAGCCGACCAGCAAAGTCGGTCCGATGACCGACGTGCAGATTTATACCGACGGCGCCTGCCGCGGCAACCCGGGTCCCGGCGGCTGGGCGGCGCTGCTGATCGCCGGCCGTGAGCGCAAGGAACTGTCGGGAGCCGAAGCGGAGACCACCAACAATCGCATGGAGCTGATGGCCGCCATCGGCGGCCTCTGCGCGCTCAAGCGCCGCTGCGCGGTGCAGCTGTACACCGACTCGAAGCTATGTCCTGCAGGGCATCACCGAGTGGCTGCCTCAGTGGAAGGCGCGCGGCTGGCGCACCGCCGCGCGCGAACCTGTCAAGAACAAGGATTTATGGGAGAAGCTCGATGCAGTGTGCCGCGGCGCAAGATATCAAATGGCACTGGGTCAAAGGGCATTCCGGCCATGACGGCAACGAGTACGTCGATCAGACTCGCGAACCTTGCCATCGATCGGCTGCTGGCGGAGCGCTGATGCGTAGACACTGATGCGCCAAGTCGTTCTCGACACGGAGACCACGGGCCTCGAGGTCGAACAGCAGCATCGCATCATCGAGATCGGCTGCGTGGAGCTCATCAACCGGCGCCTGACCGGGCGCGCGTTCCATCGCTATTTGAACCCGCAGCGCGACATCGACGAGGGCGCGCTGCAGGTGCACGGCCTCACCCTCGAGCAGCTCGCGAAGGAGCCGACGTTCGCCGAGATACATGCCGAGTTCCTCGAATTCGTCCGCGATGCCGAACTCATCATTCACAACGCGCCGTTCGACATCGCCTTCCTGAATGCGGAGCTCGAGCGGCTCGAAGGCGCCGCACCGGGCATCGCCGAGATCTGCACGGTGCTCGATACGCTGGCGCTGGCGCGGCAAATGCACCCCGGGCAGCGCAACAATCTGGATGCTCTGTGCAAGCGCTATTCGGTCGACAATTCGCACCGCGAGTACCACGGCGCGCTCTTGGACGCGCGGATCCTGGCCGAGGTGTATCTCGCCATGACCGGCGGCCAGGCGAAACTCGTGCTCGGCGCCGAGATGGGCACCGCTCTGGGTCGTGCGCGGCTCGACGCGCCCAACCGGTCCGGCGAAACCGCGCCCACACCGGTGGTGGCGGCCAGCGAGGAGGAGATGGCGGCCCACGAGCACGTGCTGGCGCTGCTCGACAAGGCTTCCGGCGGCAAGACGGTGTGGCGGGAAGCTCAGAACCGGGTGACGGCGAGCCCTTGATCGAGGGCGTTTCTCTGAAGCTGCGCGTCCGAGGTCGCGATACCGTTCGCTTCCGTCTCAAGAGCCGTTGCCAGATGAACGGCATCGCCTGCGCGCAGCCCGCCGCGACTCTGGCGGACCAGCTGCGCGGCGCGCGCGAACGTTGCCCGCGCCACCGGTACGAGCCGCAATCCGGTCTGGGAAAACCGCTCGAAATCCTCCCAGGCCGCTTTGGCGTGCTTTTGATTGAGCTCGCCGCGCCGAACCTTGACGGCAAGGGCGCTCGCGAACTCCGTCAAGATCCAGTCGGCCGAAACCAGCGCATCGGCGCTCGCCTCGAGCCAGGCCGCTATCCTGTCGCTGGCGGGCTCGGGAACGAACAGCGGGACCGCCGCGCTGGTATCGAGGTAGATCATCAATAGCGCGCGTCGGAGCGCATCGGCTCCACGGTGGCCGATGTCATCGGCATGCTGGCGCGCAGTTTTTGCGCCTTTTTCAGAAACGCGGCCTTGTCGAAGCTTTGTTGCGGCGACAGCGTGATTTTGCCGGCGGGACCTATTTCAGCCTCCACCGTGTCCCCTTCCTTGATTCCAGCCGCGCGCGTGTAGTGCGCCGGAAGACGCACCGCCAGGCTGTTGCCCCATTTGGAAATCTGCAGTTTCATCACGCGCCCACGGTGTATATCCATGTAGATCCATAGTAGCACAAAGCGCGCCGCGGGCAAATTCGTGGATGTCCCCGGCCGCCAGGGCGGGCGCCGCCGCCATAGCGTAGTAATATCGGGGCCCCACCGAAGCCGCATGAGCGCTCATTCATGGTAAAGCTGAATTCCGCTCTTCCCGCGTGGCGCGCCGTCGAGAAGCACGCAAAGGACATCGGCGGCACGCATTTGCGCGAGCTGACCGCGGTCGATCCGAAGCGCTGGCAGAATTTGCACCTCGAGCACGACGGCTGGCTGCTCGATTGCTCGCGCCAGCGCATCACCGGCAAGACCCTCGAGCTGCTGTTCGAGCTCGCGCGCGCGACCGGGCTGCCGGCGCGCATCGAGGCCATGTTTCGCGGCGATCCGATCAACAGCACCGAGCGGCGCGCGGTGCTGCACACGGCGCTGCGCTCGGCGTTCGCCGGCGGGCCGGCCATTCAGGCGGAAGTCAAGGATTCGCGCGAGAAACTCTCGAGCTTCGCCCAGGCGGTGCGCCGCGGCGATGCGCGCGGGGTGACCGGCAAGAAATTCCGGCACGTGGTCAACGTCGGCATCGGCGGGTCGGACCTGGGCCCATTGCTCGTGTGCCAGGCGCTCAAAGCCGAATGGAGCGGCGACATCACGCCGCACTTCGTGTCGAACGTGGACCGCACGCAGCTCGAGGACCTGAAGCGCAGCATCGATCCGGCCGAGACGCTCATTATCATCTGCTCGAAGACATTCAGCACTCAGGAGACGCAGGCCGACGCGAACGCGGCGCGCGCCTGGATCGTGGGCGCCCTGGGCGAGAAGGCGCCCGGCCACCATTTCGTGGGGGTGTCGACCAATACGGCGGCCATGGACGCCTTCGGCATCGCGCCCGGGCATCGCTTTACGATGTGGGACTGGGTGGGCGGGCGCTACTCGGTGTGGTCGGCGGTGGGCCTGATCGCCGAGCTCGTCGTCGGCGGCGAGAAGTTCGCAGAATTCCTGGGCGGCGCGAGCGACATGGACCGGCACTTCACCGACGCCCCGTTCGAGAAGAATCTGCCCGTGATCATCGGGGTGCTCGGCGTGTGGAACCGGAGCTTTCTCAAGCTCCCGACGCTCGCCGTGCTGCCCTACGATGAGCGCCTGGCGCGCCTGCCGGCGTATCTTCAGCAGCTCGAAATGGAGAGCAACGGCAAATCGGTGTCGCTCGCCGGCGAGCACGTGGATTTCGCCACCGCCCCGGTAGTGTGGGGCGAGCCGGGCTCGAATGCCCAGCACTCGTTCTTCCAGATGCTGCATCAGGGAACGCCGACCGCGGCGCTTGATTTCATCGCGCCCCTGCGCGGCTCGTGGGGCGACAGCCAAGCGCAGGATCTCGCGCTGCAGAATTGCTTCGCCCAGTCGCAGGCGTTCGCGTTCGGGCACACGCCCGAAGAGGTCGACGTCGAGATGCGCAAGGCGGGCGCCGATGCGGCCGAGATCAACCGGCTGCGCGCGCACCGTGTGCACGAGGGCAACCGCCCGAGCTCGCTGCTGCTGTACCCGCAAACCACGGCGCGCACCTTGGGCGCGCTGCTGGCGCTGTACGAGCACAGCGTGTTCGTGCAGGGCACGCTCTGGGGCATCAATTCCTTCGACCAG
>CAVZGU010000015.1:0-61945 GCA_963774865.1 uncultured Gammaproteobacteria bacterium
TAGACTAGCCGCTAGCGCCAAGGCGATCCCGACGGGCTGCTGCTGCGTGATGCAGTGAATTCCACCGCCGCCGCGAAACAGCGCGCTCAAGCGCACCGGCACCACCTGCCGATCCGGATAGGCGCGCTTCAGCGTCTCGAATACCTCGTGGTCCTGCGCAATCCCGTACGCGGGTGCAATCACCGCCCCGTTCGCGAGATAGAAGTTGACATAGGAGCGGCAGAAGCATCGCGCATCGGCGGGTGCCATCTCCGGCGGCACCTCTCGATCGGCACGAGATCGAATCGCCGTCCCTTGGCGTCGGTTTCCAGCTCCAGCACTCTGCGATTCTCCGCCATGATCCCAAAGCGCGGATCCGCGGGATCGAGAACCTCTTCGAACAGCAGCGCGCCCGGCTTGATGTAGGCGAGGTAACCGTCGACGTGGCCGTCCGTCTCCGTATCCGTCACATCGCCCGGCACCCAAATGACCTTGCGCGCCCCGAGCATGGCGCGCAGTTCCGCCTCCGCCTCGGCTTTGGAGACCTCGGGATTGCGGTTCGCATTCAAGACACAGGTCTCCGCTGTGATCAGCGTCCCCTCGCCGTCGGAACAGAAACCACCGCCTTCGACCACGAGTCCCGACAGATAAGCCGCATCGCCCGTGCGCTCGGCAATGCGCGAGGCCACCAGCGCGTCCTGATCATAGGGATGGTATTTGCCTCCCCACGCATTGAAAGTGAAACAGGCCGCGGCACGCCGACCCTGGGCATCGACCACGAAGGTCGGACCGGAATCTCTCAGCCAGGAATCGTCGATCGGCAACACGACGAACGTGACGGCGGCTCCACAGCGTGCGCGGGCATCGGCCTCATTCGCGGAATCGACGACCATGCTGAGCGGCTCGAAGCGTGCGATGGCATTCGCCACGCGCGCGTAGTCATCGCGCGCCGCCTCGATATGGGGGCCCCAGGCCGCAGCGCGCTTGGGCCATGCCATCCAGCATCCGGCGTGGGGCGCACCCTCCGTCGGCATCTGGAAGCCGAGCTCGGCGGGCCTCACGAGTTTCTCGATTCTTGGTGCATGTGAATTCGACTATCCTGGTACAGGCCATTGGCTTCAGGGGATTATAGTGCCCAGACAGACCGTTCTCGATTCCATTCGATGGGGATTTGCGACAGCAATCCTCGCCTTCCCGGCCTCGGGCCAACCCGTCGGGTCGCCGCCGCAGGCGGAGCCCATTCTTGGATTTTCGCCGGCTCACGCCGGCGCCGAACGCGGGCTGGAAGCGCAGTTTCAATCGATTCCATCGGCAGAGCGGGCGCGCGAGTGGCACCGTATGTTCACGCCGAGCCGCATCCGGCCGCATCGGCGGAGAACAACCAGCTGGCCGGGATGGCGCGCGCATGGCGCGAGCAAGGGTGGGAGCAGTGAGCTGCGGCGCTACGACGTGCTGCACTCCCGGCCGCGCAAGGTCACTCTCGAGATGACGGCGCCGGTGCGCTATCACGCGACGCTCCGCGAGGACCCCTACGACGGCGATCCGGACACGCGCAATCCGCGCGATTGACGGCGCCTATTTCGGCTACTCGGCCTCGGGCGACGTGACGGCCGAGCTGGTCTATGCCCACAGCGGAAACCCCGAGGACTACGCGCTGCTGCGCCAGAACGGCATCAGCGTCAAGGGCAAGGTCGTCATCGTCCGCTACTCGAATCCCTACAGCTATCGCGGCTTCAAGGCGCTGATCGCCGAGCGCGAGGGCGCCGCGGCGCTGCTGATCTACTCCGATCCTGCCGAGGACGGCTACGCGCGCGGCAAGGTATTCCCGGACGGGCCGTGGGGCCCGGAGACGCCACATCCAGCACGGCGCGATCACCTACGACTTCATCGTGCCCGGCGACCCGATGACGCCGGGCTGGGCGTCGCTTCCCGGCGCGAGGCACATGAACCCAAGGAGGCGCGCTCGCTGCCGAAGATCATGGCATTGCCGCTCTCCTGGCACGACGCCAAACCCTTGCTCGAGCACATGGGCGGGCCGCGAAGCGCCGCCGAGTGGCGGGGCGCGCTGCCCATCACCTACCGCTTCAACGGCGCCGTCACGGTGCACGTGCACGTGGACATGGACACGAGCATCCAGCCCTATACGGTGGTCGAGGCGCGCATCCGCGGCAGCGAACTGCCGGATGAGTGGGTGCTGGTCGGCAACCATCGCGATGCCTGGGTATACGGCGGCGTCGACCCGGTGAGCGGCACGGCGGCGATGCTGGAGCTGACGCGCTCGCTCGGCGAGCTGAAGCGCGCGGCATGCGCCCGCGCCGCACGATCGTCGTCTGCAGCTGGGACGGCGAGGAATACGCGCTCACGGGGTCCACCGAGTGGGGCGAGCAGTTCGCCGACGAGCTCGCGCAAACTCGTCGCCTACCTCAACGTCGACGAGGCGTCGCGGGTGCGGCGACCACCGCCGGGCCGGAGGTTGACCTTCGGCCCAGCGCCGTCGCCTCGCTCGCGCCGATGCTGCTCGAGGCGTCGCAGCGCGTGGCGCGCCCTCCGGCAAGTCGCTGTATGAGGCATGGCGCGCGACCGCCATGCGCGACAAGAAATCGCCGGCGCCTCCGCCGGATGCGGACCTGGTGGAGACCCGCATCGGCAGCGGCTCGGACCAACGGTGTTTCTGAATCACTCGGGCCGTCCGGTGATCAACCTGGGTTTCACGGGCGATTACGGCGTCTATCACTCGGCTTATGACGATCACTACTGGATGGGCAGTATCGGCGATCCGAGTTTCACGCTACCACACCGCGCTGACGCGCATCTGGGGGCTGGTGGCGCTGCGGCTCGCCAACTCGGACATCCTGCCGTTCGACTTTGCGGCGAACGGCGCGGCGCTGCAGGGCTTTCTCGCCGATCTCGAGCGCACCAGCAAGATCGACCCGGCGCGGCTGCCGCTGCAGAGGCTGACCGATCGAATCGCCGCCTTCAAGACCGCGGGCGAGCAGCTGCGCGAGCTGACGCTGCGCGATCTCGCCGCCGGCAGCGCCAATGCGGAACAAATCCGACGCCTGAATGAGCGGCTGCTCCAGGTGGAGTCCAATTGGCTCGACCCGGAGGGCATTCCGGGACGGCCCTGGTTCCAGCACATGCTTTATGCGGCCCGCTACACGTACGCCCATCTGGAATTTCCCGGTCTCACCGAGGCGATCGAAGCCGAGGATTGGATCGGGCGGCGGCGCAGGCTCAGGTGCTCGACGCCGCCTTCCTCAAGAATACCGAGCTGCTGCAAAGCGCCGCCGCGGCGTGGCGCAGCGGCCGCTAGCGCGTGATCCTCGCGCTGCTCAGGAAAGCATGAGGGATCGTCAGATATTCATCAGCTCTTCATCCGGCATCAAAGCCCCCACCGGCTCATAGTCCCACGCAAGGCCGCCGGCGCGGCCTTCGGGTTCGAGCCCGACAGCAGCCATTTTTCAAGGGGGATCCATGTCCAGACAAATCGCCAACGCCCTGCGAGCCGTCGACGGTGGCGCGAACAGCGCCGCCGCGATCGTCATGCTGACCTGCGTGCTCATGGTGAGACCCGCGGCAGCCCAGGACGCATCCGATCCGCAATCCCTGGTCCCTGGCCTGCGTGTACGAATCGCGGCGCCCGACGTCGCCCCAGGCAAGGTGGTCGGCACCATCGACAAAGTCGACAAGGACTCCGTGACCATTGACGTGCCGGGGCGGCAACAGCCCATTGACGTGCCGCGCGACAAAATCATGAATGTGGACGTGAGCGAGGGACCTCGCTCGCGCTGGGTCGACGTCGGGATCGGCGCCGGCGCCGGAGCGGCCGCCGGCGCCGTGACCTGCGTCGTGGCCAATGACAAATCCAGGAGCGGATTCGTAAACATCAGCGACGGCGTTGCAGCGGGGGTCTGCGGACTTCTCGGCGCCGCACTTGGCGCAGTCATCGGCGCCGCGATCCCACCCGGCGAGCGTTGGCGCCCGATGGCGGCATCCGGCTACCGCATCAGCCTCGTTCCCAGGCTCGACCACGAGCTTGGCTTCGCCGTCTCGATGGCCTTCTGAAGGTGCGCTGCTAGCATGGATTGCCATCCTCCAGCACCGCTTCGGTACTGCTGCGTAGCGCGATCGAGCGGTGCATCAAGCGTTTCCGCCAACGGGGCCGGCCAAACGCTCGCCAACGGCCTTCCCGATGCATCGCCGGTCGAATCCACGCACTAGAATTTATTTTGTCAAGGAAATGAACAGCTGGGGCAACTTTTCCGGCAGCGACTCTACGCGGTCAATGATGCTGTATTGTTTGCCAAAAATATCCGCGACATATTCATCTGCACCGGGATCAAGATTGATGCAGTAGGAGTAAATGCCCTGTTGATCCAGCTCCTTCACTGCCTGATGGGCGTCCTCGATCAATAAGCGCCCATCCTTGCTGTCGATGTCGGCCGGTTCGCCGTCGGTAAGTATTAGCATCAACTTTTTGTCAGCCTGTTGTTTTTCGAGATAGTGTGCGGCATGGCGCATCGCCGCACCCATGCGCGTCGAAAAACTGGCTTCCATCGCGGCCAACCGCGCCTTCACCTCGTCTCCCCAGTGTTCGCTATACCCTTTGATGTGCAGAAAACGCACGTCGTGGCGCGTATTGGAATGAAACCCGGCAATGGCGAACGGATCGCCCAGTTTTTCGATCGCCCACGCCAGCAACGAGACGGCTTCCTGGCTCAGCTCCAGAACGGTCTGGTCGCAGCCGGCCGCTTTCTCGTTGAGCGACTCGGATAGGTCCAACAGTATCATTACCGCGATGTTCCGCCCGTCAGTGCGATGGCTCATGTTGATGCGCGGGTCGGGAGTCGCCCCGCTCTTGTAGTCGATCAATGAGCGCAGCGCGATATCCAAATCCAGCTCGCTGCCCTCTTCCTGAAAGCGGATGCGCACCTTGTCTTGCGGCTTGAGCAAGTCGAGCATCTTCTTCAAACGCTTGGCCAGGGCGGCGTGCTTCGCCAAGAGCCTGTCGATGTCTGCCGCATTGCCGCCCGGATGCAGCGCCTCGTGCACGCTCACCCAGTCCGGACGGTAGCCGTGGGTGTGGTAATCCCATTCATGATAATGGCGCGGGGGCAGGCTGCTCAGCTCCTCGGTGGGCTCGGTCTTGCGCTGCTCCTCGAACGCGTTCTCCTCGTCGCCTTGCTCTATGAATTTCCATATCTGGCGATTGTCGTCGCGGTAATCTACCACGGTGTCCTTGAAGTGAGTCTTGGCGAGTTGATCGCTCTGTCGGCGCGTCTTGGCCACGAAAGAAACCGCGAGATCGGCCATCTCCCGGGTGCTCATGTTGCTTTCGCGCATCAGCATGTGGAAGCGCTCGGCAAATTCGACGACATGTGGATTGTGGTAGGGATGCTTTTGGTCGAGCACGGCACGCGACAGCATCGTCAGGCGATGGCGTACGCCGGATTCAAGCTCGGGATCACAGGCGTCTTCAGCCGGGATCGGGTGCAGCGCCATGAAGATCCGACGCAAACCGGGATACTCGCGCATAGCAAGATATTCGACGCGGCTGTCCTCCAAGAACTCCGTTGCCATGCGCTGGAAGGGACTGAGATTGTCCGCAAAAATCGCGGTGGTCCAGCGGCGATGCGCGGCGATGTGAGCCAATGCGGCACGGTAGCGGTCGATGCCGGTTATGCCGTGCGCATCACTGTATACGTCGGGCAGGCGTATGCCGAGCTTGTCATAGTAGGGAATAGGCTGGCGCAGTTCATCGAACGCGCCGGAATAGGGAATCAATTGATCCTCGTCTTGCCACAAACCGCGCAAATACATATCCAGCTTGCGCTCGTTATTCATCAACAGAGTGCCGTTGCGCTCGCGCTGCAGCACGGCTTGACTGTCCGCCGACTGCAGACTGAAAAAATCGACTTGCCGATCAGGATGGTCATGGTAATAACGCACCCCATAAACCACCCAGTTTTTCAATCCCTTCAGGGAAAGCTGCCCAAGCAGGGCCGGCGCTTGTTTGAAAAAATCAGGCAACCCGGGGCTCGGAAAGGTCTGATGGATTCCGTGTATTGACCCGGTGGTTCGCTCCATCAAGTCGAGCGTGATGGCAAGAAAGTCGCTCAGCTGTTCACTCGAAGTCAGCTTGCGCGATATGGCCGGCAACCATTGCAGGAACGGTGTGATCGCCCTGCCATTGGGAGACTTCCCCATCCTGTGCACGAGATCCATCACGGCAGGCAACGTGGATTCACCCAGGGTCTTGGCAACTGCCGGCCATTCCTCGAGGAAGATCAGGATGGGCTCGGCACCGCGCCCCATCTTGCCGAGGAAGCGCGCACTCTCGATGTAGGCTGCCACTCCCTCCTTGGAAAGCGTCGCCAGGGCGTAGCTCAGACAATCGGCGAACACCGGTTTGACGCGTGGGAAACGACAGTCAAGCAGCGCCCAATAGATTTGAAGCTCAGCGGGTATTGCCACCGTTTCCATGATTTTTTCCCGGTCGCTTCAAGCAAATACGGCATCGATAGCGTGATCGAGCGTTTCGCGAATATCCGCATCATCGGTGATCGGGCGCACCAAAGCCATACGGCAAGCATCGCGAGCCGGCACCCCGCCTCTGATCAGGGTGGCCGCGTATACCAGGAGGCGCGTGGAAATACCTTCCTCCAGGCCATGCCCCTTCAGGTTGCGTGCCGCCGCGCCTATCTTCACCAGCTTGGCGGATATCGCATGGTCCATACCTGTCTCTTTGCTGAGAATCTCCGCCTCGACGCCGGCCTCGGGATAGTCGAAATCAAAGGCCGTGAAGCGCTGTTTGGTGGATTGTTTCAGTTCCTTCAGCAGACTCTGGTAGCCCGGATTATAGGAAATCACCAATTGAAAATCGGGATGTGCCTTGATCAACTCGCCCTTCTTGTCCAGCGGCAGGGTGCGCCTGTGGTCGGTCAGCGGATGGATCACCACCGTGGTGTCCTGGCGAGCCTCGACAATTTCATCGAGGTAGCAAATCGCGCCGATACGCGCCGCCGTCGTCAGCGGGCCGTCCAGCCAGCGCGTTCCCTGAGCATCCAGCAGGTAGCGCCCGACCAGATCGCTGGCGGTCATGTCCTCGTTGCATGCCACGGTAATCAGCGGCTTGTTCAGCTTCCAGGCCATGTGTTCGACAAAGCGCGATTTTCCGCAGCCGGTCGGGCCTTTTACCATCACCGGCAGGCGCGCGGCGTAAGCCGCCTCGTACAGCCCGACTTCGTTTCCCTGCGGTTGATAGTAGGGCTCTTTGCGTACTCTATATTGTTCTGTATTGGTCATCGCTCGCTCTGGACCATGAGTAGGGTTAGAAGGATAAACCACCTAATCGCACAGGGCACGCGGCACATGGCGGCTCGGACCGACTGTGCATTGGGATTGGCGCCGTGCGAACCCGCCCCCTACCGCGATGATTTGTCCGTCCGAGGCCCGCCATTGCCGGCGCATCGCTTACCAAAGTCAGCCCAGGATTTGATAGGGCGCACATGGCGGGCAACAAAAGGCTGAGGCGCGGCTAAGGGCCTAACTGGCAGAGACCTAAAGGTGTGCATGAACCCCCCCGGGATCGTCTATTGAACCGGATCTTCAAGTGCGTGAAAGTGAGGGAGGCAGCAATATCCGCCGCGAAACCATCGTCAAAGAGGTAAAGTTATTGAGTCAACACTGAAATTGGATCAAAAAAATTGACGCAAATGCATTTTCCCTTGGGTATCTCAGCGATTCTTATCGATCTGGATGGAACGCTGGTGAATACGGCGCCGGAATTGGCGGAAGCCGCGAATCACATGTTGCGCGACATGGGCCGTCCTGCCGTGTCGCAGGACCTGCTGATGAGCTACATCGGAAACGGCATCTCGTGGCTGGTGAAGCGTGCGCTCACAGACGACATGCATGCCGAGCCGGATACCGCCTTATACGACGAGGCGTTGCCCATCTTCGAAAAACACTACACCGAGCTTTTGCTGCGAAGCAAATTGTTCGAGGGTGTGGTGCAAGGCCTCGATGCGCTCAAGGCGGCGGGCTTCAAGTTGGGTTGCATCACCAACAAGGTAGCGCGTTACACTGAGCCGCTGCTGAAGGGCATCGGCCTCGCACATTATTTCGAAACCGTGCTGTCCGGTGATTCGCTGCCGGAGAAAAAGCCGCATCCCATGCCCTTGTTGCATGCCGCCGAATTTTTTGGTGTGCCGGTAGAACAGATGCTATTGATCGGCGATTCGCGCAACGATGCACTTGCTGCACGATCTGCCGGTTGCCCGGTATTCTGCGTTCCTTATGGTTATAACCACGGCGAGCCTGTGGAGCGTTTGGATGTGGACGCGGTGATCACAAATCTTTTCGCAGCCCTTGAACTGATTGAACGAGTCTAGTACGCGCCCACTCGAGGACCTATTTCTGCTTTAGATCTAGCAGGCGGCCCGTCGCGATCGCAGAACATGGCGAGCCTGAACTCGCGCATGACCGGATTCTCGAGGAGATTCGAGAACCCTTCCCAGCACGGGAGTTCCATATTTTCGGGACTGATTGGGGCGGCCTGCTCGGGCGGAGCGCGCCAGCGGGCGTCGGTCCCCGGGGCCCCCTAAAAACAGAGGTTTTCCGGCCCCCGTAGGTAGATAGTGGTTTGTCCTACCTATACGGAGTCTTCTGCGGCGCGGAAAATATAACAAAGGTGGGCGATTGCTCGAAGAACGGTGAGTTGGGGCGGAGACATTATCCATGATGCTGACCTTCGGGTAATTTATGGTAAACACAAACATCTGACTGTTCTTGATACTTATTCCCCTACTTGCTTTTCTCCCCTTCTCACCCCCCCCCCCCCCCCCCCCCCCCCCCTCTCCCCCTCCCTTACCCCGGATCGATTCCAGCTTCTGGTGGCTGCAATTAAGAAACCGTGAAAGCTATTTATAGACCCGGCCGCGTAGCATTCGCCTGCAATTCCGAATCTGCCTAGCCGATACCCTCAGCAAAAGAAAGTCAGGAGACCTATATGGACCAATCAAACCGCTACGCCAATCTCAACTTGAAGGAAGCCGACCTTATCGCCGGAGGGCGCCACATCCTCGTCGCGTACACGATGAAGCCCAAGGCCGGCGTTGGCTATCTGGAAGGCGCCGCGCACTTTGCCGCCGAGTCTTCCACCGGCACGAACGTCGAGGTCTCGACGACGGACGATTTCACGAAGGGCGTGGACGCGCTCGTGTACTACATCGATGAAGCCGCCGAAGATATGCGAATCGCGTATCCACTGGAACTTTTCGACCGAAACGTTACTGATGGCCGCTTCATGCTGGTGTCCTTTTTGACCCTGGCCATCGGAAACAATCAGGGCATGGGCGACATCGAGTATGCCAAGATGATCGACTTCTACGTGCCCGAACGCGTCGTGCAAATGTTCGATGGTCCGGCCAAGGACATCTCCGACCTGTGGCGAATTCTCGGTCGGCCCATCAAGGATGGCGGCTATATCTCAGGCACCATCATCAAACCCAAGCTTGGGCTGCGTCCCGAGCCGTTCGCCCATGCTGCCTACCAATTCTGGCTGGGCGGCGACTTCATCAAGAACGACGAACCGCAGGGGAATCAAACGTTCTGCCCGCTCAAGAAAGTGCTGCCGCTGGTATACGACTCGTTGAAGCGCGCGCAGGATGAAACAGGACAAGCCAAACTGTTCTCGATGAACATCACCGCCGATGACCATTTTGAAATGTGTGCGCGCGCGGATTATGCGCTCGAAGTGTTTGGCCCCGACGCCGACAAGCTGGCGTTCCTGGTCGACGGCTACGTCGGTGGTCCCGGCATGGTGACCACTGCCCGTCGCCAGTACCCCGGTCAGTACCTGCACTATCATCGCGCCGGTCACGGCGCCGTCACATCGCCCAACTCCAAGCGCGGCTACACCGCGTTCGTGCTGGCCAAGATGTCCCGTCTGCAGGGCGCCTCGGGAATCCACGTGGGAACCATGGGCTATGGCAAGATGGAAGGCGAGGGCGACGATAAGATCATCGCCTACATGATCGAGCGCGACGAATGCCAAGGTCCTGTCTATTACCAGAAGTGGTACGGCATGAAACCGACGACGCCGATCATTTCGGGTGGGATGAATGCGCTGCGCCTACCCGGGTTCTTCGAGAATCTCGGCCATGGCAACGTCATCAACACCGCCGGCGGAGGCGCCTACGGTCACATTGACAGCCCTGCCTCCGGTGCCATCTCCCTGCGGCAGTCCTACGAGTGCTGGAAGGCCGGCGCCGATCCCATCCAGTTTGCCAAGGAGCACAAGGAGTTCGCCCGCGCCTTCGAGTCCTTCCCGAAGGACGCCGACAAGCTATATCCCGGCTGGCGCGAGAAGTTGGGCGTGCACAGATAGGTCCTGGCGCCTCCCCGGACTGAGCCCTGCCTGGCAGGGCTTTTTTTTGGACTTTTCATCCGAGCGTCGGACAGTTGACCCGTCGGGGAGATTCAGGCGGGCATCGAACTGACGCGGGGGCAAGATCCCACGAAGGCCGACCGAGATTGAGGCGCGCGCCGACCAACTCGCTGGACGGGATTGTTCGCAGCAACCGCTCTAGCTCTAGTTCAGGTCGCGCGACAGGATGAGCTTGAGGACCAGGTGATCCGTGGCATCGGTGAGACCGACGCCCACGCCCCCCTCGACGGACCACGGCTTGCCGCCATAGTCGACTACCGCGAATAATTGGTGCTGCTGTTGGGAAGCCGGATAGAACCCGCGCAAGGGGCCGAAGTCATCGTACTCCTCGGCCGCAATCGCCCAGGTCTTGCTGAAATGGTAGGCGACCCGTGAGGCGGGAGCAAACTCGAGCTGCCCAAACCCTTTGTAGGAATTGTCCAGGATCGGATTGAGGATGATATCGAAGGATCCCAGATGCCATCCGATGATGGAGCGGATTTCCTGCGTGTTGCGCGTTGGGTCCCAGTGCGCCGTATTCCAGCTGAATTCGAAGTTCACGCCGTAGAAGAAACGACGGTCGGCCGCATCGGGCTTGACGAACAGCGTGCGAACCTTGAAGCCGTCGTAGGTCCACGCTCCCGTGCCGCTGATGCTGTACAGAGGCAAATAGAGACCGGCCTCGAACCAATCGGTTACCCCATATGCCCACTCCGGAACGCCGTTGAGCGTGTGGTTCGGAACGATTCCGCCGGGGAAAGCCGGGCTGTTGCGCCCGTCGGGCGTGTAGTTGTCGTGCAAGGTGAGGTTGAACACGCCCGGCGCGGCGATTTCGGCGTCATAGACTTCGATCTCGTCGGTCTGCGCAGTCGCGGACCGCGTATTGAGGACGCAGATCAGCATCGAGACTGCAGCAATGCCGGCTACACGGATTTTATCGGCGCGCTGATGCATACGCGGCGCATGGCTTGCGGGGCCGCAGATCCGCGATAGCCGTAGGCGAAGCGGTAGTAATAATGGCGTATGAGTGCGTGGCCGCGCATCAGCGTACCCTCTTCGATCGGTCCAAGCCGCTCGACGCTCGACTGTATGCGATCCGAGGTCAGTTCTGCGCGGTCCCAGGCGACCAGCAGCAGCGTGCGCCCCTGCTCCGCCGCGGGCGGAAACCACCGTTCGTACATCAGCCCCACTTGACCGAACAGGTGACCGCTCGTCGCCTCGCCGACCCCCTTGGGGCGGTCCGGCGCGTAGAACGCGAGCTCGCTCGCGATTGCATAGCGATCCATGCCCACGATCAGCGGCGCCTGCCCGCCTCCTGCGTCGGCCGCTTGCCGGCTGTGAGCGCCGATCTGAGCGCCGAGCTCGCGCCACCCGACGGGAACCAGCTCCGGGTGCGTGCCGTAGCTCAATCCGGGAATCCCGATCGCCAGTGCATACAGACCGGCGCCGTAGATCAGCATCAGCACGACGATGGTCGGTCCCCAGGCACTGCGGATCCATGCACGCATGCCGGTCGCGAGGCTCTCGCCCGAATGCACGATGCCGACGGACAGCGCCGGCATGGCGGCCACCCACGGCGCGCCGGTCCAGTCCAGCTTGACCTCGTGGCGCAGACTGAAGACGGCGAACACCGCGAGGGGCAGCAGGATCGCCGCCTGCATGAAGCGCCACGCGCGTCGCTCAGCCGCCGATGCATCCTGCGCGCCGGATTCCGGCGCCTGGCGCGGCAGCAGCACCGCCGCCGCAGCCGCGCCGGTCGGGGTCAGCAGCACGACGACCGATGCGATGAGCTTGTGCAGGGAGAAGCGCGGACTTTCCGCGAGGCGGCGCGAGGTCTGAAACGCGAACGATGCCCACTCATGCTGGGCGTTCCACACGATCACCGGCGAAAACACGGCCAGCGCGAGCAGCGCCGCGCCGTACGGTTGCCAGCGCCGCAGCCAGGAGCGGGCGCGCGCATCGAGCAGCATGAACGCGAACGCCGACACTCCGAGCAGGCTGATCGTGTATTTCGACAGCATTCCGAGACCCAGGCACACACCCGCCCGCCACCACCCGCCGGGGCGCTCGGCGATCAGGGCGCGCTCCAGGAAATACAGCGCGGCCGCCCAAGCCGCGGTGAGCGGCGCATCGGGGGTCATGAGCATTCCGGCCAGGAAGAAGAACGGCAGCGCCTGCACCAGCACGACCGCCACCAGCGCGCTCGCCTCGCCGTAGAGATTGCGCGTCAGCCGGTAGGTGAAGAATGCAGTGATGACGCCGCAGCACAGCGCGCCGCTGCGCACGCCGAATTCGGTATCGCCGAACACGGCGGTCCCGGCGCTGATCAGCCACGCCACCATCGGCGGGTGATCGAGATAGCCGTAATCGAGATGACGCGCGTAATTCCAGTAATAGGTCTCCTCCGGAAGGAGCTCGATCTGCCCGCTGTAGATCAACCGCAGCAGCAGAGCGAAGGCCGCCACGCCGATCGCCCCTGCCCGCCAGCCCGCGCCGCTGCCCAGCGACCATGTCGCATGTGAAATGCAGTAGGCGTATCCCGGGCGCATCACGGCCGCGGTGGCGATCACCGCGGCGACGATCGCCGCCTGCCCGGGCCAGCCGAGGCCGTTCGTCAGCAGTGCAAACACACCGCTTCGCAGGGAAAAAATCGACGCGGTCACTGCGATCAGGTGCAGCCAGAAGATCACGCTTCGCGCGCGCACGTGCGCCATACAATAAAATGCGGCGGCCGCCGTGAATCCGAGGATCTGGCTGCGCCCGGGCGCTGCGCCTGCGCCGATCGAGGCAAAGCAGACGATCAGGTCGATGAGGGATCCGACCAGCTGCACAGGGACGCTCTTGCGATGCATGCGCGCACTATAGACCAAAGTCCCAGACCGAATTGCCGGCCCGATGCAGGACTTGAAGAGATGGCATCGATGCCCGAGACTACGCCGCGGCCATGCCGGGCCGGCGTGGTGCGAAGATCGATGAACAACGTCACTCGAAGCGATTCACGCTATGGCGCGGGCGCCATGGCCTTTCATTGGTCCATGTTCCTGCTCGTGGTCGCGGTGGGCATTCTGGGTCTGCTGCACGATTCCTGGCCGAAGAAAACCCAATCCTTCTGGATCAACGTGCACGCCGTGTGCGGGCTCGCGTTATGGGTGCTGCTGCTCGCGCGCTTCTGGTGGCGCGCACGGCACGCGCCCCCTGCGCTGCCGCCGGAGGTCGGAGAGTTTTCCCGCCGTTTTTCGAGTCCCGTGCACCGGGTGCTCTATGCGTTGATGTTCGTCATCCCGATCATCGGCATCGTGACCTTCGTATGGCATGGACGCAGCTTGGACCTGGGGATATTCCAGGTGAATTTCGGAGTTCGAAAGAATCCCGCGATCTTTCATCCCACCGAGGACATCCACGGCTATTTGGCCTATGCGCTGTTCGCGCTGGCGGGCATCCACGCGCTGGCGGCGCTTTGGCACCATTTCATCCTGCGCGACGGCGTGCTCAGACGCATGTGGCCCGTCAGGGCGAGTTGACCGCCGTGCGCAGTGCGGACGGCGCCTCGACCTGCTGTCCGCCGATGATTCGCACGATCCGACCGCGGCCATCGGCGATCAGTGCGGCCGGAACCTCGGTGATGCCGAAGGCGCGAAACAGCGCGCCGGACTCGTGAAGTGCGGCATCTGCTGGCGGCAAGGCACGCACCAGGTCGCCCAGAACTTCAAATACACCGCCTGTTTGCCGTACAGACGCTTAAGATCGATCGTCTCCCCGTCGATGGTCTTGAGCACCAGCCAGGGAGCCCGGGTGCCGATGAGCGCCCGCCCCGCCGCTTGCGCGCGCTGCTCTCCGCTCGATTCGGCGCCGAACACCGCGCCGGCCAGCGAGAACGCAAGAATCGAGGCGAGAGCGAGACGCCGATCCGATCTCATGGGCCGCTCTTCGCCGCCGGCGCAGGGTTCGGCGCCCAGCAGCAGGCCGCGGTCAGCATTGCGGCGAGCAGTCCTCGTGTCGGTCGACTTGCCATCGGGGAGCAGATTGCACCGCCCCGATTTGCCTTTCAAGTCGGCGTGTGGATTACGCAGGATTTCCCTTCGATGCCTGCGCGCTAATGCGCAAGCACGATGCCGGCGAGCGCACCCATGAGGACCACCGCCAGGGGGGGTACGCGCCAGAAGGTCAGCAGGGCGAATCCCACGAGCACGGCGGCGACATCGCCCGGACTCGCCACCGAACTGGTCCACACCGGACTGTAGAGCGCAGCCCCCAGAATTCCCACGACCGCCGCATTTATGCCGCGCATCGAGGCTTGCGCATCGGTGCGCGCACGAAGAATCTGCCAATACGGCAGCGCGGCGACGAGAATCAGCATGCCCGGGAGAAAAATACCGGCGAGACCGATCACGGCGCCCGCGAGCCCGTGCGGCGGCAGCTTGACCACGGCCCCGAGATAGGCGGCGAAGGTGAACAGCGGACCGGGGATCGCCTGCGCGGCGCCGTAGCCGGCGAGAAACGTGTCATCGCTCACCCAGCCCGGCATCACGAAGGCGTTGCGCAGCAGGGGCAGCACCACGTGGCCGCCGCCGAACACCAATGCACCGGAGCGGTAAAATGCGTCGAACAGGGCCACTCCGCGCGGCGGCCCGGCACCGGCCAGCGGCGGCAGCCCCACCAGCAGCGCACTGAAGATCGCGAGCGACGCCAGGCCGGCGCGGCGCGACACCGGCACCGCAAAGCTTCCCATCGCCGCCGCTGCCGAGCTTCGGCAAAGCCAGAGCCCGGCCATGCCGCCCAGGACGATCGCCGCGACCTGGGCGCCCGCCGAGGCGCTCGACAGGACGATCAGCGCGGCGGCGACGGCGATCAATGCGCGCCGTCGATCCGGGCACAGCGTACGCGCCATGCCGAAGACGGCTTGCGCGACCACGGCGACGGCCACGAGCTTGAGGCCATGCAATATGCCGGCGCCGATCGGGCCGCGCACCGCGCTCACGCCGTCGGCAAAGAGGGCCAGTGCGACGGCCGACGGCAGCGTGAAGCCGATCCACGCCGCCAGAGCGCCCCGAAAGCCGGCTCGCATCAGCCCGATGGAGAATCCCACCTGGCTGCTGGCCGGGCCGGGCAGGAACTGACACAGCGCGACCAGATCCGAAAAGGCCCCATCTTCCAGCCAGCGGCGCCGCACGACGAACTCCTCGCGGAAATAGCCGATATGCGCGACCGGTCCGCCAAAGGAGCTCAGGCCCAGCTTGAGAAACACCTGCAACACCTCGAGGGCGGAACCGGGCCGCAACGCGCTTGGCATTTCCAATTATTGCGCGGCCGCACCCCCACCCGCCACACGCGGACTCCCTTGCCACGCGCGGACTCCCTTGAATTGCTATCGCGCGGCCTCAGATTCCCGGCAGGACGCGTCCGGCATCGGTCAGGGCGCGATGTTGAGACCTGCAACCATCAAAGGAGCATTGGCCATGAACGATGTGGTTAGACAAAATCCATGGAGCCTGATGCCGCGCCTTCAGGACGAGATCAACCGGCTGTTCGGCACCATGAGCGAGAACGACAGCAGTTCCGCCACCGCCGCGTGGGTGCCCCCCGTGGATATCCACGAGTACGGCGATCGCTTCGAAATCTATGTGGATCTGCCGGGCGTCGACCCGACCAAGGTCGACCTGACGCTGGAAGACGGGGTGCTGACGCTCTCGGGACAGCGAACCAATGAGCTCGCAGAGAACCGCAGCAACGATATTCAGCACCGCCGCACGGAGCGCAGTCACGGGCGCTTCTATCGGCGCTTTGTGCTGCCGGATACGGCGGACAGCCAGGGCGTCAACGCCTCCGGCAAAAACGGCGTGCTCACGGTCACCATTGCCAAGCACGCGAAGGCGATGCCGCGGCGGATTCAGATCTCCGGATGATGCTTTGGCGCGGGAGGATGCGGCCGGCGAGGTTCAGCCTGCGCTCCGCATCTTTCCCGCGCTACAATCGCGCGCACAGAGCTGCCGGCAGCGAAAGGAAGGAACATGAAGGGAGGATTCCCTTCGGCGGATGCACCGATGCGCACGGTGCGCCGGATTCTGCTCGCGCAGCTCGACAAAGCCATCGCGGGACTGAAGCGCCGACATCGCACTGCTCGTACGGTTCATGAAGTGCGTGTGGAGCTCAAGCGCGCTCGCGCTACGCTGCGGCTGCTGCGCGGATGCATCGGCGTCATCGCCTACCGGCGGGAAAATACATCGATGCGGGATGCGGCCCGGCCATTGACTGCCGTGCGCGATGCCAACGTGCTGCTGGAAACCCTCCGGCGACTCGAGCCGGTAGCCCGGGCCAAGACGCGGCCGGCCGGGCACGCGCAGGCCGGGCGGAAGGCGGATTTCGTACAGCATCTTGATCGCGCCTTGCGCCGAGAGCGGCGCGACATTCAGCAGCGCTTGCGGCCAAGGGATGTGGCCGCCTCGGCCGCCGCATTGGCTGCGGTCAAGCGCCGGCTGCAAAGCGTGCCGGGATCGCGGCTCGAGCAAGCGACGCTCGGCGCGGGCGTCAAGCGCACATATATATCGTGCCGCAGAGCCTTTGCGCGGGTGCGGCGGCGGCCCACGGATGAGTCCCTGCATGAATGGCGCAAGCAGACCAAATATCTCGCCAATCAGCTGGAGATTCTTTTGCCGCTGAGCCCGAAGCGTCTGGCCAAGAGCTGCAGCAGATCCGGCCGGCTGGCGGAGCGTCTGGGCGCGGATCACGACTTGGCGCTGCTCGGCTACAGAATTTCTCACTACGCCACGGGGCCGAATGCCGCGAGCCGGAATGACTCGGTGGCGGAGCTGATCCGCCGGCTCGCGCGCCGACGCAAGGCGCTGCAACGCAAGGCGTACCGGCTGGGGCGGCGGCTGTACTGCGTCAAACCGAGCCGACTGGCGGCCACGGTCGACGCGGGCCTGCGGGCGGCGGCGGCGGACGCGCGCTCCCGCTAGGGCGACTCGCGGTCCTCTGCGCCCCCCCGCGCCCGCGTGCGATGCGCGGGCGGGCGGCGGCCGCGTATTCCTCGATCGCGCGGCGAACCGCGCGGGCGATCGCCGCGCGCGATTCACCTCGCCGCAGATCATAGGTGATCTCGAGCTGGGCTCCCCTGCCGCGCGCTCCGCGGTTGCAGATGTTGAGCGGATGGCGGCCGGGATATTTGTCGCTCGCGGCATCGACCGGGAAGCCGGCCTGCACGAGGCCGCGGGCCAGGCGCTCGGTCAATTCCATATCGAGCCCTCCGAGATGGATCCGCGAGGCTCCAACGCAGCCATGCACGCTGAGCACGATCTCGCTGCGCGCCGCCATGGCCAGGCACGCGGGATGATCGAATTGGTGGCTGGTGATGTGCAGATCGCGGTTTGTGCCGTAGCCCTTTGCGCCTTCGAAGCTGAACAGGCTGAACTCGCGGCCCGCCACGAAGTGCGCGATCTCCGAGGTGCCGACCTCGATCATGCCGCCGTGCGGAGCGACGATGAGCACCGGCGAGCCCGGCCGCGCGTGCGCGCGAATGCGGTAGTCCCTGCCCTCCACTTCGTGGCGCGCGAGCTCCGCATAGGAGCCGTACTTGTTGAGATGGCGTTTGCCGGTCATTCAGATGCCCAACGCGTCCAGCATCCGATAAGCCCACACCGAGGGCGCCAGGAACCACGGCGCGCCGAAATAATACGGCCGAGAGGGAAACGGCAAGCCATCGAGAGCGGTACGCCCGTCGGCCAGCCCCGCCATTTGCCGGCCGATCTTCATGCCCAAGTAGGGCGCGAGCGGCACGCCTTGGCCGCAATATCCCATGCAGTAGTACAGGCCGTCGCGTCGACCCACATGCGGCATGGTATCGAAGGTATAGGCGACCCAGCCGACCCAGGCGTGGCTGATCCGAACCGGCCGCAACTGCGGAAATATCCTCGTCATCATCATGCGCAATCGCGGCACGCAGGCGAGCGGGTCCTTCTCGCCGAGCGCAGCCCGGCCGCCGAAGATGATGCGCTCCCCGTCGGGGGACGGCCTGAAATACACGACCACGCGCCGCGAATCGACCATGTTGCGGCCCCGCGGGATGAGCGAGCGAACCCGCTCGCGATCCCAGCGGCTCGGTGGCGATCTGATAGCTGCCGATCGGAATGACGCGCCGCCGGTGCCAGCGCGACAGAGGCCCGGTGTAGCCGTTCGTCGCGAGCAGCACTTTGTCGCGCCTTGACGATTCCCCGCGAGGTCTGCACCTCGAATCCCCCGCGCGCGGCGCGAATGGCCGTCGCCGCGCAGTGATCCTGCACGGCGGCGCCGCTGTCCTGGGCCCGACGCAACAGCGCCAGCAGCAGCCTCATGGGGTCGACCGAGGCATCATCGTGGTACACGCAGCCGCCGTGATAGAAATCGCTCGCGATTTCCTGCCGCTGTTCGGCCGGCGGCACGACCGTGATGCGCTGCTCGAGGCCCGGATGCTGTTGCGCGCCTCTCGCGCCATGACCTTGAAGTGCCGCGGGGTATGCGCGCCGAAGAAGCACCCGCGCTCGCGCCAATCGCAATCCACGCCTTCGCGCGTGGCAAGCGAGCGCAGGTAGCGCGACCGCTTCGAGACCCTCGCGGCAGATCGCAAAGGCGCGCTTCTCGCCGTAGCGCGCGCTCAAATTCGCGAGCGACGGTTTGATGCTGTAGGCGACCTGGCCGCCGTTGCGGCCGGAGCAGCCGGCGCCCACTGCGGCGGCATCGAGCACCAGCGTGCGTACGCCCCGCCGCCGCGGTCTCGCGAGCGGCCGACAGTCCCGTATAGCCCGCGCCCACGATGAGCACATCCACTGCGGCGGGCAGCGGATACTCCGCCAGCTCGGCAGGCCGCGATCTGATCCTGCCACAGCGGCGTGGCGACGATCGATTGCCGGTCATTCGGCATGCGCTGCACGGTTCAGGTGCCGCAAAACGTTTGCAGCACCCGCTCGGCGGGCTGCGGCGGCATTGCATAGGCCTCGAGGCCGCTTGATCCTCGTACGGCTGCGACAGCACTCGCAGCATCTCCTCGAAGGGCCCGAAGTCCTCGCCTTCGACTGCCGCGGCGATGATCTGCTCGATGCGATGATTGCGCGGAATGAAGGCGGGATTGACCCGCCGCATCGAGCGGCGCGCTGATCCGAGCGACTGCGGGCTCGCGCGCCAGGCGCGACCGCCACGCTGCCGCCCATTCATCGTATTCGACCGGGTGCGCGAACGATGCGCGCAGCGCGGCGTCTGCCTCCGCCGTTGCGGCATCGCAAAGCCGCCGAAAGCTCAGCGTGTAGTCGCAATGATTGCGGTGCATAGAGTTCGAGCCAGCGGCGGACGAGCTCGAGGTCGCCGGATTCGTCCGTGAACAGCCCCAGCTTGGCGCGCATGCCGGCGAGCCAGTGCCGGTCGAATTGCTCGCGAAAACGCCGCGATCACCTCGGTGGCCAGCTCGACCGCGCGGCCGCCATCCGCATCGATCAACGGCAGCAGGGTCTCGGCGAATCGCGCCAGGTTCCATTGCGCCGCCGGCGGCTGATTTGCCATAGGCATAGCGGCCCATGCCGTCGATGGAGCTGAACACCGTCGGCGGGATCGTAGGCGTCCATGAAGGCGCACGGTCCGAAATCGATGGTCTCCCCGGAAATCGCCATGTTGTCCGTGTTCATCACGCCGTGGATGAATCCGACGTGCATCCAGCTCGCGACGAGCTTGGCCTGGCGCGCGACTGACGGCGCGCAAGGAGCTCGAGGTAGGGACGCTCGGCGGCTCGAGCTCCGGGTAGTGGCGGTCGATCACGTAATCGGCGAGGCGTTTGACCGCCTCGGGGTCGTCCCCGCGCGGCGAAATACTGAAAGGTGCCCACTCTGCACGTGGCTCGCGGCCACCCGCGTCAAGATCGCGCCCGGCAGCCGCTGCTCACGGAAGACGACCTCGCCGGTCGCAACCGCCGCCAGCGCGCGCGTGGTCGCGATTCCCAGCGCGTGCATGGCTTCACTCACCAGATACTCGCGCAGCACCGGACCCAGCGCCGCGCGGCCGTCGCCGCTGCGCGAGAAGGGCGTGCGGCCCGAGCCCTTGAGCTGGATATCGCGGCGCAGCCCGAAGCGGTCGATTCACCTCGCCCAGCAGGATCGCGCGCCCGTCGCCGAGCTGCGGAACGAACTGGCCGAATTGATGCCCTGCGTAGGCCATGGCGATCGGGTCGGCGCCCGCGCGGGATCAGGTTGCCGGAAAAAGCCGCCGCCAGCGTCTGCGCATCCAGATCCGCGCATTCGAGACCGAGCTCTGTGGCCAGCGCCTGATTGAATTTGATCAGCCGGGGGTCGGCGACCGGCGCAGGGTCGAGCCGCGCGAAGAAATGCGCCGGCAGCGCGGCGTAGCTATTGGAGAACTCCCACCCCGGCAGCAGCACCCGGGGCGATTCGGAGGTCGGTGGCTCGCTGAGCGGGGTCTGCAGCATCTTCCAATGTTATCAGCGATCGGTCGAGGTGCGCTGCGTCATCGCCTCGCCATGGAGGGTGCCGGGTGTGGCAAAAGCGTGCAAGAATACGCCGGATGCACACGAGCCGGATCGATGTCCGCCTGGACACCAGCCTCGAGCAATTGCTGGAGCGCGCCGCCGGAGCCGGTGGCGCGGGTGCTCGCCACGGTGGTCGCGACGGCAGGCTCGACCTACCGCAAGCCCGGCGCGCGGATGCTGATCATGGCCGACGGCAGCTACCTGGGGCTGCTGAGCGGCGGATGCCTGGAGGCGGATCTGAAGCTGCACGCGCAGCAGGTGATGGCGGGCGGCACGGCGCGCGCCGTCGAATACGACATGCGCGGGCCGGACGATATTCTGTTCGGCATCGGCGCCGGCTGCGAAGGCGCCATGCGGGTGCTGCTCGAGCCGGCCAACGCGCTCGGCCGCGCCGCCGCCGCGCTCGCAGGCGCGGGCCGCATCACGCGCAGCGGTGTGCCCGCCGTGCCTCGTCGCCGTGCACGAATCGAGCGAGCTGCCGCTCGGCACCTACGGCCTGCCGGACGCTGCCCGCGATCTCGACGCGGCGGCCGAGCAGTCGCTGCGCCGCAGGGTGCTCGCGCGAGCTCGATCCTCGAACGCGGCGCGGAGCGCGTGCGCGCCTTCGTGCAGTTCCTCGCGCCCCCGCCGCATCTGCTGATCTGCGGCGCCGGCCCGGATGCCGCAGCCCGTGGTGACGCGCGGCGCGCGCGCTGGGATGGCGCGTCTCCGTGCGTCGATCACCGCCCCGCCTACGCGGATGCGCGCCGACTTTCCGGGCGCGACGTGATGCTCGCCGATGCCGGCAGCGCTGCGCTCGATCGATCGATCTCGATCGCTGCCATGCCGCGGTCGTGATGAGCCACCACCTGGCCTCGGACGTCGACTATCTGCGCGCGCTCGCGCCGGCCGGCGCGCCGGATTACGTGGGCCTGCTCGGTCCGGCGGCGCGCCGGCAGCGGATCGCGCGAGGAGCTCGGGCCGCTGGCGGAGGCCTGCGGTCGCGCTTGCGCGGTCCGGTCGGCATCGACATCGGCGCGGTGACGCCCGAAGCGATCGCACTCGCCATCATCGGCCAGGTGCACGCGTGGCTCGCGGATCGCCCGTGGCGATGCACGCAACAGATGGTCTCTACGCTAATGCCTATCCGGAGGCGTGGACGTTTCGCGCGAGTAGCGTAGAATCCGGACCCACGGGCTGGTGTCGCCTCATGCAACAAGCGCAAGTCGAGTGAGACGGCAGCATAGCCGATTGCGCGCCTGCATCGACAGTGGAGATAGGGCATGTTCAAATTTTTGAAGGCATCCTGGCGATCGCGTTGGCCGTGGCGGCATTGTGTCGCCTGCGGCGCTCGAGTCACAGAGCACAGACGGGCACGATCAGCACGTCGACGGCGCCCGGCACGCTGGCGGTCAATCCGCCGTTTCGCATCGCCTCGCTGGATGCGGCGACCTTGCAGGCGCAGCTCGCCGCCACGCGCAGCCGGCGCGCAGCTGCTGCAGCTCACGGGCAATCCGACGTGCGGCGTCGATTTCTACTACCTCAAATTCTGGACCGTCGGCGGCGCCGGCGAGACCACCGAGTCCTCGGGCGCGCTGATGGTGCCGACCGGTGCCGCGCCGGCCTGCTCCGGGCCCGCGACCGATCGTCGCGTACGCGCACGGCACCCAGACCGAACAAGGCGTTCAACATCGCCGACATCACCAATCCCTCGAACACCGAAGGCGCGCTGATCGCGGCGATGTTCGCCGCCCAGGGCTACATCGTCGTGGCGCCGAACTACGCGGGCTACGACATCTCGACCTGGGCTATCACCCGTTCCTCAATGCCGCCCAGCAATCGGGCGAGATGATGGATATACTCGACGGCTGCGCGCACGGCGCTGCCGAACACTTCACTGTCGGCCACCAGCGACAACGGCAAGCTGTTCATCACCGGATATTCCGAAGGCGGCCACGTCGCCATGGCGACGCTGCGCGCGATGCAGGCCGCCGGCGACAACGTGACCGCCGCGGCGCCCGATGTCGGGCCCGTATGCGCTGGAAGCCTTCGGCGACGCGTCTTCTTCGGCGGCGTCGAATCTGGGTTCGACCGTATTCGCGCCGCTCCTGGCCAACAGCTACCAGCATGCCTACGGCAACATCAACAGCAGCCACCGAATCCCATCTTCTCGACGTTCTACCCGGATGCCGAAACGCTGCTGCCGAGCGACACGCCGATCGACACGATTTTTGCCGAGGGGACTGCTGCCGGAAACCGCGCTGTTCGACAAGCACCACGCCGGTGGTCGCCATCCCGGGCGAGCCGGCGCTGTCCGCCGAACTGACGGCGCTGCTGGCGGTGCCTCCGCACTCCCGCCCTGCCGATGAGTCCGCAGACGCCGATGTTCCAGCTGGGCTTCGGCAATCCTTATCTCATCAACAACGAGTATCGCGTGAGCTACGCGGTGGATGCCGCGACCGAATCCGGACGGCGCTGTGCCGACGCCGACGCCGGGCGTCGCCGCTCGCCAAGGTCAAGCCGACGTTCGGATTGCGCCAGGACTTCTATGTGAATGACATGCGCAACGGCGCCTGGGCGCCGAAGGCGCCGACGCTGCTGTGCGGCGGCGATCAGGATCCGACCGTGTATCTTCAGCGTCAACACCGAGACCATGGCCGCATTCTGGAGCGCGCTGCCGGCCGGGCCTCGTGACCGTGCTCGACGTCAATGCCACGCCGGCCGGTCCGTTCGCGGCGCTGCAGACGGCCTTTCAGGACAGTCAAGGCGGCGCTGTTCGCCTACTACCAGACCGCCGCCGGCGGCGGCCTGTCGCCGGCGGCCGCGAGCAGAGGCTGCCGTCAGGGATATCACACCGCCGTCGCGCCGTTCTGTACTGCGGCTGCCCGCGCATTCTTCAGCCAATTTTAGGGAGACGGGCCAATGAAGCATCAATGAAATTCAGCGCGCTGCGTATCGCCTTGGCTGGCGCGAGCGTCATGCTCCGTCTGCGCGTCGGCCGCTGGCCGACGACGTGCCGCAACAACAACGTCCGACTCGGCTCGGAAACGGTGTTCTATCACACGAGCGCGGACGACCTCGCGGGGCCTTATGTGCCGCCCGGCGTCAACTTCAAGGCCGAGAACCTCGAGACGCTGTACATGGCCTACGTGCGCCGCCTGTCCTCGCGACTTCGACGTCGAGCTCGCCATCGGCTACCCGCCGCTCGCCAAGATCAAAGGCTCGGGGCCGCGGGAGCTGGGCTCGGTGCCGTACAACGGCCAGGTGATCTCGAGCGCCCGCTGGATCGCTCCCACCTTGTTCGTCGAATACAAGTTCATGAGCGAGAATTCTCGGTTGCGCCCATACGTCGGGGTCGGAGTCAACTACACCACTTTCTACGATCGCAATTCGACGGCAGAAGGCAATGCGGCCAGCGGCGGTCCGACGAAGCTTTCGATGACCGCATCGGTCGGCGTGGCGGGCACGGTAGGAGTCAGCTACCACGTTTCCGGGCATTGGAGCGTTTATGGCTCGTATTCCGCGTCGCAGGTCAAGACCAGCCTCGCCGCCTATACGGGCGGCGTGGTGCGCACCACGAACTTAAGCTTCGGTCCGCAGGCGCTGGTGATCTCGGCCGGCTATTCGTTCTAGCGAACCCGGTGGCAGGCCCGTTCAGGAACCGCCCGCCAGGCTTCTGATCAGCACCGACCAGTAGGTCAGCGCGTCGTAGAACGCATCGACGCGGATGCGCTCGTTGAGCCCGTGCGCGAACTCCTCGCTGTCCTTGATGAACACGCCGCCCACACCGTAGGTCGGAATACCGGCATTGCGGTAAACCGCACCGTCGGTTGCATAAGAGGCCTGCGTGGGCACGATGCGCGCGCCGGGATCCGCGGCGGCGATGGCACGGGCTACCGCGTTCATCACGTCCGCGCGCATCGGCGAGGCGTCCGACACCAGCGCCTCATAGCCTGCTTCACTTCGACCTTGGGGCCGACGCTGTGCTGCAGGGTCTCTTGCACTTCCGCCGCAGAGGTGCCGGGGAAAATCCGGCAATTGATCGTGGCGGTCGCCGATTGGGGCAGCGCGTTCTCCGCATGGCCGCCGGTGAGCATGGTCGCCACGCAGGTGGTGCGGATGCGGCCGACGAACGCCGGATTTTTCGAGATCTCGGCTGCCGCGCCCGCATCGTGGGGATTGGCTGCAAAGCGCCTCATGGCCGCGCCGAGCGCTCCAGGCGTGACGGCTCCCGCAGCCTTGAAATCGCCGAGCGTCCAGTCGTTCCACATCACCGGGAATTCGGCGTGCTGCACCGACTTCAGCGCATCGGCAAGCTCATAGATCGCATTGTCGGCCCGCGGCATCGAGCTGTGGCCGCCGGCATTGTGCGTAGTCAGCAGGAACTCCGCCGAACTCTTCTCCGCGCCCTGCACGTAGAACAGCTGCGGCTTGCCGGTATCCTCGCTGAGCACGCCGCCCCCGCCGTCGCCATTCAGCGCAAACTCCGCGTCGACCAGATCGCGGTGCGTGGTAACCAGATCCCTTGCGGTCGCCTGCGCGGTCTCCTCATCGCCGCTGAAAGCGATGATCAGATCGCGCGCCGGTACGTAGCCCTGCGCCTTCATGGTGAGAAAGGTGGTCGTGAGCAGCGCCACTTCCTGCTTCACATCGGAAGTGCCGCGTCCGAAGAAGAAGCCGTTTTCCTCGGTCAGAGTGTACGGATCGCGCTGCCAGTCCTCGCGCTTGGCCGTGACCACGTCCATGTGAGCAATGAGCGCGATCGGCCGGCCGCCGCGGCCGTTGCCGCGGTAGCGAACCACCAGCGATGCCGTTTCGCCCAGCGGCAGGACATGAATGTCGGCGGCGGGGAATCCGCCCGCCGCGAAGCGCTTGGCCAGGTAGTCGGCGACGGCCGGCACCTGTCCCTTGCCCACGGAGCTCTCGATGCCGACGATGTGTGCGAATATTTCCCGCGCCTGCGCCCGAGCGGCGCTGGACGCTGCCGGCGCTTCCATCGCTGCGGGTGCGGGCGCAGGTGCTTCCGCGGCCGCGCCCCACGGCGCCGGCGGCACTTAAGATCAAGACCGCGGTCAAACAGACACGCCTGCTCATCACTCCCCCTATCATGGTCGGCCGACGGTATCAAATCACACTTGAGTTCGACTCGCGCGCCCATTTTCCGCCCTGCCGCGCGCGCGGCCTGTTGTGCTAACCTACTTGCGGATCTCGCGCCGGCCTAGGGGAATCGATGAGACCATTTTTGTTGACCGGGATCGTGCTCGCTCTGGGGTGGGCCGGCCAAGCGCACGCCGACGCTCAAAAACTGCGCATCATCTCGTGGGCCGATTACGTACCTGCCGACCTCGTCGCCGCGTTCAAGGCCGAGACCGGAATCGAGGTCGAAGTAACTCTCTCGAACAACGAGGAGATGATCTCGAAGCTGCGGGCGACGGGCGGTGCCGGCTACGATCTCGCCCAGCCGTCGCAGGATCGAATCGTCTCGATGCAGCGTGAATTCGGCATCTACAAGCCCATCGATCTCAGCAAGGTGAGGATCGATGAGTTCCAGCCGGCACTGCTCGACATCGTGAGGCGCAACGCCACTCTGGACGGCAGGCTGTACGGTTTGCCGTATCTATGGGGCACCGACGGGCTGGTGGTGAACACCAAGCATACGACAGTGACCGATTATGGCGATCTGTGCAGGCCCGATCTGAAGGGCAAGACATCGATTCGCCTCAGGCGCCCGACGCTGATGGCGTTTGCGTTCGCCGCGGGCAAGGACCCGTTCGCTCTCTACGGGGATCCCAAGGCTTACAGCGCGCTCATGGATCAGGTGGGCGCGACCCTCATCGCCTGCAAGCCGAACTTCAAGTTCTTCTTCGACAACAAGGATCAGCTGCTGAACGGCTTCCGGTCCGGTGAAGTGTGGGCTGCCATGATGTGGGACACCGGCGGATGGACACTCAATCGCGAGAATCCGGACATCCAATACATCGTGCCGCGCTCCGGCGCGCTCGGCTGGCTCGACACCTTTGCGCTGCCCGCGCGCGGCCGCAACGAGGCCGCGGCGTACGCCTGGATCAATTTTGCAATGCGCCCCGAGAATGCCGCCCGCGTCATCAAATCGGTCGGCAATTTTTCCGCTGCAAAGGGCACCGCTCCATTCGTCGACCCGCGCCTGAAGGCACAGTTCACGGCGACGTTTCCGGACAGCGCTCTGAAGAACATACACTGGTATCCTGCGATTCCGCCCGGATTGGAAGAAATCGAAGGTCGGGTGATGGACCGCATCAAGGCCGCCAATTGATCGAGAGAGCCCTTTGAGCGCCGCGGACCTGATCGCGGATACGGTCGTCAAGCGCTTCGGCGAGCACATCGCGGTCGATTCGCTCTCGTTCAGCGTCGCGCACGGCAGTTTTTTCTCCATCCTCGGACCCTCCGGATGCGGCAAGACCACGCTGCTGCGAATGATCGCCGGGTTCATCGCCCCGGATGGCGGAGACATCGCCATCGGCGGCAGAAGCATGCGGGGCGTCGCGCCCAATCGCCGCCCGGTGAACATGGTGTTTCAACAGCTCGCCTTGTTTCCCATGATGTCGGTCGGCGAGAACGTCGCCTACGGATTGGCGCGGCGCGGCGTAGACCGCGCGCAGCGCATGCAGCGAAGCGAGGCCATGCTGGAACGGGTGGGATTGGGCGGGGCCGCCGCAAAGCGGGTCGACGAGCTGTCCGGCGGCCAGCGCCAGCGCGTCGCCATTGCCCGCAGCCTGGTGCTCGAGCCCACGCTGCTGTTGCTCGATGAGCCTCTGGGCGCCCTCGATCTGAAGCTGCGCGAGCACATGAAAATCGAGCTCAAGCAGCTGCAGGCCGCCTTCGGCACAACCTTCGTCTACATCACGCACGACCAGTCCGAGGCGCTGGTGCTGTCGGATCACGTGGGCGTCATGAGCCATGGACGCTTCGAGCAGCTCGGCACCCCGCAGGATCTGTACTACCGTCCACAGACGCCCTTTGTCGCGAGCTTCGTCGGGGCGAACAACCGCATCGTCGGCCGCGTCACGGGCGTGCATGGCGCGACGGTGGAATTGACGACCAAGGATGGGTGGGAGATTCGCGCGCTCAAGCAGGGCACGCTCGCCGCCGGCGACGCGGTGGAGGGATTCGTGCGGCCGGAAGTGGCGAGCCTCGGGCGAGTCGCGGCGGAACTGCCCGCGGCCCAGCCGCGGCACGAGGGCGAAGTGCAGAGTCTGCTGTTCGACGGCGCCAATTCTGCGGTGCTGCTCAAGGAGCAGCGTACTCGGCGCGAGTTCCGCATCGCCCTGCCGCAGACCGGACAATTCTCCGACCTGAAGCCGCAGGAAAAGGTGCTGTTCAGTTTCGATCCCGAGCGCGCCGTCTGCTTTGCGGCGCGCGCCGGAGCGGCGGGCCAGGATGGCTAGCGCGCCTCTCGGACCCCGGTGGCAGGTACGGCTGGGACTGGCCTTGCTGCTGGCGCCGGCCGTGCTCTGGCTCGGAGCGCTGATCGTATTGCCGCACGTCGACCTCGCGGTGCTCTCGTTCCGCGAGCGCGTGGGGCCGCGCCAATACGTCGCGAGCCTTGCCCAGTACAAGACCTTTTTCCTCGAGCCGCTGTACTGGCATGTGTTCCTGCGGACGGCGGTGATGTCGGTCATCGCCACCCTGCTCACGCTGCTTTTGGCGTTCCCCATCGCCTGGATCATCGCGAAGCTCGTTCAGGGGCGGACGAGCGGGTTGCTGTTCATCCTGTGCTTGATTCCATTTTGGGTGAGCGAGACGGTGCGCACGCTCGGCTGGATGATTCTGCTGCGCGAGTCGGGGGTACTGCCGTCGCTCCTGGTGAAGCTGGGCATCACCGCGGTGCCGGTCGAGCTTCTCTATCACGATGCGACCATCCTGGTCGGCTTGGTGTACACCTCGATGCTGTTCATGGTGATTCCGCTCATCTCGAGTTTGGAGAGTTTGGACAATGCCCTGATCGAGGCGGCGTACGATCTTGGCGCCGGCGGCTTTGCCGTTTTGCGCACCATCGTGATACCGCACGCGGCGCCCGGGATCACGGCCGGCTGCATCGTCGTGTTCATGCTCACCCTCGGCAACTATCTCACGCCGACCCTGCTCGGCGGCAAGAACTCGCAGTGGTTCACCGAGCAGATCTACACCCAGTTCATCACCCGCTTCAACTGGGAACAGGGTGCCGCGTTCGGCTTTCTGCTGCTAGCGCTCTCGACCGCGATGGTCATGCTGGGACTCAAGATCGCCGGTCAGCGGTTCGGCGACGTGATGCGGCGGACATGATTCCCTCGCTGCCGCGCCCGAAATCGCTGCGCGCCGCGACGGCGCTGTATGCGTGCGCATTCCTGGCGTTCCTGTTTCTGCCGCTGATGGTCGTCGCTGTATTCGCCTTCAACGATGCGCCGTACCCCGCCCCGCCGTGGCGCGGCTTCACGCTCGATTGGTTCCTCGGCAATCCGGCGCGCGGGCGGGTCGGGCTGTTCGGCGACGGTGAATTGCTGGGGAGCCTCTGGACCAGCTGCGTCGTCGCCGCGTGGGTCACGCTGCTGTCGGTCGGACTCGGCACCTGCAACGCCTTCCTCATCGAGCGAGGCCGCTTTGTGGGCAAACAGGCCCTCTCGATACTTATGCTCGCGCCATTGGTAATTCCGGGGGTCATTCTCGGCATTTCGATTCTCGCCTTCGCGAGCCGCGTCGCGGAATTCGCCGAAGATGCGTTCGGAGTCGAGTGGGACTTCCTGCGCCCCGGATTGCCGCTGGTCGTTCTCGGCCAGTTCTCGTTCATCGCGACCATCGCGACTCTGACCATCAGCGCGCGCCTGCGCCGCTTCGATCGCACGCTGGAGGAAGCGGCACTGAACTTGGGCGCATCCAAAGCGGCGGTGTTGCGCACCATCCTGCTGCCGTATCTGCGGCCGGCGCTGCTCGGTTCGGCGGCGATCTCCTTCCTGATGTCCTTCGCCGACTTCAACACCACGCTGATGCTGGTCGGCGCGGATGCGCCCTTGACCGTGATGATGTACGGCCGGATGCGCGAAGGCGCGAGCCCCGTGCTGAATGCGGTGAGCCTGTTCTTGATGATCGCCTCCGCCGCGCTCGCGCTCGCACTGATGCGCGGCGGCGCTGCCCGGAGCAAGGCCGCGAGTTCGGCCTAGCGCGCAATGGATTCGTCAATTCTGTCGGGCTGGGACAATTTCTACGTGATCGCCGGTTCATCGGCCGCCGGTCTCACCGGCCTGACGTTCATAGTCATCACCCTGGCCGCCGAGGCCCGTCGCCTCAACCCGAACGGATTGCGCATCTACATCACCCCCACCATCGTGCACTTTGCAGCCGTGCTGGGCGCCGCCGCCTTTTTGAGCATGCCCCACCACACCGTGCTCAGCGTGAGCTTGGGATGCGGCCTCGCCGGCATCGCCGGCCTGATGTACATCGGCCTGATCACCGCGAGCATGCGCCGCGTGATTACCTACGTGCCCGTGCTCGAGGATTGGCTCTGGCACTCGGTTCTGCCGGGCATTGCCTACGGCTCCTTGCTGGCAGTCGCATTTTTCATCTGGCGCTGGCCGGCCCGCAGCATGTATGCCGTCGCAGCCGCCTTCGTGCTGCTGATGATCGCCGGCATCCACAACGCCTGGGACATCGCCGTCTGGAACAGCCTGCACCGCGAAAATGGCGCTCCCAGGGATTCCGGCGGGTAGTGCCGAGAGCGGCTTCGAGGCCGGATGAAGGCGACCGGCGGCCTGGCATGCGGTTTCCCATTGTGCTGAAATCGAGCCGGCGAGCCGTTTTCCGTGCAGTGGAGCGGTCCTTATGATATTTCACGCGTCGATTCCGGCCGATGATGCCGGACTTGCAAACAGCCACTTATGAGCACCATTCTCCTTCTATGGTTATCGAACATTTTCATGACCTTCGCATGGTATGGCCATCTGAAGTACGGCCATGACTGGCCTCTCTGGAAAGCCATTCTGATTTCGTGGTGTATCGCATTGCTCGAGTATTGTTTGGCGGTGCCCGCCAATCGCTTTGGCTTTGTCCGGTTCTCAGGATTTCAACTCAAGATCATTCAGGAGATGATCACTATCTCGGTCTTTATCGTGTTCGCGATTCTCTTTCTCAAGGAGAAGCTCGCGTGGAACTACCTCGTCGCCTTCGCGTTCCTCGGCGTCGCCGCATTCTTTGCCTTCGCGTTCAAGGCAGCAGGACCCGTCATCTGAACGCAGGGGGTGGCACCTGGCATCGCTACTCCACGGTGTAGCTGCGACCAATCAGACACGCCCCGTCGGCTCGAAGGTAATCCATATGCTTCACCGCCGTCGAGTCCGCAGACGACGAACTGGATGCCGGTGCCCCGGCCGCCCCGGCAGCCGCCGCGCGCGGCTCAAGGCCGACCTGTACCGCCGCCCAGCGATGGCAATCCTCGCGATCACGCGCTAGTTGCTCGTTCGACTGCCCCGCCTCGGGAAAAATGAACAGCTCACGCTCCGGCGCCAGCGCCTGCGTCTGCACCTGATCAACGAGGCCAGGCGGGGGCTGCACGGTCTCATATGCGCTGGCGCCATCGTTCCATTGATAGTAATTATCGTCGGCGTAGTAGTAGGGCACGCCGCCCCACCAGTACTTCTCGCAATACCAGGGTAGCGTTGCAAAGAGCAGGCCGTATCTCAATCCGCCTGAACCGCCATAGTATCGGCCGCTATACCATCCGTAGCCGTCACCGCCGCCATGCCAGCCGCGGTAGCCGCGCCAGCCCCCCGGATAGGCGCCCCCGTAAACGCCGCGCCGGTGATAGCCGCCGCCATGATGGCCACGGCCTCCGTGGCCGCCTCCGCTGCCTCCGTGACCGCCGCCCCCACCACCACCGCCAGAATGGGCGTATGCGAGACCAGAGAAACCGACAGCGATGAGGGTCAGCGTTGCCGCGACGATCCAGTGCATTCGTTTTTTACGCATGACGACACCCCGAGAGGCAGCGACAAGGGCACAATTCTGAAAATGCAGTGCCAATTGAGCAGACCACTTGATATTTTGACTGGGCACCACCGCGCCTGGTTCCAGACTTGTCCCCTGATCTGACTGCGAACCGAGATCATCTTGCGTCCTGGGCTCTACTCGCGGCGCCGTCCTGCCTCCATAGCGCCCCCGCGCTGTCGGTAAGGCACTCCTGTCGGGCCGACTGCGGCCGGTCGCGCCCTTGCTCCCGCTATCGACTTAACTTCTGCTCCGCGAAATTCCAACGGCGCTACGGGGAGGCAAATTGACCAACGCGTCGATCAGGACGCTCGCGGTAAACGGCTTAGCATGGGCTTCCGGTTACGCAAGCCCCGCCCCCAAGTCGCTCAATCGGATCCGCTGAAAGTCGCGGCAGTAAAAAAAACTCCGTCGCCTGGCTCGCCGTCCCGACGTCGAACTGTGGAGTCTGGATGAATGCCACTTCCAACAGCACGGTTCGCGCTGCCGCATGTGGGTACCACCGGAAATCAAGGATCCAATCCTGCAGCACGCGCCGACCCGCAAGTCCGTCGCCTGCTTCGGTGCCGTCAGCCTGCAAAGCGGTCAGTTCGTTCGCATGATGTGCACGATTTTCAATGCCGTCACGTTCCAGAGCTTTCTCAAGCGCCTGCTGCGCCAACAAACACCCGGGCGGCGCATGATGCTGGTACTGGACAACGCTCGGTATCATCACGCGATCCTCTTGGCGCCATTTTTGCGCAGCCACGCTCGAAACCTACGGCTGTTGTTTCTGCCGCCATACAGCCCGCAACTGGCCCCGATCGAACGAGTTTGGAAGCTGACCCGACGACTCGCAACGCACAACCGGTACTTCGCGACGCTTCCCGAAGTGCTCAAAGCCGTCAACGCCTGCTTCGATGGCTGGCGTCGACCAAACAAAGTGCTGCATCGGTTATGCTGCATTACTTAAGACGCCGTGTTTAAATAGGCGACGCAGCCGATCTCCATGGCTCGCTTTTTGACCGATTCATTATCATCCGCACCCATGAAAATGATGGGAATGGTGAAGCCCGCGTTTGCAAGGTGCTGCGCAAATCCCATACCGCAACTCTCGCCAAGTTCAATATCGACGATGAGGCAGATCGCTTCGGTGGACAGCGCAGCGTCAAGGAACTCCTTAGCCGAAGCATAGAGTTCTGTGTCGTATCCGAACGCGGACAGCAAACGACTCATGGCGCCGAGGATACTGAGGTTATCGTCGATTACCGCAACTACTTTACGCATCGATGGCATGAATAAGTGGCCTGGAGTGCGGGTGTAGGACTCTGTCGCCCGGCCTCGTGGCAAGCTCGAAGTTACCGTCTCGAGCTAAGATCTCTGGTGGGCGGCTTTATATGTGCGAATTGGCATGTACGTCTTGTTATCATGTGCCAAAGCGTTGTCGCCCCAGGCCAGCCGCAACCGCAGCCATTGAGCGCAAAAATCGTGAATGAAGTCGATACCAATCGTCTCGGCGCGCTCCCGACTGCCGCAGGGTGGATTGCTCGGCTTGCCTACGCACAGGCACGACGGGCTGGCATCGAGCTGAAACCGCTTTTGATTAAGGCCGGACTGACCGACCAACAGATCAAAGACCGCGCTGCTCGACTCCCTGTCCACCATCAGATCCGGTTCTTGAATCTCGTTGCCAGTGCCTTAGGGGACGAGTTTCTCGGTTTTCACCTCGCGCAGTTGCCTGATCTTCGCGAGCTGGGGGTGCTGTTTTATGTTGCGGCCTCCTCAGAAACGTTGGGCGACGCTCTGCAGCGGGCGGCGCGGTACAGCTCAATTGGAAATGAGGGATTGTCGCTGAAGTGTCTCGAGGAAGAGGATATTCGAATTGCGTTCGATTATGTCGGTATTGCCCGTCACTCGGATCGGCATCAGATCGAATTCTTTATGACGGTGCTGATCCGCTTATGCCGGCAGTTGACGGGCCTGCGCCTGGTGCCGAGCAGGACGCGGCTCACGCATCGCCGCAGCAACCAGGGCCGCTCCGAACTCGCCGCCTACTTTGGCGGCCGCATAACTTTTGGAGCAAGAGCGGATGAGCTGACTTTCGTTGGGAGCGTTAAGGACGTCACAGTCAGCAGCGCTGACCCTTACCTCAACGAGCTTCTGGTGGCGAATTGCGAGCAAGCTCTTTCTCATCGACCGGCGAATCGAGGCGCGTTCCGGTCGGCGGTGGAGAATGCGATTGTTCCGCTGCTGCCGCACGGGAAGGTGCGCGCGTCCGAGATCGCCGCGAGACTGGGCTTGAGCCAGCGAACTTCAGCACGCCGGCTCACAATGGAGGGCGTGACGTTTTCGGAAGTTCTAGAAAGCCTGAGAGGCGACCTGGCCAGGCAATATTTATCGGACCCGGACTTATCGATATCGCGAATTGCATGGCTGCTTGGCTATCAGGAAGTCAGCGCATTCACGCATGCGTTCAAGCGCTGGACGGGCAAGACGCCTCGGGAAGCGCACGCTCGCCATACGCCGCGCTCCAATCCGGTTAGCCTTGCGGCTTCAAAATGATGGGGAGGTCGCGGATAGACCGTTCACGCTCGACGCCCAACGTGATTAAGAAGTGCGGAGTCCTCAGGCGCTGGCGGGCGACCAGCTCGTCGATCGCAAGCCTTTCATCGTTCACTCATGCGGTGGTGACGAGCCCGCACCTTGGGGAAGAAGCGGTATCACGACATTGGCGAGATCCTGCTCGCTCAGACCCTTCTTGGTGGGCAGGAGTCTCGCGCGAATGATGCCGTCCGGACCAATGATATAGGTGACTGGCAACGCTCTCGGAGTACCGAAACCGTTGGTCTTGGCATCGACCAGCAAAGCCGCCGGGTAGCTGATCCCTTGCATTGCCCGGCTTACCGCCTTGCGTTCGTGGGGATCGTCGGCGCTCAAACCAATGACCGTCACACCTTCCGACTCGTGCCTACGGTAGAACGCCTCGAGCATCGGCATCTCGGCACGGCACGGCGGGCACCAGGTCGCCCAAAAATTCAACACAATGACCTTGCCGCGCAGTGCGGCGAGGTCGAGCTCACGTCCATCCAGTTGCTTGACGATCACGGGCGGCGCCGGCTGGCCGACATCGTCGGATGCTGCAACCGACCGCTCCGCCATCAACAATGGCGCAAGTACGCTGAAGGTCAACCACAGTAAGCGATATTTTTCAGTGATCACCGAGTGAACTCCTCTACGGCGCAGACCAAGTTCCGAGGCCGGGCATCAAAAGCTGTAGCTCACGATGAACTTGAGCAGCACCGGTGCCACGAGCTGGCCTTGGGTGCCTTCCGTGGCCACCGACGGGGCGGCATTCGCATAGTGGTAGACGCGAAACTCAGCGTCTGCGTAGAACTTCCATTTGCCAACGTCCGCTTCGAGCCCGGGCGACACCAGCAGTCGATGGTACCCACTGTTGGCAGGGTCTGCATTAACGCCGCTGTCGTGCAGACGATCGGAACCGAGCAATTGCAGCAGGGCAGTCAACTTGCCGCGGTTTGCCAGCTGAAACCCATCGTACATGACTCCGGCCGCAGCGTCCGTCTCGTTGCCCGGCCGATATCCTTCGCGCGTGTTAAACGCCCGGTCGAACAGGGCTTCGACAAACCATGTCAAATGATGTTCCGCGCTGAGGGTGCCGAGATGGTAGCCACCCAACAAAAGGTCCGTGGTTCCCGTACCGATTGAGGTGTCGCGGTCGAAATAGGGGTACGTCCAATCACCCGTCGCCAGCTTCAGGCCGGCCGAGAGTCCCGTCGACATGTCGGGCGAGAAACCCGTGTAGTTGGCGATGACCTGTACGTCGCCGATCGCATTGTGGCGGTAGGACTGGATGTCGGGCGCTCCTGGAGACCCGATATCCGTACGAAAGGTCCGCAACCAATACGGGATCTTCACCGACATGCCCCAACTGCGATTGAAATTGTAATCGAGGCCCACCGCGCCGAAATTCGTCTCGATCTCCTTGTCGGTGTTGTAGGAGTCCGGTGCGGCGCGCGAGCCGACCCAATTCTGATCCTGATCCTGGTAGTCATCCTCGACATATAACATGCCGCCAGGGTGCGTCAGAATCATGGTTGCGGTGCCGACGTCGAAGACGCCGCAACCGCAGGCGCAGGCCAGAGCAAAGCCCGGCACCAGGACGCCGAGCGCGGTGAAGGAAAGCAACCGCGTCCTGCCGCCAGCCGAGAAAGGAAGGAGCGGCATAGCCGAGCCATGCGCCCCAGAGGATGGATCCATGATGCCCTCGAAAAGAATCCCGAATAATGAAGAGCAATGCGCGACGCGAGCCCGCGGCTTGCATCACGCACTGCGCTGAGAGTCAAAGGCTCAGGCTGGGGAAGGCGGTCCGCGGGGCGTTTGTTGGCGAATGGGTCCGAACTTTAAGAGCGTCTGCGTAACCGCAATTGGCGCCATCAACTGATCGAAGTTTGCAGCACCCGCGAGCACCGCCAATGTCGGCAACGGCGCTGGCCCAACGCATTGCGCGTAGGGGCATGTCGGATCGCCGTGCGCGCCCTCGTGATGCGCGGCGTGATCGTGACCGGGATGATGGTGGTGGTGATGCTGTTCACCCACCGACCTCTCTGCATCGCACAAGACGATTGCGAAACTTCCACCAGCTGGCGCCAGCATGAAGCCTGCGGGAATGAGCGCCCGAAGGAACAGCAGCCCGAGGATGAGCAGCGTTGCCCATCCCGGATTTACAATGTGCCGCATTCCTTTCATCGCTGTGCGGATCTCAAAACGATTGGCGCAACGCTCTCAACGCGTAGGCGGCATTTTGCCATTCTTCGGCACTCTGCGCACACTCGAATCGATCCGTCATCGTCCACTCCGTATGCGCCGGCACCGCGGCCCCGCGCGTCCGGCTATCGGCGACGTCCAAACATGATCGCGGCCGCGAATCGGGCAAGGCACGCTCCACTGCCGATCGCGGATACCAACACCGTCATAAGCAACACCGTCGCGGTGGCGAGATTATGCGGCACGATCAGATGTCTTACGCCCATCACGATCACAAGCGCGGCCGTCACACCCAGAACCATGAAGCCGGCTGCCTTGGCGAGTTCGAGTCCCGGCGACAGGTCTGGCGCAATCGAACCGCTGCCAATTAAATGCGAGATCGAGATCCACCCAGAGCCGGCAAGGCCCTTGAGCAAGACTAGAAGACTGATGATGATCCCCACAGCACCCGCGTTCGGCAAGCCTCTCCAATACAACAGGCAAATCAACGTTACCGCAACCGCAACGGCCAAAATCGCACGGGGCAAAGTCCAACGCGTCGTTCTGGAGAGCATCAGCCCCATGATAGTCCAGTCCGACTCAACTCAAACGCCGGCCTGACGGCGGAGGAAGTCGCGCACGGGCGGCGCTACCGCTGCTGGCGCCTCGAGGAGTATCGCGTGGCGCAGCACCGGCAGGATCACCAGCTCCGCGTTCGGCATCGCAGCGGCGATCTGCCGATTCAGGCGCGGATTGCAGCCGCCGTCGTTCTCGCCGGTCAAAACGAGGCTCGGCTGCCGAATTTCGCCGATCCAGGGCGCCATCTCCGTCTCGGCGTAGATGTCAAACACATTCAAAAATACGTCCTTGTCCGTATCAATGACCTGCTGCAGGCGCCGTTCGATGACCTCCGGGGAGCGCGCGGCGAATTCCGGCGTGAACCAGCGGTCCTTGAGCGTCGCGAGCACGGGCGCAATGCCCTTGGCTCGCATCGCGGCGACAACGCCACGCACCTTTGCGCCGTCCTCCTCCGTTCGAAAGGCCGCCGTGCTGTACAGCCCGAGTGAGAGCACGCGGTCGGGATAGCGCCGGGCATAGGCCGGGCCGATCATTCCGCCGAGCGAGTGCCCTGCGAATCTCGAAGAACTCAACACATTCCTTGAGGTGATCAAGACGGGAAGCCTGGTCGCTGCATCTCGCCATTTGCAGGTCACCCCCTCGACGGTCACGGCTCGAATCAGCACACTCGAGAGGAGGCTCGGTCGCCAATTGCTGCATCGAAGCAAGTCAGGGGCCACCTTGACGTCGGCCGGCTTCAAGCTGCAGCGGTACGCCGAACTGATCACGCAGGTCTGGCGTCAGGCGCACTATGACGTCGCGCTGCCGCCCGGGATCGAGGGTGTTTGCAACGCCGGGCTCGAGTTCGATCTGTGGCACAACATAGGCAGTCGCTTTCTCGACGACGTGCGCGCGCGCGGCACGGACCTGGGCTTGGTACGAAGCGGCCGTTGCTGCGATTAGTGACACACACGGCACGAATAAGCGAAACTGACGGCCATGCAGATACATCCGACTGCCCTCGTGCAAGAGGGTGCCCGACTCGGTGCCGGCTGCGTAATCCATGCTCATGCGGTGATAAGCGGGCACTGCGAATTAGGCGAGGGGGTGGTCGTGCATCCGTTCGCCGTGATCGGCGGCGATCCGCAGGATTTGAGCTTCGATGCAAACATGCCGACCGGCGTGCGGGTGGGCGCGCGCACTGTCATTCGCGAACACGTGACGATCAGCCGTGCGACCAAGAATGGCGCGTCGACGGAAATCGGCTCGGACTGCTTCCTGATGGCCGCCTGCCATGTGGCCCATGATTGCCGCATCGGCGAACGGGTCGTGATCGCCAACGCGGTACTGCTGGCCGGGCACATTCAGATTGGGGACCGGGCGTTTCTCGGTGGGGGCGCGGTCATTCACCAGTTTTGCCGCATCGGCGAGAGCGCCATGATCGGCGGAGGCGCGCGCATCTCGCGCGATGTTGCGCCATACACGCTGGCCACTGAGCGCAATGCCATGATCGGTTTGAATTTGGTGGGCCTGCGTCGGAGGGGGTTTCCGCGCGAGGTCGTCGACGAAATCAAACGTGCCTTCCGCAAGGTCAACACGCCGGTGGGCAACCTGCGGCAAATCGCCGCGGCCACCTTGCAACAGGGCGAGTTCGGCAGTGCAGAGGCGCGCAATTTCCTGCAGTTTTTCACCGGCGGCCGGCGCGGTTTCGTGCGCACACGACGCAGCGCTGCCGCCGATGCGCCCGACGACGGCGAATAGTCCTAACGAACCGGGACATCTCGCAGGAATGAATCGCACGCTGAACCGGAAGTCGTGGCGCGCGGCAGCCGCGCTCACTCCGCCGCGCGCTGGTCGGCCTCGGATTGCATCATCGGGGTTTCCTCGGCGACCAACGTGGCGGCTTCAATCGCATCGGGCGTCGCCCGGTGTCCCGTCACCTTCTCGATGTAAATGCGGTAGAAGATCGGCGGACGCTGCTCCCGCTGCTCGGTGGCGACGCAAGCCGGCTGCCACCACAGCGCGCGTTTCTGCAGGACTTCGAGAGCGTGAGCGCGCGCATCTTCGTGTTCAGGCGCATCCGGCAACTCCTCGTACCGGCCAAACACGACAACGCTCATCCATTGATAGTGGCTCGTCCGTTCGTCGATCTCCAGACAGACGCGCGGGTTGGACCGCATCCACTCGATCTTCTGTCCCAGCGTGGTGACCCCGTAGAGATGCTCTCCGTCGTACGAGAAATAGACCGGAACAATGTAGGGCTGATCACCGCGCGCGCACGCCAATCTGCCGAAATCCGCCCGCTCGAGCGCAGTACCGCATTCGTCCTCGGTCATCTCGTGAATCAGCATCCCGAACTCTCCTGGTTGGAATGTGCTACTCGCGCTAGCCGGCGTTGGGAGCCCTTATATCACATCGTATGTCGGTCGCCGCCGACCTCGATTGCCCCTCCACAGCGGTTAGATTTGCGGTCCGGCATCAAATCGACGCGCGCAGAGATTCGAGCACCTGTGCGATTGCCGTCTCGTTCAGCGGAGCCATGATATGGCCGCCGCCGACGCCCGGTATCTCCGCATATTCCTTCAGCAGATCGATGCATATCGCCCGGCCCTCGGCCGGCGGATCGCGCGCATTTTCCAGCCGCTCAATGATCCATTCGGGAATGATCGACCCGAACAAATGGCTCCTGATCCAGCGGGCCGACTTGGCCGAGGCGAGCGGCGCGACTCCAATCAGCAGATGCAGCCGGCCGCCGAGTCCGCATTCGGACAGGCGAGTCACGTAACGGCGCAGGATTTCGGCGTCCATGCAGAATTGAGTCTGGGCGAATTGCGCGCCCGATTCGACCTTCTTGATCAATCGACTCGGCTCCCAACCCTCCGACGGATCGATCGGCGCATCGGCCACTCCGATGAAGAAGTGCGCCGATCCACCGACTTGTCGCCCATGGGGTAGTCGACCGTGATCGCGGATGGAGACGGCCGTTGCGGCAAGGTCGGCGGCGTCCAGATCGAACACCGGCTTGGCCTCCGGCTGATCACCCGCCCTCGGATCGTCACCCCTGATTGCCAGGATGTTGGTCACACCCAGCGCGGCGGCGCCGAGCAACTGGCTCTGCAGCGCGATTCGATTGCGGTCTCGGCAGGTCAACTGCAGGATCGGCTCGATTCCATTCTGCAGCAGCGCGCTCGCGGCTATCGTCGACTCCATGTGCGCACGCGCGCCGGCGCCGTCGGTGACGTTGACCGCGTCCGCCAGCCCCCTCAAGGGGGCCGCCTTCGCAAGCAAGTCGGTCAGACGGCACGAGACGGGCGGAGTGATTTCCGCAGTCAGCGCGAATTGCCCTGAATCCAGAATCTGCTTCAACCGACTCTCGACCGTCCCGACATTCTGACGGAGGGAAGTCTGTGCGCGAAACCTGCTCGAGTGGCTCATGCCTTACCATCCCAACCGCCCGGCACCGGGCGACAGCGGCCACGATACCAGCACCCTGAGGGATGGCCGCGACAGAATGCTCTGCATGAATCAGCAAGACCTTGCAGCGTCGGGGGATGGAGGCCGGGTAGCCGCGCTGCCCGCCGTGACTCGCGGCGTGCAGCGGGGGGAGCGGGGGGAGGTAGGGGGGGGGGAGATGCGAGGGAGAAAAAACAGCGCGGCAGAGAGTGGCATTGCAAGCTAGCACGGTGGCGCGCAGCGGCTGAGCGCGCGCGACAGCGCGATGAGATGCGGTTCAGCGCGCGAGTGGAAGGATCCGCGCGGCGCGCGAGGGGCGAAGCGCAGCGTAAATGATGTCGGTGTGTGATGAGGCGAGCAGTTGATCCTGAGGGTCGACGACGGGCAGCGCGGCACATGTGGCATGATCGCGCGGCGGATCGATCGATGATGCGGCTGAATGGCAAGCAGCGGCCGCGCACCATCGCGCCACCCATGCGCGATGAGGTACTCGATCGGAGAATGCTGCTGGGCAGGAACAGTCCACCCATCAGATGGCGACAGCAGAGGGGGGCGGGGTACGGGTACTCGGAAAGCAAGCGCAGCACTTCGCCGTCATTGATTCACGGTCAGGACACTCGTGCTCATGAGGCGGTTCACGGGTCCGTTGGGTGCATCTTAAGTTCCTCTCAATGTCCGCCTGCGGAGGTCGCCGGCAGCGCCTGCAGGAGTGTGAGCTCTTAGGCGTGATTGCGCTGAAAGCCTCTCCACACGCTGATGGGAGGCGTGCCGGGACTATACGCATCGTACGCCGCCGGCGCAGCGGGTGCCGGCCACACGCCAGTCCGAGGATTCGGCAACCGGCACATCGAGATACGCTGCGCGCATCTCGTCGCCCTTGACATAGAGATCAAGGAAGGCGGTGATGAAGTGCGCGTTGATCGCGTTGACGCGCTCCGCTACGCCACAACGGGATCCTCGAACCAGTCTTCATCCCACAGACGCTTGCGCATGCATGGAGGGAGCAGGGCTCAAGCCGATCGAGTGCACGGCGCCCTCGAAGGTCAACAGATATAGCGGGGCATTGACGGCCTGGTCGAAGAACGCGCGCGCACCAGAGGCGTAGCTGACCGTGTGATCGCGATCGCCGGCGATGAGCAGCAGCGGCACGCTGATCGAGATGCAGCCCGTCGCTTCCCCAGGCGGCGAGCGTGCCGCCGCCGGCGGGCGAAATCGCCACCACCGCGCGCAGCCCTTTGACTTGAGCAGTAGTACTCGAGGGTACCGCCATGCACGAGAGGGCAGCAGCAGCCCGCCCGGTATCATTTGCGTCGGCGGGCCTTCGGGTCGAGGCTTGCACCGGCCGCGGTCAATACGCCGTAGCCGCCCATGGAGTAGCCGATCAATGCGGTGCGTTGCGGGATCGATGAGATGATCTGCGCAGCCAAACGTGCGCTGCAGGTTCAGCGCGACGAATGCGATGTCGAGGGGGCGGCGCAGCAGCGGCTGCGACGAATCTACTGCGGTCCGTGATGGGCGGATCATCGTGGCGGATCGCGGCGACCACGTAGCCTTTCGATGCGAGATTCTCGCGTCAACCAGGTCATCGCCGCGGGGTCGTTGCTGTAGCCATGGGAGACGACCACGAGCGGGAATTTTCCGCCGCCGGCGCGGCATCGCGCACGGCGATGCCAGGGACGGTGAAGCCGCCGGCGGCGCGGGCGGTTCGGAAGGCAAAGCTCGCCGCGTAGACCACCGCCGCGGCATGCGGCTTCGGTTGCGCGGGATACCACAGATCGACGCCGAGTGCGCGATCGCGCCAGCGGCGCAGCACCGTGCCGCGGCATCGAAAGACGAGCACGTGCGATCTGCGCCGCTTGATGCAGCTGCAGGGTCCTCACGCCCACCGCGTACGGCCCCAGCGCGCCAGTTGCGGCGCATCGACGCCGTAGCCGGCTGGGCGGCTCGCCCGCGGATACTTGAATCGCAGACAGCATATCGCATGCATGCCGGCTCAAGGAGCATCCGCCAGCAGCATGCGCGGAAGGTCCGCCAGGGATTCGATCAATGCATCGCACGGCAGTGCGCGTGGATCCTGCCCCTCATTGTAGCCGTACGGCACGCACACGATCGGTATCCCCGCACCGCGCGCTGCCTGAACATCGTTGATCGAGTCGCCGACCATCAGCGCTCTGGAGACGGGTACTTGAAGGGATTCGCACGCGACCAGCAAGGGCTGCGGATCGGGCTTGCGCCGCTCGCAGCTGTCGCCGCCGATCACGAGGTCGATCCAGCCGCTCAGGCCGAGCCGTTCGAGCAGCCCGCTCGCGAAGCGATGATGCTTATTGGTGACCACCGCGGTGCGCAGACCCGCGCCGTACAAGGTTCGCAGCGACTCGGCGACGCCGGGATAAGGCCGCGCATCGAATTCTTCGAGCTCTTGCAGCAATCCATAGTGATGAAAGAAGCGCTCCACCATGGCCGCTTGCGTCGCCTCGTCCAATGCCCGGCCCTGGGCGGCCGCCGTGCGCTGTATCAGCATGGGCGATCCGCGGCCGATCATGCGCCGTACCTCGTCCTGCGCCACCGGCGGCCATCCGTACTCATCGAGGGCCCGGTTGAGCGCCACCGCGATGTCGCCGGCCGTGTCCAGCAGCGTTCCGTCAAGATCGAACAGCAGCGCCTCGAGCGGCTGCCCCCGCCAAATCGGTCGATGTGTCATGGGCGCCTCGCGTGATCAAGCAAGCGTGATGCTCACCGGGCAGTGATCGCTGCCCATGACATCCGGGTGAATGTCCGCGGCCGTCACCTGGTTGCGAAGCGCCGCGGACACCAAAAAGTAGTCGATTCTCCACCCGATGTTGCGCGCTCGCGCATTGGCAAAATGACTCCACCACGAATAATAGCCATTGCCCTGTTTGAAGAGACGAAACGTATCGACGAATCCCGCGTCCACGAAATTTTGGAAGCCCTTGCGCTCCTCGTCCGTGAATCCCTTTTTGCCGCGATTCGGTTTGGGGTTTGCGAGATCGAGTTCCGTGTGCGCGACGTTCAGGTCTCCGCACAGGATCACGGGCTTGGTGCGCTCGAGCTGCAGGCAATACGCCAGGAATGCCGGATCCCAATGTTTGAAGCGCAGCGCCAGGCGGCTGAGATCGTCCTTGGCGTTGGGCGTGTACACCGTCACGACGTAATACCGGCCGAACTCGGCGGTGATCACCCGGCCCTCTTCGGCGCTGTCGCGCTGCAATTCGTCGGCAAAGGTGTAGCGTTTCGCGAATTCGCGCGGATATCCGTTGACGACGCCGAGCGGCTCCTGTTTGGAGAAGATCGCCGTGCCGGAATAGCCCTTCTTGACCGCCGAGTTCCAGTATTCGTGGTAGCCGGGCAGCTCGATTTCAGCCTGGCCGCGTTCGGCCTTGGTTTCCTGCAGGCACAGGATGTCCGGCCAATGGGCCTGCAGAAACGACTGAAACAGACCCTTTTTGTGCACTGCACGAATGCCGTTGACGTTCCAGGAGTAGAGCTTCATGAGCAGCATAATACAAGCAAATGAATGACTTGCATGATGCAAACGGCAGCGCGCGCCAAATCCCGCCCGGCCCACGAACTTGGATCTTATTGACAATCATTCGCATTCGCGTTCACAATCAACCCATGATCGTTTGCGTATGCAAAGCCGTCTCGGACCGTCAGATCCGGGCCGCCGTCAAGGACGGGGCCACGCACCTGCGCGACCTCAGCCGGGACCTCGGGGTGGGAACCTGCTGCGGTAAGTGCCTGCCCGAGGCCGAGAGCGTGCTCGCGCGCTCCTTGGACCAGCACAGCGCCGCCTCGCCGGGCTACTTCCCCGGCGCCGAGGCCGAATTTGCCCTCTGACCGCCCCCGGCGTTCAGGCATACAATCCCTGTCGAACCCGCGATCCTTCATGAGGAGCTGCCGTGCAGGGTGATGCAAAGGTATTGGATTTCCTCAATCAGGCGCTGAAGAACGAGCTGACGTCGATCAATCAGTATTTCCTGCACGCGCGCATGCTGGACAACTGGGGAATGAAGCGCCTCGGCAAGATCGAATACGACGAATCCGTCGATGAGATGCGCCACGCCGATGACCTGGTCAAGCGCATTCTGTTCCTGCAGGGACTGCCGAATCTTCAGGACCTCGGCAAGCTGTTCATCGGCGAGGACGTGCGCGAGATTTTGGAGTGCGATCTGAAGCGCGAAATGGCGGCGCATCCGCTGTACACCGCCGCGATCGCGCACTGCGAAGGCGTCAAGGACTACGTGACCCGCGAGCTGCTCGTGCGCATTCAAAAGAGCGAGGAAGAACACGTCGACTTCATCGAAGAGCAGCTCGGTCTCGTCGAGAAAATGGGCCTGCACAACTACGTACAGAGCGCCACCGGCGAGCTCGGCGAGAGCGCTGCCTCCTGAGCGGGGACGCTCACGCATAGACCGCGTCGATCGATTCCATAGGATCATTCGTCTGGACCGGGGTGCCGGCACGGCCGAGCGCGGTTGATCCTCGCCTCACGGGGCGCTTCGCTCGCGCAGGCTGCTCGGACCGCCGCAGCGGCGCCTCCGTGGAGCATGATTCGAGGCGGTCGAGCAGCTCCCAGGCCGCAGCCTCGGACACGACCTGGTAGGAGTCCTGAGGATTGCGCGCCCGGTTGTGGGCCGCGTAGCACACGCTCGCGGTCAGTCTGGCGAGAACCAACGGAAACACCGCCCGCTGTTCAGGCTCGGTCAGCGGGTGGCGCCGGTGGTAGCGCGCGGATGAGGGGCACGGCGGCCGCCCAAGGCTCCCTCACGTGGAACATCGCATAGGCAAGCGCAATGGCCATATCCGCCGACGGCCGAGTGCACCATGTCGCCGAAATCGAGCAGACCGTCATGCGCCGCCCTCGATGAGCACATTGTAGTCATTCGCATCGCGTGAATGACCCCGTGGCGCAGGGCAGCGCACTCGAGGCGTTCCCAATCGGCGAATATCTGCTCCACGCGGACGCGCCGTTCGCGCGGCAGAAGCTCCGCATGTTCGCGCGCCAGGCCGGCGTGGCGCAGATCCCATTGCAGTACGCGGTGCATGGCCGGATGCGCGAAGCCGCCGAGCGCCGCATCGATCTTCGCCATGCTGGCGCCGATGGACTCGAACAGGGCGCCGGTGCGCGACACGCATCTCGCGAGAACCTCACCCTCGATCCAGCTCATGACCCGCACGCAGTGCTGCACGCCCGCCGCAGCGTCGAGAATCATCGTCAGGTCCGCGCCCGTGCGCGAGGGCACGATTTCTTGGACGCGACAATCGTCGAGCGAACCTGCCACGCGGCGCATCGCCTGGTGCTGAAAGTCGAGCAGTTCCCGCGCATCGCTGCGATTAGCAATTTTGAGGACGAATTTTCGGCCGTGCTCGTCCGAGATCATGAAATTTTGATCCCGCTCGCTGGGCAGCGCCGAGACTCGTCCTGTGATGCCGTAGCGGGTATGGGCGTGGGCGAGCGCCTGGGCGGCCGTGAAGCGCGGAATGCTGTAGAGCGGAATCGTCATCGCGTCGCGAACAGCTGCGTGCCGATATCCTGAAATGCCTTGAACTCGAGCGCGTTGCCGGTGGGATCCAGGAAGAACATCGTCGATTGTTCGCCGACCTGCCCCTTGAAGCGGGTATGCGGCTCGATGACGAACTTCACGCCTTGGCGCCGCAGGCGCTCGGCCAACTCGGTCCACTGCTGCTGCCGCAGCACCACGCCGCAGTGGGGCACGGGCACGCCGTGCCCGTCGACGGGATTGAAATGGCTGGTCAGCTTCCCCGCTTTGCCCAGGTTCGGATTCAGATGGCAGACGAACTGGTGTCCGAAGAGATTGAAATCCACCCACTGCGAATCGCTGCGGCCCTCGGCGCATCCGAGGACATCCTTGTAGAAGCGGCGCGCTTCATCGATGTCCCGCACCTGCACGGCGATGTGGAACGGCGTCAGCGGCTCATCGATACTCACGAGGCACCTCCGGCGGTCTCCATTACGGAAATTTGGCGAATTATGCCGCTCTGCTGCAACATGGCCGAAATTCCGAGGAGCCGCCATGTTCCTGCTCCGTCATGGACAGAGCTATTTTAACCTGCATTTCACCGAGACTCGCGTGGATCCCGGGATCGAGGATCCGGAGCTGACGCCGCTCGGCGCAGAGCAAGCCGTGGCGGCGGCGCTGCAGCTCGCCGGCGCCGCGCTGAGCCGGATCATCGTTTCGCCCTACACGCGCGCATTGCAGACCGCAGAGCTGATCCGGGCCGTACACCCGGTGCCGGTCGACATCATGTCCGAGGTTCGCGAGCGGACCGCTTTCGTATGCGACATCGGCAGTGCACCCGATTTGCTGGCAAGCCGGTTCCCGCATCACGATTTTACGCATCTGCCGCCGCGCTGGTGGCACGAGGGCGTTGAAAGCTCGCATGAGACGATTGCGCGCGCGGATGCCTTTCGGGCGCTGATGGCGGCGCGCAGCGACAGCGCCACCACGCTGTTGGTCAGCCATTGGGCCTTCATTCTGGCTCTGACCGGGTGCTCCGTCGGCAACGGGCAAATTTTGGAATACGATCCGAGTACCGCAGCGCCGGAACAGATCGACTGGCGATGAGTCTCGGCATGCACAATGCGATCGGCGCGTGCGGCGTGATGCTGCTGATGTCGGCGGCATGCGCGGACGACTCCGCTGCAGGGCGCGTGCCCATTTGGCCGGGAAGCTTCGTTGCGCGCGTCGAGGCGCTCGCCCTGCTTCAGACACTCAATGCCGACTTGCTGGGCCACGACAGCGCCACCGCGACGCTCGAGCGTTGGTGCGCCGACCATCGACTGGCATCCCCGCCGCGCATCGTGGCCGCAAGAGTGGCCGGCGCGGACACGCCGCCGTCGCCCGAACAGCGTCGAGATTTGGGCGTTGCGCCGGCCGAGGCCGTCCGCCACCGGCGGGTGCGGCTGCGCTGCGGTGCGATGGTGCTCTCGGAAGCGGATAATTGGTATGTACCGGGCCGCTTGACGCCCGAGATGAACCGGCTGCTCGACAGCACCGACATGCCCTTCGGCAAGGTCGCGCAGGCGCTACACTTTCGACGCCACACTCTGTCCGCGCGGCTGCTATGGCTGCCGCTGCCGGAGGGCTGGGAAATGAACGCAACGGAGGCGAGCGAGAGCACGCCGGATCTGACCATACCGCCGCATGTGCTGGAGCATCGGGCGGTGCTGGTGTTGCCCGATGGAACACCGCTCAGCGAAGTCGTGGAGACCTACAGCGGCAATGTTCTCGCCTTCCCCGCGCCGGAGCGCCCCCCATGCCGTTGAACCTCTTCGGAAGCCTCAGGCCGGTCAATCGAGGCCGGGTCGTGCGCGATCTGCTCGCGGGCGTGAGCCTGGCCTCCATCAACATTCCGCAGGTGCTCGGCTACGCGCGCATCGCCCGCATGCCCGTCGTCAGCGGACTGTACACCGTGCTGCTGCCGTTGGTCGCGTTCGCGGTGTTCGGTTCGTCCCGCCATCTGGTCGTGGCCGCGGACTCGGCCACGGCCGCCATCTTCTCGAGTTCGCTTGCACGCATGGCGGCGCCCGGCAGCGGGAAATACATGGCCATGGTCAGCATGGTCGCGCTGCTGACCGCAGGGCTTTTGCTGGCGGCGCGGATATTCAAGCTCGGCTTCCTCGCCGATTTCCTCTCGCGCACGGTGCTGGTCGGATTTCTCACCGGCGTGGGATTTCAGGTCGGGATTACCATGCTGAGCGACATGTGCGGTGTGGCGGTGAGCTCGCGCTACGCTCTGGTCCAGCTTTGGGAGATTGCGTCCGGCCTGCCGCACCCGCACCTGCCGACGCTGGCGCTGTCCGCGCTCGTGGCGGGCGCCATCCTGCTCGGCAACCGATTCGCCCCGCGAATGCCCCTGTCGATGATGGCGGTGCTCGGCACCATCGCGGCGAGCGCTGCCTTTCATTTCGCCGAGATGGGCATCGCGCTCATCGGTCCCGTCCCCGGCGGGCTGCCGTCGTTCAGGCTGCCCGCCGTGACATGGGGCGAAATGCTCGGGCTGCTGCCGATATCCGCCTCCTGCTTCGTGATGATCATCGCGCAAAGCGCAGCGACCGCGCGCGCCTTCGGGGCGAGCTATCACGAGCGCGTCGACGAGAATGCCGACATCCTCGCACTGTCGGCGGCGAACGCGGTGGCCGCGGCGAGCGGGACGTTCGTGGTCAACGGCAGCCCGACGCAGACCGCCATGGCCGATCGCGTCGGCGCGCGCAGCCAGTTCGCGCAATTGGCATTGGCGGGAGTCGTGCTGCTGGTGCTATTGCTGCTGACCGGACCGCTCCAATACCTGCCGCGCTGCGTGTTGGCGGCGATCGTATTCACCATCGCGGTCGGAATGGTCGACGTGGCACGGCTGCGCGACATCCGCCGCGAAAGCCCCGGTGAGTTTCATCTCGCCATCCTCACCGCGGCGACCGTCGTGGCGCTCGGGGTCGAGCAGGGAATCCTGCTCGCCATCGCCTTGTCGCTGTTCCGGCACGTGCGCCATAGCTATCGGCCGCACACGATGATGCTCGAGCCGGACGCCGCCGGGGTCTTGGCTCCGGTGCCCGCGACACCGGGCAGAGTGAGCGAACCGGGCCTCATCATCTATCGCTTCGGCGCGGATCTGTTCTATGCGAATCAGGATCGCTTTGCGGATGAGGTGCGCTCACTGGTGGAGCAAGCGCCGACGCCGGTCCGCTGGCTCATCGTCGATGCGGGCGCAATCACCGACATCGACTACTCCGCCGCGCAGTCGGTCCGCGACCTGCTGGCGGACCTGGCGCGGCAAAATGTCGCCGTGATCTTCGGCCGAGTCAGTCCGTATCTGCGGTCCGACATGGATCGCCATCGCATCACCGCTGCCTTGGGATCGAACCGCATTTTCCAGACGCTCCACGAGGCGGTTGCGTTGGCGCACGGCGGCGCGCCTGCGCCGGCTTAAGTGAACGCTGCTTCGGCCGGCTGCGCCGCGCGCAGCCACTTGTCGATCACCGACGGTCTACACGCTGCAGCGCGGCTGTCGGGGACACGCGCCGCTTCTCGGGCAGATGACGCTGGCGTGCGAATCGAGCGCATCGGCGATCCAGGCGATATTCAGCACCTGCGAGGCGGCGCGGATGTGGGTGGCGGCCTCGCCCGGAATCGCACCGTCTCCGCCGCCGCGGCGGCAGGATTCGGCGACCGCCGCCACCACGCTCTCGCCGTCGAACCCCTGGGCGTCGAGCGCCGGCAGCAGGTCGACGCCCACGGACAGCACGTGCATCTCGTCGAGGGCATCGCGCGTCAGCAGCGAGTGACAGCAATACAAGCGCGCGCGCTTGCCGTCCTGCATGACGGAGATCTGCGACTTCGGCGTCAGCGGCAGCGCCGATGTTTGCTGCAGCAGCCGAAATACCGCCCAGCGCGGGCATGGATCGGATACCAGGCTCATGTTGCCCCAAGGCAGCGGAATGCCGTTGGCGCGATACACGGCACGCAGATAGCCGGGCGCGTAGGCATCGAAGAAATGCCAGTGCCGGTAGGGCGAGACGGCGGTCATGCGGCGCATCACCAGCGCCGGCGTCACGCCGAGCCTGTGGCAGGCCGAAACGCGGTGCGCCTCGCGGATCAGGAAGCGCCGAAACGGCAGCCGCGGGCACAGCAATGCGCCGGCGAAAAAGCTGCATTCGAAGTCCCGCCATGCATAAAGGACATCCTGCGCGCCCATGCCGGCCGCAGAGGCCGGGGTGTCCGCATCGCCGGCCGGCACCGCGCTGTGCGGCGAAATCACTCCGTCGCCGTTGTGCAGAATTCGGTGGCCGACGAAGAACGCGAGCTCGTACTTGAGCCGCTCTTCCTGGCTGCGCAGGCGCTTGTTGATGAGCACGGTGCCCGGCGCCTCGAATCGCGAGCGTACCAGCGCGCCGCTCGGTTTGCGGCCGTCGCCGTCGAACCAGCGGATCTCCAAGCCGTTGCTCCTGCAGATCTCGAGCAGGGCCTCGAGCGTGAGCGGCATCTGACGCTTCCCGCACTGCTCGGCGGCGCGCTCGATATCCGGAAAATTGTTGTGGCGGGTCTCCTGCCAGACCCGGATCAACAGCTGCGCAAATTGGCGGCCCGTCGTGCCGGTCTGCGACAGCAGCTCCGGCAGCGCGTTTTGCAGCAGCTCGTGCGAGAACAGGAATGCCGGCTCCAGAGGCATCGCCTCGAGTCCGCCGCGTGCGGCCTGGAGCGGCGCGACTTCGGCTTCCGTATTCTCGTCGAGGAACCAGCGCGCGTCCTTGCTGAAGATGCCCGCCAGCATGTCCAGCATGGGGCCGGACGGCATGCGTTTGCCGGTCTCGACCATACTGAGATAGGACACCGACGGCGCGCCCGCAGCGTCGATCTGCACGCAGCGCGCGGACAGCTCATCCAGCGTCAGTCCGTTGCGCTTGCGCAGGGAGCGCAGCTTGGCGCCGAGAAAATGCCCCTGCCGGATCAGACCCGCCATCCGCGCCTCGCTTGACAGAATCTCACCCGGTCTAGTGAAATTGACATTGTCAAATTTCTATTGTGTAAATGCTCACTCAAGCACTTTAATCTGGACGCATGCCGGGACGCAAGCGACGCAGGACATGCGGCGCGCGTGCCGAAGATGAATTAGCAGGAGACTCGAGCATGAGCGACAAAACCCCGACCAATTCCCGCTGGCGCGGCATAGACAGGCCATACACCTCCGCAGATGTGTCCAGATTGCGCGGTTCGGTGCACATCGAACATTCCCTGGCGCGCCTCGGAGCCGAAAAATTCTGGCGCCTGCTGCAGAGCGAGCCGGTCGTCGCCGCACTCGGCTGCATGACCGGAAACCAGGCGGTTCAAGTGGTGCAGGCGGGCCATAAGGCGATCTACTGCTCCGGCTGGCAGGTGGCCGGCGACGCCAACACCGCCGGCGAGATGTACCCGGATCAGAGCCTGTATCCGGTCGACTCGGTGCCGCGGATGGTCGAGCGCATCAACAACGCGCTGCTGCGCACCGACCAAATTCACCACTTGGAGGGCAAGTCCGGCGTCGATTGGCTGGCGCCGATCATCGCCGACGCCGAAGCCGGCTTTGGCGGCAACCTCAATGCATTCGAGCTGACGAAGGCGCTGATTCGAGCCGGCGCGGCTGCCGTGCATTTCGAGGATCAGCTCTCCTCCGCCAAGAAGTGCGGCCATCTGGGCGGCAAGGTGTTGGTGTCGACCGCCGAGGCGATCAACAAGCTGGTGGCGGCACGCCTCGCTGCCGACGTCCTCGACGTGCCCACCGTCATCATCGCGCGCACCGATGCGGACGCGGCAAATCTGCTGCTCACCGACCATGATGCGCGCGATCGGCCCTTCATCACCGGCGAGCGCTCGAGCGAGGGCTTCTTTCACGTCCGCTGCGGAATCGAGCAGGCCATCGCCCGCGGCCTCGCGTATGCCCCGTATGCGGATCTGCTGTGGTGCGAGACGTCGAAACCCGATCTGGCCGAGGCGCGCCAATTCGCATCGGCGATCCACGAGCAATATCCGCACAAGCTCCTGGCGTACAACTGCTCGCCCTCCTTCAACTGGCAGAGCAAGTTGAATTCCTCGAGCATGAAGAGTTGGCGCGAGGAGCTGGCGGCCATGGGCTACCGCTTCCAATTCATCACGCTCGCCGGCTGGCATGCCTTGAATTTGTCCATGTTCGAGCTGGCGACCGCGTACCGCGACGACGGCATGCTGGGATACTCGCAGATGCAGCAGCGCGAGTTCGTGCAGGAGCGCGCGGGATACCGCGCGACCAAACACCAGGCGTTCGTCGGCACCGGCTACTTCGACGCGGTGCAGACCGTCATCACCGCCGGGACCCACTCGACGGGCGCCATGGCCGGCAGCACCGAGGCCGAGCAGTTCGGCGCTGCGGCGCGCGCTCCGGGCCGCAACGTGTGGTCGCCTAGGGATTACGCGGCGGCGATCGCCGAGCATTTTCGAGCCTACAACGAGGAGTTCGGCCGCATCACCCGCCGCGCGGCGCTGAACTTCCTCGCCGAGGACTGGCATGCCGCGCAGCGCGATGCGGTCGCGCGCATCGAGCTGTACGAGCAGCGCGTCGGCCGCTGCGTGCGGGAAGTCGGCGAGGACCTCAAGCCGCATCTGGCCGACCTCGACATGTGGGGCGACATCAAGCGCGCTTACGAGATGCTGGTCGCGCGGCGCCCGGACAGCGATTTTTATCGGACTTTCTTCAATTCAGTCACGCGCGATCTGTTCGGCACGGTCGGCGTGAATCCCGAAGTCGAATTCTGCGCGACCAACGTCGGCCGCGCCTCGGGCGCCGTGCCGATCCGCGTGTACCGCATCGGCGGGTCGCTGCCGGCCGCGGTGCACGAAGTCCTGGCCGACCTGCCGTTCGGCGCGGCGTTGAGCGATACGGACGGTGCGGTTCACCGCATCAGTGCCGAGATCGGCCGATATTTCGTCACCGGACGGCAAAGCGGGGCGCCCGAGTCCATCGAACTGATCGAGCCGGTGTTCTACCGCGGCTTGAACGCCTTCGTCGTCGGCCGGCTGATCGGCGACAGCTCCATCACGCCGCTGGTGATGGCCTTCACCAACTCGCCGCAAGGCGTGCGAAGTCGATGCCGTGATGCTCTCGCGCGCCGAAGTCGGCTCGCTGTTCGGCTACACGCGCTCCTATTTCCACGTCGATTTGCCCGTGGTCAGCGCCGCCATCACGCTGCTGCGCTCCTTCATGCCGCGCAAGCCCATCGACGAGCTGTACACGGTGCTCGGCCGCGCCAAGCAGGGCAAGACGGAGCGGTATTTCGCCCTGCAGCGCCATCTGGACAAGTCGATCGACAGCTTCGTGCACGCGCCGGGGGAGCGCGGCCTGGTGATGATCGTGTTCACCCTGCCCTCGCACGATCTGGTGTTCAAGGTGATTCGCGATCAATTCGGCGCACCGAAGACCAGCACACGCGCCGACGTCATCGAGCGCTACCAGTTCGTGTTCCGCCATGACCGGGCCGGCCGGCTCGTCGATGCTCAGGAGTTCAAACGGCTGCGCCTGCCGCGGGGCCGCTTCATGCCGGCTGCTCGCGGACGAGCTGCTGCACGATGCGAGCGAGAGCTGCCGCATCGAGGGTGAGGATTTGATCGTGGAGCATTGCTACATCGAGCGGCGCCTGCGGCCGCTCAATCTTTTTCTGCGCGAGGCCGAGCCGGCGGCCGCGGAGGCCGCGATCATCGACTACGGCAACGCACTGCGCGATCTGGCCGCGAGCAATGTGTTCCCTGGCGACCTCCTGCTCAAGAATTTCGGCGTGACCAGCCACGGCCGAGTGATCTTTTACGACTACGACGAGCTGTGCCTGCTGACGGATTGCGTATTTCGCGACCTGCCCCAGCCGCGCTTCGAAGAAGAGGAGACCAGCGCCGAGCCTTGGTTTCACTGCGGACCGCACGATGTGTTCCCCGAGCAGTGGCTGCAGTTTCTCTCGATTCCGTCAGGCGCTGCGCGAGGTGTTCATCGGCCACCACGCGGAGCTGCTGACGGCGGCGTGGTGGCGTGCTCAGTCGGCGCAAGCGACGCACGCGGCGGAGTCGGAGGCGGAGGCGGAGTCGGCGCGGTCGGCGGCGGAGCTGCCGCAGCGCGCGCCCGAAAGCGCGCCGGCCGCTTGAAGAATCAGAATGCGCAAACCCCGCAAGTCGCTACTTCCTGGATGAGCGCAGGCCACGGCGCGGTCATTTGGCCAAGACGTTCCGGCCGAGTACGCGGCTGGCCGCGCCGTCTACGTGAAATGGTGCGCTCCGTGCGGCCCGGCTCATTTATGGCCAGATCCAGTTGCGGATTTCCGGCATGTCTTGCCCGTATCGGCGGATGTACTGCTTGTGCTCCACCAGTTTGTCGTGCAGCTGCTGCTTCAGATAGGCGCCCTCGCTGCCGGTCTGCGGCAGGCGGTTGACGGCGTCGATCACCAAATGGAAGCGGTCGAGGTCGTTGAGCACGGTCATGTCGAATGCCGTGGTGATCGTGCCCTCCTCCTTGTAGCCGCGCACGTGCAGGTTCGCGTGATTGTGCCGGCGATAGGTCAGCCGATGGATGAGCCACGGATAGGCGTGAAACGCGAAGATGATCGGCTTGTCGCGCGTGAACAGCGAATCGAAGTCCGCGTCGCTCAGGCCGTGCGGATGCTCCGAGGCGGGCTGCAATTTCATCAGATCGACGACGTTGACCACGCGGACCTTGAGCGCGGGCAGATGCGTGCGCAGGATCGACACCGCGGCCAGCGTCTCGAGCGTGGGCACATCGCCGCGCGCAGGCCATGACCACGTCCGGCTCGCCTTGGCTGTCGTTGCTCGCCCACTGCCAGATGCCGGCGCCTTCTGTGCAGTGCTTGACTGCGGCATCCATCGACAGCCACTGCGGCGCCGGGTGCTTGCCGGCCACCACGACGTTGACGTAATGCCGGCTGCGCAGGCAGTGATCCATCACCGACAGCAGGCAATTAGCGTCGGGCGGCAGGTACACCCGCACGATCTCGGCCTTCTTGTTGACGACATTATCGAGGAAGCCGGGATCCTGGTGCGTGAACCCGTTGTGGTCCTGCCGCCAGACGTGCGAGCTCAACAGGTAATTGAGCGAGGCGATCTTGCGCGCGCCACGGCAGCGCCGCGGTCACCTTCAGCCACTTCGCATGCTGATTGAACATCGAATCGACGATGTGGATGAATGCCTCGTAGCAATTGAACAGGCCGTGCCGGCCCGTGAGCAGGTACCCCTCGAGCCATCCCTCGCATTGGTGTTCGCTCAGCATCTCCATCACCTGGCCGCTGCGGGCGAGAAACTCGTCGTTTTCCGCGGTCGCCGCCTCCCATTGCCGCTTCGCGACTTCGAACACCGCTTCCAAGCCGTTCGACAGCGTTTCGTCGGGACCGAATATCCTGAAATTGCGCTGCCCGGCATTCATGCTCGTCACGTCGCGGAGAAATCGGCCCAGCACATGGGTGTCGCCGATCCCTTGAGCGCCGGGCTTGGCCACATCGACTGCATAATCCCTGAAATCCGGCAGCCGCAGATCGCGCAGCAATCTGCCGCCGTTGGCGTGCGGATTTGCGCCCATCCGCCGGTCGCCCTTGGGCGCCAGCGCCTTGAGCTCGCGATTCAGCCGGCCCTGGCCGTCGAACAGCTCCTGCGGACGATAACTGCGCAGCCAGTCCTCCAGCTGCTTCAAGTGCGCGGGGTTCGTGGCCGGATCCGTCAGCGGCACCTGATGCGATCTGAATGTGCCCTCGTTGGGCCGGCCGTCGATGAACTTCGGGCCCGTCCAACCCTTCGGCGAGACGAGGACGATCATCGGCCAGCGCGGGCGCTGCGCGCTGCCGCCGGTTCGCGCCTCTTGCTGAATCGCTTTGATCTGCTCGGCGACCAGATCGAGCGTCGCCGCCATCGCCGCATGCATGGCCGCCGGCTCGTGACCCTCGACGAAATGCGGCGTCCAGCCGTAGCCGCGCAGCAGCTGCTCCAGCTCCTCGCGCGAGATGCGCGCCAGCACGGTGGGATTGGCGATCTTGTAGCCGTTCAGATGCAGGATCGGCAGAACCGCGCCGTCGGTCGCGGCGTTGAGAAATTTGTTCGAGTGCCATGCGGTGGCGAGCGGCCCCGTTTCGGCCTCGCCATCGCCGACCACGCACGCGACAATGAGCGTCGGATTGTCGAACACCGCCCCGAACGCATGGCTCAGCGAATAGCCGAGCTCGCCGCCTTCGTGAATCGAGCCGGGGCATTCCGCGGAGGCGTGGCTCGGAATTCCCCCGGGAAACGAGAATTGCGTGAACAGCCGCTTGAGCCCGGCCTCGTCCTCGCCGACGCTCGAATAGATCTCGCTGTACGTGCCCTCGAGATAGGTGCCGCTCGACCACGGCGGGGCCGCCGTGTCCGGGCCCGGACATGTAGATCATGTCCAGATCGTACTTGCTGATGATCGCGGTTCAAATGCGTATAGATGAAATTCTGGCCCGGCGTGGTGCCCCAATGGCCGAGCAGCATGCGCTTGATGTGCGCGGGGCGAGCGGCTCCCGGAGCAGCGGGTTGTCGCAAAGATAGATCTGTCCGACCGACAGATAATTTGCGGCCCGCCAATAGGCGTCCAGCTGTTGAAGCTGTCCGGCGTCGATCCGCGCGGCAACTGCTTGCGTCATGATTCAATCCTCTGTAATTACGCTCCCGGCATTCCGATGGTCAGAGTTGCGATCAAGGCGATTCATTATGCGGCATCGGCTTTGTTCGTGCTGCTGGGCGCGCTGTTTCTCCTCCGTGCGCTGTCGAGCTAAGATTCGCCGATGGGTCACGTTGCAAATGAGAAGAGCAAGCTGCTGAACCGCCTCAAGCGCCTGCGCGGCCAGATCGATGCGCTCGAGCGGGCGGTGGAGGCCGATCACGAGTGCGCCGGCGTGCTGCAGCAGGCGACATCCTGTCGAGGCGCTCTCGATGGCTTCATCGCCGAGGTCATCGAGGATCACATTCGCGAGCATATGCTCGATCCGAGGGCGTCCAAGGACGACCCGCGCGCGGTGGCGGCCGAGGAACTGGTCGACATCGTTCACGCCTATCTCAAGAAGTAGCCGCGCCGGCGCAGGCGACCCCTGTCACCGTAATGTCACGGCGCAGCCGCAGGCTGCGCGATGACGATTCGATCGCCAGCCGCGTTGAGGTATAGGGGGGTATACTATATAATAAAATGCACCATGAGCCGCGCAGCACCCAAATCCGCCCCTGCCGCACTGTTGCTCGCGGCGGCGTTGGTCTGCATGCGGGCGCCGGTGCGCGCCGCCGACGCTCCGGCCGCTGACGCTCCTGCGCAAACCTTCGCCGTGCACGGGCAGTTCACCTACACGGAACAGTCGACCTCCGACTTCAACGCACCCTATGCGGGTCCCAACAGCCTGAGCCCGGACAAGGGAGCGGAAACCGTCGACGCCACGCTTTTTCTGGGCCGGCGGCTCTGGCGCGATGCGGAGATCTGGATCGTCCCGGAGATCGATCAGGGATTCGGCCTCGACAACACGGTGGGTGTCGCGGGCTTCCCGAGCGCCGAGGCTTACAAGGTGGGCAAGAATCAGCCGTATCTGCGGCTGACGCGGCTGTTCGTGCGGCAGACCTTGAATCTCGAGGATCAGCGGGAGGTGGTGGAGCCCTCGCAGTTGCAGCTGGGAGGCAGTCAGAGTGCGGACCGCGTGGTGTTCACCGTCGGCAAGTTCAGCGTCGGGGACATATTCGACAACAACCAATACGCGCACGACCCGCGCAACGATTTCCTGAACTGGGCGGCGGTCGATGCCGGCTCCTACGATTACGCGGCGGATGCATGGGCCTACACGGTCGGCGCGGCGGCGGAATGGTATCGCGGCGCCTGGGCTTTGCGACTCGGGCTCTTCGACCTGTCCGATGTGCCGAACAGTCCGGATCTGGAGCCTGCATTCCATGAGTTTCAATGCGATCTCGAAGTGGAGCGCAGTTTCGAGATCGCGCGGCGGCCGGGCAAGCTGCGGCTCACGGCATTCGACAGCCGCGGGCGCATGGGACTGCTCGATCAGGCCGTTGCGCTGGCCGAAAGCACCCACACGCCGGTGGACATCGCCAAGGTGCGCCAATACCGCTCAAGACTCGGCGCCAGCCTCGATCTCGAACAGCAGCTCGCGCAGGATCTGGGATTGTTCGCACGCACCGGCAAGGCCGCCGGGAATGTCGAAGCCTACGAATTCACGGACATCGACCGGACGGTGAGCAGCGGACTGTCCCTGAAGGGCGCGCGCTGGGCTCGACCTGAGGACACCGTGGGTCTTGCCGGCATCCTCAACGGCATTTCCGCGGACCGCGAGCGCTATTTGAATGCCGGCGGGCTCGGCCTTCTCGTGGGCGACGGCAAACTGCCGCATCCCGGTCCGGAAAAAATCCTCGAGAGCTACTATTCGCTGGCCGTGCTGCACGCTGCGCATCTGACCTTCGACTACCAGTACATCGCCAATCCTGCCTACAACCGCGATCGCGGACCGGTCTCGGTGGTGGCCGTGCGGGTGCACGCGGAATTTTGACTTGTCGACGCCGTGCTCAGTACCATCGCACACACCCGGCGCGCATAACAGGAGAGACCCGTGGGACTAGCCTCTGAATTCAAAGAATTTGCCATGAAGGGCAACGTGGTCGACCTGGCGGTTGGCGTGATCATCGGCGCCGCTTTCGGCAAAATCGTCTCCTCGCTGGTGGGAGACATGTTCATGCCGCTGCTCGGCAAGCTGATCGGCGGGGTGAACTTCTCGGATCTGGCCGTCGACTTGGGCAAGGATCCCACCGGCAAGGAAGTGCTGATCAAATACGGCTCGTTCCTGCAGACCATATTCGATTTTCTCATCATCGCAGTAGTGCTGTTCTTCACGATCAAGGCCATCAACCGCCTGAAGCGACCGCATCCTGCGGACGCGCCCCCGCCGCCGCCGCCGCCCAGGTCCGAGACGCTGTTGGAGGAAATTCGCGATCTGCTCGCGAAGCGCGCTTGAACCGTCACGGCGCCGTCGGATGGCGTAGCGCGCAGAGCCAGGCGAGGGCTATCAGCGCAAGGGCCAGGGTTCCCGCTGCCGCCTGAATTCCGCTCCCGCGGCTGCGCGGCAGGCGGGCGCGCGCATACACCCAGCCGAGCGCGATGCCGGCCGTGAATCCGAGTGCATGGCCGAGAACATCGACGTGCTCCGCCCCGGCGCCCAAGAACGCCAACAGGCACACTCCCGCGAACAACGGCGCCCAGCGATATCGGAACTGCTCGCGCAGCGTCAACCGCTGGCGCCAGGAGAAGCCGGCGAGCAGCCCCAGGGCGGCGAACACCGCGGTGGAAGCGCCGACCGCGCGGTGCGCCTGGGGCGAGATGAGCATGTCCAGGTAGTTCGCCGCGGCACCCGCCGCGAGGATGCTGGCCCAGGCGAACCCGGGACCAAACACCCGGCCGGCGAGGATGCCGAAGCCGACACCGAACAGCAGATTGCTCAACAGGTGCGCCTGATCCAAATGCAGGGTCAGCGCCGTGATGGAGCGCCACCATTCGGACGCGCCGCCGGGACGCGCATCGAGCGCCCCCGAATCCAGCCAATCGACGCCGAGCCATTGGATGCCGGCGCAGTACGCCGTCAGCAGCAGCACGATGGCATAGCCCGCGGCGCCGATCGCGGCGCCGCCGAAGGGGGTCATGGCCGCCGGCGCCTCCCGGGCGGTCCCGCGCTCCGCCGCATAGCGAGTCAGTTCATCGCGCGCGAGACCGGCCGAGGCGGGGGGCACCAAGAGCGCCCAACTGCCGTCGATTTCGACCAGATCGTATGCGACGCCCTGCGCTTCCAACACCAAGCCGTGCTCAAAACATGCCGCTCGCGTGCCGCGATACACGGCTACGCGCAGCGCGTCGCGCTCATTGGGACCCTCGGGGCCGTCGCCTGATATCACGATGGGCCAAGTGTAAGGCACCAGCCCCGACGCGGCCTTCAGGTCGTACGCGGCAGCTCGGTCAGCATCCGGTAGATCTTCATGACTCGCGGCACGTACGCCATGGTTTCGGTGAACGGCGGGATCTGGCCGCCGTTGCGGTCCACCGCCTCTTCGCCGGCGTTGTAGGCGGCGAGCGCCAGACGAATGTCTTGGCCGAACCGATCGATGAGAAATTTCAAATAGCGCGCACCGCCATGCACGTTCTGCTTCGGGTCAAACGGGTTCAAGACGCCGAAGCGGGTCGCCGTGGCAGGCATCAGCTGCATCAATCCCATGGCGCCGCGCTTCGAGACCGCGCGCGAATTGAACCCCGACTCCACCACGATGACGGCGCGCAGCAGATTCGGCTCCACTGCGGCGGAGACGGCCGCCTTCTCGATGATCGCGTCGTACTGCGTGGCCCGGGCCAGCAGCGCCGGGTCATAATGCTGGCCGCTTTCGGTCAAATCGTGCGGCGACATCGCCAGCAGCTTGTAACGGCTGCTGTCGGGCACATCGGTATAATGCCTGACCCCGTCGGCGTCCAAATATGTATAAATCCTCGATTGCGCCGCCGCCGCGGGCGGGGCTGCAGCAAGTGCGGTTGCGGCGAGCGCCGCAGAGCATAAAATGAGGCGTTTGAACGGCATAGGTGGGAGGGCTACCTCATTATCGAGCCTATCCCGAAGCGGCCGGCGCCCGGTGGGACCTGCATCAAGAAACGGGCCTAAAGCTTGCGGTCCGAAGGCCGATTTCACATTAACGTCGTGCGCAGTTCCCTGGGCGGTTTGCCCGTCGCGATGCCGCTGTGGGACATCGATGACTTCAAGGCCATCAACGACAGAACGAATTGCGCGCGGCGGCGGTGGAAGCGCTGCAATTTCATTTCCGCGGCACTCCGGTCCGCGTCAGCGTCTTTTGCTGGCTCGCGGAGCTGCGGCCCGGCGACGCTCCGGGCGCGGCCGTCGACCGCGCGGACGCGGCGCTTTATCGCGCAAAGCGCGAAGGCAAGAACCAGTGCATCGCCGCTTGAAGCGCCGGCACGAATCTGCGGCCGTGGAGGGCGGCCGCCCGGCCGCGATTCCATTTAGCTAACAGAGATTTAACGTGCCTATTCCGACCTGCGCACGGATTCTCCCCGTGCCCGGCGGCTAGAATGAATTCGGTCGAACTCATCCGCGAGACGGCCCGATGCAGACAACCGGCAGCCGTGTCGGTGCCAGCGTCGTAGTGCAGTGCAGCATCAAGGGCGATTCCGATTTCATGAGCGTTCCAGAGCAAGTCCTCGCAGAGCCCCTTACCGAACCGGCCATCGCAGTTCCGATTGGCTACGTGGACGTCCAAGCGGACCGGCGTGCGGCCGTCGCAGGCGTGCGCGGATGGCTGCTCACCGCCGTTCTGTTCATCGTGCCCGTGGCAGCCTATTGGCCGGCCACTTTCCACGACTACGGTTTGCGCGACGACTACTCGAACTTGCGCGAGGCGCACGAGGAACCGGGCAAGGTGGTGCAGTTTTGCGCTTCACATGCGCGTCCGATCTACGGCTGGCTGCTGCAATCGACCTATGGCCAGACCGGCAGCGTGCAGAACCTGCAGTGGATGCGCTTCTTCGCCTCGCTGCTGCTCGGCGCGATCTCCTTGGTTGTGTTTCGCGGCCTGCGGTCGCTCGGCTGGTCCTACAATACAAGCCTCTGTGCCGGGCTGCTGTTGGCGCTGGTTCCGTCCGCGCAGGTCATCGCCGGGTGGGCGGTGGGTTGGCCTTACGCCGCGACGGTGCTGCTGGCGGTCGGCGGCTTTTTCACCGC
>CAVZGU010000016.1:0-16191 GCA_963774865.1 uncultured Gammaproteobacteria bacterium
CTGGCTGGATGGCGCGCATCCAAGGAGTGCCTTTGCGCGAATTGAAGACGCCAAAGCAAATCAGTGACTGGATCACTGACAGGCTTCAAGCATTTCCCGGGTGCGAGCACGCGACGGTCATCATTCAATATGAGATCCAAGAGCCCTCACCCGACGGCTGCAACTGGTCTGAGGACCTAGTGTTGAACTATGGAACCGACCAGCGCGAGGTCGTCTTGCAGCACCTGCGGCCACTGCATCGAGAGGCACGCCGCCGCTTCAATGTTGGTTAGGCGAGAGGAAGCCCGACTCAGACACCAGGTGTCAGAGGCTCCGGTTTCGATCAAACCGTGAATACACTCGCCTCGCGGACCTCACTGGTACGTTTCTATCACAATCTAGTTCGTGCAAGGAAATCGTGGTAATCAGCAAACGAAAGCGGCAGGTCTTGCCAACCGAAAACTCCTCCGATCCACGCCGTCGTCCGGGCTCTGTTCGAGAACTCGTTCGATGGGATGATTCTGCTAAATCGCTCGCACCGAATCATTGAGGCAAACGTACAGGCGTCTCGGCTATTCAAGCTACCCCTGGCAACCATGATCGGCAAGCGGATGCGAGATCTCGCGAAGGTGCGACACCATGGGTTCCCTGCGCGGGCGCCGCGGCGGTCGATCCGGCATACGCGACGGGGACCTTTCTCGCGATGGAGCGGCGGGATAAATGTGGTCGACATTCCGACGTCGCGCCGGGCATGCGTGTGCGCTTCTTGCGAGACGCAACTGATGAAAGGGCGACGCTAGAAGCGCTCGAGACAACGACCTGCTTGTTGCACGAAGCGGAGCGCGTCGGACGAATCGGTGCATGGCGAATTGATGTGAAGGCCGGGCTCCTCGTGAGGACTCCCGAGCTGTGTCGAATCATGGAGCTTCCCGCCTCCGCCCACACCACCTCAATTGAGCAGTCGTACATGACCTACACAGAAGCCAGCCGCCGCATCGTCAAAGAGGCGTTCACGGCCACAATGACGCGCGGGACACCTTATGACCTGGACCTGGAAGTAGTGACCGGGCGCGGCAAGCGATTCTGGGTGCGCGAAATCTGCAAGGCAACCATGCGGAGGGACCATTACCCTAGGCTAATAAGAACGCAAGGGTCGTGAGACTCAGGCATTGGATCGAACGGCACGCCCGATACCTGGAGGACAAATGAACATTTCTGATTCGACGGTCACAGACTTCCAGACGGAAGGGGTCGTGCTACTGCGCGGTGTGTTCCGAGACTGGGTCGAACCGCTGTCTCAAGGCGTGGCGCAGGTAATGGCGCATCCCAGCCCACTGGAGCGCTCATACCAGCCAAAGGATGGATCGGCGCCGTTTTTCCAGGACCTCTGCAATTGGCAGCGCGTCCCTGACTTTCGCGCATATGTCTTTGAATCGCCTGCGGCTGAAGTCGCCGCTCGCTTGATGGGATCGCCCACCTCGCGGTTTTTCCACGACCATATACTCGTCAAGCGCCCTGGTAACAGTACCGTGACACCGTGGCATCAAGATCAGCCTTATTACTGCGTGGAAGGTGATCGCACCGTTAGCTTTTGGACGCCTCTAGATGCTGTCTCGCGCAGTGTCAGTCTCGAATGTGTCGCCGGGTCGCATCGCTGGAATACCGCAGGCTACCGGCCGAGGCGCTTCGACGGTAGCCCACTCTATGCGGACGAGCAATTCGAGGACGTCCCGGACATTGACGCGCAGCGCGATCAGCTCGTAATCCGTGGCTGGGACATGGCACCCGGAGACGCGATCGCATTCGACTTTCGCACCATTCACGGCGCACCGGCCAATGCGTCGCCCGTCACTCGACGTGTCTTTTCATCCCGGTGGGTCGGTTCCGATGCGCGCTTCGTGCGGCGTGGTGCATCGGGATCGCCGCCATTTCCGCATCTGACGCTTGAGGACGGGGCGCCATTTGACGCCCCTGAGTTTCCGCTGGTCTACGGTCAATCACTTAATGAGTGAGCGGCATGCGCTGCAGGTTGGGGAGTTGCGTTTCACAATTTCGCTCCGCAGACGCGAGCTAAGTCCAACCAACCACTCTGGCAGGCCGGTGTCGCTGAGCTTTTTCAACATCGCTTTCAGGGAGTCAAGTCCAGCCCTGATCGCCCGGTTTGAGGATTCAAGATTGGCCTTGGCTGTTCGCAATGCCTCCGTATCAGCGGCATTGGGCACCCTACTATAGTTGATGCGAGGGCTGATTCCGACGCTGCGATTTCATAGCTGAGAACTGAAAATCTGGGTGCAATAGGCAGTACGCAGGTCACGGGTCATCGCAAATCAAGAGATTCAGGCATTCTCGCGCGCAAATCCGTCCTTCCCCGGACGTGAGAGTGATCCGCAGAAAACTCCCCACTCCCACCTTCACCGACGTCCGCTGCGGTCCGAAGCGCCAGCCGCAGCGAGCGCGAGCCCCGATATTGGCAAACACCTGGCGAGCCTGGGCCGTCATATCGCCGGGGCCAATAAGAGTGTCTTGATTGTCCTCAGCTACTTGAGCGCGGTGCGCGCAAGCTCACCCCCTGGCCGATCCGATTATCCCATCAGATACGGGTCGCTGCGGGTGTGCGCTTACGCCACCACTAACTTCACATCGATGTTGCCGCGGGTTGCATTGGAGTACGGGCAGACAATGTGGGCTTTCTGCACCAGGGCTTCGACCTGCTCGCGCGGTAAGTCCGGCACACTGATCCTCAGCTCGACTTCGATACCGAAACCGGTAGGGATCTGGCCGATGCCGACGCTCCCTTCGATTGAGCTCGCAGCGGGCAGGACGACCTTCTGCTGACCGGCGACATACTTCAGGGCGCCGAGGAAGCAGGCTGAGTAGCCGGCCGCGAACAACTGCTCGGGGTTGGTACCAACCTCGCCGGCCCCGCCCATCTCGCGCGGAACGGTCAACTTCAGGTCGAGCACATTGTCGGAAGAGCGCGCGCGACCGTCACGGCCTCCGGTGGCTGTGGCGTGGGCGCGATACATGACTTTTTCGATGGACATAACTGAAACTCCTCTCTTCAATGCGTGGCGTTTTGGGAGATCATCCGACCCGCCACAGCGCCGGATGATCGTATAGCGCTTAAATTGGGCTGACGACACTGTGTTTCGATGAACCGCCGGCGCCCTTGCGCCCTCAGCCGCTGCCGGTCTGCCCCACTGTAAAATCCTCCAGGTAGCGCTCGCTCAACTGATCCATGATTCGACTCCAGCTTTAGGCGATCGTTTCGAGTGGGAGCCCGCCGCAATAGCAGCCCACCGCACCCGCATCCATTACCGCGCTTTTCATAGTCGGTCACCCCGCCAGCTTGTCATTCTCCGATGGGGGGACCCCAATATTCGGAGCTTACTGTGTCTCTTAGATATGATAATCACCGAGGAAATGAACTCACTGTTCTCTCTGTGGTGCGCGAATCGTCGACAGTCTGTTTTCTCACCTCGAAGGGCCGGAGACGGTGAAATGAGCGTGACGATGACCGACAAGGCTAAGTTTAAAGAACGCGTCCGCGGCTGGGCCGAGAAGCTTGGTGTGCGAGTGATATCGATCTCGGTGCGACCGATGACGACGAAATGGGCGTCGTACTCGACCACTGGCCGGCTGACGTTTGACGCCTTTCTCTTGGAGCTCCGAAAGGAACTTCAGGAATATGTCATTGCCCACGAGCTCCTCCATTTCCACGCACCCAACCATGGGAGGTTATGGAAGAGCCTAATGCGGGCGCACCTAGGTGAGCATGAGCAGCTGGAGGAAGAGTTGCGTCGGGTGGCGCGTAGCGAGGCCGTGCGGCGGACGGAGCACGGAGCGGTTAGAGCGGCACGTGCTTCCGCGACTGGAGTTTTGACGAAAGTCCCCTTCGAGCTGTGATGCGCATATCGATCATACTGAGGTCTCGGGTCTGGCGTACTGGCGCTTTCGCACCCTCGATTGGACTTGCCGTGGACTTGCGCACCCCTTATGCGGTGGTGATCTCGACATTCTTCTTGTATAAGAGATTGATTTTAATTGGTCGGGGTGACAGGATTTGAACCTGCGACTCCTACGTCCCGAACGTAGTGCTCTACCAGGCTGAGCTACACCCCGAAATCAACGCTGCCATCAGTTCTTGCGCGCCACGGCGAACTTGGCCAGTTCGCTCAATCCTTCTTTGAAAATGGATTCGGGAAGGGGCGCCAGCGCGGCAAGCGCCTGATCTACCTCGCTTTGAGCGAGGCGCGCAGTGTACGCAAGCCCCCCGAGGCTTGCAACGGCGCGGGTGATTTCTTCCAGATGGCCCAAGCCGCCCTGTTCGATGGCCTGCCGGATCATGCCCCGTTGGGCGTCGTTTCCGTGCTGCATTGCGTATATCAGGGGAAGGGTGGGTTTCCCCTCCGCCAGGTCGTCGCCCAAGATGCTTGCCGAGGCTGGCTTCGTCGGCCTGATAGTCGAGCGCGTCGTCGACCAGCTGAAAGGCGGTGCCGATGTGCTTGCCGAAGCGCGCCAGGCGACTCTTCGATGAGCGGCGGGGCATCGCTCAGCACCGCGCCGATCTGCGCGCCCGCCTGGAACAGCCGGGCGGTCTTGCGGTGGATCACGTCGATATAGCGCTCTTCGCTGGTGTTCGGGTCGCGCGCATTCATGAGCTGCAGCACTTCGCCCTCGGCGATCGCGTTGGTCGCGTCGGCGATGATGTCCATGATGCGACATGCGATCGAGGGTGACCATCATTTGAAAGGCGCGCGAGTAGAGAAAATCGCCGACCAGCACGCTGGTGGCGTTGCCGAACACTTCGTTGGCGGTATCGCGGCCGCGCCGCAGCGAGGAGCCGTCGACCACGTCGTCGTGCAGCAGGGTGGCGGTGTGAATGAACTCGATGATGGCTGCCGCCTCGATGTGCTGTTCGCCCCGGTGTCCGCAGGCGCGCGCCGCCAGCAGCACCAAAAGAGGGCGCAGGCGCTTGCCTCCGGCATAGATGATGTAGGTGGCCACTTGGTCGACCAAGCTCACTTGGCTGTGCAAACGCCGCTTGACGACCCTGTCGACGGCCTCAAAGTCGGCAGCTACCAACGTCGCGAATCTGTTCTAGTGTCATGGGGGGCTCAGTCGAATGCGCCATGGTACCTAAGAAACATGCGGGCTGCGGGCGGCCGCCGAGGGCCCGGTCCTTTGACCTGAAGAGCCCGGGCGCCGTACAATTCGCGGCTCTTTTGCGGGCCTCTAAGGTTCGCCCAGCTGGAGTTGAACCATGTATGCCGTGATTGCCACGGGCGGTAAACAGTACCGCGTACAAGAAGGTGCCGTGGTGCGTATCGAGAAGCTCGACGCAGACCAGGGCGCCAGCGTCGAATTCAAGCAGGTGCTGCTGGTGGGCGCCGGCTCCTCGGTGACCATTGGCGCGCCCTATGTGGGCAGCGCCAAGGTGGTGGCGACGGTCGAGAGCCACGGCAAGGGCGACAAGGTGCGCATTGTCAAATTTCGCCGCCGCAAGCACTACAAGCGCGAGAAGACTCATCGGCAGCCGTATACCGATGTGAAAATCACGCAGATCGTCGCTTAAGTTTTCGCTGGAGATACTGTAAATGGCACACAAAAAAGCCGGCGGCAGCACTCGCAACGGCCGCGACTCGCACTCGAAGCGTCTGGGCGTCAAGAAGTTCGGCGGTGAGGACGTGCTCGCGGGCAACATCCTGATTCGTCAGCGCGGGACCGTGTATCGCCCCGGCGTGAACGTCGGCATCGGGCACCGACCACACCCTGTTCGCGACCGCGCACGGCGTCGTCGAATTTCGCGTCAAGGGCGCGAAGCGCCACACCTACGTCAACGTCATTTCCAAATAGCACCGCCGGTGCGAGCGCTTGAGCTCGCCGCCGTCTGAGAGAAGGGGGGCAGGGCGATACCTGTTCCCCTTTTTAGTTTTTGAGGTCGCGGCATCCATGAAATTCATCGACGAAGCCAAGGTCAAAGTGCAGGCCGGCAACGGCGGCCGCGGCTGCGTGAGTTTCCGGCGCGAGAAATTCGTGCCCTTCGGCGGCCCCGACGGCGGGGACGGCGGACTCGGCGGCAGCGTGTATCTGAAGGCGGTCGAGGGCATGAACACGCTGGCGGACTTTCGCATCTCGCGCACCTACAAGGCACAGAACGGCGAGGCCGGCAGCGGCAACGACTGCACCGGCCACGGCGGCGACGACATCTACGTGCCGGTGCCGGTCGGCACGGTGATTTCGCGACCTGGAGACCGGCGAGCAGCTGGGCGATCTGACGGTGCGAGGGCCAGACCCTGCTGGTTGCCAAGGGCGGCAAGGGCGGCTGGGGCAATACCCGCTTCAAATCGAGCACCAACCGCACCCCGCGCAAGGCGGGCTCGGGCTTGCCGGGCGAGAAGCGCGAACTCGCGCTCGAACTGAAGCTGATCGCGGACGTGGGCCTGCTTGGGCTGCCGAACGCCGGCAAGTCCACCTTGATCCGCGCCGTCTCGGCCGCCCGGCCGAAAGTGGCCGATTATCCGTTCACGACCCTGCATCCGAATCTGGGCGTGGTGACCGCGGGTCCCGGCCGCAGCTTCGTGATGGCCGATATCCCCGGGCTGATCGAGGGGGCCGCGGAGGGAGCGGGCCTCGGCATTCGCTTCCTGAAGCATCTGCAGCGCACCCGGGTGCTGCTGCACCTCATCGATATCGCGCCGCCGGACCCTGCGGCCGACCCCGTCAAGGACGCGCGCACCATCGTGGCCGAGCTCAAGAAATTCGCGGCCGATCTTGCCGCGAAGGAGCGCTGGCTGGTCATCAACAAGATCGATCTACTGGAGCCCGAAGAGGTCGAGCGGCGCGCGAAGGACATCGTGCGGCGGCTGCGCTGGAAGGGTCCGGTGCTGCTGATTTCCGGCGCCACCGGAGCGGGCACCGATGAACTCAAGCAGGCGGTGATGCGCTACCTGGAAGAGCACCCGCGCATCGCGGCGAAGGCCGCCGAGGCGGGCGCGGCATGAATCACTTCGCGATGGCGCGCACCTGCTTGGTCAGGCGGCTCTTGTGCCGAGCGGCCTTATTGCGGTGAATGATGCCCTTGTTGACCATGCTGTCGATGATGGGCGTGGCATGGGCGAGCGCTGCGGCGGCATCGTCCTGCTTGCCCGCTTTGAGCGCCAAAGTGGCCTTGCGGATGGCGCTGCGCAGCTGCGAGGTGAGCGCGTCATTGCGCGCGCGATGCGCGGTCGACTGTCGGGCAGCTTTTTCAGCAGATTTCGTATTCGCCAAGCGTAGACTCCTCGAGGGGCGATGGGGGCGAGCGCCGGCCCCCAAAAGAGCCGCATAGTTCTGCGGATCAGGTGCACGCTTGTCAATGCGCCGGCCGGCGCCGGCCAGTTTCAGTATACTTATCGAGCTTTCGCCATGGAACTAGTGCGCGGTCTGCAAAATATACCCAAAGCCGCTCGGGGCTGCGTACTCACCGTGGGCAATTACGACGGCGTGCATTTGGGCCATCAGCAGATGATCAGTGCCGTCAAGCGCCGTGCGGCCGAATTGAGCTGCGCGGCCACGGTGCTGGTGTTCGAGCCGAGTTCCAAGGAATTCATCGATCCGGAGGGCGCGCCGCCGCGCCTCACCCGCTGGCGCGAGAAGTTCGCCGCCCTCGAGGCTCTCGGGGTCGATCGCCTGGTGACGCTGCGCTTCGATGAGCACATCCGGGCGATGAGTCCGCAGGCGTTCGTCGATGAGCTGATCGTCGCGGGCCTGGGCGCGCGGCACGTGGTGGTGGGCGACGATTTTCGCTACGGCAGCAACGCCTGCGGCACGATCGAGAGCCTCCGGGCGGCGGGCCGGGTGCAGGGGTTCGGCGTCGAACAGATGCCGCCGTTCGTGGTCGACGGCGTACGCGTGAGCAGTACGGCGGTGCGCGAGCGACTGGAGCGCGCGGATTTCGCCGGGGCGGCGCGGCTGCTGGGACGCCGCTATCGCATGAGTGGCCGGGTCGCTCACGGCAGCCGACCTCGGCCGCACGCTGGGGTTTCCCACGGCCAATTTGCGGCTCATGCGCCGCAAGTCGCCCGATGTGGGGCGTGTCGGCAGTGCGGGTGCATGGCATTCACCCTGAGCCGCTGGGCGGGGTTTCGAGTCTCGGCACGCGGCCCACGGTGAACGGCGTCGAGCCGCTGCTCGAGGCGCATGTGTTCGATTTTGACGGCGATCTGTACGGACGCCTGATCGAGGTCGAATTCATCGCCAAGCTGCGCGATGAGCTGAAGTTCGATTCGTTGGAATCGATGGTCGTGCAAATGCAGGCGGATGCGGCGCAGGCGCGCGAGATTTTGTCGAAGGTGCGTTAGTGGCTGACTATAAAAATACGATCAACCTGCCGAGCACGGGATTTCCCATGAAGGCGGATCTGGCTAATCGCGAGCCCGGGATGCTGGCGGCGTGGGAGCGCATCGGCCTGTATCAGAAGATCCGCGACTCGGCCAAAGGCCGCCCGCCGTTCGTGCTGACGGACGGACCGCCCTACGCCAATGGAGCGATCCACCTGGGCCATGCGGTCAACAAGGTCCTCAAGGACATCATCATCAAGGCGCGCACGCTCGACGGCTACGATGCGCCCTATGTGCCCGGCTGGGATTGCCATGGACTGCCCATCGAGATGCAAGTGGAGAAAACGCATGGGCGGGTGGGGCAGAAGGTCGATGCCAAGGCATTTCGCGCGGCCTGCCGCGAGTACGCCAACAGGCAGGTCGATGGGCAGCGCGCGGATTTCAAGCGCCTCGGAGTGCTGGGCGACTGGGAGCATCCGTATCTGACCATGATGCCGCGCTACGAGGCGGAGCAGCTGCGCGCCTTCGCCCTCATCATCAACAATGGCCACGTTTACAAGGGCTTCAAGCCGGTGCACTGGTGCCTGAATTGCCGCTCGGCGCTGGCCGAAGCCGAGGTCGAGTACGAGGACAGGACCTCGCCCAGCATCTATGTGCGCTTCGCGGTGCTCGACCCTGACGATCTGGCGTCTCGTTTCGGCATCTCGACCAGCGAACAGAGCGACCTGTTCGAAGATGTTCCCACCTCGATCGCCATCTGGACCACGACGCCGTGGACGCTGCCGGCGAACCGCGCGGTCGCGGTTCATCCGCAGTTCGACTACGCGCTGGTGCAGTTCGACGCCGGGCAAGGATACGAGCAGCTGGTGCTGGCGAACGAGCTCGTCAAGCCGCTCATGCACACCCTCGGCGTGTCCGAATGGGCCGTGATCGCCGAGGTGAAGGGCGCTGCGCTCGAGCATGTGCAATTGCAGCATCCGTTTTACGATCGGCAGGTGCCGGTGATCCTCGGCGATCACGTCACGCTCGATGCAGGCACGGGCGCGGTGCACACGGCGCCGGGCCACGGCCTGGACGACTATGTCGTGGGTCGCCGCTACCACTTGGAAGTCGAGAATCCGGTGGGCGGGGACGGGCGCTTTCTGCCCTCGACGCCGCTGTTCGCGGGCGAACAGGTGTTCGATGCGAATGCGCACGTGATCGAGGTGCTGCATTCGCGCGGCCGCCTGCTCAAGAACGAGCCGTACCATCACGCCTATCCGCATTGCTGGCGCCACAAGACTCCGGTGATCTTCCGCGCCACGCCGCAGTGGTTCATCAGCATGGACCAGGCGGGTCTGCGCAAGGCCGCGCTCGAGGCCATTTCGCACGTCGACTGGATGCCCTCCTGGGGCGAGCAGCGCATCAGCAGCATGATCGCGGGCCGGCCGGACTGGTGCGTGTCTCGCCAGCGAACCTGGGGGGTGCCGATACCGCTGTTCGTCGACAAGGACAGCGGCGAGCTGCACCCAAAGACCCCGGAATTGATCGAAGCGGTCGCAGCCCTCGTCGAGCGCGATGGGATCGATGCCTGGTTCGACCTGGATGCGGCGGCGCTGCTGGGCGCGGATGCCGCGCAATACGACAAGGCGAGCGACGTCATGGATGTGTGGTTCGATTCCGGGGTCGCGCACCATTGCGTCGCGCGCCTCAGGCCCGAGATCACCGCGCCATCCGATCTGTATCTCGAGGGGTCCGATCAGCACCGCGGCTGGTTCCACAGTTCGCTGTTGACTTCAGTGGCCATGCATGGCCGCGCCCCCTATCGCGGCGTGCTCACGCACGGTTTCACGGTGGACGAGAAGGGCCGCAAGATGTCCAAGTCCATCGGCAACACTCTGGTGCCGCAGAAGCTGACGAGCACGCTCGGCGCCGACGTGGTGCGCCTGTGGATCGCGGCAACCGACTATGCCAATGAGATGAGCGTGTCGGACGAGATCCTGAAGCGCATGGCGGACTCCTATCGACGCATGCGCAACACGCTGCGATTCCTGCTGGGCAACTTGCACGGCTTCGACCCCGCGCGGGACGCCGTTCCCTGGCAGGAGCAGGTGGCGATCGATCAATGGGCCATATCAAAAGCGTTCGCGCTGCAGAACGATGTCGTGACGGCCTTCCGCAACTACGAATTCCACGACATCTACCAGCAGGTGCACAATTTCTGCGTGGTCGAGCTCGGCGGCTTTTACCTGGATATCATCAAGGACCGCCTCTACACCACCGGTGCCAAGAGCCTGCCGCGCCGCTCCGCGCAGACGGCGATGTACCACGTCGCCGATGCCATGGTGCGCTGGCTCGCCCCGATCTTGAGCTTCACCGCCGAGGAGGTTTGGAGCTTTTTGCCCGGTGCGCGCAACGAATCCGTCTTCCTCAACACCTGGCATCAGTTTCCCGCCGGTGCGGAGCGGACTTCCGACATCGATTGGCCGGCGTTCATCGCGCTCAAGGCCGATGTGGCGCGTGAACTGGAGCGGCTGCGATCGGCAGGGGAGATCGGCGCGCCGCTCGACGCCGAGGTCGAAGTATTCGCATCGAGCGAGCAGGCGCAGCGGTTCGCGGCGCTGCACGACGAGCTGAGGTTCTTGCTGATCACCAGCCAGGCGCGGGTTCATCGAGACCGATGCGCCGCCCGGCGCATGCCGTGCCGACCCAGGCCGAGGGAGTGTGGATCGACGTCAAACCGAGCACACAGCCCAAGTGCGTGCGCTGCTGGCATCTGCGCATCGACGTCGGCAGCGATCCGCGCCATCCGGAACTTTGCGCGCGCTGCGTCGTCAACGTCGAAGGGCCGGGTGAGGAGCGCAAATTCGCATGACCGCCGCAGAGAACCGTGGCCGGGGCGCCGCGTGGCTGTTACTTTCCGCGCTCGTCGTGCTCGCGGATCAGCTCAGCAAGAGCTACATTATGCAGCATTTCGGCGAATTCGAGTTCACCACCGTGCTGCCGATTCTCGACATCACCCGCATGCACAATGTCGGCGCCGCCTTCAGCTTTCTCGCCTCCGCGTCGGGCTGGCAGCGCTGGCTTTTCATCGGACTCGCGGTCTGCGTGAGCATTGCGATCACGGCGTGGCTGTGCCGCCTGCCCCGCGGCACCCACGGGCTGCTGGCTGCCGGCCTTGCGCTGGTGCTCGGCGGCGCGGTCGGCAACGTCATCGACCGCATCCGGCTCGGCCATGTGGTCGATTTCATCCACTTTCACTGGGATCGCGCGTATTTTCCGGCATTCAACGTGGCGGATTCGGCGATCACCGTCGGCGCCGCGTGCCTGCTGCTCGACGCGCTGCTCGAATCCAAACGCAGCAAGGCGAAGGCTTAGAACCATGCAAATCCTATTGGCCAATCCGCGCGGATTCTGTGCCGGCGTCGATCGCGCCATCGACATCGTGGAGCGCGCGATCGATCTGTTCGGAGCGCCGATCTACGTCCGCCACGAGGTGGTGCACAACAAATACGTGGTGGACCGGCTGCGCACCATCGGCGCTGTGTTCGTCGAGGAGCTCAACGAAGTGCCGGAGGGCGCAACCGTCGTGTTCAGCGCGCACGGCGTTTCACGCGCCATTCAGATGGAGGCCACGCGCCGCTCGCTGAAGGTGTTCGATGCCACCTGTCCGCTGGTGACCAAGGTGCACATGGAAGTCACGCGCTATGCGCGCGAGGCGCGCGAGGTGTTTCTGATCGGCCATGCCGGACATCCCGAGGTGGAGGGCACGATCGGACAATTCGACACCTCGCTCGGCGGCAGCATTTATCTGATCGAGACGGTCGAGGACGTGGCGCGCGTCAAGGTGCGCGATCCCGAGCACCTGGCCTTCGTCACCCAGACGACGCTGTCGGTGGACGACACCGCATCCATCGTCGAGGCGCTGCGCGCCCGCTTCCCGGGGCTCAAGGCGCCGGTGAAGGAGGACATCTGCTACGCCACCCAAAATCGCCAGGATGCGGTCAAGGATCTGATCGGGCGCTGCGACCGGTTGGTCGTGGTGGGCTCGAAGTCGAGCTCCAATTCGAATCGCCTGCGCGAAATGGCCGACAAGGCCGGAATACCCGGCTACCTGGTCGATGGGCCGGAGCATTTGCACCGCGAGTGGTTCGACGGGGCGAAGACCATCGGGGTGACGGCCGGTGCGTCTGCGCCGGAAATCCTGGTCCAGGGCGTCATCAGTCAGCTGCGCCGATGGGGCGGGGAAGTGGCCGAAGAATTGAAGGGCCGCGAGGAGCATGTGATATTTGCGCTGCCGCGAACGCTGCGCGATGTGACTAAACGCGTGGGCAGCCTTTCGTCCGATAGCCATCCCCCGTAAGCGCGAGCGCGGTCAAGCGCCTCCCGGTGGGACCAAGGTCCAATTGTCCGGATAAGCCGCGAGGATGAAGTTTAGAATGCGACGGCGGCCTAGTCCGAAGATCTGATCCCATTTGAACCACTGGAGAGATTCAACAATGAAAGTCGGTACATCCACGATCGCAATTGCGATCTCAGCGATTCTGATCGGCGCCGCGCCGCTGGCCGCGCGCGCGCAGATGGGCACTGCGGAAGTGGCAACAGCCCCGGGCAAGGTCCGCGCGAGCGAAACCATGAAGATGACGGCCTCGGTGCTCTCGATCGATACGGACAGCCGCGATGTGCTGCTGATGGATTCGCAGGGCAAGCTTCACACCATTACCGTAAGCGATCAAGCCAGAAATTTCGACCAGTTACGGGTCGGAGACAAGGTGACCGCCGAATACACTGAGGCGATTTCATTGAAGCTCAAGAAGCGCGGCACCGCGGGCGGTCCGCCGGCGAGCGCGGAGGAGGCGATGATCCGCGCACCCATGGGTGCGAAGCCGGGCGGCGCGGTGGGACGCAAAGTGACCGCAATCGCCACGGTCACCGCGGTCGACACCAAGAAGCAATTTGTCACCCTGCGCGGTCCCCTGGGCAACGAGTACGATCTTGAGGTGCTCGACCCCAATCAGCTCAAGGGCATCAAGAAAGGCGACGAGGTTGAGGTGACCTATACCGAGGCGCTCGCGATCTCGGTGCAGTCGACCCCGATCTCGCACCCATAACCTGATTGAGTGTTCCGGATGCGGCCATACTGCGTGGCCGCATCCGGCGATGCGCCCCCTCGACTCGCGGCCTGAGCATCGGCGGCCATGCCGCGACCGGCTGCCGGGCCCGCCATCGTCTAGTTACCGCGTATTTGACGCCTTCGAACATCCAATCCTGTAAAATACTGCCCCGCAGTGTCACAAGGTCATCTGCCGCAATAGCTCAGTTGGTAGAGCAACGCATTCGTAATGCGTGGGTCAGGGGTTCGAATCCTCTTTGCGGCACCAGGTTTTACCTGTAATTGCAAGCACATACGTACCGCTCGTGTTCTGGCACGATGATTTCACTGTGGCCACTTTTGTACCCCTAATTCATCGAGACCTCGCTTCCGATACAGGCCGGCAGACGTTGCCGCGTCCGACGTGCCGTGATCCATGCGATTTGCCGTTCCTGCAATTGACGGCGCACGCCAGGGCCGACTTTTTGGTTACCGGGGATAGAGGCCTGCTGGTGTTTTGCCCGCCGATATGATCTCAAAACTGATCAATCAAGGCTGCCGGATCGCAGACTAATCCTTTGCCGATTCCGGCATTGATGGCTCACTCACGAGACCGCAATTCCAGCTATTGAGGGTCTTCATGCGCACCACTTGTTGGCGGATGCCGGAGCCCGTAGCCCAGGCCTCCGGGGTAGTCCGATCCACTTGCCAGGCCACCGCGCTGATGTGCGGTTCCAAACTCAACCGCCCCACAATCTGCTCCACTGCCGCGTCATTGCGTCTCGCTGCGACCAATTGCGTGGTGACCACCACATTGGGCGTGTCTGGAATATCGGACCTATCGACGCGTCGCAGGCTGAGCCCTCCTTGAGAAAGTGCATGCAGCAAGAGCGATCGCAGGTGCGCTTCTTCCATGCTTTTGCACGTCAGTGTGACGGAATAGCAGGTCTCTGCATCCGCCGTCGAGAGGCTTTGGGTGTTGATCAGCCGTACCAGAGGACGCAGCAAGAGGTTCGTTCCGACTACAAACCCGGTAGCCACCAGGCTGGGCGCCCAAAAACCGGCGCCGGCGAAAGTGCCCACCATCGCGGAACACCACAAAGTAGCTGCCGTGTTGAGTCCGTGCACGTTGATTCCCTCCCGCAAAATAATGCCGGCACCCAGAAAGCCGATTCCGGTGACTACTTGCGCCGCGACTCGCGTGGGGTCTCCCTCCCCCACCATCGCGGAGAAAACCACGAAACCACACGAACCGAGCGCAACCAAGGCGTTGGTACGCAGGCCTGCCATCTTTTGACGCCACTGGCGTTCGAAACCGATCACTGAGCCGAGTGCCAGGGCGACGCTTAAGCGGCCGATCGATTCCAAGATTTCTACGTGCGTGCTCAACATCGATGGCCTCTCCGTTCATGCATTTCTCGACTCACCGCCCCGAAAATTGCGAAGACACGTTACGTCATCCGGCGTTACACATTTTGCGCAACATCGGCATTTGATATCCCGGCGACGGGTCTCGCTTGTTACGCTCCTCCTGCCAGGACGCGCAGATTTCGATCGCCTGCCCGAGAGAGCTCACGGTCGGTTCGGGATTGCCGGTGCCGTTGCCCGGTTCGGATAGAGCTGTGACCCCGGGACAAAAGACTCTGATGAGGTTCGCTTGCGGCAACAGCTTATTAAGCTGCTGGCTGATCGAGTCGGCGCGCTCGCGTTCCGGGCTGGGGAAAGCGCTCACCAGAAAAACGATGGCTACGCCGTCGGGGTCCGCGCCAGGCGGCAGCCCGGCATCAATTTCTGCGGTCGAGAAATGCCGGGCGTCTATTCTCTCGCTGTGCAACAACCGCACGAGCAGCTCGCTCGCAAGATCATCGGCTGCTGAACCCAACGCCATGCAGATGACGATAGACCCCGGGGCACGCCGAGCGGACCCTGCCATTTGCCGGTCAGCTGCTCGCGCTGTTGACGCAACCAGCGTCCGGCATTCACGTCCTCGAGCACCGCGCCCCGATGACGGCGCAGCAGGAACTTGAGGCTGTTGCCGCTGAGCGCGGCAGCGACATCGACGATGACGGGGCGAATCTTCAGGTGCTGGTCCTGAGTGGTCGCGCCCGCCTCTACGTCGAGCCGTGCCAAATGCAACGCCGGAATCATCACGCGATCGCAGTACGCTGCGAGCGAACGTTCTCAGAAACGCTCGCGCATTGGCGATGATCTCGTGGGGATCTCCCGACAGCGCCCGTTGGTAAAATCTCTGCGGCAACGTCAGCGGCTGCGCATTGCCCAACAGCAGCTCGAGGACACCGAGCCCCTTCATGTGCCGCCCCGCAACCAGCAGACACAAGGTGAGCGGCGTGGACAGGATCAGCCCGGTCGGCCCCAGAGCCAGCTCCAGAATATCGCTCCCACGACTACCGAGAGGGGCGATAACCCCGTGGCGTGACCATAAAGGTGTGGTTCCACCAATTGTCCCACGACGATGTCGAGCAGGATGAATACACCGAAGGTGCTCACCGCCAGTGTCCATCCTGGATCGACGGCCAGGGCAAGGAGGGCGGAAAGAGCGCGGCGATTGCCACACCCACGTAGGGTACGAAGCGCATCACCCCTGCCAGAATTCCACACAGCAGGGCCTGCGGGAGGCGCAGCATGCCAAGCTCATCCAGATGGCAAGCCCGAAAGCGACGTTGACCAGGAACTGTGAAACAAAATACCTGGAGAGTCGGTCGCCGGCGTCGTTAAGCGCGAGAGTTGCCGAACGTATTCGGTCGCGCCTGCGATGCGGATGAAGCGGTCGCGCAGTGATTCGTGCTCGAGTAACACGAA
>CAVZGU010000017.1:0-184836 GCA_963774865.1 uncultured Gammaproteobacteria bacterium
TCCAGGGGTCTCACCCCTGAGTCGTTACGGGGAAAGCGGCGCGCGTGCGCTCCTGAATCTTACCCTCGGTATTGCCCTCGACGCACCTGTACAAACGTCGTTGGGGTTCCACCGATTTGAGCCGGTTATCTGGAACGGTGTCGCCACCGCCCCGGGCAATGTTACTTACCCGACAAGGAATTTCGCTACCTTAGGACCGTTCAACTTGTTACACAACGCGCATTTGCATCGCGTTTGTGGAGTTTTACCCTTGTGTAAAACTGCCTGCATGTCGCCATGCAGATCGGACTTTATCATCTTCAAAAGAGAGTCCTCTTTGAAGCCTGGCGTAAAGTCTCTGAGGATTCCTGACTCAGTCGTCAGGTCTTTCCTGCTGATCGACCGCACCACAAGGATTGTCACTGCCGCTTGCGCGGCGAGTACCCGAGGATTCACGGTTATTCCAGCATATGGCCAAGTTTATTTACGTAACTACAACTTTCTTGGTCCTTTCCACGAACTCTACAATATTCGACTCGTTTTCCCATCTGCCTATAGTTACGGCCGCCGTTTACCGGGGCTTCGATCAAGAGCTTCGCCTTGCGGCTGACCCCATCAATTAACCTTCCGGCACCGGGCAGGCGTCAGACCCTATACATCCACTTTCGTGTTCGCAGAGTCCTGTGTTTTTGGTAAACAGTCGCAGCCCCCGATTATCTGAGACCTTTAACAGCTCAAGGAGTAAATCCTCTCACCATCAAAGGCACACCTTCTCCCGAAGTTACGGTGTCAAATTGCAGAGTTCCTTAACCCGAGTTCTCTCAAGCGCCTTAGAGTTTTCCTCTCACCCACCAGTGTCGGTTTGCGGTACGGACAATCATTACCTGAAGCTTAGAGGCTTTTCCTGGAAGCGTGGCATCAACAACTTCGAACTCCGAAGAGACCTCGTACTCAGTTCTTGGGATTAACGGGACTCCGGATTTACCTGGAATCCCTCCCTACGACCTTGAACCGGGAACCAACCCCGGATTGTTTAGCCTTCTCCGTCACCCCATCGCAGTAATGATCGGTGCAGGAATATTAACCTGCTTTCCATCGACTACACCTTTCGGTCTCGCCTTAGGATCCGACTCACCCTCAGCTGATTAACATAGCTCAGGAAACCTTGGGTTTTCGGCGTGCGGGTTTTTCACCCGCATTAACGTTACTCATGTCAGCATTCGCACTTCTGATACCTCCAGCAAACCTCGCAGTTCACCTTCGCAGGCTTACAGAACGCTCCCCTACCGCGTAACGATCCGAAGATCATCAACCCATAGCTTCGGTGCTTGGCTTAAGCCCCGTTAAATCTTCCGCGCAGGCCGACTAGACTAGTGAGCTATTACGCTTTCTTTAAAGGATGGCTGCTTCTAAGCCAACCTCCTAGCTGTTTTAGCCTTCCCACATCGTTTACCACTTAGCCAAAACTTTGGGACCTTAGCTGATGGTCTGGGTTATTTCCCTCTTCACGACGGACGTTAGCACCCGCCGTGTGTCTCCCGTGATAACACTCCTTGGTATTCGGAGTTTGCATAGATTTGGTAGAACGGGATGTCCCCCTAGTCTAAACAGTGCTCTACCCCCAAGGGTGAATTACACGAGGCACTACCTAAATAGCTTTCGGGGAGAACCAGCTATCGCCAGCCTTGATTAGCCTTTCACTCCTATCCACACCTCATCGACGCACTATTGCAACAGTGGTTCGTTCGGGCCTCCGGTAGGTGTTACCCTACTTTCACCCTGGACATGGATAGATCGACTGGCTTCGGGTCTACTCCCAGCGACTGAAACGCCCTATTAAGACTCGGTTTCCCTACGGCTCCCCTATTCGGTTAGCCTTGCCACTGAAAGTAACTCGCTGACCCATTATACAAAAGGTACGCAGTCACCCCCTTGCGGGGCTCCCACTGCTTGTACGCACACGGTTTCAGGTTCTATTTCACTCCCCTCTCCGGGGTTCTTTTCGCCTTTCCCTCACGGTACTAGTTCACTATCGGTCGACAGAGAGTATTTAGCCTTAGAGGATGGTCCCCCTATGTTCAGGCAGGATTGCACGTGTCCCGCCCTACTCTTCGTGCTCCATGCGCTTGTCTTTTCATGTACGGGGCTATCACCCGCTATGGCCAGACTTTCCAGACTGTTCCACTAAGACTTACGCAATTATGAGCACTGGGCTGTTCCGCTTTCGCTCGCCACTACTAACGGAATCTCGGTTGATTTCTATTCCTCCGGTTACTGAGATGTTTCAATTCACCGGGTTCGCTCCCTTGACCTATGTATTCAGTCAAGATACCGCCGAAGCGGTGGGTTTCCCCATTCGGAAATCTTCGGATCGAAGCATATTTGCCGGCTCCCCGAAGCTTATCGCAGGCTACCACGTCCTTCATCGCCTTCTGTCGCCAAGGCATCCACCATGTGCGCTTATTCACTTGACCATATAACCCCAAGCGATTTGGAGTCATATAACAACACAATCAACTGGTTCTCGAATGCGACATCTCAATTCGTAGATGCAGATTCGCTCTAAGTTTGAGCGTCAAAACAAATTGCCGAATTTTTAAAGAACACACACGAGTCTCGTGACTCGCATGCCATGAGTCATGCATCGACGATCTTGCATGCTCATGACACGCTGTGCGCATGATCTCATGACACGCTGTGATCGGATTCTGGTCTGGTGGAGCCAGTCGGGATCGAACCGACGACCTTCTGCGTTGCAAACGCAGACGCTCTCCCAGCTGAGCTATGGCCCCTTCCGGCAGAATTCCGGAGCGGCAGCTCGGCGCTCGACGCTCGACCCAAACTCTTGATATGGTGGGTCTGGGAGGAGTTGAACCTCCGACCTCACCCTTATCAGGGGTGCGCTCTAACCAACTGAGCTACAGACCCGCAATGGCCATGCGTCGGACTTGCCCGATACGGGCACCAACCAACTAACACATTGAACAGGTAACTTGTGATGGGAGCTCGCGCCAGACGCTATTGGCGCTGTCTCTTTAAAGGAGGTGATCCAGCCGCACGTTCCCGTACGGCTACCTTGTTACGACTTCACCCCAGTCATTGAACACACCGTGGTAGGCGCCCCCCTTGCGGTTAGGCTACCTGCTTCTGGTGCAATCAACTCCCATGGTGTGACGGGCGGTGTGTACAAGACCCGGGAACGTATTCACCGTAGCAATGCTGATCTACGATTACTAGCGATTCCGACTTCACGGAGTCGAGTTGCAGACTCCGATCCGGACTACGATAGGCTTTATGGGATTGGCTCCGCCTTGCGGCTTGGCAACCCTTTGTACCTACCATTGTAGCACGTGTGTAGCCCTGGTCATAAGGGCCATGATGACTTGACGTCATCCCCACCTTCCTCCGGTTTGTCACCGGCGGTCTCCTTAGAGTTCCCAACTAAATGATGGCAACTAAGGACAAGGGTTGCGCTCGTTGCGGGACTTAACCCAACATCTCACGACACGAGCTGACGACAGCCATGCAGCACCTGTCTCCAGGTTCCCGAAGGCACCCCCTCATCTCTGAAGGGTTCCTGGGATGTCAAGACCAGGTAAGGTTCTTCGCGTTGCATCGAATTAAACCACATGCTCCACCGCTTGTGCGGGTCCCCGTCAATTCCTTTGAGTTTCAACCTTGCGGCCGTACTCCCCAGGCGGACAACTTAACGCGTTAGCTGCGACACCGAGAGGCAGACCCTCCCAACATCTAGTTGTCATCGTTTATGGCGTGGACTACCAGGGTATCTAATCCTGTTTGCTCCCCACGCTTTCGCACATGAACGTCAGTATTGGACCAGGAAGTCGCTTTCGCCACTGGTGTTCCTTCCGATATCTACGCATTTCACCGCTACACCGGAAATTCCACTTCCCTCTTCCATACTCTAGCCATGCAGTTTCAAATGCAGTTCCCAGGTTGAGCCCGGGGATTTCACATCTGACTTACAAAACCGTCTACGCGCGCTTTACGCCCAGTAATTCCGATTAACGCTCGCACCCTCTGTATTACCGCGGCTGCTGGCACAGAGTTAGCCGGTGCTTTTTCTTTGGGTTAAATCAAGACCACAGAGTATTAATCCGTGGCTTTTTGTCCCCACTAAAAGTGCTTTACAACCCGCAGGCCTTCTTCACACACGCGGCGTCGCTGGATCAGGGTTTCCCCCATTGTCCAATATTCCCCACTGCTGCCTCCCGTAGGAGTCCGGACCGTGTCTCAGTTCCGGTGTGGCTGGTCGTCCTCTCAGACCAGCTACGGATTGTCGCCTTGGTAGGCCATTACCCCACCAACTAGCTAATCCGACTTTGGCTCATCCAATAGCGCGAGGTCTTACGAGCCCCCGCTTTCCCTTCACAGACGTATGCGGTATTAGCCAATCTTTCGACTGGTTATTCCCCACTACTGGGAAGATTCCAAAGCATTACTCACCCGTTCGCCGCTCGTCAGCATGTATTGCTACACCTGTTACCGCTCGACTTGCATGTGTTAGGCACGCCGCCAGCGTTCAATCTGAGCCAGGATCAAACTCTTCAGTTAATAACACTTTTTCACTGAAGCAATCTCGAGATCCCAAAACTCATCAATCTTGTTCACGAATGAACAACTGGTCGTTTGGAACTCGAATCATCAATTGCACCAAAGGCGCATCGACGCGAGTCCCTGCACAAGTTACCTATTCGAATTTTTAAAGAATATCCCGCGACGACAAAGGCCGGGGCGAGACTTCCAAGTATAGCGCGTTTTCGGACCCCGTCAATCGCCGGAAAGTCTCGAAAAACGCCTTTCAGCTGGAAGGGCGCGCAGTATAGCCCCGGGCTCGCGCCTGTCAACCGCCTGACGCCGAACACTTGGGCTGCTCACCGAACTTGGACAGGATTCTTACCCGCTTGAATTTCGCAAAAGAACGCTCTGCCTGACCGAGACGCCTGGTGTTCCCGCAGGCAAAACGGAACGCTTGCCGACCGCTTGCGCGCGACGCGCGCAAACTCCGTTATGATCGGCTCAGCTGCCTGCGGGTATTTCGTAATGGGTCCATTCAAGTCTGAATTTCTGCGCACGTTGAGCGAGCGCGGCTACATCCATCAGATAACCGATGCCGCCGGCCTCGATGCTCATGCGAGCGCCGCGTCCGATCACCGCCTACATCGGCTTCGATGCCACTGCCGACAGCCTGCACATCGGCAGCCTCGTGCAGATCATGCTGCTGCGCCGCCTGCAGCAGGCCGGGCACCGCCCTATCGTGCTGATGGGCGGCGGCACCACCAAGGTCGGGGATCCGTCCGGGCGCGATGAAACGCGGCAATTGCTGACCGAAGAGCAGATCGACGCCAAATCGCCGGCATCCGCGCAGATTTCGGCCGCTTTCTGCGATTTCGACAGCACGGACCCTCCGGCGCCATCATGGCCAACAACGACGATTGGCTCTCGGGACTGCAATACATTGCCTTTCTGCGCGACGATCGGCCGGCACTTCACGATCAATCGCATGCTGACCATGGACAGCGTGAAGCTGCGCCTGGAGCGCGAGCAGCCGCTGACATTTCTCGAATTCAATTACATGATCCTGCAGGGCTATGATTTCGTGGAGCTGAACAAGCGCTACGGCTGCACCCTGCAGATGGGCGGCTCGGATCAGTGGGGCAACATCGTGCAGGGCGTGGAGCTTGGCCGGCGCATGCGCGACGCGCAGCTGTTCGGGCTGACCTCGCCGCTGATCACGACATCCTCCGGCGCGAAGATGGGCAAGACAGCGAGCGGCGCCGTTTGGCTGAATCCCGAACCGCTTGTCGCCCTACGACTACTGGCAGTTCTGGCGCAACACCGAGGACGGGGACGTCGGCCGATTCCTGCGCATGTTCACTGACTTGCCGATGGCGGAAATCGGGCGCCTCGAGAGGCTCGAGGGAGCCGACATCAATGCCGCCAAGGAAATTCTCGCCACCGAGGCCACGCGGCTGTGCCATGGAGACGAGGCGGCCCGCGAGGCGGCGGCTACTGCGGCGCGCGCCTTTGCGGGCGATGCGGCGAAGGGTTTGCCTACTTTCGCCCTCAAGGTCGGCGAACCGGCGCTGATCATCGACGTGGCGGTTGCACTCGGCATGGCGGGCTCGAAAAGCGAGGCGCGCCGGCTGATCGAGCAAGGCGGCGTCCGGCTGAACGATCGGCCGGTTCAGTCAGTCACGGCCCGCGTCACGGCGGCGGATCTCGATCGGAGCGGTACCGCCCGGATCAGCGTGGGTAAGAAACGCCACGGCCTGGTTCGAGGAGACTCTGGGTAAACACCGCCGGTGGATCGCCGCGGCGCCGCGCTTTCTCTCAGTTTACCGGCCCAACCTGCGCCTTTGCTCACAAACGGTGCACTGCCGATTGACCGAGCCATGGGCGACCGCTAGCCTCTGAAGCCTGCCCTCAGCCTGGAACCGATTTGATGTATCGCAACAATCCAACTGGCCGCAACCTGGTCGCGGCGCTTCAGCTCGGCTGTGGCGCGCATTGCGCCGTACGCCGCCGCAGCCAGCGCCGCGCTGGTTCTTTGGCATGCCGCGCGCGATGTCCCGAGCTCGGCTCCGATCGCCCCAGCGCCGCTGGTGTACCCGGGAGGCGCCACCGCGGGCGCCGTGCCGACACCCCCGACGCCGGCGAGCACCGCTCCTATTGCGGCGCAGCAAGCCAGCGTCGCCGCAACCATCGAGGTGATCGTCGGTCGAAACGACACGCTCGACGCGATTTTCAGGCGCATGGCGCTCGACACCGCCGATCTGGCGGCGATTCGCAATCTGCCCGGCATCCGCCAAAGCTTGGATTTCCTCAAACCGGGCGATGCGATCAAGCTCACGCATGCCGACGGAGACGATCAAGGAGCTGTCCCGCAAGGTGAGCGAGACCCAGACGCTTCAGGTGGTGCGCGCGGACGCGGGATTCGAGGCAAAGGTGATCGAGAATCCGGTGCAGACCCACATACGCACCGCGCAGCGCCACGCATCGATTCTTCATTGTTCCAGGCGGCGGCGGCGGCGCAGATTTCCGACACGGTGGCGCTCAAGCTCGCCAACGTATTCGCCTGGGATATCGACTTCGTGCTCGACATCCGCGAAGGGCGACCGGTTCACCGTGGTGTACGAGCAAATCTATCAGGACGGCAAATATCTGCGCGACGGCGAGGTTCTGGCGGCGGAGTTCGTGAACAGCGGAAAGGTGTATCGCGCCGTGCGGTTCGTGAACGACGACGGCCGCGCCGGCTACTACACCGCCGGACGGCAAGCCCATGCGCAAGGCCTTCCTGCGCGCGCCGGTGGAATTCACCCGCGTGAGCTCCGGTGTTCAATCCGCACCGGCTGCATCCGATCTTGAATCTGATTCGCGGGCACATGGGCACCGACTATGCGGCGCCCATCGGCACGCCGGTGCACGCGGCCGGCGACGGGCGCGTGAGCTTCGAGGGCCGGCGCGGCGGCTACGGCAACGCGGTCGTGCTTGCCCACGGCAACAACATCTCGACGCTGTACGGCCATATGTCGCGCTTCGCCGAAATCGTCTCCACGTCGGCTCGCATGTGCAGCAAGGCGACGTCATCGGCTATGTGGGCATGACCGGGCTCGCGACCGGGCCTCACCTGCACTATGAATATCTGATGAACGGCGTGCACAAGGACCCGCAAACCGTGCATTTGGCCGGCGCCGAACCGCTGCCCGCCGCTTCATTGGACAAATTCCGCACCGACAGTGCGCCTTGGCTCGCGCTGCTCTTGGCGCCGCAACAGGCCGCGCCTCAGCCGGCCGTCTCCGCAGCCGCCGCGCCGCCGCCGAATGCGAACGTGGCCGAAGCTCCGCCGCGGATGTCGGTCGATTGATTCGCAGCACGCCTCGGGCGCGCGCATCCTGGGCGGGATATACCGCTGCGCCTGGCACGCCGGACCCTCGTTGAACTGTCACCGTGGTACCGTCACACTGATCGCATGAACGATAGCGACCTGCACACCGCCCAGCTCTACATCAATCGCGAACTGTCGTTCCTCGAATTCAATCAGCGCGTGCTGGAGCAGGCCAAGGACGACCAGCATACCGCTCCTCGAGCGCGTGAGATTCCTGTGCATCTCGTGCGCCAATCTCGACGAATTCTTCGAGATCCGGGTGGCGAGCCTCAAGGAGCTGCTGGAGGCCGGCGCGGTGCAGGGCGGTCCGGACGGACTGTCGGTCCCCGAGCAGCTGAAGGCTATCCGCGCGCGCGCCGGTGCGTCTGGTCGATGAGCAGTATCAGCTGCTGAACGACGTGCTGATGCCGGAGCTGGCGAAGAGCGGCGTCGTTTTCGTCTCGCCGGACACGCTGGACCGAGGCGCAAGCCGACATGGCTGGCGGATTACTTTCAGCCGCGAAGTGGAGCCGGTCCTGAGTCCGCTGGCGCTCGATCCCGCGCGCCCGTTCCCCAAGGTGCTCAACAAGAGCCTGAATTTCGCCATCGTCGTCGAGGGCGAGGACGGCTTCGGGCGCAACAGCGGACTCGCCGTGGTGCAGGCGCCGCGTTCGCTGCCGCGCCTCATCCGGCTGCCCGATGAGCTCGGCAGCCGGCATTTCGTGTTTCTCGGCACCATCGTCGAGGCATTCGTATCCGAAGCTGTTCGCCGGCATGCGCGTGCGCGGCTGCTATCAGTTCCGGGTCACGCGCAACAGCGATTTGTTCGTCGAACAGGAGGAAGTGGACGACCTGCTGCGCGCCGTCGAAGGCGAGCTCGCCTCGCGCCGCTACGGGGATGCGGTGCGCCTGGAGACTGCGCACGACTGCCCGGATGAGATTCTGAGCTATCTGCTCGAGCAATTCGCGCTCACCGGCGACGATCTGTACAAGGTCTCCGGACCCGTGAACCTGAATCGCATGATGGCGATTTACGATCTCGTGGATCGGGCGGAGCTCAAGTACCCGGCGTTCACCCCGAGCATTCCGGAGCGGCTGCACATGGGCAGCGATCTATTCGCGACCCTGCGCGGCGGCGATGTATTGCTGCACCACCCGTTTCAGGGCTTCGGTCCCGTCACGGATTTCATCAAGCAGGCGGCCGGCGACCCGCAAGTTCTCGCCATCAAGCAGACGCTGTACCGCGCCGGCAGCGACTCGGCGATCGTCGACGCCCTGGTCGAGGCGGCGCAAGCGGGCAAGGACGTGACGGTCATCATCGAACTGCGCGCGCGCTTCGACGAGGAGGCCAATATCGAGCTCGCGAACAAGCTGCAGGAAGCGGGCGCGCACGTGATGTACGGCGTGTTCGGCTTCAAGACCCATGCCAAGCTGGTGATGGTCGTGCGCCGCGAGGAGCAGGGCCTGCGGCGCTACTGCCATCTGGGCACCGGCAACTACCACGCGAAGACCGCACGGCTCTATACCGACTACGGCCTGCTGACCGCCGATGAAGCGATCGGCGAGGACATCCACGAGATCTTTCTGCAGCTCACGGGGCTGACGCGGGTGCCGCGCCTGCGCAAGCTCCTGCACGCGCCGTTCAGCCTGCATCATGCGCTGATCGCAAAGATCGAGCGCGAGACCGAACATGCCCGCGCCGGCAGGCCGGCGCGCATCATCGCCAAGCTGAATGCGCTTACCGAGCCCACGATCATTCAGGCGCTGTACCGCGCCTCGCGCGCGGGCGTCGAGATCGATCTCATCGTGCGCGGCGTGTGCTGCCTGCGGCCCGGCGTGCTCGGGGTCTCCGAGCGGATCAGGGTGCGCTCCATCGTCGGCCGGTTTCTGGAGCATTCGCGGGTCTACTACTTTGAGAACGCCGGCCAGCGCGAGATCTACTGCGCCAGCGCCGACTGGATGGACCGGAATCTGTTTCGCCGAATCGAGGTGGCGTTTCCGGTGGAGACGCCGGAATTTCAAGCGCGCGTCGCCGACGATTTGAGTCTTTACCTCGCGGACGACTGCCAGGCGTGGCAGCTCGATGCGGAGGGACGATATTCGCGCGCCGGCGGCGCGGGCGAAATCTCGGCCCAGAACCTGCTGCTGAGCCTTTACGATGAGCGCGTTGCGCTCACGGAGTCTTGAGCAGCGCCTCTGAGACGCTGCGGTTCAGGCTGAGGCGAAAGCCGGCCTCCTTCAAATAGGCGCGCTCCTGCTCCAGGTCCTCGAGGGTCAGCGGGTGCTCCTTCATCCAGCCCTGCGGCAGCTCCAGACTCAAGTTCCGCCCCTTCACGTGCAGACGCACCTCCGGCAGCGGCTGCGGGCTGCGGCCGCGATGCAGCAGTACCGCCAGGCGCAGCAGCACGATCAGAAACTCGGCGTGGCGATCCCACGGCGGCACCAGATCCTCCAGCGCCTCGAACGACAGCTGCCGGCGATGTCCGCCCACCAGCGCCGACAGCAGCAGCTGCTCCTCGCGCGGGAATCCCGGCATGTCGGCGTGCTCGAGGAGATAGGCGCTGTGGCGGTGGTATTTGGAGTGAGCGATGTCGAGCCCGGTCTCATGCAGGCGCGCCGCCCAGCGCAGCACCAGCTCCGCCAGAGGATCCTCCAGGCCCCAATCGGACTCGACTTGCGCGAGCAGCTCCACGGCGGTCGTCTCGACGCGGTCCGCCTGCAGGGAATCGACGTGGTAGCGCTGTTCCATGGCGCGCACGCTGCGCACGCGCGCATCCTCGTCGGTGAAGCGGCCCATGAGATCGTACAGCAGCCCCTCGCGCATCGCGCCTTCGGCGACGCGTACGCGGTCGACGCCGAAGTTCTCCACGATCTCCAGCAGGATCGCGAGCCCCGCGGGAAACACCGGCGCGCGCTCGGCATCGACGTCCTGCAGCTCGAGGTCGTCCACATGACCCGCCGCTATCACGCGATCGGCGAGGCTGCGCAAATTATCGAGCGTGATGCGCGGCGAGTCGGGGTTGAGCCGGCGCACCACATCGCCGATGACGCGCACCGTGCCGGAGCTGCCGAAAGCTTGCAGCCAGCCGAGCTTTCGGAAAGCTGCTTGAATCGGCTCGAGCTCGAGCCTGACCGCGGTGCGGGCCCGCTCGAAGCGCTTCGCGGATATCCTGCCGTCATCGAAGCAGGTGCTGCTCAAACCGACGCAGCCCACCGATAAGCTTTCGAGCAGCAGCGGATTGAAGCCCTCCCCGATGACCACCTCGGTCGAGCCGCCGCCGATGTCGACCACCAGCCGCTTGTCCGGGCTCATCGGGCTGGTGTGCGCGACACCGGAATAAATCAGGCGCGCTTCCTCGAGGCCGGAGATGATTTCGATGGGATGCCCGAGTGCGGCGCGCGCGCTTTCCAGGAACCAGCGCTTGCGCTTCGCGCGCCGCAATGCGCTCGTGCCGACCACACGGACGCTGTTCGCATGCATCGCGCGCAGCCGCTGGCCGAAGCGTTCGAGGCAGCGCAGGGCGCGGTCGGTGGCCGCATCGTCGAGGCGCCCGCTGTCGCCCAGGCCCGCGGCCAGGCGCACCATCTCGCGCAGCCGGTCCAATATGACAAGTTGGCCGTGCGAGTACCGCGCCACGACCATGTGAAAGCTGTTGGAGCCAAGATCGACGGCGGCGAGGACATCGGGAACGGCACGACCGCCGCTCATCTAGGCGCTCAACATGGAGGAGCCCGCCAGACAGGCTCCTAGGCCGAAAATGAAGACCCGCAACCGCAGGTGGTCTTGGCGTTCGGGTTGCGAATGACGAACTGAGCGCCCTGCAGATCTTCTTTGTAGTCGATTTCCGCGCCCATGAGGTATTGCGCGCTCATCGGATCCACCAGCAGCTGAACGCCGGCGTTTTCCACGCAGAAATCGCCATCCTCGACATTTTCATCGAACGTGAATCCGTATTGAAAACCCGAACAGCCACCGCCGGAGACGAATACCCGCAGCTTCAGGTTCGGATTGGCCTCTTCGCGGATCAGCTCGCCCACCTTCCCCGCGGCGGCGTCGGTGAACACCAGCACATTGGGCGGCGGGGGAGCCAGATCGGGGTCGGCGGCAGGTTCAGAGATAGCGCTCATGCTCATAGTGTACCTGGCAGCTGCTGCCAATCAAAGCCGGCCGGTCTAAGGTTGAGAGTCGGGTTCGCCCCCGCCGGTTCCCGGGGCCGCCCTGTGGATCAGTTTTCCATTGATTTGGGCGCCGACCGCGGTTTCAATGACCGTGTAATGCACGCTGCCGAGGACCCGTGCCTTGGACCCGAGCTCGACTCGGTCGCGTGGCATCGATGTCGCCCTTGACGATGCCGTTCAAGAGCACTTGCGCCGCGATGACAGAGCCCTCGATGCATCCTTGCTCGCTCACCGACAGCACCGCGCCCCCGGCCAGATCCCCGGTGACGTTGCCGTTGATGTAGCCGTCCAGATGGAACCCGCCGGCAAATTCAACATCGCCGTTGATTCGCGTCTTGGCGCCGATCAGCGTGTCGATTTTTTCGGGCTTATTCGGTTTCCGCTTGAACATCCACATCACCCTTCGGGTGATTCTCGCCGTTTGCTTCCGTTTCGACCGACATGCCCTGCGCCTTCCAGACAAACGCCTGCCGAGAAGCGTGGCCCGCGTCCCGGCCGCTGTGGATCTCGACCCCGACGCGCGTCGGCTCGAACCCTTGCGGCAATTGTATGATTTCGTCGTAGTCCTCGAAGTACCGAAAAGAGTATGCCAGACTGACCGCCGGTTAGGCGACAGTTCGGCAAAGCTCAAGCTGCGCGGCTTGCCGTTCTGCAGGCCGTCGACGCTGATCGAGGCGCTTCCCGCCACCACACTGTCCGGTTTGCCGGTCTGCATCAGCACGAATTTCAGACGATATTGCCCGGCGCCGCCCGGCCCGGCTGTGTCCGGCACGATCTGCATCTGCTGCACCTTGACGTGCACCAGCGAGTCGGGCTGCACCAGACCGCGGTAGAAGGACAGGTCCTGATTGAGCCGGGCGATCTGGCTTTGCATGTCGCCGAGACTGCGCTCCACCTGCTTGTAGCCTTCCCGATCCACTCGCCGCGCCACGTCCGCGGCCTCCAGCTGCGTGCGTTGGCGCGCATTTTCCGCTTCCAGCTCGCGGATGCGCGCTGCTCGCCGCCAGGGCGCCGCGCACGGAATCGACCACTCGGAATCCCGCATCGTATCGGCCCAGCTCGAACGCCGCGTACAAAATGAACGCCGCAAGCAGCGCGGCCGACCCGAGCAGCGCGGCGCGGCGCTTCGGCTCATGCGTCCGAACAACCAGTTTGCCGAAAAAGTCCGCCATCAACTCATTCCCTCGGCCGTTCCCGAAGAGGGTACGCTATGATCCGCCTTTGCGGGTAGGGAGCGGCTTTTGCTCTGGCTCAAAGCCTTTCACGTCATTGCCATGGTGACTTGGTTCGCCGGCTTGTTCTACCTGCCGCGGCTGTTCGTGTACCACGCGGATGCGCAGGATTCGGCCGGCGTGGAGCGGTTTCGAATCATGGAAAGGCGCCTGTTCGCGATCATGACCATCGGCGCCGCGTTCACATTGGTACTCGGCGCGGCCATGCTCGTGGTCTCGCCCGCCTATCTGACCATGGGCTGGTTGCGGGCCAAGCTGCTGCTCGTCGCCTTGACTGATGGTCTACCATCTGTATTGCTATAAATTCGCGCGGGATTTCGCGCAAGACCGCAACACGCGCACCTCCAAGTGGTATCGGCTCTTCAACGAGGTGCCCTCGCTGCTGTTGATCGGCATCGTCATCCTGGCCGTGGTCAAGCCCTAGGAGCCTGTCTGAGTAATCCGCGTGAGCCGCGTTCGGCCGGGAGACGGAGCGGATGCAAGGCGCGCGGCGCAGGCCGTGGCGGGCACCACGGCCAAGACGCGCAACGCCGCAGACGCACGTCTCCCGGCCAACCCTTCGTACCCTTGCAGATTTCGCTTCATCCGTCGTTGTCGCCTCCTTGTTGGGTGTTGACCCAACCACGTCGGCTCCGCCTCGGCTGAAGCGAAATCAGCTTAGGTAAGGCCACGCGGATTATTCAGACAGGCTCCTAGACTCACAGCTTAATTGACGCTCTGCCGCTCTTTCGGAGACAGCATCGAATCCGGCCACCAATCCGGGTAAGGCGGCAGGCCGTCGGGAAGACCAGGTTGCCGAGCTCGTGCAGTGCGCGCACGTAGACGCGGCGCTTGAAATACACGACCTCGCGCACCGGCGTCCAATAATCCACCCACCGCCACCGATCGAACTCCGGTTGGTCGGTGCTGTCGAAGCGCAACTTGGCTTCGTCGGCGGTGAGTTTCAAGAGAAACCATCGTTGCTTCTGGCCGATGCAGCGGTCGCGCACGTATTGGCGCGGCAGCCGATAGCGCAGCCATCCGCGCGTCGAGCCCAGCACCTCGACATCTTGCGGCGACGAGGCCGATTTCTTCCTTCAGTTCGCGAAACAGCGCATCCTCGACCCGTTCGCCGCGGTTGACTCCGCCCTGCGGGAACTGCCAGCCGCGGCCGCCCACCCGCCCGCCCAGGAACAGCTCCCCGGTGCCGCGCATCAATACGATCCCCACATTGGCTCGGAAGCCGTCCCTGTCGATGGTGTCGCTGGCGTGCTGCACGGACATGGCGCCAATTGTTCCATATCGGGCGCCCAGCCGCTTGTGGTTGCCGCACAGAAGCGCAGAGCGCATCGCGCGCTCATTGCGGGACGGCGAGCTCCTCTAGCCGGCCCCGACTTGCACGCGATTGCGGCCCAGCGCCTTGGCGCGATACAGCGCCGCGTCGGCATCGGCGAGCAGCCGATCGGCGACCGCCTTCAAGTCCGTTTCGTGCCGTCCCGGGAGAGACGGCGGCGACGCCCACCGAGACGGTCAAGGTGCGCTCGATTTGCGCCGTGAGCGCGAACGGCACTGCCGGCGATGACTTCGCGAATGCGCTCGGCCGAGCTTCGCCGCCTCGGCGGCACTGGCTTCCGGCAGCAGGATCGCCAGCTCATCGCCGCCGAAGCGCGCCGCGGTGTCCATGCTGCGAATCTGCGACTTCGACGCGCTGCGCGATCTCCTTGAGCGCGTTGTCGCCCGCGAGATGGCCGTAGCCGTCGTTGATGCCCTTGAAGCGGTCGATGTCGATCATCAGGCAGGCGATGGTGCCGGCCGCGCCGCTGCGCGCGCGCCAACTCCTCCTTCAAGCGCTGCTGCAGATAGCGGCGGTTGTGCCAGCCGGTCAGGAAATCGGTGATTCCGGCGCGCAGCAGCCGCGCCCGGTTGACGGCATTTTCGATGCAGACGGCGGCAACCGCGCCCAGATGGGCCAGAAAGTCCGTGCCGTGATGCCGCGTGAAGCGGGTCGGATCGCGGCTGCCGAAGCACAGGGCGCCGGTGGCGAGATCCTTGCGGGGCAGCGGCACCAGCGCGGCGCTTTTCAGATTCGGAGCGCCCGGGAACAGCAGATGATGATCCGCGCCGACGAAGGGCCGAGCCACGGCTTGTGCAGGGCGGCGAGCTGCGGCGCCAGGCTGATCAGCGAATCGACGAAGAATATCTGCTTGAACTCTTCCGGCCGGTCGCCGCCGGCCACCAGCAAATGGCGAATCTCGTGCTGCGGATCGAGCAGCACGACGCTGACGGCGTCGAGCGAATAGGACTCGCGCAGGCCGTCGACCATGGCGCGCAGCAGCTGCGCCAGGCTGTCGGCCCGCAGCAAGCGTCAACTCGCGCGCCTGGGTGCGCTTCAGGATCGCTTCGTTGTTGGCCGCCTCGGCGGTCAACTCCTTGAGGCGCTTCTTGAGCGCCTCGTTCTCCTGAGTGATGTCATCCATCGCTTCAGCCCGCGCGCGCCTGGGCGCGCACGTCGAAATAGGCGCGGCCGCGGTTCATGAGCGCGGTGAACGCGGCGGCATTCTTCGTCTTCACCGCCGCGACGAGCCGCTCCACCGCCTGCTGCAGCGCGAGCAGCGATTCCTCGCCGTACTCGTTCAGGCTCTGGATCTCGAAATACAGATCCGGGCTCTCGGCCGCCACTCGGCTCGCCACCTCCATCTGCGAGTCGAACGTGGTGCTCGAGAGCTGCGCCAGCCGCGGCGCCGCCTCGCCGCTCTCGGCAAGCGCGGTGAAGAAGGCGATGTTCGAGCGCGTGCGACAGCCCCAGCACGTAGGCGATCAGACGATCGTGCTCATCCAGGCCCATGACCACGCGCTCCGCCATGGTCGGGGCGAACAGCTCCTGCGCCTCCTGCAGCGCCGCCCGATGCCCCAGGTCGATGAAAATCACATGCCGGCCGGACAGCAGCTCGGTATCCGGCCCGAACATGGGATGCAGCGAGGTCACGCGGCAGCCGGCCTTGACCAGCGCGTCCAGGCCCGCGCGCAGCGGGGTCTTGAGCGACCCCAGATCGAAGATCAAGCCGCGCGGCGCCCGCTGCGCCAGCTTCTTCAGCAATTCGGCGGTGGCGCTCAGCGGCGTCGCGAGCACGATGAGGTCGCAATCGAGGGGATGCTCCTGCCAATCGGCGAGTATGGTCGAATCCCGGCAGCCCGCCCGCCGGATCGGCAATGGTGACGCGAAAGCCCTGCGAGGCCAGGAATTCCGCGAACCACCCGCCCATCTTGCCGCGGCCGCCGATCACCAGGGCGCGCTTGCCGCTGCCCTGGCCCTGTGCCGCAACCCGCGCCTGCTCCTGCGTGGCGAGCGAGGACTGGATCAGCTGCCGCAGCAGCGATTCGGCGAGATCGGGCTGAAACGCCCAGGCGCTGTGCGGTGGTGCGGCCGCGCAGAATGACCTCTCGCTCGCGTCCGAAGTCGCGGGTGGCTCGCCCGGTGGCGCGCTTGACGGCCGCCACCTGCTCGCTGAGCGCCTGGCGGCGCGCGACCAGCTGCCAGCAGCTCGCCGTCGAGTTCGGTCAGCGCGGAGCGCAGTTCGTCCAAATTCATTGCAGGATCAGTCCCATTTCTGCACCCGCCACCCTTTTACTGGCCGTGGACAGCTACCGCAAGTGCGGCGGCACGGCTACCATTGTTTCATGGAAACATTGCCCGATCCGCTGCCGGCCAATCCGCTGGAGCTGGCGGCCGCATGGCTGGCGCAGGCGCGGATCGATGCCGCCCAGCCCAATCCCGAACGCCATGGTGCTGGCCACCGTCGATGGCGGCGGCCAGCCCTCGGCGCGCGTGGTGCTCTGCAAGGAAATCGACGCGCCCGGCGGCTTCATCGTGTTCTATACGAATTACCAATCGCGCAAGGGCCGTGAACTCGAAGGTCAATCCGCGTGCCGCAGTGGTCTTTCACTGGGACCACCGCCACCGGCAGGTGCGCGCCGAAGGGCGCGTCGAGCCGCTCTCGGATGCCGATAACGACGCGTATTTCCGCTCCCGGCCCTGGCAAAGCCGCATCGGCGCCTGGGCCAGCCAGCAAAGCGAGCCGGTGCAGTCGCGAGCCGTACTCGGCGAAGGCGTGGCCGCGGCCGCGCGGCGCTTCGGGATTCCTTACGGCGGGCCGGGGACGGAAGAGCCCGAAGAGGTCACCGCCGAGGTCCCGCGCCCGCCCCACTGGGGCGGCTTTCGGCTGCGCGTGGACTGCCATCGAGCTGTGGGTGGAGGGCGAGTTCCGGATCCACGACCGCGCGCGCTGGACGAGAACGGCGGAGCTCGGACAGGACGTCGACGCCGCAACGACGTGGTCGGTCACACGTTTGCAGCCTTGAACGGATGCCGCCATGAATCTGCTGCAAGCACCGGACGCCACCTGCCCCCATTGCTGGGAAACCATCAATCTGACTCTCGACCTGTCGGTCCCCGGCCAGTCGTACATCGAGGACTGCCCGGTGTGCTGCAGACCGATGCTGGTCTCGTACGCCGCCAGCAACGGTGAAATCGACGAGCTCAGGGTCGAAACCGCCGATTGACGCAGCCAAGCCGCACCTCTGCGAAGCCCGCCGGCACGTTCAGGCGGCTGCGCATTTTGGTTCTGCTTCTGGCGCTGCTGGCGGTCGCGTGACCACCTGGCAGGAAAGCTATCGCAGCACCCGCTGGCGCGAACCGCTGTTCGTGGCCATTTATCCGATCGCGGCCGATGATAGCTCCGTCACCCGGGCGTACGTGGCGGGGCTCGATGCCGAACGCTTCAAGCCGATCGATCAATTCTTCAAGCGCGAGGCATTGCGCTATCGCCTGCGCATCGACGAACCCGTCAGGACCCGGCTCCGTGCGCCGACTGAACGAGCGCCCGCCGCAGCGCCCGGCCGATGCCGGGATGTTGGCGACGGCGCTGTGGAGCCTGCGGCTGCGATATTGGGCCTGGCGCGTCAGCGGGCGGCTGCCGGAACCGGAGGACATTCGCCTGTTCGTGATGTATCACGACCCCGCGATCATGCCCGTCGGTGCCGCATTCGCTCGGCCTGAGGAAGGGACTCATCGGCGTGGTCTACGCATTTGCGGTGCCTGAGATGAACGGCGCGAATGACGTGGTGATGGCGCATGAGCTGCTGCACACCCTGGGGGCCAGCGACAAATACGATCCCGGCAGACGATGCGCCGAGATTCCCCGACGGCTACGGCGACCCGCGGCAGATGCCTCTGTATCCGCAGCTGTTCGCGGAATTGATGGCGGGCCGCCGAATGATTTCGCCCACACGCTGGGAGCAGCCGGCTGACCTCGATGAAGTCGTCATCGGTCCCGCCACTGCACTGGAAATACGCTGGCCGCTGCATGCCGATTGAGCCAGCAGGACCGCTCCTTAGGCTAATCGAGCGCCTCCAGAATCGCAGCGTGCATCCGGCCGTTAGTCGCGAGCACGGAGTTCGAACGGAGCGTGATGGGTGCTCCGCCAAGGTCCGTGAAGCGGCCTCCCGCCTCGGTGACGATCGCCGCGCACGCGGCGATGTCGAGGATATTCACGTCCGTTTCGATCACCGCGTCGATTTTCCCGGCCGCCAGCAAATGGTAATGCAGGAAATCGCCGTACCCGCGGATGCGATTCACCTGCGACACGAGCCGCCCGTAGCGGGCCCATTGCCGCCCGGAGGCCAGCGATTTCATGTTTCCGGAGGAGAGCGCCGCAGACTCCAGCGACGACACCCGGCTGACCTCGATGAGTTTGCCGTTCAAATACGCGCCGCTGCCGCGCTCGGCATACGCGAGTTCCCCGTAGACGGGTGCGCTCGACACGCCGAGGACGATTTCACCGCGCCGCATCAGCGCGATTTGCGTGGAAAACATCGGGTACTCGCGCACGAAGGCCTTGGTGCCGTCGATCGGGTCGACCAGCCACAGGCTCTCGGCGCCCTCGTCGCGCCACCCGGTCTCCTCGCCGAAGAAGCCATAGGAAGGAAAACGCGACTCGAGAATCTCGCGGATCGCGATCTCGCAGCGCACGTCGGCCTCGGTGACCGGCGACTTATCGGCCTTGATGCGCACCTCGAGGTTGTGCTGGTACAGCGAGCGCGCAATCATGGCCGCCTGCTCCGCCGCGTCGAGCGCCGCCTTGAGTTCCGGCGAGGGATTCATGTGCGCAACCTTAGCAAACCTTGTGCTACCGTCGCACCCGAAAGTGAGGAGCGAACGCGACATGGGCAACCGCTTGAGCAAGATTTACACCCGCACCGGCGATGACGGCAGCACCGGACTCGGAGACGGCACGCGCGTCGCGAAGGACAGCCTGCGGGTCGAGGCTTTCGGCACCGTCGACGAGACCAACAGCGCCATCGGAGTGGTGCTGGCCGTCGAGGCCGTGCCGGATGCGGTCAGGCGCTGTCTCACGGAGGTGCAGCACGATCTGTTCGACCTGGGCGGGGAGCTGTGCATCCCGGGGCACCGCATGATCACGCCGGCACATGTGGCGCGCCTCGAATCCGAGCTCGACGGCTTCAACGAGGCATTGCCGCCGCTCAAGGAGTTCATTCTTCCGGGAGGCGGCGCGGCGGCTGCCGGATGCCATCTGGCGCGCACCGTGTGCCGCCGGGCGGAACGTCGCTGCTGGTCGTTGGCGCGCGCCGAGGAGGTCGCGCCGGACGCGCTGAAATATTTGAATCGTCTGTCGGATCTGCTGTTCGTACTGGGGCGGGTGCTGGCGCGCGAAGCGCACGGCGGCGAGGTGCTCTGGCGGCGGCGCTAGGAGGCTGCGGCGCGCGGCTGGTTCGAGTGCAGCCAATCGGTGTGCCAGCGCTCCAATTCGGCGATCGCTCAAGGGCGTGGCCACTCCGAGTTCCTTCAGTGATTTGACCGCCTGGCTGACGGCGCTCGAATACTCGGGGCTTGCCCTACAGGCGGCCGCGACAGCTTATGTTCTATGCGTCCCGGCGCAGGCGGCGGCGATCAGCCGACGCGCATGCGGCCAATCGAACGCCGGCCCGGGATCGGTCTTGCGCCCGGGTGCGATATCGCTGTGGCCGGCCAGACGGTCGGGCGCCAGCGTGGGATACGCCGCACACAGCGCCGCAACGGCCTCGGCAAGCGCTTGATACTGTACGGGCTCGTAAGCAAGCTCATCGGTGCCTTCAAGTTCCACGCCGATCGAAAAGTCATTGCAGGCCTGGCGGCCTTCGTAGCTGGATTGTCCCGCGTGCCACGCGCGCTGGTTGAAGCTCACGTACTGCGTGATCGCGCCGTTGCGGCCGATGACGAGATGCGAGGAGACGCGCAGGCTCGCGACCTCGGCAAAGTAAGGGTGGGCGCCGGGCGGCAATTCATTGGTGAACAGGCGGTCTATCCACGGGCCGCCGAATTCGCCCGGGGGCAGGCTGATGCCGTGAACCACGATCAGATCGACCTCGGCGCCCGCTGGACGCGAATCGCAATTCGGGGAAGCAATCTGCCGCACGCCGCGCATCAGCCCGCTTTCGAGGTCGACCTGCAAATCCGCATCCTCATGACCGATCACGACCGGGAGCCTGTCTGAGCAATCCGCGTGAGCCGCGTTGGCTGGGAGAGCGAGCGGATGCCAGGCGCGCGGCGCAGGGCGTGGTAATCGCCACGGCCAAGCCGCGCAACGCCGCAGACGCCGCTCTCCCAGCCAACCCTTCGTACCCTTGCAGATTTCGCTTCATCCGTCGTTGTCGCCTCCTCATTGGGTCCTGACCCAACCACGTCGGCTCCGCCTCGGCTGAAGCGAAATCAGCCTTAGGTAAGGCCACGGGGATTGCTCAGACAGGCTCCTAGCATATGCGACAATTCGGCTCATATGAATGCCGAGCTCGCGCCGTGCGGCTGACCCGAGTCTACGTGGACGCGGCCTTGAATCCGGGCGGCGTCGTCGAGTTGCCTGCCGTTGCCGCCGCTCATCTGGCCAAAGTGCTGCGCGCGCGCAGCGGCGATGAGCTGATTCTGTTCACCGGCGACGGCCGCGAGTTCGCCGGCGCCGTCGAGAGCATCCGCGGCGCCCGCGTGACCGTGGCGGTCGGCGACGGTCGCGCGGTCGATCGCGAGTCGTCGCTTGCCGTCACGCTCGTGCAATGCGTGCCGCGCGGCGACCGGATGGATTTCGTCGTGCAAAAGGCCACCGAGCTCGGGGTGGCGCGCGTCGTCCCTGTCTTGAGCCAGCGCAGCGTCGTACGCCTCGACCCTTCTCAAGCGGAAACGAAAGCGGCGCATTGGCGGGCGGTCGCCGTCAATGCCTGCGAGCAATGCGGCCGCAACCGGCTGCCGGTCATCGAGGTGCCCGGCCCGCTGATCCGCTACCTGGGAGATTCGTGCGTGCGCAGCGGCGAACGCAGCGCGGAACGCAGCGGCGCGGACGGCCCGCGGCTGCTCCTCGAACCGGACTTGGGCTCGAGCGGCGCCGCGCTCGACGTCGGGGCCGCGGTGGAAATTGCCATAGGGCCGGAAGGCGGCTTCACCGCCGAGGAAGTCGAAGCATTCCGGGTTTGTGGATTCAGGACGGTCAGGCTGGGACCCCGCGTCTTGCGCACCGAGACGGCGGCGCTTGCCGCAATTGCCTGGCTGCAGAGCCGTTTCGGCGATCTGCGATGAGCGGCGGTCACGGCATGACGGAGGTTTCCTCCGCGATCATTTGTTCGAGCCGCTGCAAATCGGGGATGAGCGGCGTCTCGTTGACCATGCGCACCTGACAGACGACCGGCGATCTTTCGGCAAAGCTGCGCGACGGATCCGGCCGCACCACATCGGCGTTGACCCGCACCAGCTGCGGAAACCCCTGAGTCAGCACACCGAAGTATCCGGTCTGCAGCTTGCCGCTGGAGGCGTGGAAAATCACGATCCTGGTGCGGCTCGATACGCTCGGCAGCGTCTGGCCGAACGCCCCTTCGAACGACACCACCGGCACGCTGTGCCCGCCCCAGCTCACCAGACCGGCATACCATGGCGGCGCGTTGGTCATTTCGGCGGGCGGCTGATAGCCGATGACCTCCGCGACGCAGGCGCGCGGCACGAGCAGCCGCTCCCCCGCCAGCGGCACCAACAGGCTGTAGAGCTCATCGCGCAGATCAGACATCGGATCCCCAGGAGCCTGTCTGAGTATTCCGCGTGAGCCGCGTTGGCTGGGAGAGGATGCGGATGCAAGGCGCGCGGCGCAGGGCGTAGTGGGCGCTACGCCCAAGCCGCGCAACGCCGCAGACGCGCCTCTCCCAGCCAACCCTTCGGGACCGGGCAGATTTCGCTTCATCCATCGTTGTCGCCTCCTCATTGGGTGCTAACCCAACTTCGTCGGCTCCGCCTCGGCTGAAGCGAAATCTGCCACGGTCGCGGCCACGGGGAATACTCAGACAGGCTCCTTGCGCGCGACGGCGCTGCGGCGGTTGACGAGCGGCTCGATGGCGTCGAGCAGCTGGCTTTCCTGATACGGCTTGCCGAGATAATCGTCCACGCCGAGCTCGATGGCGCGGGCGCGGTGCTTTTCGCTGACTCTCGAGGTGATCATGACGATCGGAATGTGCTTGAGGCGCGGGTCATTGCGGACGTGGGCGGCCACCTCGTAGCCGTCCATGCGCGGCATCTCGATGTCGAGCAGGATGATGTCGGGCAGGTTCTCTTGCATCAGGGACACGGCGTCCACGCCGTCCTTCGCCGTCAACACGCGCATGCCGTTGCGCTCGAGGAGACGCTGAGTGACCCTGCGCACCGTGATCGAGTCGTCCACGACAAGAGCGAACGTGCGCCGGTCGCGCTGGTCCAGGACCGCGGTTTCGGTGGGGCGTGCGCGCCACTCCGAACGTACGAGCGAGCCCATGTCGAGAATGACGACGATCCGCCCATCACCCAGGATCGTGGCGCCGGCAATACCGCGAATGCCCGAAATCTGCGGCCCCAGCGACTTGACGACGATTTCCCGGCTGCCGATCAGCTCGTCGGTCACCAAGGCGGTGGAATGTTCGCCCGCGCGGATCAGCACGACCGACATCGACACGTCCGAATCGGGCAGGCGCGTGGCACCGAGACCGACGAAGAGCCCCAACTGCTGGAACCGATACTTCTGGCCGCCGTACTCGAACAATGGGGAATCCTTGCCCAGATGGCGAGCCACGATGTTGCGCGGCAGCCGCACCACGCCTTCCACGGTGGCGAGCGGCAGCGCATACACTTCCTCCGCCACGCGCACGATTAATGCCTGGCTGATGGCGAGCGTGAACGGCAGACGAATCGTGAAGCGTGAGCCTTTGCCGGCGGTCGATTCGATGAACAAGCCGCCGCCCAGCTTCTTGACCTCCGTCGCGACCACGTCCATGCCGACCCCCCGGCCCGCCGCCTGCGTGACGTGCCCGGCCGTACTGAAGCCCGGCTCCAGTATGAGCTGCATGGCCTCCTCGTCGGTGAGTTTCGACTGGCGGTCGGTGAGGCCCAGCGCCACGGCTTTTTCGCGGATCAGCTTCACGTTGATGCCGCTGCCGTCATCGGCGACGACGATCACGACTTCCGCGCCGTCGCGGGTCAAACTGACCGATATCCGCCCCACTTCCGGCTTTCCCAGCGCGGCGCGACGCTCCGGCATTTCAATGCCGTGCACCACGGCGTTGCGCAGCATGTGCTCCAGCGGCGCGACCATCCGCTCCAGCATCTGCCGGTCGAGCTCGGCGGCTGCGCCCTGAACGACGAGTTCCGCGCGCTTGCCGGTGTCGTTCGCGGCCTGCCGCACGAGGCGCGTCAGGCGCTGCACGTGCCGCTGGAAGGGCACCATGCGCGTACGCATCAGGCTGTTCTGCAATTCGGTGATGATGCGAGCCTGCTGCGTGAGCAGATTCTGCGCCTCCCGCGTCAGGGTCTCGAGCAAGCCCTGGATGCTCGCGACGTCGCCCGATGTCTCGGCAAGCGCCCGCGAATACTGCTGCAAGGCGGAATAGCGGTCGAGTTCCAGCGGGTCGAAGTCATTGCGGCGCGGGTCTGCGTCCTGGTGCCGGTTCAAGACCTGCGCTTCGGTCTCCATTTCGAGGCCCCGCAGCTGCTCTTTCAGCCGGGTAACCGTGCGCGCCAGCTCCGCCAGATTGAAGTCGATGGAATTGACCTGCTGATCGAGCCGCGCGCGGAAAATGCTCACCTCGCCGGCGTTGTTGAGCATGGTGTCGAGCAGGTCCGCGTCGACGCGCGCCATTTCCACGCGCTCCGCCGGCAGGTTTTCTCTGCCCGGAAGCACGGGCGTGCTGCTCACCTCGAGATTCGACGCCGAATCCTCGGAAAGCATCCCCGGCATCGATTCCTCGAAGATCCCAGGCGCCGGCGCCTTGGGCACCGGCTTGACCGGTGCGCCGGCTGCCGGTCGCGCCGGCGCAGCGGCGCCCGGCGGCGGTGCCTGCGCCGCGGCGGGCGCCCGCTCGGCCGTTGCCGAGCTCAAGCCGCGAATTTGCGCCAGCAGCGACGTGGTCGAGGCCGGCAGTTCGCCTTTGCTCACCAGATCCCGCATTCGCGCGAGTTCATCGAGGCTCGCCTGCATGACGGCGTGCGCGCGATCGTCACCCACCACGGCGCCGCCGTCGATTTGTATGACCAGGCTCTCGAGCTCATGGCTCAAATCGCCCATGGCCGTGATGCCCGCCATGCGCGCACCGCCCTTGAGGGTGTGCAATTGACGCTGTAGCTCCGCGACTCGATCCTTGTCCTTGCGGTCGCGATTCCACGCGGTAAGAGACATTTCGGCCGCCTCGAGCAGCTCGGTGGCCTCTTCACTGTAGATATTCGCGATTTCGTGGTCGAACTCTTCAGCCGCCATGCTCGACTCGGTGGCGGGACCGGCCTCGACGGCCGAGCTGTCCTGCGCGGCGGGGGAATCGCGCAGCTTGGGCACCAGCGCCGACGCACTCGCGTCGTTGGCTGCATGTGCGAGCTCGATATCGAGCTGGGCTTCGAGCTCGTGCAGCCGTCCGAGCAGAGACGGCTGCTCCGAAAAGAATGCCGTGGACTCATTGATGTGGGAAACGACATTGTCGATGGCGCGCACGGCATCCGCCAACGCCGCAAGACCGGTATCCGACAAGCCGCGGCCGCTGTCGAATACCTTGCGCATGAAGTGGTTGAGCGGTTCGGTGATGCGGATGCCGTGCCGCGCTTCGGCCATCTTCGAGCTGCCGCTCAAGGTATGGATGGCGCGGTACACGGACTCCGGCAGGTCGTGGGGTGCGGGCTGGCCCGCGCGCTTGCGCAAATACTCGCGGATTTCGGCCAAATGGCTCGAGGTTTCCTTGCTGTAGATCTCGTGCAGCTGCGGATCCATGGGCGCATGGCTCGGCAGCACCGTGGTGGTCGCGGCGGGGCGATCCTCCGGTGCCAGCGCCGCGCCCAGCTGTTCCGCTTCCCGACCGTCGGCGTAGGCAGAAGCGCGCGCCATGATGGCATCCAGCGGTACCGCATTCTGTCTGCCGGTTTCCAGCTGCTCCACCAGCTGCGGCAAGGCGGCGACGGCACTGCGCAGCAGGGTCATCATGCCCGGCGTGCGCGACAGCGTCTTGTCGATGATGCGGTTCAGCAGATTCTCGATCGACCATGCGAATTCCGCGATCAGGCGGGCACCGACCATGCGGCCGCTGCCCTTCAGCGTATGGAAGCTGCGCCGCAAGGATGCCAAGGACTCCAGATCCATCGGATTCTGATCCCATAGCGGGAAGCCCCGCTGGATCGAGGCGATTTCCTCTTTGGCCTCCTCGATGAACAGCTCCAGGAACTGCGGATCGACCGACTCGGCTGGCTCGGCTGGCTCTAGTGCGATTGCCGGCTGCGTGGCGGCGTGCGCCCGCTTCGCGCGCTCCAGAGCCAGCGTGGCTTGCGCGTCGATCTTGAGGGTTTTGGCGACTTCCTCTTCGGACAGCTCCACGCTCGGCACTCGGGACGGAATCTCCTCTGCGAGCGCCCTGATGCAGATTTCAGCGTTGTCCAGCATGTACCACGGATCGTTCCGCCCGTTCTGCAGCGTCTCCATGTAGTACTCGATGCTGACGATCGCGTCGGCGATGCGCTCCAGGCGCAATGCGTCCGGCATCGCCGCCCCGGGCTCGATCAGCTTGCGCACCTGGACACCGATCGCATCCATCAATTCGACCGCGCGGCCCTTGCCGAGCATCAACAGGCCGGCGGTGATGCCGCGCAGCAGCTGCGGTACGTTGTCGAGGCCTTGTGGCGGAAAGTCGGACGGCTTCTGGACGGCGACCGATATCGCCTCCTTGATGCGCGCCAGATTGACGATGCACTCGCGCAGCACCGCTTCGCTGACCTGGCGGAATTCGAAGTCCTGATCCGACGCCGCTTCGGGCGCCGCGGATTTCGCCGCATGGGGCAGAATCAGGCGCACGAGCTGATCGTCGAGGCTGTCCTCGATCGACAGCAGGACCCCGGCGACCTTGACCAGCGCGGTCTCCTGCGGGGTCTTCCCGCCGCTCAAGGACTCGGACAAGTCCGACACTTCCTGCTGTACGCGCTGGCGCAGCTCGCCCAACCCCAGCACGCCGAGCGTATCGCTGATTTTCTTCAAGAGCTCGAGCTGCGGCGTGAGCTCGTCGTTGCGCCCGCCGCCGCGGCGCACGAAGATGTCGAGAACGTCCTTGACCTTGGACAGATCCTCCTTGATGGCGGCGGCCACCGTGCGCATCAATTTGACGCTGGGCGCCGATAGGCTCTCGCGCTCCTGCTCGATCGTGTCGTCGACCGGCAGCAGCTCGGACAGCTTGAACGAAGCGCGCACCGCGGCGATGCGTCCGCCGCCGGTCGTCGCCCGAGCGACGTAGTACAGCAGGTTGTTCAAAAGGTCGATCGGCGGGTCTTCGCAATAGCGAGCCTCGCCGAGCTCGTACAGGACCTTGATTTGCCGGTCCGCCTGGCCGAGCAGGCGCTTCAAGGTGGCGCTGCCCTCCAAGCCGTTCGCACGCACCGCCTCGAGAACCGCGCCGACTACCCACCACAGCTGAAACACGGGCTGCGTAGTCGCCACCTGTTCGAGCTTTTCCGCGACCTTGGCCAGGATTTCCAGATTCTGCACCGCGCGTTCGCCGCGAATGTATCCCAGCAGGCCGACTTGAAACCGGGGACGCAGTCTCCTGGCCCACTGCGCGACCGAAATCGCCTGCTCGTCCTGGCGCTGCGATTGCGGCTGAGCAGGCTGATCGGACTTGAGGTTCAAGCAGCAGCAGCGTACCCTCGGACAGCAGCGGGCTGCCGCGCACCGAGCGCAGGTCGTTGAGCAGCGGCAGCAGCACCAGGGCAAGATCGCGGCCGCCCGACAGCACTCGCTCCAGGTACGTCGGCAGCTGCACCATGGCCCGCATCAATGCGTCGAGTCCGTCTCCATGGCGCTTCTGATCATTGCCGGTGCTCAGCAAATAGCGGGTGACATGCTCCATTTCCTCGGCGAGCAGCGCTGCGCCGTAGACTTCCACCAGGCGCAGCACGCCATGCGCCAGGTGCAGTTGTTCGGCGCATTTTTCCAGGAAAGCAGGCTGGTCGGAGCGTTCCGCATAGGCTTCGAGCGAAGCTCTGGCTTCGTTGAGGGTCGCCGTCAGTTCCTTGGCGACGATGTGCAAGGTTTGCGAGCTGATGTCGGTCATCGGAGAACATGCGCGCCGTCAGGCGCCGGCGCCGCTCGCCTTGCGCAGCTTTCCTGCATTGGCCACCTTGACCGGCTCTTTCAGCGGCCCCAGACCGGCGGGGGCGCTCGCATTCACGGCCGTGGTCGTTCCGCCGCCGTAGTCCGGAAGCCGAAAGCCCGCTACCGATTTGCGCAGCTGCGCGGACAACGCCGCCAGCTTGGCGATCGACGTGGACGTCGCCGTAGAGCCTTCGGCGGTCTGCGTCGAAATCTCGCGCACCACCTGCATGTTCTTGGAGATGTTCCCCGCTGCGACCGCTTGCTGACGAGCGCTCGCGGAGATGTTCTGCACCAAATTCGCGATTTGATTCGAGACCTGCTCGATTTCCTCGAGTGCGGCGCCCGCGTTCTCCGCCAGCAGCGCGCCGCCGACCACATCCGTGGTGCTGCGCTCCATGGAAACGACCGCCTCGTTGGTATCCGTTTGAATGGTCCGCACCAGAACCTCTATTTGCTTGGTCGCGTTCGCCGCGCGCTCCGCGAGCCGCTGCACTTCGTCCGCCACCACCGCGAAGCCGCGCCCCGCTTCGCCCGCCATGGACGCCTGAATCGAGGCGTTCAGCGCGAGGATATTGGTTTGCTCGGCGATGTCGTTGATGAGTTCCACGATGTTGCCGATTTCCTGGGAGCTCTCACCGAGCCGTTTGATGCGCTTGCTCGTCTCCTGGATGGTTTCTCGAATGGCGTTCATTCCGTCGATGGTGCGCCGTACCGCATCGCCGCCCTTGTGCGCGATGTCGACCGAATGCCTGGCGACGTCCGAGCAGCGCTCGGAATTGCCCGACACCTCCTCGATGGAGGCCGCCATGTCCGCCATGGATTCGCTGGCTGAGGAAATCTGCCGGGATTGAGCGCCGCTCGCCTTTGCCATGTGCGCGGCCGCCGACTGTGTCTGCTTCGCGGCGCCGTCCAGTTGAATGGCGCTGTCGTTGATCGTCGTCACCAGTTCGCGCAGCGCCTCGATGGCGTAGTTGATCGAATCGGCGATCGCGCCGGTGATGTCTTCCGTGACCGTCGCCTGTACCGTCAGATCGCCGTCCGCGAGGCTCGACAGCTCGTCGAGCAGGCGCATGATGGCCTCCTGGTTGCGCTCGTTCTCGCGCACCCGCAGTTCGGTGGTGCGCCGTGCGCTGACAGACTTGACGAACAGCCACGTGAGCGCGCCCAGCAGCATGGCGGCTATGCCCAGCAGGGCCAGAATCCACGGTTTGTAGCCGGGGCCCGCCTCAACAGGTGTGGTCGGCGCTGCGCCGATTTGCGCCGTCATGCTGCCCGCCAGCGCAGTCAGCGAGCGTGCCGCCGTCTGAGCCTTTGACAGGTTCTCGGCGGCTCCGATCGCCTTGCGCACACTCCCGGCAAATTGCTGATTGCGCTGCACCACGGTCTTCAGCCGCTGCTCGGCGTCGGCGCCGGTGACGCGGGTCAGCGCCAGACCCGATTCCTCTCCGGACAGGCCGCGCATCACCTGATTCAAAAATTCCAGGCTGTCGGCGAGACGCTGCGCCGTCGGGCCCGCATCGCTCACACCGGACGCCATGCCGCTCAGCTCTTGCTGGATGCGCTGGACGGTGAGCTCGAAGCGCTCCAGATAGCGGCTCATTCCTTCGAGCTTTTGTACGCCGACCGCGCTCGCGAGATCGCCCAGCTCCGAGAGCACCTTTGGCGCCAGCTCCCGGCTCTCTTGATTCGCCGATTGGATGATTTCCACGGCGGGCCGCGCCGCGGCGACGGTGCTCGCCGCCGCGCTGAATTTGCCCCACGCCGGGTCGTGAGTGACCTGGCTGTCCGCCACCGCACCGCTCGCCGCCAGGTTCTTCAGACGCACGATATTCTTGGCCAGCGCATCGAACGCGCCCGCCTCGCCGCGCAGCGCATTTTGGGCCTCGAATGGAATGCGCTCGATCACCAAGCCGAGCTGGTCCGCTGGCGCCGCCACCGGGGCGCTGCTTCGGGTCAGCGCGGTGAGCACCGCGGCGCCGCCCAGGCACGCCACCACCAGTGCCAGCAGCGCCGGTAATACGTTGATTTTGGAAGACTTGGTTTGTCGCGTGGTCATGCGTATGGTCCGGCGGCGCGTCAGCTCGCGGCCTGTAAAAAGCTCTGGCTCTCCACCAAACTCTTCAAGCTCAACACCGGCCATACCTCGCCGCCGCGGCGAAACGCGCCGGCGAGATAGCTGTCGCAGCGAATCACGGTGGGCGGCGCTTCGGCGTCGAATTCCGTCTCTGCGAAGCGGCGAAATCCCAGCACTTCATCGACGATGAGGCCTGCCGGGATTTCTCGATGGTTCGCCACCACCACCCGCGTATTGCGCCCGGGAGCGGTAGAGCCGCTTCCGAGAAACTGCCGCAAGTCGAGCATCGGCAGGAGCTGCCCGCGCACGTTGGCGAGCCCCTTCACCCAGCTCTTGGCGCCCGGGATCCGGGTGATCACGGCGGGATAGCCCAGCACCTCGCGAGTCTCCTCGCGGGCGACCAGGAAGGTTTCCCCGCCCATGCGAAAGGCCACGCCCACCCATTCGCGCCCGGCACCGGTATCCGCGGCGCTGCCGGCGGCGACCGTGCGGCTGCGCCTTTCCATCTCCTTGAGCAGTTCGAACGGACGGTCGCGCAAGCTGCGTAAGCTTATGTCGCTCCCGCTCATCGTGCTGGTCATACGGCCAGCGCGGCCTGCGCTTTCTCGACCAAAGCCTGAGCGGACACCGGCTTAACGAGATAATCCACCGCGCCTTGGCGCAAACCCCAAACCCGATCGGTCTCCTGACCCTTGGTGGTCACCATGATGATCGGGATCAGGCTGGTTTCGGGGTCGTTGTTCAGCATCCGCGTGGCCTGGTAGCCGTTGACGCCGGGCATGACGATATCCATGAAGATCAGATCGGGCTTCATGGCCTTCGCCTTGCGGATGCCCTCTTCGCCGTTCTCGGCAGCGGCGGTCTTGAAGCCGTGCTTTTCCAGCGCCTTCTGCATGACGAACACTTCGGTGGGTGAATCGTCGACGATAAGAATCAATGCCATTCTTGTATTCTCCGTCATTTCCCGACGTGAGCTTCGATCGCGCCCAGCAGTTCGTCTTTGGTGAACGGCTTGGTCAAATAATGCTCCGAGCCCACGATACGGCCGCGGGCGCGGTCGAACAGGCCATCCTTGCTCGACAGCATGATCACCGGGATTTGCTTGAACACCTTGTTGTGCTTGATCAGGGAACAAGTCTGGTATCCATCCAGGCGGGGCATCATGATGTCCACGAACACGATATCGGGCTGGTGGTCGGCGATCTTCGAAAGCGCGTCGAATCCGTCGACGGCGGTGAACACTTCGCAGCCCTCCTTGGTCAAGAGCGTCTCAGCGGTACGGCGGATCGTCTTGCTGTCGTCGATCACGAGAACTTTGAGCCCCGCGAGTTTCGGTTTGCCGTTGGTGATCATGCTCTCCATGGAACTGACCTTGAAGGACTTGAGGCTATGTGCGTAGGTGCTGGAATCTTGTGGCTTTTTAACATATCCGGGGCCCGCAAGCCACGGTATGGGGTCGACATTTCGGGCCAATGCCGGGCAAACAACGGTGGCCTGGTTCACAGTTTTCTCAAGAGGGCTGATGCGGTGAGCGCGGAGTCCGCGTGCGCTAGACTGCGGCGCTGGGCCACCTGTCCGCTAGATTCTGGAGGAATCAGCATGTCTGACGGAGAGCGTCTCGTCGTGGTCATGGACCCCATCGAAGCCATCAATCCGGCCAAGGATAGTACGCTGGCGATCCTGCTGGCGGCACAGGCGACGGGCTGGCAGCTGCATTATGCCGAAATGAAGGATCTTTGGCTGCGCGACGGCATCGCCTGGGGGCGCCTTGCACCGCTCCAGGTTTTCGACGATCCGCGAACTTGGTTCGCGCGCGGCGCAAGCATCGAGGCCAAACTGGGCGGGTTCGACGTCATCTTGATGCGCAAGGATCCGCCATTCGACACCGAATACATCTACAGCACGTACATACTCGATCGTGCGCGCGGTCAAGGCGCGTTGGTCTGCAACCGGCCGCAGGGCCTGCGCGACATGAACGAGAAGGTCTATACGGCCTGGTTTCCTGAATGCTGCGCGCCGACCTTGATCACGCGCGACATGCACGACATGGGCGAATTTCTGCGCGAGCAAGGCAAAGCGGTGTGCAAGCCGCTCCACGGCATGGGCGGGCGCTCGATCTTCGTGCTGGAAGAGGGAGACAAGAACCGCAATGTGGTGTTCGAGACCTTGACCGATTACGGCCGCCGGTACGCGATCGTGCAGCGCTATCTGCCGGAGATCGTGACGGGCGGCGATTGCCGGGTGATCCTCATCGACGGCGAGCCGGTGCCCTTTGCATTGCAGCGCATACCCGACGCGCGCCGACCACCGCGGCAATCTGGCCGCCGGGGCACGTGCCGAGAGCCGGCCGCTCAACGAGCGTGACCGGTGGCTGTGCTCGATCATCGGACCGAAGCTCGCGGCCGCCGGAATGATCTTCGTCGGCCTGGACGTCATCGGCGACTACGTCACCGAGATCAACGTCACCAGCCCGACCGGTATCCGCGAACTAAACAAAAAGCACGGTGTCGACATCGGTGCCCTGCTGGTGGACGCGATGGCCAGGACCTTGGACGCTGGATGAACTTCGGAACTGCTTCAATGCCGGGCTGCCGCCGGCCAACGACCGCATGCTGACCACCTGCTTTCTGGCGGCGCTGATTCACGGCATCGTGATCCTGGGCGTGACCTTCAGTTCGCCGAACGGCGCTGCGGACGGGGGCGACGGGGCTGCTCTGGAGGTCGTCCTGGTCAACGACCAGGCGCCGAAGCGTCGCGAAAAACCCGACAGCGCCCTACCTGTCCGAGCGCAGCCAGCTGGGGTCGGGCAATACGCTGAATCGCGAGCGCAGCCGCATCCCGAAATCCTCGCTGATGCCCGTCGATCGGGTGGGCATTCCGGACGGCGAGGGGATCGCCGCCGAGCAATCCGGCCGCGACGCCGGCGACGACGAGGTGGTCGCGACACGCAGGCGCCGCGACGAAGATTCTGTATTTCGCGGCTCCCGACGCCGCCGATGAGCCCTCCCAGCTGCCCCTGCTGCTCGAGAAGACGGCCGGATCTCGGGCATGGCGCCCAACGATGACGGCATCGAGCTGCGCATGCGCGGCGAGGCGAGAACAGCAGCTCTGGATCGCCGCGGACACCCGCGAATCCGACGTCGCCGTCTATCTGGACAGCTGGCGGCGCAAGATCGAGCGCGTCGGCACGATGAACTTCCCGGATGTCGCGCGCCGCGCGAAGCTCTCCGGGACGCCGGTGATCGAGGTGACGATCGGCGCCGACGGCAAGCTGCTGCAAACCGTGATCCGCCGCAGCAGCGGCCACGCGGAGATCGACGAGGCGCGCCATGCGGATTCTGAAGCTCGCGGCGCCCTACGACCCGTTTCCGAGCGAACTGGCCGCCAAGCACGATCAGATCCGCATCGCTTACGAGTGGCAATTCCTGGATGGTGCTGCGCAGGGTTCCGGCGTATTTTATTCTGACCCGAACGACTCCGGCGGTACACCGTAATTCGAACTTAGAGTTCGCTGATAGGTGGCATATGAGCGAATCGGGTTATCTGACCAATCAGCTGCTGATCGCCATGCCGGCCATGGGGGATCCGAATTTTGCGCAGACCGTCGCGCTGGTGTGCGATCACAGCTCGCGCGGCGCGCTCGGGCTGATCCTCAACAAGCCGCTGCCGATGCGCATGAGCGAAATCTTCGAGCAGCTGGAAATCGAGCTGCCGGGCGGACCTTGAGCGAGCGGCAGGTGCTGCGCGGCGGTCCGATGCAAACCGATCGCGGCTTCGTCGTGCATCGCGCCGGCGGCGAATGGGACTCCACGCTGAAGGTCTCCGACACCATCCACGTCACCACCTCGCGCGATATTTTGGCCGCCATGGCCCGCGGCGAGGGGCCCGCGGAGGCGGTGGTCGCCCTGGGGTATGCGGGCTGGGACGGCGGCCAGCTGGAGGATGAGATCCGCGCGAACGCGTGGCTCAGCGCGCCGGTGGACTCCGGCATCATTTTCGACGTGCCGTTCGAGTCGCGCTGGCACGCGGCGGGCCGCCTGCTGGGCGTCGAGCTGTCGCGCATCAGCCCGATCAGCGGCAATGCCTGAGCCGGCCGCGCCGGAGCCGGCCGCCCCTGACCTGATCCGCCCGCGCCGGCTGCACCGGCCCCGGCAAGCGGCCGGCGGCAGATCATTCTGGCCTTCGATTTTGGGCAGCGGCGAATCGGCGTCGCCTGCGGCGACACCGTGAGCCGCAACGCCGCACCGCTCGGCGCCGTACCCGTGGGGCCGGCGGGACTGCCCTGGGATGCCATCGATTCGCTGATGCGCGAGTGGCGTCCCGCCGTCGCTGGTGGTCGGCCTGCCGTATAATGTCGATGGTTCCGAGAGCGGCTGCGGCGGGCGCCGCGCGCGGCTTCGCGGCCGAACTCGCCGGACGCTATGCGTTGCCCGTGCGGCTGGTCGATGAGCGCTACTCGTCGCTGGAGGCCGGGACGCGGCTGAAGGGCGCGCGCGCGTCGGGGCTGCGCAAGCGGCGGGTCGTCGAAGGCCGACGTCGACGCCGCGGCGGCCTGCATCATCTTGGAACGTTGGTTCAACGAAAAAACATGAGGCGCGAATGCGTTCACAAACCGACAGCGCCGGGGGCTTGCGCCACCTCATCTCCCTCGACGGCCTGACGCGCGAGGCGCTGACGGCGATTCTCGACCGCGCCGAGAGCTACCGCCGATTTCCCGGCCAGCCCGCCTACGAGGGCCGCGAGCTCGCCGGGCGTGACGCTGGCCAATCTGTTCTTCGAGCCGAGCACGCGCACGCGCGCCTCGTTCGACCTCGCGAGCCGGCGCTTGGGCGCGCACGTGCTCAACCTCGATCTGCAGTCCAGCTCGCGCGCCAAGGGCGAGACCATGCTGGACACCATCTACACCCTCGAGGCGATGAACACGGACATTTTCGTGATCCGCGACTCGGAAGCCGGAATGCCGGAATTTCTGATCGACCACGTCGCGCCGCACGTCTCGGTCATCAGCGCCGGCGAGGCGCATGTGTCCCATCCGACGCAAGGGCTGCTCGACGTCCTGACCATCCGCACGCACCAGCGCCGCTTCGCGGGCCTCAAGGTGGCCATCGTCGGCGACATCAAGCACTCGCGGGTCGCCCGCTCGACCGCGCGCGCGCTCGCGACCCTCGGCACCACCGACCTGCGGCTGGTGGCGCCGCGAGCGCTGCTTGCCGGCCGAGGACGAATTTCGCGGCGCGCAGCGCTTTACCCGCATCGAGGACGGCATCGCGGGCGCCGACGTGGTGATGATGCTGCGCATTCAAAAGGAGCGCATGGCGCAGGCCGCATCGCTCGATGATGCGGCGTACTTCCGCGAGTTCGGCCTGGACGCCAGGCGCTTGAAGCTCGCATCGCCGAACGTGCTGGTGATGCACCCCGGGCCCGATGAACCGCGGCGTCGAGATCTCCTCGGAGGTGGCGGACGGTCCGCGCTCGGTGATCCGCGAACAGGTGAACAACGGCGTCGCGGTGCGCATGGCGGTGCTCGCATCGATTGCCGCGACGCTGACGCGGCATCGCCGGCCGCTGTAAAGGGCCGCCTCACGGTCCTAATAACCGAACCAGTAGTTGATGCCGACCCGCAACAGGTTCGCGGTGAAGCTATTGTGAACGCTGTCGAGAGTGATGCCGGAGAACTCTGCGCACGCGGCGGCGGTGCCGGTGCAGCTCGTCGTGGAGCTCGATCCGTTGCCGAGATTCACATGCAGATACTCCGCTCCGATCGACCAGGGGCCCTTCAAGACGATCTCGACGCCGCCGCCGGTCGCCCAGCCGAATGAGGTGAAGTTCTTGCCGCCGCTGAACGAGGCGGCGGGCGCTCTCGTTCCCGCCGGAGTGTAGCTCAGCGCCGTGTTGTGCACTCCACCGGCGATGACCGCCCCTCCCTTAAGATAAGGGAACCAACGATCGCCCGCGTAACCCAGCCGCGCACTGAAGATTCCGAAGCCGCTCGGAGTGAGTTTGCCGGAAAAGGCATAGTTGCCCGGAGGGGGTACCTCGCCCGTATAGTTGAACGATAGGTTGCGGCTTTTGGCGCTCCAGCCGTCATATTCGGCCCCGAGGCCAAAAACCAGCCGGTCCGACTGAAAGTTGTCGCCGAACTGCAGCCCGCCGACGAATGTGCTGTTGTTCGGACAATTTCGATTGTTGAACGCAGCCGCAATCGTGGGGTCGATCGGTGCGCCGTTCAGCGACCAACTGTCGCAGGTCTTGTTCGACGCCTCGCCCAGATTCAGGCCTGCGAAGAGCCCGTCCCACGAGCCTCCGTTTTGCGCAGACGCCGCACTCGCGAGCGACACCAACCCCAGAAGCGCCGCGCAACGGCCCGCCATGTTCGTCATCTTTTTGTACCACCCAGATCCAAGCTTTCTGGCTTACCGGTTCGAGAGATCATATAGGTCCCCCGGACGGCTGCACAATTGGATCGCTTAGACGGTGGACTCGATCCGCATCAGTGCCTGCCCCATCCTTATCCGCCCGCCCTCGCGCAGCGCGCCGCACAGGGATATGCCCTGCGGCGCGAACACGATGATGGTCGAGCCGTGCTCGAACCAGCCCATCTCCTCGCCCTTGCGCAGCTGCGCGTCGCATGCGATGACGTTGGGGCCCCGATAGCGCAGGTGCAGCCGCAGATCGAGAAAGTTCAGGCGAATACTCGCGACCAGAATGGCCGCCACGGGCACCAGGGTGAGCAGCGCACCCGACGGCAGACGGCAGCGAACGACGGCCCGCTCGTTCTTGCAGAACAGCCGCTCGACCCGGCGCAGGGCGATGGGATTCACGTTCCAGGTGTCGCCCGAGATGTAATTGACCTGCTCGACCCGGCAATCGCAGGGCGCATGAAAGCGGTGGTACATGCTCGAGGTGAGGCGCAGCGTGGCGAACCGGCCGCCGCGGTAGTAGCGCACGAGCTCCGCATCGCCCAGCAGATCGAGGAGCGGATAGGGGAACCCCTTGGCCTGCAGCACCGAGCCGTCCCGGACCTGACCGCTGGCTCCCACCAGCGCATCGCAGGGGCTCGACAAAACCGCGGGATCCGTGTCGATGGGCCGGGCGCCTTCCTTGAGTTCGCGGGTGAAGCAATCGCGCAGGCTCGCGAAGCGGGTCTGCTTCGCCTCCGACAGATCGAGGTCGGAGAACACCCGCCACAGGGAAATGCACGCCGCGCACACCCACGGATTTTCGATGCGGCTCAGCCAGCCCATGAACTGCGTGAGCCAGCGGCGCGGAATGCGATTGGTCAGCAGGAAATTGATGTCTTCCTGCTGCACGATTCGCCCGATCAGGGAGCGGGTGGTCATGTTACTGTCATTCGCCTGCAATACAGTGCGCGCGGAGGAAATCCGCCATCAAGACGATATTTTTGATCGTACCGGCCGCCTGTGCACTGGCTGTGCTGATGCGCAAATTGCGAATGCGGCTGCAGCTGTCGCGCGCAAAGCACCGCTCGCTCACCGGACATGCGCGCATGGCGCGCCGCTTTGCCGGGTTGGTGCCGTTCTACGAATACGACGAGGCACGGTTCTTTCGCGTGGACGGTGCGCCCGACGAGGTGGCGGCGGCGCGGCGCGCCGGATTCATGCGCCTGGCTGCCGCCTGGCAGGAGCGCCACAGGAAGAACGTGGAGCTGACGAGTGCCGTCATCGACGGCATCTCCGACCTGCAGTTCACTTCGCGCTACCGGGTGCCCTTCCAGTTCAGCCGCATCGTCCGCGATCATTTCAAGGCCGGCGCGTTCGCGGAGTCCTCGTCCGGGGTCTCCATCACCGATCTCGACGGCAACCGCCTGTACGATTTGACGGGCTCGTACGGGGTGAACGTATTCGGCTACGACTTCTACAAGGAGTGCATCGCACGCGGCAGTGAGCGGGTGCGCGACCTCGGACCGGTGTTGGGCCCCTACCATCCGGTGACCGCGTTCAACGTGCGCCGCCTGCTGGAAATCTCGGGCCTGGACGAAGTGTCCTTTCACATGTCGGGAACCGAGGCGGTGATGCAAGCCGTGCGGCTGGCCCGCTACCACACGCGCCGCAGCCACCTGGTGCGGTTCTGCGGTGCGTACCACGGCTGGTGGGGTGATGTGCAGCCCGGTGTCGGCAATCCGCTTGCGGCGCGCGAGACCTATACGCTGAAGGACATGGATGCCGCCGCGCTCAAGGTGCTCGAGACCCGGCGCGACATCGCCTGCGTGCTGGTCAACCCGCTGCAGGCGCTGCATCCGAACGTGAGCGCCCCGGGCGACTCCACCCTGGTCGACAGCGGGCGCAGCGCCCACTTCGACCGCGAGGCCTACGGCCGCTGGCTCGAGAAACTGCGCGCCGTGTGCAGCGCGCGCGGCATCGTGCTGATTTTCGACGAGGTGTTCGTGGGCTTCCGGCTGGGGCGCGGCGGAGCGCAGGAATATTTCGGCGTGCGCGCCGATATGGTCACCTACGGCAAGACCGTGGCGGGCGGCCTGCCGATCGGCGTTCTGTGCGGCCGCGCGCAATACATGCACAGGTTTCGCGAGGACCGGCCCGCCGACATCTGCTTCGCCCGGGGCACCTTCAATTCGCATCCCTACGTCATGGGCGCCATGTATGAATTCCTGCATCGTCTGGACAGCGATGCGGTCCGCGCGCTCTACGCCGATCTCGATGCGGTGTGGAACGGCCGTGCGCAGGTTCTCAATGAACGGCTCACCGCGGCGCAGCTGCCGGTGCGGGTCGCGAATCTGTCCACGATCTGGACCATCCATTACCCGCAGCCGTCGCGCTACAACTGGATGTTTCAATACTACCTGCGCGCCGCGGGCATCGCCCTCTCCTGGGTGGGCACGGGGCGCCTCATTTTCAGCCTGAATTACACGGCGGCGGAGTTCGCCGAAGTCGCCGACAGAATCCTGTCGGCGGCCCTGGCGATGCAGGAGGACGGATGGTGGTGGGCGGAGCCCGAGCTCACGAACAAGTCCATCAAGCGCCGCGTCCTCAAGGAGATGATTCAAGCTCGCTGTTCGTGGCCCGGCGGGCGCCCCATCGGATCGATGAGCTCACCGCGCAGCAAGTAAAACGGCGATTTGCAATACAGCTTCACGTCGTTGAACGGGTCCGTGATGATCTTGGTCAGCCACACGAGGCCCGTCTGCACGTCCCGCAGATAGAACAAATGCACGGTGCGGAAAAGCAGCGCGCCGATGCCGACGACGAGCCAGATCTCACCCACGTGCCGCACCAATCCCGCGCTGTCATGTGGGGAGAACAGGCCGAAGAAGGTCGGCGAAAGCAGCAGCAGCGCGGGCGATGCCGCCCAGATGACGTGCAGGATCACCTTGCGGCGCAGGTTGTATCCCACCTTGACCTCTTCTTTGTACTCGTGCGTGGCCTGATTGAGCTCGTCATACCCCTTGGGCTCGAAGAAAAAGTGCCCCGACTGGCGGCTGACCATGGCGACCAGCCAGCCGATCAAGGCGGCCGCCACCGGATCCGTGAACATCATGACGTAGGCGATGAGAAAGCTGATGGCGCTCAGCAGGTGCAGGGACTGATTGATTCGGCTTTGGTGGTAGTAGCGGTGATCATCCCATCGCTGCGTTCGCAGTTCCTCCCAAAAATTTTGCATAGAGGGTTCCTCAGGTAAAAACGCATTCGAGTCGGCCATGAAGCAAATATAGGAATTTCATTACAGGCCTATTACAGGGCGATCGCGGATGCGAACGCGCGTCGCAAAACTGCAAAGATCCTGCAGCGCAGCCGCAAAAGCTTCGCGCTTGGTCATCTGTTCGTCACAGCCCGATGCGAATCTGGCGCTTCATGAGGATCATGATCGTCACCGACGCCTGGTTTCCCCAGACCAACGGCGTCGTACGCACGCTGGCTCAGACCGCCGCATGGCTCGGCCGATTCGGTCACGACGTGCGGATGCTCACACCGCGAGATTTTCGCAGCGTCCCCTGCCCCACCTATCCTGAAATCCGGCTGTCATTGCTGCCGCGCAGGGCGGTGCAATCCGCCATCATCGCCTTCGCGCCTCAGGCGCTGCACATCGCGACCGAGGGTCCGCTCGGCCTTGCCGCGCGGCGCCACTGCCTGCGGCGCGGCATGCGCTTCACGACCTCGTACCACACGCAGTTTCCCCAGTACCTGCGCGCGCGGTTCCCGATTCCGCTCGGCGCCTCCTATCGGGCGCTGCGCTGGTTTCACGGCGCGGCGGTCCGCTGCATGGTGAGCACCGCGTCGGTCCGCCGGGATCTGGCATCGCGGGGCTTCAAGAACCTGGCGGCTTGGCGGCGCGGCGTGGACACGGACGTGTTCAAGCCCAATCCCAAGGATTTTCTGACCCTGCCGCGCCCCATCGCCGCCTACGTCGGACGGGTCGCGGTCGAAAAGAACATCGACGCGTTCCTGCAGATGCCTTGGGCCGGCAGCAAGATCGTCATCGGCGACGGCCCTGAGCGCGCGCGCCTGCAGGCGCAGCACCCGGACGTGGTGTTCACCGGCTATCGCTTCGCGGAGGATCTCGCGCGCCATCTGGCGGCGGCGGACGTCATGGTATTTCCCAGCCGCACCGACACCTTCGGGCTGGTCAATCTCGAGGCGATGGCCTGCGGCGTGCCCGTTGCGGCATACCCGGTGACCGGTCCGATCGACGTCATCGAGGACGGGGTGACCGGGGCGCTGGATGAGGATCTGGCCATTGCCGCGCGGCGCGCGCTCAAGCTCGATCCGCGCATCTGCCGGGAGCACGCGCTGAAGTCCGGCTGGGATGTCAGCACGCGCGAATTCGAGGGCAATTTGGTGCTGTGCCATTCGCAGAGCATCAAGCAGACGCCGCAGAATGAGCCGGCCCCGCTAGACGCCGATCGCAGCGCCAAGGTGCAGGCTGCGGCGAACGCCGCGCGCGTGAAGACCGCCTAGCCGAAGTTGATCTTCGCCTCGAGGTTGGTGCGCGAGTCCGCGCTCGCCAGCGCCTCCTCGAGCTCGATCCGGCCTTCCCGCACCAGGTTGTAGAGCGAGCTGTCGAAGCTCAGCATGCCGCGCTCGGTGCCGGTGCGGATGGCCTCCTTGACCCCGATCACGTCGCCCTTCTTGATGAGCTCGGCCACGTGCGGCGTGTTGACCATCACCTCCGATGCCGCCACCCGCATACCGGATTTCGCGGCCACCAGGCGCTGCGAGAGGATTGCGCGCAGATACTGCGACAGATCCAGGAAGATCTGGTTGTGCTGGTCGCGCGGAAACATGTTGATGATGCGGTCCAGGGTCTCGGCGCAGTTGTTCGCGTGCAAAGTCGCGATGCACAGATGGCCGGTGCCGGCGAGCGCGATGGCCGCCTCCATGGTCTCCCGGTCGCGAATCTCGCCGACCAGGATCACGTCGGGCGCCGCGCGCACGGCGCTGCGCAGGGCGCGCGCGAAGGATTTCGTGTCGAGTCCCACCTCGCGCTGATTGACGATCGATTTCTTGTTGGTGTGCAGGAACTCGATCGGATCCTCGATGGTGAGGATGTGGTCCGAGGATGTTTCGTTGCGGTGGTTGATCATGGCGGCGAGCGTGGTCGATTTCCCGGCGCCTGCGGCGCCCACCATCAGGATCAGTCCGCGCTTCAGCATCACCAGTTCTTTCAGGATCTCGGGCATGCCGAGATCTTCGAGCTTGGGCATTTCCGCCGTGATGTAGCGCAGCACCATCGCCGGATAGCCGCGCTGGTAGAACACATTGACGCGGAAGCGCCCGAGCCCCGGCTCGGAAATCGCGAAATCGATCTCCAGCTCCTCGTTGAAGTGCTCGATTTGCTCGGCGGTCATCAGTCCGAGCGCCGCCTGGCGCACCGTCTCCGGGCTCAGTACCTGCTTGTTGACCGGAAAGATCTTGCCCTCGATCTTGATCTTGACGGGCGCGTTGCAGGTGAAAAACAGATCCGACGCCTTCCTCTCAACCATCAATTTGAACAGCGGCTTGGTGTTCATCACCTGAGCCGGCGCTGCAGCAGACATATTCTAAAACACCTGGCCTTCTTCTTCCTCGACGATTTGCAGCGCCGACTGGCCCTCTTCCGGATTCTTCATCTCGCGCTTGCTCTCGAGCTTCACCCGCAGCCGCAATTCGTTCTTCGAATCCGCGTTGCGCAGCGCATCCTCGTAGGAAATCAGACCCGCCTCGTACAGCTCGAACAGCGCCTGGTCGAACGTCTTCATCCCCAGGCGGTTGGAGCGCGCCATCACGTCCTTGATCTTGGCGACGTCGCCCTTGAAGATCAAATCCGAAATCAGCGGCGATGCCAGCATGATTTCCATCGCCGCGATGCGGCCGGAGCCGGCCTCGCGGGGGATCAGGCGCTGCGATATCAGGGCGCGGATGTTGAGCGACAGATCCATGAGCAGCTGCTCGCGCCGCTCCTCGGGGAAGAAGTTGATGATGCGGTCGAGCGCCTGGTTGGAGCTGTTGGCGTGCAGCGTGGCGAGCACGAGATGCCCCGTCTCGGCGAACTGGATGCCGTATTCCATCGTTTCGCGGTCGCGAATTTCGCCGATGAGGATCACGTCCGGCGCCTGGCGCAGCGTGTTCTTCAGCGCGAGATGCCAGCTCTCGCAGTCGACGCCGACCTCGCGGTGCGTGACGACGCAGCCCTTGTGGGCATGCACGTACTCGACCGGGATCCTCGATCGTCACGATGTGGCCGCGGGTCTTCTCGTTGCGGTAGCCGACCATGGCCGCGAGCGAGGTGGACTTGCCGGAGCCGGTGCCGCCGACCAGGATCACGAAGCCGCGCTTGGAGAGCACGACCTCCTTGAGAATCGGCGGCAGTTCGAGCTCCTCGAGCGTCGGAATCTTGGCATTGATGGTTCGCAGCACCGCGCCGGTAAAGCCCTGCTGCACGAAGGCGCTGACGCGGAAGCGGCCGATGCCCGGCGGCGCGATGGCGAAATTGCATTCCTTGGTCGAGTCGAATTCCTTGGTCTGGCGGTCGTTCATGATCGCGCGCACCAGGCTCGCGCTCTGCTCGGCGCTCAGCGAGCGGTCCGATTGCGGGCGAATTTCGCCGTCGACCTTGATGGCCGGCGGAAATCCGGCGGTGATGAACAGGTCCGAGCCCTTTTTCTCGACCATGCGCCTGAGCAGATCCTGCATCAGCCGTATTGCTTGTTCGCGATCCATCAGATGCTGTCCTTGTTCTGCGCCTTGTACTTCGCCTCTTCGCGGCTGACGACGCCCTTTTGCACCAATTCCTGCAGGCATTGGTCGAGGGTCTGCATGCCCTGCCCCTGGCCGGTTTGAATGGCCGAATACATCTGCGCGATCTTGCCCTCGCGGATCAGGTTGCGTATCGCCGGCGTGCCGATCATGATTTCGTGCGCCGCGATACGGCCGCCGCCGACCCGCTTCATCAGCGTCTGCGAAATCACCGCCCGCAGACTCTCGGACAGCATCGCGCGCACCATGTCCTTTTCGGCCGCCGGGAACACGTCGACGATTCGGTCGATGGTCTTGGCGGCCGAACTCGTATGCAGGGTGCCGAAAACCAGGTGGCCGGTCTCCGCGGCCGTCAGCGCCAGGCGGATGGTCTCGAGATCGCGCATTTCGCCCACCAGCACCACGTCCGGGTCCTCGCGCAGTGCCGAGCGCAGGGCCTCGCTGAAACCGAGCGTGTCGCGGTGCACCTCGCGCTGATTGACCAGGCAGCGTCTTGCTCTCGTGCACGAACTCGATCGGATCCTCGATCGTGATGATGTGATCCGGACGGTTGTCATTGCAGTGGTTGACCATGCCGGCGAGCGTGGTCGACTTGCCCGATCCGGTGGGTCCGGTGACCAGCACCAGGCCGCGGGGCAGCATGCACAGGTCCTTGAAAGTCTTGGGCGCGTTCAGCTCGTCGAGCGACAGGATCGTCGACGGAATGTTGCGAAACACCGCGCCGGCGCCGCGATTCTGGTTGAAGGCATTGACGCGGAAGCGGGCAAGCTTGGGAATCTCGAACGAAAAGTCGGTCTCGAAGAACTCTTCGAACGCCTTGCGCTGCTTGTCATTCATGATGTCGTACACCATGCTGTGCACTTCTTTATGCACCAGCGCCGGCATATTGACGCGCTTCATGTCGCCGTCGACTCGGATCATCGGCGGGACGCCCGCCGACAGATGCAGGTCCGACGCGTTGTTCTTCACCGCAAAGGCGAGAAGCTGCGCGATATCAACCGCCATTTACGGCTCCTAATCCGGCTGTATAAAGCCGCCAACAGTATATAAGAGGGTGTCGTCACCCAATATGTTAATTGGTCCGCAGAATTTAGCGGTTCATGTGAACCGCGTCCGGTCTCGGATAAATCGTGCGGCCGAGGCGGCCGGCCGGGACCCCGCCTCGATAACCCTGGTCGCCGTCACCAAAGCCAAGCCTGCCGAATTGCTGAGGGCGGCCGCCACGGCGGGCGTCACGGATTTCGGCGAAAATTATCTTCAGGAGGCCCTGGGGAAAATGGCTGAGCTGGCGGCCCTGCCGGTGCGCTGGCATTTCATCGGACGGTGCAATCGAACAAGACCCGGGCGATTGCCGAGCGCTTCGATTGGGTGCACAGCATCGATCGGTTCGCTGTGGCGCGCCGGCTGTCGGAACAGCGGCCTTTTCACGCGCCTGCGCTCAACGTGTGCATCCAGGTGGCGCTGGTGCCGGAGCCGACCAAGGGTGGAGTCGAGCCCGCAAACCTCGCCGAGCTGGCCCGGCGCACGGCCGAGCTGCCGCGGCTGCGGTTGCGCGGACTGATGTGCGTGCCGCCGCCGCAGCCGACGTCCCAAGCGGAGCGGGCGGTGTTTTCCCGCTTGAGGGTCCTGCTCGAGACCCTGAACGCAGAGGGGCTGGGGCTCGATACACTGTCGATGGGGATGAGCGCCGATTTCGAGTCGGCCATCGCCGAGGGCGCGACGCATGTGCGCATCGGCACGGCAATATTCGGCAGCCGGTGAGTCCGGCGCCGCGGCGGCAAGAGCCGAGTTCAACGACGAGAGGCGCAGATGATCAAACTACGCAGGCTTGCATTCATCGGCGGCGGCAACATGGCCGCCGCGCTGATCGGCGGCCTGACCAGGCGGGGAATTCCCAGCGAGCGCATCGTGGTGGCCGACCCGGGCGCCGAACAGCGGCAGCGCCTGGTGCGCGACTACGGCGTCAAGGGCGCCGCCGACAACGCGAGCGCGGTGCGGGGCGCCGAAGTCGTGGTGCTGGCGGTCAAGCCGCAGCAAATGCGCGCCGTGGCCCTGGCGCTGCGCCCCGCACCTCGCCGACCATAAGCCGCTGCTGATGTCGGTGGCCGCCGGTATACCGCATGCGGCGCTGGCACGCTGGTTCGGAGCGCAGATACCGGTGGTGCGCACCATGCCCAACCGACCGGCTCTGAACGGCTTCGGCGCGACCGGTCTGTACGCGCCCGCGAGCGTCGGCGCCGCCAACCGCGCCCTGGCCGAATCCATCATGGCCGCAGTCAGCGCCACCGTCTGGGTCGAGCACGAATCGCAGATGGATACCGTCACCGCGCTCTCGGGCAGCGGGCCGGCGTACTTCTTCCTGTTCATGGAGGCGCTCGAGGCGGCCGCGCACGAGCGCGGGCTGCCGAACGACATCGCGCACAAGCTCACCTTGGAGACGGCGTTCGGGGCGGCGCAGATGGCGCGCCATTCGAGCGAGTCGCTTGCGGCGCTGCGCGAGCAAGTGACTTCCAAGGGAGGCACCACCGCCGCTGCGCTCGCCGTGCTGGATGCCGCTGGGCTTCGCGCCATCGTCGCGCACGCAGTGGCGGCGGCCGACCGCCGCTCGGCCGAACTCGCTGCGGAGTTCGGAACACCGTAGGCTACGCCCGTAGATATTCCGCAGGGAAAGCCGCAGGACACGCCGCCCCATGGAAGCGATCAGATATATCTTCGATACCCTGCTCTGGCTGCTGACGCTCGCCTTCGTGCTGCGTCTGCTGCTTCAGCTGGTGCGTGCCGATTTTCGCGATCCGATGGCGGATGCCGTCGTGCGCGTGACCAATTGGTTGATCCTGCCGCTGCGCCGTGTGCTGCCGCCAATGGGCAAGATCGACACGGCAACCGTCCTGGCGGTGCTCTTGGCGGCGGCGGCTCGCACGGCCACCGTCCTTGCGTTGAACGGCGCGGGGCTGGCCAATCCTCTGGTGTTCTTGCGCATCACGGTCGTCGGCTTGGTCGATTTGATGCTGCGCATCTACCTTTTCGCCCTGCTGCTGTATTGGCTGACGAGTTTCGTGTCGCCCGGCGGTCATGCGCCCGGCGTCCGCTTGCTCGCGCAGCTCTGCGAACCGGTCTTGAAGCCGGTGCGCCGCGTGATACCGCCCATCGGGCAAATCGATTTCTCATTCCTCTGGGTGTCCATCGCGATCGGCGCACTGCTGATACTACTGCGTTGAACATGCGCGCCTACATGCCTGAAATCACTGCCAACGATCTGGTATGGGCGTGCGGGCGTCGAGTTCGATCAACGCGGAGGCCTGAAAAACCAGGCTCGGCGCACGCGCCAATCGCGAATCTTTTTTCGCATTTGCGCTAAACATCGGCTTTTTTCTATGTTATTTTCGGCGCCGAGTTTAATTTGTGGGCTTTAATCACCCGCGTTCGCAAACACCAGCAGGAGATACAATATGGCGAAAAAGAATGCAGCACCGACCAAGTCTGAGATTCTCGCTACCATTTCGAAGGAAACAGAGCTCTCTAAGAAGCAGGTCGGAGCCGTGTTTGACTCGCTTTCCGGCTCCATCAAGAAGAGTCTGCGCAGTCACGGGCTGTTCACTCTGCCCGGACTTCTGAAGATGAAAGTGGTGAAGAAGCCGGCCACGAAGGCGCGTGAAGGCATCAATCCCTTCAACGGCGAAAAAATGATGTTCAAGGCCAAGCCTGCGAGCAAGAAGGTCCGCATCGCCGCGCTCAAGAACCTCAAGGAATTCGTTAACTGATTGACCTCTAGTCCGGGGCGGCTGAGGCTCTCAGCCGCTCCGGATGGCGTCGATGACGGCGTCCCGCAGCACCGACAGGTGCCCGTGGAAGAAATGCCCGACGCCTGGCATGAGCAACAACCTGGGTGCGGGTTCGAGCGCCTGGGCCCAAGCAAGCACGCTGTGTGGATTCACCACATCGTCGGCGTCGCCTTGAACGAGCAGCCACGGACACGCCGGAGCCGCCAAGCCGGAAAAATCGAACCGATCGACCGGCGGCGCCACGGTGATCAGCCGAGACAGCTCGCGCTGCTGCGCCAGGCGCAATGCCACGAACGCACCGAAGGAGAATCCGGCGAGCACCAGCCGCCGGCCCGGCCAGCGCGCCGCGCCGTACGAGGCGACGGCGGCCGCATCCGCGGTTTCGCCCATGCCCGCATCGAACGCTCCCTCGCTCTCGGCGACGCCGCGAAAGTTGAAGCGCAGCGTCGGAGTTCCGGTGGCGTGCAGGGCTCGCGCAAGGGTGGTGACGACCTTGTTGTCCATGGTGCCGCCGAACAGGGGATGGGGGTGGCAGACCACGGCATAATCCGGCGCAGGCCCCAGCGGACCTTCGGCAATCGCCTGCAGTGAGCCGGCCGGGCCCGCAATCGAGAGTCGCTCGAACGCGGCGGATCGAGGGTTCATTCGATGCCGACGAGGTCCACGTCGAATATCAGCGTTGCCCCGGGCGGTATGACGCCGCCGGCACCGCTGTCACCATACGCCAGAGCGGCGGGAATCGTGAGACGGCGGCGCCCGCCCACGCGCATGCCGGGCACTCCCTGGTCCCACCCCTTGATCACCTGGCCGGCGCCCACCACGAAGTGGAACGGCCGGCCGCTGTTCGCGGAACTGTCGAATTCCTTGCCCTTCTTATCGGGCGCCGATGCTTCGTACAGCCAGCCCGTGTATTGCACAACGGCCTGCTGGCCGGCGGCAATCGGAGCGCCCGCACCCGGCTGCAGGTCATGAATCTCCAGGGAATCCACGGCGGCCGCCGGCACGCCGGCCGGCTGACCGCCGCATGCCGCCAAAGCGACCAAGCTCGACGCCGCAAGAAATTTGCCGATCCGCGCGAATCGCATGGCGGCACATGTTAAAGGATTTGGCCGCGTCCGTCGGCCGCAATTCTTCGGGCTAGGCGCCCTGCATCATCCGGGAGTCGCGAATCTTGAGCAGCGCGGCGAGATTCGCCGTGATCGCCGACGCCCCGATCAGGGCAGGCTCGGCGCCAAGGGCGGAACCCGCGACCGCGGCGCCGATGCCGATGCCGACCAACGCCAGCGCATCCAGCTCGGCGGTGAGCCCGAGCCAGCCGTGCCGCGCGGCGCCCAGGAGGTCATCGAGCTCATCGACGACTTGCAGTACCCATTCCATGCCGAATCAGTCTAAGCGGCCGTCTCCGGGGCCGCCGTGAGTGCGATCACATACTTGCCATGGTGCGGGCGGCTGCGTAGGCTCTGCAGTACATGCAGCGAATTCTCGTCCTGAATCCAAAAGGCGGTTCGGGTAAAACGACGGTAGCGACCAATCTCGCCAGTTATTTCGCGAGCCAGGGCGACCATCCGCTGCTGTCGGACAACGACCCGCAAGCATCCAGTACGCGCTGGTTGAAGAAGCGCAAGCCCGATCAGGCGTTCATTCACGGCGTAGCGGCCTTCGAACGCAACAGCCGCATGACTCGCGCGTGGCAAATGCGCATTCCGCCCGATGCGGCGCACGTGGTGGTGGATACGCCGGCCGCGGTGATGGCGCAGGACATGCCCGACATGACCAAGAATGCGGATGCCATCATCGTTCCGGTGCTGCCCTCGGACATCGATATTCACGCCTGTTCGCGGTGCATCGCCGACTTGCTGCTGATCGCGAAGGTGCGCCGCGACGAAAATCGCATCGGAGTGATCGCCAATCGCGTCAAGCGCAACACCGTGATCTACCAGTCGCTGATGCGGTTCCTCGAGACGCTGCGCATCCCGGTGATCGCGACATTGCGCGACTCGCAGAACTATGTGCGCGCCGCGGAGCTGGGCGTGGGCCTGCACGAAATGAAAAAGCACCTGGTCGCGCAGGATCTCGAGGATTGGGAGCCGCTGCTCGCGTGGTTGAAGGCGAAAGAGGCGGTCTGGCGCCCCAATGCCGGCATCAGCCCGTTGCCGGAAACGGCTTGAGCGCGGCGCCGGCGCTACTTCTTCTCGTCCCAGGTGCCGCGAACCCTGTCCGCCCAGTTCTTGTAGCTGTGCCAGTTGTAGAGGTGGTTGGTGATTGCCGAGTGGCGGCCGCCGGTCTTGTACACCTCGCGCGGAGCCGCCATTCCCGGACTGCCCGGCTCCGCGCGCGGGGCGCGGCGGTCCACTCCGGTATATCGAGTCTGATTTTTGTTGTCGCTCATCGGGTGCCTCTGTGCTGTGACCGACAGTAAGTGTCGTCCACTTCCATAGGCAGGAACTGTGTCACAGCCGAGTGGCGGGCGCCCTCATGCGCGCGCGCATTGCGATGCGCATCTCACAGCTCGTCGCGGTAAGTTAAATGGGCGCGGCGCGCTTGGTTTGCCAGGCGTCGAATAGCGGCTTGAGCTCATCGAGCGAGCACTCGAGCGCCGCGGGCAGCAAGGTCGTATACGAATCGAGAAGCGCCATCGCATTGCGCGCCGGATCGGTGCGCGTGGCGGCGCCCAACCGACGCGACATGTCGCGATTCACGACGTGCAAATTCCTGTACAGATCCTCGAGGGCCGCGAAGCCTTGTAGTCCGTCCGGGCCCGCTGATTTCGCGCGCCAGCAGATACATGCAAATGCCGCGGTACACGGTTTCCAATTCACTGGCGAATGGCAGGTGGAATCGCGCCATCGGGCGCAGGTGATCGGTCCAGGGGCAGCCTGCGGTCGCCATGATCAATCCGAGCACGGAGCTCATCGCGTGCTGCGCATCGGTCTCCGCATACACACTGCGCTCGGCCTGCATCACGGTGACGCCGAGCCTGTCGACCGACACCAGCGCTTTGAGCGGCTCCAGAACGGAGGCCATCTGCAGGGCCGCCGGACAATGCGGGTGTTCGAGCGCGTTCAGGGGACAGTTGGCGCATTGGTTGTAGTGCAATTCGGTCCAGAACGGCGGTTCGGTGGGCGGCGCGTTGGACAGCCGGAAACTCGTCGAATCGAACATGAAATCGATCGTCTTCTGCGATCCGTCGGGCAATTCGAAGCGATAGCGGATGAGCAGTGGATCGCTCATCGGGAGGTCATGCCACTAATCTGTAGCACGGCGTGTATTCGGCGCCGGTGAGTTTCATCCGCCGCTGCGCCACGAAGGATCTCAGCAGGCGGTCGAGAGGCTCCATGATCGAGGCTTCGCCGGTGAGCTCGTAGGGTCCGTGGCGCTCGATCGCGTTGACGCCGTACTCCTTGATGTTGCCGGCCACGATGCCGGAGAACACGCGCCGCAGATTGGCGGCGCGCTCGTGAGCGGGCTGGTCGTGGGCGAGACGCAACGCGCGCATCGAGGCATGCGTCACCTCGAACGGCAGCTGGAAATCGAGCGGAATGTTGAGCAGCCAATTGAACCCGTACGAATCGCTTTGCCGACGGCGGTAGTCGCGCACCTGCGCGAGCCCCTGCACCATCGCGCGCGCCACCCCCGCGGGATCGTCGATGACGATTTGATAGCGCGACTGGGCGCCCGCTCCGAGCGTCGCGCCGACGAATTCGTGAATCTGCTGAAAATAGTCGGCGGCGTCCGCGGGTCCGGTGAACACTACCGGGAACGGCATCGCGCGATTGGCCGGATCCAGCAAGATGCCGAGCAGATAGAGAATCTCCTCCGCCGTGCCGGCGCCGCCCGGGAATATGACGAACCCATGGCCCAACCGCACGAACGCTTCCAGGCGCTTTTCGATGTCGGGCATGATGACCAGATGGCTGACGATGGGATTGGGCGGCTCGGCCGCTATGATGCCGGGCTCGGTGACCCCCAAATAGCGGCCGTTGACGATGCGCTGCTTGGAATGCCCGATCGTCGCGCCCTTCATCGGCCCTTTCATGGCACCGGGACCGCAGCCCGTGCACACATCGAGTCCGCGCAGGCCCAGCTCGTAGCCGACTTTCTTCGTGTAGTCGTATTCGACGCGGCGGATGGAATGTCCTCCCCAGCACACCACCAGATTCGGCCGCAGCTGCAGCTCCAGCACTCGGGCGTTGCGCAGGATGTGAAACACCGCATTGGTGATGCTCGAGGAGGATTTCAGATCGAAGCGCCCGCTCTCCATGATCTCGTTCGAGATGAAAACGACGTCCCGCAGCACGGCGAACAGATGATCCTTCAATCCCCTGATCATTTCGCCGTCGACGAATGCGGCGGCCGGCGCATTCTTGATTTCGAGCTTTATCCCCCAGGCGCGGCGCACGATGCGCAGGTCGAAGTCGCGATACTTCTCGAAGATCGCACGCGGATCGTCGAGATCGCTGCCGGTGTTGAGCACGGCGAGCGCACACTTGCGAAACAGCGGATACAGACCGCCCTGGCCCGAATCGAGCAATTGAGCGATTTCCTGCTGCGACAGGTGCTCCAGGCTGCCCTTGGGCGCGACTCGGGCATCGACCATGTCAGACGATAGGATCGTGGTTTCCACGCGGTACCTTATGGATGTCCTTACGGATAGATGTCGATCGGGATGTTGTCCTGGGTACGCATCCACACTTCGACCATATCGGAATTGGACAGGGCGATGCAGCCGTCGGTCCAATCATTCGAGGAATAATAGGCGGGCGGATATCGAGGCGCATTGGGCAGGCCATGGATCATGATCGAGCCGCCCGGCGCCCAGCGGTGCTTGTGCGCGCGCAGCTCGTCATCCTTGTTGGGGTAGGACACCTGGATTGCCAGGAAATACTCGCTGCGCGTGTTGCGGCGCGCAAGAAAATAGCGGCCCTCGGGAGTTCGGAAGTCGTGTTCGCGCTCCTTTTGCCCCACAGGCGAAAGGCCCAGCGCCACCTTGTATTCGCCGAGCAGGCGATCGCCGCTGTACAGATACAGCTTACGCTGCGACTTGTGCACGACGATGTGGTCCGCCGTCGCTACCTCGTCGGCGCCGGAGAGGATCGGCGCGCCGGCCGCGAATATTAGAACTGCCCATACGAAACGCATGAGATCACGACGGCGGCTTCGATTGAACATCAAGAAAATTATAGCGTGAATCGGGCGCGACATAACCGGCTGCAGCTCACGGACCTGAGTATAATTAGCACATGCCTCTGCCGCGGTTTCGAGCTGCTGCCACCCTTGCCGTCGCGCTCGCCGCCGCCTCGGGGCTCACGGCAGGCTGCGCCGCCCAATCCTCCATCAAACCCGCCGAAGTTGTCGACGAGCGGACGGGGATGACGGTGGGTGCTCTGCACGAGCCCATCGAACTCGTCCAGGGCGCCGAAAATGTACCGACCTCGCGCGAGCGCATCAGCTTCGCTTACCTGGGTCCGGTGGAATGGGACAACATGGGGGCTGTGCGCAACGGGCTGTGGGTTCACCTGGCGCCCGGCACCGATTGGCGGTTCAAGGACATTCGAATGCCCGGTGCGGTCACGCTGATCCTGGAGGACGGGTCCCTGCCGCTGTCGGCCATCGATCCCCCGACGCTCGCGCGCGCCCCCTACCGCCCGGTGGCGTCCTGGGGTCAAACCGCCTATTTCGATCTCAGCGTGCAAATGCTGAAGCGCATGGCGTCGAGCCGGATCATCGAACTGGATTTCAAGGCGGATGCCGTGCCCGCGGTTCGATTCGCCGCCGGCCGCGGCGCCCGCGAGACTCTCATCCGCTATTTGCGCGCGCGCGGCTATTGACGATTGATGTCGGCGACCAGCGGCAGCGTGACCGCGGTGCCGGGCCGCATATCATTGAAGTCCACGTCGGGATTGTATTGCGCCACGAGCCAAACCGGTAAGTCGCTGCGCTGCGCGATCGTCCACAGCGACTCGCCGCGCTTCACGCTGTAATTCTCGGTCCCGGCGATCCTATGTGCCGCGAAAAACGTCTCCTGTAAATGCCGGTGGTAGTCGCGGCGCGCAGCGACGAATTGCGCCGCCGTCACACGGGAAAGCTCGAGCTTGATCTTCCGGCCGAGCGAAACCATGGCATTCTTGTGAAGGCGGTTCAGCTTGCGCAGCACCTGCGCATCGACTCCGCTCCAATCCGCCAAGTGCCCCAACGTTTCTGCCGCTTGCACGATGACGGTATCGTCCTCCGCCACGCCGTAGTCCGTCGCATCGGAGTTACCGGTCGGCGCGCCGGCCGGAAGCAACGCCGCGCTGTCGGTTTGGCGCGCCGAGACCGGTTCCCTGGGCTGCGCCGGCGGCTTCTCGCCGGGGCCCGTGCGAGCGGCGACCGGCGCTTCGGCGACCGCCGTATTGGCGAACGCCGTATTGGCGAACGCCGGCACTCGCAGCGCCTCAGGCGGGGCGGGAGGATTCACGGCGCCCGGCGCGGCGGCGCCCGGTGCGATCGCGGCCGATGCGGGAGCCGTGGCGGAGCCGGCGAGGTCCGCCCGCGACGCCGGCATCGGGATGCGCAGCAGCTCGCCCCGGGCGACCGCATGCTCGCTGCTCCAGCCGTTCGCCGTCAGCAGCCGCGCCACGCTCACGCCGCCGGCGGCTGCGATGCTGGCCAGCGTCTCGCCGCGGCGGACTCGGTGACTGCCGTCATTGCGCTGCGCTACGTAGCGCTGCGCCGGCGGCAGGCGGGCCCAGGCCGCCTCGATCTCGCTTTGCGGCGAGGTGCCGGGGATGCGCAGCCCATAGCCGCGGGGCACCAGCCGTGCCCCGCTCCAGATCGGCGGGCGCAGCGCCGGATTCAACACGCGCAGCGCCCCCATGTCGACCTTGAAGGCCTTCGCGAGCGCCTCCACGGGGATGTAGTCGGGCAATACCACCACCGTACTATCCGTGTCCGGCAGACGCATGATGGGTCCGAAATACTTCTCCGCGTTGCGGTCCACTTCCAGAGCCGCCAGGAACGCCACGTAGAAGTTGCGGGAAGCAAAGCCGAATGTGGCGCCCTGATAGCGCTTCACGATGACGGCGATGTCGCTGGTTCCCAATTGCTCCTGAGCACGCCGCAGGCCGCCGGGTCCATGGTTGTAGGCGGTGACCGCGAGCGGCCAGGAGCCGAGCAGCCGGTAGTTGTAGAGCATCAAATTGGCCGCCGCCTCGGTCGCGCTGTACGGATCCAAGCGCTCGTCGACCACGCCATCGACGCGCATGAAGCGTTTGGCCGTCGAGGGCATGAACTGCCACAGGCCCGCCGCGCCGACCTTCGAATAGGCGGCGGGGTTGAAGGAGGATTCGACGTGCGGCAGCGCCGCGATCTCCGCCGGCACGCCATGCTGCTCCAAGGTCGCGCGATGTGCCTTCTCCCAGGCCGCCGCCCGGATCAGGCCCTCGTGGAAACGATCGGCCTGCCCCAGCTGGAAGCGTATCCGATCGATCGCATCGAGGAATTGTGCGGGCTTCGGGTTCTCGCCGAAGGCATGCAGGATCCGCCGCTCGTGCGCCGTCAAATCGTCGGTGGCGCCGGCGGCGAATCGATGCAGCAGCGCGCGTAGCGCGCCTTGGCCTCCGCCACCCGCCGCTCGCGCTCGGCCGGCGAGGCGGCGGGGTCGAAGCGCAGGACCTCGTATACCAGCCCCAGATTCCAATCATCGTGGAGCAGGCCCTGGTCGGTGGTGACCTCGGTGTACACGCGAATCCAGAACCGCACATCCTGCTCGAGTTCGGGCGGATGCGCGAACGGATCGGCGCCTTCGGCGGCGGCGGCGCGGCTGCACAGAAGCGGCGCGAGCACGAAGCACAGCGCCGCCATCTTGAATGCTCTTGTTATCGGCGAGCTATCCGCACTTCGAGTCGCCGCAATTCAAGCAGGTCTTGCAGCCGTCCATCATCACCACGGCAGCGGTGCTGCACTTCGAGCAAAGCTGCGCTCCTTCGGGAAAATGCGACTTGGAGAACGCGTCGGTCTGCTTGGTGCGCGCCTCGAACTCCGCGCGCTTCTCCTGCACCAGTTTGCGCTGGTGCACGTCGAGCTCGGGCTTCTTGAGCAGGCCGATCGACTGCAGGTGGCGCTCGATCACGTAGCCCAACTCTGCGATGGTCGAGGGCATGAATTTGCCGCCCGGCTGCCAATAGCCGCCGCGCGGATCGAACACCGCCTTCAGCTCGTCGACCAGGAAAGTCGTGTCGCCGCCCTTGCGGAACACCGCGGAGATCACCCGCGTCAACGCCACGATCCACTGGAAATGATCGAGATTCTTCGAATTGATGAAGACCTCGAATGGACGCCGCTGTTCGTGCGGAGTGCCCTCGTTCAGCACGATATCGTTGATGGTGACGTACATCGCATGGTCGGACACCGGCGTCTTGATCTTGTAGGTCGAGCCGATCAGCACCTCAGGACGCTCGAGCTTCTCGTGCATCCAGATCACGTTGTCCTGCGTCTTCAGCGGATCCTTGGCCGCGGCGCCGGACGGGGCGTCCTTCGGTTCCGGCTTGAGCACCCGGTACTTCGCGATCTTCTTTTCGATTTTGATGTGAGACATGTCAGAACTTCCCGTAATAGCCTTCTTTCAGCGCATCGAAGAGATTCGCCGCGGTGTGCAATCTCGCCGTCGTACTCGATCTCCTGATCGCCCCGCGCCTCGATTTCCGTGCCATCCTCCAGAGTGAACACGTAGGTGGTGTTCTTCAGGTCGTCTTCCTTCACCAGAACGCCCTGAAACGCCTCCGGATTGAACCGGAAGGTCGTGCAGCCCTTGAGCCCCTGCTCGAAGGCGTACATGTAGATGTCCTTGAAATCCTCGTACTTGTAATCGGTCGGCACGTTGGCCGTCTTGGAGATCGAAGAGTCGACCCAGAGCTGCGCCGCCGCCTGAATGTCCACGTGCTCCTTCGGGCCGATGTCCTCCGCGGAAATGAAATAGTCGGGCAGCTTCTCCGCCGCGTTCTGCGAATCCGGCATCGCGCGGGGATTCACCATTTCGCGGTAGGCGAGCAGCTCGAATGAAAACACGTCGACCTTTTCCTTGGACTTCTTGCCCTCGCGAATCACGTTGCGGAAGTAATGGTGCGCGAAGGACGGCTCGATGCCGTTCGAGGCGTTGTTCGCCAGCGACAGCGAAATGGTGCCGGTCGGCGCGATCGAGGTGTGATGGGTGAAGCGGGCGCCGACCTCGGCCAGCTCGTCGACCAGCTCGGGCGAGGCTTCGGCAATTCGCTGCATGTAGCGGCTGTAGCGCGCGTGCAGCACCCGGCCCGCGACCTTGGCGCCGACCCGCCAGCCATCCTTGACCATCTCGGGGCGCTTGCGCAGCATCTCACGCGTGACCGTGAACTCCTCGTTCATGATCGGCGCCGGACCCTTTTCGCGCGCCAGATCGAGACCGGCCTCCCAGCCAGCCACCGCCATCTCCCGCGACACGTTCTGCGAAAAGGCCACGGATTTCTTGGAGCCGTACTTCATGCACAGCATGGTGATGGCCGAGCCCAACCCCAAGAAGCCCATGCCATGGCGGCGCTTGCGGGTGATTTCATCGCGCTGCGGCGCCAGCGGCAGGCCGTTGATCTCGACCACGTTGTCGAGCATGCGCGTGAATACCTTCACCACCTTGCGATAGGTCTCCCAGTCGAAGCGCGCATCGTCGGTGAACGGGTCGACGACGAACTTGGTGAGGTTCACCGAACCCAGCAGGCACGACCCATACGGCGGCAGCGGCTGCTCGCCGCACGGATTGGTGGCGCGGATGTTCTCCACCCACCAGTTGTTGTTCATCTCGTTGACCCGGTCGATCAGGATGAAGCCGGGCTCCGCGAAATCGTAGGTCGAGGACATGATCAGGTCCCACACCCGCCGCGCCGGCAAGGTCTTGTAGATCTTGCAGGCGACCAGGCCTTCCTCGTTCGCGACGTAGCCGGCGGTGTCCGGCCATTCGCGCCAGACGAACCTGGACGCATCGTCGAGGTCCGGCCGCTCGGCCTCGAATTCCTTTGTCGCCGAGCGGGAAAGCGAGCTTCCACTCGCCGTCGCTCTTGACCGCCTTCATGAATTCATCGGTGATCAGCAACGACAGATTGAACTGCCGCAGCCGGCCGTTCTCGCGCTTGGCGCGGATGAATTCCAGCACATCCGGATGGCCGATATCGAAGGTGCCCATCTGCGCGCCGCGCCGGCCGCCGGCCGAGGACACCGTGAAGCACATCTTGTCGTAGATATCCATGAACGACAGAGGCCCCGAGGTATACGCGCCGGCGCCCGAGACGTACGCGCCGCGCGGACGCAGCGTCGAGAATTCATATCCGATGCCGCAGCCCGCCTTCAGCGTGAGGCCCGCTTCATGAACCTTGTTCAAAATGTCGTCCATCGAGTCGCGGATGGTGCCGGATACCGTGCAGTTGATGGTCGAGGTGGCGGGCTTGTGCTCCAGCGCGCCGGCGTTCGATGTGACGCGGCCGGCCGGGATCGCGCCATGGCGCAGCGCCCATAGAAACGACTCGTACCACTGCTCGCGGAGCTCCTCGGCATTCCACGTCCGCGAGCGCGCGCGCGACCCGCTTGTACGTGTCGTCCATCGTCCTGTCGATGGGCGAGCCGTCCTTCGCGATCAGGCGATATTTCTTATCCCAGATGTCGTACGACGCTTCTTGGAAAGGAATACTGCCGACATCTTTGGGCTGTATTTTGACCACCGTATTCATGGGTATTTAAACCGCTCCCTTATAATTATGGCGCGACACTCAAAGACAAGTGGCGGTGGTCCCGACGAGCAAGGAACGCCTTGCGCTGCGCTTGAAACTTCAGGGGGACTATCGCGAACTCAACGACCACAACATATTGTGTCCGGGCCAAAGAGTAAGACCTCATTGCGATCATCGTCAAGACTTTTTTATGTTAATTTTTACCAAAAAAAACATCTATTATTTCAATTGAATTACAATATTCTCCCGAGAAATTTCCTCATTACACTTTGTGAGACGCCCGGTCAAGCGGGAAAAACCCGCAATCGCAAGATATTGTGTTCCACATCTTATTCACAATATGTGCTATTGACATTGCGAATCGCGGGACTTCAGCGGTCCTGCTCGCGCGCACGCATTGAAATGCATGGCGGCGACCCAACTGATTGCGGCAAGCGATATTTGCATTCGCAACATTCATTATCAATTCAGGAGAAACACATGACTGTCGTTCGTTATGAGCCTTGGTCCCTCGTCAATCGGTTCCACCGAGACCTCGATCGCCTGTTCTGCGGCGCCGCAGACGACCGCCGCAGACTCCGGCGCTTGGCTGCCGCCGGTCGACATACACGAGGAAGAACGAGCAATTCCTGTTGCACGTGGATCTGCCGGGCGTCGACCCGAAGAGCGGTGGAGATCACCTCCGAGCAGGGCGTGCTCACGCATTCGCGGCCGGCGCGAGGAATCGCGGCGCGAGGCCCGCGACGGCTATCGCCGCATCGAGCGCATCACCGGCGAGTTTCAGCGCCGCTTCAGCTTGCCGGAGACGGCGGATGTGCAGAACATCAAGGCGAAGGCCGTCAACGGCGTGCTCGAAGTCACGATTCCGAAGCTCGCTCAAGTGCAGCCGCAGCGCATCACGGTGGAAGCCGCCTAAGAGGGTCCGCCGCACGCGCTCTTACGTGTAAGATCGCGGTCGAAGGTAGCGGTCGGGTCGGGCCGAGATCGTCCGGCCCCGTTTTTGCCGTTTCGTCCCGCTGCCCGGCACAATCACCTATATAAGGACTGCGCATGAATCTGCGTCTCACATTCGCGGCGGCCGCGCTCGCAGCGGCCATGTTCGACGTGCCGGCGCGCATTCGCCGCGCTGCCCGCGCCCCGCCCGCCGCCCGAGGCGGCGCCGATGCCGTCGCTCGCGCCCATGGTCAAGCGCGTTTCGCCCGCGGTGGTCAACATCGCGACCCGCGGCACCATCAAGGAGAAGCCGGGACAGCGCAATCCGCTGCTGGACGATCCGTTCTTCCGCCGCTTCTTCGACGTCCCGCCGGATGCGAAGCCGCGCGAGCGGCAATTTCAGAGCGCCGGCTCCGGCGTCATCGTCGACGCCAAGAACGGCTACATCATCACCAATTATCACGTGGTCGAGAACGCCAGCGAGATCACGATCACGCTGCTGGACAACCGCAGCTTCTCGGCCAAGGTCGTCGGCTCGGACGAGGGCGCCGATATCGCCGTGCTGCAGGCGAAGCAGCCGAACCTCGTCGCCATGGCGCTCGGCGATTCCTCGCGCCTCGAGGTGGGCGATTACGTGGTCGCGATCGGCAATCCGTTCGGTCTGCAGACATACGGTCACCGCCGGAATCGTGAGCGCGCTCGGCCGCTCCGGCATCAATCCCGAGGGCTACGAGGACTTCATCCAGACCGACGCCTCCATCAATCCCGGCAATTCCGGCGGCGCGCTGGTGAATTTGCGCGGCGAACTGGTCGGCATCAATTCCGCGATTCTGTCGGGCAGCGGCGGCAACATCGGCATCGGCTTCGCCATCCCGGTCAACATGGCCAAGGGCGTCATGGACCAGCTCATCAAGTACGGCCAGGTGAAGCGCGGCGTCCTCGGCGTGAACATCTACGACGTCACGCCGGACATCGCCAAGGAATTCGGCCTGAGCGAATCGAGCGGCGCATTGGTCGCCGGCGTGAGCCAGGGCTCGGCGGCCGAGCACGCCGGCATCAAGACCGGCGACATCATCACCTCGATCAACGGCGCCCCGATGAAGGACGCCGCGCGAGCTGCGCAATACGATCGGCATGCTGCGCGTCGGCGATAAGGTGGAAATCGGCCTGCTGCGCGACGGCAAGCCGCACAAGGTCACGGCGCTGATCGCCGAGCGCAACGAGACCGAGACCGCCAATGCCGTCGACATCAGTCGCGGCCTCGAGGGCGCCGAGCTCGCCGATGCGCCGGACGGCGGCGGCGTTCTGGTGCGGTCGGTGCAGGAGGGCAGCCCGGCATCCCAGGCCGGCCTGCGCGCGAACGACTTGATCGTCGCGGTCGGCCGCACGCCGGTGGCGAACACCAAGACTCTCCGCGAGGCTGCGAAGGGGGCAAGCGTGCTGGTGCTCAACGTGCGGCGCGGCTCCGCCGCACTGCTGATTCCGATTCGCTGACGCCATGAAGCTTCTTTCGATATGCATTCTCGGCGGCACCGGTTTCCTCGGAACACGGCTGGTCGCCCGCTTGATCAAGGACGGCCATCGGGTCACGGTGCTGTCGCGCGACCGGGAGCAGCACAAGCATTTGCTGGTGCTGCCCGGTCTCACCCTCGAGAATTGCAACGTATACGAGGAGGCGCAGCTCAGCGAGCGCTTCCGCGGCAAAGACGTCGTGATCAATCTCGTCGGTATCCTCAACGAGCGCGGCTTCGGCGGCGGCGGCTTTCGCCGCGCCCACACCGAACTCACGCGGGGCGTGCTGCAGGCGGCGCGCTCCGCCGGCGTCCAACGGCTGTTGCAGGTGTCCGCCCTGAAGGCCGCCGTCGACGCGCCGAGCCATTATTTGCGCTCCAAGGGCGAGGCGGAGCGGCTGATCCGCGAGCAGGGCGGAAGTCTGGATTGGACCATATTCCAGCCCTCGGTCATGTTCGGCCCCGGCGACTCATTCCTGAGCCGCTTTGCGCGCTTGCTTGCATCGATTCCGCTGGTGTTCCCGCTCGCCAAACCCGATGCGCGATTCCAGCCGGTGTTCGTCGACGATGTGGTCGACGCCATCGTGCGCTGCCTGCACGGTGGCGCTTCGAGCCGCCAGACCTACGAGCTCGGCGGCCCGCAGGTATATACGCTGCGCGAGATCGTCGGACTGGTCGCAAAGATCACCGGCCAGCGGCGCTGGATCGTCGGGCTGCCGAACTTCGTTGCGCGACTGCAGGCGCTGCTCATGGATTTCGTTCCCGGCCGGCCTTTCTCCAGCGACAACTATCGGTCTCTGACGGTGGACAGCGTTTGCGCCGAGGACGGATTCGCCAAGCTCAAGATTGAAGCCACACTCCATGGTCGCCTCCGCGCGGCAATATCTGGGCGCCCTGGAGGACAATGCGCGGCTGAGCCACGACCGCGCGGCTGCGCGCCGGTCGCAGGTGAGCCATGAGCGCGCCGCCGGCGCGGCTGCCGAACCTCCCCAGGAGCCTGTCTGAGTATTCCGCGTGAGCCACGGGGATTGCTCAGACAGGCTCCAGGTCCTAAAGCTCACGGCAGCGGTGGCTCCGCGCCCGGCGACCGCGGAGCCGGCAGCGGCGAGAGATGGTACAGCCGCGTCGCAGTGCCGTGGCGGATGAATCCCTCGGCCCGCATCATCCCTGCCCGCACAGCAGGGCGTCGCGCCTGGCCTGATCCAGTCGGGCCAGTTCACGCACCCGCCGGTAGAATGCCTGGAGATCGCCTCCCACCGCGGCGAGCTCGCGCTCGAACCCCGGAACACAGACGAAATAGGTGGCAACCGATGCGAGGATATGCATTGTTGATGTCGCCTTCGAACGCGACCTCGAACGGTCCGCGGCCGCCCCATCCGGCCTTGAGGCGCGCATAAGACGCGCGCAGCTCCGCGTAGGCGGCAACTTTGCGCTCCCGCATCAGCTGCGTGCCGATTCCCGAAGCGTACAGCGCGCGCAATTCGGTCCGCGTTTGGGTCAATAGCCCGATGACCTGCTGCGTAGCGCTCCTGCTGCAGCGCATAATTGGTCAAATCCTTGTCGCGGCCCTGGGCACGCAGCCAGCGGCGCACGCCTTCCTCCTCCACCGTCGTCGCGAACGCCTCGTTGAAATCGGCGTCGTTCGGCACGTAGAGCATCTGATGCGTGAGCTCATGGAAAATGATCGACGCCAACTCGACGTCGTTCCAGCCCAGCATGGTGTTCAGGATCGGATCGTTGAAGTGCCCCAGCGTCGAATAGGCGGCCACGCCGCCGACGCTCACGTCAAGACCCCGCCGGCGCAGCTTCCCGGCGAATGACTCGCGCGCGGCGCTCGACGAAATACCCGCGATACGCGACGCAGCCGACGATCGGGTAGCACCATTCCTTCGGCGTCGACCGAGAACTCCGGCGCCGCGACCACGTTCCACACCACATAGGGCCGGCCGACATCGGCGTAGCTGCGATAGCTGCCGTTGTCGGGCAGCCCCAGCTCGATGAACGGCGAACTCGCGGATCGCGGCGACGGCCTCGAGCTGGCTGCGCACGGCGGGCGGGGTCGCGGGATTGGCGATCACGCGGGCGATCGGCACGCGCTTCGACATCAGCTCCAGCTGGCCTTGGGCGCTCTCCAGCAGATAGCAGCCGCTGCAGAGCCCGCAGATCAGGGCGGTGACGCAGGGGCCGCAGATCCGCGAAGTGATGCTGCTACTATTCACTCATGCAAGTGTATCTGGTCGGCGGCGCGGTTCGGGACGCCTTGCTCGGCCTGCCGGTAAAGGAGCGCGATTGGGTGGTCGTGGGCGGCACGCGAGAGGAGCTGCTGCGGCTCGGATATCGCGAGGTCGGGCGGGACTTTCCGGTGTTTCTGCACCCGGACACCCAGGAGGAATATGCGCTCGCGCGGCGTGAGCGCAAGGTCGCGCCGGGCTACCGCGGATTCAGCGTGGAATTCGGCCCGGAGGTGACCCTCGAGGAGGATCTCGCGCGCCGCGATCTGACGATCAACGCGATGGCGCAATCGCCGGACGGCGTGCTCATCGATCCGTACGGCGGCAGGCGCGACATCGAATCGCGGACCTTGCGGCATGTCTCGGCGGCCTTCATCGAGGATCCGGTGCGGGTGCTGCGCGTTGCGCGCTTTGCCGCGCGCTTTGCGCCGCTCGGTTTCACGCGTCGCCCCCGACACCATGGCGCTGATGCGCACCATGGTCGCGCGGCACGAGGTCGACGCACTGGTGGCCGAACGGGTCTGGCAGGAGTCGGAGAAGGCCCTTCGGGAGCCGGCGGCCGAGCGTCTTCTTCAAGGTGCTGCGCGAGTGCGGGGCGCTCGCGCGCATCTATCCGGAAATCGACGCGCTGTTCGGCGTCCCGCAGCCGGCCGAGTGGCACCCCGAAATCGACACCGGCTTGCATACGCTGATGGTGCTGGACCAGGCCGCCCTGCTGAGCGATGACCCGAAGGTTCGATTTGCGGCGTTGGTGCACGATCTGGGCAAGGGAACGACTCCGCCTTCGGAGTGGCCGGGCCATCGGGGCCATGAGGAGCGCAGCGTGGCGCTCATAGAGGCGCTTGCGGCACGCCTGCGAATCCCGAACGAGCATCGAGAACTCGCCGTGATCGTCGCGCGCTATCACGGCATCGTGCACCGCGCCTTCGAGCTGAGGCCCAAGACCATACTCGAGTTCATGGAGCGGGCCGACGCGTTTCGCCGCACGGAGCGCTTTGCTCAAGCGCTGCTCGCCTGCGAAGCGGATTCGCGCGGACGTGCGGGATTGGAGGCCGGGCCGTATCCGCAGCGGGATTATCTGCTCGCCGCCCGCGAGGCGGCCGCATCGATCAAGCCATCCGCCGAGGACATCGCTGGGCGCTCCGGAGCCGGGATCGCCGAGCAGCTGCGCCGCGGGCGCCTGCGGGCGATCGCGGCGCGTATACGATATCGATCGACTTGAACGGTCAGACATATCGATGCGCCCGAGCCCAGCATGATGCTCCGTCACCGTGCCCATGGGTACGCACGAAATCGGGCGACAGCCCGCTGATACACGGACAAGTAGCGCTCAATCTCGGCAGCGGCCGATTACAGCGTGTGCCGCAGATCCTTGATCTCGAAGCCGCGCAGCGGCGCATCGACGCCGCGCGACCACGCCATGGCCTTGAAGCGCTCGCCCATCTCCCCGGGCAGCATCAGTCGCCGCGCCTCGCCCGCGAGGCGCGCAAATTGATTCTCATCGCCGCCGGCGAGCGCCTGCATCTCGCGGTCGATTCCTAATCCCGCGAGGAAATGGGCCTGCGTCGTAAAGCCCGCGAGCTGGTACCCCGCGCCCATGCTCGCCTCGGCGAGCGCGGTGAAATCGACCCAGGCGGTGATGTCCTGCAGACCCGGGTGGAGGAACGGATCATCGTGTGCGCGCTGGCGGAAGTGGCACAGGAGTGTGCCGTCGTGCCGCTCGTGGAAAATAATATTGAGCCCGCGGCAATCCGTAATCGATCCACAGCACCACGCCGTTGTCGAGCGCGCGGGTGACGTGCGCCGCCCACGCGGCGAGCCGCGGGCAGTACTCGGAGACGTAGCCCTCCTGCCATCCGCCGCCGGCCGCCGCGAGTGCCCGGCACGCCGCTGCCATCGCCGCACTCGCAGGTCGCGGCGCCCACACGAATACGCCCTGCTCCAGAGCGACGCCCAACTCCTCGCAGCGGGTGCTGTACCAGCGAAAACGCGTCACCGGCAATGCGTCCAGCACCTCGTTGGCGAGGATGACGCCGTCGAATCCGGCAGTGGGCGGCGCGTCAAGCCATTCGATGCGTTCCTGCAGATGCGGCGTCCGCTGCGTCAAGGTGCGGCGCTGCCGCTCGCGCAGATCGGCGCTCACTTCGAGAACGAAGTAGCGGGCCGGCAAACGGCCGAGCGCTTCGAGCTGCGACAGCACATCCGCGGCCAGGCGGCCGCTGCCCGCGCCGATTTCCAGGATCGATCCACCGCCGAGATCGCGCAGGATGTCGGCGCACTGCCGCGCCACGCAGGCGCCGAACAGCCGCGAGATCTCCGGAGCGGTGGTGAAGTCGCCGCCGCGCCCGAGCTTGTGCGCGCCGGCGCTGTAATAGCCCAGGCCCGGCGCATACAGCGCGATGTCCATGTAGCGCTCGAAGCTGATCCAGCCGCCTGCAGCGGCGATGGCCGCCGCCACCCGTTCAGCCACCCGCGCGCGTGTGCTGGACTTCCTCCGCGCTCAGCACGGCGTCACGCATGGGTACACGCTGTGCGCACAATCCGGTATCGTTCCCACGCATGGCAGACGCGACCGTCGACTCTCCCCCGACGATCCCGCCCTGGCGGGCCAGGTGGTGCTGATCACCGGCGGCGCGCGCCGCGTCGGCGCCGAAATCGCACGCTCGCTGCATGCGGCCGGCGCGCGGATACTCATCCATTACCGAACCTCCGCGGCGGCGGCCGTCGAATTGGCCGCCGAGTTCAATGCGGCCCGCCCGCGCTCCGCGGCGGTCCACGCCGCTGACCTGCAGAGTGCGGAGGCGCCGCAGGAGCTGGTGGCGGCGGCGCTCGGCCAATTCGGCCGGCTGGACATCTTGATCAACAACGCCTCGGGCTTTTATCCCACTCCGGTCGGCAGCATCACCATCGCGCAGTGGGACGATCTGATGGGCAGCAATCTGCGCGCACCGCTGTTTCTCTCGCAGGCTGCGGCGCCCAGCTTGCGCCTGCAGCGCGGGCTGATCATCAACATGCTGGACATCCATGGGTTGAGGCCGCTGAAGGGCTACCCGGTGTACAGCGCCGCCAAGGCGGGGCTGGCGATGCTGACGCGCTCGCTGGCGCGCGAGCTGGGCCCCGACATTCGCGTCAACGGCATCGCGCCGGGTCCGGTGCTTTGGCCGGAGAACGGCATGGACGAGCAGCTGAAGCGCGAAATCATCGCCAAGACCGCGCTCAAGCGTCACGGCAGTCCGCAGGACATCGCCCGCGCCGCGCTGTTCTTGGCCAAGGATGCGCCGTACATCACCGGCCAAATCATCGCCGTGGACGGCGGACGCAGCATATAGGGCCCCGGAGCCTGAGATCGCCGGCGCGCCGTGAGCGCAGCATCCCGCAGGCGCGCTCGATGTCGTCGGCCAAGGGCCGGTCGTCGCGATACTGAGCGATGCGCTCGCGTACCGCGCGGTACACCGCGTCGGTCTTCGGAGCGCCGACGCCGGTGTTCACGCCGTAGGCGCGGACGTCCTGCGCGACGATCGACTGCACCAGGCGGCGCGCCGCCTGAATGCGGCCGCGCGCCGCGGGCGACAGTGCAAGCGAGTCGCCTTCCGCGATCGCGCCGACCTGCCGCCAGGTGAGGGGTCGATCGAGGCTGATCCCGGCCGGCACGGGTCGAATGCGCCCTATTGCCGCTCGCGCTGAGCGCGCCACTGCTCGAGATGGCTGCGATCGCGCTGCAGAGCGACGCCGACATCCCGGGAGCTGCGGATCGCACCCGGCTTGCTCAGAACGATGCCGACCCAAGCGACGCCGAACTCCTCGAGGAGCAGCATCGCGAGGTGTTCGGCGAGGGTCTCCACCAAATGGAATTGCGATGCCTCGACGAACGCGAGGACGCGCTTGGCGACCCGCTTGTAATTCAGCGTATCGTCGATCGAATCGGTCAGCGCAGCCTTGCGGATATCGGCGCTGATCTCGATGTCGACGAGGACGGTCTGCCTGACCTGCCGCTCCCAGTCGAAGATGCCGATGATCGCCTCGGTTTTGAGCGCATGAATGAATATCTTATCCATTGAACCCTTCAGAGCTCCCCGTTTGACGCGACATCCCCCAAGTTCCCAATTCGCCCTGGCGCCGAGCTCCAATCCCTGCCGCTCGCCGGCTGCCAGCCGCAAACACCCCGCCAGCGCGATCATGGCGCCGTTGTCGGTGCAGAACTCCGCGCGCGGAAAGTACACTCGCGCCCCGAGTTCGTGGGTCATCTGCCGCAGCCGCTCGCGCAGACGCTGGTTCGCGCCCACGCCGCCGGCAACCACCAGCCGCCGATGGCCGGTCGCCAGCAGCGCGCGCCGCGACTTTTCCGCGAGCGTGTCGACCACCGCTTCCTGGAAACCGCGCGCGATATCCGCCCGGATCTGATCGTCCAGGGCGCGGCCCCGCAAGGCTACTAGGGCGGCGGTCTTCAGGCCACTGAAACTGAAATCGAGGCCCGGGCGATCGAGCATCGGCCGCGGGAAATCGAAGCGGCCGGGCGTGCCCGCTCTCGGCCAGCTGCGCGAGCGCGGCGCCGCCCGGATAGGGCAGCCCGAGCATTTTCGCCGTCTTGTCGAAGGCCTCTCCCGCCGCGTCGTCGAGGGTCTCGCCCAAGATTCGGTACCGGCCGAGCCCGCGCACATCGACCAGCTGCGTATGGCCTCCCGAGACCAGCAGGGCGAGAAACGGGAACGCGGGCGGCTCGGGCTCGAGCAGCGGCGCCAGCAGATGCCCTTCGAGATGGTGAATCGCGACCGCGGGCCTCCCCCAGGCGTAGGCGAGGCTCCTCGCGAACCCGGCCCCCACCAACAGCGCGCCGATCAATCCCGGACCCGCGGTGTAGGCCACGCCGTCGATGGACTCGGGCCCCGAACGGGCGGCCGCCAGCGCCTCGCGCACCAGCGGCAGCAGCCGCCGGACATGGTCCCGGGAGGCGAGTTCGGGCACGACCCCGCCGTACGCCCGATGCAGCGCGATCTGGCTGTGCAGCCGGTGAGACAGCAGCCCGCGCGCTGCGTCATAGACGGCCACAGCGCGTCTCATCGCACGAGCTCTCGAAGCCGATGACGCGCATGAATCCAGCCGCAACGCCTGCCAACCCGCATATGAGCAACTCCTGGCGGCGCGTTTGCCGTGCCGCCTTTGCCTTTTATCGGGGCGCACTTTAGAATGCGCCCCCCTGTCGCCGAATGCCGGCGGCTCTTTGGTCTTGAACTTTGAGGTTTGAATGCCCAGCGTTCGTGTTCGCGAGAACGAGTATTTCGACGCCGCCCTGCGTCGCTTCAAGCGCGCCTGCGAAAAAGCCGGTGTGCTCACCGAGCTTCGCCGCCGTGAATTCTACGAGAAGCCGACTCAGGAGCGTAAGCGAAAGAAGGCCGCCGCGGTCAAGCGCCACCTGAAGCGCCTGTCGCGCGAGAACATGCGCGGCGCGACCGGCGGCGCTCCGCCCAGCGCTCCGCCGGCGGCTCCCCCCGGCCGTATTGAGCCTAAGGACGTCTGACTCCTCGGTGTCTTTGAAAGAGCGAATTACCGATGACATGAAGGCGGCGATGCGCGCCGGCGAGAAGGAGCGGCTCGGCGTCATCCGCATGATCACCTCCGCGATCAAGCAGCGCGAGGTCGATGAGCGCATCAGCCTCGACGATGCTCAGGTACTTGAGCGTTCTCGAGAAGATGATCAAGCAGCGCAAGGAGTCCCTGGTGCAGTTCCAGGCGGGCAACCGCCAGGACCTGGTCGACAAGGAAAGCGCGGAGATCGTCTTGCTGCAGACCTACATGCCGTCGCAGCTGTCGCGACGGCGAAATCGACGCCCTGATCGCCGATGCCATGGCGGCCACCGGCGCAGCCAGCCTCAAGGACATGGGCAAGGTGATGGGCATCATCAAGGCGAAGGCGCAGGGCCGGGCCGACATGGCCGTGGTGGGCGCCAAAATCAAAGCCAAGCTCGGCGGTTGACCGCGCACCGGTCCATGGCCGGGCGCATTCCACAGCCGTTCATCGACGAGGTCGTCGCGCGCTCCGACATCGTCGAGGTCATCGGTGCGCGCGTGCCGCTCAAGAAATCAGGGCGCGAATACAAGGCATGCTGCCCGTTCCACAGCGAGAAATCGCCCTCGTTCTGGGTGAGCCCCGAAAAGCAGTTCTATCACTGCTTCGGCTGCGGCGCGCACGGCACGGTGGTCGGTTTTCTCATGCAGTACGAGAAGCTCGGGTTCCTCGACGCGGTGGCGGATCTCGCCGAGCGCGCGGGCCTGGAGATGCCGCGCGAGGCGCAGGGCGGCGCCGAGCCCGGCAGCGGCGATCTGTACGAGGTCATGGCCCGCGCCGCGCGGTTCTTCGAGCAGAACCTGGCGGACGATCCAGCGGGCGCGGCGACTATCTGGCGCAGCGCGGCATCGATGCGCCGACCAGCGCCAAGTTCGCGCTTGGGATACGCGCCCGACTCCTGGAATGCACTGCTCAATCGCTTCGGAACCCAAGAGGACGAGCGCCGCCGCCTGCTGCAGGCGGGACTGATCATCGAGCGCGACACGCGCGGCGGCCAGGGCCAGGCAGGCTTTTACGACCGCTTTCGCGACCGCCTGATGTTTCCGATCCGCGATTCGCGCGGTCGGGTGCTCGCCTTCGGCGGCCGAGTCATCGATCAAGGCGAGCCGAAATACCTCAATTCGCCGGAAACCCCGCTGTTCCACAAGGGACGCGAACTGTACGGTCTGTACGAGGCGCGACAGGCGCGCACGGACTTTCAGGCGCTTGATGGTCGTGGAGGGCTACATGGATGTGGTGCGGCTGCATCAAGCGGGCATCACCTACGCCGTGGCGACGCTCGGCACGGCCACCACCCAGGAGCATCTGCACAAGATATTTCGCCTGACCAGCGAATTGGTGTTCTGCTTCGACGGCGACCGCGCCGGTCGTCAGGCCGCCTGGCGGGCGCTGGAGAACGCGCTGCCGCTCGCGCGCGATGGACGCGAACTCAAGTTCATGTTTCTGCCCGAAGGCCACGATCCGGACACTCTGGTCGCGGCCGAAGGACGCGGACGCCTTCGAAAGCCGGCTCCACGGCGCCCTGCCGCTGTCCGAATACCTGGTGCAGCAGCTGCTGCTCGCAGGTGGACCTCGCGCACGTGGACGGCCGCGCCAAGCTCGCCGCGCTCGCGGCGCCCTTGTTCGCGCGCATGCCCGACGGCGTCTATCGGGAATTGCTCGCCGACCGCCTCGCCGCCGAGATCCGCATGCCCGCCGCAAAGCTCAAGGAACATTTGTTCGCCGGCGCCGGCGCGGCGAAGGCGCAGGGCGCGCGGTGCGCCGGCCGCCGCTTCGCCGCGCGCGGAACCAACCTCGGCGAGACGCAGTCGGATGAGCGCCGGGCGGGGCAAATTGCTCAGCGCAGGCCATCAGCTCTGGTGCTGCATCACCCTGCTGCGGCATGCGCGGTCCGGGACCCGGGAGACTTGGGCGGTGTCGATGGGCCCCGGGTGAGCGGTTCTCAAGGAGCTGCTCGAGCAAGCGGCCGGCATGGCCAAGCCCACCACCGCCATGCTGCTGGAACGCTGGCGTGATCGGCCGGAATATGTCCGCCTGACCGAGCTTGCCATGTCCGAGCCGCTGGTCGCGGATGCGGCCGGCGCAGCCGAGGAGCTGCAAATGGCGGTTTCCAAGCTGCTCGAGGCCTACGGTCCGGGCCGGAGGATGGATGAATTGTTGCGAAAAGCCGAGGAAATGGGCTTGAATTTCGACGAAAAGGCGGAATTAAGCCTGCTTCTCAAGACGAAGGCCCGCCCCAGGGCACCTTCTTGAAGACTCAAGCATTTGTGGCTATGGCCAGGAGTGGCCAAATCGTATACTTGTCGGCTTGGCTTTGAAATCTCCCTCTCAATTCACGAGGCGTCCACCTTGATCAAAAAAGCGCCAGCAGGCACAGCGACGCAAATCGCGGACGAGCGTCAGTCGCAACTGAAGTTGTTGATCGCGCGAGGCAAGGAACAGGGCTACCTCACCTACGCTGAAGTCAATGATCATCTGCCGAGCGAGATCGTCGATCCGGAGCAGATCGAAGACATCGTCAACATGATCAACGACATGGGCATTCCGGTGTACGAAAAGGCGCCGGATGCCGAATCACTGCTGCTGACGGACGCCACGGCGGCTCCCGATGAAGAAGCGGTCGAAGAGGCGACCGCCGCGCTCGCCAATCTCGACGCGGAATTCGGCCGCACCACCGATCCGGTGCGCATGTACATGCGCGAAATGGGCACGGTGGAGCTGCTGACTCGCGAGGGCGAGATTCGCATCGCCAAGCGCATCGAAGAGGGTCTGGAAGCGGTCAAGATCGCGCTCGGCAGCTATCCCGGCACCTACGATCTGCTGCTGCGCCACTACGAAACGGTGAAGGCCGGTCAGATGCGGCTGGTCGACGTCATCGTCGGCTTCGTCGACCCGAACGCGCCGGACGAAATCGCGCAGCCGCAGAATCCGAAGATGATGGCGCTCGAACGCGAGGAGGCCGCGAACGACGATGACGAGGCGGACGGCGACGAGGAGGAAGAGGCCATCGATACGGGCCCGGATCCGGAAGAGGCCGCGAAGCGCTTCAACTCCATCGCGAAGGCGCACCATCAATTCCTGAATGCGCTCGACAAGCTCGGCTGCAAGGATCCCAAGACGCAGAAAATCCGCAAGCGCATCTGCGGCGAGCTGATGGAGCTCAAGCTCTCGCCGAAGATGTTCGATCAACTGATCGACAATCTGCGCCAGCACGTGACCGAGGTGCGCCTGCTCGAGAAGGAAATCATGTTCCTTTGCATCAAGCAGGCCGGAATGCCGCGCAAGGATTTCATCTCGACCTTTCCGAAGAACGAGACCAGCACCCGCTGGCTCGACAAGCACATCAAGGCGAAGAAGCGCTACTCGGCGACCGCTCGCGAAATTCAAGGATGAGATCGAGCGCCGCCAGAACAAGCTCAAGGAGCTCGAGGGGCTGTTCCATGTCCTGATCAACGAGATCAAGGAGATCAACCGCGAGGTCTCGATCGGCGAAGCCAAGGCGCGCCGCGCAAAGAAGGAAATGGTCGAGGCCAATCTGCGCCTGGTGATTTCGATCGCCAAGAAGTACACCAACCGCGGCCTGCAATTCCTGGACCTGATCCAGGAAGGCAACATCGGCCTGATGAAGGCGGTCGACAAATTCGAGTATCGCCGCGGCTACAAATTCTCCACCTACGCAACCTGGTGGATTCGCCAGGCCATCACGCGCTCCATCGCCGACCAGGCGCGGACCATCCGCATCCCGGTCCACATGATCGAGACGATCAACAAGCTGAACCGGATTTCACGGCAGATGCTGCAGGAAATGGGCCGCGAGCCGACCCCCGAGGAATTGGCCGTGCGCATGGAGATGCCGGAGGACAAGGTCCGCAAGGTCCTGAAGATCGCGAAGGAGCCGATCTCGATGGAGACCCCGATCGGCGACGACGAGGATTCTCATCTCGGGCGACTTCATCGAGGACACGTCCGTGTCCTCGCCGATCGACTCGGCCACCACCGAATCTCTGCGCGAAACCACCCATTCGGTGTTGGCGCAGCTCACGCCGCGCGAGGCGAAGGTGCTGCGCATGCGCTTCGGCATCGACATGAATACCGACCACACGCTCGAGGAGGTCGGCAAGCAGTTCGACGTGACCCGCGAGCGCATCCGGCAGATAGAGGCCAAGGCGCTGCGCAAGCTGCGCCACCCCAGCCGCAGCGAGCAGCTGCGCAGCTTCCTGATGGACGACTAGCCATGCGCTTCGCGCAACTTTCAACGGGGTCGTTCCGACCCCGACTTTAAGGGCGGGGCCGCCGCGACCCCGTTAGATTCGGCGCGAAGCACCTGACTAGGACGCGACGACCTCCACCGTGAGATGGCGCTCGCTGCTGAGCGAGTTGGCGACCAGGCACGTCAGTTCGGCTTTTTCGAGCAGCCTGCGTCCGCGCTCGACGTCCGCTCCGGCGGGCACGTGCAGCCTGGCATGCGTCTCGAAGCGCGTGAAGCGCATCTTGCCCTCGACGCGGTCGAGCGTGCCGTGGGTGCTCGACTCGAGGCTGACCCACGCATACTTCGACGCGGCGGCTATCGCGCGAAATCCGAGCGCAAAGCAGTCCGCCACCGCCGCGGTCAGCAGCCCTTCGGGCGACCACTGGTTGCCGGGGCCGTCGAATTCCTTGGGAGGCGCCGACTCGATGATCCGCACCCCTTCGCAGGAGAGCGGCACGTCCCCATCGGGGCGTACTGCGGCGTTGACTGCGTAGTGATGCGGAAAGGGGTGCATGCGGGGGCTCCGGGAGGTTCAGTCACTCGCCTCAAGAATACCAGCTGCCGGACCGTACATCATGAGCTCCGGGCTGTCCTTTGCGAGCCTGATCGTGCGCTCGAACTTCAGTCCGATTTTTTCCAGCACCGCGATCGAAGCGTGATTGTCCGGAGCGGTGATCGCCACGATGCGCCGCAAATGCAAATCCCGCCGGCCGTAGGCCAGTACCGCGGCGGCGGATTCGGCGGCGTAGCCTCTCGAACGGAACCGCGGCAAAAGCGCGAAGCCGACGTCGACGTCGTCGAGCGCATCGCGCTTGAGCAGACCGCAGATGCCGACGGGAAGGCCGCCGTCGCGCAGACTCGCCAGATACAATCCGAAGCCGAAGCGCCGGTAGCTGTCCATGGGACCCTGCAAGATGTATTCGCGGGCATCGGCCAGCGTTCTCACGCCCTTGTCGCCGATGAAGCGCAGGAACGAGTCGTCATTCAACAGCCGCAGTATGAATTCGTCGTCCGCCAACGCGAGCTTGCGCAGCTGCAGCCGCGCGGACCGGATGACGCTCACCGCGCCGGCGCCGCGCCGCGCAGGCCAAAAGCGCGCGCCAGCAGCGCACAGGAGTGCCGCCGCGTGCGACCCGCGGATGCAGGCGATCGATCGAGCACTGACCACTTCATGACGCAGCTGCGGCCTTTGCGGGACTTCAGCGAGCGGCGGCTCCGCCGCCGCGCGACTCGAGCATGTCCGCAATCTCGCGGGATTGTGCATCCCCGGCCGCGCGCAATCCCCGGACCACGCCGCGCCGATCCGCCGGGCCGCGGTTTTGGCTGACTTTCCACTTGCCGGTCAAGGCGGTGATCGAAAACTCGAATCCGACGATGGCGGAAAGCATGCGGCTGAGGTAGTCGGCGGGTGCGTCGTCGATCTTCCAGGGCGCCGCTCGCGCCGCTTCGTGCGCCTCGGTGAGCCCCGCCACCAGCGCACGCAGCCATGCCGCGTCGTGCACGAAGCGCAGGCTGCCGCGCGCGTGCACCACGGCATAATCCCAAGTCGGAACCACCTCGCCGGTCGCAAGCTTTGTCGGGTACAGCGAGGGCGAGATATAGGTCTGCGGACCTTGAAAGATCGCGAGCGCCGGATCGCCTTCGCGGTGCTGGCGCCAGAGCGGATTGGCGCGCGCGATATGGCCCCTCAGCAGTCCGTAAGGCTCCGGCGATGCCAAGGTCGCGACGGGGATGTGGTTGGCGACGATGCCGGCCACGCCCACGGTGATCAGCGCGGCGAGCGGATGGGCACGCATCAACGCCTGCATGACCTCGACGCGCGCTTCCTCAAAATGCGGCGGCAAAAACACGGCGATCCTTCGACAAACAGAGTTGCAAATATCTAGCCTGATGCTTCCACGGGGACAGCGCCAGCTTGCGCATCATAAAGCGCTTGACCGTCGATCGCGTCGTGTCGTGTACTCGCTTGGTTGGATTCGACCCGTCGTGTACCAATAAGAGCTCATTTAAGCATCGTGGCATCATCGATCCAGGCATTTAAGCCTGCGATTGCGCTCGGCCTGCCTGCTGCTCGCCGCCGGCGGCCCGGCATCGGCCGAAGGAGTGAGCGCGTACCTGCCGCTCAATCTCGAGCCCGAAATCGAGCGACAGGTCGAGCGCGTGCTGATTCTCGCCGACGAGCCGATGCTCAAGCGGCCGTTTGCCGTCGAACTGGTGAAGCTGGCGCTGCCGCAGGCGTGCAAGATCGACAAACCGCTGTGCACCAAGGTGCAGCGGTATCTGGAGCGCTACTCGCGCGACTACGGCGCTGACGCACGCCAGCGCGACCTTGACGCACCCACACACGGCGCCGACGTGGTCGTGCCCAACGAGTACGGGCTGCCGATCGAGAGCGACTGGGAGGTCTCGACGCAGGCGTACGTGCAGCCGAGCGACTATCTGCTCGCCAGCGGCGGCGTGGTCGCGTATTCGGGACGCACGAATCCAACGGGCACGGGACTGAGCGTCGGCTTCAGCTGGGCGCAGCTCGATGTCGGCTACCGCGCCCACTGGTTGTCGCCCGCTGACCGACAGCAGCATGCTCATCAGCACCGAAGCGCCGACCATGCCGTCGGTGACGCTGTCGAATTGGGAGCCGCTGACCCGGCTCGGGCTTCCAGTATCGAATTCTTCCTGGCGCGCCAGTCGCAGACCGGCAGCAACAGCGGCGACAGCCTGCCCGGCGACAACATTCTTACAACGGCGTCGCGAGCCGCGGCAATCCCCGGCTGTTCGGCACGCAATTGTCGATCGAGCCGTTTCCCGGCTGGTCGTTCGGCGTGAATCGCCTGCTGCGAATACGGCGGCGGCAGCGGCCTGCCGGATTCGGCAAGCTTTCTCGCTGCGCGATTTCTTCAAGCCGAGCGGCGCGTCGCAGAACGAGGGAAATCAACAGGCGTCCTACGTCAGCCGCTTCATCTTTCCCGGCAAGACCCCGTTCGCCGTGTATTTCCAGTACGCGCGGCGAGGACAACTCCGACGGCGGCAGCTACCTGCTCGGCAACGCGGCGACTGTCCGTCGGCATCGATTTTCCGCGCATCTGGCGCCACTTCGACCTCACCTACGAAGTCTCCGAGTGGCAGAACATCTGGTACGTGCACAACATCTTTCTCGACGGCATGACCAATGACGGCCTCGTGCTGGGCAACTGGGGCGCGGATCAGCGCAACTTCGGCGACGGCGTGGGCGCGCGCAGCCAGATGCTGCGCATCGGCTGGGAGCCGCCGTTCGGCGGCTATCTGCAGGAGCGGGTGCGCACCGTGGTCAACCAGAATTACTACGGCGGCGACGAGCGCAGTGTACAACCCGGGCGCAGCCCGCCGCCTTTCCCTACCATCATTATTATGATTTCACGCTGACCTATTCACGGCCGTGGAACGGCGTGACCGTGGGCGGCGAGATATTCGGCGGGCCGCGATGTATACGGGGAGTCCTTCTCCCGGCTCTCGGGCTTCGTGCGCTACGGCGGCGATGCACACACGCGCGACGATGGGACCGTGGAGGACGAATCGTACAGCGGCGGTCCGAACGAGCACGGCGCCGAGATGTTCGTGGATGCGGGCATGAACGTGAATCAAGTGCGCATACAGTCCCGGGTCGCCCATACCGAAGACCAAGACCCCGCTGCAACCCGATCCGCACTTCGCCGTGGGCGCGCGACGTGCCGTGTCCGACAAGAACGACCTCGGCGTGCGCCTGGAATTCGACGAGGTCGACGGCGGCTCGCTGATCGGCTTTCGCGCCGTCGATTACCGCCACCGCTACAACGATTCGTTCGCTCTCGGCCTGTTCGCTGGGCGTCGACCGATACAACCTGGCGACGCCGGCCTACTCGATCTACGGCGGCGCCGGCGTCGAGTGGCGCAATTTCCTTCCCCGCTGGCTTCCGAAATGGGATCTGGATTTCGATCTGCGCTACGCGCAGAACATGGCGCGCGATCACATGCTCGCGACCGATGTGCAAGCGTCGAGGCCGGACAGCTTCTACAAGATCGAAAGTGCCGTGCTGTATCTCGAGCGGCGGTTCTAAATATTCTCGCCGCCGCCGCTCAGCAGTTGATCCACCTCGGCTTCCGCCGCGAGCCAGTCCTCGCCCTCGTGGCCGGGCTCGAAGCCGCGGCGCTCGGCCCTGAGGTAAGCGCGCTCCGCGATCAGCGCCTCGCGCGGCTTGCCCGGGACGATGGTGTCCACGAACCGCAGAGGATTGAATACGGGGGAGCGACTCATAGGGCGATATTTATATCGCATTGGTCCCGCGCTCGCCATGACGCAGAGCACAAGCGGCGAATTGGTGGGCCCGCTCGGACTCGAACCGAGGACCAAGGGATTCACTTCGATCCCGCCGTTTCCGAAGGGAGTGGACTATCTCTTCACCCGTATAGGGTGCGGGACGCTCGTGCCTGTCATTAAGCGCACTGTAGCGCTCAGGTAGTCTCTGCACCTTCCGGCGGTGTACCGCCGGCTTGGCTCAGGGTTGCCATCAGCTCGAAAGCTGTCCAGGTTTCCCTGAATTCATCCCGTCCACTTCACACCTTACGATGTGAAGGCACCATTAACTGATGAGTCCCCTGCTCTAACCAACTGAGCTACAGGCCCGACGCTGCGCATCCTACCATGGGGTATCTTAGCGAGCCATGCACAATCCAGGATTAACGGCCCTTCCGATCAACGATGCGCTGCGTCCGCTGGCCGATGCGCTGGCAGCGCGCAATCGCGTGCTGCTTCAAGCCCCGCCGGGCGCGGGCAAAAGCACCGTGGTCCCGCTCGCGTTGCTCGACAGCGAGTGGCTCGGTGAAGGAAAAATCCTGATGCTGGAGCCGCGCCGCCTCGCGGCGCGCGCCGTCGCCCGGCGCATGGCGCAGCTCAAGGGCGAACCCGTCGGTAAAACCGTGGGCTACCGCACCCGGCTCGAGACGCGGGTGAGCCGGGACACGCGCATCGAGGTCGTGACCGAAGGCATCCTCACCCGCATGCTGCAAGCCGATTCGGCGCTGTCCGGCATCGGCTGCGTCATCTTCGACGAATTTCACGAGCGCAGCCTCAACGCCGATCTCGGTCTGGCGCTGTGCATCGAGAGCCAGGAAAACCTGCGCGAGGAACTGCGCCTGCTGGTGATGTCGGCCACGCTCGATCCGCAGCCGCTCGCGCGCCTGCTCGATCAGGCGCCCATCGTCGCCGCCGAGGCCGGCAGCTTCGAGGTCGAGACGCATTACCTCGCGCGCCGCACCGAGATCTCGATCGAGCTGCAGACGGCGCAGGCGCTGCGCGATGGCGCTTGAACGGCACGACGGCGACATCCTGTGCTTCCTGCCGGGCGCCGCCGAGATCGGCCGCGTGCAGCGTGCGCTGCAAGAATCTGACCTCGATCGCGCCGTGCGCGTGCTCCCGCTGTACGGCGAGCTGTCGGCCGCCGCGCAGGACATGGCGCTCGGACCGGCGCCCGCCGGACAGCGAAAGATCGTCCTGTCGACCTCTCTTGCCGAGACCAGCCTGACCATCGAGGGTATTCGAGTCGTGGTCGACTCGGGGTTGCGCCGCTACGCGCAGTTCGACCCTGCGACCGGCATGAGCCGGCTGGTGACGGGAAAGGTCTCGCAGGCAGCGGCCGATCAGCGCCGCGGCCGGGCCGGCCGATTGAGCGCGGGCCACTGCTACCGGCTCTGGTCCGAAGGTACGCATGCCTCCCTCGCACCTCAGACGGCGGCCGAAATTCTGCACGCCGATCTTGCGCCTCTCGCACTCGAACTCTGCTGTTGGGGGGCCAACGACGCCGCACGCCTGCGCTGGCTGGACCCGCCGCCCGCCGCGTCGCTCGCCCAGGCGCGCGATCTGCTGCGGCAACTCGAGGCGATCGACGATTGCGCACGGATTACGCCGCACGGCCGCGCATTGGCCATGGCCGGAGCCCATCCGCGCTTGGCCCACATGCTGGTCAAGGCGCGCGAAATGGGGGCGGCCCGACTGGCCTGCGATATTGCCGCGCTGTTGAGCGAACGCGATGTGCTGCGCGCCGCGCCGGGCGCGCGCGATGTGGATTTGCGGCTTCGGGTCAATGTACTGCGAGGCAGTGCGCGGGCATTGCCGGCGGGCTTGAGCGTCGACGCGCGCGCCCTGCAGCAGGCCGTTCGCAGCTCGGCGATTTGGCTGCGCGACTTCGGCTTGGGCTCGCGCGAAGCGGCGGATCCGGATGAATGGACCGGGCCGCTCGTCGGCCTGGCATACCCGGACCGCATCGGCCGCGCGCGCGACCCGGGCGGAAGGTACCTGCTGGCAAACGGCCGTGGCGCTCGATTTGCGGAGCCTCAAGCGCTCGCCAAATCCGAGTTCATCGTCGCCGCGGAACTCGACGGCGCGGAGCGCGAGGCGCGGATATTTCTGGCCGCTCCCATCCGGCTCGAGGATCTCCAGCGGCACTTTGCAGCCCATATCTCGGAGCACGGCGAAATCACCTGGGATGACCGCGAGCAGGCGGTGCGGGCGCGCCGCGAACGGCGTCTGGGCGCGCTCGTGCTCGATTCGAGCGAGCATCCGCCAGCCGGATCCGCTCCAGGTACAGCGTGCTGCGCTCAGCGGACTGCGTCAAATGGGGCTGGCGGCACTCCCTTGGTCCAGGGATCTGCGTCAATGGCAGGCGCGGGTCGGGCTGATGCTCGAACTGGCGGTGCCCGCGCCGGAGCCGTGGCCCGACCTGAGCGACGCCGCTCTTACCGCGACGATCGAGGATTGGGCGCCGCCGTGGATCGCCGGGCTGGTTCGCCGCGACCATTTTGCGCGGCTGGATTTGGCGAGCGCGCTGCGCTCGCGCATATCCTATGCGCAAGGCGTGATTCTGGAGCGCGAGGCACCGACGCATTTCGCCGTGCCGAGCGGCTCGCGAATTCCCATTGATTATCTGGACGGCGAGACGCCGACGCTGTCGGTTCGGCTGCAGGAGATGTTCGGACTGCGCGCGACGCCGAGCGTGGCGAGCGGCCGATTGCCCCTGCTGTTGAAGCTGCTCTCGCCGGCCGGGCGTCCCGTGCAGATCACGCGCGATCTGGTGAGCTTTTGGAATCGTGGGTACCACGACGTCAAGAAGGATCTCAAGGGCCGATACCCGAAGCATTACTGGCCTGAGGATCCGCTCACGGCGGAGCCGACGCGGCGCGCGCGCCCGCGGCCGGCGACGCACCGCTCGTGAGGAGCTGGCTGCGCGGCCGGATCCCGGATCCGCTGCTCAAGCAATTGCAGCAGGGCATGTCGGCGGACCGGCTGGCGTTGTGCGTCGCCATCGGTGTGGTCGTCGGCAACATCCCGATTTTTGGGACGTCGACGCTTCTCTGCGCGGCCATCGCGCTGCTGTTTCGATTGAACCTGCCGGCCATGCAAACTGTCCAGGCCGCGATGGCACCCACCCAATTGCTGCTGATCATCCCTTTCGTGAGGCTGGGCGAATGGCTGCTGCGCGCGCCGCATCAGGCGGCCTTCGTCGGGACGGGGACGGCGCCCATCCCGCCGGGCGGCGCGCGAACCGGCGCCGTCCTGTGGGACGCCGTCATTGACGCCGGATTCGCATGGATGCTGGTCGCGCCAGTGGCGACTTTATTGATTTACAAGATGCTCGCGCCGGCCTTTGAGCGCGCCGCTCGGCAATTCACCCGCGGCGCCCGGCCTCAGGATTAGGAGCCTGTCTGAGTAATCCGCGTGAGCCGCGTTGGCTGGGAGACGGAGCGGATGCAGACGCGCAACGCCGCAGACGCACGTCTCCCGGCCAACCCTTCGTACCCTTGCAGATTTCGCTTCATCCGTCGTTGTCGCCTCCTTGTTGGGTCTTGACCCAACCGCGTCGGCTCCGCCTCGGCTGAAGCGAAATCAGCCTTAGGTAAGGCCACGGGCATTACTCAGACAGGCTCCTAGCATCCATGATCACAGCGATCCCGCTCGATCTGCAGGGTGGTGTGATCGATTCGAAAGCGCCTTTTCAGGCCCGGCGTCAAAGTGCCCAACAGCGCATCATCGGCCTCCCGGTCGGGCACTACCAGATGCGCAGTCAGCGCGACACTGGTGGTGCTGAGCGCCCAAATGTGCAGATCATGCACGTCCGTGACCCCGCGTTGACCCGCGAGATAGGACAACACGGCGTTGGAGTTCACGCCGGCGGGCACCCCGTCGAGCGACAGATGCACCGAGTCCCGCAGCAGCCCCCACGTGCTCACCAGAATGACCGCGACGATCAGCAGGCTCACCGCCGGATCCAACCAGGTCCAGCCCGTGACAAAGATCAGTACGCCCGACACCAGCACGCCGGCCGATACGGCGGCATCGCCCAGCATGTGAATGAATGCGCTGCGACGGTTCAAGTCGTCATGACTTCCGCTGTGCAGCAGCCAGGCGCTGATGCCATTGAGAACAATGCCGATGGCCGCGACCCAGGCGACCGTCGCGCCGGCCACGGCCGGCGGTGCGGCAATGCGGCCCGCCGCCTCCCAGGCAATGGCGCCGCAAGCCAGCAGCAGCAGCACGGCGTTCGTGAGCGCGGCCAGCACCGAAGAGCGTCCGAGACCGTAGGTGAAGTTACCTCCCGGCGGCCGGCGCGCCAAATACATCGCGGTCCAGGCGCAGACCAACCCGAGCACGTCGCCCAGGTTATGGCCGGCATCGGCAATCAGCGCGACCGAATTCGATAAAAACCCAAAACAACTTTCGATGACGACGAAGAGCAGATTGAGCGCCACCGCGAACCCCATGCGGATGTTCAGCTCATGAGCGTGAGCATGCGCATGGTGGTGCGGGTGCGCTTGCGCCAGCGCATGATCGTGCGGCTCGCCCGCATGATCACGGTCATGGTCATGTTCGTGATGTTCCATATCAGAGCCCCAGGGCGCTCAACGACGCATGCTCATCGGGACGGCGCCCCAATGGCCACCGGTACTTGCGCTCGGCTTCCGCGATCGGCAGATCATTGATGCTGGCGATCCGCAATCGCATCAGGCCGTGCTCGTCGAATTCCCAATTTTCGTTACCGTAGCTGCGAAACCAGTAGCCGCTGTCGTCATGCCACTCGTAAGCGAATCTCACCGCGATTCGATTCTCCGTGAACGCCCACAGCTCCTTGGTCAGCCGGTAGTCGAGTTCACGCGACCATTTGCGCACGAGAAACGCCTGGATGGCGTCGCGTCCCTGGAGGAACTCGGCGCGGTTGCGCCAGCGGCTGTCGGTCGTATAGGCAAGCGCCACGCGCGCAGGATCGCGGGTGTTCCACGCGTCTTCGGCCATGCGCACTTTTTGAGCAGCGGTCTCCACATTGAACGGCGGCAGAGGAGGTCGATTCATGAAAGTTCTCGCGGATCTGGCTCGTGGCCATAGTATGCCGGTAACCAGGCTGATAGTGGCACCGGAGGGGAGGGAGCCTGAGCGGCGGCGCTACCATTGTTCAGTACGCTAAAGCGCCGCTTCACGATTCTGCGCGTAGCTGAATGAGGCCGGCGGCTGGGGGCATCGGCAGGACACTCGCATGCCACCCTGCCTTTTACGCTCGATGGACAAGCGGCCGTGCACGGCCTCGGACCGCAATGCGAGCGACTGCAGCCCGAGTCCGCCGGAGCCGCCGGCCGCCGGATCGAAGCCGATCCCGTTATCCTCGACCGCGAGCGTGATGAATTCCGGTTTGATCGTCGCGGTTACGCGGATGCGCGTTGCGCCCGCATGCTTCAGCGCGTTGTGCACGCACTCGCGGGCAATGTGGTAGAGGTGTTCGCGCATCGGCAGCCGTATCGTGAGCGCGCACTCGGCGCTGATGTCCACGCGCAGCTTGCCGCGGGATTCGGGCGGGACGCGCATCGGCAGGTTCGCAAGCGCGGCCAGCAGATCGCCGTCGGCCGCCTCGAGCGGCGACAATCCGTGCAGGATCCGGTCGCAGGATTGCCTGGCTTCGCGGATCGCTTCGGCCAGGAATTGCACGGCCGGGACGCCGGGCGTTCCGCCGCGTTCCGTAATTCGGCGCAGGGTCGCGATGCCGAGACTCATGCCCGTGAGAATCTGGCCGAGCTCATCGTGCAAATCATGCGCGAGCCGACGGCGCTCGACGTCGGATGCTTCGAGCAGCCGCCGACGCAGGTCGTTGCGCTCGGTCACGTCGATCACGAAGCACAGATATTCCGTCTGACCGCCGACATTGACGGGGGTCACGGTCTGCTCCACCTCGAATTTCACTCCCGATCGGGCGCGGTGAACGCTCGACGTCACCGCCCGCTCGGGCAGGCTCGCTGACGCCGGCGCACCCGGCGGCATGGAATCGGCGCTGAGCGCGCGGCGGTCCATGCCGAGCAATTCGGCCCGCGAATACCCGTACTTTCGGACCGCAGCGGAGTTCACCATCGTGATGCGCCCGGTGGCCTCCTCAAACGCGAAAAGCGGCATGGGAACCACCTCGAAGAAGGCCTCGAAGCGCGCCTGCAGAGCCTTGAGACCGGCCAGCGTCTTCTGGTAATCCGCGACCACGGTCGTCAAGAAAAGTCCCGTCGCCGCGAGCAATCCGATGAATACCCATACGATGTCGGCGCCTTCCGCAACATCCACCGCGGCCAGAGGCCCCCGGCCGATGGCGTAGCCCAGTGTCGCGGCGAGCGACAGCACGAGCGTTGCCGCCGAGGCGAGTGCGACTCCGAATCGGACCGCAGGCCACACGACGATCACAACCGACAGCGCGAGCACGAGCAGGCGCCAATTCGACGAGGGTCCGAATGCGACCGTCACCGCGCCAAGCCCGAGAACCAGCGCGAAAAGGGCTGCTTCCTGCCAGCGCTCCACGAGCGCGCGCCGCAGATTGCTCGAGACCGATGCGACGATGGGCACGAACAGGGTGATGCCGGCGAATCCGTTCACCCACCAGCGCAGAGTGGCCGCTATTTCTTGACGAGGCAATGCGAAGTTCACCCAGGGGGTCGGCGAGTTGCCGAGGAGCATCGCGGGCGTGAGCGCGTTCGGCGTCAGCACCATGGTCAGCTGCAGGGCCAGGATATCCGCCGCCGATGCAACGGTCCGGCCGGCCGCCGCCGCCGCCACCAGCAGAACGAGATCGCGCAGCCGGTCGAAGTCGCGGTGAAAGCCCCAGCGCGCCAGCAGACGTACGATGAGAATGGCGCACAGCATCTCGCCGACGCCGTCGATGAGCACCGTGATCCACGGATCATGGGCAAGCCCGCGCCAGAGCGCGACCGATCCGATCAGCACCGCGGGAGCCAGGCGCCGGCCGCCGAGCAGCAGACCCGCCACGGCCACGCCGTTCGCCAGCCATGGCAGCGCCAGCGACGGCGGCTCGAACGACACATGCCGAGCATCGATGTATTGCATGAAGCGCAGACCGACCGCGCCGACCGCAACGTAGGCAAGCGCCAGCAGCAGCCCGTGCAGCCAATCGCTGTCGCTCGCGTCATTTCCCGCAGGGCGCAGGGCGCCGGCGGCGGGCGCCCACGGTCGGTACAGCTCGACCGCTGCAGCGGCGGAGCGCTCCATCGGGGCGACCGGCGGCAGGTCGACGGCTTGGCTGCACTCGACCTTGACCCGGTTGCCGCCGGCCGGCGATGGCCCGACGTCGAGCCGCGCATGGGCAGCCGACGCACGCACGCCCATCGCGAAGACTTCAGAGGTGTCCGAGTCCCGCCCGGCGTCGGCGGGTCTGCCGTCGTCCTCGATGGTCATCTCGATCGCTGCGTTCGTGACGTCCACCGCCACGCGCACCGAGCGCACGTCCGGGCGCAGTGACGCCGCGCGTACCGCGTCGCGGGCGAGGCCGTAGATGTGCTCGCAGCGCTCGAGCGGCAGGCGGACCGGAGCGAATGCGTGTACCCATACCTGAATCTCCGGACCGCCGTCCACCGCCAGCTCCTCCGACAGGCGGCGCAGCGCCTCGATGAGGTCTCCCGACACGAAATGAATCAGGGATGCGCCGCGGCTCAGCTGGCGGCACATCTTGGTCGCCGCCACCGAGTCCTGCTCGATGGAAACCAGCCGGTCGCGGCGGACCGGCAAACCGCGGCCGACCGCCTGCATCAGCTCATCAATGGCCGATCCGAGGCGCGCGAGCGTCGGGCCGAGGCCCTCGCGGACCTGGTGGCCGAGCCGCTGCCGCACGAGATCGGTGGCATTCAGGACGGCAAGACGCAGGTCTTCCCGCTCACCGACGACGTCGATCAGGCAAACGCGCAGCGCGGTCCCGTCCAATCCGACGGGGACTGAGGTCACTTCGACGTCGAGCTCCCGCCCGGAGGCGATCCGGTGGGTCGCAGCGAACACGTGCGCCGCGTCCCCCGCGGCCTGCTCCTCGCCGTCTGCCGGCGGTTCGTCCGCGAAATTCAGATCACGACGGCTCAGCTGCAAAAAAGCCTCTTCCGTGTAGCCGTACGCATCCACGGCGGCGGCATTGACGGCCACGATCCGGTCCGTCGCGAGCTCGTAGGCCCAGATGGGGGTCGGATTGGCGAAAAAGAGGCGCCGAGAGCGCTCGACCGATGCCCTCGACTGCCGCTGGACCCGCTCGAGGCCGGACAGAAGCGCCGTCAGGAACAATCCCGCCCCGGTCAGCAGCCCGATGAATCCCCACACGACCTCGACCCCCTCGCGGCCCCGGATCCCCGCGAACGTTCCGAGCTGCAGGCCAAAGCCGACCGCTGCGCACATCGAGAACATCAGTGTTCCGACCGAAGCGACCGCAACCCCGAAGCGCAGCGCCGCCCACACCACGAGTACCAGAGCGCCGGCGAGCAGGGCGAAGCGCGGCGCGAAGCCCGGAAGCGTCAACGCCGCCGCCAGCCAGAGGCATACCGCCAGCGCCCATGCGCCGAGCTCGTGGCGCGTGGCCGGTCGGCGCCGTTCGCGGGCCGGAACCAGAAATGCCAGCAGGGGCACCACCAGGACCACGCCGACCGTCGAATTCGCCCACCAGCGCAGCGCAAAGGTAAACAGCGCGGGGTGCACCACCAGCAGGTCGCCGCTGCGCCCGACTCCCGCCGCGGCTTCAACCACCTCGGCGTTCGGCCGGGTGTCCAACCACACAGCCGCAATCGAGGCGAGAATGTCCACACCGGATGAAACGACTCGCCCCAGCGCCACCGCCGCCACCAGAATGAGCGCATCCTGATAGCGGTCGAGCGACGGCCGGTAATCCCACGCGCGGAACAGCCAAACGATCAGCACGATGCTCATCGATTCGCCCGCGGCATCGATCAGCACCGCGCTCCACAGGTCGTGCTGGATGACGCCCCAGGTGATGTACGACCCGGCAAACACACCGGGCCACGCACGCGTGCCGAAGAGCATCAGCCCCGCGACGCCGATCCCGACGGCGAGCCACGGGACGCCCAGCGTCGGAGCGACGCCCGCGATATCCGGCCTCAATATGTGGTGCAGAAGCCAGACACCGACCGCGCCGGCCAGCGCATAGCCGGCGCACACCGCGATGCACGCCGTGAGCGTCGAAGGCCTTCGGCCGAATCGTTGAGGTACGAGGGGCAGTGGCGCCACGTTTGGTGCTCTCGCAATCGGTGCGCTCCCGACGACGGAAGCCGCATCAGAGTATGCGCGGCCTGCACCATGGTCAAATCAAGCGACTCGGCTAATATCGTCCCATGCACACCATGAAGGCGGTCCTTCTGAACGGTCACGGCGGATTCGAGCAGCTCGACTATCGCGACGACGTGCCGGTGCCCGTGCCGCGCGCGGATGAGGTGCTGATCCGGGTGCTCGCCGCCGCAGTCAACAACACCGATATCAACACGCGAACGGCGTGGTATTCGCGCACGGTGAGCGAAGGCACCAGCGCGGCCGGCGGCGCGGCGGGATTTGCCGGCGCCAAAGGAGAGGACGCCGGTTGGACGGGCGCTGCGCCGAAATTCCCGAGAATCCAGGGAGCGGACGCCTGCGGCACCGTCGTCGCTGTCGGCAGTGAAGTCGACCCCGCGCGCATCGGCGAGCGCGTGCTGATCGAGCCGGTGTTTCGCCACCCGCACGGCGGCATCGCACACGCCACTTATTTCGGTTCGGAGTGCGACGGCGCCTTCGCCGAGTACGCCCGCGCACCCGCCGCGCATGCGCATGCGATCTCGAGCGCGCTCACCGATGCGGAGCTTGCCTGCTTTCCATGCGCGTATTCCGCCGCTTTGAACCTGCTCACACGCTCGAGCGTGGCGGCGGGCGAGACCGTGCTCGTCACCGGCGCATCCGGCGGGGTGGGAAGCGCCGCCGTGCAGCTCGCGCGGCGCCGCGGGGCGACGGTGCTCGCGATTGCGGGCGGCGCGAAAGCAGCGGCGCTGCGCTCCCTCGGCGCGGCGCAAGTCTTTCCTCGCGGCGCCGACCTGGTCGCGGCGATCGGCCGCGAATCGGTCGATGCGGTCATCGATGTGGTGGGTGGGGAGCAATTTCCCTCGCTGCTCGAGGTGCTGCGTCGCGGCGGACGATACGCGGTGGCGGGCGCCATCGCCGGGCCGACCGTGCAGTTGGATCTGCGCACTCTGTATCTCAAGGATTTGCGGTTCTACGGCTGCACCGTGCTCGAGCCGGGCGTGTTTGCCCAACTCGTCGGCTACATCGAAAGCGGCGGGATCAAGCCCTTGATTGCCGCCATCCATCCGCTCAGCGCCATCGTCGACGCGCAGCGCGAATTCCTCGAGAAGCGCCACACCGGAAAAATCGTGCTGATCCCCTGATGGCCGCGCCTCGAGATTTGCGCCCGCGATCTACGCGGGAAGGAGCCGGTTGAGGGGTTCAGCGATCCGATTCGCTCCTGCAGCCGCTCCCACATTTCACCCGGCCGCGGCGAAGGATGCAGCATGACCAGCGGCGCGCCCTTGCCCTGGCGGCTGCGCAGGTGCAGTTGGCCGAAGCGCGTGGGGTAGATGCGCCGGATCGCGGCCATTCAGTGAGCGCTCAGGAATTTCTCGACCAGCGGGGCGACCAGGTCGGGCTTTTCAATGTGCAGCATGTGACCCGCACCGGCGACGTGAACGATCCGGATGCCGGCTATGATCGAGCGAAACACCGCATCCGTTCCATCGATACCCAGCTTTTCCAGGTACTCGGACTTCTCGCCGAGCAGCATCAGCATCGGCGCCTTGATTCCACGCCAGCACGCTTCGGCCTCCTCGCGTCGGTACGGTACGGGATTGACCCACCGATGGCGAGCGTCACCCAGCAGGTGCACGCGCCCGTCGGCCTCGAGCCTGCCCCAGGCCCGGGCCACGAACCCCGATTGCCCTTCCGTGAAGAGCGGGTAGCGATGTCGGATGATGGAGGAGAGCTGCTCGAATGACTCGTAGTCGTTGAGCGCGGGAACGGACTTGACCTGATCCAGCCACCTGCGCAATTGCACGGGCGCTCGGTCGGGTGTGGTCCGCGGCAGCCCGAATCCCTCCAGGTTGACGATGCATCGCACTCGCTCCGGCCGCAATCCGGCATACAGGGTGGCAATGTTGCCGCCCATGCTGTGCCCGACGATGCGCGCCGGGCAGCCCATGGCGAGCTCATCCAGCAGCGCGTCGAGATCCGCCAGGTAATCAGGAAACCAATACCCATCCGCCGCCCATTGACTGCGGCCGAACCCGCGCCAATCGAGCGCCGCCAGCGGCCAGTCCTGCTCGAACGCATCCACCATGAACTGAAAGGTGTCGCCGGTATCCTGCCAACCGTGCAGCAACAACACGGGCGGCGCCGATTCCGGGGGCGCCGGCCCCCATCGCCTCAGGTGGAGGTCGAGCCCCCGTACTCGCAGGGTTTCATGCCGCGGTGTGCGCCGCGCCTGGTATTCGGTCACCGCTCAAGCAGTTTCAATTCTGCGGCGGCTTGTCATTGTCCTGCGGTGTCACGCCGCCGCCCGCGCCGCTTGATTTGCCCTTGCCGGTGCGCTTTGCGGCTCGTGATCCTCTGCCGGCTCCTGAAGATCCTGCTGGTTTGCTGGGCTCATGTCCATTTGGCATGTGAATCGAGCTCCTCGGTTTTTCCATCAAGCGTTGCCGCGGTTTGCGATTCGCCCGAACCTGAGCGCATGCTCTCGAGCATGATCGCGGACCGCATCGGCCCATACCGCATACTCAGCACCCTCGGTGTCGGCGGCATGGGTGAAGTGTACCTTGCGGAGCGGGCCGATGCGGAGTTCGAGCACAAGGTCGCCATCAAGGTGGTGCACAGCGGCGCTCTCGCACGGGGCGTGCAATCGCGCCTCAAGATCGAGCGGCAGATTCTCGCCCAGCTGGATCACCCGAATATCGCGCATCTTTTGGATGGGGGAACGCTGGCGGACGGCACCGCCTATATCGTCATGGAATACGTCGACGGCATACCGATCGACAGCTACTGCGACACGCACCATTTCGACATACCCGCGCGCCTGCGCTTGTTTCAAATCGTGTGCGCCGCGGTGCATTACGCCCACCAAAACCTCATTGTGCACCGCGATCTCAAACCCTCGAACATCCTGGTGACGAAGCCGGGCGTACCGAAGCTCCTCGATTTCGGCATTGCAAAGCTGTTGGACGATCGGCAGGTGGGCCGCCACACGCTGGCGGTCACGCACGCCGATTTGCGCATCATGACCCCGGAGCACGCGAGTCCGGAACAGGTGATGGGCCATGTCATCACGACCGCGAGCGATGTCTATGTGCTCGGCGTGCTGCTGTACAAATTGCTCGCAGGAGCGGGTCCTTATGTCATATCGACGGCGCGGTTGACGGATATCGAGCGGGCGATCTGCGAGAAGGTTCCGCCGCTGCCGAGCCAGGCGGCGAGCGGCGAGGATTCAGCGGAGGCACGCGCCGCGGCGGAGGCGCGCGGCACCACCGTCAACCGCCTGCGTCGCACGCTGCAGGGCGACTTGGACAACATAGTCTTCATGGCCATGCGCAAGGAGCCGGAACGCCGCTACGGTTCGGCGCAGCAGATGGCGGGTGACGTTCAGCGCTATCTGGACGGCAAGCCCGTCATCGCCCGCCGCGACACGCTATCGTATCGCAGCGCCAAGTTCATACGGCGCCATTGGCTGCCGGTAGCCGCCGGCGCCAGCGTGTTCGCTCTGATCCTCGCGTTCGCCACGACCACTTACGTGCAATCCGGGCGCATCGCCGCGGAGCGCGACCGGGTGGCCGAGCAGCGGGAGCGCGCGGAGCGGGAGCGCACACGCGCGGAGGAGGTATCGAGCTTCCTGGTCGATCTTTTCAAACTCTCGGATCCGGAGGTGAACCGCGGCAATCAGGTCACGGCCCGCGAGCTGTTGGACTCGAGCGCGAAGCGGCTGCAGGATGCACTGCAGGATCAGCCGGCGACCAAGGCCGCTCTGTTGACCACGGTCGGCGCGGTGTACGACAGTTTGGGGCAGTATCGGGACGCGCTGCCGGTATTGAACGATTCGCTCGCACTGCAGCCGCAGTCCCACGACAAAGCGCGCATCGATACGCTGTTGGAGCTGAGCCGCGCACTGTCCGGAACCGGCGATTTGGGCCGCGCCGAGCCGCCCCTGCAGGAGGCGCTGCGCCTGGCGCAAAGCGAATACGGCGCGGCAAGCGGGGAAGCGGGACGCGCGCTTTGGGCGCTCGGGCGGCTTCGATTTCAACAGGGTCGATTCGCCGACGCCAAGGACCTGTACAAACGCGGCCTCGAGATACTCGAAACGACGCAGGCTCCTCCAACCGAGGTCTCTGCGGCGCTCGATGACCTCGCGAAGGTCTACGGGCGCGAACTGCAGTGGGGACTCGCGAAGCAGACCTATGAACGAGCGCTCAGCATCGATCGCAGAGTGCTCGGCGACGACCATCCGCGGGTCGCATCGCATCTGCATAATCTAGCGGTCGTTGCGCAGAACATGGGCGACTTGAAGCGGGCGGAGAGCCTGTACCGCGACGCGATCTATCGTGAGGAGCGCGCGCTCGGCAGCCAGCACCCGGAAACCGGCGTGGCGCTCGGCAATTACGGGTATCTTCTGCAGCGCGAAGGCCGGCTCGCCGAGGCGGAGCCGCTGTTGCGCAGAGCCCTTGACGTAACGCTCAAAGTCTATGGTCCCGACAATTTCAATGTCGGCTACGCGCGCGTCAGTCTCGCGATGTTGCTGCACGACGAGGGGTCACTGGGCGAAGCCGAGGACGAATATCGCCAGGCGCTCGCAATCTACGGCAAGTCGCTGCCGGCCAATCACCCATGGCGCGCCGCTGCCCTCATGCAGCTCGCGCGTCTTCTGGTCGACATCGGCAAGCCCGCGGAAGCTGTGGACGCGAGCGAGCAATCCTTGCGGATTTGGAGCGCAAGCTCGACGGGATCGAGCGCCTGGACGGCGCAGGCGCACACCGTTCACGCCTACGCACTCGCCCATGTGGGCCGCACGCACGAAGCCGCCGATGAGCTCTCTGCCGCGCTGCCGCTGCTGCTGAGCGCCCGCGGGCCGGACGATCCGGCCGTGCGCCGCGCGCAGGAATGGCTGAAGAGCCTGCGCGCCGGGCCCCCGCCGGTCGCCAGCAGGACAAACTCAGCTGCCGCAGGAAGATCCTATAGGCCGGATTGTCGGTCTCTTCGGTGTACGCGTACTGCAGCTCGTTCGAGGTGCAGCAGGAAATCGGTGAGCGTCTGCGGGCGGCACCTGGATGCCGGCGAGCACGCGCCCGTGGTCCGAGCCGTGGTTGCGGTAATGGAACAGGCTGATGTTCCAGCCCGAGCCCGATCGCCTGCAGAAACTTGAGCAGCGCGCCGGGCCGTTCCGGAAACTCGAAGCGGTACAGCCGCTCGTCGCTCGAGTCCGCGGCCTGGCCGCCGACCATGTAGCGCACGTGCAGCTTCGCCATCTCGTTGTCGGTCATGTCGCGCACCGCGAAGCCGGCCGCGCTCGATGACTGCGATGAGCGCGGCGCGCTCGGCTTTGCCCTGCGCTGAGCGCCAGGCCGACGAAAATCTGCGCGCCGCCTGCGCATCCGCGGTACCGGTAATTGAATTCCGTGACGCTGCGCCTGCCGAGCAGCTCGCAAAACCGCAAGAAGGAGCCGGGCGCTTCGGGGATCTCGACCGCCAGCAGCGCCTCGCGCTGCGCGCCCAGGTCGGCGCGCTCGGCCACATAGCGCAGGCGATCGAAATTCATGTTCGCGCCGCCGTTGATCGCGACGAGCGTGCGCTCCGTGCACGATCTCGCGCGCCACGTACTTCTTGATGCCCGCGACCGCCAGCGCGCCGGCCGGCTCCGCGATGGAGCGGGTGTCCTCGAAGATGTCCTGGATCGCCGCGCAGATCTGATCCGTGGTCACCAGCACGATCTCATCGACGTATTGCCTGGCGAGACGGAAGGTCTCCTCGCCCACGCGCCGCACCGCAACGCCGTCGGCGAAGATGCCGACGCGCTCCAGAGTCACGCGCCTGCCGGCGCGCAGCGACTCGAACATGCCGGCCGCATCTTCGGGCTCCACGCCGATGATCTTGATGCGCGGATACAGCGATTTCGCGTAGGCCGCGATCCCGGCGATCAATCCGCCGCCGCCGACCGGCACGAAAATCGCGTCGATATCATCGCCATGCGCACTGGCGCAGGATTTCCATGCCGATCGTGCCCTGGCCGGCGATGACGTCCGGATCGTCGAACGGATGCACGAACACCAGCCCGCGCTCGCGCGCAAGCTCCATGGCGCGCTCGTAGGCCTGATCGTAGTCGTCGCCGTGCAGCACGATCTCGCCGCCGAGATCGGCGACCGCCTGCACCTTGATGTCCGGCGTGGTCAGCGGCATGACGACGACGGCCCGGATGCCGCGGGTGCGCGCGCCGAGCGCGACGCCCTGGGCATGGTTTCCGGCGGAGGCGCAAATTACGCCGCGCTGCGCGCTGATCGCGCGACAGTTGGGCGATCTTGTTGTATGCGCCGCGAATTTTGAACGAAAACACCGGCTGGAGGTCTTCCCGTTTGAAGAGCACGCGATTGTTGAGCCGGCGGGACAGGCGCGGTGCCGCTTCGAGCGGGGTTTCGATGGCGACGTCGTAAACCTTGGCTTTGAGGATTCTTTCTACGTAATTTTCTTGCATGGGCCACTTGGTATGGAGCGCCTACATTAGCTCAAGCAAGCCCCGAGGGTATGTTCGCCTGAAACTGTGAGACGTTCCACAGCGGTCGCGCGGCTTCTCGGCTCGGGCCGTGGAGTAATTGGGTAACATACGCGTCATGCGCACATTGAAATGGTGGCTGCTCGGCCTTGGCTTTGGTTTCGCCGGCGGCCTATCCGCTTTCCGGGCGGCGCGGTCGCGAGCGACAACGTCAAGGCGCGGCTGATCAGCGAGACCGATTCCATCGCTCCCGGCCAATCGGTCTGGGTGGCGCTCGAACTCAGACATACGCGACGGCTGGCACACCTATTGGCGCAACCCCGGGGATTCGGGCCAGGCGACCAAGCTCGACGTGGACACTGCCCGCCGGCGTGACCGCGGGAGACATCGTCTGGGCCACGCCGCATCGCTTCGAAATTCGCTCCGCTGGTCAATTACGGCTACGCCAAACACGCGATGCACTTGGTGCAGCATCACGGCGGCTCCGGACCTCAAGGCCGGCGCTGCGCTTGCGCTCGCAGGCAAAGGCGAGCTGGTTGGTGTGCTCCGATGTGTGCATCCCGGAAAGCGCCGACCTGCAATTGCGGCTGCCGGTGACGCCCGCCGACGGCGCCATCGACTCGGGCGTCGCGCCGTTGTTCGCCGCGGCGCGCGGCGAACTGCCGATCCGCGCGCCGGCTGCGACCAGCGCGAAGATTCGCGATGGCCGGCTGGTGCTCATCCTCGGCAGGGAATGGGGCGCGACATTGCCGCAGATCCAGATCGCTGGCGTTCTATCCGCTATGACGAGGGCGTCATCGAGTACGCCGCGCCGCAGACGCTGTCCCGCGCGGGACGGTTCCGTCGAGCTCGCGATGAAGGTCGGCTATCAGCCGCCGCAGGCCGGCACGATTCGCGGCGTGCTGGTCGCGACCGAGCAGAGCGGCAAGGATACGGTCGCCGTGCCGATGGAGATCGGGGCGGCTTTTGCCGGCGCCGCGCGGTGCGGTCGTCACGCCGGCCGCGCGATTCGCGCCGGCCGTCGGAACGCGGGCCGCGCATGCGCCGGAAGCCGCTCCCGCGCTGCCCGCTCTCGTGTTGCTGGCCGTCCTCGGCGGACTGATCCTGAATCTGATGCCTTGCGTGTTCCCGGTGCTGTCGATCAAGGCCATCGGCCTGGTCGAACAAGCGAAGAAGCATCCTGCGGCGGTGCGCACCAAGGGGCTGGTATTCGCGGCGGGCGTGATCAGCTCCATGCTCGGTGCTGGCCGCGGTGCTGCTCGCGCTGCGCGCCGGCGGCGAGCAGATCGGCTGGGGCTTTCAGCTTCAATCGCCGCTGTTCGTCACACTGATGATTTATCTGCTGCTCGCCGTGGGTTTGAATCTGTCGGGCGTCTTCGAGGTGGGCGGTGGTCTCGCCGGGGTCGGCGACGGCCTGACTCAAGGCGACAGCTATCGCGCGTCATTCTTCACCGGAGTGCTGACCACCCTGGTCGCGACGCCGTGCACCGCGCCTTTCATGGCTGCCGCCGTCGGCGCCGCGCTGACCCAATCCCCGGTCGTTGCCTTGGTCATCTTCGCCGCCTTGGGGGCGGGTCTCGCGCTGCCCTATCTGCTGCTGTCGTTCGCTCCGTGGATGCGACGCGCCCTGCCGAAACCCGGCGCTTGGATGGACACGCTGAAGCAGATATTCGCCTTTCCGATGTATGCGTCGGCGGCGTGGCTGCTGTGGGTGCTTGCGCAGCAGACTTCGTCGATCGGTTTGGGCGCCGCTCTGGCCGGGGCGATTCTCGTCGCGCTGGCGGCGTGGGCATACCAGAAATCCAAGGGGAGCTCGACCGGCGGCCGCGTGGCCGCGCTGCTCACGGCGCTGGCGGCCGTACTCCTCGCCGTCGTGCTGCCGGTGCGGTTTGCGGCGGTCGCGGCGGCTTTGCCCAGCGCCGCCTCGGCGGTTGCCGCGGCGGCCGAAGCGTGGCAGCCCTACGACGCCGCTCGAGTCGCCGAACTCAACGCGCGAGGTCAGCCGTTACTGGTAAATTTCACCGCGAGCTGGTGCTTGACCTGCCTGGTGAACGAACGCAATGCATTCGCCGACGCACGCCGTGCAGAGGATTTTTCGCAGCAAGGGCGTCACGCTGATGAAGGGCGACTGGACCAACCGCGATCCCGCCATCACGAAGGCGCTCGTCCGATTTCGGACGCGCCGGCGTGCCGCTGTACGTCGTTTACAACTCGAAGCCCGGATCCAAGGCGCCGGTCGTGCTGCCGCAGCTGCTGACGGCGAACATCGTGCAGAGCGTTTTCGCCGACTTGCCGGATCGCGAGTCGAAATAGCGTCTCAGCGGCCCACGCTTCTCCATGCCATCGGACAACAACCGCACCGTCTCGGTCATCGATTTTCGCCGCCAGAGCATGGTTCTGCAGTGGCACATCCTGGGAGGCACGTGGAGCGCATACGACGTGCCGCCGTCACTGGTGCACGGTGTCGCGCTGATCCGCGCCGCGTCAACCCAACATTTGCGTGTACGGTCAGGCCGGCCGCTTGCGGCTGCAGGTGGGAGCCGGATCAATATGCATTGTCGGAAAACTCCCCGCGCATCAGGTGCAGCCGCGGCGTGGCGAGTTTCGGTTTTTTCGGCGCTTTACCGTCGAATCACGGCGGCGGCGTGCTGTTCAGCCAGGCATATTGGACCAGTCGAGGCGAGGATTTTTTCCGCTGGCTCGCGGCCCGGGCCCAGCTCCGGACTGGCGGAGCCAAGATCGGGCGGCAATGGTCGGACGGAGTCGCAGCCGCGGTGCTGCGCTCGGGCTGACCGGTCACACCATTGCGGCGCCGGTCCGGCCGACTCCCGCCCGCGCCAGGCCGGCCACTTCCGCGCCGGTCAGGTAGCGCCATTTGCCTGATCCGCAGGGTGCCGAGTTCGATGTTGATGATGCGCACGCGCCGCAGCCGCTGCACGCGGTAACCGAGCGCCGAACACATGCGGCGAATCTGCCGATTCAGCCCCTGGGTGAGCGTCATGCGAAATGTGTCGCTGTCCGACGCGGTCGACCTTGCAGGGCTTGGTGGTCGCGCCCATGATCTTCACTCCGCTGCGCCATCATGGACAGCGCGAGATCCGTGATCGGGCGATTCACGGTCACCACGTATTCCTTCTCGTGACTCGTTTTCGGAGCGCAGGATTTCGTTGACGATATCGCCGTCGTTGGTGAGCAGGATCAACCCTTCGGAATCCTTGTCCAGCCGGCCGATCGGGAAAGATCCGCTCGCTGTGCCCGATGAATTCGATGATGTTGTCCTCGATCTGCGGGTCGGTGGTGCAGGTGATGCCCGCCGGCTTGTTGAGCGCAATGTAAATCTGCTTTTTCCTGGCGCCGATGAGCTCGCCGTCCACGCGCACCTCGTCGCCTTCCGCCACTTGCGTGCCGAGGACGGCGCGGATGCCATTGCAGGTGACTCGTCCCGCTTCGATCCACTTGTCGGCTTCGCGCCGCGAGCACGCCCCGGTTTCGCTGATGTATTTGTTGAGCCTCATGCCTCATTCCCGCCTCATCGGCCAAGGAAGGCGCTGATCTGCGTCGCCAGCGCCTTCGGCGCCGTCTCAAACGGATGGGCAGCATCGTCGGTCAGCTCGACGAACCGTGCGTTCGGCATTGCGCCCCGGCTCCAATGAGCGTCGTCGACGCCGGTGAGCCGGGTGCGAAGAACCATCGTCTCCTGCTTGACCACGGGCATGCGATCCATCACCGGCACGCCCACCAGCACCAGTCGGCGCACCAGATCGGGCCGTGAGGCGGCGAGTTCGAGGGCGACCGCGGCCCCCGAGTGCACCCCGAGCAGGTCGATCTGACGCAGACGCAGATCGTGCGCGAGATCCGCAACCGCGCGCGCGGCATGGCCGGGGGCAGGTTCCGGCGCGGGATCGGACTCGCCGCACCCGGCAAATCGGGCGCGTAGACCGAGCGCACATCGGCGATCTCGGGCAGGAACCGATCGAAGCTGCGGCTCGAACCGTCTTCGGTATGCAGACAAATGAGCGTTATCTGCTCATCGAATCCGCCGGTCGCGGGGAATGCGGTACGCACGTGCAACTGCCCATACGAGCAGTCAAAATACGCGCGGCGCATGCGCACTGCGCGCGGTTCGGCAGCGGATGCTGTGGAATGCTTGGCCAAGTGAATCTCCCGCCTCTCAACTAAGATGGCAGACGCGAAGAATACTCGAACTTAAGCAAACGTCTTGCGGCCCTGAGCTCGCGGCACCATCAGTTGTTTTTTTGGTACATTAATTTTTACATTTTTTTGTAATTACGCTAGCTTCGGCGAGGACGCACGGCTAGAGTGTTGCAGGAATGCAATTGATGGGGAAGTAAAGAGACCGATCATCGCGAGAGCGCGGGCATAAGCGCCAGTTAAGGCATGGGGACCTGGAAGCCGGGCTAAGGCCCGGCTTTTTTATTGCCGGGCTCCCACTCCCGAGATGCGACGAAGCCGCTCGAACGGCCGCCCTTGAACAGCACCAGTTCGACCAGGCGCTCCCCATCCGCCGACAGGCTGAAGCGCAGCTCGTACGGCGGGTTCTCATCCTCCGGATCGCCGGATTGCACGACCAGCGTCTTGTCATCCCAGCCGCAGATCGGCGGCGGAACATCCCCGCGGCCGCGCGAGGGCGCGTCTCGCCCATGCGCTGCGTCATCGCTGCGGCGGTGATGATTTCCTGCAGAAGCATTCGGCCTGCAGACGCGATCGGCGCCGCCGGAGGCGAACGTCACCACGTCTCCTGCCTGCTTGAGAATCAGATCCTTGCCCGGCCAGCGCAGGGCGTCGTCCAAGACGGTCACGGACGGTATGGCGGGACCCATGGGCCCCCTGGGACCGAAGCCGCCCTCGCCGGCCCCGCCCCGGCTGCCCCGCCCGCCCGGGCCGCCCGGGCCGCCCGGACCGGATCCGGTCTGGCCTCCCGGGCCGGCTCCCGCCGTGGCGGCGGCGAGCTGACTTTGCATCAGGCGCAGCGGATCATCGCTGTCCGCCTCGTTGAGCTTCCAATGGCCGCTCAAATCGACTCCCGCCGGAGGTGTCACAGCGAGCTTGTCGCTCGCGCAGGCGGCGACAATGACCGTCGCCAAAAGCATGGCAATTCGCATGGCGCACCCTAGGAGCCTGTCTGAGCATTCCGCGTGAGCCGCGTTGGCCTGGCGAGGGTGCGGATGCCAGGCGCGCGGCGGTGGACGTAGTGAGCACTACGTCCAAGCCGCGCGACACCGCAGACGCCCCTCACCAAGCCAACCCTTCGTACCCCTGCAGATTTCGCTTCATCCATCGTTGTCGCCTCCTTATTGGGTCTTGACCCAACCGCGTCGGCTCCGCCTCGGCTGAAGCGAAATCAGACTTAGGTAAGGCCACGGGGAATACTCAGACAGGCTCCTACCTTATGTCCGATTCGACCACGGAAGCTTATATTGATCCGCGGCCCCGATGGGGCGCGTTCGTCGAACGGCGCGCGGTCAGACCGCCGAGCGGCGCGCCCTAGGCGCCACGCGCAAGTTGTTGGGCCCGCAAATCCAGACGCGGCCCTCGAACGGCTGGAAGCACACGCGCAGCGATTCGATTCTGCGCATCGTTTGCGTCCCGCAGGCAATTTTGCCGTCCGCCAGGTCGGCTTGAATCAAATCGACCAGCGATGCGCTGGGCTCGCCGGCATCGGTCGGCGGCAATGCATGAGCCAGGATGCGCGCCTGAATCTCGTCGCCCGGCGAGGAATTTCCGAGCACCGCACGCTTGAATCGATCCAGCACCACGAGAACGGAACTCAATGTATTATCCGTCACATCACTGGGGCGTCCGGTGCCGCCCATGAATTTCAAGTGCAGCAGCCCGCCGACGCCTCGCGCCTCGTCGTGCAGGCACAGCGCAAGAGCCCCGTGCAGATCAGCGACCATGAGCATGGATTCGGGCGAGACGTGATAAGTGTCCGGCGCGACCAAAACTTCCGTGAGATCTTTTGTCACCGTGTACGGACCTATAGTTGACTTGTGGAATGCTGCACGCAACCGCGCTTTTGCTCTGCCAAGCCAATCACGTTTTACCAACCGGACCTAAGCGGTTATCGAGACGTACGGCGCGAAATGCGCGGCCTGGGGCAGGGTCGCCGCCCGCCGGCCTCCCCGCCCGCAAGCTGCGGCACCGCTGGTCAAGCCAGCTCGGGCGCGCTGTCGCGCAGCGGGATGTGCAGATCCCCCAACACACGATCCACCTCTTCCTGCGTCTCCATTTTCTCCGTTTCCCGCACCAGCTTACGGGGCAGGTGCGGCGCGAGCAGTTCAATGAACTCGTACATGTAGGCGCGCAGCAAGGCGCTGCGCCGAAAGCCGATCCAGGTCGTATGCCCCTCGAAAAGGTGGCCCGCGTCGAGTACCGCAAGATCCGAATCGGTGGCGGGATCGATCGCCAATCTGGCCAATATGCCCACGCCCAGGCCGATGCGCACGTAGGTCTTGATGACGTCCGAATCGCGCGCCGTCAGCGCCACATCGAGCGACAGCCCGGCCGTTTCGAACAGCGCGGGCAGCGAAGAGCGGCCGGAGAAACTGAAGACGTAGGTGACGATCGGATGTTCGGCCAGCTTCCGCAAGGTCAGCTTGCCGCCGGAGGCGAGCGGGTGGCCCTGCGGCACGACGACTGCCCGGTGCCACCGGTATACCGGCAGCCGCACCAGATGCGGGAACAGCTCCTCTGATCCGGTTGCAATGGCGAAATCCACCCGATCGCGAGCTACCATTTCCGCAATTTGCTCCGACGTGCCCTGATGCAGGTGCAATCGCACCTTCGGGTATTTCACGCGAAACGCGCGAATCACCGGCGGCAGTACGTAGCGCGCCTGGGTATGCGTGGTGGCTATGGACAGCGTGCCGCCGTCGGACTTGCGCAGCTCCGCGGAGGTGCGGCGGATATTCTGCATTTCCCGCAGGATGCTGCTCGCGCGTGAAATGATTTCCTCGCCCGCAGCCGTCGTGCGGGTGAGCGCGCGTCCCTCGCGCTCGAACAGCTGAAATCCGAGCTCCTCCTCCAGCAGCTTGAGCTGCCGGCTGACGCCGGGTTGGGAGGTGTGCAGCTCGCGTGCGGCGGCCGTTATATTGAGGCCATTTTCGTGGACGGCGACGAGGTAACGCAATTGCTGGAACTTCATGGCCGTAGAATATACGTCCGCGGCGCCAGCACGAAATCGCATGTCCTCATAAGCGATAGTTCGTTTCGCACCGGCGCCCCCGGCCCTATAGTTCTGCTCATGATCGACCTGCCCGAGAGCTTGCGCAAACGCGCAGAGGACAGCATTTCGCAGCTGCGCGCCGCGGTCGCGGAGTACCGGAACGTCTGCTACGCCAATAGCCTCGGCGCCGAGTCGGTCGTCCTCACCGATCTGATCTGGGAGGCAGTTCCGCAGATCGAGATCTTCAGCATCGATACCGGCCGTCTGTTCCCGGAAACCTACGATTTGATCGAGCGGCTGCAGCAGCGCTACGGCCGCACCATGCGCATCTACTACCCCGACGCGGCTGATCTGGAGGGCTGGGTCGGCGAAAACGGCATCAACGGCTTCCGCGACGGCATCGAACAGCGCCGCGCCTGCTGCGCGATCCGCAAGGTAGAGCCGTTCCGGCGCGCCGTATCGGGCTGCGGGGCCTGGGTGACCGGGATTCGCCGCGGCCAGTCGCCGAGCCGTGCGCTGGCCTCCCCGGTCGAATGGGACGGCGTGTACGGGCTGCACAAGGTGAGCCCGCTGCTCAACTGGTCCGACGAGGAGATCTGGAGCTTCATTCGCAAGAAGCGGCTGCCTTACAACAGACTCCATGATTCCGGCTTCCCCAGCATCGGCTGCGCGCCGTGCACGCGCGCCGTGCAACCGGGCGAGGACGCGCGCTCGGGCCGCTGGTGGTGGGAGCGCGAGGGCGCGCGGGAGTGCGGCCTGCATCCGCGGCGCCAGATTCCGGTGTTCCGGGAACCCGCGGCATGAATTATTTTCCAGTCTTCTTCGACCTTGAGGGACAAAAGGTGCTCGTCGTCGGCGGCGGCGAGGTGGCGCTGCGCAAGGTGTCGCTGCTGGAGCGCTGCGGCGCGCTGATCACGCTGGTTGCACCGCAGATCGCTCCTGCGCTGACGGAGCGCGCCGCTGCCGGCAAGCTGAAGATTGCCGTTCGGGAGTTCGATTCCTGACGACATGGACGGCGCCCGGCTCGCGATCGTCGCCACATCGCGGCGCGCGCTGAATCGGTGGATCGCGAAATTGGCCGACGCGCGCTCCATCCCCGTGAACGTCGTGGACGACCGCAGAGCGTCGCGCTTCATCGTGCCGGCCATCATCGATCGCGATCCCGTGCTGGTGGCGGTTTCCACCGGCGGCACCTCGCCCGTCCTCGCTCGTCGCCTGCGCGAGCGCCTGGAGGCATTCATTCCCAGACGCATTGGCGACCTGGGGTTGTGGCTGCGGGAGCTGCGCGAGTCGAGCCGCCGGCGGCTGCGCGGCATCGGCGAGCGGCGGCGCTATTTGGAGGCCGTGGTCGACGGCGCAGCCGCGCGCCGCTTCATCGAGGGGGATCGAAGCGGGGCGGAGCGCATCGCCCGGCATCTGCTGTCGGCGAGCTGCGCCGCGCCGCGCCCGGCGGGCAGCGTAACCCTGGTGGGCGCGGGTCCCGGCGACCCCGAGCTGCTTACATTGAAGGCCCTGCGTGCGCTTCAAGACGCGGACGTCATCCTGCACGATCGTTTGGTATCGGACGCCGTACTCGATCTCGCGCGGCGCGATGCGACGCGGATCTGCGTGGGCAAGACGGCGGGAGGCGCGAGCACGGAGCAGGCGAGCATTCACGAGCTGCTGATCGAGCACGCTCAGGCTGGGCTCCGCGTCGTCCGTCTGAAGGGTGGCGACCCGTTCGTCTTCGGCCGCGGCGGCGAGGAGCTCGAGGCGCTCGCCCGGGCGCAGATCGATTTTTCCGTGGTGCCGGGGATCACCGCGGCGGCCGGCTGTGCGGCCTATGCCGGCATTCCGCTGACGCATCGCGAGTACGCCCACAGCGTGAGTTTCGTGACGGGTCACGTCGAAGCACGCGGCAACGAGCCGGATTGGCGCTCGCTCGCCCGGCCCGGAGCGACCGCGGTTTTCTACATGGGCCTCGGGCGCCTGGAGCACATCGCGGCGAAGCTGATCGAGCACGGCGCGCCCGGCACGCGGCCGGCCGCGATCATTGCGCACGGCACGACCGCGGCGCAGCGGGTCATTGTCGCGACCCTGGCCAGCATTCGCGACGTCGCGTCGCGCGCCAAACTGGAGTCGCCGGCGCTGCTGGTCGTGGGTGATGTGGTGGCCCTGCACTCCACTCTCGCCTGGTTCGATACCGGCGCCGCCGTCGCTCTCGCTCAGACCGCGTAGGGCCGCTCGCCCCGTGCCGATGCCCTCGGTGATCGACGAACCGCCGTCGGATTTCAGCTCCCCGTGCTTGATGCAGTGATAGAGCGAGCTGGCCGGCGGATCCACCAGGACGATTCGTACCGCCGCGGATTGGGATTTGAGAAAGGCGGCGACGCCCGCGAGGGTGCCGCCGGTGCCGATCCTTCACCGAGCCGCCGGGATTCATGAATTCGGCTTTGCCGCGGATTTCGCAGCCCGTTTCCTGGCTCAGATGGCGCAGCCGGATCAAAGGGGTATCGCCGACAGCTGCGACAAACCCATCGCTCAAGGCCCCGACTTAGTCTCCCTCGGCCGCGCATTCTGGCCGCTTTCGATGGCGCCCACAAAAGAATCCCCGGACTAACCGGGGAATTCGAGTGGAACAGGTGCTGAGTAATAACCCGACACGTCCTTCGGTGGAGGATACGAGGCACATGAAGTGCGCTAACGTTCGACCTTTTTTGAATTAGATTTGTTGCAATTAAGTAACGCGGCGATTGGGACCCTCGTGAAGTAGGCAAAATAATACCACTCGAATTCCGCAGATCCAAGCAGTTTGGCCGCTAAAACCAGGCAATTTTCACACTATGTCAAATCGCCGTGCGGGTTGTGAGATATATGCAACAGCAAGGCTACGGCCACGCCGTTGCCCGGTGCGCAAATTCGAGCGAGCTGGCGCGCACCACGCAAAATCGCTGGCCCGTGGGTGCCTCCATCACCCACCAGGATTGGATCGCCTGCACGCGTTTCGCTCCGAGCCGCTCCAATCGGCGCACTTCGGCCTCGATGTCGTCGGTTTCGATGTCCAGATGCACCCGGCTCGGGTGATCCACCTTTTGTACCTCGATGTCCAGTCCATGCTGTGAATCGTCCAATCGCCGGTACAACCCGCCCTCGCTGCCTGGCGATTCGCGCACCGCCATGCCCAGAGCGCCGCTCCAGAACTCGGCGGCGGCCGGCAGATCATCGGTCCTGCAGTCGATGATGAATCCGCTCAATTTGCTTTTATGCATCGCTTCCTCCAAATTTGCGCCGCTGACTCCAGGCTAGGGGCAATCATCATGAAGTATTTGCATACTATGGTCCGCGTCACCGACATCGAGCAATCCCTGAGCTTTTATCGGGACGCCCTCGGTCTCGTCGAGCTATCGCGGCACGATTACCCTCAGGGCCGATACACACTGGTGTTTTTGGCCGCTCCCGGGGATGAAGGAGCGCAGGTCGAATTGACTCACAACTGGGATCCTGAAGCCTACAGCAGCGGGCGCAATTTCGGACACCTGGCCTACGCCGTCGAGGACATTTATGCGACCTGCAGGCGCCTGATGGACCACGGCGTAACCATCAACCGGCCGCCGCGGGACGGGCGCATGGCGTTCGTGCGGTCTCCCGATCAGGTTTCGATCGAACTGCTGCAGCGGGGCGCGGCGCGGCCTCCTGCCGAGCCGTGGACCAGCATGCCGAACAGCGGCGTTTGGTAGGCGCTGGAGCGGACGGCGAGAGCCCGTCAGAACATCTCCGAGGCGTCGGGCGCCTTGATTTCGACCTGTGTGCGCGAAGCGATGTGCTCGCCGGTGATCATTTCGTCGTACGCCTGACCCGGGCCCACCATCGGATAGACCCCGGCGTTTTGGTCGATCATCACTTCGAGAAACGCCGGCCCGTCGAAGCGGATGAATTCCTCGACGACGCGCGGTACATCGGCCTTCTTCTCGAGCCGCACGGCGAACTTGAATCCGTCGGCGACGGCCGCCTTGACGAAATCCTTGGTGTGCAGGCTCTTGTCGCTGGCGCTCAAACGGCCTTTGAAGAAGAGCTTTTGCCACTGCTTGACCATGCCGTCGCCGCAGTTGTTCAGAACCACGATTTTGACCGGCAAATCATAGGTCGTGACGGTCTCCAACTCGCCGATGTTCATGCGGATGCTGGCGTCGCCGTCGACATCGATCACCAGACGGTCGCGCTGCGCGAACTGAGCGCCCACCGCCGCCGGCAGCCCGAAGCCCATCGTTCCCATGCTGCCCGAGGTCAGCCACAGTCGCGGACTGCGGAAATCAAAATATTGGGCGGCCCACATCTGATGCTGGCCGACGCCGGTCGGTGATGATCGCCTCGCCGCGGGTCAGCCGGTTGATTTCCTCGATGACGTAATAGGGCTGAATCAGGGCACTGGCGCGGTCGTAATTCATGGCGTATTTAGCGCGCAGCTCGTCGCAATGCCCGTGCCACTCGGACCAATCGTGGGTGAAGCTCTTGGCCATTCCGTAATCGAGCAAACTCGAGAGGGCATCGGTCATCAGCCCCACGTGGCTCCAATCGACTCGCTTGACCTTGTTGATCTCCGACGCGTCGATGTCAAGGTGTGCGATGAACTTGGCGCCGCCCGCAAATTTCTGCGGATTCCCGGCCACGCGATCGTCAAAGCGCGCGCCGACCGCCATCAGGAAATCGCAATCGTCCACCGCGTAGTTCGCGAAGGCCGCGCCGTGCATTCCCAGCATGCGCATGGACAACGGGTCCGTGGTGTCGACCGCGCCAATGCCCATCAGTGTCGTGACCACCGGCAGCTGGAATTCGCGCGCGAATTCGCGCAGCGTGTGCGACGCGTTGCCGTTGATCACGCCGCCGCCCGCATAAATGAGCGGACGCTTTGCGGCGGCCAGCGCGCCAAAAAATGCTGCGCAGGCGGCATCGGGCAATTTGCCCGCCTCCAGGCGGTTCATGCGCTGCCGATAGCCCGGAATCGGCAGGCGGCCCGATCCATGAAATACGCCCTTCCAGTTCTGCACGTCCTTCGGAATGTCGAGCACCACAGGGCCCGGCCGCCCGGTGCGCGCGATCTCGAAAGCGGTGCGGACCGTGGCTTCCAATTTGGTGGGATCGGTCACCAAGAAGACGTGTTTGGCCACCGCGCCCATGATGCTCGGCACGGGCGCTTCCTGGAACGCGTCCGTGCCGATCGAGGTGGTCGCCACCTGGCCGCAAATGACCACGATCGGCACGGAATCCGCCTGGCTGTCGCGCACCGGGGTCACCGTATTGGTCGCCCCCGGGCCGGAAGTCACCAGGGCGACGCCGACTCGCCCGCTGGCGCGCGCGAACCCCGCGGCCATGAATCCGGCGCCCTGCTCATTGGCCGGCACGATGAGCGGCATGGATGACTGGTGCTCCTGGTTGTAGCGGAACACGGCGTCGTAGATCGGCAATATTGCGCCGCCGCTGTAACCGAACACCGTATCCACGCCCTCGTCCGCCAGCACCTGGACGAGCATCTCGGCACCCGTCATGCTGGCGCCGGCCAGCGGGTGAGCACCTTGATTCAGCATGTCATAGCGGTCTTTCACGCTCAAAGCGTAGCAGTTCTCGCCCTGGCGCCCAAGGGCCACCCTCCCGTATCCTTCTAAGGACCATGCGGCACCTCATCGCAATTCTTCTGCAGAACGAAGCCGGGGCGCTGACCCGCGTCACCGGACTGATTTCAACCCGCGGCTACAACATCGAATCCCTCTCGGTGGCGCCCACCAACGACCCCACGGTATCGCGCGTTACGCTGGTCACCATCGGCTCCGATCATGTCATCGCTCAAATCAACGCGCAGCTGTTGAAGCTCGTCGACGTCGTCGCCGTCGAGGACATGACCAGCGGCGATCATCTCGCGCGCGAGCTTCTGCTGATCAAGCTGCAGCTCGCGCCGGATCACGTCGAGGCGGTCGGCACCCTGCTGCGCCGGGTCGGCGGCAGGGTACTGTCGTCGAACCCGTCGAGCTATATCGTGGAACTGACGAGCACGGAGACCGAGATCGGCGAGTTCATCGCCAACGTCGGCGCATTCGGCGAAATCGTCGAAGTGGTGCGCAGCGGCGTGTTGGGCATTTCCCGCGCGAATCCGCGGCTGCACGTCGTCAAATGAGCGCCCGCTCGCCGGCCGCACCGCAGTCGATGGATCTGGTAACTGAGGAAATTCTTGTGTCATGACTGAAATCGAAGTCACGCCGGAACATGCGGCCGATCCGAATACCCGCCGCGTCGGTATCCTGGTCGGCGTGGTCGGCATTTTTCTGTCGGTGGTCACCATCGCCTCGCACCGTGCGCACACCCAGGCGGTGATTCACCGCACCGAATCGAACGACCAATGGGCCTTCTATCAGGCGAAAAAGATTCGGGAAAACACCAGCGAAGTGGCGCTGACGCTGATCGAGAGCCTGGTGTCCGAACCCGCGAAGGCCGCGGCGGCGGTCCACAAGCTCGAGACGGCGCGCGATAAGTACGCGGACGATGCCAAACAGATCATGAAGGAAGCTCAGGCGAAGGACGCGAAGAGCGAGATCGAGGAACAGCGGGCGCTGCGCTTCGACATCGGCGAGGGCATGCTCGAACTCGGCCTGGTGCTGTGCTCACTGTACTTCCTGGCGCGCAAGAGCTTCTTTCCGATCTTCGGCATACTCGCCGCCGCCGGCGGAATCGCCATGGGCATTGCCGGATGGATGCTCTGAAGCGAAGCCTGGTCTTATGGCTGGCCGGCGCACTCGGAGTGACCGGATTCACGGCGGGGTCTGCGGCTGCGGCGGCGCCCGATCCGGCCCAGGGCGCACGAGTCGAAGCGCGTTCCTCCGATCTTCTGGCGGTCGGGACGGTGCACGGAGAGCGCATGACGATTCATTTGAGCCGCATCGCCGACAATGCGCCGGTACGCGATGCCGTGGTGCGCGTCGTGCTGAGGGGAATCGACCATGCCACCACCGCGGAGGCCGACGGCAGCTACTTCTCTGCAAACGCCGGAATTGAGCCTGCCGGGAGCGGCGGCGGTGCAGTTCGAGGTCGCGCTCGGCGCCGAGCGCGAGCGGCTCGAAGGAACATTGCAGATCGCGGCGGATGCGGCGCTCAAGCCGGACGCCAACAACAACTCTCGTCAGCTTGCGTGGTGGGTGCTCAATTTCGCGGTGTGCATCGGTGCGCTCGTGCTGTGGCGCCGTCGCCGGGCCGCGGCGCGCAAGCGAGACGGACTCCTAGAAGCTCTGGAACGTCTGCACCAGAAATTGGAATTTCTGAATGCCGGCGGTATTGCCCAAGCGGAAAGGCGAAGTCGACGTGAAGCACGTTGCCGAGGCCGCTGCGCGTGTTGCCCAGGCGCAGTCCGAGGCCCACATCGCGCAGCAGGCCGGGATCGCTGTTGCCGACCACCCCGCTGCCCCAGGTTCTGCCCACGTCGCCGAAAATCGCCGCCCCGACGCGCGCGAGCCGGAAGGGATACCAATCCGTGAAAACCCGCTGCTCCACCGTCAGCAGACCCCGCGACGTGCCGGCCTCGTAGCGCAGCGGGTAGCCGCGCATCCCGTTGTCGCCCCCCAGCAGGAGCTGCTTGTCCGGATCAAGCCGATCCGTGACGGTGGCCGAGAGCGCCGCATAGAGCAGCCAGTTCGGGGCCCAGCGCCAGTAATATTTGGCCCCGCCGTCGGTGATCAAGTTGTACGCTCTGCCGTCCTCGATGCGCGTCGTGAAATCGGCGGATCAGAAACAGCTGCTGCTGTTTGGGCAATTCGAACCCCGTTACCGCCGTGGCGGTGAGTATCGGCGCGTTGGTGTGCGCGCCGAACACCCCGTTGGACACGCCCACCTGCCCGGTCACTTCCGTGCCGAAGTACAAATCCTCGGTTCTGCCGATCTCATTCTCGTCGCCGACCTTTCGGTAGTTATCCTGCAAGATGTCAAATCCGACGAATGGATACGACAAAGTGCGGTCGGGCGGCAGCGGCTTCGCCGGCAGGCTCGAGACCGGCGTGGGGACGAACAGGTTCTGATCGTAATGCATGCCGAAGAGCAGTCGCCTGCTCCAACCGTCGACCAAGCCGTTGGAAATGCCGCCGCTCAGCTCGTACGTGGTCTCATTGTCATTGAATTGATCGACGATGTTGCCCAGGTAGTAGCGCGACACGGTGCGATCGAAGACGACCCCGGAGATCTTGGCGCTCCAGCGCGTATCGAGCGAATAAAAGGGCTGCGCAAACTGCGCGGCGCGCTCGTATCCGTCGCTGGAATGGACGTCCATCAGCGCCGCTAGTCCAGCGCGATCCGAACACGTTCGGATCCACGTAATCGATGGTATTGCTGGTGCGGTCGACGTTGCTGCTGCGCGAGATCTGCACGGTCTTTCCCCATCCCAGGAAATTGCTGTCCTGCAGGTTGTAGCTCGTGGAATTCGTGCCGCCGGAGCGCCCGAACGAGATCCCCGGGCTCAGGGTCCACACATCCTTGGTAATGACCTTGACGTCGACCTTGCCGTCGGCATAGTGCACGGGATACACGTGGGCGTCGTACACGTAGAGCAGCATGCGCAGGTTGCGTTCGGTTTCGGCCAGTTTCTGTGCGCGGTACGGATCGCCGCTCTTGAACAGCAGCTGCGCCTTGATCGCCCCGCGCTTGGTGCGCAGGTGCAGCTTATTGGCGAGCCGGTACAGGCCGGAGTTTTCGCGCGGGTCGTCCTTGTCGAATATGTTGCGAATGTCGATGTCGATGGTGCCGATGACCGCACCGGAGGCCTCCAGCACCGCATCGCTCGGCACGTCGGCGGGCCTCGGCTCCTCGATGTTCGTGTGTTCGGTGGCCGTGAGCTTCGCGGCAAGCCCGGGCTCCGCGAGAGCGGCGCCGAGGGCCGTCAGCGCGAGCCATCGGCGAACCACCCCTCTACAAGGCGGCGTTGTCGGTCTCGCCCGTGCGGATGCGCAGCACCCGCAGGATATCGGTGACGAAGATTTTGCCGTCGCCGACCTTTCCGGTTTTGGCGGCGCCCACGATGGCTTCCATCACTTGATCCACGAGTTCGTTCTTTACGGCGACCTCGATGCGTGTCTTCGGGACGAAATCGACGACGTATTCCGCCCCTCGGTACAGTTCCGTATGGCCGCGCTGGCGGCCAAAGCCCTTGACCTCGGTGACGGTCATACCCGAGACCCCGATTTCCGATAGAGCCGCGCGCACGTCATCCAGCTTGAATGGCTTTATAATGGCAGTGATCAATTTCATTTGAGAACTCCGCGCAGCATGGGGCCGCCGAGGCAATCCTATTACTATTCTACTCAACCGGCACCATCATATGCGCCCAAGGAGCCTGTCGGAGCCTTTCGCGGCCCGGGCTCGGCCATCGGGGTCGCTCAAGGCACCGCTATGAAGGCGCGATGATCTCGACGGTGCTCGTCATCGGCGGCGGACAGGCCGGAGCCCAGGCCGTCGACACCCTGCGCCGCGAGGGGTTCGGCGGCCGCCTGGTGCTGATCGGCGACGAGCCTCAGCTGCCCTATCAGCGGCCTCCGCTGTCCAAGAAATACCTCGCCGGCGAGCTGGCCGCGGACCGGTTGCCGTTCCGGCATCGGGCGTTTTACGACGAACATCGCATCGAGCTGAAGCTCGGCGTCGCGGGTGACCCGAATCGAGCCGGCCGCGCATCGGGTCGTGCTCGCGGACGGCGAGGCGGTGGCCTATGACCGGCTGTTGCTGTGTGTGGGCGCCCGGTCGCGGCGGCTGACGTGTCCGGGATCGGAATCGCCCGGCGTGCATTATTTGCGGGGGCTCGCGGATGTCGCGGCGATTCGCGAGCGGCTCAAACCCGGCGCCCGGGCCGTCATCATCGGCGGCGGATACATCGGGCTGGAGACCGCCGCGACGGCCCGCCAGTTGGGATGCGCGGTCACCGTGCTCGAAATGGCGGACCGGGTGATGAACCGAGTGGTGGCACCCTGCGTCTCGGAGTATTTCGCTCACGAGCATCGCATGCAGGGGCGTCAAGATCGTTTGCAATACCCGCGTGATCGGGCTCGAAGGGGCGGACTGCGCCGAGCGCGTGGTTTGCGCCGATGGCAGCGCCTTCGAGGCGGATTTGCTCATTGTCGGTGTCGGCGCGGCGGCAAACACCGAGCTGGCGGCCGCTGCAGGCCTGGAATGCGACAACGGCATCGTGGTGGATCAGCATTGCCGCACCAGCGATGCCGCAATTTACGCCGCCGGCGATTGCACCAATCACCCGTCGCTGCGCTTCGGCATGCGCGTGCGGCTCGAATCGGTCGACAATGCCTTTGAACAGTCCAAGACCGCCGCGCTCAATATCCTCGGGCGAGACGCGGTGCACGACCGGGTGCCCTGGTTTTGGTCGGATCAGTTCGACAATAAATTGCTCATCGTGGGATTGTCCCAGGGCTTCGATCGGCTGGTGCTGCGCGGCGATCCGGCCACGCGCAGTTTCAGCGTCTGCTACCTCAAGGGCGGCGAGTTGCTCGCCGTCGAAGCAGTCAATCATTCGAGGGACTACATGGCTGCGCGAAAACTCATCGCCGAGCGCGCCCGGCCGGATCCGGACAGGCTGGCGGACCCGCAAATCGCGCTGAAAGATGCCGTCTGAGCGCCGGACCGGCGCATCATTCGAGGACCACCAGCAGATCCTTGGCATCGACTTGCAGTCCCGGGGTGGCCAGCACCTCCTTGACGATCCCGTCCTGCTCCGCGCGGACCGTGGTTTCCATTTTCATCGCTTCCAGCGTGAGCAGCACGTCGCCGCGCGCGAGATGCTGACCGCCCCGCACCGATACCGTGCCGATCGTCCCCGGCATCGGCGAGCCTACATGCTTCGGATTGCCCGCTTCGACCTTTCGCTGCGGCGGCCGCTTGGCGACTTGACTGCGGTCCGCCACGCGAATCGGCCGCGGCTGACCGTTCAACTCGAAGAACACGGTGCGCGTACCATCCTCGTGCGCGTCGCTGGTCGTGACGTATCTCACGATCAGCGTCTTTCCGCGCTCCAGATCGATGTTGATTTCCTGGCCTGACTGCATGCCATAGAAGAACACGGCCGTCGGCAGCATGCTCACGTCGCCGAACGCCGCGCGCTCGGCAGCGTATTCGGCGAACACCTTCGGATACATGAGATGGGAAGCGAGCTCGAACTCCGTGATGGATCGTCCCGCCCTGGCCTCCGCGGCCGCGCGCTCCGCCTGCAGATCCGCGGACGGCAGCAGCTCGCCGGGCCGTACGGTGAGCGGAGCCCTGCCGCCCAGCACCTTTTTCTGCAGCCCCGGCGGGAAGCCGCCGAGCGGCTGTCCCAGCTCGCCGCGGAAAAATTGCACCACGGATTCCGGGAACGCAATCTCCACCGCCGGATCGAGAACCTGCTCCCGGCGTCAGCCCGCTCGTGACCATCATGACGGCCATGTCGCCGATCACTTTGGACGTGGGCGTGACCTTGATGATGTCGCCGAACATCTCGTTGACCTGCGCGTAGGCATGCGCGACCTCGGGCCAGCGATGATCATCGATGCCGAGGGAGCGCACCTGTTCGCGAAGATTCGTGTACTGGCCGCCCGGCATGCCGTGCACGTAGACCCCGGAATCCCCGGCGCGTATGTCGCTTTCGAACGCCACGTAGCCGTGGCGCACCTGTTCCCAATACGCCGAGATCGAGCGCAGGTGGCGCGGATCGAGCAGCGAGTCGCGCGGCCCGAATCTCAGGGCCTCCACGATGGACCCCAGATTCGGCTGCGAGGTCAGACCGGAGAGGGAGTCGATCGCGCCGTCGACGGCGTCCGCGCCCGCCTCGACGGCGGCGAGCACGCTCGCGGCTGCGATGCCGCTGGTGTCGTGCGTGTGGAAATGAACCGGCAGACCCACTTCGCTTCTCAGCGCTCCCACCAGAGCGGCGGCCGCGCGCGGCTGGCACAGACCCGCCATGTCCTTGATGGCGATCACGTGCGCTCCCATGGCCTTCAGCTCCCTGGCGATGCCGAGGTAGTAGCGCAGATCGTATTTCGTCTCGCGCGGATTCGACAGATTGCCGGTGTAGCAAATCGCCGCCTCGCACAGCCGATCGGCGGCTCTGACGGCTTCGATCGCCACTCTCATGTTGTCGACCCAATTCAGGCAATCGAACACCCGGAAAACGTCGATTCCGCCCTCGCTTGCCCGCGCCACGAAGTGGCGCACCACGTTGTCGGGGTAGTTGGTGTAGCCGACCGCATTCGCGGAGCGCAGCAGCATCTGCAGCAGCAGGTTGGGCATAGCCTCGCGGAAGCTCGCAAGCCGCGCCCAGGGATCCTCCTTGAGGAACCTCATTGCGACGTCGAAAGTCGCGCCACCCCAGCATTCCACCGAAAACAGCTGAGGGAGCAGGCTCGAGTAGTGGGGCGCGATCAGCGCCATGTCGCGGGTTCTGAAGCGCGTCGCCAGCAGCGATTGGTGCGCGTCGCGCATGCTGGTATCGGTGAGCAGCACACGCTTCTCCTCGAGCATCCATGCGGCAAATCGGTCGGGTCCGAGCTGGTCGAGCTTCTGCTTGGTGCCGGGCGGCGGCGGCGGCAGCGGCCCGCGCGGCGCCCGGGGAAATACCGGCATTGCCGGCTTGTGCCGCCGCCCCTTGACCTCCGGGTTGCCGTTGACGATCACGTCGCCGATGAAGCTCAACAGCCGCGTCGCCCGATCGCGCTTGCGCGGGATCTGAAACAGCTCCGGCGTCTGGTCGATGAATTTGGTGGTGTAGTCCGCCGTCGCAAAGCACGGATGCATGATCAGCTGATCGAGAAAGCGCAAATTGGTCACCACGCCGCGAATCCGAAATTCCCAGAGCGCGCGATGCATGCGCGCGATCGTCTCTTCCGGCGTCGGCGACCAGGCGGTCACCTTGACCAGCAGCGAATCGTAGAAGCGGGTGATGATGGCGCCCGCGTAGGCTGTTCCGGCGTCGAGCCGGATCCCGAAGCCCGCGGGGCTGCGATAGGCGGTCACCCGGCCGTAGTCGGGCACGAAGTTGTTCTCCGGATCCTCGGTCGTCACGCGGCACTGCAAGGCATGCGCGTTCACGTGGATGTCCTCTTGCCGCGGCACGCCGCTCTCGGGCGTGCCGATGCGGGCGCCGGCGGCTATGCGGATCTGCGCCTTGACCAGATCGACTCCGGTCACGCACTCGGTGACCGTGTGCTCCACCTGGATGCGGGGGTTGACCTCGATGAAATAGAACTTGCCGGTGTCGGCGTCCTGCAGGAACTCGACCGTCCCGGCCGCCCGATATTGGACGGCGCGTCCGATCTTGAGCGCGGCCTCGCACAGCGCGCTGCGCTGGCTCTCGGTGAGGAACGCCGCCGGTGCGCGCTCCACCACCTTCTGATTGCGCCGCTGCACCGTGCAATCGCGCTCGTACAGATGAACCAGATTGCCGTGCGAGTCGCCCAATATCTGCACTTCCACGTGCCGTGCGCGCCGGATGAGCTTCTCGAGGTACACCTCGTCCTTGCCGAAGGCCGCCTTGGCTTCACGCCTGGCGGCGGCCACCGCCGCGATGAGCTCCCGGTCGTCCTCCACCATGCGCATGCCGCGCCCTCCGCCGCCCCAGCTCGCCTTCAGCATGACCGGAAAGCCGACGGCATGGGCCATCGCGAGAATTTGCCCCTCCTCGGCCGGCAGCGGCGGCGTGGCCGGCATCACCGGTACGCCCGCACTCGCCGCAAGATTGCGCGCCTCGATTTTGTTGCCCAGCCTGCGCATGGTGTCGGGCAGAGGGCCCACGAAGGTGATCCGGGCCGCTGCGCACGCCTCGGCGAATTCCGGGCTTTCCGACAAGAAACCGTAGCCCGGGATGCACGGCGTCGACGTGCGCCTCCGTCGCGATGCGAATGATGTCGGGTATGTCGAGATACGCCTCGATGGGCCCCTTGCCGTCGCCGACCAGATAGCTTTCGTCGGCCTTGGTCCGGTGCAGCGAGAACCGGTCCTCCTGCGAGTGGATCGCGACCGTGCGAATGCCGAGTTCGGTCGCCGCGCGCATCACCCGAATCGCGATTTCGCCGCGATTGGCGATGAGGATGCTGTTGATCTGGTTCGTCCCGGGGAATGGCTTCATCTGCGAATGATGATAGCCTTGCGCCGGGTCACCGACCAGAGGAACCAACCGCAAGATGTTTGCACTGGCGATTCACGGCGGCGCCGGCACCCTGCCGCGCGCCGAGATGAGCGGCGATATGGAGCGGCTGTATCGAGCAGGACTCGACAGGGCGCTCGGGGCGGGCTTCGCCGTGCTCGAAAGCGGCGGCACCGCCCTCGACGCGGTGACGCGTGCCGTCGTTCTGCTCGAGGATGATCCCCTGTTCAACGCCGGACACGGCGCCGTGTTCACCCTCGACGGCCAAATCGAGCTCGACGCCTCCATCATGGACGGGGCCACGCTCAAGGCCGGTGCGGTTTGCGGCGTGACCCACATCAAGAACCCGGTCGAGCTCGCCCGAGCGGTGATGGAGCACTCGGACTACGTGCTGCTGAGCGGCGGCGGCGCCGAGGAATTCGCGTTGACCCGCGGCTTCCAATTCGTGCCGCGCAGCTACTTCTACACGGCGGCGCGCTGGCGGCAGCTCGAGCGCATCCGCGGCGGCGATGTCGCACTTGTCGCCGCTGACCATATCGCACGTGGGCACCGTCGGCGCGGTCGCATTGGACCGCCGCGGCCGGCTCGCGGCCGCCACGTCGACGGGCGGCATGACCGGCAAGCGCTTTCAGCGCATCGGCGATTCGCCGATCATCGGCGCGGGAACCTACGCCGATGACCGTGCGTGCGCCGTGTCTGCGACCGGCCACGGCGAGGTGTTCATCCGCGCCGCGGTGGCGCACGACATCTGTGCGCGCGTTGCGCTTTGGCGGGCGCAGTCTCGCGCAGGCCGTGCGCGAAGTGGTGCTGGAGGAGCTTCCCGCGCTCGGCGGCGAGGGCGGCGTCATCGCGATAGACGGCCGCGGCCGGCATCGCCATGGAATTCAATTCCGAGGGGATGTTCCGCGCCAGCAGGCGGGCTGGCGAGGAGCCGAGCGTCGGCATCTATCGGCGCTAGGAGCCTGGCTGCCGCGTGGCGCCCGCGCCGCCCGGCGGGTTACCCGCCCCGCTGGGCGCGGCGAAGCTCGAAGCGCCCGGTTTGCAGCGTGTGGTACTCGGCTTCCATGACGACGACGCGGTTCCGGCCCTGCTCCTTCGCACTGTACAAAGCCTCGTCGGCCAGCTGGATCAGGCCTTCGGCGGTGCGGTTGGCGCCGGGAAGTATGAACGCCGCGCCGATGCTCACGGTCAGGCGGCTGGCCACGCGCGAAGCCTCGTGCGGAATGTTGAGCTCGGCGATCGAGCGTTGAATGCGCGTAAGCACTTCCGCCACGTAATCGCGGCTTGCCTCGTACAGAACGACGGCAAATTCCTCGCCACCGTACCGCGCGACGAAATCCAGCGGACGGCGTGCGCATTGGCTCAGCGAGACGGCGACCGCGCGCAGGCATTCATCGCCCGCCTGATGACCATAGCGGTCGTTGTAGTCCTTGAAGCAGTCGATATCGACCAGCACCACGGCCACCCGCTGGCCGTCGCGTACCGCCTGGTGCCATACGCGCTGGATGTGCTGATCGAACATGCGGCGGTTCTGAATGCCCGTGAGACCGTCGCGCGCCACCATTTCCCGCAGCAGCGCGGCCTCGAGAAAGCGCATGCGGCTGGTTTTCTCGTGCATGTAGACCACCGATGCGCAAAACAAATTGACCGCCATCAGCGCCAATGCGTCGTAGCCGTATTCGCGGCCCGGCAGCTGCAGCGAGGTCCCCGCGGCCAGATAACGCGAACGTCACGATCACGCTGGCCGCGAGCGCGTGATAGAAAATCAGGCCGCCCATGAAGTAGATGAAGACGACGGTCAACAACAGTCCGGGAAACAGAATGGAGACGCCGCCGAGCGAGGCGATCAGCTGGATCGCCACCACGCTCAAGCCCGCCACCGTGATCGCCGCGAGCGCGAGCGGAGGATAGATGCGATGCCGGCGCGGCGAAAAGCTCGCGCCAAGACAGATCAACAGCAGGGGGATCATCACCAGCATGTGGATCATGCTGGGAATGCGATTCAGATCGCGGCCGAGCACGGTCGCTTCCATGGCCGAGCAGGCGACGATGATGGTGATCGCGAGGCAGAGATTGATGCGGATATGCCGCAGGTTCTCGTCGAGGACGGCCTGCCGGAATGCCGGCTCGAGTTCGGCATCGAACGTCAGCCACGGAAAGCCCGCCTTCAGTTGCCGCGCATGCGGCAAATCCGGAAGATCCTCCCCGGGGAATAGATTGCCATTGATCATTGCGCACCCTAGCGTCCATCCGGCGACGACTCAATGAATTGCACCACACGTTGCGGAAAAATGTGTGACGCGCTTCCCGATCTTATGTAACAGGGCCGCGGCCGGTCAGTCGGCCAGATAGTGGGCGAGATAGGTGTCGAAATCCGTCTTGTCGGCGGCCTCGATCCGGCGCTGTTCGTCGTGCGAGTCCTGCGCAGCGGCCGCAAACTCGGCGAGGCGCCGCTCGTTGGGCGGATAAAGGTCCAGGAAATAGTCCTTGTGCATCTTCGACATGCGCTGCGCGAGCTGGAAGAACGATTCGCCGCTTTGGCGCATCTCCGTGAGCAGGCGCGCCGAGGGCGTACGCTCCACATCCTCGATCTTGGCGCGCTGCTGCTCCAGAGCGGCCGTGTAGGGGCGCGCCGGCTCCCCGTGATCCAGCATCTCGCACAGTCCCTGCATCGAGTCGAGCAGCTCGCGCGCCCACTCGCACATCTGGAACTCCCGGCCGTCGCGGTTCAGCCTGAGCCCGGGCTCGCGCCCGCGCCGCGCCACCTTGAGATGGTTCTCATCCAGCGCCTCCTGCTCGCTGCGGCCGATCGGCGCGCTGTCGCTCAGCAGGCACAGTGCGAGAAACGCCTCGAGAAAGCGCAGCTTGTTCTGGTTCACCCCGACCGGGTCGAAGGCGCTCGACGTCGAGTGCGCGGACCTCCACGTACTCCACTCCGGCGCGGCGCAGCGCCTTGGTGGGCCTCTCGCCGGACCTCGCGACGCGCTTGGGTCTGATGTAGCTGTAGTATTCGTTCTCGATCTGCAGGATATTGGCATTGAGCTGCAGATATTCGCCGTCGACCTTCACCCCGATCTCGGCGTACGGAGGGTAAGGGGTGCTGATCGCCTTGGAGAGGTCCCGCACGTACTCGTCCAGGCTGTTGACCGAGACGCTCACCGTCGCCTGATTCTTGTTGCGGTAGCCGATGTCGCTCATGCGCAGCGAGGTTCCGTAAGGTTCGTACACGGTATCGTCGTCGAACCTCGGCAAACTGATCTCACGCCCCGCAAAGAAGCTCCTCGAGACCGCCGGCGAGGTGCCGAACAAGTACGGCACCAGCCAGCCGAAGCGGCGGTAATTTCTGAGGACCCCGAAGTACTGCTCGGACACGAAATCCTGGCGCGGCCCACTGGCTCGGTTGATGCCCTCGAGCGCATCCCACAGGCCGGCGGAGAACGAATAGTTGAAGTGCACCCCCGAGATCGCCTGCATGATGCGGCCGTAGCGCACGCCCAGACCGTGGCGGTAGATGGTTTTCATCCGGCCGACGTTCGAGGAGCCGAATTGCGCAAGGGGTATGTTGGCGTCGCCGGCGATGGCGCAGGGCATGCTGGTCGACCACAGCAGCTCCTCATCCAGATGCCTGTAGACGAACTGATGGATGTCGCACAGATATTGCAGCAATTCCCACGTTTCGAGGAAAGGCGGCGTAACCAGCTCGATCAGCGACTCGGAGAAGTCGGTCGTGATGTGCTCGTTCGTGAGCGGCGCGCCCAGGGCGGCAGGGTGTGGCGTTTGCGCGATCTCGCCCGCGGGCGACACGCGCAGCGATTCCTTCTCGACGCCCTTGCGCCCGCCGCGCAGCACCGCCCGATCACCGGAATTGACGAGCCCCGCCAGCCTGCGCTCGAATTTCCTGTCGACCACGTTACGCATCCGGCTAGGATACTAGAACCGTTGCCTATGGCAGCTCGGCAATGACTTCGATTTCCACGAGGAAACCGGGATCGACCAGGCGCTGCACCTGCACCCAGGAAGCCGTCGGCAGGCGCTCTTTATCGTAGTACTCGAAGCGCAGATCCGACGCCTTGAGCAGGCCGTCCATGTTCGTCGTATAAATGGTCTCTTTGACGACCTCTTGGAAGCCGGCGCCGTGAGCCGCCAGCGTGCGCCGTATGTTGGTGTAGGCGGCGCGCATCTGCCCGGCCATGTCGCCGGGCGCCACCAGATTGCCGTTTGCATCTACCGCGACCGTGCCGGAAACATACAGCGTCTTGTCGATCAGCACCGCTTGAGAGTACCCGAAATCCTTCTCGTAGCCATTCATATGAAATACTTGCTTGGTCCGCGGCGGAGGCGGTTCCGGCTCGCGCTGGCAGGCCGCCAGGCACAACGCCGGCATGATCCAAATGAACTTCCTCACCGCGCACCCTGATAGGCCGGCCCTTGCCGCTGCACCGACTCGGCCCGGGTGCGCAATGCGCGCAGCATTTTGGGCAAATCGTGCCTCAATGCAACTCTGACGATCCAGTTCGGAACCCAAAAGCCGGGAGCCAAATCCACCGAATATTGCGCGATGGTGGAGTCGCCGTCGCTGTGCAGATTCCAGGAGGCCTTGAGCACGCTCAAATCGCCCGATATCCGCTCGATCGATACCCGCGCAGGCCTGTCGTAGGTCGCCATGAACTCATAGGTCAATTTGGGCACATACCAGGAATAGTCGAGGACTTGGCGAATAATCTGCCAGGACTGGTCCGGCGCCGTCTCGAGCACGACGCACTCGGCGAGTCCCGGCACCATCTTGACCGCCTCGGGGCAGCTCTTGACCAGGGACCAGACGATCTCGCGAGACGCGCGGATTCTCACGCTCGCGCTTGCGTGTCCGCTCTGCGCCCCGGAATCGAGTACCACGCCCACCTCGATGTCGCCGTGCTGCTCGGCCTCTTTGGCAATGTCCGCGAGCGCGGCGGAACCGATCGACAGCAGCCATAAGGCAGATACGATGGCCGGGCGGTTCAATGGACGGCGTCCAGCCAGCGGTCGACTCTGGGCTCCAAAATGTCCAGCGGCATTGCGCCGCTCATCGAGCAGTTGCGCGTGGAAATCCTTTACATCGAAGCGCGCCCCCAGCGTCTGTTCCGTCCGCGCCCGCAGGCCCCGTATCCTCCGTCCTCCCATGGCGCAGGCCAACGCCTCGCCGGGCAACGACAGGTCGCGATCCACCGTCTCCCGCGCGGCTGCCTCGTCGATCGACAGCTGGGCTTTCAGGTAATCGATCGCCTGCTCGCGAGTCCAGCCTTGCGCGTGCAGGCCGGTGTCGATCACCAGCCCGGCTGCGCATCCCATCTCGACCATCAGGGCTGCTATTTTCGATTCCGGGTCGCGGTAAAGCCCCAATTCCTCGCCGAGCGATGCGGCGTACAAGCCCCAGCCTTCGACGAAGGCCGGATCGCCGCCGAATCTGCGGAACGCCGGCAGATCGGAGCGCGCCTGCTGGATCGCGAGCTGGTACTGGTGTCCGGGCACTGCTTGCTGGAGAAAAAGAGCGGCCGACGCCGTGACCGGGCGCGACGTCATGGCGGCGGTATTCACATAGAGAGTGGCCGCGGTCGTCCCGTTCGGCGTTCCGCGCTGATAGGACAGCGCCGGCGCGGTCGGCTGCCGGAACGTCTCGACGGCGCGGATCGCGAAATCGGCCTGCGGCGCTTGGGAAAACAGCGCGGGCATCGCCGCCGCGACCTGCGCCTTGAGGTCGCCGTAGAAGCTCAACAATTCGTCGGCAGACCGGTTGGACTGGCGGGGACCGCCCGCCTCGGCGAGCAATGACTGCAAGCGTGCGTGCAGGCGTTCGACCTCCGTCTGGCCCATTCTGTGGATTTCGGCCGGCGTGATCGAGGTATCGGCTTCTCGCTTGATCAGGAAGGCGTACCAGGACTCACCGAGCGGCAGCGCCGAGAGGCCTACGCTTTCTCTCGCCCGCGGCAGGTACTCGTCGCGCAGGAAATCGTGCAACATGCGGTACGCCGGCAATATCCTGTCCCTGACGCCTGCCGTGATTCCCTGCGAAATCCGGTGCCGCTCCGAATCCGCGAGCGTCGCCGGGATGGAGCCCAACGGCCGATAGAACACATTGACGGGCGAGTCCGCGCCGAGCGCGGCCAGCTGCGGCAGCGTCTCCTCGACCAGCACGCGCGGCAGCGCATAGCCGCGCCGCATCCCCTCGCGCATGTTGGCAACGGCCTGTCCGGTCCAGCGCACATACGCGTCCATCCGTGCGCGCCAATGTTCGTAGTCCTTCGCGCTCAATATCGCGTATTGGCCCGCGCCGGCCCCGGTTTGCGCGAACCGCTGCGGCATCGAGCGAAAAGGGTTGACCGGCAGGAGCTCGGACGGATAGGTGAAGCTTTCGACCGCCAGTTCGCGCTCGCGCCTGAATAGGTCGTAGGTCAATCGCGAATCAGCGTCCAGGCGCAGCCGCGGCAGCGTCGAGCACCGCCCCGAGATAGCCGCGCTCGAGCGCCAATGAATCCGCGAGAAATTGCGCGGAAATGTCATAGCCGTCGGCGCCGTCGAAGCGCCGTGTCGGCGCCCTCCGGCAGGCGCTGCGGGTTGAGCCGCAAATATTCGGTCCCAATATTGCTCGACGAGGCGGGCCAGTTGTTCGTGCGGCGCCGGCGCAATCGGCGGATGGATCGGCGGGGGCGGCGCGGAGCCGCATCCGAGCAGGGCCATGGCGGCGAATCCGATCGGCACCGAGTGCAAAAAGCGAATCATGAATCGATTATAAGCCGGCCGGCGGGTTCATAATCCGCAGCTTCAGTATTCCGGATCGCCCAATACCTGGAGGTATACGTATGTTGGTCGGAGCAAATGCGCGGCGTGTCGCCATCGTCGGCGGCGTACGCATTCCTTTCGCGCGCGGCAACGGAGCGTACGCAGAGGTCGGCAACCAGGAGATGCTCACCGCAGCGTTGCGCGGTGTGGTCGAGCGTTACGGACTGCAGGGCCAGCGCGTGGACGAAGTCGCCGCCGGCGCGGTCATGAAGCATTCCAGCCAGTGGAACCTGACTCGCGAGTCCGTGCTCGGCTGCGGTCTGGCCGCGGAAACGCCCGGGCTCGATCTGCAGCGCGCCTGCGGGACGAGCCTCGAGGCCGCGATTGTTCTCGGCAACAAGATCGCGCTCGGACAGATCGACAGCGCCATCGCAGCGGGCGTGGATACCGTCAGCGATCCTCCCGTGGTCTACCCAAGGGCGTTCCAGCAGCTCTTGCTCAAGAGTTATCGCGGCAAGTCCGCGTCCGCACGTCTCGGCCCGTGGTTCGGATTGCGCCTCGGGCATCTGCGCCCCGTACTTCCGGGGCTTGCGGAGCCGCGCACCGGTCTGTCGATGGGCGAGAGCACCGAGCTCATGGTCAAGACCTGGGGAATCACCCGCGCCGAGCAGGACCAGCTGGCCCTGGAGAGTCATCAGAAGGCGTCCGCCGCCTATGCCGCCGGATTCTATCAAGACCTGGTGCGCGATTATCTGGGTCTCGCTCGCGACAACAATATCCGCAGCGACACCACGCTCGAAAAGCTCGCCAAGCTCAAGCCGGTATTCGATTCCTCCGGCGCGGGCACCTTGACCGCGGGCAACTCGACGCCGATGACCGACGGCGCCTCGGCGGTGCTGCTCGCTTCCGAAGCGTGGGCGCGCGAGCGGAATCTGCCGGTGCTCGCGTACCTTGCCTTCGGCAAAGTGGCCGCGGTCGATTACATCGATAAGAAGGAAGGTCTGCTGATGGCCCCGGCCTACGCGGTGCCCCGGATGCTGAACGATGCACGCCTGACGCTTCAGGAATTTGATTTCTACGAAATTCACGAAGCATTTGCGGCGCAGGTGCTGTGCACGCTCAAGGCGTGGAGCGATCCGGTGTTTTGCCGAGAGAAGCTCGGCGCCGCGGGCGCGCTCGGCACCATCGATCGCGCCAAGCTCAATGTGAAGGGCGGAAGTCTGGCGATCGGCCATCCCTTCGCCGCGACCGGCGCGCGCATCATCGCCACCCTCGCCAAGATTCTCGATGAGAGCCGCGCGCGGCGCGGCTTGATCTCCATCTGTACGGCCGGCGGCATGGGCGTCACCGCCATCCTGGAGCGCTGAGGATTGTTGAGCGCGGGCGAGCGAACGCGCTATCCTCGATTTCTTGCATCGAAACCCAGGGCTGATTCCGGGATCCAAAATGAAACTGAAAGATTCAGGCTTGCTGCGGGAGCAATGCTTCCTCGACGGCCGCTGGACGCCGGCGGACAACGGCGGCACTCTGGCGGTGCACAATCCGGCAACGGGAAAAACGCTGGGCGTGATCCCGAACATGGGCGCCGGAGAAGCGCGCCGCGCGATTGCGGCCGCGGCCCAGGCTCTGCCCGCCTGGGCGGCCCGAACCGCGAAGGACCGCTCGGCCGTACTGCGCCGTTGGTTCGATCTCATGCTGCAGCATCAGGAAGATCTTGCGACGCTCATGACGGCGGAGCAGGGCAAGCCGCTGGCCGAGTCGAAGGGGGAAATCGGCTACGCGGCCTCGTTCATCGAGTGGTTCGCCGAAGAGGGCAAGCGGCTGTATGGCGATGTCATTCCCGGTCATCAGGCCGACAAGCGGATTTTGGTCTTGCGCCAACCGGTCGGAGTCGTGGCGGCGATCACGCCGTGGAACTTTCCATCGGCGATGATCACCCGCAAGGCGGGACCGGCGCTTGCAGCCGGCTGCACGATGGTGTTGAAACCCGCAACTCAGACGCCGTACTCGGCGCTTGCGCTCGCGGAACTCGCCGATCGAGCCGGCATTCCATCCGGCGTCTTCAACGTGATCACGGGATCGGCGGCGGCGATCGGCGGCGAGATGACCTCCAATCCGACGGTGCGCAAGCTCACGTTCACCGGCTCGACCGAGGTCGGCAAGAAGCTGATGGCGCAATGCGCCGGCACGATCAAGAAGCTGTCCTTGGAATTGGGAGGCAACGCACCGTTCATCGTGTTTGACGATGCCGATCTGGATGCGGCCGTGCAGGGAGCCATCGCCAGCAAGTACCGCAATACCGGCCAGACCTGCGTTTGCGCGAATCGCCTGCTGGTGCAGGAAGGCGTCTACCAGGAATTCGCGAAGAAGCTCACGGCGGCGGTCGGCAAGCTGCGCGTCGGCGACGGACTGGAAGGCGCGACGGATCAGGGACCGCTGATCGACGCGAAGGCCGTCGCCAAAGTCGAGGAGCACGTCGCGGACGCCGTGGCGAAAGGGGCCAGCGTCGCGCTGGGCGGCAAGCGCCATGCGCTGGGCGGCACGTTTTTCGAGCCCACGATACTCACCGGCGTCACGCCCGCCATGCTGGTCGCGCGCGAAGAGACCTTCGGGCCGGTGGCGCCGCTGTTCAAATTCAAAACGGAGGCGGAGGCGATCGCGATGGCCAACGACACGGAGTTCGGCCTGGCCGCTTATCTGTACACGCGCGATCTCGCGCGCAGCTGGCGCGTTTCCGAGGCCATTCAGTACGGGATCGTGGGCTTGAACACCGGCATCATTTCCACCGAGGTCGCCCCGTTCGGCGGCGTCAAGGAGTCCGGAATCGGCCGGGAGGGCTCGAAGTACGGGATTCTCGACTACACCGAGATGAAATACGTCTGCGTGGGCGGCGTCTAGGAAGCCTGTCTGAGTATTCCCGTGCTCGGACGCTTCCTCGAATATTCGATCGCCACTCCGGATATTCAAGCGTCCATGGAGTTTTACGGCAAGCTCGGCTTTTCTCAGGCGGAGGTCGGTGAAGCGTGGCCGCATCCGTACGCGGTGGTCACCGACGGCCGCATCTGCCTGGGGCTGCACGGGGAATTCATTCCCTCACCGTCGATCACCTTCGTGAAGCCGGATCTGCTGCGGCATCTGGGCGAGCTCGAAAGACTGGCGCTGCATTTCGAATTTCGCCGGCTCGGGAACGATGTGTTCAATGAGCTCGGCTGGTTCGACCCCTCGCGGTCACCTGATCCGGCTGGTCGAAGCCCGGACCTTCAGCCCCGCCAAGCGTCGGGCGACCGACTCCTCGCTGTGCGGCTATTTTCTCGAGATCGCGCTGCCCGCGCCGGACCGCAACGCGGCCAAGGAATTTTGGGAGAAGTTCGGATTCGTCGCCATGGACGAGCCGGACGCCCTGCTGCCGCACGTCTCCTGCACCAGCGATTCGGTCAATATCGGTCTCTACGAACCCGCGCACTTGCGCGGCCCCGCCCTTTTGTTCGACGCAGGCGACGTCGGCGGCACGCTGGCCCGGCTGGCCGACGCCGGAATAACGCCGACGGGTCAAGTGCCGCTGCCCCTGCGGCAGGTGCCCGCCACCGTGCTCACGGCCCCCGAAGGGACGCAGCTGCTGCTGTTCTCCGAAGTCGGCGCTTGATTCGCCGCCGCGACGAATTCGAATTTCACGCGCATTTCGTCCTGCACGCGGAGCGCGCCCAGCAGCACGCTGAACGGCGCGAGGCCGAGCGCCGATTGGCGCACGGTGAACGTTCCGCCGGCGCTCAAGCGGCCCGGAGCGATGTCGACCGTGAACGGCACCGCGAGCGTCGACTCGTGCCCCGCCACCTCGACCGACGAGGCTGGCCTCGAGCGCGCCGCGCGCCGCCGTCACGGCCAGGCTGCGTACCGTGATGACGGGAAATTGCGCCGCGTCGAGCACCGCCGGGCTCAGCATGTTGCGCAAGGTGCCGGACTTCGCGTCGTCCGAGGTATCCTCGGCAAAATCGGCGCCCTCTTCGCGGCGCAGCGCGGCGTCGTCGACCACGAAGCCGGCGGCGGGAATGGTCAGGGAAAACGCCGCGGCGGTGGCGGTCCCGGCGATACCTCACCCAGCCGCCGAGCGATCGGTTGACGATGACGTGATTGTGCCCGAGCTGCGCCATCGGCCCGGCGCGATAGACCAAAATGCGCAGTTCCGACCGCGCCGGATCGATGCGATAGGCGGCCCCGGGCGGGGCGCGGCTGGATCGCGCCGGCCGAACCCGGCGGCGCGGATAGCCGGGACGGCGGCGCGCCGCATGCGGTCAACAGCGAGAGCGCGAGAACGACTGAGCAGTAGCTTCTGAACACGATTCGCGCTCCGCTCTCTTGCTAGACTAGGTCCCCTGCAGTGTGCACGCGGAGACCTAAGGATGCCAACTTTGAGTACCCCGACGCGCTACAGCGCGGTGGCAAAGCTCTTTCATTGGGTGATTGCCGCGCTGATCGTGACTCAATTCGTGCTCGCCCGCATCGCGGCCGGGTTGCCGCTGGGAATGCACAAATTGACGGTGCTCGCGCGGCACAAGAGCGTCGGCATGACCGTGCTGATGCTCGCGATCTTGCGGCTCCTGTGGCGGCTCGAACATCCGCCGCCCGCGCTGCCGTCCGAAATGTCGCCGCGTCGAACGGCTGGCGGCGCGCGGCACGCACGTTGCGTTCTACATTCTGTTGTTCGTGCAGCCGATCACCGGCTGGATGATGTCCTCCGCGAAGAATTATTCCGTCAGCTGGTTTGGTCTGTTCACCTGGCCGAATCTGATCGGCAAGAATGAAGGCGCCTTCAACTTTCTGCGCCTGACGCACGATGCGTTGAGCGGCGTGCTGTTCGCGATCGCCGTCTTGCACATCGTCGCGGCGCTCAAGCACCATTTCTGGAACCGCGACGAGGTGTTGTTGCGCATGCTGCCGTTCGCCGGTTCGCAGAGACCCCGCTGATGAGCCGAACGCTGCGGGCGGCTGCAATCTCGGCCGCCGCGATCCTGGGCGCCGCGATCCCTGGCACCGCGCCCCGCGCGGCGGCCGCGCCGGCGAGCTATACGGCGGATCCGGGCGCCAGCCGCCTGGAATTCGTGGGCATCCAGGCCGGCGCGGAATTCAAGGGCGTCTTCCATAAGTTCACCGCCGCGATCGATTTTGCGCCGGACGCGCTGACGAATGCGCACTTCGACGTTCAGATCGAGCTCAGCTCCGCTGGATTCGATGGACAACGATCGCGACAGCACCATGCGCGGTGCCGACATCTTCGATGTCGCGCATTTTCCGACCGCGCATTACGTGACGCGCAGCTTTGCGAAGACCGCCGCCGGCTACACCGCGCTCGGCGCATTGACGTTGCACGGAGTGACCAGGGACGTGCCCATCGATTTTCGGTTCACGGCGGACCTCCGCCGGCGCCAGGCTCGAGGGCACCGCCACGCTCAAGCGCCTGGATTTCGGCGTCGGTCAGGGCGACTGGAAAAGCACCGAATCGGTCGCGGACGCCGTGAAGGTGGTCTTCTCGCTGGTGCTGAAGCCTAGGAGCCCCCTGATCACCGGACCGGCAGTTCCCGGGACTTCTGCACCGTGCGCAGCGCGAAGCTCGAATGCACCCGGGCGACGTTGGGAAGCCGCGTAAGATGCTGGCTGTGCAGGCGCTCGAAGTCCGCCGTGTCGGCTAGCACCACCCGCAGCAGGTAGTCGTATTCGCCGGACATGAGGTAGCACTCCATGACTTCCGGCACCTTGCGGGCGGCTTCCTCAAATGCGTGCAGATGCGCCTGCTCCTGGCGCTCCAGCGTAATGTTCACGAACACGTTGACCGGGACAGCCGGCCTTTTGCTGATTGATCAGCGCCGCATAGCCCTCGATGAATCCCGCCTCCTCCAGCGCCCTGACCCTCCGCAGGCACGCCGATTCGGACAAGCTCACCAGGTCGGCCAGCTGACTGTTGGTGATCCTGCCATCGAGCTGCAGGGCTCGGACGATGGCGCGGTCGTATCGGTCCAGCTTGATCAAAAGAGTTCCCCCAGTTGCCGAATCCGCCACTTTATTGCGCCAGATTTCCCTAATTGGGCAGATTCTGCCACAGGCGTCCCCAAAACGGGCGAGTTTTGCAATATTCCGGCGCAGCCCGCGGGTAGTCTGGTGCGCTACCCCCACGCCAGCGGAGCGGTCCCATGAAAATCGGAGTCCCCAAAGAGATCAAGATCCACGAATATCGTGTGGGGCTGGTACCCGCAGGCGTGCGCGAGCTCGTCGATGCGGGGCATCAGGTCCTGGTGCAAAGCGGCGCCGGAGCCGGCATCGGATTTGAGGATTCGCATTATCAATCCGCCGGCGCCGGCATCGCGGCGCGTGCAGCGGACGTTTTCTCCTCGGCCGATCTCATCGTGAAGGTGAAGGAGCCTCAGCTGGCGGAATGCGGGCAGCTGCGTTCGGGACAAACTCTGTTCACCTACCTGCACTTGGCCGCCGACCGCGAACAAGCCGAGGCGCTGCTGGCGTCGGGCGCCACCGCCATCGCTTATGAGACGGTGACGGCGCCCGACGGGTCGCTGCCGCTGCTGACCCCGATGAGCGAAGTGGCGGGCCGCATGTCGGTGCAGGTGGGCGCCAACTGCCTGCAGAAGGCCAACGGCGGCTTCGGTGTGCTGCTGGGCGGCGTGCCCGGCGTGCCGCCCGCCAAGGTCGTGATACTGGGCGGCGGCGTTTCGGGCACGCATGCGGCGGAGATGGCCGTGGGCCTGCGCGCCGACGTGACGGTGGTCGACCGTTCGGTCAAGAGACTGCGTGAACTCTCCTCGATGTTCGCGAGCCAGCTGAAGACCGTGCACTCCACGGCGCACGCCATCGAGGAGCTGGTGCGAGACGCCGACCTGGTCATCGGGGCGGTGCTCATCGCCGGCGCGGCCGCGCCTAAGCTCGTCACTCGAGCGATGGTCAAGAGCATGAAGCCGGGCGCGGTGCTGGTCGATATCGCCATCGATCAAGGCGGCTGCTTCGAAACCAGCCGGCCTACCACGCACGCCGAACCGACCTTCGTGCTCGAAGGCGTCGTCCACTACTGCGTGACCAATATGCCGGGGGCGGTGCCGCGCACCTCCACCTTCGCGCTCACCAACGCGACCCTGCCCTATGTGAAGGCGCTCGCCGACCACGGTTGGCGCAGGGCCTTGGCGGATGATCCGGGTCTGGCGCGCGGCCTGAACGTGCACGCCGGCCAATTGACGCACGCGGCCGTGGCCAGCGCACTGGGCCTTCAATTCCGGGAATTTCGCGACGCCTAGCCCAGGAGCCTGTCTGAGTAATCCGCGTGAGCCGCGTTGGCTGGGAGAGCGAGCGCATGCCAGGCGCGCGGCGCAGGCCGTGGTAATCGCCACGGCCAAGCCGCGCAACACCGCAGGCGCCGCTCTCCCGGCCAACCCTTCGGGACCGTGCAGATTTCGCTTCATCCGTCGTTGTCGCCTCCTCATTGGGTCTTGACCCAACCGCGTCGGCTCCGCCTCGGCTGAAGCGAAATCAGCCTTAGGTAAGGCCACGGGGATTACTCAGACAGGCTCCTCGGCTGCGGACGCGTATTGCTACTGTACGGTCGATCAATTACTCTCGCCCGTGCTCCAAAGAGAAAGGGAATTCCCATGGCAAGCAAGCGTTCTCAGCCGAAATTCCGGCGGGCGGCGCCCGCCGTTCGCCGCGAGGCGCTGGTCGAGGCGACGCTGCGCTGCCTGAGGCAATACGGCCACGAGGGCGTGTCGGTGCGCCGGATCAGCGCCGCGGCGGGAGTGTCCATCGGGTTGATCAACCATCATTTTCCCAGCAAGTCCGGTTTGGTGGCCGTGGCCTACGAAACGCTGGCGCTCAGCCTGCAGGATTCGATCCGGGCTCAAGCGGAAAACAAAGCGGTTTCGCCGCGCGATCGGTTGAGCGGATTCTTCCGCGCTTCCTTTGCTCCGGAAATCCTCGATCCGCAGCTGTTCAATGTCTGGCTCGTATTCTGGAGCATGGTCGCGCACTCCCCGGAGATTCGCGCGGTGCACGATCGGACCTACGGGAAGTACCGCTCGATCCTGGAGTCCCTGCTCGGCCAGCTCGCCGATTCCGGCGCCGCGCCGCAATTCAAGCTGCGCTCTGCGGCCATCGGCCTGTCCGCGCTGCTCGACGGCCTTTGGGTGGAACTGAGCCTGAGCCCGACCACATTCAAGCCGCGCGAAGCGGTCGCGCTGTGCGAGGACTGGGTGAATGCACTGTGCGACGGCGCATTGCCGCGGCTGTTGACGAACCGCAAGGCCAGGGCCGGCTCGCCGCCCCGCCATCGCAGGTCTTGAAGAGCATCTTCGGTTGAAGAGCCACTACCGGGTCGTCGTCATCGGCGGGGGCATCGTCGGCACGAGCGTGCTGTATCACCTGGCCAAGCTAGGCTGGACGCGACATCGCGCTGATCGAGAGGTCGGAGCTGACCGCGGGCTCGACCTGGCACGCCGCGGCGGGCTTTCACGTGCTCAACGACGACCCGAACATCGCTGCGCTGCAGTCCTACACGATCAAGCTCTATGCAGCAGATCGAAAGGGAGAGCGGGCAGAGCGTCGGCATGCACATGCCGGGCGGCTACAGCCTCGCCACGACCCCGGCGCGCTGGGAATGGCTCAAGGCGCGAATGCGGCGATTTACGAGACGCTCGGCATCGGCGCCCGGCTCGCGAGCGCCGAGGAGATCGTCGCGGACTGCCCGATCGTCGACCCGACGGGCCTGCTGGGCGGCCTGTTCGACCCGCACGAAGGCGCGCTCGATCCGCACGGCGCGACGCATGCGTTCGCGGGGGCCGCGAAGAAGCGCGGTGCCGACGTCGTGCTGCGCAACCGGGTGCTCGCGCTGACGGCGCTGCCGGACGGCCGCTGGCGGCTCGACACCGAGCGCGGCAGCGTCACGCGCGGAACACGTGGTCAATGCGGCGGGCCTGTGGGCGCGCCGGGTCGGGCGCCATGGTGGGGCTCGACCTGCCGCTCACCCCGATGCAGCACCACTACCTCATCACCGAGGATCTGCCGGAACTCGTGGCGCGCAAGGACGAGATGCCGTGCGTGACCGACCTCGAGGGATTCACCTACCTGCAGCAGGAGCGCAAGGGCGTGCTGCTCGGCGTCTACGAGCGCAACCCGCAGCACTGGAAGACCGAGGGAGCCGATTGGGACTACGGCATGGAATTGATCCCCGAGGAGATCGACCGGATCGGCGATGAGCTCGCGATCGGTTTCGCGCGCTTCCCGAGCTCTGCAGCGGATCGGGATCCGCAAATGGGTGAACGGCGCGTTCACCTTCACGCCGGACGGCAACCCGCTGGTCGGCCCTGTTCCGGGACTGCGCAACTATCTGGACGGCGTGCGGCTGCATGTCCGGATTCTCGCAGGGCGGTGCGATCGGCCTGGTGCTCGCCAACTGGATCGTCGAGGGCGACCCGGGCGCGGACATCTTCGGCATGGACGTCGCGCGCTACGGTGCGTTCGCGAGCAACGACAGGTACCTGCGCGAGATGACCGCGCAGTTCTATGCGCGGCGCTTCGTGATCGCCTATCCGAACGAGGAGCTGCCGGCGGGGCGGCCGCTCAAGATGACTCCGAGCTACGACGCGCAGAGGGCTGCCGGCGCGCGCTTCGGCGTGGTCTGGGGCATGGAGACGCCGCAGTATTTCGCTCCCGGCAGGCCGGACTTCGTCGAGGAACCCTCGCTCAGGCGCTCCAATGCGCACCCCTTCGTCGAAGCGGAAGTCGCCGCGACACGGACGGCGGCGGGGCTGCTCGACACCGGCGTCTACGGCCGCTACGAAGTGTCCGGACCGGGATCCGCCGCATGGCTCGAACGGCCTGCTCGCCAACCGCCTGCCTCCCGTCGGCAAGCTCAGGCTCGCGCCCATGCTCGCGCCCTCCGGCAAGCTCATGGGGGATCTGACCGTCGCGCGTCTCGCGCCGGACCGCTTCTGGCTGGTGGGCTCCTACTATCTGCAGCAGTGGCACCTGCGCTGGTTCCGGGACCATCTTCCAGGCTCCGGCGTCGCGATCGAAAACCTGTCGGAAAGCTGGCTCGGCTTCTCGCTCTCGGGTCCGCGCTCCCGCGACATCCTCGCACGGCTCACCCGTGCGGATGTCGGCGATGCGGCCCTGCCCTTTCTCGGCTGTCGGCGGCTCGACATTGGACTCACCCAGGCGTGGGTGGCCCGCATCTCGCTCACCGGCGAGCTCGGCTATGAAATCACGGTGCCGGCGAGTGAGCAGCGCGCCCTGTATGACGCTCTGCTCGAGCACGGCGCGCCGCTCGGCATGAAACCCATCGGCATGCGCGCGCAGGACAGCCTGCGGCTCGAAAAGGGCTACGGAGTCTGGTCGCTCGAATTCGCCCAGTCCTATACGGCGGCCATGTCGGGCCTCGACCGCTTCATCGCGTACGACAAGGGCGAGTTCATCGGCCGCGAGGCGGCGCTCGCCGAACGCGATGCCGGCCCCAACCAGAGACTCGTTCTGCTGGCGATCGATGCCGCCGACGCCGACGTCACCGGCTTCGAGCCCGTCTGGGCGGGCGGGGGCAAGGTCGGCTTCGTGACCTCGGGCGCCTACGGCCACCACGTCAAGCAAAGCCTCGCGCTCGCGTATCTCGATCGGGCGATCGCGGAGGCGCCCGTGCCGGTCGAGGTGCACGTGGTCGGCGAACGCCGGCCGGCGCGCATCCTCGCGCAGCCGCCGTATGATCCGCGGGGGCTCAAGCTGCGCGGTTGAGGTAAAATCGATGCTCGCCGATCCGCCATCATTCCCGTCGACGCACCCGTTGTCAGGGCACGGAGCGCAGCGGCCGGAAACCGACGCCGGTCCATGCGCTATCCGGCCGGTGGAGCGTCCGCGCACAGCCGCAGCACCGCGGCCATGAAATCGGCGGCGTAGCTCGCCTTCACGTAGATGCGGTAGCCCGCTCCCGACGCCGCGAGCACGGCCGGGCAGTCGAACAGTACGACGGCAGCGCAGTCGCGCGCTTCGAGCACCGCCGCGACGTCGATCGATGCGGACAAGAGCCGCCCCGCATCCGGCCCCTCAAGATTCATGGCGGTCCATTTGCCTTCGACGTCGACCGCGGCGCCGGTACCCGCCGCCGCAGCGGCCGCGGCCGATGCGCATGCCGAGGCGTCGGGTTCCGGCAGCAGCCAGCGCGCCGGCGCGAAGTGCAGGATCTCAAGCCGCCCCTGAGCGCCGCGCCGCGCCCCGCCCGGCGACACGGGCCAATCCGCAAGACCCGTTCTCGCATCGCCAAACGCGACGAACTCGAGCGCGCGTCCGCCGGGCAGCGCCTCGAACGTACAGCGCAATCCCCGGGCACCGCCTGCGCTGCTCATGTCTTCATCCGCACACCGTTCGGATCGAAATGCACCGGCGACACGATGCGCATGCGCGTATCCCCGCCGCGCAGCGGATCGCGGGCCGTGAGCGCGGCTTCCTCACCGAGGCGCCGCGAGACCAGCGCGAGCCCGATCCACTCGCCGAGTGCCGGGCTGTAGACGGTCGAAGTGACGTACCCGGCCGGGCGCACGGGCTCGTCCGGCGTCGTGAGCTGCGCGCCGGCGAGAAACTTCGCGCGCCCATCGCTCGCCCGCACGCCCACGAGCCGCGGCCGCGCCGGCTCGTGGAAACCGGGCCGATCGAGCAGCTCCCGGCCCACGCACGGGTTGCCGAGCCGCACGAGCGCCTCCATGCCGAGATCGTGCGGCGTGGTCTCGCCGTTGAATTCCGAGCTCGACGAGGTAGCCCTTCTCGACGCGCAGGATGTCGAGCGCGTCGAGGCCGTAGGGCGGCAGGCCGCCCGCGACCAGCGCCTGCCACAGCGGCACGGCGCCGCCCGGCCGGCAGTGCAGTTCAAAGGCGAGCTCGCCGGAGAAGCTCGCGCGCAGCACCCGAAGGTCGCGGCCCTGGTAATGCCCGTCGGCAAAATCCATGTGCCCGAGGCGAGTTCAGGGGGCTCCGCCAGTCCGCCCCGAGCACTTTCTCGAGCGTGGCCGCGGCTTCGCGGCCCCGCGACGGCGATGACCGCCCAGGCCTCCGTGACGTCGGTGAGCGTCACTGCCCGTCCGCTCCATTCGGTGGCCCGGTAGTGCTCGAAGTGCGACAGCATGTGGTTGCCGTGGCCCGAGCTCGTGGTGGCGAGAAAGCGGTCGGAGGCGAGGCGCAGCACCAGTCCGTCGTCGAGCACCATGCCGTCCTCGCGCAGGTTGACCATGTACTTGCTGCGCCCGATCTTGATCGTGCTGGCCTTCGTCAGATACATCGCGTCGAGGAAAGCGGGCGCATCGGGTCCGGCGACTTCGATCTTGCCAAGCGTCGAGCCGTCGACGATGCCGCCGGATTCGGCGCACGCGGCGCGCCTCCGCGATGCCCGCCGCAAACGCGTCGGCGCCGTTGCAGCGGTAGTAGCGCGGCCGCATCCACAAGCCCTCGGCTCGAGCATGCCGCCGTTGGCCGCGTGCCAGTCATGCAGCGGCGTGCGCCGCGCGATGCGAAAGGCGCGCGCCGATGCGCAGACCCGCGAGCGAGCGCAGACGTGACCGGCTGGAAGGGCGGGCGCGGCCGGCTCGTGCCGACGGCGGCGAGCCCCTCGCCCTTGAGTTCGGCGAGGATCGCCGCGCCGAGCACGCCGCTCGTTGCGCCCTGGTCCGTGCCGAAGCCGAGCGTCGTGTAGCGCTTCACGTGCTCGATGTCGGCAAAGCCCTCGGCGAGCGCCTGGCGCAGGTCCGCGACCGTCACATCGTTCTGCAGGTCGACGAACTGGCGCTTCTCAGCCGCGCGGGGCGCGGGCGAGCGCCAGAACGGCGCGAGTCGCGGGCGCACGTCGCCGCGCCCGGGAACGCTCGACGCCGGACTGCACCGGACGCCGGCGCGACGGCGCCGCCCGCTCGCCGGCCGCGTGGCCGTCGGCGAGCACGGCGCCGAGCTCGAGATGGCCGTGCGCCGCACCTGCGCAATGCTCGCCACTGCGGCTGATCGGCGGCGATGAAGGCGCCGAGCGCGGCCGAGTACTGCGCGCGTGCCGCCCTCCTGCAGCCCCGCGTGCACGCCGGCGACCAGCCGCCGCTCAGCAGGAGGCGTCGCAGGCGATGCGCCGCGCCGGGCCCGGCCCGCCGAGCGGCGCCACGCGCGCGGCGCGTATCCGCGGGCCGCCCTCGGCCGCCGTGACGGCGTGGCCCGCGAGGCACTCGGTTCCGCCGCGCTGCGAGTTGGGCGCGCAACGCCCCCGCGCCGGTCTCCCGCGTGCGCCTCGCCGCGCGTATCGACGATGGCGCGCACGCCGCATGCCGCCGGCCGCCAGGCGCACCGCGGCCGCGTACACGCGGTCGTGGTTGGCGAACAGCACGGGCTCGCGCGCCGGCGCGCACGCCGTAGCGCGCGAGGTAGCGCTCCGCGGCACCGAGCAGCATGACGCCCGGCCGGTCGTTGTCGACGAATGCGATCGGGCGCTCGACGGCGCCCATCGCGATGACGAAGGCGCGCGGCCGGATGCGGTACATGCGTGTTCGCTCCGGGCAGTCCGCCCGGCTCCGCGTGCGCGATCATCTCGCCGCCCGAAGCCGCCGACCAGCGCCGTGTCGCGTCAGCACCCGCGCGCCGCGCGCCCGCGAGCTCGGCGAGCGTCGAGGCGACCCACTCGAGCGCCGGCTGCCCGTCGATGCGTGCCGTCCTCGAACTCGAGCTCGCCGCCGCACACCGGCTCGCGCTCGCACAGCACGACGCGCGCGCCGGCGCGCGCTGCCGCGCGCGCGGCGGCGAGCCCCGCGGCGCCCGCGCCGGCGACCAGCACGTCGCAGCGACAGATGCTCGGCCGCAGCCGGCGGCAGCTCGCATGCCGCCCGGCGCCTCGCCCAGCCCGGCGAGCCGGCGGATGATCGGTTCGTACGTGCGCCACGGACGGCCAGATGAAGGTCTTGTAGTAAAAGCCGGCGCCGAACAAGCCGCCGCCGGCCTGCAGCAGCGAGGCAAGATCCCAAGAGCAGCGTCGGCCAGCGATTCTGGCTGCGCAGCACCAGCCCGTCGCGAAGCGCGAGCTGCGGCGCCGGAACGTTCGGAATGACGGCCGGGCGGCGGCCGACCGTGAGCAGCGCGTTCGGCTCCTCGGGGCCCGCGGTCAGCAGGCCGCGCAGACGGCGATATTTGACGCTGCGGCCGCATTGAGCGCACGCCCTGCGCCAGCAGCGCGGAAGCGGCGGTGTCGCCGGGCTGTCCGAGGTATTCGCGCCCATCAAAGGTGAACCGAATGGTCCCGGCGCGGACCCGGGTGCCGCGGCGCATCTCCCCGCTCATGACGCGCCATCCGCCGGACTGCCGCCGAGCAGCCGGGTCGCGAGGACCGCGCCAGTCGAGGGATTGCGCTCGACCTTGAGCCAGCCGCGGCAGCCTTCGACGTGCTGCCAGTGCTCGACGCTGAATGCTCGGGACGATCGACACGCTCGTAGGTCCGCTCGAACGCGCTGCCCGGGCCCGCCGGCAGCGTCTTGTGGAACGCGAACTCGCGCAGTTCGCGCGGGCCGCAGAACGGGCAGACCAGGCGCGTCACTGCCGCACCGGGAACGGGCCGCCGCCGCGCTCATCGAGCAGGTGGCCGGTCGCGAAGCGCGACAGCGCGAAAGGCCTTGATCAGATCCGGCGCGCGTGCCGGTGGCCACGAAGGCCGCACAGGCCGCGCCGGAGGCGGGAATGGCCTTGAATCCGCCGTAGCACCAGCCGGCATTCACGAACACGTTGTCGTAGCGCAGGCGGTCGATGATCGGGCTGCCGTCCATGGTCATGTCGTTGGTGCCCGCCCATTGGCGCAGGATCCTGATGCCGCCGATCTGCGGCAGCAGCTCGACCGCGCCCTGCGCCACGTCCTCCAGCCGGTCCCAGTGGCCCTCGCGCGTGTAGGACGGGAAGCCGTCCAGGTGGCCGCCCATGACCAGTCCGCCGCGGTCGGACTGCGCGATGTAGACCTCGCCGTGCCCCGGCGAGACGTAGACCAGCACCGTGTGCAGCAGAGGCTTGATGGGTTCGGTCACCATGGCCTGCAGCAGATGCGTCTCGATGGGCAGCGGCACGCCGAGCATGGCGCCGATCATGCCCGTGTGCCCGGCGGTCGCGAACACGATCCGTTCGGCCGCGACGTAGCCGCGGCTGGTCTCGACTCCGGTTGCTGCGTTCGCGGCAATTCGCACCCCCGTGACCTCGCAGTCCTCGATGATGTCGCACCCCGAGCGCCGTCGCTGCGCGCGCATAGCCCCAGGCGACCGCATCGTGGCGCACCGTGCCGCCGCGGCGCTGCACGAGTGCGCCGACGATCGGGAAGCGCCGCGGCCTCCGGACCCCGAGCTCGGGACAGAAGCGCTCGAGCGCGGCCGCATCCATGAGCTCGGCGTCGATCCCCGCGAGGCGCATGGCGTTGCCGCGCCGCGCGAGGCCCGGGATGTCGTCATCGGACAGCGCGAGATCGACGACGCCGCGCGGGCTGTACATCACGTTGTAGTTGAGGTCCCGGGACAGCCTCTCGTAGCGGCGCAGCGAGTCCTCGTAGAAGTAATGGTTCTGCGGATACAGGTAGTTCGATCGCACGATCGTCGTATTGCGCCCGACGTTGCCTAGACCCACGAGGCGCTTCTCGAGCACGGCGATCCGCTTCAGCCCGTGGTCCCGCGCAAGATGAAAGGCGGTGGCGAGTCCGTGGCCGCCCGCGCCGACGACGATCACGTCGTAGGCACCTTCCAGCTTTTGGCCGCTCCACAGCGGGCGCCAGTGGGCGTTTCCGGCGAGGCGGGCGCGAAGCAGCGACCAGGCCGAGTAATGCCGCGCCGGGCGCATCACCGCGGGCCAGCGCTACGAGCGAGCGCATCAAGGCATCGAGACTCGCCGGATCGTGGGCCGGGCGAATCGCGCGCAGCGTCTCCGCGAGCGCGGCCGCTCCGCGCGCGAGCGGCGCATAATCGGCATAGCGCAGCAGCGGATTGAGCCACAGCACCTCACGGCACGAGCGCTGCAGGTGCCGAGCGGCGGCGCGCAAATCCTCGGGCGAGCCGCGCTCCAGGCCGTCGGTGAGGAGCACGACGATGCTGTTCGTGCCGAGCACCGCTCGCCCGAATCCGCGGACGAGCTCGGCCAGGGCGGCGCCGATCCGTGTCCCGCTGTCGAAGTCGGGCACCGCAGTGCCGATGCGCGCGAGCGAGCGATCGACGTCTCTTACCCGCAGCAAGTGCGTGAGCCGTGTGAGCCGCGTGGCGAACGCGAACAGCTCGACGGCACGGTCCCTTCCCGAGAGCGCGTGCGCGAGCTGCAGGAATGCGCGAGAGTATGCGTGCATCGAACCGGAAACGTCGCACACCAGCACGAGCCGCGCCGGACGGTCCCGCCGCATGCGCCAGAACGGGAGCGCCGTGTCCGGCCTGCGCGCGAGTTCGCGGAGCGTGCGCCGCGCGTCGAGCTCGCCGCTCCGCGCGCTCGCGCGCCTTCGTCGCGACGGCCGGCGCCACCACCGCGCGGCGCGGCGCGCCAATTCGAGCGCCGCCCGCGCCTCGGCTGCCGACATCTGTTCGAAGTCGCGGTGGCGCAGCGTTTCCAATTCGGAGGCCGTGCGGATCAAACGGGTCTCGTTCGCGACCGGCCGGCGCTCGGCGAGCCGCTCGGGCGCGGAGGCGAGCCGCCGATTCTCTCGGGTGAGCGGCCGCGGCGCGGGCACGGACGCCGCGGAATCGGCCGGGTCGGGCGCTGTCAGCAGCGCGGCGGCGAACGCCGCGTCGAACAGGGTGCGGTCCTCGCGGCGATGGATCAGCGCGGCCGCGAGCGCTTCGCGCAGATCCCCGGCGCGCTCGATGCCGACCGTCTCCGCCGCCCTCATCGCGAGCAGCACTTCACCGCTGCCGACCGCCACGCCCGCGCGCCGCAGCAGACCCGCGAGATTGACGATCTGCCGCATCAATGACGAGGCGTTCATGCGCTTGCGCGCGACTCGGCGAGCAGCCGTTCGAGACGTTCGCCGCGTTCGCGCTCGATGTCGTTCCGATTCTTGAGCAGCGTACCGAGCGTGAGCTCCGTGCATTCCGGCGTGAGCTCCTTGACCTCGAGCGCCATGAGCGCCCGCATCCAGTCCAGGGACTCCGCAACGCCGGGCACCTTGTCGAGTTCTTCGCGGCGCAGCCGCTGAACGAAGCTCACCACCTGTTGCGCGAGGCGCATCTCCATGCCGGGGAGCCGTGCGCGGAGGATGTCGAGCTCCATGGCGGGTTCGGGATAGCCGATCCAGTGATACAGGCAGCGGCGCTTGAGCGCGTCGTGGAGTTCGCGCGTGCGGTTCGAGGTCACGATGACGATGGGCGGTTCCGCCGCCGCGATGGTGCCCAACTCGGGAATCGTGACCTGGAACTCGGACAGCACCTCGAGTAGAAACGCCTCGAACGGCTCGTCGGCACGGTCGATCTCGTCTATCAGGAGCACGGGCGCGCCGGTCGCGTGCGGTTGCAGCGCACGCAACAGCGGCCGCTGCAGCAGGAAGCGCGCATCGAAGACCGTGGCGGACAGGGACTCGCGCGAATTCTCGCCGGCCGCCTCGGCGATGCGAATCTCGAGTATCTGGCGCAGATGATTCCACTCGTAAAGTGCGCTGGCGGCGTCGAGGCCCTCGTAGCACTGCAATCGGATCAATTCGCGCCCGAGGGCCGCCGCGACCGTCTTCGCGATCTCCGTTTTGCCCACTCCCGCCTCGCCCTCCAGCAGCAGGGGCCGCTGCAGCTTGAGGGCGAGATAGAGCGCCACGCCCAGCTCGCGCGTGGCGACATAGCGCCCGGCCGAGAGGAGCGCGAGCGTGGCGTCAACCGACGAGGGCGGCGGAATCAATGGCGCTCAGCGGGCGGCGCCGTTCAGCGCGCCGCGGCGCCGACCGCGCGGCGGGCCATGACGCCGATGAGGTGTGCGCGGTAGGCCGGGCTCGCGTGCAGGTCGGAGTTCAGGCCATCGGCGGGCACCGCGATTCCCTCGAGCGAGTCGGGGGCAAACTTCCTCTTGAGCGCCGCTTCGAATGCCGGTACGCGGAACACGCCGGGTCCGGCGCCCGTGACGGCTACGCGGATCTCGTTGCCCAGGAGCGCCACCATGACGCCGACCATCGCATAGCGCGACGCCCCATTCGGAAATTTCGCGTAGCCCGCCGACTTCGGGATGCGAAACCCGACCGCCTTGATCAGCTCCCCGGGTTCGAGCGCCGTCGTGAACACGCCCTTGAAGAACTGGTCTGCGGGGATCTCGCGCCGGTCCGTTTGCACGACTGCGTCGAGCGCGAGCACGGCCGCCGGATAGTCGGCGGAAGGATCGTTGTTCGCCACGGAGCCGCCGATCGTTCCGCGGTTGCGGACCTGCGGGTCGCCAATCTCGCCGGCGAGCGCCGCGAGCGCCGGAACGGCCTTTTGGACGTCCGCCGACGCCGCGACTTCGGCATGGGTGCTCATGGCGCCGAGCACGAGCCGATCGCCGCTGCGCCTGATGCCGCGCAGCTCCGCGACTGCGCCGAGATCGACGATATCGCTCGGCTGTGCAAGTCCGAGCTTCATGGTCGGCAATAGCGTCATCCCGCCCGCGAGCGCACGTCCGTCGGCGGCCGCTCTGAGCGCCGCGCTCGCCTCGGCGAGGCTGGTGGCACGGTGGTATCCGAATGTGTTCACGGCGATGCTCCTTGAATCGCGCTCCATACCGCGTGAGGCGTCGCGGGCATCGGAACGTCCTTCACGCCGAGCGGCGCGAGGGCATCGATGACCGCGTTGATGACTGCGGGCGGCGCCCCGATCGCGCCGGCCTCGCCGCAGCCCTTCACTCCGAGTGCGTTGTGAGTGCAGGGCGTGCATTCGGTCACCACGTCGAAGCGCGGTACGTCGTCGGCGCGCGGCATCGCGTAGTCGAGGAACGATCCGGTCAGCAGCTGCCCCGATTCGTCGTAGACGCAGTTCTCGTGCAGCGCCTGCCCGATTCCCTGCACCAGGCCGCCGTGGACCTGACCCTCGACGATCATGGGATTGATGATCCGGCCGAAATCGTCCGACGCGCTGAAGCGCTTGACCTCCACGACGCCGGTATCCGGGTCGATCTCCACCTCGCAAACGTGGCAGCCGGACGGGTACGTGAAGTTCTTCGGATCGTAGAACGAGGTTTCCTCCAAGCCGGGCTCTTCGGTGTCGTGCGGAAAGTTGTGCGGCACGTAGGCGGCGAAGGCGACCTCGCCGAATGACTTCGCACGGTCGGTACCGCGCACGAGGTAGCGGCCCTCCTTGAACTCCACGTCCTCGGCCGAGGCTTCCAGCAGATGAGCGGCGATGCGCTGGCCCTTGTTGATGATCTTGCGCGTGGCGTTGACGATCGCCGCGCCCCCGACCGCGATCGAACGCGAGCCGTAGGTGCCCATGCCGAACGGGATCTTGGCGGTGTCGCCGTGCACGACCTCGACGCTCTCCATCGGGATTCCGAGCATTTGCGCGACCACCTGCGCAAAGGTCGTCTCATGGCCCTGGCCGTGACTGTGCGAGCCGGTGAGAACCGTCACCGAACCGGTGGGGTTGATGCGGATGGTCGCCGCTTCGAACAGTCCGGCCCGCGCGCCGAGCGCCCCCGCTACCGCCGATGGAGCGATGCCGCAGGCCTCGATGTAGGTGCTGATGCCGATGCCCCGAAGCCTGCCGCGCCGCGCCGCCTCGGCGCGGCGGCCCGCGAACCCGGCGTAGTCGGCCAGCTTTAGACCGCTGTCGAGCGTCGCATGATAGTTCCCCGTGTCGTACATCAACGCCACCGGCGTCTGGTACGGAAAGGCCTTCACCGGGATGAAGTTGCGCCGCCGCAGCTCCGCCGGATCGATGTGCAGCTGTCTCGCGGCCACATCGACGATGCGTTCGAGGACGAACGTCGCCTCCGGCCGTCCCGCTCCGCGGTAGGCATCGACGGGCGCGGTGTTCGTGAACACGCCCTTGACGTTGCAATGGATGGCGGGCGTCCGGTAGGTGCCGGCGAGCAGCGTGCCGTACAGATAGGTCGGAACCGCCGGCGCGAACGTGGACAGGTACGCGCCCAGGTTCGCGATGGTCTCGACCCGAAGCCCGACGAAATTGGCGTCCCTGTCGAGCGCGAGTTCGACGTGGGTGTGATGATCGCGGCCCTGCGCGTCCGAGAGGAACGACTCGCCGCGCAGCGCCGTCCACTTGACCGGGCGGCCGAGCTTGCGGGCCGCCCACAGCACGATCACGTCCTCCGGATACGGATAGATTTTTGAGCCGAATCCGCCGCCGACGTCCGGCGCGACCACCCGGAATTTGTGCTCGGGAATTCCGAACACGAAGGCGGCGAGCAGGAGACGGATCACGTGCGGGTTCTGGCTCGCCGTGATCAGCGTATGTTCGCCGGTCGACGGGTCGAAATCGCCGATGCACGAACGCGGTTCCATCGCGTTCGCGATCAGCCGATTGTTCCTCAGGTCGAGCTTGACGATGTGGGCGGCCTGCGCGAACGCGCGCCCGACTGCGCCGGCATCCCCGAGTTCCCAGTCGAAGCACAGGTTTCCAGCGGCTTCCGCATGCAGCTGTACCGCGCCGCCCGCGAGCGCTTGGCGGGTATCGATCACCGCCGGCAGCTCCTCGTAGTCGACGCTGACGAGTTCGGCCGCGGCACGCGCCTGCGCCTGCGTTTCGGCGAGAACGACGGCGACATGATCGCCGACGTAGCGCACGCGGTCGGCCTGCAGCGCCGGGTGCCCGGGTTCGGCCTGCGGGCTGCCGTCGCGGTTCTTGACCGCCCATCCGCACGGCAGCCCGCCGATCTTGTCGGCAGCCATGTCGGCTCCGGTGTAGACCGCCACGACCCCCTCCGCGGCCAGCGCCGTCGAGATGTCGATCGATTTGATGCGCGCGTGGGCGACGTTCGCCCGCACCATGGCCGCAAAGACGGCGTGATGGCGCACCATGTCGTCGGTGTACTGCCCGCGCCCGGTGATGAAGCGCAGGTCCTCGGTACGCCTGACAGACTTGCCGATGAGTCCGCCCGTCGCCATTTCAACCATGAGCGCTCTCCCGAGTGGATGCTCCTTTCAGTGTCCGCGCGCAGTCGAGCACCGCGAGGACGATGTTGTGATACCCGGTGCAGCGGCAGATGTTGCCGCTGAGACCGGCACGCACCTCTGCTTCGGTCGGATCCGGGTTGCGCGACAACAGGTCGACCGCGCTCAAGATCATGCCGGGGGTGCAGAAGCCGCACTGCAATGCATGATGTTCCCGAAACGCCGCCTGCATCGGGTGCAGTCTCGATGCGGTCCCGAGCCCTTCGATCGTGGTGATGCGGCTACCCACCGCCTGCAGCGCAAGCATCGTGCAGCTTTTCACGGATTTGCCGTCGACGAGCACGGTGCAGGCCCCGCATTGGCTCGTGTCGCAGCCCACATGGGTCCCGGTCAGCCGCAGCTGATCGCGCAGCGCATCGACCAGCAGGGTCTCCGGCTGGACGGTGATGGAAACGACCGAGCCGTTCACCTGCAGATTGATTGGAATCGTCATCGCATTCCCCCTACCCCTTGAGCCAATAGAGCAGCCCCGCCGTCAGGGCCAAGCCGATCAGGATCCAGAGCAGCATTCTGCGCCGCGCCGCCGTGCGGCCGGCGGTCGCCGGCGGTGCAGCGGGAGATGTCTAGCCTGAGCCGCCCGGGGTGGCGAAGTCAACCCGCCCCGGATGGCGATCGGCGCGGCGACGGCGCAAACTGCACGCTGCAAACTGGGGACGCAATTGACGGACGCAAAGCATTCGCGCGACGCCGTGATCATCGGCGGCGGCCACAACGGGTTGGTCTGCGCGGCATACCTGGCGGCGGCGGGTCTCAAGGTGACGGTGCTCGAGCGGCGCGGCGTGGTGGGCGGCGCCGCCGTGACCGAGGAATTTCACCCCGGCTTCCGCAATTCGGTGGCGGCCTACACCGTGTCGCTTCTCAATCCCAAGGTCATCCGTGATCTTGACCTGCACCGCCACGGCCTGCGCATCGTCGAGCGCCGGCTCGCCAACTTCCTGCCTCTGGAGGACTCGCGCTTCCTCAAGATCGGCGCTGGAAAGACCGCGCAGGAGGTCGCGAAATTCTCGGTGCGCGACGCCGAGCGGCTGGCGCCGTACGCCGAGCGTCTCGAGACGATCGCCGACGTGCTGCGCGATCTCGTGCTCGAGACGCCGCCGAACGTCACCGCGGGCAGCTGGCTGGAGGCGCTCCCGGAACTGCTGCGCGGCGCGCGCTTGGGCAAGCGGATCGCCAGGCTCGACATGACGATGCGCCGCGAGCTGTTGGATTTGTTCGTCAAATCAGCGGGTGATTATCTCGATGCCTGGTTCGAAAGCGCCCCCATCAAGGCGGCCTACGGCTTCGACGGCATCGTCGGCAATTATGCGAGTCCCTACGCAGCGGGCTCCGCATACGTGCTGCTGCATCACGTATTCGGCGAGGTCAACGGCAAGAAGGGCGCCTGGGGACATGCCATCGGCGGCATGGGCGCCATCACTCAATCGATGGCCAAGGCGGCGGCCGAGCGCGGCGTGGAGATCCGCGTGTCGAGCCCGGTGCGCGAAGTGATCCTCGAGGCGGGCCGCGCGGTGGGCGTCGTGACGGATCAGGGCGAGACGCTGCGTGCGCGCAGCGTGGTCTCGAATCTGAATCCGCGGCTGCTGTACGGAAAGCTGATCGACTCGGCCGCGCTCCCCGCCGACTTTCGCGAGCGCATGCAGCGCTGGCGCTGCGGGTCCGGGACCTTCCGAATGAACGTCGCGCTGTCGGAGCTGCCCGAATTTTCGGTGTTGCCGGGACGCAGCCTCGCCGAGCATCACACGGCCGGCATCATCATGGCGCCGAGTCTCGACTACATGGATCAGGCGTATCTGGACGCCAAAAGGGGCGGGTGGTCCCGGCGTCCGATCGTCGAGATGCTGATTCCTTCCACGCTGGACGATGGCCTCGCACCGCCGGGACGGCACGTGGCGAGCCTGTTCTGCCAGCACGTCGCGCCGTCGCTTCCGGATGGCGCGTCCTGGGATGCGCATCGCGATCAGGTGGCGGACGTCATGATCGACCTGGTCAACAGCCATGCGCCCAATTTCCGGGCCTCAGTGCTCGCACGTCAGATCATGAGTCCGCTCGATCTCGAGCGCACCTTCGGACTCGTCGGCGGCGATATCTTCCACGGCGCTTTGAGCCTCGATCAGCTGTTCTCCGCGCGCCCGATGCTGGGCCACGGGGACTATCGAGGGCCCTTGAAGGGCCTGTACATGTGCGGCTCGGGCACGCATCCAGGAGGAGGCGTGACCGGCGCGCCCGGCCACAACGCGGCGCGCGAGATCATCGCCGATTTCCGGCGCGGGCGCTTGAAGCAGGCGTAGCGCGCACGGTGGCCCGCATCGCGGAACCTGCGCGGGCGCCGTCAAGCGCCGCGCGTCAGCAGCTCGGCGAACCGCGCCGTATCGATGTTGCCGCCGCTCAGGATCACGCCCACTCGTTGGCCGGCGAGCTGCTCGCCGCGCGCGCGCGCCGCCGCGAACCCCAGGCATCCGGTTGGTTCGACCACGATTTTCATCCGCTCGGCGAGGAAGCGCATGCAGTCGATGAGCTCGCCGTCGGTGACGGTGAAGATGTCGGCCGCATCGCGCCGGATGATCTCGAACGTGCATCGTCCCAATGACTGGGTTTGCGCGCCGTCCGCAATGGTCTTAGGCACCTCGATGCGCACGATGGCGCCGCTTCGCAGCGACAGCTGCCCGTCGTTACCGGCCTGCGGCTCGACGCCGTAGACCTTGCAGCCGGGCGCCAGCGCCCGAGCCGACAGCAGCGACCCGCCGAGCAAGCCGCCGCCGCCGAGACACACGAACAGGCTGTCGGGCGCACCGATCTCTTCGATGAGCTCAGCCGCCGCCGTGCCCTGCCCCGCGATCACGTCGGGATGGTCGTACGGCGGAATGATGGCGGCGCCGCGCTCTGCCGCCAGACGCTGCGCGATTTGCTCGCGGTCCCCGCGATAGCGGTCGTAGGTCGCCACAGCGGCCCCGTAGGCGCGCGTCGCCTGCATCTTGGACGGCGGAGCATCCTGCGGCATGACGATGGTCGCCTCGATGCCGAGAATGCGGGCGGCCAGCGCCACGGCCTGGGCGTGGTTTCCCGAGGAGAACGCGATCACGCCGCGGGCGCGCGCCGCGGCATCGAGGCGCGACAGTGCGTTGAAGGCCCCGCGAAATTTGAATGCGCCGGTGCGCTGAAAATTCTCGCACTTGAAGAAGACCGCGGCCCGCAGCGAGTCGTCCACGGTGCGCGAGGTCATGACGGGAGTGCGATGCGCGTGGCCCTGGAGGCGGCGCGCGGCCGCCTGCACGTGCGCGTAGGTCGGTCTATCCAAAAGGCGATACACCGAACAATCGTGCATGCGCCCAGGCTATGAACGAGATGTAGAGCGCAAGCCCGAGCACGACGGCAACGGCGTCGTTGAAACGGCCCGCGGGAGCCGTGCGCAGCGGTTGCGGCGCCCGGCGCTTCAGCGAGATCCGATCCAGCACCGCCCACGCCAAAAACCCGCCGAACAGCAGCGCATCGGCGAGTGTGCCGTTGGCGAGCAGATGGGCGAACGCCCAGAACTTGACTGCGGCCAACATCGGATGCCTCGCCGCTGTCTTGATTCGCCCCGGCAGGTACGCCGCGATCAACAAGGGAAATACCGGCAGCATGAACAGGAAGGCGAGATCCCGCATCCAGCCCGGGGGCGCATACAGCACCACCGGCGCCCGGCGCGCCAAGCCGAAGCCGTGGATGACCAGCACGAGGCCGGCCAGCGATATCAGGCCGTGTAGGCCCTTCCAGACGCCTTCGCCCCACCTGTGCACCATGCGATTGCGCAGCTCGGGCGCCGCGAAGGCGATCGAGTGCACTCCGAGAAAAATCACCAGTCCGGCGATCAATGCGCCCATGCCGTCACGCCCCCGCGATGCGCCGCGCCTGCTGGCGCAATATATTGCCAAATCCGTGAGCATCGAAAAACAACTCGAGGCGCGCCCGGTCCGGCGGCCGGGGCTTCAGATCATCCAGCGTGACCTCGAGCGGAATGTCGCAAACAATGCCGGTCAGGCGGCGCGCCAGATACGCGGCCTCTCTGTGCGCCAGGAGCCTCGCGGCCACCGCGGCCGCTCCGCGCAGCTTCAGCGCCGGCACCTTGCCGAGATTCGCGTACAACTCGTCGAGCGAGCCGAAGATCGCGAACAATTCGGCCGCGGTCTTCTTGCCGATTCCCGGCACTCCGGGGATGTTGTCCACCGTGTCCCCGGTGAGCGCCAGAAAATCCGCGATGAGCTCGGGAATCGCGCCGAAGCGCGGCCCGATGTCGCGGTATTGATAGCGCGCGTTGTCGATGTAGTCCCAGTAGACGTCCCCATCGCGGATGAGCTGCGATAAATCCTTATCGCGGGTGACCAGCACGTTGCGCAAGCCGGCGGCCCGGGAGCGCGCCGCCAAGGTGCCGATGATGTCGTCGGCTTCGTATTCCGCGCTCGCGAATTCGGCGAGTCCCAGATGCCGGCAAAACTCGCGGCACAACTGGAACTGGCGCGCAAGGTCCGCCGGCGGCGCATCGCGGTTCGCCTTGTAAGCGGGGAAAATCCCATGCCGAAAGGAGGTTCCGCTGCGCAGGCCTTGATCGAAGGCCACGCCGATGCGCTCGGGTCTTACTTGCTCGACGAAATCCGATATGAAGCGGGCGAAGCCGTACAGAGCATGCGTCGCATTGCCTTCGCCGTCCACCATGTCCGAACGTATCGAGTGATATGCGCGGAAAATGAAGTAGCTGGCGTCGATGTGATAGACGAGGCCGTTCACATCGGCCAGCGTTGCATCCGCTCGTGCAGCGGGCTCGAGCGGGGAAAATGCGCGAGCAGGTATTCCATCTGATCCGCCAGCACGCGGCGCCCCTTGAGGAATATGTACTCCGCATAGGTCGGCGTGAACGGCACCGCCAGCAGCTGCATGCCCGCCTGCTCCGGCGTTCGCGATGCTTTGGCGTTGTTGCAGCGGCGGCAGGCAGACACGACGTTGCTCCAGGTGTCCTGCCCGCCACGGCTGAACGGCGTGACGTGGTCCCGCGACAGCAGGCTGTAGGAGAAGCGCGCGCCGCAGTACAGACAAAGATACGCGTCGCGTCGGAACAGGGTCTGGTTGTTGAGCGGCGGTGTGTATGCGGCCCCGCGCAGATTGCCGGGATTGCCCGTGTGCCCGAGCGTGGCGATGATCGAATTGACGTCGACGATCGTGCGCCGGCCGGTCCTCGCGCAGGTGCCGCCGTAAAGCCGGTACAACAGCGTCCCGCACGTATAGGCGACTTGCTCGGTGTGATAGAGGCGCGCCGCCTCCCGATAATCCACCCATTCCAGAGGCATGCCGGAGACGTCGGTGCGCAGGATCTGCTGAGACAGGGGATACCCCTGGGCGACGACGGCGATGTCCTCGCGCCAGTCCGCTTGCCGCTTGCCCTGCGCCGTTTTGGCCTGCGCGCCCTGCTTCATACGCTAGTTATAGTCGACTTTTGTGCCATAATTCAATGTTTGGGGAGATAACCTGCATGCCTGTCACAGTCGGCGTCCTACGGGAAAGCGCGGCCAACGAAAGTCGCGTCGCCATCGTTCCGGAAATCGCCGCCAAGCTCAAGGCCCTGGGCGCCCGAGTCCTGGTCGAGCGCGGCGCGGGGACGGCGGCTCATTTCACCGACAGCGCATACGCGGATGCGGAACTCACGGACGCCGCAACGATTCTCGCGAGCGCGGACGTGCTGCTGTGCGTGCAGCCGCCCGGCGTCGAGCGCGTGGCTGCGCTCAAAGCGGGGGCCGTGGTCGTAGGATTCATGCAGCCCTACGCGCGCCACGATCTCGTGCGCGCCCTCAAGAGCCGCCGGATCACCAGCTTTTCCATGGAATTGGTGCCGCGCATCTCGCGCGCGCAGTCGATGGATGCACTGTCCTCGCAGGCCTCCGTGGCCGGCTACAAGGCGGTGCTCATCGCGGCCAACACGCTGGAGAAATTTCTGCCCATGCTGACCACCGCCGCCGGCACGATTCGCCCGGCTTCGGTGCTCGTCATCGGCGCCGGCGTGGCGGGATTGCAGGCCATCGCCACCGCAAAGCGCCTGGGCGCCGTCGTCGAAGCGTATGACGTGCGCAGCGCGACGAAGGATCAGGTGAAGTCGCTCGGCGCCAAGTTCATCGAGACCGGCGTGTCCGCGGAGGGCGCGGGCGGCTACGCCCGCGAGCTCACGCCGGAGGAAAGGCTCAAGCAGCAGGAAGTGCTCGATGCGCGGATCGCCGCGAGCGATGCGGTGATCAGCACCGCATCGGTGCCGGGCAGAGCTGCGCCCGCGCATCATCAGCCGGGCGGCGGTCGAGCGCATGAAGGCCGGTTCGGTCATCGTCGACATCGCCGCCGAGCAGGGCGGCAACTGCGAGCTCACCCGCGCCGGCGAGACGGTGGTTCACGGCGGCGTGAAGATCCTGGGCCCGGTCAACCTGCCGGCTTCGCTGCCTTATCACGCCAGCGAAATGTACTCGCGCAATTTGTTCAATCTGTTGAAGCCCGCATTGACCAAGGGGGAACTCGCCGTGGATTGGAAGGATGAGGTGTTTTCAGGAGCGGTGCTAACGCACGAAGGGCAGATCAGGCACGAAGCGACGCGCCAGGCCGTGGAGGGCGCGCAGACATGATCGACGGGGTGATCGCTCTGTACATATTCATGCTCGCGGCCTTCACCGGCTACGAGGTCATATCCCGCGTGCCGGTCATTCTGCATACGCCGCTCATGTCCGGATCGAACTTCGTGCACGGCATCGTGCTGGTGGGCGCCATGGTGGCGCTCGCCGCGGCCGACAGCACGCTGCTGCGGGTCATAGGTTTCATCGGCGTGGTTCTCGCCGCCGGCAACGCCGTGGGCGGCTACGTGGTGACCGAACGCATGCTGAAGATGTTCGTGTCCGCGGGCAAGAAAGAAAGGACCGTAGTCAATGCCTCCCTGTCGACTGGCAACTTGACGCAGCTGTCCTATCTGGTGGCCGCGGCGCTGTTCATCCTGGGCCTCAAGCGCATGAGCTCGCCGGTCACCGCCGTGAGCGGCGTGCGCTGGGCGGGTTTCGGAATGCTGCTCGCGACGCTGGCGACGCTCGCCTTTCATGGGCGCCACCTCGCTCAATCTGATCCTGGTGATCGCCGCCATCGCGATCGGCGGCGTCGTCGCGTGGATCAGCGGCAAGCGCGTCGGCATGACCGACATGCCGCAGATGATCGCGCTCTACAACGGCATGGGCGGCGGCGCGGCGGCTGCCATCGCGGCCGTGGAACTGTACAGCGGCAACGAAAGCAACGTCGTGCATTTGACCATGGCGACTCTCGGCGGCGTTCATCGGCGCGGTGTCCTTCAGCGGGAGCCTCATCGCCTTCGCCAAGCTGCAGGGCCTGATCACCAAATCCGTGCGCTTCGGCGGCCAGAGATTCTTCAATTTGGTCATCCTGCTGGTTACCAGCGCGCTTGGCTTCATGGTGGTGGCAGCCACCAACCACTCGGGGCTCCCCGCGATCTCTTTGTTTTTCGCAGGCGCGCTCATTCTCGGAGTCGCGATGACGCTGCCGATCGGCGGCGCCGACATGCCCGTGGTGATCTCCCTGTACAACGCGCTCACCGGTCTCGCGGTCGGCTTCGAAGGCTTCGTGCTCGACAACGCGGCCATGATCATCGCCGGCACCGTGGTCGGCGCGGCCGGCACCCTGCTCACCCAGCTGATGGCGAAGGCCATGAACCGGTCTCTCGGCAACGTGCTGTTCTCGAACTTCGGCGAGACCTCGGCCGCGGCGAGCGGCGGGGTCACCGGCACGCAAAAGGCCATCGAGGCCTCGGATGCCGGCGTGATGATGGCGTACTCGCAAAAAATCATCATCGTGCCCGGCTACGGCATGGCGGTCGCCCAGGCCCAGCACAAGGTCTGGGAGCTTGCGCAGTTGCTGATCGATCACGGCGTCAAGGTACGGTTCGCCATCCATCCGGTGGCCGGCCGCATGCCTGGCCATATGAACGTGCTGCTGGCCGAGGCGGGCGTGCCCTACGATCTGATTTCGGATCTCGATGAGATCAACGCCGAATTCGAGACCGCGGACGTGGCGCTGATCATCGGCGCGAACGACGTGGTCAATCCCGATGCGCGCAGCAACACGTCGAGCCCGATCTACGGCATGCCCATCCTGAATGCGGACAAGGCCAAGAACGTCATCGTCATCAAGCGCGGCCAGGGCCAGGGATTTTCCGGCATCGACAATGCGCTGTTCGTGCTCGATCAAACCCGCATGCTCTACGGCGACGCGCAGGCGGCCGTGGGCCAGTTGATTCATGCGGTCAAGGCGGCAGGGTAAGCTCGAAGCGATCCCTGACCTCAAATACCGCCGGCGCGCCCGTCTTGGGCTCGCCGGGAGCGCCCGTTTTCAGCCGGATCATTTCGCCGACCAGCACCGTGGGGCGCAATTCGAAGCGCACGTAATGGTAGTTGGGGAAGTCGCGGCTTTGGTACAGATCGGCGGGGGTGCGATCCACCTCGTAGGGCTTGGCGCCGCCGCCGCCCGACACCAGATAGGTCACGCCGTCGCGCACAAGCCTTTCGTAGTTGTGGATGTGACCTGCGCTCACCACGATCCGCGCCCGGGTGTGCGCGGCGAGACCGGTGAGATACTCGGCGAGCGCCTGCTCGTTCGGCCGCGGGTTGTGGTCCGAGAGCGTCGTCGGTTGCCCATCCGCGACCGGCGGGTGATGGAGCACGAAAAGGATGAATTGCACCCGCGGGTCGATGATCGACAGTTGATGGTCTAGCCAGCGGCGCTGGTCGCTGTCCGGCAGCAGCGATGCGTCGCTATCGAGCGCCACCGCGAGAACCTTGCTCCCCACCGCCACGGAATACCAGCGGCGCCCGTGCAATTCCGGAAAGGCGCTCCACCAGCGCTCGAGGCATTCCGCTTCGGCGCACGCCGCGAATTCATGATTACCGAGCGCCGGGTAGATCCGCAGGTGCTGCTGACGCCAGGGCCCGCTCTCTTCCCTGTAGACCGAATAGTCGGCGCTCACGCCGTGCCATGGCAGATCGCCGTTGATGAACAGCGCGGCGGGTTGCTCACCGGCAATCTGCTCGATCAATGCCCGGCGTACGGCTGGATTGGTCGCGGCAGTCTCTGCGGGATTCGTGAAGCGCATGTCACCGTAGGCGATGAGCACCAGCGGATTGGGTAGTTCCGCATCGTTCACGCTGAACGTCGCGGCGACCGGCGGTTCGAGCGGCGCCTGGATCGGTACGGGGGCGCCGGCGAGATGCCCGCAGCCGGCAAGGACCGCTGCGCAAACGACCAAGATGAACATGGCACGCACCGCAGCATGCTAGCGGCGGCGCTCGCTGATGTATACAGGCCCGAGCGCCGCCGCTCGGCGCCGCGGCTCAGCGCCAGTTGCGGCGCGGACCGCCGCCCGCCGGGGGGTGCGCCGCATGCTGCTGGATCACCCGGCGCCGCTGCTCGGGACTCATCTGGCGCCATTGGCGGCGCAACTCCTGGCGACGCTCCGGCGGCAGCTGGCGAAATCGCTGGTACTGCTCGCGCACGCGCTGCTGCTGTTCGGGCGGCAGGCTCTTGAATTGCTGCCAGCGCTGGCGCAGCAGCTGCCGCTGTTCGGGCGGCAGGGCGCGCCATTGCTGGAATCGCTGCTGCGCTCCTGCCCGCTGCTCCGGCGTCATGATAGCCAGCGCTGGCTGCCGCGCGCGAGGGCTTGCTGGCCTCCGGCGGCAAGCTGTCCCATTTGCCCTGAAAGCTTTGCAGCAAATGCTGCTGGGGAGGCGACAGCGACTGCCAGGAGCGCGGGCGCGGCGGCGCCGGCGCAGCCGCCGGCGGGACGGCTGATTCCTGCGCAACGCTCGAATTCGCCGCTGCGAAAAACAAACCAGGCAGCTGAGGAATGCAGGCCCTGATCATTGCTTCGCATCCTGCGGCGGCGGTGTCGGCGGGCTTTTGCGAACCCGCTGCCGCGTTTTTCAACAATTCCGACCAATCGGCATCTCCATGATCATCCTCGCCCAAGAACTCGATGAATTCTTCATCGGGCTCATCCGGCGATGTCGACGGCGTGCGGTGCCGGTGCCGGTGCCGGCGGCGGCGGCGGGCGCGCGGGCGGTTGTCCCGCGCTCGCGGCCGCCCACATGGCTGCACCGAGCACCAGCCATTTGCTTACGGCGATCAACGGCCGTTCAGCCTAGGCTGCCGGTTCAGGACTCGCAGCCTTATCCGCCCAGCCGTAAAAATCGATATCGTCCTGCAACATCTCCATGGCATCGCCCGACCCCTCTTCGCTGGAGGCGACGATGTCCAGATCCTCGAAATTCGATTGGCTGTCCGCCGTCACACCAAGGTGGCCGTGGCCGCCGAACCAAAGCGCCACGCCCAGCACCGCAGCGGCGGTCACACCAGCTGCCGGAGTCCACAGCGGCATGCGCAGCGCACCTCGGCGCCGCCCGCGAACGGCCGGCTTCATCGAGCGCGGCGTACCGCGCCTGAGTGAGCCGCGAGCGCATGCGCCATGTCGAGACTCGTCGACACTGTCATCGAAAAGAGCCCGGCTGCGTTCCTCGAGCGCTCCGATTCGAGCGTTGTCATCACCAGACCTCGCCCAGTTGTTCTCGCAGCGTGTGCACCGCGCGCGAGTAATGCGTCTTCACGCTGCCCTCCGAGCACCCCATGGCGCTCGCGGTTTCCGCCACATCCAGTCCTTCGAAATTGCGCAGCATGAACGCCTCCCGCTGGCGCGCCGGCAATTCGCGCAATGACGCTTCAAGCTTCTGCATCGCCTGATCCTGCATCATCCTTTCCGGCGCCGCGGGCGCCGAGTCCGCCACACTGTCGAGCGGGTCCTGCGCATCGCGGTCCGGATCCTCTTTGGGACCGGGCAGCCACGTCATGAAGCGCTTGCGCACGCTGCGCCGGCGCTGCAGATCCCGGATGCCGTTTTCCAGGATCCGATAGAACAACGGGCGCCATTCCGCGCTCGGCTTCTTTCGCATAATTGCGCGCCAGCTTCAACATCGCATCCTGCACCACGTCCAACGCATCGTCGGGATCGCGAAGCGCGACCTGCGCCATGCGGAACGCCCGGCGCTCGATCTCGGCCAGAAATTTATCAAGTTCTCGCGTCTGCTCCAGAACCGCTCCCCAGGTGCTGGCGCGGGACCATCCCATACCATCCAATCTGCGTTGAGCGTATCAAAGCGCGGCATGCCTCGTCCTCTTGACGTCGACGGACTGTCCTCATTCCAGGTATAAACGCCTGGCTCAAGAGGCGGTTGACGACGCGGTTTGCGCAGGATCAGCGACTTACGCACATCCCTTATGACGGGCCTTGCAATAATTGCATCGACGTTCCGGCACAGCTTGGCAGAATGCTCTAAGTCATTGAATTTCCAAAGGTCAATTCCAGTTAGCACAGTTTTTCGCCAATTTGAATGCGTCTCGAAACAGAACGGGCACTTAGGGCTCATGGTCCCTGCTTCTCAACAGACTTATCCACAGCATTTGTGGACAAGAGCGCCCTCTTGATCCTGCAAATCGCGCTCGATGCGCCGTTGCGGCGAGTCTTCGACTATCTGCCTCCCGCCTTGAGCGGCGGCGCTTCGGCTGCCGCTGCGCCGGGCGTGCGTGTGCGGGTGCCCTTCGGGCGGCGCCAGATGGTGGGTATCCTCGTCGGGACCTCCAGAGGCTCGACGATCGCCGCGGCCAAGCTCAAGCCGGCGCTGCAGATTCTCGATGAACGGCCGGTGTTCGACCCGGCCACGTTCGAGATGCTGCGCTGGGCGGCCGAGTACTACCATCACCCCATCGGTGAAGTCATGGCGGCGGCACTGCCGGCGAGCCTGCGCGCGGGCCAGCCCGCGCACAGCGTCGCCGAGATCTGGAGTCTGACCGTGCGACGGCAGGGAGGAATTGGCGAATCCCGGCGACCGCCGCGCACCGCGGCGCCGCGCCCTGTTGGCCTGGCTGGCGCAGCGCGGAGCCGCGACCGCGCAAGAGATCGGCGCGACCTTCGCACCGGCGCATTTGAAGAATCTGGCGGAGCGGGGCTGGGCGGCCGCCGCAAGCGCGCCGCTCGAACCGGCGCAGTTCGAGCTGCGCCCGGGTGAGGTCGCGCTCAGCGGCGCGCAGACGGAGGTGGTCGCGGCCATCGGCGCAACGCTCAAGCGGTTCGCGGCGCATCTGCTGCACGGCGTGACCGGCAGCGGCAAGACCGAAGTGTACCTGCAGGTCATCGCCGCAGCGCTCGGCGGCGGAGGCCAGGTGCTGGTGCTGGTGCCGGAGATCGCGCTGACGCCGCAGCTCGTGGAGCGCTTCCGCCGGCGCTTCAGCGCCGGTGTGGTGGTGATGCATTCGGGGCTCAGCGGCAGCCTGCGTCGCGACGCCTGGCGCGCGGCGCACAGCGGGCAGGCGCGGATCATCATCGGCACTCGGTCGGCGGTGTTCACCTCGCTGCCGAAGCTTAAGCCTCATCGTGGTCGATGAGGAACACGATGCCTCCTACAAGCAGCACGAGGGCTTCCGCTACTCGGCGCGCGATCTGGCCGTCTGGCGCGCGCAGCGCGCACAGGTCCCCATCGTCCTGGGTTCTGCCACACCGTCGCTCGAGACGCTGGAAAATGTCGCGCAGGGCCGCTACGCGCGGTTGTCGCTGCCGCAGCGGGCGGGCGCCGCACGTGCGCCGCGGATGGTGCTCGTCGACCTGCGCAAGCACGCCGTCGAGCACGGCCTGTCGCAGCCGGCGATGCAAGCCATCGGGCAGCATCTCGGGGATGGCGGACAGGTGATCGTGTTCCTGAATCGGCGCGGATATGCGCCGAGCCTGTTCTGCAGCGCCTGTGGGTGGACCGCACAGTGCGCCCATTGCGATGCGCGCATGACCTTGCATCGGCGCGCGGGACAGCTGCGCTGCCATCATTGCGGCGCACAGGCGAAGGTGCCGGTGGCGTGCGGCCAGCTGCGCCCAGCCGCTCAATCCGGTCGGCCAGGGCACCGAGCGCGTCGAGGAGACGCTCGCACGCCTGTTTCCCGACGCGCCGCTCGCGAGGCTCGATCGCGACACGGCGGGGGCGCAAGGCGCCATGCAGGCGGTGCTCGAACGCGTACATCGCGGCGAGGCGCGCATTCTGGTCGGCACTCAGATGCTCACCAAGGGGCATGACTTCCCGGACGTCAGCCTGGTGGTGATCCTGGACGCGGACCAGGGGCTGTTCGCCAGTGATTTTCGAGCCGCCGAGCGGCTGGCACAGACCATCACCCAGGTCGCAGGACGCGCCGGGACGCGCCGCGCGCCCCGGAGAGGTCATGATTCAAACCTCCTTTCCCGAGCACCCGCTGCTCACGCGCTTGATCTGCGAAGGGTACGACGGGTTCGCGGCGATCGCCTTGGACGAGCGGCGCGCGGCGCACTGGCCGCCCTACTCGCGGCTCGCGCTGCTGCGCGCGGAGGCGAAGGACAGCGCCGGCTTGGATGTGTACCTGCGTGCGGCGGCCGCTTGCGGCCGCGCGGCGGCGGCTCACGGCACGGCGGATGGCGCGGTCACCGTGCTCGGTCCGGCCAGCGCCTTGATCGCGCGTCGCGCGGACCACTTCCGCGCCCACCTGCTGATCGAGACCGCGGCGCGGGCGCCGCTGCAGCGTTTCCTCAAACGATGGCTGCCGCTGGTCGAGGCGCTGCCGGGGCCCGCCGGGCTGCGCTGGTCGATCGATGTGGATCCGCTGGAGGTAGATTGAGATATCTGGCGGCGCGCACCGCGGTAAACTGCCGACCCTTTGTATGAGGCGACCCACGGATCTGCCTTGAAGAATTTGATCGACGCATTGTTGCGACAGGCGCTGGCGGCGCTGCCCGAAACGCTCGTGCCGACGGCCGCGCGCGAGGTTCCCATCGAGGTAGAGCGCGCGCGAGATGCGCTGCACGGCGATTTCGCCAGCAATATCGCCATGCGCCTGGCGAAGGCGACTCGCCAGAATCCGCGCAAGCTCGCCGAGGCGCTCAAGTCGGCGCTGCCGGCGAACGCCGCGATCGCCAAGGTCGAGATCGCCGGCGCCGGATTCATCAATTTTTTCCTCGGTGAGAACGCCTATCACGCCGAGATCGGCCGGGTGCTCGCGCAAGGCGCGGACTACGGCCGGTCGCAATTCGGCAAGGACCGCTCGGTGCTGGTCGAATTCGTCTCGGCCAACCCCACGGGGCCGCTGCACGTCGGGCATGGGCGGCACGCCGCGTACGGGGCGAGCCTCGCCAATTTGCTCGACGCGGCGGGCTATCGAGTCGCGCGCGAGTACTACGTCAACGACGCCGGCCGCCAAATGGAAATACTGGCGGCGAGCACGTGGCTGCGCTATCTCGAGCGCTGCGGCGAGCGCTTCCAGTTTCCGGCCGAACGGCTATCGCGGCGGCTACATCACGGCGATTGCCGATGAGCTGCATGCGGCGCAGGGCGCCGCGCTCGCGCCACAGCGCCGCAGAGATTTTCAAGGATCTGCCGCCGGACGAACCGCAAGGCGGCGACAAGGACGTCTACATCGATGCGCTGATTGCCCGTGCGCGCCTGCTGCTCGGGGATGCGGCATTTCGCCGCGTGCTGGATCTGGCTCTCGGCGGCATCCTCGCCGATATCCGCGAAGACCTGTCCGAGTTCGGCGTGACTTACGATTCCTGGTTCTCGGAACGCTCGCTGATCGACGGTGGCGAGATCGATCGAGCGGTCGCCGCGCTGCAGGCGGCGGGCCATGCCTACTTCAAGGACGGCGCACTGTGGTTCAAGAGCACCGCATACGGCGATGAGAAGGATCGAGTGATCGTGCGCGAAAACGGCATTAAGACGTACTTCGCCTCCGACATCGCTTTCGTCTGCAACAAGCGCCGGCGCGGCTTCGAGCACCTGCTTTATATCTGGGGCGCGGACCACCACGGCTACATCGCCCGCCTGCGCGCCGGCTTGACCGCGCTCGGCGGCCCGCCGGAATGCTTCGAGGTGCGCCTGGTGCAGTTCGTCTCCCTGTTCCGCGGCGGCGAGAGGGTGCAGATGTCGACGCGCTCGGGAGAGTTCGTCACCTTGCGCGAGTTGCGCAAGGAGGTGGGAAACGATGCGGCGCGCCTGTTCTACGTCATGCGCAGCAACGATCAGCACCTGGACTTCGACCTCGAGCTGGCGAAGGCCCGCTCCAACGACAACCCGGTGTACTACATTCAATACGCGCATGCGCGCGTCGCGAGCGTGAAGCGGCAAATGCACGGAACGCGGACTCGCCCACGATGCCGCGCGAGGGCTCGCGGCGCTTGGGCTCCTGATCGAGCCGCAGGAGCTGCAGCTGATCAAGCGCGTGAGCGCCTTCCCGGAGATGGTCCAGCAATGCGCGGTGCAGCGCGCTCCCCACAGCCTGGTGCATTATTTGCGCGACCTTGCCAACGATTTTCACACCTATTACAGCGCGCACCAGTTCCTGGTCGAAGACGCGCCGCTGCGCGATGCGCGCGTCGCCCTTGCGCTGGCGGCGCAGATCGTGATTCGCAACGGCCTTCGGCTGCTGGGCGTGTCCGCGCCCGACACCATGTAGGGCGGGGCGCAACATGGCGCGCGACTACAGGGCCAAACGCAGACCGACCGGCGGTAAATCCCGCGGCGGCGGCTTTTCCGGGTGGGTGGGTCTGCTGTGCGGGCTGTGCCTGGGACTGGCGGTGGCCGGCTTCGTGTACATCAAGGATCATCGGCCCGACGCGCCGCTGGTTCGAACCGCAAAGGCCGACAAGAAAAAATCCCGCTCGGACGCGCCTTCGGAGCCGGAAGGCGGCGATGCGGGCGCGGTGGAAGACTCGCCGACGAGCTACGCCTTCTACGACATGCTGCCGAAGTTCGAGGTCGTGGTCCCGGAGAAGGAAAAGGACGTGCGGCCCGACATTCGCGCCGTGCCCGAGACCCGCCGCGGCACCTATGTGCTGCAGGCCGGTTCCTACAAGAACTTCGCCGACGCAGACCGCGTGCGCGCGCAGCTCGCGCTTCAGGGCATCGAATCCAAAGTACAGAAGGTATCGGTCGACAACGACACCTGGCATCGCATCCGGATCGGCCCCATCTCGAAACTGGACGAGCTCAATCGCCTGCGCACCATCCTGCGCAAGGCCGACGTCGACGTGCTGGTGATCCGGGTGGGGGACTGACGCGGATTTCGGTCAAGCGGGCGCCGGCGCGCTCAATCTTCGCCTAATTGGCGAAAATCGACGCCTAATGCCCGCAATTTGCGGTAAAGATGCGTCCGTTCCATGCCGACGCGCTTGGCCAGCTGGCCCACCTTGCCGTTGCACAGCAAGAGTTGCTGCTGCAGGTAGGCCCGCTCGAACTGCTCGCGCGCCTCGCGCAGCGGCAGCGCCAGCAGGTCCTGCTTCACCAGCGGCTCGTCGAGCCCCATTTTGACCGCGAGCTCGCGCTCGATCTCCTCGAGCCGAATCTCTTCGCCCGCAGCCGAGGATCAGCACCCGCTGCACCAGATTCTTCAGTTCGCCCAGATTCCCGGGCCACGGATAATTGCGCAGCCGGTTTTGCGCGGCGACGCCGAAGCGGCGCAGCGGCAGATGCTGATCGTCGACCAGGCGATCGACGTAATAGCGCAGCAGGTCAGGCACGTCCTCGGCATAGTCGCGCAGCGGCGGCACGCGCAAGGTGATCACGTTGAGATGCGCGATCAGATCGCGCCGAAACGGCTCGGGCGCCGCGCGCGACTCGAACCCGTCCTGCGCCGAACTGATCCAGCGCACGTTGAGCGGCAGTCGCTCGCGGCCGCCCACCCGCGTGTAGCCTTTTTGCTCGATCGCGCCGAGCAGTGCGCGCTGCGCCTCGCTGTTCAGATCCTCGAGTCCATTCAAGTACAGCGAGCCGCCCGCCGCCTGGTCGAACGCGCCGGGCGCGACTTTGCCGTCGCGCTCGCTGCCGAACAGGCGCCGCGCGGGATCTGCCCCCAAACTCGCCGCCACCACCATGAAAAACGGCTTCGCCGAGCGGGCGCTCAAGGAGTGCAGATAGCGCGCGTAAGCCTCGCGTCCGGAGCCCAATTCGCCGATGAACAGCACCGGCGAGGAGCTCGTCGCGGCTTGCTGCACCTGTTCGCGCAAGGTTTGAGTGAGCTTGCTCTTGCCGATGGGAACGGCCAGGCTCGAGCCCTGGGTGCGCTCGGACAGGCGCTTGCGGCGGCCGGCATCGAGCGCCCGCTCGACGGTTCTCAAGCAGCTTGGTCAGCGATAGCGGCTTCTCGACGAAATCGAAGGCGCCCAGACGCGTCGCCTCGACCGCCGTCTCGACCGTACCGTGCCCCGACATCATGACGACCGGGCAGTCGTAGCCGTCGGTTACCGACCATTCGCGCAGCAAGCGTGATGCCGTCGGTGTCCGGCATCCAGATGTCGAGCAGCACCAGATCCGGGACATGTGTCGCCCGCGAGGTGCGCGCCTGGGTGGCGTCGGCCGCGACCTCCACCTCGTAGCCCTCCTCGGCGAGAATTTCCTTGAGCAATCCGCGGATATCCGCCTCATCGTCCACCACCAGATATTCTCGAAGCGGTCATACGCGTTCTCTCCTGTGTTCGCCTTTTCGCGGCTCTCGCCCGGCCACCGAGCGTGCGCCGTCGCCCAGCGGCAGCTGAATCCGTACACGGGCGCCGCCGGTGCGCTGATTATCCGCTTCAATGCGTCCGCCGTGCTCTTCCACTATTTTCTTCACGATCGCCAGCCCCAAGCCAGTGCCCTTTGGCTTGCTCGTGACATAAGGGTCGAAAACGGTGCCGATCAGGTCCCGCTGAAACCCCGGGCCGTTGTCGGACACCACGATCGCCACCACCTGCTTGGGACCATCTTCGGCGACGTGAGTTTCGATTTCTACGCGCGCGCCCCGGTCTGCCCTCGAGCGCCTCGAGCGAGTTGGTCACCAGATTATTGAGTATCTGGCGGATGCGGATGCGGTCCGCCGAGATGGGCGGCATATTGGGCTCGAGCAGCAGCTTGAGCTCGGCCGCGCTGTCCTGGACCCTGTACAAATCCACGACCTCGGTGATCAGCTGGTTCAGGTCGAAGCGCGAGAAGTGCATGTCCGGCGCCCGCGCATACTCGCTGAAGGCGTTGACCATCTGCTTCATCGCATCCACCTGGGCGACGATGGTATGCGTCGCGCGCTCGAGAATCTGCGCATCCTGCTCGTTCATGCTGCCGAGAAACTTGCGCCGCATGCGCTCGGCCGACAGCTGGATCGGCGTCAGCGGATTCTTGATCTCGTGCGCCAGCCGTCGCGCCACCTCGCCCCAGGCCGCGTCGCGCTGCGCCTGCAGCAAGGTGGTGATGTCGTCGAACACCAGCACCACCCCCGTTGCGCCGCCCACCTCGTTCGGCAGCGCCGTGCACGCGCACATCAGCACGCGCTTGCCGGACTCCGAAAGCAGCTCGATCTGCTCGCGCCAATCGAGCTGGTCGGCGGCGAGACGCGATTTCACGGCGGCGAGGAACTGGACGAACAGCGTGCTTTCGCTGATCGACTCGTCGAATCGCGCGCCCACCGCGGCCTCCAGATCGACGCCCAGGATCGCGCTCGCCGCCTGATTGGCGGTGCGCACCGTCAGATCCGGCGCGAGCGAGACCACTCCCGTCGACAGGCGCGCCAGGATCACCGCCAGTCCCGCGCGTTCCGCTTCCACGGCTTGCTGGCTGCGGCGAGTCTCCTCGCGCGCCCTGGCCAGACGCTTGGTCATGTCGTTGAACGAGGTGACCAGAAAGCCGAGCTCGTCGCGCGACGGCAGCGGCAGCTGAGTATCGTAATTGCCCTTGGCGACCGCGCGCGTGCCGGCGATCAGGTCCTGCACCGGCTGCACCAGGCGCTGCGCGGCAAAGAACGCGCCGTACACCGCGGCGATCAGCGACATCAGCACCACGAAGGTCAAAATCAGCACGAAAGTCGATTTGAGCGGCTGTCGCAGCTGCACCAGGTTCGCATACTGGGTATAGGAGCGCTGCACCGTGTCGGCGAGCTGACTGAGCTGCTGCGGCACCGGATAGAGCGCAATCAGCACGCGCGATGCCGCGTTGGCGTTGGAATCGAGCGGCGCGGCGGCGCGAATCACGTAGCCGCCCGACCGCGTCGGTGTCCAGGCTGACGATAAGGCCGGCCGCGCCGTACCTGCAGCATCATCTCGTCGGTGGCGGGCACCGGCAGGGTATCCATGGGCCGATCGGAGCTGGTCGCGATGATCTGGGTCTGGGCGCCCACGACGGTGAATTCCAGCGCGGTCGCTGTCGCGCCGCTCGCGGTCCAGCGTCGCCGATCAGGTCGAAATCCGGCAGCCCCGACAGCTCGTGGGCGACCACCTCGGTGTGCTGCAAGAACTCGCGCACGCGCACCTCGAGCGCCGCGTGCGACAGCTCGCGCGTATCCTTCAGGCCCTGGCTCACCTCCAGCTCGAACCAACTGTCGATGCCGCGATTGAGGAATTGCAGCGAGAAGTAATACACCACCAGGATCGGGGCCACGGCCAAGGCGCTGAAGATCGCGACCGTGCGGCCCTTGAGGCGCGAACCCGGCACGTGCCTGCGATAGTCCTGCACCAGGCGCGACAGTTTCGCGGCCAGCAGCACCAGCAAGAGTCAGCAGACCCGAGATGTTGATGAGCAGAATCCACGGCAGCCAGCGGTCGAATTTCGCGGAATTCTGCGCAGCGGACGCCAGCAGGTAGAGCGCGACCAACCACAGCACGACGCCCACGCCGCCGAGCACGGTCGATCCGTATTTGCGAATTACGGCTGCAGCGTCCATGTGTACCAATCGCTCTCTCGATGCCACTCGTTGTGCCCAGAACATCAGCACGCGCAAGCTGAAAGGCACGGTGCCATAGTCGATCTTCGCGCGCACGCTCGCCTCGTAGCGGCGATCCGCCGGCAGCAGAGCCTTGTCGAGCACCGGCAGGCCGCGCACCTCGGACAGCAGTTCGAGCGCCGCATCGACCGTGCTCAACGACTACTGCTGCCCGCTGTTGTCGTTGCGCAGGATGTAGCGCGCGCTCACGGCGTTGTACTGCAGGTGGTAGCGCTGCGTCAGCTCCGCGACCCGCGAGTTCGGCAGCAGCTGGCGCACGCGCTCGACGTCCAGATCGAGCTCCATCGTCAGCGGCACGCCTTCGGCCAAGCCGCGCCTCACGGCATCGCCGACCGGCAGCTCCAGGCGTGCATTGAGGTGATAGACGCCGTCCCTGAGCTCCAGGTCCGCCGAGCGGACCTCGAAACGCCCCTCGAGCCCGTCGGCGCGGCCGGGCAGGGGCCACACGGCCCCCAGGCAGGCGGCCGCCAGCAGCAGCGCGTGAGGCAACCGGATTGTGGGCGAATGGGCTCATTGTTTGGTCAGGGCAGCATAATAGAAGCCGTCGGCACCCGCCTCACCGGGCAGGATTTGACGGCCGAACTCGTCGGCCTCGCCAAACCCGGGCCAGCCCGGCCAATCCTCGGCCGGGACGCTGCGGGCGTCCGGTGCGCCCCCGAGGAACGCGGCGATCACATCGCGGTTTTCGCTGCGGGTCAGGGTGCAGGTGGCATATACCAGGCGTCCGCCGCGGGCGAGCAGACCCCACAGCTGCGCCAAGCAGGCGCCCCTGCAGCAGCGGCAGCTTGTCGATTTCCGACGGGGATTTGCGCAGGCGGATGTCGGGATGGCGGCGGATCACGCCGAGCGCGGAACACGGCGCGTCGAGCAGAATGCGATCGAACGGCACGCCGTCCCACCATGCGCCCGGATGCGGCCGCATCGCCGTGCACTGAGCTCGGCGTGCAAAGACCCCGCATCGAGATTCTCCCGAACCCGCGCCAGACGCTTGAGGATCGATGTCGACGCGCGACCAGCCCGGCGAGCCGCGGCTCGCGCTCGGCGATGAGCGCGGTCTTGCCGCCCGGGCGCGGCGCAGGCATCGAGCACCCGCTGACCCGGCCGCGAGCTCGAGCGGAAACGCGACGCACTGCGCGCCGAGGTCCTGAACCGACACCACGCCCTCGGCGAATCCCGGCAACTCGGCAACGTCGCAGGGCGAGTCCAGCAGCACGCGCCTGCGGCACGCGCGGCTCGGCGCTCGCGCCGATCCCCGACGCGCGCGAAGCGTCGCGAGATATTCCGCGGCCGTCGGCGCGTCGCCCGTTCACCCGCAGCCACATCGGCGCCTGCGCGATCGCCGGCCGCCAGCAACTGAGTCCAGCGCACCGGCCAGTCGGCGCGCAGCCGGTCCGCCAGCCAGACCGGCGAGGCGTGCCGCGCGGCGGGGCTGCGCGCGATTTCGGCATCCAGCGCCTTGCGCTCGCGCAGGTAGCGGCGCAGCACCGCATTGATGAGTCCGCTGGCGCGCGCCGCGTCGGTGCGCCTTCGCCGTACTCGACCGCCGCATCGACCACGGCGTACTCGGGGGTGCGCGCATCCTCCAGCTCGAACAGCGCAACCGACAGCAGGGCGCGCACCAGGAAATCCAGCGATCTCACCGGCTGCGACAACAGGCGGCCGAGGAGGGCCTCGTGCCGGTAGTAGCCGCGGACCGCGCCAAAGCTCAAGCGAGCGCACCGACGGCGCCAGCGCGCCCGGTGCGGCCTTGAGGGCGGCCTGCAATGCGGCATCGAGCGTCACGCCCTCGCGCAGAACCCGCGCCACCGCGTGGGCGGCAAGCGAACGAGCGCCGGCGGCCTCGGCATTGGCCATACTCAGGCTGCTCATGAACTCGTGAATCTCGCGCCCGCGAGCGGCCGCGACTTGATGAATTCGTGCGCCGCCAGCGGTTTGCGGCCCGCGAGCTGCAGGCGAGCGATGCGCACACCGCCGCGGCCGCACGCCACATCGATGCCCTCGGGTCGCCGCGCGCAGCACGGTCCCGGTGCGGGCCGCCCTGCCGCAGCGTGGGCAGTGTCGGGCGACGAGCTCAGCTTCCCAGATGCGCAAGCTGCGCCCCGTCCAGACGCGTGTCGGCGACGGGCGAGGGATTGAAGGCGCGGATTCGGCGCAGCACCTGCACCGCATCCTCGTGCCAATCGATCAGCGCCTCCGCCTTGCTGATCTTCGCGGCGTAGGTGACGCCGCTTTGCGGCTGCGGCACCTCCTGGCACGGCCCGGCCGCGAGCGCATCGAGCGTCTCGCAGATGAGCTCTGCCGCCGAGCCGCGCAAGCCGATCGTGCAAGCTTCCCGCCGTATCCTGCGGCGCGATGTCGATGGCGCGCGCATGCCGAGCATCGGCCCGGTGTCGAGCCCCGCCTCCATGCGCATGATGGTGACGCCGGTGGTCGCGTCTCCGGCCAGCAGCGCGCGCTGAATGGGCGCGGCGCCGCGCCAGCGCGGCAACAGCGAGGCGTGGATGTTGAAGCAGCCGAGCGCTGGGGCGGCGAGCGCGGCCGGCGGCAAGATCAGGCCGTAAGCGACCACGACCAGCGCATCCAGCTGCAGAGCGCGCAGCGCCTCCAGCGCTTCGGCCGTTTTGAAGCTGGCGGGCTGATGCACGGCGAGCCGAGCTCGAGCGCGCGCTTCTTGACCGGGCTCGGCTGCACGCGCCGCCGCGGCCGGCCGGTCGGTCCGGCTTGGTGAAGCACCGCCGACGAGGGTGTGCGCCGAGCGCGCAAGCGCATCGAGCGCCGGAACGGCGAACTCCGGCGTGCCGGCGAAGCCCAGCCTCAAGGAGCTCCGCTGCCCGCTCAAAGCTCAGGAGCCTGTCTGAGCATTCCGCGTGAGCCGCGTTGGCTGGGGGAGGGAGCGGATGCAAGGCGCGCGGCGCAGGCCGTGGTGGCGCTACGGCCGAGCCGCGCAACGCCGCAGACGCCCCTCTCCCAGCCAACCCTTCGTACCCTTGCAGATTTCGCTTCATCCGTCGTTCTCGCCTCCTCATTGGGTGTTGACCCAACTTCGTCGGCTCCGCCTCGGCTGAAGCGAAATCTGCCTTGGGTAAGGCCACGGGGAATGCTCAGACAGGCTCCTAGAGAGCCGGGACGGGGGCGCCGGGCGCCTTGGCGCGAATCCGGCTCCCCGTGGGACGCTGCCTGCGCTCTTTTTCCAGGCGCCGGCGAATCAGCTGGCGCTTGAGTTCGGAGAGATAATCGACGAACAGCTTGCCTTCCAGATGGTCCATCTCGTGCTGGATGCACACCGCCAGCAGCCCATCCGCATCCATTTCGAACGGCTCACCGTCGCGGTCCAGGGCGCGCACCCTGATATGCGTCGCGCGCTGCAACTTGTCGTAGATGCCGGGCAGGGACAGGCAGCCCTCCTCGACCGGCGCGCGGCCCTCGGCCGCCAAAATCTCCGGATTGATGAGCACCAAGGGGCCATTGCGCTCTTCGCTCACGTCGAGCACGACCAGCCGCTTGTGCACATCCACCTGAGTGGCGGCCAGACCGACGCCCTTGGCCGCATACATGGTCTCGAGCATGTCGTCCGACCAGCCGACGCAACGCATCATCGACGATGGCGACGGGCTCGGCCTTGATGCGCAGCCGAGGGTCCGGATACTCCAGAATTACGAGCTTTGTCATGGGAGTTATGAGATGGATATCGTGTTTTTGGCCGAAGATAGTTGCTAAAGTTCCGCCGCTGCTTAACTTAATGCCCGTATTCGGCGGTGCGTACAGCGCTGACAATCGGCAAAAACGGGCGATACGTCCCAGTCTTTGGCGGCAGGTCGGCAGTATACCAGCCGGCCCGGCACCATAAGACAGGCGACTCAAGGGAGCGAAACGAATGCAACGCCATCAGATAATTGCCCTGCTACTCTCGATCGCGCTGGTCGCCGGCTGCCGCACGCAGCGTCCGCCGGCCGCACCGCTGCCGATGCCGACGACCGACAACAGACCGAGGGCACGGCCGGTGGGCGACGACCGAACGGCGATGGAGGCGGCGATCCCCACCGGCGCAGCTCCGCCGCCGAGCGCGCCGGTTGAGACGCAGGGCATCCCTCTGGCGCCCAACGCGCCGGACAGCTACGTCGTGAAGCGCGGCGACACCCTGTGGGGTATCGCCAAGGTGTTCTTGCGCGATCCGTGGTTTTGGCCCGAGATTTGGCAGGTCAACCCGCAGGTGCAGAATCCTCACCTCATTTACCCGGGCGACACCCTGCGCCTGGTCTACATCGACGGCCGGCCGCGCATCCTGCTGCAGCCGGGGCTGCTGCGGGGAGGGGTGGCGCGCGTGACGCCGCGCGTGCGCAGCCAGCCGCTCGAGGCGGCGATCACGACCATCCCCTACGAGACCATCGCGGCCTTCATGTCCAAGCCCTCGGTGCTGGATAAGGATCAGATCAAGGTCGCGCCTTACGTCCTGTCCACCCGCGATTCCCACGTGGTCATGTCCGAAGGCGATACCGTGTACGCTCGCGGCTTCAAACAGCCGGTCGAAGTCGGCATGCATTACAACCTGGTGCGCGTCGGCGAGGCGTTGCGCGATCCGGATGACAAGCGCGTCCTGGGATACAACGGCGTGTTCACCGGCACAGGCCACGTGACCCGCGTCGGGGACCCCGTGACCCTCATCATGACCCAATCGACGCGTGAGACCTACCCCGGCGACAAGCTGTTTCCCGGCAGCGTCGATGTGCCGCTCGATTTCGTACCGACCGCGCCGACGGTGAGAACGAACGGCCGCATCATAGCGGTCGTCGACGGAGAGACCGTCATCGGCCAGTATGAAGTGGTCGTCATCAACCGCGGCGCCCGCGACGGCCTGGCGCAGGGCAACGTGCTCGCCGTGTTCAACGGGGGCGAGACGGTTCACGACAACGTAAGCCACGGCTTCGTGACCGGAGTTACCACCATGTTTTCCCCGAAGGTGCGCCTGCCGGAGGATCGAAGCGGCACCTTCATGGTGTTCAAAGCCTTCGATCGGATGAGCTACGGGCTGATCATGGAAGCCACCGATGTGATTCGAGTCGGGGACGCCGTCAAGAACCCCTGAGTCTGAGCCGGGCGTGCGCAAATCTGCGCATTGAGGCGGTTTGCAGAGAGCGCAGCCGCGCGCGCCCTGCGCGATAATTCGCGCCATGCCGCTGAGCGACGAGGTACTGGCCTGGGTAACGCTGGCCCGGGCGCCGGCCCTCGATGCCGAGACGCTGTCGACGGCACTGGAAAGACTGGGCTCCGCCGGCGGGATCATGGCTGCGTCCGACGCCGCTCGCGAATGCTGCGGAATTCCGGCGCCGGCGCGTGAATATCTTCGTCGCGCGGCCTTTCCCGGCGCGGCGGAGCGAAAATGGCTCGAGCACGCGCGCCATCACGTGCTGCCATTCACCGACCCGCGCTATCCGAGGCTGCTGCGCTCATTTGCGCATCGCCCCCTGGCGCTGTATGCGGCCGGCAACATCGATGCGCTCAGTGATCCGCAGCTGGCGGTGGTCGGCAGCCGCAACCCCACACCTCAAGGCCGCGACACCGCCTACGAATTCTCGCAGTATCTGGCCGAACGCGGGCTTGCCATCACCAGCGGGCTCGCACACGGCATCGACACGTGCGCGCACCGCGGCGCCTTGGCGGCGCAAGGCATCACTCTGGCGGTGCTCGGCTGCGGGCTCGATGTGGTCTATCCGCGCAGCAACTACGAACTCAGCGAAGCCATCGAGCTGCAGGGCGCCCTGATCAGCGAATTCCCGCTGGGAAGCGCACCGCTGCGCGCCCATTTTCCTCAGCGCAACCGCATCATCGCGGGCTTGAGTCTGGGCACTCTGGTGGTCGAGGCGGCGCATGGGAGCGGTTCGCTGATCACGGCACGTGCGGCGAACGAGCGCGGCAGGGAGGTGTTCGCGGTGCCCGGATCCATCCACAATCCCCTGAGCCGCGGCTGCCACGAGCTGATAAAGGATGGGCGCAAAACTGACTGAAACCCCCGATGACATATTGAGGGAGCTGAACTTTTCGGCCTTTTTCGCCAACGACTCCCGGCCCACCGCGGCCGGCGCGGGGCGGATGGCCGGCACCGCGGCCATGGACAAGGAACACAAAATCTTGTTAGATGCGCTCGGCTTTGATCCCGCGGACCTCGATATGCTGATTGGTCGCACCGGATTCAAACCAGAAGCCGTGTCCTCGATGATGCTGATCCTCGAGCTCGAAGGCCACGTTCAGGCCGCCCCCGGGGGCCGCTACTCCCGAGTCGTCAACAGGAGCGCCGGAGGTGAAAGATAACGTTCTCGATTTGCTCATATATCTCTTCGAGAATTACATGAGCACCGATGAGGAGCCGCGGCCCGATCGCAATACCTTGAAAACCGAACTGGACAAGGCCGGATTCCCAGAGCCTGACATCGAACGTGCGCTGGAATGGCTCGACGGCCTGTCGGGTGAACAATTGGGCAAGGTCGCCGAAGCCACGGCGCGAGCCGTGCGCGTCTTCAGCGGCCAGGAGCTGCTGCGCCTCGATACGGACGTGCGCGGCTATCTGATGTACCTGGAGAACGTGCATATCCTGTCCGGCACGCAGCGCGAATTGGTCATCGATCGCTTGATGGCGCTGGAAGCCGACGAAATCGACATCGAACAGGTGAAATGGGTGGTGTTGATGGTGCTCTTCAATCAGCCTGGCCAAGAGTCCGCCTACGCGCAGATGGAAGACCTGGTCTTCGAAGAGCGCTCCGACGCCCTGCATTAGACTTTCGACGACTTTGAGCACCAACCTCGTTATCGTGGAGTCGCCTGCCAAGGCGAAGACCCTCAAGAAATACCTCGGCAAGGATTTCGAGGTGCTCGCTTCCTATGGTCACGTTCGGGACTTGGTGCCGAAGGAAGGAGCCGTCGATCCGAAGCATCATTTCGCGATGAAATACCAGGTCGTCGAGCGCAACCAAAAGCACGTCGACGCCATATCGCGCGCGCTCAAAAAGGCTAAAACGCTGTTTCTGGCGACCGACCCCGACCGCGAGGGCGAAGCCATATCCTGGCACCTGTACGAACTGTTGAAGGCGCAGGGGGCGCTGAAAGGCAAAGACGTGGAGCGGGTCGTCTTTTACGAGATCACCAAAAACGCCGTCCGCGAGGCGATGACGCAGCCGCGCGAGCTATCGGTCGATTTGGTGAATGCGCAGCAGGCGCGGCGGGCCCTCGACTTCCTGGTGGGGTTCAATCTCTCGCCGCTGCTGTGGAAAAAGGTGCGCCCCGGGCTGTCGGCGGGCCGCGTGCAAAGCCCGGCGCTGCGCATGATTTGCGAGCGCGAAGACGAAATCGCCGCGTTCGTGGCGCGCGAATACTGGACCATCGACTGCGGAACTGGAGCATTCGCAACAGAGGTTTCCGGGCAAGCTGGTCGAATATCGGGGCAGCAAGGTCGAGCAGTTCAGCTTCACCACCGCAGCCCAGGCACAAGAGGCGGAACGCACCCTGCGCAGCGCCGCGCGAGGCGAACTCGTCGTGTTGGGGGTGGATCGCAAGCAGCGCCGCCGCAATCCCGCGCCGCCGTTCACCACCTCGACGCTGCAGCAGGAGGCCGCGCGCAAGCTGGGTTTCAGCGCGCAAAAGACCATGCGCGTCGCCCAACAATTGTATGAAGGCGTCGACATCGGCGAGGGCGCGGTCGGCCTGATCACCTACATGCGCACCGACTCGCTCAATCTGGCCCAAGAAGCCATCGGGCAGATCCGCGAAGTCATCGTCAAGCTATACGGACGGGAAGGCCTCTCCGAAGAGCCGCGGATCTATAAAACCAAGTCGAAGAACGCCCAGGAAGCGCACGAGGCGATTCGCCCGACGGATGCGAGCATCCTGCCGGGCGATATCGAAAAGAAGATCGAAGCCGACCAGTACCGCCTCTACTCATTGATCTGGAAGCGCACCGTCGCATGCCAGATGGCGCCCGCGGTGTTCGACACCGTGGCGATCGAGCTGCTGGCGGGCTCGGACGGCCCGCGGCGCACCGTGCTGCGCGCCAACGGCTCGACGCTGATCAAGCCCGGCTATATATCGGTCTATCAAGAAGGGACGGATGACGTCGTACAGGACGATTCGGACCACGTGCTGCCGCCGATGCAGCAAGGCGATCGCGTCAAGCTCCTCGACGTGACCCCGGCCCAGCACTTCACCGAGCCGCCGCCGCGCTTCACCGAGGCATCCCTGGTCAAAGCGCTGGAGGAGTTCGGCATCGGCCGGCCCTCGACGTATGCGTCGATCATTTCGACCCTGCGCGACCGGCAGTACGTGGATATCGAGAGCCGGCGCTTCACTGCGACGGATATCGGCAAGATCGTCAGTCGATTCCTCACGCAGTACTTCACCACCTACGTCGACTATGACTTCACCGCGAAGATGGAGGACTCGCTCGACGCGGTCGCCAGCGGTGAGCAGGACTGGGTGCCGCTGCTCGAGAGGTTTTGGAAGCCGTTCATCGATCTGGTCAGGCACACCGAAAGCTCGGTCAGCCGCGAGGAAGTGGCGCAGGCGCGCGACCTCGGCGTGGATCCGGCGAGCGGCAAGCCGATGAGCGTGCGCATGGGGCGCTTCGGACCTTTCGTGCAGATCGGCACCAAGGACGATGCCGACAAGCCGCGCTTCGCGGGGCTTCGGCCCGGTCAAAAAATGGACGCGATCACGCATGCGGAAGCATTGGAGCTGTTCAAGCTGCCGCGCAAGCTGGGGCAGACCGCGGAGGGCGAGGAGATCGCGGCCAACACCGGACGCTTCGGTCCTTACGTAAAGTACGGCGCGAAGTACGTCTCACTCAAGGCCGACGATCCGTACACGATCACGCTGGCGCGCGCCCTGGAAGTCATCCGTGAAAAGAAGATCGCCGATGCAAATCGACTGATCCTGGACTTCCCGGACGCGGGAGTCCAGGTACTCAATGGCCGCTATGGTCCCTACATCACCGACAAGACCCGCAACGCGAAGATTCCGAAAGACCGGGACCCGAAGAGCCTGACGCTCGCGGATTGCCAGGCCCTGCTGGCCGCGGCGCCGGCGCGCACTTTCGGCAAATGGGGCCGCAAGACACCCAAGGCCACCGCACCCAAGGCCCCTCCGCAAAAGCTTGCGGCCAAGGAATTGAAGGCCGCCGCACCCAAGGCCGCGCCCACCCAAGGCCGCCCCACCCAAGGCCGCCGCACCCAAGGCCCCTCCGCAAAAGCTTGCGGCCAAGGAATTGAAGGCCGCCGCCAAGAAGCGGGCCCCGGCGCTCACTGCGCGGCCCAAGCTCAAGCCAAACGCGAAAAAGAAGATCTCCGGCAAAAAGAAATCCTAGGAGCCTGGATCATGGCTGACCCCACAGCAACGGCACCGGTCTCCTGCGCGGCGGATGCGAGCGCGGTGCAGCGCTACCTGAGGGAACTGCATGACCGCATCACCGCGGCGGTGGAGGCGCTCGACACGGTGAAATTTCGGCGCGATTGCTGGCAGCGTCCGGAGGGCGGGGGCGGCGAGAGCCGCGTACTGACCGACGGCGAGGTGTTCGAGAGAGCCGGCGTCTCATTTTCGCATGTACACGGGCTGCAGATGCCGAAGTCGGCATCGAATTTGCGTCCGGAAATTGCCGGCGCGGCCTTCGAGGCGATGGGCATATCGCTGGTGTTTCACCCGAGAAATCCCTACGCCCCCACTACGCATTGCAACGTCCGATTCCTCGTGGCGGCGCCGAACGGCGCTCCGGCCGTCTGGTGGTTCGGCGGCGGTTTCGATCTCACGCCCTACTATCCATTCGATGAGGACGTGCTGCACTGGCATCGAACCGCGCGCGCGGCGTGCCAGCCGTTCGGCGCGGGCGCGTACGAAAAATACAAGCAATGGTGCGACCGCTACTTTTTCCTGCCGCACCGGAATGAGACCCGTGGTGTGGGCGGCTTGTTCTTCGATGACCTCAATGAAGGCGGATTTGCACACTGCTTCGGGCTGACCCGCAGCGTCGGTGATCATTTTCTGCCCGCTTTCATGCCGATCGTCGAACGGCGCCGCGGCCAGCCCTGGGGCGAACGCGAGCGCAACTTTCAGCTGTATCGGCGCGGGCGCTACGTCGAATTCAATCTGCTTTACGATCGAGGCACATTGTTCGGCCTGCAATCGCGCGGTCGCACGGAGTCGATACTGATGTCCATGCCGCCGCTGGCTCGCTGGGCATACGACTGGCACCCCGAGGCCGGATCTCCCGAGGCGCGGTTGTACGAGGAATTCTTGCGTCCGCGCGACTATCTCGCGGAGCTCGACAGCCGGCATTCTTGAGGAATCATGCCGTTAGGGCATGATTTCGCGGGTCGCCACCGGTGGAATTCTGTATATCCAAACAGTTGCCGGCCGATGTCGGCCGCAAGACCCGAAGTATTCCACCGGCGATCCGCGGCGTCTTGAACGTGCACGACACCGGCTGCCGCTTTCCCGCCTGCGCTCGGCAACGTCGCCCGGATGCGCATCGCACACTGGGCCGATGGCGCGGGAGGCGGGTGGTAATCTCGACGAATGGTGTCGAGCCCCTGGTCATCGGAATTGCAGCCGCAACCCGGCTCGCCCGCCGAGCTCGCTCGTTTCGCGGAGCTGCAGCAGCGGCTGCCGCCGCTGTGCCGAGCTGCCGGGGCGGCTGAAAATGGAGGCCCCCGGCCTGACCTACGAACGCTATGCGGCGAAATACGCGGCCTTGGGACGAATCGCGGAGGCGTGGATCGAGGGCGACCGCAAGCGATCGCCCTCCGCGCAGCTGCGGATCAATCCGCTGCGGGGTCTGGAAACGATCTCGACTCACGAACAGGTGCTGGGTGGCGAAACGGGGCAGCTCTTCCTCGGCGCCGCATTTCCGGCCCGGGAAGAATATCGAATAGCCATTCAGAACGCCGCGCTCCGCATAGGGCAGGTACTTCGCGACAAGGGGGTGCTCGGGCGCTTCGGCGTCGATTTCGTCTGCGTGCGCGAAGACCATGCCTGGCGCCACCGCGCCATCGAGATCAACCTGCGCAAGGGAGGCACGACGCACACCTTCCAGATGCTGCAGTACCTGACCGACGGACACTATGACGCCGCCAGCGGCCTGTTCCGGACGCAGCAGGAGCAGCTTCGCTTCTACTTCGCGACGGATAATCTCGTGAATCCGCACTATCGGCGTCTGACGCCCACCGATCTCGTCGACCTCGCGGTCGAGCACGATCTGCACTTCGATCCGGTCACTCAACAGGGGGTGACTTTCAATCTCATCGGCGCGGTTTCGCAGTTCGGCAAGCTCGGTATCGTCAGCATCGCCGCCTCTCCTGAGGCGGCCGAGACGCTCTACGGCCGCACGGTCAGCGTGCTCGATTCGGCGTGTTGAGCCGAAGATCCTGCAGCACGCTGCCCATCTGGAAAATCTCGCTCTCGTGCGGCTCGTCGCGGAATGTTTCCCGCAGAGCATCCGCATACCAAGCGCGCATCGAATCGAGGGCCAATAGTCGCACCGAGTATTGTGCGGCGGCGGAATCGAGCACGAGGCCGTAGGTTTGGATTCTGAAGGCGACCGGCGCAAAGAACGCATCGGCCGCGGTGAATGCCGCTCCGGCCAGGAAGGGTCCGCCGAAGCGCTCGAGGCCGTCGTTCCACAACGCGCCGATGCGGGTCAAATCCAGCTCGAGCGCGGCCGGCACGTTTTTCAGGCGTATGCGCACGCCGCAGCTCATCGAACAGCGGTTGCGCAATTCGCTGAAGCCCGAATGCATCTCGGCCGCGGCGCTTCGAGCCCAGGCGCGTGCCCGGGAAGCCGCTGGCCAAACGGCGGCCTGCCGTTCCGCCAGATACTCGGCGATGGCGAGCGAATCCCACACCCGCGTGTCGCCGTCGACCAGGCAGGGGACCTTCCCGCTCGGCGAAATCCTGCGGTAGTGCTCCCAGTCGGCGGCCTGCCCGAAGATGAGCAAGTGCTCCTTGAAGTCGATGCCGAGCTCGCGCATCAGCACCCACGGACGCAGCGACCACGACGAATAGTTTTTATTGGCGATGTACAAGTCGTACATGCTAAAGCCGGACGCGCAGCGAATTGAGTCCGCGGATGGCAAAATTCGATCCCCAGTCCGGCCGGTCATCGGCAAGCGAAAGGGTCGGAAAGCGGCGCAGGAGCGCGCCGACGGACAGCTGGCTTTCGAGTCGCGCCAGCGTGGCTCCCAGGCAAACGTGTGAGTCCCCGCCGAATGCGAGGTGGCGGATATGCTGGCGATGCACATCGAGCAGGTCCGGCTCCTCGTATTGGCGCGGGTCGCGCTGCGCGGCGCCGATCATGAACACCAGCGAGGAGCCGGCGGGAATCAGCTCGCCGTCGAAGTCGATGTCCGCCTTCACTCCGCGGGGGATCGCCTGAATGGGGCTCTCGAAGCGCAGCAGCTCTTCAATGGCGTTCGGCACCAGCGGCGGCTGCGAATGCACCTCGGCGAGCGTCCGCGGGTGCGACAACAGCGTGAACATTGCGTTGCCGATCAGGTGTCGGGTCGTTTCATGGCCCGCGAACAGCAGCATGACGCACTGCGCGTACGCGTCCGCGTCGGACAGGCGCTCGCCGCGTGCGTCGGCGCTGATGATGAGGCTGAGGAGGTCGTCATTCGGCTGCCGTCTGCGCTCGCGAACCAGCTCCGCGAAATAGCCTTCCAGTTCGGTGATCGCGCGTTGCGCCACTCTTGCCCGCTCCGGCGTGCGCAGCACATTGCCGAACCAGTTCGCGATGTCGTTCGACAGCTCGGTGCAGCGCCGGCGCAGACCCTGCGGCAAGCCCAGCATTTCCGAAATGACTTGCACCGGCAGCGGATGTGCCAAGTGGCGGATGATGTCCGGCTCGCTCGAAGACTCCATCTCGTTCAGCAGTCGGTCGATGATCGCCTCGACTTCGGGGCGCAGCCGCTCGACCGCGGGCGGTGCGAAACCGGGGTTCATGAGCTTGCGCAACTGCGAATGATGCGGTGCGTCGAGCTGCAGCAGCCAGCGCTGCATGTGGCGCACCAATGGGCCGAACTCCTCGAGCGCATCGTCGGCGACTCCGAGCATCGCACGCGCCGGTCGATGTGAGGTCAGCCGAGAATCACGCAGCAGTGCGGTACAGTCGGCATAGCCGCACACCAGCCGGAATCCGGGGCGCTCGGGCAGCGGCTGAAGACGCGGTCCTGCGCGAAGGTGCCGGTAGGTGGGATATGGATCTTGCTGAAATTCGGCCGAAAAAAGCGGAGGAGGAGTTGTCGTCGCCATGGCGCCGGATCAGAACAGGATCGAGCCCGAAATACAAGAATTTCTGCCGACACCCGCCGCGGCAGCAGGCACAATGCCCGCCGCGATGAACTACAAGCACATTTACCACGCCGGAAATTTCGCGGACGTCGCCAAGCACGTCGGGCTGCTCTTCTGCCTCGATGCGCTGAAGCGCAAGGACGCCGGATTTTTCGCGTTGGACAGCCACGCCGGGCGCGGATTTTATGATTTGCAGGCCGCGGAGGCGGCCAAGTCCGGCGAGGCCGAGCGGGGCGTTCAGCGGCTGATACAAACGCACATCGGGGATCAGGCGCTGTCTTCCTACTTCGCCGCGATTCGCGCGCGGCGCGGCAAGCGCCTGGCGCGCTATCCCGGGTCGCCCGCGCTGATCGCCGCCAGCTTGCGGCCGCAGGATCGTGCGGTATTCGTCGAGCTGATGCCCGCCGAAGCGCGGGCCGGGGCGCGTGAAATCGAATCCGCCGGGCGGATTCGAATGCGGATCGAGGACGGCTACGCGGCGCTCAAGGCCTGCCTGCCTCCGGAGGAGCGCCGCGGGCTGGTGCTCATCGATCCGCCTTACGAGAGCGTCGATGAGCTGAAGACCATGCTGCGGGCCTTCGGCGACGCGTACCGGCGCTGGCCGAGCGGCATATTCTTGATGTGGTATCCGATACGCAGCGCAACCCAGCGCCGCAGCGTGCACGCGCGCTTCCAGGCGTTGGATATTCCGAAGATGCTGTTTGCGGATCTGGCAATCCATCCTGACGATGCGGGTGTCGGTCTCGCGGGAGGCGGCTTGATGATAGTCAACCCGCCATACGGTGCGGATGAGCACTTGCGGAGCGCTTATTCGGCCCTCCACGATGCGATGGCGGCTCCGGGTTCGGGTTATGTGGAAGTGGCACGCCTGACTCCCGAACGAATGGCACAATGACGAAACTTCTCTAGAGGACTGCACCATGGATCCGAAGGTCTTGCGCGATCAGCTCAGCAAACTGCACGAAGAACTCGCGAAGGTGCGGCACGTGGATCCGCGATCGAATCAGTTGATGGTCGAAGTCCTGCGGGACATCCAGCGCCTGCTGGAGCAGCAGCGCGCGGCCGGGGCGGCACCGGCGCAGCCGTCGCCGCCGGCCAGCGCAACGCTGCCCGAGCGGCTGGAAAAAGTGGCCGTGCAGTTCGAGGCGGATCATCCGACCCTGGCCGCGAGCTCTCGCAGGCTCATCGATCTGCTCGGCAAAGCCGGTCTTTAGCCGGGACTAGGCCGTCCAGACGATGGCGGCCTGAACGCGCGCGGCGATCTCCTTGATCGTGTCGATCCCGGCCTGCCGGCCGCGCGCCAGCACCGCGAGGCTGCCGTGGCCGGGCATGGGAATGATCACGCCCCGATAGCCCTCTTCGTCGAACGACACCGGCTTCGACACGGATTCATGCACCAGCACCATGACGGTAATCGGCCCCATGTCCGTCTGGACGACCAGATGCGGCGCCCGGCGCCCGCGAAACAGACAGCTTCTGGCATAGCTGACCATGGGCGCCTCGGGGTTCAGCCGTATGTGCGAGTCGCGCAGCACCACAGCCAGCTCCGGGGGAGGCACCGGTACCTCGCTGCGCTGCCAGGCTTGCGGCTCCCCCGCCATGTGGGCCACCACGTCGGCAGCCAGGCTCGGGTGGGGAGAGGCGAGCCACAAAGCGCTGCCCACGCCCAGAATGATCAGCACGCTGGCGGCCATTGCGAGCCGGCCGCGCCGCACGCCCGGCGACGGCGCCCGCAGCGTTGCGGGATCGGCGGCGCCCTCAGCGGCACCACGACCCGGGCGCCGCTCTCGGCCGGCGCGCTCACGCGCAGGGCGCGCACAGCCGGCTCTCGAAGTGCAGCAGCCGCTCGGTGTACTCCCGGCAGTCGGGGCAGCCGTCAAGGTGGATCCGCAGCCCGGGTTCGAGTCTTGCGGATTGGCCAGAATCAGCCGTCGATATTCGGCGCAGTTCATCATTCTTCGGGGTCCAATCGGGTGTCTTCGCCGCACATCGCGCGCAGCCGCTTGCGGCCGCGGAACAGGCGCGTCAACACCGCGGCGTTCGACAACTTGAGTTCCGCGGCGATTTCCGCCGTCGAGAAGCCCATCAGAACCTGCAGTACAAGCGGTTCGCGGTACTCCTCCGGGAGCTTGAACAGGGCGGCCCGAAGCTCGGCGAGATCCTGGTCCTGCGCAGCGGCCAAAATCGCGAACGGCCGCCGCGAGGGCTCGGCGATCTCCCGCGCCCAGCGCCGCCGGCACCGCGAACCCCATCGACGAGTAATAGCCGGCCGCCAGGAAGACCTCGGTGCGAAGCTCCAGGCCGATGAACCAGCTATCCCCCACGTCGGCCACGAAGCTGTATCGCGACTGGATCGAGACTTTGAGCGCGGCGATGATGTCGGCCACGCGGATCGATGCCGGGCCGATGGTCGCCGAACCCGAGTGCACGCCGTGACTCTCAGCGCGCCGGCTGGAGTTGCCGGATCGACGAGCCGTCGAACCGGGGCAGCGGCCGATCGCTGGCCGGCAGGCGATCGAGCAAGCGCCTCGACCACCTGGCATCGGCAGGCCGTCGTAGCGATGGAAGCGGACCTGCACGCCGTCGGGATCGATCAGGATACGCGACCTTCGGGTCGATGCGCTGGGTCCAGAAGCCGGTTCCCAGGTCGGTGCGGCACGACGCCGATGCCCAGCACGCAGTCCGAGCCGTCGAGCAGCTCCCGGATCGCCGGGTCGCCCAGCGCGCCCAGGTAGACACCCGCAAACTGCGGATGGCTCTCGGGGAACGCGGCCTTGCCCAGCAGGTCGGTGACCACGGGGAGCCGCAGCCGCTCGGCCAGGCGGACGACCGGTTCGGTCAGGCCATGGCGGCGGACCCCCACGCCCACGTAAAGGGCCGGCCGCCTGGCCGCTGCCAGCATGGCGCCGATCTCGGCGACGGCCTCGTCGAGCGCGCCGGCCAGGGCCGCTCGCGACCTCGGGTTCCGGCTCGAGTGCCAGGCGGCCCGACGGCTCGGCGACCGGCGCCTGGACCCGGTCGCGGGGAATCTCCAGGTATCCCGGCCGCTTCGACTCGACCACGTTGCGCAGGACCCGGTCGATCGTCTCGGGAGCCGACGCGGGATCGTCGAGAATCGCCGCGTCGACCGTCACCTCGCGGTAGATCTGCAACTGGCTCTCGAACGTCTTGACGACATGGTGGAGGTGCAGCTCGTGGCCGTCGCGAAAGGCGATCTCGGGCCCGCCGCTGACGACCAGGAGCGGCGACTGCTCGGCATAGGCACAGGCGACCGGATTGAGCGTGTTGAGCGCCCCCGGCCCATAAGTCACCAGCGCCACGCCCAGGCCCGCGCAGCCGCGCATAGGCGTCGGCCGCGAAGCCGACGCCCGGCTCGTGGCACAGACGACCGTCGGCATCCCGAGCGGCTCCTGAACCGCGTAGACCGGCAGCACGAAGTCGCCCGGAATGCCGAACGTGTGCCCGACGCCCAGCTCGCGGAGTCGATGAAAGAGGTACTCGGTCAGGTTCATCGGCCTGCTTTCCCGTCTGGGCCAGGTGCGGTGGGCTGTCGGCTTTGACGCCAATCCAACAAAGCCATGATATTACCCCGGCAACAAAGAAGGTCACATACCAACCCGGTCCCCCACGATGTCTGAGTGGCAAATCTGATCTCTATCTCACCCTTTACACCGCGACCTTGACGTAAGTCCTGAATCGACGCACCGAAGTTCATTGATCCGTGGGGCATATTGACCCTTTACACATAATACACTTGTAGGGCACTCCCCCAGGCGACTGCCACATGTCTATCAGCGCGGCGCTTTATTCTTGAAGTTACTGCGCCGCACGCTTCGTTGCATCCTCCGTTTGGAAGCCGACCAGGAATGAGCATCCTTGGCGTCCAGGATTGAGAAATCTTCACACCCCGACCTAATGCGACCTTGCCTTTTCACGGCCCCCGGCGTATGCTGCCAGCGAATCGTAGCTCACATCAGCGGTTCATAGAGCGAACTCATTTCTGTAGAACGAATTACGGCGAAATCTCAGTCGTAACTCTGGTCACGCACCGCAGGTTATCCGGGCAGATTTGAAGGTCTCGGCCCTTTGAGAGTCGAGTGGATCTCGACTCTGATGGAGTAAGACAGGATGTCCATCTCCTTGCCTCACGGGGCGGCCGGGTTTTTCGGCCCGCGGCACGGGCCGAGCCGCGCGACGTCTGCACGCGTCATTTGCGGCGGGACACTTGAAGGGCTGGAGCAACGACTGGCGATGAGCGCGACAACCGCCGCGACGCCGGCCATCCAGATGCTCTCGGCCACCACCACCGATTCCAAGAGCGTCACGATCGAGTACCAGGTGAACCAGGCTCCCGACGCCGCGAACCCGATCCAGTTCGGGGTCTATCGCTCCAGCAACGGCCAGTTCGACTCGAGCGACTCACTGGTTGACACGGTCACGCTGGCCGCCCCCGGCTCGGCGTCAGGGCAGAGCGCCATGACGCTCGACCAGAGCGGCCAGCCCGCCACCGCCGTCGGCACCCACCAGCTCACCATCCCCTTGGCCCAGGGCTTGCCGCCCTACCCCGAGAAGCCCTACGTGCTGGTCGTCGCCGATCCCAGCTCACCCTCCGCGACCACCGATCCCGAGCAAACCGCGTCGTTTCGCGTCTACACCATCGGCATCGTGACCCACGGAGGAATCCAGGACCCGAGCTGGAAACACGGGCCTCCCTGGGAGCTCGAAACCGCCTACATGATGAGGCGCGAGGGCTTCGACGCGGTCATCGCCTACAACTGGGCGCTCCAGAGCAGCACGCCCGGCGCGGCGATCAAACAGTCGCCGCGGCTGGCGCGGATGATCCTCGACGCCGCCAGCCGGTTTCCAGCCTGCCGATCCGGTCGACCTGGAGTTCATCGGCCATAGCGAAGGGACGGTGGTCAACACCTATGCCCTCGTCAAGTTAGAAGGCGAGATGACCCCACAGCTCAAAGCGGGCTACATCGAGGATATCCTGCTTGATCCTCACGCCGCCAATAACAACGTCCCCGGACAGCAAATGAGCTTTGGCGGCGTACTTGGCGGACTGGCCAGGGCCATCGTCACCAACTACCAGGCCGAGGCGAAGGATCCCCCCGCGTTCATCCCCTCGGTGGTCGACGAGGCCATCGTTTTCTTTGAGCACACACAGTCCACGGCCGGCGGGATCTACAACCTCTGGGGCCAGGTGCCCGTCAAGAGCGACGGGCCGTTGGTGCATTACTACAATCTGACGGACATGGGAGTGACCCACTCGGGCAAGACTGGCGTGAATTACTGGTTCAGGGACTTCATCGCTCCGACCCTGGGCGACCAGGCCCCTCTGGTTCAGGAGCTTCAGTTGAACGGTCAGATCGATAACGCCGAGCCAGCTACGGCAACTTCCGTCAGCCAGAGCACCCTGGTTCAGCAGGCCAACAATGCTCGTGCCAATCGCGTCTACGGACCGGAGCAGGTCGTCCAGACGAGTCAGCCGGAGTTCTCCGGCACGGCTGCGCCCGGCTCGATCATCCGGCTCGCTCTCAGCCCCGCGGCGAAGCCGATGAATCATCGCGCTGGCCGGCGTGACCACCGCCAATAGCACCGGCCAGTGGTCGCTCACCACAGGCCACCCGCTGCGGAATGGACAGTACCGCACGCTCGTGACAGCCTTCTCGCGCACGTTGACCACCCGACCGGGGTTGGCCATCGTTCCAACCCAGCCACTGGGACGCCTGGTTGTCGACGCACCGTCTGGATCATGAAAGCGAGCCCCACCGGGTCACCTTACGACCTACACATATTACGACGATCCCGAGCCGTCACGGTTCCAGATGGAGCATGAGCCTGAGAAGCGGCTCTTCGCGATCATCGGACCGTCAACCGACATCGCGCATGTGCAAATCAGGGTGGAGACTATAGCAAGATTACCGGGTGGGCGGAACGTCGAGGATTACATCCCTTCTCCATGACGTCCACAGCCACGAGCGTCGCCGTCAGCCCGGTCGTCTCCAGCAGTCCGAGGGCCTCGTTCAAATGGCACCTCGCTGACGGAGCTGTTCAACGACGGCTGCCGTGATGTGGCGAATGCGGTCCTGGTCGATGTTGCCCGTCCGCGGCGGGCAGCCGCCGTGCGGCGGCCTCGACGTAGCCGAAATCGGCCAGGATGCACTGCAGCACGCTTTGCAGGGTCACGATAGTCGATCTGCTGCCTGCTCGCTCTGCGGCTGGCGGCTGCGGCCCACGCGGAAACCGCGCAGCTCGACCGCCGCGCGGAAGCCCTCGGGAAAATCGGCCGAGTAGAGCATCGCGTCGAACAGCTCCAGCAGCCGGTATTGCAGCCGCATGGCCTCGTCGATCTGGCCGGCACGGGTCAGGTCGTAGAGCTTGCGCGTCAGCTCGGGCACGACGCCGCTGGTGGCGTTGGTGCCGCCGTCGCAGCCGATCAGCAGCATCGGCACCAGCACCGCGTCCCAGCCGGTGAGGAAGGTGAAGTCGGGCCGGATCGGGCCGCACGGCCGCGATCATGCGCATCATGAACGCCAGGTCGCCCGACGAATCCTTGATCGCCGACGATCCGCTCGAACTCGGCCAGCCGCTGGATCGTCGGCACGTCGATCGGGCTGGCGAACATGGGGATGTTGTAGAGCGTCACGTCGATCGGGCTGTTGCAGGGCGATCTCGCGGAAGTAGGCGTAGACCGACTCGGGGCTGAGCTTGTAGTAGAACGGCGAGACGATGGCCACGGCCCGCGCGCCGTAGCCGGCATAGGTCTCGCAGGCGGCGATCGTCTCGCGGACGTTGGCCTCGGCCGCGCCGGCCAGCACCGGCACGCGGCCGCGCCGTCTGGTCGCAGACGATCTCGATGATCCGCCGCCGCTCCTCGGGCGTGAAGCGGGTGAACTCGCCGGTCGAGCCGTTGGGATACAGCCCGTGCACGCCGCTGGTCGATCAGCCAGTCGATGTAGCGGCGCAGTTCCGGCTCGTTGATGCTTCCGTCGTCTGCCAGCGGCACGATGTTGGGAGTGAAGATGCCTTGGAGTTTTGCGCTCATGAGGATGGTCTCGGTTTTCGGGGAAGTACCAATTAGGGTGCCGCGGGAACTTCTTCCTGAGGCGTCGGCGGAACCCGGCTCGTCACGGAGTGGAAGCAGTAGCGTCCCGACTCGACCGCCAGCACAGCGGCGTCGCCCTCCATGCGGAGCAGCCTCACGCCCAGGACCTGGGTCAATGGTACGTTGCTCTCGGTCACCACGTCGGCCGACCGGGCCGGCACGTAGATCGTGGCCGTGGTGTTTCGTGTACTTAGCCTTCATGTCGGCCCGGCCCACCACCTTGGCCATCTTCGCCACGATCGCCGCAGAGTGCGCGAAGAAGGCCGTGGCCAGCACCTCGTTGGGCACCTGGTTCTTGCCGTGCGGGTAGTCCTGGAGCACGAGCGTATCGCCGTTGAGCCAGTCGCCGTAGTCGTTGCCGCGTCAGGTACCCCATAGCTAAAGCTAGGGGCTTGGACCTGTACTGGGCACCGAGGAAGTTCCCGATGCTTTTCCGATCCCATACGCCGCCTGACACGGGGTCCGTCCCTTTCGACGCTCGGGTCTCGAACAGTCCCTGCGAAACCGTTTCTCCCTCGTTGCGAGGCGAGTGTCTTTAGGCTTGCCGCTCCGGGCCCACACCTGAAGGGTGGGGAGCGGCCGGCTTTTTACAGAGGGCCTGTTCCCTCCAACGCGGTCATCCGTCCTGACCATAAGCCGGTTCCAGCAACCGCAATTATACTGGGAGTGGCCCGGTTATCAAGAGTCGTTGATTCCTTTCAACATCTGGGGGCGGCCATTCATCCCGGGCCCACAGACGATGCCGGGGAGTGCTGAAGCCAGGGGCTTCCTGGCCAAAAATCGGTGACGGGAAACGAGGCGGAGGCGAGCGTCAACCTGGCGTTCAACCGCACGCACGGGCTGGTCGACGTGGTGTCCCGCCTTCCGCAACGCGGCGATCGGATGGCTCCCGGCTGCGGGGCGTCGCACATCCTCAAGGCCTTCGGTATTTTGAAACAGTGATCCACCCTGGAAAGTGCCAGACGGCGGCTTGTCCTCGCTGTCCATTCAGCCCATCGTCGTGGAATCTGCCACCGCCCGATTGAGCGAGACGGAGAACCCGTCGATGCTGCACGACCCGAGCCATTACGAGCCGCTGGTGCCGGCTGAGCCCATCCGGCCGTGCGAATCTGACAAGACCGTCCTTCGCAGGCTGGCCGAGAAGGTCGCGGCCATCGCCGCCGAGCCAGGCCACCGCCAGAAGGCCGAGCTGTGCCGGCCGCTGAACCACCTGGACTCGCTCCGCCCCATGGTGTGGATCAACGAGATCCCCTGGCACGAGATGGACATCGACGGGGAGCTGACGCTCCGTACGATGCACCCCGGGGCCGGGGCCAGGAGCTGCCGGTCCCACCCTTCCGGTCGCGACGCAGCAGCCGACCTGCTTCCCCGACGAGCGAGGCCGTGTACAAGACCGTCGGGTAGCCGTCGTCAGAGCACAAAACACAGCAATCTGGGCGGCAGCCGGGGTAGGGCCGAACTTGTGAGTTTGAGCGAAGTGCCGACTCGCCTCGAAAGCTGAACCTCTGGCTCCGGAGTACCGGCACTGGAGGCGGCCAAAAAAACGCGTCAATTCGGCGGTTGTATATGAGTTGTTAAAAGACTTGTGGGTTGGGGGTCGTCATCACAGGCCGATCGGAAGGACATCCGATCAGTGCCAGCAAGACGTGCCCTCTTCTGACGACCGTTGGGTGGGCAAGGAAATGGTTGCGGCATGGATGTATACTGTGGAGCATAGAGGGCGAGAGCATAGATCGGCCGTAGCCGGCGCGACGGCCCTTGACTATGCATGGCAAGGCACGAGGCATCAACAATGAACAAATCGATCACTGCTATCATCGCCATAGTCATGGTGTCCTTGGGGACGAGTCGATCGGTCGGAGGAGAGAGCCCGTCCTGGCCGAGCGTGCCTTACCGAGTCGGGTTTCTGGGCCAGCCGGCATCCTGCGAACCAGCCTGGATCCGGAAGGTCGAATGGAATAAGGAGAACATGAACCGGCTCAAGGAATCGGGCTTCACGGTGGTCCAGATCGACGTGGCGTGGACCCGGCCCGATGACGAGATCCTGTGCATCGAGGATCTCGTCGAGCTGCCGCCTGAGCAGCAGAAGCTTTACCCGCAGCCGGTGCCGCTACGGAGCAAGCCAGGGGCCGAAAGCCGCTGCGCGGCAAGAGACGCTTCGCCAACGTGTCGCACTGGCCAACAGGTGGCCTGCGCACCCTGCTGCTTGTCGGGCGCCCTGTACAACGCCCACGCCCGCTACGGCGACACCCCGCCCAACTGCATCCTTGACAACCGGACGGTGCAACGACATGCTGTTGATGCTAGAACAACTCGCCCGAGGTGCTGCCCGGCCTGGACGACTTACAGGTATATACCTACGACGTTGATGCCTGGCTCTGCAGCGAGTTCGCCACCTGCCCACGATGCCGAGGCGTTCCTCTCCATGAACGTCTCCCCAGTTTTGTCAGGCGCGCTAGCGTCCGCATGGCACAGAATCAACCCCGATGGACGTCTCTGGTGGGAGCCATGGGAGTTGTCGTCGGGCCAGAGCCTCAAGTGCATCGAGATGATCCCTCCCGAAGGGCTAGGCTTGGTCATGCACTGCAACTCCGCCGAATGCATGGCGACGTTGGCCGTGGACCGCTGGGTGAAGAACATGGGGACCATCGCCCAGCAGCGTGGAATCCCGGTGATGATCCAGTACTTCCTGGGCGGCACTAGCGAAGAAACCGAACCGTATTTCCTTGCCCACCCGCTGGTGACTCTCCGCGGGCTCAAGGCAATTGCATCCGTGCCCGGGCTATCGGGCATCAAGGAGTACTACGGCCTCAGTCCTGACCGGGATGATCCGAATCTCCGCATGACAGCCCTTTTCTTTCGCAACCCTCGGATCGCTGAGGACGAGGCCCTGGTGCAACTGGCCAAGCCCTACGGGCAGGTGGCCGGCGACATGATCCGCTTCTGGCGTCTGACGAGCGAAGGGATGGAGTTGTTCCCCTGGGAAACCACCTGGTTCATCCGCGAGATCGGGCGGAGCCGGGTCGATCACAGCCTGTCGGCGGCCATCGTGCGCGGCATGGACA